>CAWGZT010000003.1:0-8412 GCA_963827195.1 uncultured Actinomycetota bacterium
GCATCTGCGTCCATGCCAGGAGCCTAGGCCGGACCCTCGTGGGCGACCACGCGCAGCACCCGGGTCTCTTCGGGGTCCAGCACCGGCAGCGCCACGCCGGCCGTGGCCAGCACCCTGCCGCCGAGCACGGCACCCGAGGCCGACCATCCGCCCGACAGGTCCGCGTTGCCCGTGGGCGGCAGCTCCTCGGAGAGCCGGTAGACGCGGTCGGGGTCCAGTCCGGTGAGGCGGAGTGGAGCCGGGTGCTGGGTGGCGGTGGCCGCCACGGTGGCGACGACGTACCACGCCTCGGTGCGGTCGACGCCGACGATGCCCGTGACCATCACCGCAGGGTCCGGGTGGTCCGGATGGACCAGCGTGCCGCCCGCGATGAGCGGGCGGACCTGCTTGTGCAGGGCGATCCACCGCGTCAGCGCATCGAGCGTGAGCGCGTCGAGCGAGGTGAGGTCCCACTCGACGCCGAAGGAGTAGAGCAGGGCAGTCGCGGCGCGGTAGCCCAGCCGGTGCGAGCGACCGGTCGTGTGCGCGATCGGACCGCCGACGTGCGAGCCCATCAGCTCCGGCGGGACCAGCAACGAGGTCCAGCGCTGGAGGTGCTGACGCTCGAGCGGGTCGATGGTGTCGCTCGGCCAGATCCGGTCGGTGCGCTCCAGGATCGCTGCGTCCACCCGACCGCCGCCCGACGCGCAGGACTCGATCTCCAGGGTCGGGTGCGCGTCGCGCAGCTCGTCGAGCAGCCGGTACGCCGCCAGCGTCTGCCCGTGCACGGCGGGGCGGCCGTCGTGGGTGACGTCGGTGAGGTCACGGTTGTGGTCCCACTTGAGGTAGGCGATGTCCAGGTCCTCGAGCAGCGCCAGCAGCGCCGCGCGCAGGTCGGCGTACGCGTCCTCGTCCTGCAGGTCCAGCACCTGCTGCTGCCGCCACTCGGGTGGCCTGGCGGAGCGCCCACGCAGGACCCGCTCGGGATGGGCGCGCGCCACCTCGGAGTCGAGGTTGACCATCTCCGGCTCGACCCAGAGCCCGAACTCCATGCCGCGGCCGGTGACGTGCTCGACCAGGGGCCCAAGGCCCTGTGGCCACGCCGTGGGGTCGACCTGCCAGTCGCCGAGCCCGGCGGTGTCGTCGTGACGCCCGAGGAACCACCCGTCGTCGAGGACGAAGCGCTCCACGCCGACGGATGCCGCCACGTCGGCGAGCTCCGCCAGTCGTGAGAGGGACTGGTCGAAGTAGACGGCTTCCCAGGTGTTGGCGATCACCGGACGCTCGGTCCGCGCTCGCGGTGTGACGGCACGCAGGTGGGCGTGGAAGCGGTGGCTCAGGGGGTCGAGACCGGCGGGCGACCACGAACCGAGGAGCCACGGGGAGAGGTAGGTCTCGCCAGGGGCGAGCACCACCTCGCCGGGGGGGAGCAGCTCGCCGCCACCGAGCAGGCACTCGCCCTCGGGGGTGCGCTCGGCGTACGTCGTGTGGTTGCCGCTCCAGGCGGTGTGCACGGCCCAGGTCTCGCCGGTGCCGAAGCTGAAGCCGGGGGTGCCGGCGACCATCAGGAGGGTGGCGTCGTGGCCCGTTCGCCCACGGCGGGCGTCGCGGCGGTGGGTGCCCTGCCTCCACGGGTGCCGCTGGGGCGAGCGCTCCCTGCACCAGCGGCCCGTGAGGTCGAGCAGCTCGCTCGCGTGTGCTGCGACCGGGAGTGCGGTCAGGACGCTCGTCAGGTGGAGGTCACCGTCAGCCGCGTTGGTGACCGACGTGCGTGCGTGGAGCAGGCCGCCCTCGTCGAGGGCGAGCTGCACGGTGACGTCCCACCCAGCCTCCGAGTCCTTCGAGGTGCAGGTGAGGGCGCTGTCGCCGGCGCTGACCACCCAGTCGACCAGGCTGGGCGTCGCTGCCGGGGCAGTCCCACCGACCCGGTGGCCCTCCAGCGCCGGGGTCCCGGCGAAGCCACGTGTGCCGTCGGGGACGAGGCCCGTCGTGCGGGGGAGGTCGTACGCCGAGTGGGAGACGCCCGGCATCCGGGCCGCGGCGAGCGCGTCCAGCGCGTCGTCGTCGAGGTCGCCGAGCGCCGCGCCCCAGTGCAGGATCGACGGGATCCCGGCGTCGTCGCGCATGAGCACCAGGCTGACCCCCGCCCGGCTGAGGTGCGTCGTCGTCATGCGTCCTCGACCGCCTCGAGGTCGTTGTCCTCGTCGTCGATCGGATCGACGACCACCAGCTCGCCGACATGGTCGCTGAGCGCGCCGCTGGCCTGCGCCGTAAGGCCGGAGTCGGTGACCAGCACGGCCGCCTCCGAGAGCCCGGCCATGCTGCTGAGCCCGACCACTCCCCACTTGCTGGAGTCGACGCAGACGATCAGCCGGCGGGAGCGCTCGATCATCGCCCGGTTGGTCTCGGACTCCAGGAGGTTGGGGGTGCTGAAGCCGGCGCGGACGTCCATCCCGTGGACGCCCATGAAGAAGGCATCGACGTGGAGGCTGCGCAGCGACGACACCGCGACAGGACCCACGAGTGCGTCGGACGGGGTGCGGAGTCCGCCGGTCAGCAGCACCGAGGTGGTCGGCTCGCCCTTGCGGTGCAGCACGTCGGCGACCCAGACGGAGTTGGTCACCACGGTGAGATCGGGGATCCGGGCGAGGTGCCCGGTCAGCGCGTGCGTGGTGGTGCCGGCCGACACGGCGATGGCCATGCCCGGATGCACCAGGTCGGCCGCCGCGGCGGCGATCGCCTCCTTCTCGCGACGTCGCTGCACGGACTTCGCGGCGAAGCCCGGCTCGGACGACGACGGCTCGGCGACCGCGAGCGCTCCGCCGTGGACCTTCTCCAGCAGGCCCTCGCGGTGCAGCGCGACCAGGTCACGCCGCACGGTCATGTCGGAGACGCCCAGCAGCTCGACCAGGTCGGTGACGCGCACCGTCCCGTCGCGGCCGAGCTCGGACAAGATGCGCCCCCGCCGCTGCGCCGCGAGCATCACGACCTCCGGGCAGCAGCGTCGGCGTGCTCGCGGACCACCGCGACCCCGCCTGCCGGGACCCGTAGATCGCCCGCGACCACGCGACCACCGACCAGATCGACGCCGTGCGCGGGGACCTCCGCCTCGACGTCGCCGTGGTTGATCACGAAGAGCCATGACGCCTCGTCGCGCACGCGGCGGGTCACCTCGACCAGGGGCGTGGCACCGGGGTGCTGTTCGACGCCCGTCTCCGCGACGAGCCGTTCGACGAGCCGGTCCGTCCCGACGGCGTCGAGCCGGGTCGCGACGTACCACGCCGCGCCGGCCCCCACCTGTCGTCGGGTCACGGCGGGCAGTCCGGCCGCCGGCCCGTCGACGTACGACGCGACCGCCTCGGCCCCGGCGAGCGCGAGGTCCTCGGTCCAGGTGTCGGCGCCGACGGTCGTGCCGCCCAACCCCTCGACCTCCACGCGCTGGCCCTCGAGGAGCGGCAGGAACTCGGACGTGCGCACGCCGAGGAGCTCGCGGAAGCCGCCGGGGTAGCCGCCGAGCCGGATGTGGTCGTGCTCGTCGACGATCCCGCTGAAGTAGGTGACCACCACGGTCGCCCCACCGTCCGCGGCGGCGGTGACGGCGGCCACGGTGGCGTCGGTGACGAGGTAGAGCGTCGGCACCACGACGAGGCGGTAGGCCGACAGGTCGGCGCTCGGGTGCACGATGTCCACGCCGACGCCCTGCGAGGTGAGCGCGCGGTGCAGGTCCTCGGCGCGGTCGCGGTAGCGGACGTCGATGCTGGGGTGGGAATCGAGCTCGCAGGCCCACCACGCCTCATAGTCGAAGAGGATCGCGGCTGCGTTGCGTTGCACGCTCCCCGCGACCTCCTCAACGGCGTCGAGCAGCTGCGAGAGCTCGACGACCTCGCGCCACTGACGGGTGTCGGTGCCGGCGTGCGGGAGCAGGCCCGAGTGGAACTTCTCGGCGCCGGCGCGCGAGGCCCGCCACTGAAAGAACAGGACAGCGTCGGCGCCGCGGGCCACGTGGGCCAGGCTGTTGCGGATCATCTCGCCGGGGAGCTTGGCGCGGTTGCGCGGCTGCCAGTTGACCGCGCTGGTGGAGTGCTCCATCAGCAGCCACGGCTTCCCGCCCGCGGTGCCGCGGGTGAGGTCGGCGCTGAAGGCCAGCTCACGGTGGCTGCCGTCCTCGGCCGAGATCAGATAGTGGTCGTTGGAGACGATGTCGAGCTCGCGGCCCCAGCGCAGGTAGTCCATCTCGATGGTCTGACGCATCACCATGAAGTTGGTGGTCACCGGCACGCCGGGAGAGAGGCGGTGCAGCACGTCCCGCTCGACGACGAAGTTGTCGAGCAGCTGGTCGGAGGAGAAACGCAGGAAGTCCAGCTGCTGGGTGGGATTGGCGTGCGTCGGCGCGACGCGCGGTGGCAGCACCTGCTCGAAGTCGTCGTAGCGCTGCGACCAGAAGGCCGTGCCCCAGGCATGGTTCAAGCGGGCCAGGTCGTCGTCGTACTTGCTACGCAGCCAGATGCGGAATGCCGCGGCGCTGACGTCGCAGTAGCAGCGGGCGTTGTGACAGCCGAGCTCGTTGGACACGTGCCACAGCGCCAGCGCCGGGTGCTCCTTGTAGCGCTCGGCCAGGGCGGTGCAGAGGGAGAGCGCGTGCTCGCGGTAGACCGGCGAGCTCGGGCAGAAGGCCTGCCGACCTCCCGGGGAGAGCGTGCGACCGTCCTCGGTGACGGGAAGCATCTCCGGGTGCCGGTGGGTCAGCCACGGCGGCGGCGAGGCGGTTGCGGTCGCGAGGTCGACGCCGATGCCCGCTGCGTGCAGGTCGTCCATCTGCTCGTCGAGCCACGCGAAGTCCCAGGTGTCGGGCGTCGGCTGGAGCCACGCCCACGAGAAGACCCCGAGCGTGACCAGGTCGACGCCGGACTCGCGCATCAGGGCGCGATCCTCGACATGGACTGCGGGCGCCCACTGCTCGGGGTTGTAGTCACCGCCGAAGGCGAGAGCGGGCAGGGAACGTGGCATGGCGCAACTCTGGCGACACCCACACGTCCAAGTCAACGCTTGAAGGTGGAAAAACGTTGGGAAATGTTTGAAGTGGTCCGAATTGTGACCTGTAGGGGTTGACGGGGGCGTGTCAGCCGTCACATGCTGTGCTCCCTTGTTGGGTTTTGTCTCCAGGAGGCCTTCGTGTCCCGCACCACATCCCGTGCCATTCCCCGCTCGACCGTCGCCACCACGGCAGCGACACGTCGCTCCGTGCTCCGCGGCATCGGCCTCAGCGGTCTCGCCGTGGGCGGGGCCAGCCTGCTGGCCGCCTGCGGCGGCGACTCCGGGCCGGCCACCGGATCGAGCGCCACCGTGAAGTTCGGCATCAACGAGGCCAAGGGCTCGGGTCCCGCCTACGACCGCCTGGCAGCGATCGCCGAGGCCTACACCGCGGAGACCGACACGAAGGTGGACCTCAACGCAGTCGACCACAACACCTTCCAGGAGAGCATCAACACCTACCTGCAGGGCTCGCCCGACGACGTCTTCACCTGGTTCGCCGGCTTCCGGATGGCCCAGTTCGCCGAGGCCGGACTGATCACCGACCTCAGCGACCAGTGGCCCATCGACGGACTCAACGACTCGTTCAAGCAGGCGGCCACGGCTCCCGACGGCAAGCAGTACTTCGTGCCGGTCAGCTACTACCCGTGGGCGGTGTTCTACAAGAAGTCGGTCTTCGAGAAGAACGGCTGGACCGCGCCGGAGAGCAGCGATGACCTGACGGCTCTCATGAAGGACATGCAGGGCAAGAACATCACGCCGTTCGCCTTTGGCGACAAGGACGGCTGGCCGGCCATGGGCACCTTCGACATCCTCAACATGCGCCTCAACGGCTTCGACTTCCACATGAACCTGATGGCCGGCGAGGAGGCGTGGGACGGCGACGAGGTCAAGCTGGTCTTCGAGACCTGGAAGGACCTGCTGCCCTACCACCAGGCGGACCCACTCGGTCGCACCTGGCAGGAGGCGGCGACCTCGATGAGCAAGGGTGAGTCCGGGATGTACCTCCTCGGCACGTTCGTGGTCGACGCCATCAGCGACGTCGCGGACGATCTCGACTTCTTCACCTTCCCCGCTCTCGACTCCACGATCGGCGCGGACGCCCTGGACGCCCCGATCGACGGCTTCTGTGTCGCGTCCGCCGGCAAGAACCAGGAAGCCGCCAAGGAGATGGTCAAGTGGCTCGGCAGCGCCGCGGCCGCTGATGCCGGCAACGAGGGCGCCGACGCGCCGTTCATCGCCGCCAACTCGGGCGCCAGCACCAGCTCGTACACCGCCCTGCAGGAGAAGTCGGCAGAGGTCGTGGGCGCGGCGGCGAACATCGCGCAGTTCATGGACCGCGACACCAACGCCGACTTCGCGAACACGGTGATGGTGCCGTCCATCCAGGCGTTCTTGAAGAATCCCGACGACATCGACGGGATCACGGCCAGCATCCAGGAACAGGCCAACTCGATCCTCGGCTGAGTGATGGCACACGTCGACGAGGCATCTCAGGAAGCGAAGGCGCAGTCGCCTGCCCAGGGGCGGGAGAAGAAGCTGCCGGCGCGGGACCGGGTCACGGTCATCACGATGGTCGCGATCCCGCTGGTTCTCGTTCTTCTGCTGGTGTGGGTGCCGGCGCTGCTGTCGGTGGCGCTGTCCTTCGGTCGGTGGAACGGCTTCGGCGACCTCGGCACCATCGAGTGGGTCGGCGTCCAGAACTACCGGGACATCGTCACGATCTACCCGGCTTTCTGGCCCGCGGTCCAGCACAACCTCATCTGGCTCGGATTCCTCGTCGTCTTCCCCACCGCACTGGGCATGCTCCTGGCTGTCGTGCTCGACCGGGAGATGAAGGGCAGTCGCGTCTACCAGACCGCCTTCTACATGCCGGTCGTGCTCTCGCTCGCCCTCATCGGCTTCATCTGGCAGCTCTTCTACTCCCGCGACCAGGGCCTGATCAACCAGGTCTTCAACAGCCAGGTCGACTGGTACGGAGACCCCGACGTCAACCTGTGGGCCGTGCTCGTGGCCACCGCGTGGCGCCACACCGGCTACGTCATGCTCATCTACTTGGCCGGCCTGAAGGGTGTCGACGCCAGCCTCCGGGAAGCGGCGGCGGTCGACGGTGCAGGGGAGGTGAAGACCTTCTTCCACGTGATCTTCCCGGTCATGCGGCCGATCAACATGGTCGTGGTGGTGATCGTGGTCATCGAGTCGCTGCGGGCCTTCGACCTGGTCTGGGTGATCAACAAGGGTCGCAACGGCCTCGAGGTCATCGGCGCCCTGGTCGCGCAGAACGTCGTGGGTGAGGCGACACGCTATGGCTTCGGCTCGGCGCTGGCCGTCATCATGATGTTGATCTCGTCGATCTTCATCACCATCTACCTCCGCACCGTCTTCCGTGAGGAGCGCTCCTGATGGCGTACGAGACACCGGTGGCCACCGTGCCCCCAGCGGCGACCAAGGCCGTGCCCCCGACCCGCAAGGACGGGGGTGTGATGAGCCAGCGCCGCGGGACCGTGGCCACCGTGATCATCGCGCTCCTGGCGCTCGCGTGGCTCTTCCCGCTGCTCTGGGCGCTGATCAACTCGTTCCGCGACTACAACTACACCCAGGCGAACGGCTACCTCTCCTTCGGCGGCTGGACCACCGGCAACTACGAACAGGCGTGGACGCAGGGCAACTTCGGCCTGCACCTGAAGAACTCGCTGCTGATCACCATCCCGGCGGTCTTCTTGACGCTGTGGCTCTCCTCGATGGTCGCCTTCGTGCTCGCCCGCTTCAGCTATCGCTTCAACCTCGCGCTCCTCGGCGTCTTCCTCGCGGCCAACCTGCTGCCGCCGCAGGCGCTGCTGATCCCGGTCTTCCGGATGTTCCGCGAGGTGCCGCTGCCCTACTTCATGAGCGACTCGGGGTCGATGCTCAACAGCTTCTGGGCGCTGATCCTCGTCAACACCGCCTTCCAGCTCGGCTTCTGCACGTTCGTGCTGAGCAACTACATGAAGACGCTCCCGCACGAGATCTACGAGTCGGCCGAGCTCGACGGCGCGAGCGTGTGGCGCCAGTACTGGCAGCTCACCATGCCGCTCGTACGCCCGGCCCTGGCGGCGCTGGCGACCTTGCAGGTGACGTGGGTCTACAACGAGTTCTTCTGGGCGACGGTGCTCATCCAGCAGGGCGACAAGCTGCCGGTGACATCTGCGCTCAACAACCTGCGCGGACAGTTCTTCACCGACACCAACCTGGTCGCGGCGGGCTCGATCATCGTGGCCCTCCCGGTGCTCGTGGTGTTCTTCGCGCTGCAGAAGCAGTTCGTCTCGGGACTGACCCTCGGTTCCACCAAGGGCTGATCGCTCAGCTCCCGACCCAGGCCCCGGACCGCATGACGCGGACCACCCCCAGGTCGTCGTCGAGCAC
>CAWGZT010000004.1:0-397678 GCA_963827195.1 uncultured Actinomycetota bacterium
CGGTAGCGCTCACGCCAGTCACGACGACGCTTGAGCATGTCGTCCAGTCGGACCAACTGTGCCCTGCCAAGGGCCGCCAGGATGTTGGAGAGTCGATAGTTGTAGCCGATCTCCGTGTGCTCGTAGTGCGACACCGGCTCTCGAGCCTGGGTGGAGAGCTTCTTGACGTGGGCAGCCAGAGTCCCGTCGTCGGTGAGCAGCATGCCGCCCCCGGAGGTGGTCATGATCTTGTTGCCGTTGAACGACAGCACCGAGGCGTCACCGAAGGAGCCCGCCGGTTTGCCCTCGTAGGTGGCCCCGAAGGACTCGGCGGCGTCGGCCAGCACCCTCACTCCGTGCGCGCGGGCGATCTCGATGATGGCGGCGTAGTCCACGCACTTACCGAGCATGTCGACCGGCACGATCGCGGGCACGCTCCGCCCGGCCGCCTTCAGTCCGGTGAGCGCCTGCTCCAGCAGAGCCGGGCTCATGTTGCCGGTCTCCTCGTCGCAGTCGACGAAGTGCGGCTCAGCGCCCACGTAGCGGATCGCGTTGACCGTGGCGGCGAAGGTGAAGGTCGAGACCGGGACCACGTCGCCGGGCCCGACGCCCCAGGAGACCAGGGCGAGGTGGAGGGCGGCGGTGCCGGAAGAAAGTCCCACCGCGTGGCTGACCCCCACGCGCTGGGCGACCTCCTCCTCGAATGCCGTCAGGTCGGGGCCGGCCGGGGCCACCCAGCCCGACTGCATGGCGCGCAAGACGTATTCCTGCTCGAGGTCGCCGACGTCGGGGGCCGACAGCAAGATGTCGAACATGGGATTGCGAGCCTTTCTGCTGTCGCACTCATCGAAAAAGGGAAGCTTTCGCTGAGCCTTTGAGAGGTCTGATTGTATTGCTGATCGGCCTCGACTGCTGACGGAATGGGCCTAGCAGGCGCTAGTGAAACACGCTCCCCTTGTTGCCCGGGACGATGCTGGGAGTCATGCCGACCTGGCCATCCGCCTCGTGCCCGGCGCCAGTGGTCATGGCCCAAGTGATGATCTTCTTGTCGCGCGTGGTCAACGCCACGGCAAGCGTGGCCACCGGCCGGTCGTCGAGGGTCGCCATCGCAGGCTCGAAAACCCGGCCATCGACCTTGAATTCGTCGATGGAGCCTCCGTGCGGGCCGTGGATGCGCAGCTCCACCAGCTGGCTCCCCAACTCCAGGCCGAAGGGCGACGGGCCACCGGTGACCGAGACCGGCAACGCCGCGGCGTCGGCAGGAGAGATGACCTGGTTGAGGCTCATGGAGCCTTCCAGCTGCTGGGTGCCGGAGTCCTCATCGCACGAGGTGGCTTGCACGTCGGCCCAGTAGCGCAGGTAGTAAGACATCTTCGACTGGGTCATGTCGTTCACATCGATGTCGACGAACGGCGTGCGGCCATCATCTTGAGGCAGGGCGCCGGCGACGGCTGTCGTCGCGAGGGTCGTTGCTTCGGTCTCGTTGAACGAAGCGACGAGGAAGCGCCCCTCCCCTGCCGCCCGGTCGAGACCTTCGACCAGTGCTCTCGGGGACGCGAGGTCACCGGTGATCGCGTCGAAGACGGCGCGCGCGGCGTCTTGAAAGAGGGCGTCCTGGGCGCTGGTGCCCAGCGTCCGATAGGGCTTGTCGAGCAGCTCACTCACGAAGTTGTCGCGCGTAAGCGTCACGTCATCGAGCTGCACGGGCCCGGTCCCGTCGAGCAGGTAGGACATCCCGACGGGATCGAGGGCGAGCACCCCGTCGATCGGAGTGTCGGGGAACCTCGCGTCCCAGTGGGCGTGCCAAAACTCTGCCGCACGGGGGAAGTCGGGGTTGGTGCCAGGATTCTGGAAGAAGGTGCCCTGCCCCTCGCTGTAGACGCTGACCTCCTCGCGCGTCATCGGCACGACGGGTCGTGCGGACCGGGGGAAGTCGCTCGCGGTCCCTTGGCGGACCAGCTCGAGACTGCCGTCCTCGGCATGCAGCTGAGCCCAGGAGCCGGGCATGCCCCCGGTGGCGCGGATCTCCGCGTTGTTCTGGAAGAGGAAGAAGTAGTCTCGCGGCCCGTCGGCCCCGAGCATGCCCGGCAGGACGTCGACAGCGGTCTCGGCCGAGGCCAGCGAGGAGGCTGCTGCGGCGACCCGGCGGGCGTACTCGTCGAAGCGACCACGCAACGGAGCCACGTAACCGCTGCTGTCCAACCCCGCGACCTCCGCGGCTGCGCGATCCATGGCGTCGCGGGATCGCATGAGCGGCTGGGAGAACCCCTCCAACGCGACGAGGTCGATGCGACCGTCCGTCGAGACCTCGCCCAACCCGGCCAAGGTGTCCGCCACGGGCGAGACAGCCTCGGACGCCACGATGTCGAGGGAGGCGCTGAGGGCGCGTACGCCGGCAGCGTCGTCACCGACAAACGGAACGCGGGTCATCACGGACCACCAGAGCCCGTCCGTGCGTCCGGACGCGGACGAGGCGGCATCCTGCAGGTCGTCAATCGCCGCGTCTCGAGACTGAGCATCGTCAGCGTCGATGGCAGAGATCACGGCATCCACGCTGCTCTCGGCGCGCTGAAGGTCACCCTTCACCTGCCACACGGTCCACGCAGTGAACGCGGCTGCCCCGACGAGCACCATGATCGCGACGAGCAACACCCTGCTGCGAGTGAACACCGGCCAGTCCTATCGAGTGAGTGGGCACACGGGTGCACCTGGTGACAGGAAAGAGGCCCCACGCACGCGTGGGGCCCCCTTGCAAAAGTCGGTCAGCTGTTGTCGACGACGTTGACGCGCACGCGGTCCGAGGACCGACGGTAGGGCGAACCCTTTCGCGGGATGAAGCGGATGGTCACGGTGTGCCTGCCGAGCTTGGTGAAGCGCGGGCTGCGGATGGTCTTGGTGCGACCGCTGTAGTACACGTTGCGCGCCTTGAAGAAGCCACCAGCGTTGCGCTTGTAGATGACCCGCACCGTGCCCTTGGGTCGAACCGCCCGGGCAGCGCTCTTGGCGAACTCGGGGGCGATGGTGATCGTGACCGGCACTGAGGCGCCGAGCTCGATCAGACGAGGGATGGAGACATCGGCAGCCGGCCGGGGGCAGTTGCCGTATCGCTCACACGTCGCGGCGGTCGCGCTTGTCCCCGAGAAGGTCACGAGACCCGTCGTCGTCAGCACTGCGGCAAAAATGGCCGCGATGATCTTCTTCATGGAGGGAGCCTTTCAAAGAACGGACGGTGCCGCGCAGTTTAGAACTTGCTCTCAGCAGTCCACCACACAAATAGCCATTGTGCCCACTCAGAAGTGACGCTGTCTCACGAGTGCTAGACAATTTACTGTCGGGCGTGGGTGGTCTCGACGCAGTCGGGCCCTGGTGGCCCTCCTGGCTCGACCATCATCAGGTGAGTGGGTCTCGACGCACTCGTCGCTGACGCTCCTTGTGGCTCGACCAGCGATCGGGGTGGGTCTCGACGCACTCGTCGCTGGCGCTCCTCGTGGCTCGACCAGCGAATGGGGTGGGTCTCGACGCACTCGGGCCTTGGCGGCCCTCCTGGCTCGACCACCAAGGGCGGATCAGATGGTGACGGTGACCTCGGCGACGGAGCCGACGGTGGCGAGGACACGGTGGTCGACCGGGTCGGCCTTGGGGGCCAGGGTGCGCAGCGTCCACTCCCCCTCGCCGGCGAAGAACCGGAAGTGGCCGGTGGCCGAGGTGGGGACCTCGGCGGTGAACTCGCCGGTGCGGTCCAGGAGGCGCACGTAGGCGTTGCCGACGGGGTCGGTGCCGCGCAGGACCTGGCCCTGGATGACGGCCTCCTTGGCGACGTTGACGCCGTCGAGGGACAGGCCGCCCTCAGTTGCGCCGCACATCAGGAGGCCTCGTCGGCGGTGCCGGGCTCGTCGCCGAGGGCGATCGGGACGCCGACGAGGGAGCCGTATTCGGTCCAGGAGCCGTCGTAGTTCTTCACGTTGGCGTGCCCGAGGAGCTCCTTGAGGACGAACCAGGTCAGCGAGGAGCGCTCGCCGATGCGGCACAGGGCGATGGTGTCCAACGAGTCGTCGATGCCGACCGTCGGCGTAGAGCTTGCGCAGGTCGTCGTCGGACTTGAAGGTGCCGTCGTCGTTGCAGTTCTTGCTCCACGGCACGTTGAGCGACGTGGGGACGTGGCCGGCGCGCTGGGACTGCTCCTGCGGGAGGTGGGCCGGGGCGAGCAGGCGGCCGGCGTATTCATCGGGGCTGCGGACGTCGATGAGGTTCTGCACGCCGATGGCGGCGATGGCGTCGTCGCGGAAGGCGCGGATGGAGCGGTCCTGCTCGGTGGCCGTGTAGGACGTCTTGTCGCGGGTGGGCAGCTCGGCGGTGAGCTCGCGGGAGTCGAGCTCCCACTTCTTGCGGCCACCGTCCATGAGCTTGACGTCCTGGTGGCCGTAGAGCTTGAAGTACCAGTAGGCGTAGGCGGCGAACCAGTTGTTGTTGCCGCCGTAGAGCACCACGGTGTGGTCGTTGCCGACGCCGCGGTCGCTGAGCAGCGCCTCGAACTGCGCCTTGCTGACGAAGTCGCGACGGACCTGGTCCTGGAGGTCGGTGGTCCAGTCGAGCTTGATCGCGTTCTTGATGTGGCCCTTGTCGTAGGCCGTGGTGTCCTCGTCGACCTCGATGATGACGATGTCGGCGTTGTCGATGTTGTCCTCCACCCACTGGGCGGTGACGAGCGAGCTCTCGCGAGTCATTGGTTTCTCATTTCTTTTCGGGTGGTGCGGAAGTTGGGGATGACAGGGTTTCGACGCGCTCGCTGCGCTCGCGGCTCAACCACCGAGGGGAGAGGTCTCGAGGCGCTCGCGGCTCACCACCGAGGGGAGAGGTCGCGAGGCGCACGCGGCTCACCCACCGAGGGAGGTCTCGAGACGCTCGCTTCGCTCGCTCCTCGACCAACGAACATCAGGGGAGGTCCCTCGGCCGACGATCGCCAAGGTGCGAGCGCCGAGGAGGTAGAGCTCGCAGCCGAGGCAGAACTTGAAGACGGCGTTGAGCAGGGCGGCGGCGAGGGCGAAGCCGGTGGCGACCAGGCCCACGACGCCGGCGCCGGTGGCGAAGCCGAGGACGCCGACGACGGCGAAGCCGAGGCCGACCGCCTGGGCGAAGCGCGGCGGTGCCGCGTCCTCCCACTCGGGGGTGCCGGTGAGGCGCGGGCGGACCAGGGTGCGGAAGACCCAGGCCAGCGGGGTGTGCTGGACGCCGAGGCCGGCGCCGACGGCGAAGAGCACCGCCTGGGCCGCGAGGAGCACGGTGGCGAAGGTGCTCGGCGCGGTCAGCAGCACCACGGCGAGCACGACGCTGGTGACGGCGGCGGTGAACTGCGGTCCACGGGAATCGATCTGGGTGGTCATGTGTGTCTCCTGGGTGTCCTGGGCATGGCAGCAGTCGCCGGGACCCGGGGAGCGCAGCGTCAGCGGCGCGGCGCCTCATGCTCTGACCGGAGCGAGCCGGTCGATTCAGCGGAGGCGGAGACGGGGTCCCGTCAGGACATTCGACACAGGGACGAGCGCGTGCAGCAGTAGTCCACTGCGCGCCGCTTCGTCAACCAGGTCATGAACACGTTGTCCAGAGTAGGGACGCAGGCGGGCTCAGCCCAACCCGGTCTCAACATCTGGATGGTGCGTTCGCATCGTGAGACGTCGCGCGCTCAGGGCCGTGAGCGCGGCGGCGGCGATGCCGCCCAGTGCCGCCCCCAGGGTGTTGGCCACGACGTCGACGTAGGTCGCGGAGCGAGCCGGGAGGAAGAGGCCCTGGCAGACCTCGATGCTGCCGGCGAAGAGGAAGCCGTAGGCCGTCCAGTCGCGCCAGGTCGCCGAGGGCACGAGCAGCGCCGCGAGACCGGTCGCCGGCACCAGGATCGCCACGTTGGCGAGGAACTCGACCCGCTCGGGCACCAGGAGCCGCTCGGGGGCGCCGAGGGCGCGCAGCACGTCCCCGATCCAGGCGACGCTCGAGGACGGCGTCTGCGCCGACGGCGTGAGGAGCGCGAAGAGGAGGACCGCCAGGTAGCCGACGAGCACGACGGCGAGCACCCGGCGCGTGGCGGTGGTGTGCACGGCCCCACGGTCGCAGATCTCGGCGCACTATCCTCGCGTGACCCACGTTTTCGAGCAGGCAGGACCGACGTGCCCAAGCGCGCTTTCATCACCGGCATCACCGGCCAGGACGGCTCCTACCTCGCCGAGCTCCTCCTGGAGAAGGGCTACGAGGTGCACGGGCTGGTGCGGCGCTCGTCGAGCTTCAACCGGGGACGCATCGACCCGATCTACCTCGACCCGGCGGCCGGCGAGCGGCTCTTCCTGCACTACGGCGACATGACCGACGGGGTGAGCCTGGTCAACCTGGTGCACGCGATCCAGCCCGACGAGGTCTACAACCTCGCGGCGCAGAGCCACGTGCGGGTCTCCTTCGAGATGCCGGAGTACACCGCGTCCGCCGACGGGATCGGGACGGTGCGGCTGCTCGAGGCGCTGCGGGCGGCCAAGCTGGACTGCCGCTTCTACCAGGCCTCGACCTCGGAGATGTTCGGCAAGACACCGCCGCCGCAGGACGAGCACACGATCTTCTACCCGCGCTCCCCCTACGCCGCGGCCAAGCTCTATGCCCACTGGATGACGATCAACTACCGCGAGGCCTACGGGCTCTACGCCGTGTCGGGGATCCTCTTCAACCACGAGTCGCCGCGTCGCGGCGAGTCCTTCGTGACCCGCAAGATCACCCAGGCGGTGGCCGCGATCAAGGCCGGTCACCAGGACGTGCTCGTGCTCGGCAACATCGACGCCGTGCGGGACTGGGGCTATGCCAAGGAATATGTCGAGGGCATGTGGCGGATGCTCCAGCAGGACGAGCCCGACGACTACGTGCTCGCCACCGGCGTCGGCACCACCGTGAAGCGACTTCTGCGAGCTCGCCTTCGCCCACGCCGGCCTCGACTGGCACGACTACGTGATCTTCAACGACGAGAAGTATGAGCGCCCCACCGAGGTCGACGCCCTCATCGGCGACCCGACCAAGGCGCACGACGTGCTCGGCTGGAAGGCGCAGACCGACGTCGGCGCCCTGGCCCGGCTGATGGTCGACGCCGACGTCGCCGCACTGGGTGACGGGCTGGGTGCGGGACCCGTCGCCGGCCTCAGCTGATGGCGGACCGCCCGGTGGCGCTGGTGACCGGGGTCGCCGGCCAGGACGGCGTCTACCTCGCCCGCCTGCTCCTCGCCCAGGGGTGGCGGGTGGTCGGCACCACACGGCCCGGCGACACCGCCGTGGCGTCGATGGCGGTCTATCTCGACGGGGTCGAGGTGGTGGCCCACGACCTGCGTGACGCTGCCGGGTTCGTCGACCTGGTGGCCGAGTGGGCGCCGTCGCGGGTCTTCAACCTCGCCGGCTTCTCCTCGGTCGGCGCGAGCTGGGACCACGCCGAGCTGGTGGCCGAGGTCAACGCGGTGGCCGTGGAGCAGATGCTGCGCGCGCTCGTGGCGCATCGCGACCGCGCCGGGGCGGACGTGCGGTTCTTCCAGGCCGGCTCCGCGGAGGAGGCCGGCGCCGAGAGCCCCTACGCGCTCTCGAAGGCGCGGGCCCGGGCTGCTGTGGCCGAGACACGGGAGCGGGACGGGCTGTTTGCCGCGACAGCGACATTGCACAACCACGAGAGCCCGCTGCGCCCCCAGCGCTTCGTGACCCGCAAGATCACCCGGGCCGCGGCAGCGATCGCCTGCGGCCTCACGGACTCGGTGTCGCTGGGCAACCTCGAGGTCTCCCGCGACTGGGGCGCCGCCGAGGACTACGTGCAGGCGATGGTGGCCATGCTCGACCTCGACGCCCCGCACGACCTCGTCATCGCCACCGGCGTCACCCACACGTTGCGCGACCTGCTGGACGCGGCCTTCGCGGCGGCCGGCCTCGGCGACCCCACGTCGTACGTCGTGCAGGACGCGGCGCTGCTGCGACCCGCGGACGCACCGTCCTTGCTGGCCGACACGTCGCTGACGCGTGAGGTGCTCGGGTGGTCGCCGCCGGCGAGCTTCGAGCAGGTCGTCGAGCACATGGTGCGCACCGACCTGGCGCGGCTGCGCTCCGGGGTGGAGGAGTCGCTCGACTATCTCACTCTCGCCGGGTCCTCCGCCGACTGATCGGTGCGCCCGGATCACGAAGGGCCCCGCGAAAGATCGCAGGGCCCTCCGAGATGTCTGTGGATCAGCGCTGGACCTTCAGCGCCTTGACGTCGCGCGAGCCGGCGAAGTTGGAGTTGGCCTTCGGCACGAAGCGGATGGTGGCCGTGTAGGTGCCGAGCTTGGTGAGCTTGGGGCCGATGATGGTCTTGGTCGCCCCGCCGTAGTAGACGTTGCGAGCCTTGAAGTAGCCGCCGCCCTTGCGCTTGATCACCAGACGCACGGTGCCCTTCGGGTTCCTGTTGTTGGCTCCCTCGACCGTGATGGTGAAACGCGGGTTGTTGCCCGCCTTCACGGCCGTCGTGCCCGTGATCTCGGAGTCGGTCTTGACGGAGGCGTCGGTGCAGCCGCAAGCCAGCGCCGCACTGCTCGAGACCGTCACGAGGCCTGCTGCCATCAGCACTGCGGCGAAGAGCGCCGCGATCATCTTCTTCATGGTGGGACCTTTCCCAGGAGGGCGGGAGCACAGGGTCCGCCGTTTTGATGATGTCGCGTGGATCACATCGGTCTCGAAACTACGCGCGCTCTCCAAACCGGGGCGCGGCGACCCGTCGCTCACGGCAGCTGTGCGAGCGCGCTGAGCACCTGCTCCTTGCGCGGGGCCCCGGCGGCACGGGTGACCTCGGCCCCGTGGGCGTCGAGGATCAGCGTGGTGGGGGTGCGCAGGACGCCGACGCGTCGTACGAGGTCGAGGTGCTGCTCGGCGTCGACCTCGAGGTGGGTGACGCCCGGCACGACCTCGGCCACCTCGGTGAGGATGCGGCGGGTCGCGCGGCAGGGGGCGCAGAAGGCGCTGGAGAACTGGAGCAGCGTCGCCTTGTCACCGAGCTGGTCGGACCACGGCGTGTCCACCAGGACGGAGGCTTCGTCGTCGTGTGCTGCTGTGGTGGGGGTCGCGGTGGTGGCAACCGGGGTGGGCTCCGCGTCGCGGACCCGGTGGGTGCCGCGGAAGCGGCCGTCGGTGAGCGCGCGGTAGCCGCCGAAGGCGAGCGCGGCGACGACGGCGATGAGGAGCACGAGCTGTCCGGGGGTCACGAGGTGGTCAACGATCTGCCCGCTGCGGGCATTCCGGGTCTCGACGGACGTTCGGCGCTGGCGCGCCTCACTGCTCGACCACCGAAGGCTCCCGCACTCGCGCTGGCGCGCCTCACTGCTCGACCACCGAAGGCTCCCGCACTGGCGACGCGCTCGCCGTCGACCATCGGACACGGTCAGCCGCCGGCGAAAGGCGGGAGGAACTGGAGCTCGGCGCCGGGCGGGACCATCAGCTCGTCGGGGTCCTCGGTCGCGACGGGGCGGTCGCCGAGAAGGATCGAGCAGGTCTCGAGGACGGCCGGCAGGCGGCTGTCGGGGTGGAGCCTGGCGATCTGGTGCAGGACGCTCGTGAGCGAGATCGGGGCAGCGACGGGGAGGTCGTCGTGGTCGCGCTGGGCAGCCGAGCGGGCGGCCGCCCAGTAGGTCACCCGGATGACGTCGGTCTCACCGGACTTGGAACGCTCCAACAATTCGCTCACGTTTCGGTATTCTTCCTCATCTGTTCTGCTTGACCGGAGCCCAGCGTCGCGTTTCGGTCCCTGCCCACCGGGAGGAGACCATTGTGAGCACCCTGCTGCTGCTGACCAGCGCGCTCCAGCCATCTGCCGAGGTGCTGCCCGGCCTGGCGCTGCTCGGACACCACGTGAAGATCCTCCCAGCCGAGGGAAGCGCGCTCCTCGAAGCCCCCGACGCGGACCTGCTCCTCGTCGACGGCCGCCAGGACCTCGCCGGATCACGTGACCTGTGTCGCCTGATCCGCACCACCGGCTCCGACGTGCCCGTCCTGCTCATCGTCACCGAGGGCGGGCTGTCCGTCGTCGCCCACGACTGGGGCATGGACGACGTCGTGCTGCACACCTGCGGCCCCGCCGAGCTCGAGGCACGCATCAAGCTGGCGATCGGCCGGCTGAACGCCTACCGCGACGCGGCAGACCCCGAGTCCCACGTGATCCGGTCGGGCGAGGTCGTGGTCGACGACGCGGCGTACACCGCGAAGGTCAGCGGACGCGTGCTCGACCTGACGTTCAAGGAGTTCGAGCTCCTCAAGTTTCTCGCGCAGCACCCGGGACGGGTCTTCAGCCGCCAGCAGCTGCTGCAGGAGGTGTGGGGCTACGACTACTTCGGCGGCACCCGCACCGTTGATGTCCATGTGAGGCGGCTGCGCGCCAAGCTCGGCGTCGAGAACGAGACGCTGATCGGGACCGTGCGCAATGTCGGCTACCGGTTCGTGCTGCCGGTGACGGAGAAGGCTGGTGCTGTCGTGGCTGATCGGGAGAGCTCGGGGGCCTGAGGCTGCTTCTTGGCTTGCTGGGTCTCGACGCCGCCTCGCTGGCGCTCGGCGGGCTCGACCAACGAACGGGCGGGCTCGACCAACGAACGGGCGCTCGCCGGACGGTCTCGACGCCACCTCGCCAGGGCTCGGCGGGCTCGACCACCGAACGGGCGGGCTCGATCACCGAGCGCGGGCTCGAGCGACGAGAATGGGTGGCATGAGCTCCCTGGAAGAGATCGCTGCTGCTGCCGAGACCGCGGACGGGGCGTCGGCGGTGGACGAGGCGACGTGGCGGGCGGTGCGGCACCACCCCGAGCGGGTGCGGTCGTGGATCGAGGAGGACGGGTTCGCGCTGCTCGTCGACGGCGAGGTCACGCTCGTGGTCTCGCCCGAGGCGCGGGGGCGCGGAGTCGGGCGCAGGCTGCTGGCGCAGGCGCTGGACCCGGTCGGCGAGGGACGGGTGCTGGCGTGGTCGCACGGCGACCACCCGGCGGCGGCCGCGCTTGCGGCGGCGTACGGGTTCGAGAAGGTGCGGGAGCTGTGGGTGATGCGGCGACCGACGTCGCTCGCCCTGCCGCCGCTGGTCGTGGCCGACGGGGTGACCGTGCGCGGCTACGAGGAGCGTGACGCGGCGGAGGTGCTGCGGGTCAACGCCGCCGCCTTCGCGCACCACCCCGAGCAGGGCGCGATGGACGCGGGCGAGCTGGCGGAGCGGATGGCGGAGGCGTGGTTCGACCCCGCCGGGCTGCTCGTGGCCGATGCGGGCGACGGGTCGCTGCTGGGATTTCACTGGACCAAGCAGCACTCCCCCGCGCTGGGTGAGGTGTACGTCGTCGGGATCGACCCCGCGGCACAGGGTCGGGGGCTCGGGAAGGCGCTGACGCTGGCCGGGCTGCACCACCTGGCGGGGCTGGGCGTCGAGGAGGTGCTGCTCTACGTCGAGTCGGACAACGCGCCGGCCGTGGCGGTCTACGGCGGGCTGGGGTTCGCGCACGCGGGGGTGGACACGCACGTGCAGTACGCGCGCTGATCGCTGGCGGCCGGGCCTCCTGTGCTCGGTCGTGGGCCGCAGGACGCGTTGCAGCGCGGGCTGCGGCACACGACTCGCAGGGGCAGCCAGGACGTCAGCGACGGCGGAGCAGGTGGCCACAGCCGAGCATGCCGACCAGCCACAGCGCGAAGACCGGGAGGTCGCCGGTGTTGAGGCCGTGCCGGTCGCTGAGACTGGCGATCTCGATCGGCTCGCCAGCCCACGGGCCATGACCGGCAAGCAGGAGCAGCGTGAGGATCGTCAGGACCAACGCGATCCCGACGACCACCGTCCGGTGGCCAGTGCTCATCCGGGTGTCGCTGCTCAGGTGCGGGGGCGGACGTGCAGGCCGACCTCGGGGTCGACGACGACCTCCTGGGCGGCGGGCATGGTGTCCGTCGTGAGCTGGGCGTCGAGCGCGACGTTGCGCTTGACCAGGGCGAGGGCGATCGGGCCGAGCTCGTGGTGGCGCGCGGAGGAGCCGACGAAACCGACGACCTTCTCCCCGAGCAGCAGCTCGCTGCCGCGGACGGGCAGCCTGTTCTCCGTGCCGTCGAGGTGGAGCAGCACGAGCCGGCGCGGGGGGCGACCGAGGGTGTGGACGCGGGCGACCGTCTCCTGGCCGCGGTAGCAGCCCTTGTCGAGGTGGACGGCGGGCCCGATCCAGCCGACCTCGTTGGGGATCGTGCGGTGGTCGGTGTCGACGCCCAGGCGGGGCTCGCCGCGGGCGATGCGCAGCGCCTCGAAGGCCCACATCCCGGCCGGCGGACCGGCGGCCGCGGCGAAGGCGTCGAGCTGGTCGCGGGGCACGAGCTGGAAGCCGGCGGCCGGGCGCCAGGTGACGGCGTACGACGCGGTCTCGTCGGTGACCTCGACGCGGGTCATGAACTTCATCCGCTCGAGGAAGGCGACCAGCGGGCCGCTGGCGCCGGGCTCGGTGTGGAACGTGAAGGACTCGCCGTCGTCGACGCCGCGCAGCTCGTGCTCGACGTGACCGGTGGGGCTGAGGACCAGCGCCTGGGTCCAGACGCCGGGCTGGAGGTCGGTGAAGTGCTGGGTGGTGAGGTTGTGCAGCCAGGTGAGGCGGTCGGGCCCGGTGATGCGGACGACGTCGCGGTGGGACAGGTCGACGAACCCCTCGCCGCCCTCGAGGAAGCGCTGCTCGGTGTTGAACGAGCCGTAGTGAGCGGCGACCGGGGCGTCGATGCCGTCGCCGGACACGGCGCCGGGGAGGTGGAGCAGGGGGCTCGGCCGGGGGCCGGTGGGTGCGTCGGTCATGAGTCACAGCCTGAGGCACAGGTGCCGAAGACGGTCAGGTGGCCGACGTCCACGGTGAAGTCGTGGTCGTCGCGGAGGGTCTCGCGCAGGGTGGTCAGCACACCTGGTCCAACGGAGGTGACGCGCCCACAATTCCGGCAGACGATGTGGAAGTGCTCATGGTCCTTGACCGAGTGGTAGGTCGGGGCGCGGTCGCTGAGGTGGGCGTGACGCACCAGGTTGAGCCCCTCGAGGACCTCCAGGGTGCGGTAGATCGTCGAGATGTTGACCGCCTCGGAGGTCTTGCGGACCTGCGCGAGCACCTGGTCGGGCGTGGCGTGGCCGAGCTGATCGACTGCGGCCAGGATCAGCTCGCGCTGCGGCGTGAGGCGGTGCCCGCTCTCGCGGAGGCGCTCACGCCAGTCCCCTTGCCTGCCGCTCGGCTCAGCCACGGGTCACTGCCGCTGCAACCGGGCCCACAGGTGCGGCTGGAGGGCCTCGCCCATCGCGGCCATGTCGTAGGCGTAGAGGAGGTCGCTCTCGACGTTGCCGTAGAGGCGGTGGCCGCCGACATATTCCTTGGCGGTGTGCGTGCGCACCACCGCGTCGGTGCTCAGCTCGAGCTTGCCGGCCTCGGCGGTGCCGTAGTAGACCTCCACGAAACCGGTGTTGTGCGTCAGCAGCAGCTCGACCTTGCCCTCGGGCAGGCAGCGCAGGAAGCCGGTCTCCAGCGCACCGTCGCGGACCTTCTCGCCGGACTCGTCGACGATCCACGCGCGCGCCATGTAGTGGAAGAACGGGCGACCGTCGTGGGTGAAGATCAGCTCCTGGCCGAACTGGAAGGGCTCGATCGTCGGGTAGTCGCCGTGCCCGTTGCCGGCCCACGTGCCGAGCAGCCACGCGACGGGCCCGCACTGGGGATGGAGGTTGTCAGGGAACTGGAAAGCCACGCCGTCACCCTAGTCTGTGAGCATGTCGCGCTCACTGGTCGTCAAGGTCACCTGCGGCGCCGACGACCCCGAGCGGGCCAACCAGGCCTTCACGGTCGCGGCGTCTGCGTGCGCCTCGGGGGCTGCGGTGTCGCTGTGGCTCACCGGGGAGGCGGTCTTCCTTGGCGTCCCCGGGGCGGCGTCGCTGGGCCTCGAGCACGCGACACCGGTCGCCGACCTGCTGGCAGTGGTGCTGGCAGCCGGCGAGGTGACGGCCTGCTCGCAGTGCGTCGTACGCCGGGGGCTCACCGAGGCCGACCTGCTGCCGGGTGTGCGGGTCGCCGGGGCGGCGGTGTTCGCCGAGGAGATCCTGGTCGACGGGGTGCAGGCGATCGTCTACTGAGGGCTGTCGGGCTGGGTCTCGACACGCTCGCTTCGCTCGCGGCTCGACCAACGAGCGGGGTGGTCTCGACACGCTCGCTTCGCTCGCTGCTCGACCAACGAGCGGGGTGGTCTCGACACGCTCGCTTCGCTCGCGGCTCGACCAACGAGCGGGGTGGTCTCGACCGACGAGTGGCTGCGCTGGACCAGCGAACGGCTCATCGCCGGGCGCGCAGGCGGCGTACCTCGTCCTCGAGCGCCACGACGCGGGCGATGCCGGCGAGGTTGAGGCCCTCGGCGAGGAGCTCGCGGATGCGGTGCAGACGATCGATGTCGGCGGGGCTGTAGAGGCGGGTGCCGCCGCCGGTGCGGTCGGGGGTGAGGAGGCCGCGGCGCTCGTAGACGCGGAGGTTCTGCACCTCCATGCGCACCATCTCGGCCGCGACCGAGATGGCGAAGACGCCGCGGCTGGCGGGCTGAGAATTTCTCGGGCTCACGACTTGATCATGACGGGGATCGTCGGTTATAACAAACCTGTATCCACTGATACACATCGCGATGACGCATCGCGACCCCGTGACCACGACCAGGACCAGGAGGAGACCCTCATGTTGCTTCGTACCGCTGACCCGTTCCGCGACTTCGACCGCCTGACCCAGCAGCTCACCCAGCAGCTGAACGGCACGACCAACCGCCCCGTCGTGATGCCGATGGACGCGTGGCGTGAGGGCGACCGCTTCGTCATCGAGTTCGACCTGCCGGGGGTGGCCCGCGAGTCGATCGACCTCGACGTCGAGCGCAACGTCCTGACCGTGCGCGCCGAGCGCACCGGCCGCAACGGCGACTGGGAGATGCTCGCCTCCGAGCGCGCCAAGGGCTCCTTCAGCCGCCAGCTCGTCCTGGGCGACAACCTCGACCTCGAGCGGATCGAGGCGTCCTACGACCAGGGCGTGCTGCGGTTGCTCGTGCCGGTCGCCGAGCGCGCCAAGCCGCGCAAGATCCAGGTCGAGAGCACCACGGACAGCACGACGCAGGCCATCAACGCCTGACCACCCGCTCCGCCGCAGGAGCTCGGAGGGCCGCCACACACGCTGGGGCGGCCCTTCGCCGCGATTAGCCCACGTCGACGCATCACGAGCCACTAGTCTGTCCGCGATGAGCACGCCCCCCCTCCCTCCCCCCGAGGGCGACGGCTCCCGACGGTGGCGCCGCCGCGCTGCCGCCGAGCCCACCGAGACCCTCGAGCAGGCGCAGTCCCGCGCCGCCGAGATGACCCTGTCGGCCGCCCACGCCGCCTCGCTGCGTCACGCGGCCGAGCTGGCCGGGGCCGAGCAGGCCGCCGAGCGTCTGGTGGCCGAGGAGTCTGCCGCGCTGGCAGTCCGGGCCCGGGAGGCCGCCGAGTCGACCGCGACGGAGCATGCCGAGCTCGCCGCCGAGGCCTACGCCGCCCGCGAGGTCGCCGAGGAGGCGGCCGCGCGACACGCGGCCGCGCTGGCGACGGCGGAGGAGGTGGCGGCCGAGGCCGTCATACGTCGTCGCGAGGCCGAGCAGGCCGCGCGGATGAGCGCGGAGTCGGCCACGAGCGCCGCCACCGGGCGCGCCGAGGCCGAGGCCCTCCTGGCGCGCGCGATCGCCGATCGCGAGACGGCGGAAGCGCTGGCTGCCGAGGCCTCGCGCGCTGCCGCCGACGCGGCCGAGGCACGCGCCGAGGCGGAGATGGCGGCCGGTGAGGCCGCCGAGACCGCGGCGGAGGCGCTGAGCGGTCGCGAGGCCGCCGAGCGCGCGGCCACCCAGGCCGCCGAGGCACGCCAGGCAGCCGAGACGACCGCGCACGAGCAGGCGAGCGCCGCCGCCGAGGCCCACACCGCCCGGGAGGCCGCCGAGGCGGCCGCCACGACCTCGGCCGAGGCCCGGGCCGCGGCCGAGGCCGTGGCCGAGCAGATGACGACCGCGCGGGCCGAGGCCGAGTCGGCGGCGGCGGAGGCCGCGACCCAGGCCCGGGCGGCACACGCGGACCGGGCGGCTGCCGAGGCGGTCGCGACCGAGGCGGCGGAGCGAGCCTTCGCCGCTGCGGAGACACGCCTGGCAGCCGAGGAGGGTGCTCGGCTGCAGGCGATCGCTGCCACGACGGCCGCCGCCGACGCCACCGCTGCCGCCGCGGTCTCGGCGGAGCAGGCGCGGCTCGCGGCCTCTGCGCACGACGCCCGGGCGGCCGCGGAGGCCGCCGCGACCGAGGCCGCTGAGGCCCGCGCCGCCGCTGAAGCCACCGCTGCCAGCCAGGCCGAGGCCCGCGAGGCGGCCGAGTCGGCGGCGGCCGACGCCCTGGCCCGGGCCGAGTCGGCACAGGCCGACCGCGCGGCCGCCGAGGCCAGCGCGCGGGAGGCGGCCGAGCAGGCGCTCGCCATCGCCGAGGCGCGACTGGCGGCCGAGGAGGCCGGGCGGCTCCAGGCGGTCGCCGCCGAGTCGGCGGCTGCCGATGCCGTCGCGGCCGCCGAAGAGGCCGCCACCCAGGCTGCGGCTGGCGCACGAGGCACACGAGGCCCGTACAGCCGCCGAGACCTCAGCCACCGAGCAGGCGCACGCCCGGGAGGCCGCGGACCTGGCGGCGAGCGAGCACGCCGAGGCCCGGCGCGTGGCCGAGGAGGCCGCGACCGAGCAGACCCGTCTGGCGCACGAGGCACACGAGGCCCGGACGACGGCCGAGGCCGCCGCGACCGCCGCGGCAGCAGCCGCCGAGGAGGCCCTCGCCGCTCGACTGGTCGCCGAGGAGGCCGGCGGCGCCCAGGGCGCCGCGGCCGAGGCGTCCGCCGCTGCCGCCGACGCCGCTGCGCAGGAGGCCGCCGCCCAGGCCGAGGCCGCACGCGTCGCCCACGAAGCCCGGGCGGAGGCCGAGACCGCCGCCCAGGAGTCCTCGCGACTCGCCAGCGAGGCCCACGAGGCCCGCACCCAGGCCGAGGAGGCCGCCACCGCCGCCATCACCGCGCGGGGCCTCGCCGAGCAGGACGCGCTGGCGCACGCCGAGCTCGCCCGGAACGCCGCCGCCGAGCGCACCGCGGCCGAGGAGCGGCTGGCGGAGGTCGTGTCCGCGTCACTGGCCGCCGCCACCGCGCACGAGTCGGCCGTGGCCGCGCTCCGCACCGAGCTGGCCGCCGCCCTCGGTGAGGCCGACAAGCAGGCGCGACTGCGCGCCGAGGCCGAGGAGGCCGCCGAGACCCGCGCGCTGGAGCGGTCCGCGGTCGAGGCCGCCGTACGCCGCTCAGCGGAGCTGGTCGAGGAGACCGTGGCCGAGCGGCTGGTCGCCGAGCAGCGCGTCACCGAGCTCACCCGTCAGCTGGCGGGTGAAGCGCCTGCTGCACCTGCTCCTCGTGCGACAGCTGTCCCAGCCCCTGCGGCCGTCGAGGAGCCCCGCTCCCCCCAGACCTCGACTGCCACCCTCACTGCTGCTGCACCACCTGCTCCCGCGCTGCTCGGCGAGACCGGGGTCTTTGCTGAGTCCGGTCCCGAGAGCGAGGTTGCGCTCGCCCCCGCCGGGTCGGCCGGTCGCGGACTGCTCGCGCTGCTGCTCGGCAGCTGCTCGGTCGTCGCGGCCCTGCTCGTCGGACTGGCCGCGCTCAACGACGACCTGCTCTCGGCGTACGGCGTCGGCCTGACCGTCCTCACGCTCGTGCTCGCGCTGGCCGCCTGGCAGGTCCGGGCGTCCCCCAGCCGCGTCAGCATCGAGGGCGGGGTGGTCGACATCCGCAGCGACGGCTCCCACCACAGCTTCGACCTCGGCGCCGAGGCCGTCGAGGTCACCATGGCCGGTCAGCCCGGGGAGCGGGGCTGGCGGGTCGACTTCCACCGACGCAGCCTGCCGCCGTGCTCGGTCACCGCGCGGATGGTCGATCCCGAGCAGTTCGTGGCTGCGGTGCGGCGCTACCGGCCTGGGCTGTAGGTCGCCTGTCGGGTGGTGGGTCTCGACGCGGCTCGCTGCGCTCGCCGGCTCGACCAACGAACGGGCGCGGGTCTCGACGCGGCTCGCTGCGCTCGCCGGCTCGACCAACGAACGGGGCGGTTCGACCAACGAACGGGCGTGGGTCTCGACGCGGCTCGCTGCGCTCGCCGGCTCGACCAACAACCCAGCGGCTCGACCACCGAGGAGCGGCTCGATCGACGGGTCAGCGGTGGAGGGCGGCGCCGGTCTTGACGGCGATCTCCGCGACGGCGGCGGGTGAGCGGCGCCCGACGCCGACGATGTTGAAGAAGCTGTGGATCTGGTCGGGGAAGCGCTGGAGCTCGACCTCGACACCGGCGTCGGCGAGCTTGCGGGCGTAGGCCTCACCCTCGTCGCGGAGGGGGTCGAAGCCGGCCGTGACGACGTAGGCGGGGGCGAGGCCGGCGGGGAGGTCGGCGTGGATGGGCGACATGCGGGGGTCGCGGAGGTCCTGGCCCGGCGGGGTGTAGCACTCGTTGGCGAGGTCCATGAACTGCTTGGTGAGGTAGAAGCCCTCGGAGAACATCTCGAAGCTGCGGGTCGGGTGCTCGGCGTCGGTCATCGGGTAGACGAGCAGCTGGAAGGCCAGCGGCAGGCCGCGCCGGGCGGCCTCGATCGCGACACCCGCGGCGAGGTTGCCGCCCGCGGAGTCGCCGCCGACGGCGAGACGCTCGGGGTCGGCGCCGAGCGAGGCGGCGTGGGCCACGACCCACTCGAAGGCGGCCACCGCGTCGTCGTACGCCGCAGGGAACGGGTCCTCGGGTCCCATCCGGTAGTCGACGGCCAGCACCCGGATGCCGGCGCGCTCGGCGAGGACACGGCAGGAGGCGTCGTGGGAGTCGAGGTCGCCGTACATGAAGCCGCCGCCGTGCAGGAAGAGCAGCAGCGGGCTGGTGGCACCGGCGGTCGAGGCGGTGTAGAGCCGCCCGGGCAGGTCGCCGACGGGGAGGTTGCGCACGGCGCCGATCGCCTGGTTGCCCGCGGCGAGCGCGCTCTGGTGCAGCACGACCTTGCGGCCCTCGGCGACCGGCAGCGTCTCCGCGCCCGGCATCGGGGCGAGGCGCTGGAGCTTGAGGAGGAGCTGGGTCTCGGGGGCGAGGGTCTGCCCGTCGAGGACGACCGGCTTGCCGGCCAGCCGGGCCTGGACGGACTCCGGGAGGGCCATCGCGACCCGGAGCAGGGACGACTCGGCCACGGCACCGAGACCGGCGACGCGCTGCTTGATGCTCACGGGCAGCAAGATAGCGCTCGGCACCTCACGTTCACCCGACGGTGCCACACTGCGGGCATGCCTCTCGAGATCGTGCCTGCCGCCTCCGACGATCCCCTGACGCTGCAGCACCGCGGCGCCGAGGGCGTGCCGGACGAGCCCTACGACGTCGAGGCGACCTACGTGCCCGACGCGGAGACGGTCGCGGCGATCGAGGGCTACGACGACCGGTTCCTGGACCGTGAGCTCTCCTGGCTGCGCTTCAACCAGCGCGTCCTCGAGCTCGCGGAGGACACCTCGCTGCCGCTGCTGGAGCGGGTGCGCTTCCTCGCGATCTTCACCAGCAACCTCGACGAGTTCTTCATGGTCCGCGTCGCGGGCCTCAAGCGACGCATCGCCGCGGGGCTCGCCGTCAGAGCCGCCTCCGGGATGCTGCCCCGCGAGGTCCTCGAGACCATCTGGCGCGTCACGGGCGAGCTGTGCCAGCGCCAGGCGCACCTCTTCCGCGACGAGATCATCCCCGAGCTGCGCGAGCACGAGATCGAGATCGTGCGCTGGGAGGAGCTGGACCGCGACGAGCAGAAGGCCGCCAAGCGGCTCTTCCGCGACCGGATCTTCCCGGTGCTCACCCCGCTGGCCGTCGACCCGGCGCACCCCTTCCCCTACATCTCCGGGCTCTCGCTCAACCTCGCGGTCCTGATCCGCAACCCCAAGACCGACAAGGAGCACTTCGCGCGCGTCAAGGTGCCGCCGATCTTCGAGCGGTTCGTGCCGCTCGGCAACGCCCGCTTCGTGCCGCTCGAGGACGTCATCGGCGCCCACCTCAAGCGGCTCTTCCCGGGCATGGACGTGCTCGAGGTCCACACCTTCCGGGTCACCCGCAACGAGGACCTCGAGGTCGAGGAGGACGACGCGGAGAACCTGCTCGCCGCGCTCGAGAAGGAGCTGCTGCGGCGCCGCTTCGGCCCCCCGGTGCGCCTCGAGGTCGAGGAGTCGATCTCCGAGTCCGTGCTGGACCTGCTCATCTCCGAGCTCGACGTCACCGCCCAGGAGGTCTACCGGCTGCCCGGCCCGCTGGACCTGCGCGGCCTCCACGGGATCGCGGACCTCTCGCACGAGGAGCTGAAGTACCCCGCGTTCGTGCCCACCACCCACCCCCTCCTCGCCGAGGTCGAGTCGGCGGCCCCCGTCGACATCTTCAAGGCGACCCGGCGCCACGACGTGCTGCTGCACCACCCCTACGACTCCTTCGCCACCTCGGTGCAGCGCTTCATCGAGCAGGCGGCCGCCGACCCGCACGTGCTGGCGATCAAGCAGACGCTCTACCGCACCTCCGGCGACTCCCCGATCATCGACGCCCTGGTCGACGCCGCCGAGGCCGGCAAGCAGGTGCTGGTGATCGTCGAGATCAAGGCCCGCTTCGACGAGCAGGCCAACATCCGCTGGGCGCGCAAGCTCGAGCAGGCCGGTTGCCACGTCGTCTACGGCCTGGTGGGCCTCAAGACGCACTGCAAGCTGGCGCTCGTCGTACGCGACGAGGCCGGCACCGGGGGCGGCATCCGCCGCTACACCCACATCGGCACCGGCAACTACAACCCCAAGACGTCGCGCACCTACGAGGACCTCGGGCTCCTCACGACCGACGAACGCATCGGCGAGGACGTCGCCCACCTCTTCAACAACCTGTCCGGCTGGTCGCGCAACGCGTCGTACGACGAGCTGCTGGTCGCCCCGGACAGCGTGCGGTCCGGGCTGGTCGACCAGATCCACGGCGAGATCCAGCACCACCGCGACGGCCGGCCCGCGCGGGTGCGGATCAAGGCCAACTCGGTCGTCGACGAGGCCGTCATCGACGCGCTCTACCTCGCCTCCCAGGAGGGCGTGAGCGTGCAGCTGCTCGTGCGCGGCATCTGCGCGCTGCGTCCGGGCGTGCCGGGGCTCTCGGAGAACATCGAGGTCCGCTCGATCCTGGGCCGCTTCCTCGAGCACAGCCGCCTCTTCGTCTTCGAGAACGGCGGTGAGCCGGTCGCCTGGCTCGGCTCGGCCGACATGATGCACCGCAACCTGGACCGCCGCGTCGAGGTCCTGGTGCGCGTGCCCGGCGAGGAGAGCACCCGCTCCATCCAGGCGCTGCTGGACACGGCGTTCGCGCCCGCCACCAGCGCGTGGGTGCTGCAGAGCGACGGCACCTGGGTCCGCAACGAGGGTGACCTGCATCTCCAGGAGAGCCTGATCGAGGGCCAGCGCAGGCGGCGTACGACCGGCTGACCGGCGGTTCAGCGGCGGGGTGGGGGGCGGGCCGGCCTGCGGGCGATGCACCAGGAGTTGCGTCCGCGTGGCCGCGACCCCCTAGCATGAGGCCGTTCGTCTCCGCCTCACCAGGAGTTCTCCGTGGGTTTGCGATTCCGCCCGGTCGATGCCACTTTCTACGACCTCTTCACCCAGTCGGCCAATCACCTGGTCCGCGGTGCCGAGCTGCTCGCGCAGATGCTGAGCGAGGGCGCCGACCACGCCGCCGTCGCGACGCTGATGCGCGACGCCGAGCACGCCGCCGACGAGACGACGCACGAGATCGTCCGGCGGGTGAACAGCACCTTCGTCACGCCGTTCGACCGCGAGGACATCTACTCGCTCGCGTCCGGCCTCGACGACGTCATGGACATGATGGACGAGGTCGTCGACATGATCCTGCTCTACGAGGTGAAGGTCCTCCCGGCCGAGCTGTCCAACCAGGTCGAGGTGCTGCAGCGCTGCGCCGAGCTGACGTCGGCGGCGATGCCCAACCTGCGCTCGATGCAGTCGCTCGAGGAGTTCTGGATCGAGATCAACCGCCTGGAGAACGCCGGCGACAAGAACCACCGCCGGATCCTGGCCAACCTCTTCTCCGGTGAGCACAAGACGATCGAGGTGCTGAAGCTCAAGGACATCGTGGAGGCCCTCGAGGACTCGATCGACGCCTTCGAGAAGGTCGCCAACATCGTGGAGCAGATCGCCGTCAAGGAGTCCTGAGCGACCGTGGAACTCGCGCTCGTCATCGCGGTCGTCGTCGTCGCGCTGACCTTCGACTACACCAACGGCTTCCACGACGCCGCCAACGCGATCGCCACGTCGGTCTCGACGCGGGCGCTCACGCCGCGCGTGGCGCTGATCATGGCCGCCGTCATGAACTTCATCGGCGCCTTCCTGGGCCAGGAGGTCGCCAACACCGTCGGGAGCGTGATCTCGCCACCGGACGGCTCGCACGGCCTGGTGATCGTGATGGCCGGCCTGCTCGGCGCCATCGCGTGGAACCTCATCACCTGGTACTACGGCCTCCCCTCCTCCTCCTCCCACGCCCTCATCGGCGGGCTGGTGGGGTCGGCGCTGGCCTCCGGCACGTTCGTCGAGTGGTCGACGGTGCTCGACAAGGTCGTCATCCCGATGATCCTCTCGCCGCTCTTCGCCTTCGCCGCCGGCTTCGGGCTGATGCTCGCGATCATGTGGATCTTCAAGAAGCGCAACCCGCACCGCACCCAGCGCAACTTCCGCTTCCTCCAGACCATCTCCGCCGCCGCCATGGCCCTGGGCCACGGGCTCCAGGACGCGCAGAAGACGATGGGCGTCATCTTCCTGGCGCTGCTCGCCGGCGGCTTCGTCAACCCCGGCGACGACCTGCCGCTGTGGGTCATCATCGCCGCGGCCACCGCGATCTCCGCGGGCACGTACGCCGGCGGCTGGCGCATCATGCGCACCCTCGGGCGCCGCATCATCGCCCTCGACCCCGCCCGCGGCTTCGCCGCCGAGTCGGTCGCCGCCGGTGTCCTCTACACCACCGCGTTCCTCTACTCCGCGCCCATCTCCACCACCCACACCATCACCTCCGCGGTCATGGGCGTCGGCGCCACCAAGCGCTTCTCGGCCGTCCGCTGGGGCGTGGCCAAGTCGATCGTGGCCGCCTGGATCCTCACCTTCCCCATGGCCGGCCTCGTCGCCGCCCTCTGCTACTGGGTGGCGCACCTGTTCATCGAGGTCCTCCCCTGAGCTGAGGGGGTGTGGGGCGATTTTTCGGGTGCTCGGCCGGGACAGTTTCACCGGCCGGCCGGTGAAACTGTCGGTTGGAGTACGAAGTTTCATCGTCCAAGCGACAGTTTCCTCGGCCGGCCGGTGAAACTGTCCGGACGGGCCGACGCCGCCGCCGTCGGCGGCCAGCCCGCGCGGAGCGCCCGCTCCCCCGAGCGCGCCCAGGGGGCAGGACCCGCCTCAGCCGAAGCGACCGGAGATGTAGTCCTCGGTGCGCTTGTCGTGGGGGTTGGCGAAGATGTTGCTGGTGCGGTCGAACTCGACGAGCAGCCCGGTGCGGTTGCCGGTGGTCTCGTCGGGGCGGGCGGTGAAGAAGGCGGTGCGGTCGGAGACGCGGGCGGCCTGCTGCATGTTGTGGGTGACGATGATGATCGTGTAGTCGTCGCGCAGGCCGACCATCAGGTCCTCGATGCGCGAGGTGGCGATCGGGTCGAGGGCCGAGCAGGGCTCGTCCATCAGGATCACGTCGGGCTTGGTCGCGATGGTGCGGGCGATGCACAGGCGCTGCTGCTGACCGCCCGAGAGGCCGTACGCCGACTGCTTGAGCTTGTCCTTCACCTCGTCCCAGAGCGCGGCACCGCGCAGCGCCTCCTCGACCAGGTCGTCCATGCTCTCGACCTTCATGCCGGTGACCCGCGGGCCGTAGGCGATGTTGTCGTAGATCGACTTGGGGAACGGGTTGGGCTTCTGGAAGACCATCCCGATCTGGGTGCGCACGGCGATCGGGTCGACGCCGCGGGCGTAGATGTTCTGCCCGTGGTAGGTCACCTCGCCCTCGACGCGGGCGCCCGAGACGAGGTCGTTCATCCGGTTGAGGCAGCGCAGCACCGTCGACTTGCCGCAGCCCGAGGGGCCGATCAGCGCGGTGATCTCGTTCTTGCCGAACGACAGGTTGACGTCGTGGACGGCGTGGAAGTCGCCGTAGAAGACGTTGAGCTTCAGCGCCTCCATCACCGGGTGCGGCGGCACGTGGGGGACCTCGCGCTCCGCCTCGGAGTCGGGGCGCCCGGACGCGTGCGCCGAGGGCACGGGAGGCACGGGCGGTCGCGTGGTGGCGGTGGCGGGGTGGGTGGACACAGTGGTACTCCTACCAGGTCTTCTGGAACTTGTTGCGGATGAAGATGGCCAGGGCGTTGAGGCCCAGGATCATCACGAGCAGCACGATGATGGCGGCGGAGGCAGCCGTCTGGAGCTCCTCCTGGGACTGCGAGGTCAGCGAGTAGATCTGCATCGGCAGCGCCGTGATCTCGCTGAGGACCCCGGTGGGGTCGAAGCGCACCGAGCCGGCCAGGCCGACGACGATCAGCGGCGCCGCCTCACCGATGGCGCGCGAGAGCCCGAGGATGGTGCCGGTCGCGATGCCGGGCACGGCCGAGGGCAGCGTCTGGCGCCACGTCGTCTGCCACACGGTCGCACCGAGGGCCAACGAGCCCTGCCGGATGTCCTGCGGGACCGCGCGGACCGCCTCGCGGGTGGTGATGATGATGACCGGGAGGATCAGCAGCGCCAGGGCGATGGCACCGCCGAGGACGATCCCGGTGCGTTGGAAGCCCATCAGCGCCATCACCGCGACGGCCAGCAGGCCGTAGACGATGGCGGGCACGGCGGCGAGGTTCTGCAGGTTGACCTCGATCAGCCTGTTCCACCACCGCTCGCCGTCGGCGAACTCCTCGAGGTAGAGCGCGGCGGCGATGCCCAGGGGCACGGCCAGGAGCGCGGTGAAGAGCATCAGCCACAGCGACCCGAGGATGCCGGCGCGGAAGCCGGTCGTCTCCGGGCGCACCCGGGAGCCGTACTCGGTCAGCAGCGCGGAGTCGAAGCGGGGCGAGCCCACGATCACGGTGTCGATGATCAGCACGAGCAGCACCATCACGCCGAAGAACAGCGAGAACCACAGCGCGCCCAGGAAGACCAGGGAGCCGATCCCCCGGTCCTTGCTGCGACCGGTCGACAGGGTGCGGGTCATGTCCCGGGCGGTGGTGGAGGCGACACTCATCAGTAGACCTGCCTGAAACGTCGGACCAGCGTGATGCTGATGATGTTGATGACCAGGGTGATGAGGAAGAGCAGCAGGCCCACGGCGAAGAGCGTGTTGTACGACGTGGAGCCGACGGCGTTCTCCCCGCCGGCGGTCTGCGCGATGAAGCCGGTCATCGTCTGCATGCCCTCGCGGGGGTCCAGGCTCAGGTTCTTCTGGGCCCCGGCGGCCAGGGCCACGATCATCGTCTCGCCCACGGCCCGCGAGAGGCCGAGGACGACGGCGGCCGCGACGCCGGAGAGGGCCGCCGGGAGGACCACCCGCAGGGTGGTCTGCATCCGGTTGGCGCCCATGGCCAGCGAGCCCTGGCGCATCGACTGCGGCACGGCCGAGAGCGCGTCCTCGGAGAGCGACGCGATGGTCGGGATGATCATCACGCCGAGCACGAGGCCGGCCGCCAGCGCGTTGGTGAAGTTGACGTCGAGGCGGAGCAGGCCCTGCAGCAGCGTCGGCGTCACGAAGGTGAGGGCGAAGAAGCCGTAGACGACCGAGGGCACGCCCGCGAGCAGCTCGACGGTCGGCTTGAGGACCTTGCGGGCCCGCGCGGAGGCGTACTCCGAGAGGTACATCGCGGCGCCGAGCCCGAGTGGGATCGCCACGAGCAGGGCGATCACCGTGGTCATCGCGGTGCCCGCGACCAGCGGGAGCACGGCGTACCTCCCCTCGGTGGAGAAGAACTCGCCGAGCGAGACCTCGCCGAAGAAGTCGATGACCGGGCGGATCAGGGCCAGGACGATGCCGATGGTGATCGCGACCGACAGGAACGCCGAGACCATCAGGACCGCGCGGATCACGGTCTCGACCGGGCGCCGCTTGCGGCGGAGGTCGGGGACGGCGGGCAGGCCCGTCCCCCGGGGGGACGGGCCTGCGCCGGTGGTGGTGATGCTGTTCATCAGCTGCTCAGGGACTCCGGTCAGCTCGAGATGCCCTCGAGGGCAGTCTGGGTCTCGGTGTAGAGCTCGTCGCTCAGCGGGATGAACTTGCCGACCTCGGCGATGGAGGCGAGGTTCTCGATGTAGAAGTCGACGTAGGCCGCGACGGCCTCGTTGTCGTTGTACTTCGCCTGGTTGACGTAGATGAAGAGCGGTCGGGCCAGCGGGGTGTACTCGCCCGACTGGGCCGTCTCGGCGGAGGGGGCGATGCAACCCTCACCGTTGTCGATGGACAGCGCCTTCAGCTTGTCGGTGTTCTCCTCGTAGTAGGTGTAGCCGAAGTAGCCGGTCGCACCGTCGGTGCCCGCCACGCCCTGGACCAGGACGTTGTCGTCCTCGGAGGCCTCGTAGTCGGTGCGGGTCGTCTCGGACTCGGCGCCGATGACGTCGGCGGCCATGTAGTCGTAGGTGCCCGAGTCGGTGCCGGGGCCGAAGAGCGCGATGTCCTCGTCGGGGAAGCTCGGGTCGAGGTCGCTCCAGTTGGACACGGTGGAGTCGGGGCCCCACAGCTGGGCGATCTGCTCGACGGTCAGGCAGTCGACGTCGAGGTCGGGGTTGACGACCATGGTGAGGGCGTCGGTGGCGACCTGGAGCTCGGTGTAGTCGATGCCGGCCTCGGCGCAGATCGCGGCCTCCTCGTCCTTGATCGGACGGGACGCGTCGGAGATGTCGGTCTTGCCGCTGCAGAAGGCCTCGAAGCCGCCTCCCGTGCCGGACTCGCCGACGGAGACCTGGATGTCGGCGTTCTCCTCGTTGAGGAGCTCGGCGGCAGCGTCACTCATGGGGAAGACCGTGGACGAACCGTCGACAGCGACGCTGCCGCTGACGCCGCTGACGTCGGTGCTCGCGCCGGCGTCGGCGCCACCGCAGGCCGAGAGGGTGAGGGCCAGGGCGGCGATGCCGGGCACGATGGCCTGGCGGATGGAAGTGCTCTTCACTTCGTTCTCCTGTGTCGTCGTGGTGTGACGATCAGGAGTGTTGTGGCGCCAGGTGTCCGGATCCGGGGTCGATGGTGAACGCGGGGTGAACTCGACCCGCCCAGTTGGCCACGGCGGCCCGCAGATGAGACGACGGTCACGTGAACAGGGCCCGGCGGCCTTGACTCAGGTCACGGTTGAGGGCACCCGGTGCCGCTCGGAGGCGACCACGACACCCTTGCGCAGGTGGGCGACCAGCATCTCGCCCGTGGCCAGGCCCGGGTCGGCGATGCCGAGGGCGCCGAACACGGAGGGGAGCACCGGTCGGTGCGTGCAGAGCACCGCCGGGCGCGGGTCGTCGGCCAGGCCCTCGAGGATGCGGCGGACCCGCTTGGCCGACGCCCCCTCCTCGCTCAACCGCGGCTCGAGCTCGAGCGCCACCCCGGCCGCGTCGGCGTACGGCGCCACGGTCTCGACGCAGCGCAGGCTCGTGGAGGTGACGACCCGGGTCACGCCGTAGGCCGCCAGCAGCGGCCAGATCCGCTCCGCCTGGGCGCGGCCGGGCTCGAGCAGGGGCCGCTCGGCGTCGTCGCCGGACCAGTCCCCGCGGGGGCACGCCTCGGCGTGGCGCAGCACGACGACCGGTCGGGTCGTGTGCCGCAGCGCGAGCGCCTCGCGCAGCGTGTCGGCGTCGTAGGGGTAGGTGAGCCGCGCGAACGCCGCGTCGACGTCGAGCCAGGCGACGGCATCGATCTCGCTGTTGGCCCGGTAGTCGCTGATGTCGTCGTCGCCGACGACCCGTCCGGTCCAGTAGTGGACGGTCTTCATCCGCGCGCCGCTGGACACGACGTAGCGCTGGCTGCGCAGCGGCGGCCCGAGACGCACGTGCGACCCCGGTCTCCTCGGCGACCTCGCGCACCGCGGCCGCGGCCGCGTGCTCGCCGCGCTCGAGCTTGCCCTTGGGGAAGGACCAGTCGTCGTACTTGGGGCGGTGCACGAGCAGCACGCGCTTGTCCTGCCCGATCACGACGACGCCGGCGGAGAGCGCATCACGAGGTCTCGGCGTGGGCATGCGGGCTAGTCTCACACCACCTGACCCACCTGAGGAGACCTGGCAGCACCGTGACCGCCCCATGACCGTCCCGCGCCTGCGCCTGCTCGGCATCCTCGTCGTCGTGACCGCGCTGCTGGCCGGGGTGGCGGTGGTCGGGCTGCGCTGGTGGGCCGACCGGGACCGCACCGACCTGCAGCGCGCGATGGCCCTCGCGCCGGGGGACGGCGAGCGCTTCTCCTGGACCGACTGGGCCGGGGTGCGTGCCGAGCTGGGCGTCGACCTCGACGCCGACTCCCCCTCCGAGCAGGTCACCGACCTGATGGACGCGGCCTACAGCGCCGACCTCTCCTCGACCTCGGCGCTGCCCCAGTCGGCCCAGGTGCTGCACGTGCAGTTCGGCTTCTCGCCCGCTTCCGTCGACTGGGAGCTCTTCAGCCAGTCAGCAGCAGGCGCGGTCGTGCTGCTGCACCTGCCCGAGGACACCGACTGGGACCGGATCCGGACCCGCATCACCAACCTCGGCTACACCGCGCCGGGCGAGGACGACGGGGTCTGGGAGGGCGGCTCGGACGTCCTGGCACGCATCGGCAGCAGCATCACCCCGGAGGTCGGCTACATCGCCCTCGACGAGGAGGACTCGCTGGTCCTCACCAGCGACACCCCGGGCTACCTCGCCGAGGTGGTCGGCGGGTCGATCGACGGGGCGTCGGTCGCGGACCTCGACGACGTCGTCGAGGCGAGCGGAGCGCCGCTGTCGGCGGCGATCTACACCGGCGACCTGGCCTGTGGCGCCCTGGCGATGGGCCAGGCCGACCCCGAGGACCAGGCCCAGGGCGAGCAGCTGGTGCGCGAGGCCGGCAAGGTCAACGCCTTCACCGGCTTCGCGATGTCGGTGCAGCCCGGGCGTGACCTGCGCGTCGCGCTGTCCTTCGAGACCGACGAGCAGGCCCGCACCAACGCCGACACCCGCGCGATCCTCGCGGCCGGGCCCGCCCCGGGCCAGGGTGGGAGCTTCTCCGACCGCTTCGCCCTCGGCGCCGTCCGGGCCGACGGCAAGGTCGTCACCATGGCCCTGGAGCCGGTCGAGGGCACCTACGTCATCTCCGACCTCAGCACCGGGCCGGTCCTCTTCGCGACCTGCTGACCTCGCTGTGCGGGTGGGTGGCCCGGGAAAGTCCGTGACGTTTTCGCCCCTCCCGACCCAAATTGAGGTCGAAAACGTCACGGACTTTCCCTCCGACGGGCGCTCAGCTGAAGCGCCGCAGCCGCAGGCTGTTGGTGACCACGAAGACCGACGAGAGCGCCATCGCGGCCCCGGCGAGCATCGGGTTGAGCAGCCCGGCCGCCGCGAGCGGCAGCGCTGCGACGTTGTAGGCGAACGCCCAGAAGAGGTTGCCCTTGATGGTGCCCAGGGTGCGGCGGGCCAGACGTACGGCGTCGGCCGCGACCAGCAGGTCGCCGCGCACCAGCGTCAGGTCGCTGGCCTCGATCGCCACGTCGGTGCCCGTGCCGAGCGCGATGCCCAGGTCGGCCTGGGCGAGCGCCGCGGCGTCGTTGACCCCGTCGCCGACCATCGCCACCACGCGTCCCTCGGACTGCAACCGGGACACCACCGCGAGCTTGTCGGCGGGCAGCACCTCGGCGATGACCTGCTCGATGCCGACCTCGCCGGCCACCGCACGGGCCGCGCGCTCGTTGTCGCCGGTGAGCAGGATCGGGTCGAGCCCCAGGCTGCGCAGCCGCTGCACGGCCTCGGCGCTGCTGGGCTTGATCGTGTCGGCGACGACGAGCACGCCACGCGCGCGGCCGTCCCAGCCGACGGCGACGGCGGTGCGACCCGCGGTCTCGGCGGCGTCGACCGCGGCGACGAGCTCGGGAGGCAGCGCCATCCCCTCGCCCTCGAGCAGCCGCGCCCGCCCGACCAGCACGGCGCGTCCCTCGACGACCCCGCGCACGCCGAGGCCCTCGAGGTTGGCGAAGTCCTCGGCGGCGGTGACACCGGGCACCGACGCCGCGATCGCCTGGGCGATGGGGTGCTCGCTGGAGGCCTCCAGCGACGCCGCGACCCGTCGTACGTCCGCCGCGGTCTCGCCGTCGGCCGCCACGGTCTCGACGAGGCTCATCCGCCCGGTGGTGACGGTGCCGGTCTTGTCGAGCACCACGGTGTCGATGCGCCGCGTCGACTCGAGCACCTCGGGGCCGCGGATCAGGATGCCCAGCTGGGCCCCCCGGCCGGTGCCGACCATGAGAGCGGTCGGCGTGGCCAGCCCCAGCGCGCACGGGCAGGCGATGATCAGCACCGCGACGGCCGCGGTGAAGGCCATCGAGACCTCGGCGCCGCTCGCGAGCCACGCCCCGAGCGTCGCGAGCGACAGGGCGATCACGATCGGGACGAAGACGCCGGAGACCCGGTCGGCGAGGCGCTGCACCTCGGCCTTGCCGTTCTGCGCCTCCTCGACGAGCCGCGCCATCTGGGCGAGCTGGGTGTCGGCGCCGACGCGGGTGGCGCGCACGACGAGGCGGCCGCTGGCGTTGACGGTCGCGCCGGTGACCTCCGAGCCGGGCCCCACCTCGACCGGCACCGGCTCCCCGGTGAGCATCGAGGCGTCGACGGCGGAGCGGCCGGACTCGACGATGCCGTCGGTCGCGACCTTCTCCCCCGGGCGTACGACGAGCAGGTCGCCGACCGCGAGCGACGCGGCGGGCACGCGGTGCTCGACGTCGTCGCGGAGCACCGTCACGTCCTTGGCGCCGAGGTCCATCAGGGCGCGCAGGGCGGAGCCGGCGCGGCGCTTCGAGCGCTTCTCGACGAAGCGTCCGGCGAGCAGGAAGGTGGTGACCCCGGCGGCGACCTCGAGGTAGATGTTGTCGAGACCCGAGCCCCGGTCCACGGTCAGCTCGAACCCGTGGGTCATGCCGGTCATCCCCGCGGTGCCGAAGAAGAGCGCGACCAGCGACCAGCCGAAGGCGGCGAGCACGCCCACGGAGACCAGGGTGTCCATGGTCGTGGCGCGGTGGCGCAGGTTGACGTAGGCGGCCCGGTGGAAGGGCCAGGCGCCCCAGACGGCGACGGGCGCCGCCAGGGTGAGCGAGGCCCACTGCCAGTTGTCGAACTGGAGCGCAGGCACCATCGAGAGCAGCACCACGGGCAGGCTGAGGGCGGTCGAGATGAGGAGCCGCTGACGCAACGCGTCCAGCTCGGGGTCGCCCGACGCGTCGTCGTCCCCACCGTCCGCGGCGGCTCCCGGCGGCGTCGGCAGCTGCGCGGCGTAGCCCGCCGACTCGACCGTCGCGAGGAGGACGTCGGTGCCGAGTGTGACGGGGTAGGCGACCTTGGCCTTCTCGGTCGAGTAGTTGACGGTGGCGGTGACACCCTCGAGCTTGTTGAGCTTGCGCTCGATCCGGTTGGCGCAGGAGGCGCACGTCATGCCGGTGATGGCCAGCTCGACGTCGGTCGTGACGCCGGTGCCGGTCGCGGCGCCAGCGGCAGTGTCAGCGGGAGGTGCCAGGGGAGGTGCTGGTGGGGCTGCTCATCATCCGGTGAGGCTCACGCGAGTGCGTAGCCAGCCTCCTCCACGGCAGCCGCGACCGCGTCGCGGTCGAGAGGCGCGGCGCTCGTGATCACCGCGGTGCCGGCGGTGTGCGAGACCTCGACGCTCTCGACGCCGGGGATCTCGCTGACCTCCTCACGCACGGAGGCCTCGCAGTGGCCACAGGTCATGCCTGTGATGGTCCAGGTGCTCACGTCGCTCATACCGCCACTCTATACCCCCCTTGGGTATGCGTCGAGTCCAACAGAAGACCCGCCGGCCGGAGGCCAGCGGGTCGGTCGGTCACGGAGACGCTGCCGAAGGACGGGTCGGGACGTCAGGCCTCGCGACGGGGCAGCGGCGGTTGGGGGTGCACGCCGAGGATCTGGTCGATCTCGTCGGGTGTGAGGTGGTCGTCGGACTCACTGGCAGCGATGATGAGGTTGGTGGTGAGCTCCACCTCGCCGAGGAGGTCGACGTCCTCGAGCGTCACGTCGAACTGGTCGTACACGAGTGACCCCTGTCTGGTCGGTGGCAGGCATTCCGAGCAAGCCTTCCCCGTCCAGGGTACGTGCAAACGGCAACTATCTCCCTGGTCAATCCGGGCCATCCCGACGAGCCGATCGGGTCCGGGCCGGGTCACCGGGCCTGGTCACGGACCTGGTCACCGGAGCCCGGCCCCGATGGCGCCAAATGACCACGAGGCCCCCACCCCGATTGGGGTGGAGGCCTCGTGTCGAAGACTAAGCGTCTCGTCTAGCGATCAGACGGGACGGACGTTCTCCGCCTGGGGGCCCTTGGGGCCCTGCGTGACGTCGAACTCGACCTTCTGGTTCTCGTCCAGGGACTTGTAGCCCTGGGTCTGGATCGCCGAGTAGTGCACGAAGACGTCGTCGCCGCCGTCCTCCTGTGCGATGAAGCCGAAGCCCTTCTCAGCGTTGAACCACTTCACGGTGCCTTGAGCCATGGTACTGGTACTCCTGTTTATCGGAACGAAAGCCGCCACTTCAGCGACCCGCCTAAGATGCGGTGATACGTCGCTCCGACCCGTGATTGGCAATACCACAAACCAGAAACGCCGCCGGATCACAAACTCCGCGGGCGTTGACCTGCTGGAACTTGCACCTTCTGCACGTCACACCCTAGCAAGCGAATACGCGTCCCGTCCTTTCCGGGGCGGGACTTTCTGTACCACGGTTGCCGGTCGACCTCTGACCAAGCGTCCTGGCGTGGTCAGCGCGAGGTTGTCGACGCTCCGGGGGGCCGCTTCACCAAGCGGTGCAGGCGAAACCCCGGCGTACGTCGACCTCCTGCCAGCACCGGTCGTGTGCCCCAGCACGCGCCCTGGCTCTGGGTGCGACACACGACCCGACCTCGGGGGACCGCTCCAGACCTCCGCCGGCAACTCACCGAGATGCACGACCCGACGAATCAGCCACCTCCCGGCGACGTCCCCCATCCATCGACGGTCGGTGTGCTGCGCGGCGCATGGTCGTCACCCGGGTTTTTCCCACGGTTGTCCCAGAGTTCCCAGACCCGGGCCCCTGGCGGCTCAGGACGTCAGTTCTGATCTGCGAGTTGGCGGAAGAGCTGGATGGACTCGGCTGGGCAGGCAGCACCTCGACCCCGGACACGTGCCGATCCCACGTTCAGCGGTGGGCGCGGGACGCCCGGCGGGACCTCGTCTCGCGGGTGAGCTGACCGGCGCGCTCGCAGTCAGCCAGGACGCACCGCACCGGGGCGGCGTAGCGGCGTGAGTGGGTGTCCAGGATCGCCTCACGGGGTGACTCGAACGCGACTCGTCCGAAGTAGGAGGCCGCCCTGTACGTCTTCAGGACACGGCCGCTCTCTGCGACTCGGAGCTGGGCAAGGTGGGGGCCGATGCCGTCGGTGGTGTTCGGAATGGTCAGCACCCGGGCACCGCCGGGAGCTACCGCGACCACCGACCAGTCGCAGGAGCGGAACATGTCGAGACCAGGCCGTGAGGCCTGCCCGGGCTGGGGTGCCTGGGCGAGGAAGCTGCAGCCGCCACGGTAAGGGTCGCCCTTGCCGTAGGAGATGAGTCCCTCGCTCAGGTCGGCGAAGAAGGCCCGGCGCTTGTCGAGGGTCCTGACCTGTGCGGTCGCGAACTTCCACCACACGCTCGGCTGCGAGCCGCCTCCGGAGACGGCAGCCCAGGCGTCGTCGATGTCGAGAACCTCCCGCACGCCGGCGAACCGGTGCGAACCGCGCAGCTCGCCGGTGGTGGCGTCCATGACGCGAAGCTGGGAGCGGAGGCGGCCACCGCCCGTGAGGACCTCCCGGCGCAGCAGGTAGCGCCCGTCGCTGGTCAGGGACACGGTCTCGAACCCGGCGTTGGGCACCAGGACGGACTGGGCGCCGCTCGCACCGACGCGCACGACCCGGGCGTCGCCGTAGTCTCGGTCGTAGGCCACGATGACCCACCCGGTGCCGGACTCGCCCACGAGGTTCCACCGGGGTGCGCGGACCTCCACGCGCCGTTGCCCGGCGACGATGTAGTCACCGACGACCACGGACAGGCTCGTCTTCTGCCCACGCGGGACCTGCTCAGGTGAGACCAGCACCCGGTCGGCCCTCTCGGGGGCTGCCGGTGCGGCCGCGCCCTGTGTTGCAGTGAGGGCCACCGCGAACGCTGCGAGGGCCGCGGTGACGAACGCCCCTGCTGAGCTCGGGGCGCCGCGGCGGCGCCTTGCGCCGGGTGTGGGCGAGGTGGGCGGGTGCTGCATGTGAGCCTCCTGGTCGATGCGCCGAGGCGCCGAGGCGCCGCGGGTCGTGCCCAGGTACCCGGTCGCGCCCCAGGTCAAAGCACTCTCCCCTGCGTCAGGGTGCACCACGGGCTGATGGGCCCCTACCCGGCAAGCCTCCGAGGGCCCACGTCGCCGCGACTGGTCCAGCAGACCATCGGTAGGCTGCACGGCGCACGGCCGTTCCCCGGGTTCCAGCCAAGGTTGTCCCCACGTTCTTTCCACACCCCGGGCCCCTAGCTCAATTGGCAGAGCAGGAGACTTTTAATCTCTTGGTTGTGGGTTCGAGTCCCACGGGGCCTACCGATAGTCAGGGCGGCCTACCGCTGCGACCCGCAGCCGAGGCCCGGGCCGCCGCTCAGCAGCTGCCCCAGAGACCGCGGCCGGCCTGCTTGGCCTTCCGCTGCGCCGCCCGGTAGGAGGCCACGCGCTTGAAGGGCTGGTCGAAGACGTAGACCCGGGCGTGCCCACGGTTGAGCTGGTGGCGCCCCACGTCGATCTTGCCCTTGATGACGTAGCGCAGGATGCGGCCGTAGCGGTCCTTGTTGTCCTGCGACACGTCGGAGACCAGCCGCACCCGGGTGCCGACGGGCAGCATCCGCTTCGCGGCGCGCGAGGCGGCGGGGCCTCCGCACTCCTGGCCGCCGAAGACCTCGGGGGTGTCGATGCCGAGGACCCGGACGGTGCGCTGGGGGCCACCGATGAGCCTGACCATCACGGTGTCACCGTCGATGACCCGGACGACCTTGGCCCGCTGGCGCTTCACCGGCTCGGGCTGCTGGCCCCCACCGCCCTGGTCGGTGGAGCAGGGGCACGGGTTGGTCTCGCAGGCGACGCCGTCGCCGTCGTGGTCGAGGCGGTGCGGGTCCTGACGGGGGCCGCCCTGGTCGAGGAAGAACTCCTGCGCGGCGGCCTGGGTGGCGAAGTCGCCGCAGTCGCGGTCGGCGACGGACGGCGAGCCCAGGGCGGGAGCCGCCCCCGTCCCGAGGGCGAGGGCACCGACGAGTCCGACGAGGAGCCCGACGAGGAGCGACGCGGAGCCCGACGCGGAGCTCGGCGAGGTGGTGGCCGATGCGGGTCATGGGTCGAAGGCTAGGTCACGCCGTGCCGTCGAGCAGCGGTATGTCGAGGCGGGCGGCCAGCTCGTCGAGCGTGGGGCCGAAGGTCTCGAGGACCCGGACACCGTCGGTTGCGAGCTCGAAGGTCGCGAGGTCGGTGTAGACCCGGTCGACGCACCCCACGCCGGTGAGCGGATAGGTGCACGCCTCGACCAGCTTGGCGCTGCCGTCCTTGCTGAAGAGCGTCATCATCACGAAGACTCGTTCGGCGCCGACCGCGAGGTCCATCGCACCCCCGACGGCGGGGATCGCCTCGGGGCCGCCGGTGTGCCAGTTGGCGAGGTCGCCGGTCGCCGAGACCTGGAAGGCGCCGAGCACGCAGACGTCGAGGTGGCCGCCGCGCATCATGGCGAAGGAGTCGGCCTGGTGGAAGTACGACGCCCCGGGCAGCTCGGTCACGGGCTGCTTGCCCGCGTTGGTCAGGTCGGGGTCGACGTCGTCACCGGTGGCCGCCGGGCCCATGTGCAGCATGCCGTTCTCCGTGTGGAGCACGACTCCGGACCCGGCGGTGAGGTGGTCGGCCACGAGGGTCGGCTGCCCGATGCCCAGGTTGACGAACGACCCGGCCGGGATGTCGTGGGCGATGGCCGCGGCGATCTGGTCCTTGGTCCGCGGAGCCCGCGGGGCGCTCATGGGGGCACTCATGCGACCACGACCCGGTCGACGTAGATCCCGGGGGTCACGACGACCTCGGGGTCGATGCCCCCGACGTCGACGACCTCGGCGACCTGGGCGACGACGGTGGTGGCGGCGGTGGCCATCACGGGCCCGAAGTTGCGAGCGGTCTTGCGGTAGACGAGGTTGCCGGCCCGGTCGGCGCGGTGCGCGCCGATCAGGGCGACGTCGCCGCGGATCGGGTGCTCGAGCACGTAGGTCCGTCCGTCGATCTCCCGGGTCTCCTTGCCCTCGGCCAGGGACGTGCCGACCCCGGTGGGGCAGAAGAACGCCCCGATCCCCGCCCCCGCGGCCCGCATCCGCTCGGCCAGGTTGCCCTGCGGCACCAGCTCGAGCTCGATCGCGCCGGCCCGGTAGAGGCCGTCGAAGACCCAGGAGTCCTGCTGGCGGGGGAAGGAGCAGATCACCTTGCGGACACGGCCCGCGGCGAGGAGCGCGGCCAGGCCGGTGTCGCCGTTGCCGGCGTTGTTGGACACCACGGTCAGGCCGGTGGCGCCCTGCTCGATCAGCGCGTCGATGAGGGCGACCGGCATCCCGGCCATGCCGAAGCCGCCGACCAGCACGGTGGCGCCGTCCGCGACGTCCGCGACCGCCTCGGCGGCGTCGGCGCAGACCCGGGCCGTCATGACGTGCCCGCCCGGGGGTTCTCGAGGACGACCGCCAGCGCCTGGCCGACGCCGATGCAGATCGCCGCGACACCCCACCGGTCCCCCGAGGCCCGCAGCCGGTGGGCGAGCGTGCCGAGGATCCGGGCGCCGGACGCGCCGAGCGGGTGCCCGATCGCGATCGCGCCTCCCCAGGCGTTGACGATCTCGGGGTCGACCTGCCACGCGTCGACGCACGCCAGCGACTGGACGGCGAAGGCCTCGTTGAGCTCGACGGCGCTCACGTCGGCCCACGTGATGCCCGCCCGGGCCAGGGCCTTCTCGGCCGCCTCGACGGGGGCGAAGCCGAAGTCCTGCGGGTCGAGGGCGTGCACGCCGCGACCCGCGAGGCGCGCGACGGGGTCCAGGCCGAGGCCCGCGTCCTCGCTGCCGAGCAGCAGCGCAGCCGCGCCGTCGTTGAGCGGGGAGGCGTTGGCCGCGGTGATCGTCCCGTCGGGGCGGAACGAGGGCTTCAGACCGGCCAGCCCGTCCACGCTCGAGCCGGCCCGGATGCCCTCGTCACGGGCCAGGTCGACGTCGGGCACCGCGACGACCAGGTCGTCGTAGGACCCCGCGAGCCAGGCGGCGTCCGCGAGGTCGTGGGAGCGGACGGCGAAGGCGTCCTGCCGGTCGCGGGAGATCGAGAAGCGGTCGGCGAGCGCCTCGTTGGCCTCACCGAGCGAGACCGTCCACGCGGCCGGCATCCGCTCGTTGACCAACCGCCAGCCCAGCGTCGTCGACACCGCCGTGACGTGACCGGCCGGGAAGGCGCGCGACGGCTTGGGCAGCACCCACGGGGCGCGGGTCATCGACTCGACACCCCCCGCGACGACGACGTCGGCGTCGCCGGACTCGATCGTGCGGGAGCCGATCATCGCGGCGTCGAGGCTCGACCCGCACAGCCGGTTGACGGTGGTCGCCGGCACCGAGGTGGGGAGCCCGGCGAGCAGGACGGCCATCCGGCCGACGTTGCGGTTGTCCTCGCCGGCGCCGTTGGCGTTGCCCCACACCACGTCGCCGATGCGCGTCGGGTCGAGCGCGGGCGCCTTGGCCAGCACGCCGCTGAGGGCGACGGCGGCGAGGTCGTCGGGGCGTACGCCGGCCAGCGCGCCGCCGAAGCGCCCGAACGGCGTGCGCGCGGCGGCGTAGAGGTAGGCGCTGCGGGTGGTGCTCATGACTTCTCCTCGTCGAGGACCGTCTGCGCGATCCGGAAGGCGGTGTCGGCGGCGGGGACGCCGCAGTAGATGGCGGTCTGGAGCAGGCACTCCTTGATCTCCTCGACCGTCAGGCCGTTGGTGCGGGCCGCGCGCAGGTGCAGGGCCAGCTCCTCGTGGTGCCCGCGGGCGACCAGGGCGGTGAGGGTGATCAGCGAGCGGCTGCGGCGGTCGAGGCCGGGACGGGTCCAGATGCCGCCCCAGGCGTAGTCCGTGACCAGCTCCTGGAAGTCGCGCGTGAGGTCGGTGGTGGCGGCGACGGCGTCGTCGACGTGCGCGTCGCCCAGCACCTCGCGTCGTACGACGAGTCCCGCGGCGTGCCGCTCGGTCGCGGCGAGCGGCGGGGCCTCCCCCAGGACGTGCTGCCGGATGAGCGCCGCGACCTGGGCCGGCGCCTCGGCGGGCGCGAGGTGACCGACGTCGGCCAGGACCTCGAGCCGGCCGTCCCTGACGCCGCTCGCGACCTCCTCCAGCAGGGCCGGCGGCGTGACCACGTCACTGGCCCCCGCCACCGCGAGGACCGGTGCGGTGATCTCGCCCAGCCGGTCGCGCACGTCGAAGTCGGCCAGGGCGCCGCAGACCTGCAGGTAGCCCTCGTCGGCGGTGTCCTGCAGGGCGTCGAGCAGCGCGGAGGCGACGTCGGGCGCGCGGTCGAGGAAGCCGGGGGCGAACCAGCGCTCCGCGGAGCCGGGCACCATCACCGGGGTGCCGGAGACGCTGACCTGGCCCATCCGCCCGGACCACAGCGCCGCGTCGCCGATCTTGGCGCCGGTGCACAGCAGCACCGCGGCGGCGACCCGGTCGGGGGCGTCGAGGAGGAGCTGGAGGCCGACGGCACCGCCGACGGAGTCACCGGCGTAGGCGAACGTGCCGCCCGCCTGGTCCCTCTGGGCGAGGACGTCGTCGACGACGCCCAGCACCCCCTGGGCCAGCTCGGCCATCGTGAAGGGCTCCTCGCCCACCCCGGTGTTGTGCCCGTGCCCGGGCAGGTCCCAGGCCAGGACGTCGACGTGGTCGGCGAGGTCCTGCGCGCACCGCGACCACAGCGTGGCCGCCGACGTGCCGAGCGAGGGACCCAGGACGAGGAGGGGCAGGTCGGCGCGGTGCGCCGCGCCGCTCATCCGGACGGCGGTGACGGCGGGGATCATCGGGAAGGACTCCTGTGCTCTGCGGAGGATGGTGTCGACGAGGAGAAGCCTGAGCGGCACGACAGGGCGCTCACGGGACCAGTGTCGCGGGTCGACGGCGCCGACGCTCACAGGTCGGTCACAGCCCCAGCGCAGGTGGCTGACGAGGTGCCCGTCGACCCTCGAGTCATCGCCCCCACCAGCGGGGCGACCGGACCACGAGGAGTGGACATGCAGCACGTCAGCAGGATCAGGAAGATCATCGCCGCGGGCACCCTGGTGCTCGTCGGGGCGGGCGGCGGTGCCGCCCTGGTCGTCGGCGGCTCCGCCTCGGCCGCCGACACGACCGCGGCCGCGGGTGCGGGTCGTGCCGAGGAGACCCCCCTCACCGGCACCACGCTGGAGCAGGTCACCGCCGCCGTGCTGGCCGACTACCCCGGCGCCGAGATCAAGCGGGCCGAGACCGACTCGGACGGCGTCTACGAGGCCCACATCCTCACGACCGACGACGAGAGGCTGACGGTCCTGGTCGACGAGGACTTCGCCGTCACCGGGACCCAGCAGGGCGGGGGAGGTCGCGGGGGTCACGGGGGACGCGGGGGTCCGGGCCACGGCGGTCACGGCGAGACACCCCTGACGGGCACCACGCTGGAGCAGGTCACCGCCGCCGTGCTGGCCGACTACCCCGGCGCCGAGATCAAGCGGGCCGAGACCGACTCGGACGGCGTCTACGAGGCCCACATCCTCACGACCGACGACGAGAGGCTGACGGTCCTGGTCGACGAGGACTTCGCCGTCACCGGGGCGGAGACGCACGGGGACCGCGGGGACGGCGGGGACGGCGGGGACGAGGCCGACCAGGACGGGACCACCGCCTCCTGAGCGTCAGCCGACGACGAGGACGTGCAGCGTGCGCGGGCCGTGCACGCCCTCGACGCGGTCGAGCTCGATGTCGCTGGTCGCCGAGGGACCACTGACCCAGGTCAGGGCGCGGGCCGGGTCGAGACGTCCCATCGCGTCCGGGACGTCGGCGACGACCTGCTCGGCGCGCACGACACACACGTGCAGGTCGGGCACCAGCGAGATCGCGCGGCGGCCCTGGTCGGGGCCGTGGTCGAGCACGATCGTGCCGGTCTCCGCGATGCCGAGGGCGGCGCACGTGACGACGGCGTCGAGGGCGTCGAGGTCGAGGGCCGAGAGGCCGGTGTCGACGACCTGGCCGGGGACGTCGAATCCCAGCCCGGGCGGTACGACGACCCGTGCGCCTGCGGGGAGCGCGGCGGCCACGCGTGCCGGCAGGTCTGCGGCGGTGCAGCGCTCCACGACCGCGCGGTAGTCGGCGACCCGCTCGACGAAGAGCCCCACCAGGTCAGCGGGCGCCACCGAGGCGGGAGCGACCACGGGCTCCGAGGTCGGCGTCGCGTCGGACAGCGCCGAGCGCACGGCAGCCAGGATCTCGTCGCGCGCGCTCACCGGGCACTCCCCCCTGGCCGGCCCAGGCGGCCGACGCGGCGCCACCAGGCCCGGAACGACTCGGTCGGCGGGGCCGGCAGGTCGCGGGCGCTCGTCCAGCCGGCCCCGGGCCCCGGCAGCCGACCGGCGGCGGCGCGTCCGCCGGGCAGCGTCACGCCGAAGACCCGGCGCAGGGCACGACCGGCGAGCCCGGACGCCTTCTCGGCGCGAGCGAGCCGGCGCGCGTCGCTGAAGGTCCAGGCGACGCCCTTCATCGCGACCGCCTCCGCGCTCGGGACCGTGTCGTCGCGGTGCGCGTCGACGACCTTGGCGCGCAGGTGGACCAGGACCTCGGGGATGTCGATGCGCACCGGGCACACCTCGAAGCACGCGCCACACAGCGACGAGGCGTAGGGCAGCGAGTCGACCTGCTTGTCGCCGGTGCCCTGCATCAGCGGGTTGAGGATCGCCCCGATCGGCCCGGGGTAGACCGAACCGTAGGCGTGCCCGCCGGTGCGCTCGTAGACCGGGCACACGTTGAGGCAGGCCGAGCAGCGGATGCAGCGCAGCGCCTGGCGCCCGACCGAGTCGGCCAGCGCACGGGTGCGGCCGTTGTCGAGGAGCACGACATGCACCTCCTGCGGACCGTCGCCCGGCGTGACGCCGGACCAGGTGGAGGTGTAGGGATTCATCCGCTCCCCGGTCGAGGAGCGCGGCAGCAGCCGCAGCAACGGGTCCAGCTCGGCCCAGGTGGGCACGACCTTCTCGATCCCCACGACGCTGATGAGCACCTCGGGCAGCGTCAAGCACATCCGACCGTTGCCCTCGGACTCCACGACCACCAGCGTGCCGGTCTCGGACACCGCGAAGTTGGCCCCCGAGACGCCGACCTTGGCCCGCAGGAACTTCTCGCGCAGGTGCGCCCGCGCGGCCGCGGCCAGCGCCGCGGGCTCGTCGGTGAGGTCGGCGGGGGCCGGGCGGCCCACGGCCCCCATCTCGCGCAGGAAGATCTCGCGCACCTCGGCACGGTTGCGGTGGATCGCGGGCACCAGGATGTGGCTGGGCAGGTCGCCGCCCAGCTGCACGATCAGCTCGGCGAGGTCGGTCTCCCAGGCCGCGATCCCGGCCGCCGCCAGGGCCCCGTTGAGGTCGATCTCCTGGGTCACCATCGACTTCACCTTGACCACCTCGTCGACCCCGTGGCCGCGGGCGATGCCGACGACGATCGCGTTGGCCTCCGCGGCATCGCGCGCCCAGTGCACGGTGGCGCCGCCGTCGACGAGGCGGCGCTCGAGCTCCTCGAGGTGCGTCGCGAGGTCGGTGAGAGCACGCTCCTTGACCGCGGCCCCGGCGAGCCGCAGGTCCTCCCAGCCCTCGACCTCGGCGACCACGGCGGCGCGCTTGGCGCGGATGACCCCGGTGGCGTGGGTCAGGTTGTGGCGCAGCTGGGTGTCGCCCAGCGCGGCCCGGGCGGCCGTCGGGAAGGGCGGCATCCCGATGAAGGTGCCGCTCACGACGCGTCCTCGGTCGCGGCGAGGATCTCGGCGAGGTGCACGACCCGCACCCCGGAGCGCTGCCGGGACAAGATCCCGCCGACGTGCATCAGGCACGAGTTGTCACCGGCCACCATCACCTCGGCACCCGTCGAGCGCACGTGGCGGGCCTTGTCGGCGCCCATCGCGATCGAGGTGTCGGCGTTCTTCAGCGCGAAGGTGCCCCCGAAGCCGCAGCACTCCTCCGCCGAGGGCAGGTCCACCAACCGCAGGCCCCGCACAGCCTCGAGGAGGAGCCGGGGCCGCTCGCCCACCCCGAGCATCCGCAGCGAGTGGCAGGTCGGGTGGTAGGTCACGCGGTGCGGGAAGTAGGCGCCGACGTCGACGACGCCGAGGACGTCGACGAGGAACTCCGACAGCTCATGGACCTTCGGCGACGTCTCCGCGACGGCCGCAGCCAGCCCCACGTCACCCGAGCGGCGCGCGACGATGCCGTGCTGGTGCCGCGCGGAGCCGGCGCACGACCCGCTCGGCGTGACGATCGCGTCGTAGCCCGCGAACGCGTCGACGAAGGTGCGCACCACGGGCACGGCCTCGTCGAGGTAGCCGGTGTTGACCATCGGCTGTGCGCAGCAGGTCTGCGCCTCGGGGAAGTCCACGTCCACCCCGAGCCGGCGCAGCAGCGTCACCACCGCCTTCCCCGTCTCGGGGAACATCGCGTCGTTGACGCACGTCACCATGAGAGCCACCTTCATCGGGCCATCATCACCCAAGCCCGGGCGCGCGGGACACGGCGCTCGGCCCCGGCGCAGTCGCCCTCGGCGCCCACCGAGTGGGGCTAACCTGCGCTCACACCCCCAGACACCCCGACGATCGGCAGAGAGGACGGCTCGTGAGGTCACCGGTCATCCCCCGGGCCAGGCCCACCACGCGCGAGGTCGCCCTGGTCGTCCTGGCGATGGTCCTGACCTTCGCGTCGTCGGTCGCGTTCGACCTGGCGGAGCGCCGGGCTCGCTGGGTCCTCGACCACGAGGACTCCAACCTCGACGGGCTCGTCCTCACCGGCATCGTCGGGATGCTCGGGTTCGCCGTCGTCGCGTGGCGCCGCAGCCGGCTGCTGCACCACGAGCGGCGACGCAGCGACGAGATCGACCTCCAGCTCCGGGAGACGACCGAGCGCTACCGCTCCCTCTTCGACTACCACCCCAGCGCCGTCTTCTCCCTCGACCTCGAGGGCCGATTCACCAGCGTCAACGGCTCCGCCGAGCGGATCAGCGGCTACGCGGCCGACGAGCTGGTGGGGACCTCCTTCGCCGACCTCCTGCCACCCGACGAGCTGGACCGGATGCTGGCAGCCTTCGCCCTCATCGTGCAGCGCGAGCCCCAGCACTTCGAGGGGGGCTTCCTGCACCAGTCCGGGGAGCTCGTGGACCTGCGCATCACCGGGCTGCCGATCGTGGTGGGTGACGAGGTGGTCGGCGTCTACGGCATCGCCGAGGACGTCACGGAGCACAACCTGATGCAGGCCGCCCTCGACGAGGCCCGGCGTACGGCGGAGGACGCCAACAGCGCCAAGTCGCTCTTCCTCGCCACCATGAGCCACGAGATCCGCACCCCGCTGACCAGCGTGCTCACCGCGGTCGAGGCTCTCAGCTCCGACGACCTGACCGCCTCCCAGCGCCACCTCACCGAGATCATGGACCGGCAGGGGCAAGCCCTGCTGCGACTGGTCGAGGAGGTCCTGGACTTCACCCGGATCGAGTCCGGGATCATCGACCTCGAGCGGATCGATCTCGACGTGGGCGCCCTCGTCGAGGAGACCATCGCCCTGCACTGGCCGCGCGCGACCGACAAGGGCCTGGAGATGAGCGTGCAGGTGGCGCCGGGCACCCCGGTGCTGCTGGCCGGGGACCCGGTGCGCCTGGGCCAGGTCCTCAGCAACCTGGTCGGCAACGCGGTCAAGTTCACCGACTCCGGGTGGGTGCGGGTGCACGTCAGCCAGGACCCGAGCCCCCACCGTCCCGTCATCCGCTTCGTCGTCTCCGACTCCGGGATCGGGGTGAGCGCCGAGAAGCAGGCGGGGCTCTTCGACACCTTCCAGCAGGCCGACTCCTCCATCACCCGCCGCTTCGGCGGCACCGGGCTCGGGCTCGCCATCTGCCGTCAGCTGGTGACCGCCATGGGCGGCACGATCGCGGTCGCCTCCACGTCGGGCGAGGGCAGCACGTTCACGGTGACCGTGCCGCTGGACCGTCGTACGTCGGCACCGGCGTAGCCGGGATCACATACCGTCGGTCTGTCACCTACCGGCTTATTGACGTATGTTCAACAGCATGTCGTTCCGTGCTCGCGCCCTGCTCCCGCTCGTCCTCGCCCTCGGCCTCAGCGCTCTGGCCGCCCCGAGCACGGCGGCACCCGCAGCACCGTCAGCGCCTTCAGCGCCGGTGGCGCCCGGGGCAGCCGCCAGCCCGGCCGAGCGCGGCCCCCAGGTGATCTCCCGCAGCGTCCGCTTCGACCTCGTCAACAGCGGCTTCAGCCTGCTCTCGTGCCCCGCCGACAACCAGCGCCACGTCGTGCGCGCCCGGCTCGTCGGCCCTCGCCAGCAGGTCCTCGGCCTCGGCGGCAGCCCCCGGATCAACGTGCTCGTGCACGACGCCGGCACCGGCGGCTGGTTCTGGAACATGCGCAAGAACCCGTCGTTCGACTACGCGACGCAGCTGGGCCGCCAGGGTGAGCTCTCCCTGGTCGTCGACCGTCTCGGCTACGACGCCAGCCCGCTCGCCGACGGCACCAAGACCTGCCTCGACGCGCAGGCCTACATGCTCCACCAGGTCGTGCAGCACCTCTACTCCGGCATCTACTCCTACACGCAGGGCGACCGCAGCACGCCGCACGCCACCTCCGTCGTCGTGCACGGTCACGGCACCGGCGGGGCGATCGCCCAGCTCGAGGCCGCCCGCTACGACGACGTGCACGGCCTGGTCCTCATGTCCTGGGCCGGCACCAACGCCTCCCAGCTCGCGATCGAGCAGGCCCGTCGGCAGACCTCGACCTGCCTGGGCGGGGCCGGCTACGCGTCGTACGGCGCCAACCGGGCCGCCTACGAGCGGCTGCTCTTCGCCGATGCGACGAGGAGCGTGCGCCGCAACGCACTCGCCCTGCGCAACAGCACCCCGTGCGGCGACGTGACCAGCCTCGTCTCGACGCTGCTCGCGTCGTCGCTCACCGCCGGTCAGATCGACGCTCCCGTGCTGATGATGTCGGGCAGCAGGGACGCCCGCATCCGCCGCCAGGGCACGCAGGACGCCGCCGCCGCGTTCCGCAACAGCCCGGAGGTCACGACCCGCATCATCGCCGGCGCCGGCAGCGCGCTGCCGCTCGAGAAGTCGGCTCCCCGGACCCGCGCGGCAGTCGTGCGCTGGCTGCGCGGTCTCTGAGCCGCCCTCGCGACCGGCTTCCCGCGTGCCCCGTGAGTACGGGCGGGGGGTATATCCTTCGCGGGTGAGCAACCCTGACGACGTCGAGCCGGGCTACGTCCACCACCAGCAGCGCGATGCCTACCTCAAGCGGCTGCGCCGCATCGAGGGCCAGGCCCGCGGGCTGCAGCGGATGGTCGAGGAGGAGCAGTACTGCATCGACATCCTCACCCAGGTGTCGGCCATGACGAAGGCGTTGCAGTCGGTCGCCCTCGGCCTCCTCGACGAGCACATGGCGCACTGCGTCGCCGAGGCCGTCAAGCAGGGCGGACCCGAGGGCGAGGCCAAGCTCAAGGAAGCCTCCGACGCGATCGCGCGGCTCGTGCGCTCCTGACCAGCCCCAACGCAGGCGCGCAGGTCGTAGGACGCGTCAGCGACCCGTCCAGACCGGCGGCCGCTTCTCGGCGAAGGCGGTGGCCCCCTCCTGGGCGTCGGCGGAGCCGAAGACGCCCATCGTCAGCTCGGCCTGGTGGGCCCAGCCCTCCTCGGCGGTCCAGTCCCGCGCCGAGCGGGCGATCTGCTTGCTGACCGCGACCGCCAGCGGACCGTTGGCCGCGACCTGGTGGGCGAGCTCGAGGGCGCCGTCCAGGGCACCGCCCGGGGTCGTGACGCGGTTGACCAGACCCAGCTCGGCGGCGCGGGACGCGTCGATCGAGGCGCCGGTCAGGAGCATCTCGAGGGCGATCGCCTGCGGGATCCGCTGCGGCAGGAGCAGGGCCGCTCCGGCCGCGGCGACCAGGCCGCGCTTGACCTCGGGCACGCCGAACATCGCGTCGCTCGCGGCGACGACGAGGTCGCAGGCGAGCGTGAGCTCGAAGCCGCCGGCCACGGCGTAGCCCTCCACGGCCGCGATCAGCGGCTTGCGCGGCGGCCGCTCGGTGAGGCCGCCGAAGCCGCGGCCCTCGACGATCGGCACGTCGCCGGTGAGGAACGCCTTGAGGTCCATCCCGGCGCAGAACGTGCCGCCGGCGCCGGTGAGGATCGCGACGCGGAGGTCGCCATCGGCCTCCAGGTCGTCGATCGCCGCCGCGATGGCGCGGGCGACGACGCCGTTGAGGGCGTTGCGCGCCTCGGGGCGGTTGATCGTGATGATCTGCACGCCGTCGCGTGACTCGACCAGGACCTCGGACATGGGTGACGCCTCTCTGCCGGCTCTGTCGGGTGGAGCCGCCACCCTAGGGCCCGGCGAGGTCAGCGACGCAGCAGTCGAGCGGCCTCGGCGGCCCAGTAGGTCAGGATCACGTCGGCACCGGCGCGACGGATCGAGCCGAGGGTCTCGAGGATCGCCGGCTCCCGGTCGATCCAGCCGTGGGCGGCGGCGGCCTCGACCATGGCGTACTCACCGGAGATGTTGTAGGCAGCCACCGGCACCCGCACGGCGTCGCGCACCCGGCGGATGACGTCGAGGTAGGCGAGCGCGGGCTTCACCATCACGATGTCGGCGCCCTGCTCGACGTCGAGGAGTGCCTCGCGCACGCCCTCGACGGCGTTGGCGGGGTCCTGCTGGTAGGTGCGGCGGTCGCCCTGCAGCGAGGAGTCGACGGCCTCGCGGAAGGGGCCGTAGAACGCGGAGGCGTACTTCGCCGAGTAGGCCAGCACCGACACGTCCTGGTGGCCGGCGGTGTCGAGGGCCTCGCGGACCACCGCGACCTGACCGTCCATCATGCCGCTGGGTCCGACCATGTGGACCCCGGCGGAGGCCTGGACCCGGGCCATCTCGGCGTAGGCCGCGAGGGTGGCGTCGTTGTCGACCCGCCCGTCGGCGGTGACCAGGCCGCAGTGCCCGTGGTCGGTGAACTCGTCGAGGCACAGGTCGCTCATGACCGTGAGCGCGTCGCCCACCTCGGCGACCGCGTCGACGATCGCGACGTTGAGGATGCCGTCGGGGTCCAGCGCGCCCGAGCCCTGGGCGTCCTTGGCGGCGGGGATGCCGAAGAGCATCACGCCGCCCAGACCCAGCTCGGCGGCCTCGGCGACCGCCGCGCGCAGCGAGGCGCGGGAGTGCTGCACGACGCCGGGCATCGAGGAGATCGCCCGCGGCTCGTCGAGCCCCTCGCGCACGAAGAGCGGCAGCACGAGCTGCCGCGCCTCGACGGAGGTCTCGGCGACCAGGCGGCGCAGCGCCGGGGTGGTGCGCAGCCGGCGCGGTCGCACGGTCGGCCCGCTCACCGCACCGCTCACCCCACCGAGTGCCGGATCGGGCACCTCCCCGGAGCCTGCAGGGCTCATCGCGACGAGGTGGCCTTCGTGCGACGACCGGACGGCTTGCGCGACGACGGCTTCGTGACGGGCTCACCGGCCTCGATCATCGCCACGCGCCGCGCCGCACCGAAGTCGGCGAGCGCGTCGGTGAGGACCTCGACGTCGGGCTGCGAGGCGAGCACGTCCACACGCAGCCCGTGCTCCTCGGCCGTCTTGGCCGTGGCCGGCCCGATGACCGCGATGATGGTCGAGGGGTGCGGCTTGCCGGCGATGCCGACCAGGTTGCGCACGGTCGAGGACGAGGTGAAGACGACCGCGTCGAACTTGCCGGTCTTGATCGCGTCGCGGGTCGGCGCCGGCGGCGGGGTGGCCCGCACCGTGCGGTAGGCGGTGACGTCGTCGCACTCCCAGCCGAGGTCGACCAGGCCCGCCACCAGGTTCTCGGTGGCGATGTCGGCCCGCGGGAGGAAGACCCGGTTGATCGGGTCGAGCAGGTCGTCGTACTCGGGCCAGTCGGCGAGCAGCCCGGCGGCGGACTGCTCACCCGAGGGCAGCAGGTCCGCGCGCAGGCCCCAGGCGGCGATGGCCTGGGCGGTCTTGTCGCCGACCGCGGCGATCTTGAGGCCCGAGAAGGCGCGGGCGTCGAGGCCGTACTCCTCGAACTTCTCGCGCACGGCCTTGACCGCGTTGACCGAGGTGAAGGCGATCCACTCGTAGCGGCCCTCGACGAGGCCGCGCACGGCCTTGTCCATCTGGAGCGGGTTGCGCGGGGGCTCGACCGAGATCGTCGGGACCTCCTCGGGCACCGCGCCGTAGCCGCGCAGGCGCGAGGAGAGCACCCCGGCCTGGTCCTTGGTGCGGGGCACCAGCACGCGCCAGCCGAAGAGCGGCTTGCTCTCGAACCACGACAGCGTCTGGCGCAGGTTGACGACCTTGCCGACCACGACGATCGCCGGGGGCGCCATCCGGGCCGCGCGGGCGTCGGCCGCGATGTGCTCGAGGGTCGAGGTGACCGTCGCCTGCTCCGTGGTCGTGCCGACGCGGGTCATGGCGACAGGGGTCTCGGGTGAGCGACCGGCCTGGACCAGCGCCTTGGCGATGTCGCCGATCTGGCCGACGGCCGAGAGCAGCACCAGGGTGCGGTCGTCGGCGTAGGCCGACCAGTCGACCTTGTCGCCGCAGGTGATCACCGACATCTCGCGGTGGTCCTTGGTGGTCAGCGGGATGCCGGCGTAGGCCGGGACGGCGCCCACGGAGGAGACACCGGGGACGACCTCGAAGCCGATGCCGGCCTTGGCCACCGACTGGGCCTCCTCGGGCCCGGAGGCGTAGAGGAAGGGGTCGCCGGCGAGCAGGCGTACGACGCGCAGGCCCTTCTTGGCGTGCTTGACGACGACCTTGGCACGTGCCGCGTGGGTCAGCGGCTGGCCGTCCTCGCCGAAACCGCCGTCGACCAGCTCGGGGCCGGCGACGTCAGCGGCAGCCGCGACGGGCTCCCCCTCGACGCTCTCGTCGACCTCGACGGGCTCGGGCAGGCCGAGGAGCGTGCGGACCAGGCCGGCGTGCTCGGGTGACTCGGTGACGATCACCTGGGCCTGCCGGATCAGGTCGACTGCTCGCACGGTCAGCAGGTCCGGGTCGCCGGGGCCGCTGCCCACGAACGACACCCAGCCACGGCTCGGGGCCTTGGTCGTGCCCTGGGAGCTGCCCTGGGTCGTGCCTGTGCTCTTGCCTCGCGTCATGCGTTCTGCACCTCTGCTGATGTCGCTGTCGGTTGATTCAGTCGTCCTGCTCCGTCGGCGAGCATCTCGCTCGCCAGCCGGTTGCCGACGCCGGTGGCGTCAGCGGGGGCGCCGGATGCGGACATCCGAACCGACAGGCCCCCATCGAGCGAGAGTGCGATCGCTCGCACCCAGATCTCGTCGCCGTCGTCGCCCTCGGCGACGTCGGCCAGTGCTCCGATCGGTGCCGAGCAGCCACCTTCCAACGTGGCCAGCACGGCACGCTCGGCGTCGACGGCCCAGCGGGTGTGCGCATCCTCGAGCTGCGCCAGCACCGCTGCCAGACCACCGTCCGAGCGACACTCGATGCCGAGAGCACCCTGCCCGGGGGCGGGGAGCATCTGCAGCGGGTCGAGCACCTCGGTGACCTCGTCGAGACGGCCGATCCGCGAGAGTCCGGCCCGGGCGAGCACGACGGCGTCGTACTGACCGGAGCGGACCTTGCCGATCCTGGAGTCGACGTTGCCACGAACGCCCACCACGTCCAAACCGAGGCCGAGGGCGTGGAGCTGTGCGGCGCGGCGCGGGGAGCCCGTGCCGATGCGGCTGCCGACCGGCAGCTCGCCCAGCGTGAGCCCGTCACGGGCGACGACGACGTCGCGCGGGTCCTCGCGCAGGGGCACGGCGGCGAGCGCGATGCCGTCGGCGGCGTAGGTCGGGAGGTCCTTGAGCGAGTGCACCGCGACGTCGACCTCGCCGGCCAGCAGCGCGTCGCGCAGGGCGCTGACGAAGACGCCGGTGCCGCCCATGGTGGCCAGCGGCGTGCCGGCGGCCTGGGAGCGGTCGCCCTCGGTGGAGACCTCCACCAGCACGGCCTCGCGGCCCAGCGTGCTGCGGATCATCTCGGCGACGTGACCCGCCTGGGTGGTCGCGAGGAGCGAGGCGCGGGTGCCGACGCGCAGCGGGGCGCTCATGTGAGGCCCTCCGGTCGCGTCACGGCCACGACGGCCTCGGGGTCGAGCGCGAAGAGCTCGGCCAGCGCGGCGGCGTAGGACACCGCACCCTGGTCGTTGGAGAGCTCCTTGACCCGCACGGTCGGCTCGTGGAGCAGCTTGTCGGCGACCCGGCGCACGGTCTGGAGGATCTCGCGGCGCGCCGACTCGTCCAGCTCGGGGAGGCGGCCGACCAGGCGGCTCATCTCGGCATCGACCACGGAGGTCGCCATCGAGCGCAGCGCCACCACGGTGGGCGCGACCTGGGCCTGGCGGCGCGCGGCGAGGAACGCCGCGACCTCCTGGGTGACGATGCTGCGGACCTCGGTGACCTCGCGACCGGCGTCGGAGTCCTGGAGCAGGTCCGCGAGCTCGGCCAGGCCGGTCAGCGTCACGCCGGGGAGGTCGCCGACCTCGGGCTCGACGTCGTGGGGCAGCGCCAGGTCGATGACCGACAGCGGACGGTCGTCGGGGCGGGCGGCGACGACCATGTCGCGGGTGACCAGCACCCCGGTCGCCCCGACGCAGGTGATGATCACGTCGGCCCGGGCCAGCTCGGCGTCGAGGTCGCCCAGGGCGCCGACCCTCACGCCGTACTCGGAGACGAGGCGCTCGACGCGCTCGATCGTGCGGTTGACGACGGTGACCTCGAGCGGCTCGAGGCGCGCCACGGTCGCGATGGCCAGCCCGGCCATCGCGCCTGCTCCGACGACGAGCACGCGCTTGCCGGTGACGGACCCGACGGCCTGCTCGGAGCGCTGGAGCGCGGCGGAGACCAGGGAGGGGGCGACGCGGTCGATGTCGGTCTCGGCGCGCGAGCGCTTGCCGACGCGCAGGGCCTGCTGGAAGAGCAGGTTGAGCGAGGACCCGACGCTGCCGAGCTCCTGGCCCAGCCGCAGGGCCTCGCGGGCCTGACCGAGGATCTGCGCCTCGCCGACCGCCATCGAGTCGAGGCCGGCGGCGACCCGGAAGAGGTGGGAGACGGCACCGTCGTCGTAGTGCACGTAGAGGTGCGGCAGCATCGACTCGGTCGACTCCCCCGCGTGCTCGACGAGCAGCCGCGAGAGCTCCTCGACGCTGCCGTGGAAGCGGTCGACCACGGTGTAGATCTCGACCCGGTTGCAGGTGGAGATGACGGCGGCCTCGGTGACGTGCTCGATGGCGACCGCGTCGTGGATCAGCTTGCTGACGCCGTCGCCGTCCATGGCCACGCTCTCGAGCAGCGACAGGGGTGCTGAGTTGTGGGAGATGCCGACGACGAGGACGCTCATGCGCTCTGGGCCTTCCGCTGCTCGTGGTAGGCGAGGATCTGCAGCTCGATGGACAGGTCCACCTTGCGCACGTCCACGCCGGCGGGGACCGAGAGCACCGCGGGGGCGAAGTTGAGGATGCTGGTGATGCCGCAGGCGACCATCCGGTCGGCGACGTCCTGGGCGGCCAGCGCCGGGGTCGCGATGACCCCGATCGCGACACCGTGCTCGGCCACGATCTGCTCGAGGTCGGCGAAGGGCCCCACCTCGACGCCGGCGACGACCTCGTCGTGACGCTCGGGGTCGGCGTCGAGCAGCGCGACCACCCGGAAGCCGCGGCTCTGGAAGCCGGAGTAGTTGGCGAGCGCGTGCCCGAGGTTGCCGATGCCGACGATGACGACCGGCCAGTCCTGGGTCACCCCGATCTCGCGGGCGATCTGGTAGCGCAGGTAGTCGACGTCGTAGCCGACCCCGCGGGTGCCGTAGGAGCCGAGGTAGGACAGGTCCTTGCGGAGCTTGGCGCTGTTGACGCCCGCCGCAGCGGCAAGGTCCTCGCTCGAGCACGTCTGCGTGCCGGCCTCGACCAGGGTCGTGAGGGCCCGCAGGTAGACGGGCAGGCGAGCGACCGTCGCCTCGGGGATGTCCCGGGCCGTCTCACTCGTAGTCCGTGCGGTCACTGTCTTCTTTCCAGACGCACGCCACGATCAGCGAGCCCCGTCCAGGGCCCTGCGGGGTGCGGCTCGTTCACTGTAGGAGTTTGTGAACAGGAGAACAAAACGAGCCGACCTGCGTGGGCGGGACCGGCTACCACATGTGAGAAGTGCCACCTGCAGTGGGTCCTGGGGGGATTCCGGGCGGGCCGGCTCGCGCCGCTTCATCAAGGTATGCAGACGACGCGCCACCTCCCACGGCGTACACCCCGTGGTGGGTGGCGATTCGTCGTGGGGAGTGCGCCCTCCCGGCCCTGACGGCGCCGGTCCGCCGTGGAGAGTGCCGCTTCACCGGCATACCTTGATGAAGCGGCAGCCGTCAGCGGGCGAGCGCGGCGCGCAGGCGGGCAGGGTCGACGCGCCAGAAGTCGTGCTGCCGACCGTCGACGAAGGTGACGGGGACCTCGTCGTTGAAGCGGCCGACGAGCTCGGGGTCGTCGTCGATGGAGACCTCGACGAAGGACTCCCCCAGCTCGGCGCACACGGCGGCGATGATCGTGCGGGCCTCGTCGCAGAGGTGGCAGCCGGGGCGGCCGTAGAGGGTGACGCGGGCGCTCACTCGAGGATGCCCAGCGCGCGGCGGCGCTCGAGGCCGCGCAGCCGCCCCTTCTGCACCTTGCCCGTGCCGGTGATCGGCAGGGTCTCGACGACCTCGATGCGGGTGGGCTGCTTGAAGCGGGCCAGGCGCTGCGCGCAGTGCTCTCGTACGTCGGACCCGACGGTCGCCGGGTCGGCGCCGGGCGCCACGACGTAGGCGACCACGGCCTCACCGGTGAGGGGGTCGTCGATGCCGATCACGGCGACGTCGCTCACCCCGGGGACCTCGCTGATGACCGCCTCGACCTCCACGGGGTAGACGTTGAAGCCGGACACGATGACCAGCTCCTTGAGCCGGTCGACGAGGAAGAGGTCGCCCGAGGCGTCGAGGAAGCCGACGTCGCCGGTGGACCACCACCCGTCCTGCCCGGGACCGTCGGCCCCGTCGGGCCAGTAGCCGCTGAACAGGTTGGCGCCCCTGACCTGGATCTCCCCCGGGTCGTCGCCGACGGGGATGGCGCCGGCCTCGTCGACCAGGCGGATCTCGATGCCCTCGAGGGCGGCGCCGACCGAGCGGGACTGGAGCCGCTCGGAGCGGAGCGTGCTGGTCACCACCGGGGACGCCTCGGTCAGGCCGTAGCCCTGGTGGACCGCGATGCCGGTGCGGGCGGTGAACTCGTCGATCACGTCCGGGGCGAGCGGTGCGGAGCCCGACAGCACCAGGCGCACCGGGCCGAGGCGCTCCTCCAGCCCCTCGACCTCGCGCCAGTGGGCGAAGACGGGCGGGGCGATCGGGATGACGCTGCAGGCCTCGTCGTCGATCAGGTCCAACGTGCCCTGGGGGTCGAAGCGCTCGGCGAGCACCAGCTTGGCGCGGTGCAGCAGGACCCCGCCGAGCACGGCGTTGAGCCCGTAGACGTGGAACATCGGGAGCACCCCGAGCACGACGTCGTCGCCGTGCATCATCGGCGGCTCGACCGCGGCGGCCTGCTCGATGTTGGCGATCAGCGCGCGGTGGGTGAGCATCGCGGCGCGCGGACGACCCGACGTGCCGCTGGTGTAGAGGAGAGCGGCGAGCTTCTCGGGGTCCTGGAGCGGAGGGATCGGACGAGCAGCCTCGGCGCGCAGCTCGGCGAACGAGCGCTCTCCGGGCATCGCGCTGCCGACGACGACGACACGGGGCATCGCCAACCGGGCGAGGAGCTCGAGGTCGACGTCGCCGGCGAGCTCGGGGTCACCGCCCAGGGCGCGGTCCAGCAGCTCCACGGCCGCCCGGACCCGGGGGGCGGTGGCGTCCTCGACGACGACCAGGCGGGAGCCCGAGTCGGCGATCATCCGGGCCAGCTCGCCCGGGGTCGCGGCCGGGTTGACCGGGACCGCGACGGCCTGGGCACGCAGGGCGCCGAGGTAGGTCGTGACGAACTCGATGCGGTTGCCCAGCACCAGCATCACCCGCATCCCGGCGACGATGCCGGCGGCGCCCAGACCCGTCGCGATCCGGCCGACCTCGTCGTCGAGCTCGGCCCACGTGACGCTGCGTCCGCCGGCCTCCACGACCGCGAGGCGGTCCGGGCTCTCCACGGCGGCGGCCGTCACCAGCTCGGCGACGTCTCGGGCGACCGGGGAGGGAGGCAGGCCTGACATGGGGCGATACTTCCACACCCCCGCGCGGGCTACCCTGAGCGCGTGCCGCCGCCGGACAAGCACCCCAAGCCGCTGAACCTCCAACAACGATCGACGCTCGCCGGTGAGGCAGCCGCCGCCGCTGCCGAGGTCGAGAGCGCCCTGCTCACCCCCGCCGACCTCACCTCCGCGGCGTTCTTCGACGTCGACAACACCGTCATGCAGGGCGCCAGCATCTTCCACCTGGCCCGCGGGCTGCACCGCCGCGACTTCTTCACCACGCGCGACATCCTGGGGGCCGCCTGGAAGCAGGCCTACTTCCGCGTCGTGGGCGTCGAGGACCCCGAGCACGTCGCCGAGGCCCGCAACTCGGCGCTCTCCTTCATCGCCGGACACACCGTGGCCGAGCTCGAGGAGCTGGGCGAGGAGATCTTCGACGAGGCGATGGCCCACCGGATCTGGCCCGGCACCCGCGCGCTGGCCCAGATGCACCTCGACCAGGGTCAACGGGTCTGGCTCGTGACGGCGGCCCCGATCGAGATCGCCACGATCATCGCCCGCCGCCTCGGGCTCACGGGCGCGATGGGCACGGTCTCCGAGCACGTCGACGGCGTCTACACCGGGCGCCTGGTCGGCGACATGCTCCACGGCCCGGCCAAGGCCGTCGCGGTCCAGGCCCTCGCCGAGCGCGAGGGCCTCGACCTGGCGACCTGCTCGGCGTACTCGGACTCCTTCAACGACCTGCCGATGCTCTCCATGGTCGGCGACCCGATCGCGATCAACCCCGACCCCCGGCTGCGGGCCCACGCCCGCGCCGCCGGCTGGCGGATCCGCGACTACCGCACCGGACGCAAGGCCGCCCGGGCCGGGCTCGTCATCGGCGCCCTGGCCGGGGCCGCCTCGGGCACCGTCGCCGCGGCCGTGGCGATGCGCAAGCGCCGCTGACCGGCGACCCCCGAGGTCCCGCACGGCCGTGACCTGGCCCGACGCGGTCAGGCCCTGGTCTGGACAGGAACCCTCCGGTTTTCTTCCCGAGCGTGGACAACTGGCCTAAGATCGCTCGAAAGGGCGCCGGGGGACAGCCCCAGCGGGAGGGTTCTCAAACGCATGCCGTCTCACGGTCGTGACACCGAACGCGGGCTCAACGCCCTGCGTGAGATGGTCGCGCGCCTGATCCTGGTCGAGCAGCCCCTGCTCGCGGGCGGCGCCCAGGTGCTGCTCGCCGAGGCCCTCGCCGACGACGGACGCGCACCGCACGGCAGCGGCCGAGGGATGGGCCCCGGGATGGGCCCCGGGATGGGCGGGCCCTACGGCGACGCCGACCTGGCCACCTCGTCCGAGGAGGACGAGGCCGAGCGCACCCGGCTGATCGCGCTGGTCGAGCTGGCCCGCAAGGGCGACGCCGAGGCGTTCGGCCTGCTCTACGACCACTACCAGACCGCGGTCTACCGCTTCCTCTTCTATCGCACCCGCTCCTCGACGCTGGCCGAGGACCTCACCTCCGAGACCTTCTTCCGGGCGCTGCGGAGCATGACCAGCTTCCGGTGGCAGGGCAAGGACTTCGGCGCCTGGCTGATGACCATCGCCCGCAACCTCGCCACCGACCACTTCAAGGCCGGCCGCACCCGCCTCGAGATGACCACCGAGGACATGGGGGCCCACGACGACTCGACCGAGGGCCCGGAGATGGCGGTCCTCGCGGGCCTGACCAACGACATCCTGCTCAAGGCGCTCACGGAGCTGCCCGACGAGCAGCGTGACTGCCTGGTCATGCGCTTCCTCCAGGGCATGAGCATCGCCGAGACCGCGGCCGTCCTGGGCCGCAGCGACGGCGCCGTCAAGCAGCTCCAGCTGCGCGGCGTGCGCAACCTCGCCAAGCTGATGCCCGAGGGGATCAGGGACTGATGACCATGACCCCGACGACGCCGATCAGCACCTGCGCGATTGTTCCCGTTCCACGCGTGTCGCTGCCCACGTATTTGCCCGCACCGCCCGCCGTAACCTCCGCTGCTCGGCCGTCGTTGAGCCTCACGTCAGCACCTCTCCGGTTGCCGACGACACCCGCTCACCGCTCGACCACAGGATGGATCCGATGACACCCGCATTCACGGCGCGACGACGCGCCGAGGAGTTCAACTCCCTGGTCGAGAACCCCTCGTCCCGCGAGCTGACCGATGCGCGTTTCGTCGACGTCCTCGAGCTGGTCGAGGCGATGCGCCACGTCGCTCCCGTCCAGGCCCGGCCGACCTTCGTCGCCGACCTCCGCGAGCGGCTGATGATCGCCGCCGAGACCGTGCTCACCCCGGCCACCGACGCCCAGCTCAGGGCGCGCCTGACCGTGGCACCCCGTCGTACGCCGCGTGAGCGGCGCCTCGCGGTCGCCATGGGTGGCTTCGCCATCGTCGGCGCCACGACCTCCATGGCCATGGCCGCCCAGAGCGCCCTGCCCGGCGACACCCTCTACCCGCTCAAGCGAGCCCTGGAGAACGCCCAGGCCGGCGTGCAGGTCGACGAGGGCGACAAGGGCTCGACGCTCCTGGCCAACGCCTCCGGCCGGTTGCAGGAGGTCGACGTCCTCAGCCGCGAGAAGCGCGACAGCGCCACGCTCGTCATCGCCGAGACGCTCCAGGCCTTCACGACCCAGGCCACCGAGGCCTCCGACCTGCTCCTCGCGTCCTACGAGTCCACGGGGCAGGAAGGCTCGATCTCGGAGCTGCGCGACTTCGCCGCCTCGTCGATGGCCACCCTCGAGCAGCTCGAGGGCCTCGTGCCCGAGGGCGCCCGTGGTGCCCTCATCCAGGCCGCCCAGATCCTGGCCCAGATCGACCAGCAGGCCCTCGCGCTCTGCCCGACCTGCGCGGCCAAGAGCGTCACGCAGATCCCCGACTTCGCCTTCAACAACGTCGCCGACATCCTCGGCGGTCGCGACGAGGCCACCCCGGCCGCGTCGGACGGCGCCCAGGGCGCCGATCAGGGCAGCAAGCCGGACAAGGGCAGCAAGGGCGGCAAGGGCAAGCCCCCCGCCGAGACCACCGCGGAGCCCACCAAGCCTCCCGCCTCCCAGCCCGACGCTCCGGCTCCGAGCCAGGCGCCCGCCGGCCAGGGCGACAGCGACCCGATCACCAACCTCGCCGAGGGACTCACCAACGGCGGCGGCGATGGTGGTGCCGGGACTCCGACCCCGTCGGCCCCGACCAGCCAGCCCGATCTCGGTGACGTCCTCGAGGGCACCGTCGGCGGCGTCGTCGGCCTGCTCAAGTAGGCCTGCGCACGTAGGCCCGCTCACGTCGGCCCGCTCACGCAGGCCCGCTCACGCAGGCCGGCTCGAGAAGAGGCCGGCGCCCCGCCGCCACGCCTCTCTCATCGAGACGTCAGAGGGTCAGCGGAAGACGGACTGGCGCTGCACCAGCAGTGAGTAGAGCGTCTGCTGGATCGTCTCGCGCACCTGGTCGGTGACGTTGAAGACCAGCATCGGGTCGTCACTGGCTGAGCCGTCGTAGTCGTCGGTGCGGATCGGCTCACCGAACTCCAGCAGCCACTTGGACGGCAGCGGCACCAGGCCGAGCGGGCCGAGCAGGGGGAAGAACGGCGTGATCGGGATGTAGGGCACCCCGAGGATGCGGGCCAGGCCCGGGATGTTGCCGACGAGGGGATAGATCTCCTCGGCGCCGACGACCGCCAGCGGCACGATGGGGACGCCGGTGCGCAGGGCCGCCGACACGAAGCCGCCACGACCGAAGCGCTGGAGCTTGTAGCGGTCGGCGTAGGGCTTGCCGATGCCCTTGAAACCCTCGGGCCACACGCCGACCAGCTCACCGCCGCGCAGCATCCGCTCGGCGTCCTCGCTGCACGCGAGCGTGGCGCCGCCCTTGCGGGCCAGGCTGCTGACGATCGGCATCTGGAAGACCAGGTCGGCGCCCAGGGGGCGCAGGAAGCGGCCGGTGTGGTCGTGGATCGAGACCATCGTCATCAGGCCGTCGATCGGGACCGTGCCGGAGTGGTTGGAGACGACCAGCGCGCCGCCCTCGGTCGGGATGTTCTCGATGCCGCGCACCTCGATGCGGAACCACTTCTCCGCGATCGGGCGCAGGGCCGCCATGAAGAAGCGCTGGGTGACCTCCTCGTCGAAGCCATACTCGTCGACGACGTAGTCACCGGTGATCCGGCGCCGCAGGAAGGCCAGGAAGCGGGCGAGCTGCGGCTCCCACTGGTCGCCGAACACCTCGAGGGCTGCGTGCTGGAAGGCGGTCAGCCAGTCCTTGCTCGGGATGCCGCCGAGGGGGTTGCGGCTCCTGGTCGTCGCCGGGGTGCTGATCGTCCGACCTGCCCCCGTGTCGGCCCCGGTGTCGGACACCGGGTCAGCCCCGGCGTCGGCCACCGGGTCAGCCACCGGGTCGTTCGGCAGGTCGTCGAGCGGGGTCGTCGGGGGCGCTGCGTCGACGACCGCTCGAGCCGGCGTCTTCCTCGGAGCCCGGCCACCGGGAGCGCGGGCTCGGTGGCGGCAGGCTTGGTGGTGGGAGGCTTGGACTTGCTGTGCGGCGCCAGTCCGCGGGCGGCGCTGCTGGGCTGCTTGCCCGTGCCGCGCCCGGGGCGGCCCCGGGTCCCGATCGGGATGATCTCGGCGTCACCCACGGCGCACCCCTCCCGGACCGATCTCGGCGAGCCTCGCCGTCGTGTCCCCGCGGGCGGGGTCGGCGGTGGGCAGCTGGTGGGAGATGCCGGCGAGGACCCGCGCCGAGCGCCCGCCCGTGATGGGCAGGCTCTTGCCGAAGTCGGCGAACGCCTCGGCGGTGGAGAAGCGCGGCTCGAAGCCGAGCACCTCGCGCATCCGCGTGGTGTCGACACCGCGGCCGTACTTGAGGAAGGAGAGCTGCTCGGGCGAGAAGTCCGCCACCCGCGCCGAGCGGAGGACCGAGCCGACGTTGCCGACCGCGAAGCCGGGCATCGGGACGCTCGGGCGCTGCAGGCGGCGGGCGGCCTGCGAGAGCATCATGATCCCGTCGCCGGCGATGTTGAAGGTGCCGTGCACGCCGGCGTTGACGCTGTGTCGCAGCACGCCGAGCAGGTCGTGCTGGTGGAGGAACTGCAGCCGGGGGTCGTAGCCGAGCACGGTCGGCAGGACCGGCAGCCGGAAGTAGGACGTGATCGGGCTCAGCACCTGAGGGCCGATGACGTTGGCCGCACGCAGCAGCGTGACGCGTACGTCGGGGCGGCGGCGCGCGAAGCCGCGGACGTAGCCCTCGATCTCGGCGACGTCCTTGGCATAGCCCGCACGCGGGGCGCGGCGGGGCTCCATGGCTTCGGTGAACATCGCGGGGTCGCGGTTGCTGGCGCCGTAGACCGTGGTGGTCGACTTCACGATCAGGTGCTGCAGCCCGGGCGCCTTCTGGCAGGCCGCGAGCAGCTGCATCGTCCCGATGACGTTGAGCTCCTTCATCGTGTTGCGACCGCCCGCGCTGCCGGGGGTCGAGATGACGCTCATGTGGACGACGGTGTCGACGTCCTCCTTCGCGATCACCTTGGCGATGACGGGGTTGCGGATGTCGGCGCGCACGAAGGAGACGTCCCCCATGTCGCCTCGCGGGGGGACGACGTCCACGCCGATGACCCGGGCGACCCCGGGCTCGAGGGCGACCGCGCGCGCGAACTTGCGTCCGAGGTCTCGAGAGACCCCGGTCACGAGCACGACCTTGCCGACACCAGCCATGGTCACGTCAGCCCCCCGGGTGCTGGCTTACTTGCCGAGCTTGCGACGCTGCACGCGCGTCTTCTTGAGCAGCTTGCGGTGCTTCTTCTTGGCCATACGCTTGCGTCGCTTCTTGATGACAGAACCCACGGATATACCTCTCCAAACTGCATAGGGGCTCCAGGAAGATACCCGGAGAACCTCGCCACCCTATCCGCGCAGGTGCAGCCTCCGACAATCCGGTCCACGCACGTCCACGATGGGGACGCTCCGGGTCGGTCGGCCGGGGTCTGTCAGCCGGCGTCGTAGAAGCTGTTGCGGAGGTAGTTGTTCACGTCCTCCTCGAGCACGCGGAACGAGCGGCCGACGCGCAGGGCGGGCAGCTCACCGCCGTGCACGAGCCGGTAGACCGTCATCTTGGAGACCCGCATCATCGCAGCGACCTCGGCAATGGTCAGGAACTTGGACTCGGAGAGATCACCGGTCGTGTTCGTCGCCATGGCGCACCTATCTTTCTTGTGCGCACGGCATCGGCTTCCCCACCGATGTTCACACGAGCGCGTGGTGGTGACAATAGGGCCAGAAGTGACTCGTGGGGAAGAGGTTCACCAATGAAACTTCCGGGTCACGGCGTGTCGCCTTGACGAAGCGTCAGAGGTGCGGGTCGATCCCGTGCAGCGGGAAGGCCGCGAGGCGCGTCGCGCTGATCGCGCGATCCAGCCACGTGTCGGGGTCGTAGCCGTCCTCCCAGGGACGGTAGGCCGGGGAGCGGCCGTCGGTGAGGCGGTGCGGGGCACCGCGCCCGAGCTGCTCGCGCACGTGCTCGCGCCACGCACCGGGCGTGTCGAGCATCGGGTCGAGCGGACGCCCGCCGACGATCGCCAGCAGGTGGCTCCAGGCCCGCGGCACCACCTCGACCAACGCATAGCCGCCACCGCCCGTCACCACCCACTTGCCGTCCGCCACCTCGTGCGCGAGCTCGTGGAGCGCCAGGTAGGCGGCGCGCTGCCCGTCGACGCTGAGCATCAGGTGGGCCAACGGGTCGTCGGCGTGGGAGTCGCAGCCGTGCTGGGTCACCAGGACGTCGGGGTCGAACTCGCGCAGCAACGGGGGTACGACGGCGTGGAAGGCGCGCAGCCAGCCCGCGTCCCCGGTGCCGGGCGGGAGGGCGACGTTGACCGCCGAGCCCTCGGCGTCGGGGCCGCCGAGGTCGACCGGGAAACCGGTGCCGGGGAAGAGCATCTGGCCGGTCTCGTGCAGGGAGATCGTGAGCACGCGCGGGTCGTCCCAGAAGATCTTCTCGACGCCGTCGCCGTGGTGGACGTCGACGTCGACGTAGGCGACGCGCTGCGCACCCTGGTCGAGGAGGTACTGGATGCCGATCGCGATGTCGTTGTAGATGCAGAAGCCGCTCGCGCGATCCCGCATCGCGTGGTGCAGCCCGCCGGCGATGTTGGCACTGTGCAGCGACTCACCGCTCCACACCTGGCGGAAGGCCTCGTGGCTGGCGCCCACGACGTGGGCGGCGGCCTCGTGCATCCCCAGGAAGACGGGATTGTCGTCGGTGCCCAGCCCGAGGTGCTCCTCACCGGGACCGGGGTTGTGCCCCATCCGCTGGACCGCCTCGATCAGCTGGCCACCGTGGACGGTGGCGATGAGCTGGTCGTCGGCGACCGGTGCGTCCACGAGGCGCAGGTGGTGCTCGAAGACACCGAGCTCGCGGGCCAGCCGCATCGTGAGGTCCACACGGATCGGCGACATGGGGTGCTCGGGCCCGAAGTTGTACTGGGTGAGTCTCTCGTCGAACACGACGGTCGCCGGACCTTCGCACTCTCCCGCGGTGTTCATGGGTGCAACCTACTCGGCAGGGGTCGCGGCGCCCCTGGATGCCCGGGCCGGAGCCGTGGCATGATCGGCTCGTGCACACGAACCGTCCGACCCGGTGGTGGCTCGCCTGACCCGGCGGCCCCACCTCGAAGCACCCCTTCATCGGCCGCCTGCGGGCGGCCGTCGTGCATTTCCTGGGCACCTCCAGGACGGACGGCACTCCTGCGGGCCCACCACTCCAGGAGCGCACCATGCCCACGACCGACACCACCCGCCGCCTCTCGCTGCTCAAGCCCACGGGCCACCTCACGCTGGGCAACCTGCTCGGCGCGCTGCGCCCGATGGCGGCCCAGCAGCACGCGGCCGACTGCTTCTACGGCATCGCCGACCTGCACTCGCTCACCGTGCCCCACGACCCGGACCGGCTGCGTGCGCTGGTGCGCGAGCAGGCGACGCTGCTGCTCGCCGTGGGTCTCGACGACAGCACCCTCTTCGTGCAGAGCCGGGTGCCGACGCACGCCCAGCTGGGCTACCTGCTCGAGTGCGTCGCGACGACCGGTGAGCTCAACCGGATGATCCAGTTCAAGGAGAAGGGTCGCGGCGTCACCTCCACCCGGGTCTCGCTCTACACCTATCCCGCACTGATGGCGGCCGACATCCTGCTCTACCGCCCCACCCAGGTCCCGGTCGGCGACGACCAGCGCCAGCACGTGGAGCTCACCCGTGACCTCGCCGTGCGGTTCAACGCCACCTACGGCCAGGTCTTCACCATCCCCGAGATCACCGTGCCGCCCGCGGGCGCACGCGTGATGGACCTGGCCGACCCGACGAGCAAGATGGGCAAGACCGGCGGCCGGGCCGACGGCGCCGGGGCGATCCACCTGCTCGACTCCCCCGACGTCGTGCGCCGCAAGGTGGCGCGTGCGGTCACGGACGGCGACACGGGCGCCGGGGCGGTCCGGGAGGACCGGGCCGCGAAGCCGGGGGTCACCAACCTGCTGCAGATCCTCGCCGCGTGCGGCCACTCCGCGGCCGGGCTCACGACCTACGGCGCGCTCAAGCAGGCCGTCACCGACGCCGTCGTCGAGGAGCTGGCGCCGATCCAGGAGAGGTACGCCGAGCTGGTCGCCGACCCGACGCACGTCACGGATGTCTACGCCCGGGGCGCGGAGCGGTGCCACGCGGTCACCGCTCCGGTGCTCGCCGCCGCACAGGCGGGGGTGGGGTTGTGAGAACGACATACTTGAACATGTTCAAAACATCGTCTACCGTCAGGGGAAGCAACCTGAACACGTTCAAAAATTAGCCGAGGAGCCCCCATGGACTGGACCGTCGCCACCTACCTCACCTACCTCGCGGTCAGCATCCCGCTGATCGTCTGGGTGGCCCGGACACTCGGGCACAACGGCCGGGTCTTCCTGGCCGACGTCTTCGCCGGCAACGACGAGCTGGCCGGGGCGGTCAACAAGCTGCTGGTGGTGGGCTTCTACCTGCTCAACCTCGGCTTCGTCAGCCTCTACCTGCGCATCAGCGACCCGGTCCTCGACCTCGGCGGTCTGCTGGAGACGCTGAGCGTCAAGATCGGCGTGGTCACCCTCACCCTCGGAGTCCTGCACTTCTTCAACGTCTACGTCTTCAACGCGATCCGTCGCCGCAGCCGGATGGAGGCGCTGCGCTCGGCGCCGGTCGCGCCGCAGGGACACCTCGGCCAGCCCGGCCAGCACCCCCAGCCGTACGCCGCCCAGAACGCGGGCCAGTACTCCGGCCAGTACTCGGGCCAGTACTCGGGGCCGGCCCCGGCGCCGGGCCGCTGAGGCGAGACGTTGCACCAGCTCACCGTCCTCTACGACGCGCACTGCCCGCTGTGCTCGCGCTTCCGCGAGTGGCTGGAGGGCCAGCCCCTCCTGGTGCCGGTGCGGCTGGTCCCGGCGGGCTCCGCGCAGGCCCGGGCGCTCTTCCCCACGCTGGACCACGCGCGGACCCTGGAGGAGATCACGGTCATCGGTGACGACGGGGCGTTCTGGACCCGGGAGCACGCGTGGGTCATGGCGCTCTGGGCCACCCGCGCGCACCGGGGCCTCGCGGAGCGGCTGGCCCGGCCGCAGTGGCTGCCCCTGGCGCGCGGTGCGGCGTACTCCGCGGCCGGGCTGCGCCACCTGCTCTCCGCAGGAGGTGACTACCCTGATCGCTGTGCCGGAACAGCCAGCCCGCTCGCCCAAGGCTGAGCAGACCCGCCAGGTCATCGCCGAGGCCGCGATGCGGCTCTTCCGCCGCGACGGCTACGACAGGACCACGATGCGCGCCATCGCCCTCGAGGCCGGCGTCTCGGTCGGCAACGCCTACTACTACTTCGCGTCGAAGGACAACCTGATCCAGGCGTTCTACGACGACATCCAGACCGAGCACGCCCGTCGCGCGGCCTCCGCGCTCGCGACGGAGACGACCTTCGCGGCCCGGCTGCACGGCGTGCTCACGGCGTGGCTCGAGGTGGCCTCCCCCGACCACGAGTTCGCCGGGCAGTTCTTCCGCAACGCGGCCGAGCCCGACCAGCCCGCTCTCCCCCTTCAGCGAGGAGTCGACCGGGGCCCGGGAGGCCAGCATCGCCCTCTACCGCCAGGTGGTCGAGGGCTCCGACCTCAAGCTCGCCCCGGCGCTGCGTCGCGAGCTGCCCGACCTGCTCTGGCTGATGCAGATGGGGGTCGTGCTCTTCTGGGTCCACGACGACACCGCCGGGCAGGCCCGCAGCCGCGCGCTCGTGGAGAAGGTCGTGCCGATGGTCGACCGGGTCGCGCGGATGTCGCGGCTGCCGGTCGTGCGCGGCCTCGTCGACGACCTGCTCGAGCTGATGGTGGCCCTGCGGTCGGTCTAGCGGTCGGCCCGGCGGTCGGACTAGCGGTCGGTCTGGTGGCCCATGAACGCCGCGACGACCCGGCCGAGCTCCTCACCGGCGTCCTCCTGGAGGAAGTGGCCGGCGTCCTCGATGACCGGGTGCTCCAGCGCGGCGGCGCCCGGCACCAGCTTGCGCAGGATCGGCGCCATCGCCCCGGTGATCGGGTCGCCGTCGCTGAAGGGGGTGAGGAACGGCTTGTCCCAGGCGCCCAGGACCCCCCAGGCGGCCCGGTTGGCCTCCGTCGCGGGGTCGTCGGGGCGGGTCGGCACCAGGGTGGGCATGACCCGGGGGCCGGCCTTGGCCTCCTCGACGGGGTACGGCGCGTCGTAGGCCAGGCGGTCGGCCTCGCTGAGGCCGCGCACGCAGCCGGCCTCGACGAAGCGCCCGATGTCCAGCGTCGGGGCGCTCTCGACCGCGCGGCGGAACTGCCACCAGATGTCGGGCATGTCGAAGTCACCGGTCGGCAGGCCGGTGTTGGCGGCCACCACCGCGGCGAAGCGGTCGGGGTGCTCGGCCACCAGTCGCAGCCCGATCAGGCCGCCCCAGTCCTGGCCGACCAGGGTCACGTCGTGCAGGTCGAGCTCGTCGAGGACCAGGGCGCGCACCCACTCCACGTGGCGCGCGAAGCTGTGGTCGCTCGCTGCCAGCGGCTTGTCGGAGCGCCCGAAGCCGACCAGGTCGGGGGCGACGACCCGGACGCCGGCGTCCACGAGCACCCGCACGACATGGCGGTAGAGGTAGGACCAGGTGGGCTCGCCGTGCAGCAGCAGCGCCACCGGCCCGTCCGAGGGCCCGGCGTCGACGTAGGCCATCCGCAGCGTGCCGCCGTCCTGGTCGGGCACGTCCGCGTAGGAGGGTGGCCACGGGAAGGACTCGAGGCCGTCGAAGCGGTCGTCGGGGGTGCGGTAGGTCTGCATGGAGGCAGTCAACCAGCGCGCCGGCCATCTCGTTGGCCATCTCGTGGCATCTCGGGCATCCCGCTGGGCATCTCGCTGGGCATCCCGCTGGGCATCCCGCTGGGCGAGCGCCTTCAGGGTGTGCAGCTGCTTGCGCATCATCACCAGGTCGCCCCAGGCCAGGGCCCGCGCCCACAGCCACCCGGCGACGCCCTGCTGGCGCGCCACCATGCGCACCACCAACCGGGAGGTGCCCCCGGCGGCCGGCTGCACGGCGTAGGTCACGGCCACGCGGCCGAGGACGCGGCCGACCCGCGAGGGGCGGGTCAGGCCGGTCCACTGACGACCCGGCTCGACCGAGACCAGGTCGAAGATCATCAGCATCGACTGACCGACGCGCAGGTCGTCGGCGCCGGGGGTGAGCTCGCGCGGGCTGCGGCGACCGAGGTTGTCGACGAGGTCGTAGGAGTAGGGCGCCACGGCGGTCTGGCACAGCCAGCGCCAGGTCAGCTCCGGCGGCGCGGCGACCGGGACCGCCCGCGTCATCGGGTAGGCGGGCGCCTCGACCAGCGCATCGGCGGGGTGGTCGCCGAGCAGGTCGGCGCCGTCGCACCCCCAGGCGGCGGGCAGGCGTCCGGCCACGGCTACTTCTTCTGCCGCCTGCTGCCGGCGTGCCAGTCCTCCTGGACACCGGCCTCGCCCTCGGAGACCCCCAGCGCGCGCAGCTGCGGCAGCTCGCGCAGGCTGCGCTTGAGCTCGGCGAAGCCGGCGAAGGTCGCGAGGCCCACGACGTGGTCCCAGAGCCGGGCGGCGTCCTCGTCGGAGGGGAGCCGGCTGATCACGGGGCCGAAGAACGCCGAGCCCTCGGGCGGGGCGATGTGCAGGATCGGGGTGCCGACGTCCTTGCCGGCCAGGGCGAGCGCCTCGTCGGTCTCGGCCTGCAGCTGGGCGTCGCGGGAGGTGTCGTCGAGGTGGTCGGCCAGCGCGGCCGGCAGGTCGACGGCGGCGAGCGCCTCGAGCAGCACGTCCCGGGTGCGGGCCGGGTCGTTGCCGCCGCCCTCCTCGGGCGCGCGGTCGAAGATGCGCGAGCTGAGGGCCTCGTAGTAGCGGGCGACGCCGTCGTCCCCGTGGCCGTCGCGCACGTGGGCGGCGACCCGCAGGAGCCGCAGACCGGCGGTGTGGCTGGCCTCGTACTCCGGGGGGAAGTGTGCGTCGTAGTCGATGTGGCTGTTGAGCAGGCGCAACGAGATGAAGCGCCACTCGACCACCAGCTCGCGCTGGGCCTGGACCTGCCGCACCCACTTGCTGGTCATCCAGGCGAAGGGACAGATCGGGTCGAACCAGAACCGGACGTCGGGCGCTGCGGCGGAGCCTGCGGTGTCCATCAGATGCCTTCCGCGAGCTCGCGCGAGCGGTTGCGGGCGGCTTCCATCGCGGCGAGGAACGCGGCCCGCACCTTGTGGATCTCCAGCTCCCGCAGGGCTGAGGCGGTGGTGCCGCCGGGCGAGGTCACCTGCTCGCGCAGGACGGTCGGGTGGGTGCCGGTCTCGCGGAGCATCTTGCCGGAGCCCACGAGGGTCTGGATGACGAGCTCGCTGGCCGTGGTGCGCGGCAGGCCGAGGTGCACGCCCGCCTCGATCATCGACTCGACGACGAAGAAGATGTAGGCCGGCCCGGAGCCCGAGATGGCGGTGACGGCGTCCTGCTGGCGCTCGGGGATGCGGATCACCTTGCCGACCGAGGCCATCAGGTCCTCGGCCTCGGCGAGCTGGGCGTCGTTGCAGTGCGAGCCCGGCGAGAGCGCCGACATGCCCTCGTCGACGAGGGCCGGCGTGTTGGGCATGACGCGGACGACCGCGACGCCCTCGGGCACGCGCGACTCGATGAAGGCGGTCGTGATGCCGGCCGCGAGCGAGACGACGAGCTGTCCGGGGCGCAGCACGCCGGAGATCTCCGCCAGCAGGTCGGCCATGTCCTGGGGCTTGACGACCAGGGCGAGCGTGTCGGCCTTGGTGGCGGCCTCGAGGTTGGACACCACGGCGACGCCGTAGCGCTCCTCGAGCTCGCGCGCTCGCTCCGCTCGCTTCTCGCCGACGAGGAGGTGGTCGACGCGGCGGCCGGCGCGGACCAGGCCGGAGAGCAGGGTCTCGCCCATCACCCCGGCGCCGAGGATCGCGGTCTGGTTCATGAGGGCCTACTTCTTGGAGATCAGGGACTTCAGGAAGAATGACAGGTTCTGCGGGCGCTCGGCGAGGCGGCGCATGAGGTAGCCGTACCAGTCCTGTCCGTAGGGCAGGTAGACGCGCACGGTCTCACCGCTGACGGCGAGGCGCTTCTGCTCCTCGGGGCGGATGCCGTAGAGCATCTGGAACTCGTAGGTCTTCTGGGCCCGGCCGAAGCGGCTGGCCAGGGAGGAGGCGATCTCGATCATCCGCGGGTCGTGCGTGGCGATCATCGGGTAGGCCTCGCTGGCCAGGAGCACCTTGAGGCAGCGCACGTAGGACTTGTCGACGTCGATCTTGTCCTGGAAGGCCACGCTCTCGGGCTCGTTGTAGGCGCCCTTGCACAGCCGCACGCGCGAGCCCTCGTAGGCCAGCGCCCGGCAGTCCTCCTCCGTGCGGTGCAGGTAGGCCTGGACCACCGCGCCGGTCTCGGGGAAGTCCTTGCGCAGGTCACGCAGGATCGCGAGCGTCGCGTCGGTGGTGGTGTGGTCCTCCATGTCGAGGGTGACCGTGGTGCCGGCGTTGCGGGCCGCGCGGCAGATGGAGCGCGCGTTCTCCAGCGCCGTCTTGTGGCCGTGGTCGCCCAGCAGCAGGCCGATGGCGGTGAGCTTGACCGACACCTCCGCGTGCCGCGGCAGTCCCTTGGTGGTGAGCTGGCGCAGCAGGTCGGCGTAGGCCGCCACCGTGGCGTCGGCCTGCTCGACCTCGACGACGTCCTCGCCCAGCAGGTCGAGGGTGATCTTGAGGCCGTCGTCGACCAGGTCCGCGGTCGCGGCCACGGCTGACTCGGTGGTCTCCCCCGGCACGTAGCCGGTGACGATGCCCGAGGTCACGGGCATGGTGGCGACGAGCTTCTTGACCCGGTCGCTGCGCGAGAGGAGCAGGATCGGTTGGCGGAGCAGGGACATGGCGTCAGGTTACGCCGTGCGGCGACGCAGGGTGGCTGCCCCCGACGCGAGCCCGACCACCACGAAGCCGGCCACGACCGCCAGCCGGCCCCACACCTCGCCCGTCGTCGTCGACTCCGTCAGGTGGGTCATGGCGTCGACCGCGTAGGACAGCGGGAGCACGTCGGACACGGCGCCCAGCACGCCGGGCAGGTCCTCGCGTGGGACGAGCAGGCCGCACAGCAGGATCTGCGGGATCACCAGCGCCGGCATGAACTGCACCGCCTGGAACTCCGTGCGCGCGAACGCCGAGACCAGCAGCCCCAGGGCGGTCCCGAGCACCGCGTCGACCACCGCGACCACCAGCAGCAGCCACACCGGGCCGGCCAGCTCCAGGCCGAGGAGCGTGACGCTGACCCCGACCGCGAGGACCGACTGCACGACCGCGACCAGCGCGAAGGCGCCGGCGTAGCCCAGGAGGAAGTCGAGCCGGCCCATCGGCATGGTGAGCAACCGCTCGAGGGTGCCGCTGGAGCGCTCGCGCAGCGTCGTCACGCTGGTCACGAGGAACATGATGATGAACGGGAAGATCGCCAGCAGCGCCGGGCCGATGCGGTCGAAGACGGGCCCCGAGTCGCGATACATCCACCACAGGAGGCTCATCAGCAGGCTCGGCAGCACGAGCAGCATCGCCAGCGTGCGGTGGTCGCGGCGCAGCTGCGTGAGCACCCGTCGTACGACGGCGGCGACGACCCGGGGGCTCATCACGCGCCACCTTCCACGAGGGCGAGGAACGCGGCCTCGACGTCGTCGGCGCCGGCCCGCGCCAGGATCTCGGCGGGGGTGCCGTCGGCGAGGATCCTGCCCTCGCGCATCAGCAGCAGCCGGTCGCAGCGCTCCGCCTCGTCCATCACGTGGCTGGAGACCAGCACGCTCGTGCCGTCGTCGGCGAGCCGGTGGAAGAGCGCCCACAGGTCGCGCCGGAGCACCGGGTCGAGCCCGACGGTGGGCTCGTCGAGCACCAGCACGTCCGGTCGACCCAGCAGGGCCACCGCCAGGCTCACCCGGCTGCGCTGGCCGCCGCTGAGCGCGCCGACGACGTCGTCACCGCTCGCCCGGAGGTCGACGGCGGTGAGCACCCGGGTGGTCTCGGCTTCATCCGCGCCGAGGACCCGGGCGAAGAAACGCAGGTTCTCCGCGACCGTCAGGTCGTCGTAGACGCTGGCGGCCTGGGTCACGTAGCCCACGCGGCGCCGCAGCGGTGCGCTCCCCGCCGCCTCCCCCAGCACCGTCACCGTGCCCGACGCCACCCGCTGCACCCCGACGACGGCTCGCATCAGCGTCGACTTGCCGCACCCCGACGGACCCAGCAGCCCGGTCACTCCGGCACCGACGGTGAGGTCCAGGTCGGTGAGGACCCGGTGACGCCCACGCACGACGGTGAGCCCGCGGATCTCCACGACGGGAGTCACGACGTGGTCCCGGCGCCGGTCCCGAGGCTGGTCATGAGGCGGGTACGACGAAGTGCTCGCGGGCGAAGTCGAGCGACTCGCGCAGGTCGGCCTCGCGCTCCTCGCGGCTGCTGCAGCGGCGGGTGTTGATCTCCACGACGATCTCGCCGTCGAAGCCCACCTTGGCGAGGTAGCGCAGGAACGGTGCGGCACCCATCGCTCCGCGTCCGGGCACCAGGTGCTCGTCCTTGGCCGAGCCACTGCCGTCGGTGAGGTGGACGTGGCGCAGCCGGTCACCGAGGCGCTTGGCCATGTCGATCGGGTCGGAGGCGGCGATCGCGGCGTGCGAGAGGTCGATGGTGGTGTTGGCGTAGGGCTCCTCGGAGGGGTCCCAGCCGGGGGCGTACATCTCCATCCCGCGACGCGACGAGGCCCGCCAGGGATACATGTTCTCCACCGCGAACCTGATGCCGGTGGAGTTCTCCAGAGCGGCGATCCCGTTGACGAAGTCGCGGGCGTAGTCCTTCTGCCACCGGAACGGCGGGTGCACGACGACCACCTCGGCGCCGACCTCGGCCGCCATCTCGGCGGAGCGCTGGAGCTTGCCCCACGGCTCGGTGCCCCAGACCCGCTGGGTGAAGAGCAGGCACGGGGCGTGGATCGCGCTGATCGGGATCTCGTGGTGCTCGGAGAGCTGCTTGACCGCTGACGTCTGCTGGCTGAGGGCGTCGATGCCGACCATCACCTCCACCGCGTCGTAGCCGAGCTGCGCGGCGTAGGCGAAGGCGTGCGCCGACGACTCGGGGTAGACCGAGGCGGTGGAGAGTCCGATGCGCGGGGTCACCCGTCGAGCACGCTCATCTGGTCGATCCGCTCCAGGATGATGCCCTCGCGCAGCGCCCACGGACAGATCTCCAGCCCGGACAGGTCGAAGATGTCCATGCAGGCCTCGGCGACCAGCGCACCGGGCACGATGTGGTGGGCCCGGCCGGGCGAGACTCCGGGCAGGTCGGCCAGCTCCTCGAGGGACATCGCGACGAGCTTGGGGATCCACTGGCGCAGGGTGTGCAGCTCGAGGGTGCGCGGCACCAGCGGACCGTCACCGGAGGGCGAGGCTCCGCAGATGCGGGCCAGCGAGCGGAACGTCTTGGACGTGGCGGCGGCCCGGTGGGGGGCGCCGGCGCGCAGCAGGTTGCCCGCGTCGCGGGCGATCTCGGCGCGGACCTGCTTGCGCAGCTGGCGGATCGTCGTCTCGTCGGGCTCCTGGGTGAAGTAGGTGCGGGCCAGGCGCGCGGCACCGAGCTGCATCGACCAGGCCACGTCGGGGCGCTCGTCGGTGCCGCCCGCGATCTCCAGCGAGCCGCCGCCGATGTCGAAGACGGCCAGGCGCCCGGCCGACCAGCCGAACCACCGGCGTACGGCGAGGAAGGTCAGGCGCGCCTCGTCCTCACCGGCGAGCACCTTGATGTCCTCACCGGTGCGCTCGCGCACCGTGCGCAGGACGGCGTCGGAGTTGACCGCGTCGCGCACGGCAGACGTGGCGAAGCTCAGCATCTCCTCGCACCCCTTGTCCTCGGCGACGACGAGCGCCTCGGCGGTGAAGCCCGCGAGCGCGTCGATGCCCGCCGCCGAGACGGCGCCGGTCTCGTCGAGGTGCTCGGCGAGCCGCAGGGGCTGCTTGTAGGAGAACGCAGGCAGCGGGGCCGCGCCGTCGTGCGCGTCGACCACCAGGAGGTGGCCGGTGTTGGAGCCGATGTCCAGGACGCCCAGGCGCATGCGACAAACCTACCGCCACCACCACCTGCGCCACCCGTAGGCTGGGGTCATGCCCGAAGTCGACCTGGTCTTTCCGCGCGCCTTCGTGGAGTTCGTCAACCCGGCCGACGAGACCGAGGTGATGCGCTGCGACCTCACCTGGCTGACGTCGAGCTACATGTGCATCTTCGGCCAGGGCTGCCAGGGCATCTACGCCGACGCCCCCGACACCGGCTGCTGCACGCTCGGCGCGCACTTCGCCGACAAGGACGACGAGAAGCGCGTGACGGGCTTCGTCGCGCAGCTCGACGAGACCCAGTGGCAGTTCCACCCCGGTCGCGAGGTCAAGAAGAAGGACTGGATCGAGACCGACGACGAGGGCGAGCGCAAGACCCGCACGATCGAGGTCGACGGCCAGCAGGCCTGCGTGTTCCACAACCGCGCCGACTTCGCCCCCGGCGGCACCCCGGTCGGCGCGGGCTGCGCCCTGCACGGGCTGGCGCTGCAGCAGGACCGCAACCCGCTCGAGACCAAGCCCGACGTGTGCTGGCAGCTGCCGATCCGTCGCCAGTTCCGCACCGTGGAGCGTCAGGACGGCAGCGCCTACACCGAGGTGTCCATCACCGAATATGACCGACGCGGCTGGGGAGCCGGCGGCCACGACCTCGACTGGTACTGCTCGGGCAACACCGAGGCCCACGTGGCCGTCGAGCCGGTCTACGTCACGCACGCGCCCGAGCTGACCGAGCTCATGGGGGCGTCCGCCTACGCCGAGCTGGTGCGGCACTGCGACGCCCACGTGCGCTCGCGCTCGGCGCTCGCCCTGCATCCCGCGGACCCCCACTGACCCATCCTCCCGGGTGGATCGGCGGCGGCGGCGCGCGACATCTCGACGTCAAGAGACCGGACCCCCCGGGCGGACGACCCACGGGCCTGACGCAGAATGACCGGCATGCGCCTGGACCACCTCTCTTTCGCAGCAGGGCCGGACGGCCTGGCTGGAACCGCTCAGCGACTGGGCCGGCTCCTCGGTCGTGAATTCACCGACGGAGGCATCCACCCCCGCTTCGGCACCCGCAACATGACCCTGCCGCTCGCCGAGGGCACCTACCTCGAGGTCGTCGAGGTGCTCGACCACCCGGCCTCCGACAAGGCCCCCTTCGGCCAGGCCGTCCGCGCCCGCTCCGCCCTCGGCGGCGGCTGGCTCGGCTGGGTCGTCTCGGTCGACGACATCACCGTCGTCGAGCAGCGCCTGGGCCGCGCCGCGGTCGTCGGCAGCCGGCACCGCCCCGACGGCACCGAGCTCCGCTGGCGCCAGATCGGTGTCAACGGACTGATCTCCGACCCGCAGCTGCCGTTCTTCGTCGAGTGGGAGACCGACCCCGACCTGCACCCCTCCGCACACTCGGACGGCACGTTCTCCCTTGCCTGCCTGGAGATCGCCGGCGACCCGCTGCGCGTCAGCGAGTGGCTGGGCGAGAGCGTCGAGTCCCCCCTGGAGGACGTCAAGGTCGAGTGGGTCGCCCCCAACGGCACCCCCGGCATCCTCGCCGCCCAGTTCCAGACGCCGCGCGGCCTGGTCCGTCTCTGACCCCGCCCGCCCGGCCGGTGCCGCTCCCTCGCGGCACCGTCGCCAGTCCCAACATCTGGTCGCACACCGCGACCTACGAGACCGAGAACCGGGCCGTCGACCCCGACGGTCGTCTCCGGGCCGCCCTCGACGCGCTCGTCGACATGTCCGGCGCCCACCTGCTCGACCTCGGCTGCGGCACCGGCTTCCACCTGCGCGACTTCGCCGAGGCGGTCGGCCCCACGGGCTCGGTGACCGGCGTCGAGCCGCACCCCGACCTGCTCGCCCTGGCCCGCCGTCGTACGAGGTCGGTCGCGGGGGTGCGCGTCCTGCAGGGCACCGCCCAGGACATCCCGCTCCCCGACCGCAGCGTCGACGTGGTGCACGTGCGGTGGGCCTACTTCTTCGGTCCCGGCTGCGAGCCCGGGCTGGCCGAGCTGGACCGCGTCGTACGCCGTGGCGGCACCGCGGTCATCATCGACAACGACGGCTCCCGGTCGACGTGGGGCGCGTGGTTCCGTCGCGGCTACCCGCACCTGCCCCCACCCACGGAGATCGAGCGCTTCTGGGTCACGCGGGGCTGGACCCGGACGGCGGTGGACATGGGCTGGCGCTTCACCTCGCGCGCCGACCTCGAGGCGGTGGTGCGCATCGAGCTGGCACCCGACGTCGCCGACGCGGTGCTGCGCCACCACGAGGGCCTCGAGGTCGACTACGCGGTCAACGTCTGGTCGAAGGTCTTCTGATCAGCTGGAGCGGCGCACGGCCAGCGTCGGGCTGAGCAGCTTGCCGGCCGCGATGTGGCGCGGGTGGGCGAGGAGCCCCTCGAGGGCGTTGACGACCTCGATCGCCACGTCCTCCAGGGGTTGGCGCACCGAGGTGAGGCCCGGGTGCATGACCTGCGCGGTCTGCGAGTCGTCGAAGCCGACGACCGCGACGTCCTCACCGGCGTGCAGCCCGCGCTCGGAGAGGGTGTGCATCACCCCCATCGCGAGGGTGTCGGAGGCGCAGACGAACGCGGTGGGGTGCGCCTCGTCGAGCAGCACCGCGCTGGCCTCGCGACCGCTGTTGACGGTGTCCTCGACGCGGGAGGCCAGGCCACTGGTCGAGAGACCGTGCTCCTTGATGGCGCGGCTCCAGCCGGAGCGCCGGTCCTCGCCGATGAAGGAGTCCTTGCGCCAGCCGATCCACGCGATGCGGGTGTGGCCCTTGTCGAGCAGGTGCCGGGTGGCCAGCTCGGCGCCGGCCGCACCGTCGACGTCGACCCAGGGATGGGTCGCGGACGGGTCGTCCCAGGGCCGGCCGAACGCGACGAACGGCGCGCGCCGCTCGCGCAGCCAGGACGCCTGCGGGTTGCCGAGGTAGGTGTCGGTGACGACGAAGGCGTCGACCGCGGTCGAGCGCAGCAGGTCGTCGTAGCCGGACTCGGGGTCCTCGGGGTCGCCGGAGAAGAGCAGCACGTGGTAGCCGGCCTCGCGGGAGGTGTCGACCAGCGAGTGCACGAAGCGGTCGGCCGCCGCGTTGGCGGTGTATTCCTGGACCGGGCCCATCCGCATCCCGATCAGGTGCGAGGAGCGGGTGCGCAGGTTGCGGGCGGCCCGGTTGGGCGAGTAGCCGAGATCCCCGATCGCCTCCTGCACGCGCACCAGGGTGTCGGCGCGCAGGAGCTCGGGGTTGTTGACGGCGTTGGAGACGGTCTGGCGCGAGACCCCGGCCCGCTCCGCGACGTCGGCGAGGGTCGGGGGCACCGTGGGCGCCCGCCCGGGGATCCTCGTCATGTGCACCTCCGCCGACTTGATCGATCCAAAGTGATCATATGGGAGCGCGTCGGCGCCCGCTCTCACCCCATGGTGGATGGTGCACATCAGTTCGGGTGGGGGCCCGGGTGGGGGCCTCGGTGGGGGCCTCGGTGGGGGCCTCGGGCGGTGTCGGTGGCAGGGCCTACCGTTCGGTGCATGGCCAAGACCGTGCGACCCGCCTTCCGGTGCAGCGAGTGTGGCTGGGAGACCGGCAAGTGGGTCGGACGCTGCGGCGAGTGCCAGGCGTGGGGCTCGGTGGCGGAGGCCGCCGCCCCCTCCATGCGCACCGCCGCCTCGGCGGTCACCAAGGCCGCCGTGCCGATCAGCGAGGTGTCGGTCAGCGAGTCCGCCTTCCGGCTCAGCGGCGTCCCCGAGCTCGACCGGGTGCTCGGTGGGGGCCTGGTCCCCGGCGCGGCGATCCTGCTCGCCGGCGAGCCCGGCGTCGGCAAGAGCACGCTCCTGCTCGAGGTCGCGGCCCAGACCGCGCGGCGTGACCACCGCACCCTCTACGTCACCGGCGAGGAGTCCGCCTCCCAGGTGCGGCTGCGCGCCGACCGCACGGGCGGCGTCCACGACGAGCTCTACCTCGCCGCCGAGACCGACCTCGGCGCCGTGCTCACCCACATCGAGACCGTGCGACCCACGCTGCTGGTCGTCGACTCCGTGCAGACCATCGGCGCCTCTGGTCTCGAAGGGGTGCCCGGTGGCGTCACCCAGGTCAAGGAGGTCGCGGCCGCGCTGATCCGCGTCGCCAAGACCCGCAACATCACCGTCGTCCTGGTCGGTCACGTCACCAAGGACGGCTCGATCGCAGGCCCGCGGGTCCTCGAGCACCTCGTCGACGTGGTGCTCCACTTCGAGGGCGACCGCAACTCCCGCTTCCGCATGGTGCGCGCCGTCAAGAACCGCTTCGGCCCGGTCGACGAGGTGGGCTGCTTCGACCTGGGCCCCGAGGGCATCACGGCCGTCACCGACCCCACGGGCCTCTTCATCGAGAACCACCACGGCCGGGTCTCGGGCACCTGCGTCGCGGTCACGATGGAGGGCCGGCGCCCGCTGCTCGCCGAGGTCCAGGCCCTGGTGACCCCCTCGGCGATGGAGCGGCCACGGCGTACGACCTCGGGGTTGGACGGCTCGCGCATCGCGATGGTCCTCGCGGTCCTGCAGCAGCACTGCGGCATCCGCCTGCACGGCCACGACGTCTTCACCTCGACCGTGGGTGGCGCGCGGCTCAGCGAGCCGGCCAGCGACCTCGCCGTCGCGGTCGCCCTGTCCTCGGCCACCTTCGACAACGCTCCCCCGCCCGGCGTGGTGGCGATGGGCGAGATCGGGCTGGCCGGCGAGCTGCGCCGGGTCCGCGACCTGCCCCAGCGGCTCGCCGAGGCGGCCCGGCTCGGCTTCCGGATGGCTGTCGTGCCGGCCGGCCCCTCCACGCCCGGCGGGGTCCGCCCGACCTCCACCGACCGCACCGTCGACGGCATGCGGGTCATCGAGGCCCCCGACGTCGCCGCCGCCCTGAGGGTGCTGGGCGTGTCGCGCCCCGCCGCTCCCCGGGACAAGCGTGCGCTGCGCGGGGTCGACGACGGCTAAACTCCCGCCAAGGCCTAGGACAGGCCATGTCTCATCACCCAGGGAGCACCGTGGCAGTCGATCGAACCGATGAGGTCCTGCGCCTGCGCGAGACCCTCGCCTCCATCGCCCCCGGCACCTCGATGCGTGACGGGCTCGAGCGCATCCTGCGCGGACGCACCGGCGCGCTGATCGTGATGGGGCACGACAAGACGGTCGACTCGATCGCGACCGGCGGCTTCACCCTCGACGTGCCCTTCACCGCCACCGGCCTGCGCGAGCTGGCCAAGATGGACGGCGCGATCATCGTCGACGGCGACCTCACCCGGATCCTGCGCGCTGCCGTCCACCTGATGCCCGACCACACGATCCCCTCCGAGGAGACCGGCACCCGGCACCGCACCGCCGACCGCGTCGCCCGGCAGACCGGCTTCCCGGTCATCTCGGTGTCGCAGTCGATGCAGATCATCGCCGCCTACGTCGGCGAGATCCGCCACGTCCTCGAGGGCTCCGGCCAGATCCTCTCGCGCGCCAACCAGGCCCTGGCGACCCTCGAGCGCTACAAGATGCGCCTCGACGAGGTCTCGAGCACCCTCTCGGCCCTCGAGATCGAGGACCTCGTCACCGTGCGCGACGTCGCCGTCGTCGCCCAGCGTCTCGAGATGGTCACCCGCATCGCCCGCGAGATCGACGACTACGTCCTCGAGCTCGGCACCGACGGCCGCCTGCTCTCCCTCCAGCTCGAGGAGCTCATCACCGGCGTCGACACCGAGCGCGAGCTGGTGATCCGCGACTACGTGCCGGCCGGTCGCCGCAGCAAGAGCCCCGAGGAGCTGCTCAACCGCCTCGAGGCCCTCTCGGCCACCGAGCTCGTCGACCCCGCCGCCGCCGCCAAGGTCCTCGGCCTGGGCAGCAGCGAGCACCTCGACGGCGCCGTCGCCCCCCGCGGCTACCGCCTCCTCGCCAAGGTCCCCCGCCTCCCCTCCTCGGTCGTCGACCGCCTCGTCGACCACTTCGGCACCCTCCAGAAGCTCCTCTCCGCCGGCATCGACGACCTCCAGGCCGTCGAGGGCGTCGGCGAGCTGCGCGCCCGCAGCGTCCGCGAGGGCCTCTCCCGCCTCGCCGAGTCCACGATCCTCGAGCGCTACGTCTAGCGGGAGATGTCCGCGGGCGTTGATCGGCCGCGGTCGTCCGCCGCGGCCGCTCCCTCAAGGTATGCAGACGACGCGCCACTCCCCTCGGCGTACACCCCGTGGTCGGTGGCGTGTCGCCGTGGGAAGTGTCGGGGGACGGCGCCGCTCCACCGTGGGAGGTGCCGGTCCATCTGCATACCTTGATGGAGCGGCGCAGAACAGCCCCGAGCCCAGCCCGTCGGCCAGGAGCAGTCAGCGACCGTCGGGCTCGACAGCACCAGAGGGTTGAGCGCCCGACCCGGAGCCTGCCCCAGCACCCCGCGACGGGGACCGCGAGGGGGACGGCTTCTGGGACGGCGTGGCGGTCTCGGTGATGACGTCGGCGACCGGGGCCTCGAGGGTGAACTGCACGTCGGTGGGCTCGCCGCCGAGGGCGGCCGCGATCGCGTGGTAGTCGCCGGGCAGCGCCCAGTCGGTGAGCCTCGAGCACTCCTCGTCGGAGCGCTTCGCGTTCCACACGAGCGCCACCGTGGTGGGCTCGGCGCTGCGGACCACGACGTCCTTGACGGGGACGACGCGCGGGCACTGCTGGCTGGACCAGATGTCGTCGGCACCGGAGGTGAGCTTGACCGAGAGGTTGCCCGAGGAGACCCGCCACGTGCAGGCGGGGTCGACGATCGTGCGCAGCTCGAGCAGGATCACCACGTCGCGACCGGCGACCGCGTCGACCGCGGTGGGGGTGACCGCGATGTCGGCCTCGTCGCACGGGCCGTCCGGCACGGCGAGCGGCGGTGGGGCGGGGGTGGTCGGCGTGGCGCCGGGTCGGTTGCCCTTGCCCTTCCCCTTGCCCTTGCCGGGGGTCTTCGTCGGGGACGGCGACTGGCTGGGGGCGGTCGCGGTCGGCTGCGCGGCGACCTGCTCCACCACGCCCGCATCGGCCGACGAGGCGTCGCTGCTGCCGCCCAGCACGCGCGCGAGACCGAGCACCAGGAGCGCGGCGACGGCGAGCAGGACCAGCCGCCGACGCCAGTAGACGCCCGCGGGAAGCGGGCCTCGGGTCATCGACGCAGCCATGCCCCAACGCTAGTCAGCCGCCCGCCCTCGGTGGCGTTGCCACACCGAGGAGACAATGGATGACGATGTCCGACCTCACCGATCACCCCCTCCACGAGCCGATCCTCGCCTGGTACGACGAGCACGCCCGCGAGCTGCCCTGGCGCGAGGCGGGCGCGAGCGCCTGGTCGGTGATGGTCTCCGAGCTGATGCTCCAGCAGACGCCGGTCGCCCGGGTCCTCCCCGTGCACGCGCAGTGGCTGGAGCGGTGGCCGACCCCCGCCGACCTGGCCGCCGAGCCCACCGGCGAGGCCGTGCGGGCCTGGGGCCGCTCGGCTACCCCCGCCGCGCCCTGCGCCTGCACGCCGCCGCGACGGCGATCGTCGAGCAGCACGGCGGCGTCGTCCCCGACGACTACGCCGACCTGATCGCGCTGCCCGGCGTGGGTGACTACACCGCGGCGGCCATCGCGACCTTCGCCTACGGGCGCCGCCACGTCGTGCTGGACACCAACGTGCGCCGGGTCCTCGCGCGCACGGTGGGCGGCACCGAGCTCCCCGGCCCGTCGGTGACCAGGGCCGAGCGCGAGACCGCGACCAGGCTGCTGCCGAGCGACGTCCCCACGGCCGCCACCTGGTCGGTGGCGGTGATGGAGCTCGGCGCGCTCGTCTGCACGGCAGCCGCCCCGCGCTGCGGCGCCTGCCCGGTCGCCGACCTGTGCGCGTGGCGCGCGGCCGGCCACCCGGCGTACGACGGACCGCCGCGCCGCGCGCAGGCCTGGGCGGGGACCGACCGGCAGTGCCGTGGCCGCCTCCTGGCCGTGCTGAGGGACAGCGAGGGCGCGGTGCCGGCCAGCAGGCTGGAGGCGGCCTGGGCCGACGAGGTCCAACGGCTGCGGTGCCTGGCCAGCCTGGTCGAGGACCGGCTCGTGGTCAGGACCGACGCAGGAAGCTACGCGCTCCCCTGACCGCCCCGTCGGTGCCGCTCGCGCCGACCACCCGGTCGAGCACGGCGCGCGCCGCGGCCTCGGGGCGACCGGGGTGGAAGTCGCGCTTGTCCTCGGCGGCCACCCGTTGCAGCAGCTCCTCGAAGCGCTCCCGGGCCCCGTCGGCCCACGGCGCGGGCACGTGGGTGCCCTCACGTGGATCGGCCTCGACGAGCAGGCCCAGGTCGCGCAGCGTGTCGAGGTCGTCGAGGGTGGTGCGCTCGAAGATCCGCATCAGGTAGGGGCGGGCCTGCTCCTCGGTGAGCCCCTTGCCGATCAGCGCGGCGAGCGCGACCGCGGTGGGCTCGCGGGCCGGTCGGAAGTTGGCCATCGGGCCGGCCGAGAGGATCGCGGTCCACTTGCGCACGAAGTCCTCGCCGGAGAACGACTCGTAGTGCAGCAGCCGCATCCGGTCGTCGGTGTGCGCGGCGACCTCGGTGCCGTCGGCGTCGACCCCGAGGTGCAGCGTCAGCCACACGTCGAGCGCCGGGCGCACCCCGGACTTGCCGTCGACGTGGCCGTGGAAGAGCGCCCCGTTGGAGGGCCGGTCGATGACGCCGAGGGTCGAGAGCAGGGTGAGGTCGCCCTTGCCGAGCAGCTGCTTGAACCACGTGGGGTCGCCGTCCCAGCTGCGCTGCGAGACGGCCTCGAGCGGCGCCAGCTTGACCACCCGGCTGCTCGCGGGCACCTCCGCGAGGGCGGCGCGGTCGACCTGGAGGATCTCGTCGCCGTCGACGTGGAAGACCCACTCGGCACCCTCGACGACGCTCAGCAGCGCCTTGACGACGTTGGCGTTGACGCGCTGGCGCACGTTGAGCTCCGCGGGCCGGTCTCCGTGCCACCACGACTTGTCGGTGCGCACGCAGGTGACGTGCGGGTGCTCGTCGAGATAGGCGCGTACGTCGGCGTCCCCGGCGTCGAGGAGCACCACCAGGTGGTCGGCCCCACCGGCGAGGTTGCCCGTCACGAAGCGCTGCACGTGCGGCAGCGTGTCCTTGATCGTGCTGACGGTGAGGAGCATGGCTGCACCCTAACGACCGCGAGGGCCCCACCGGCTGACCGGTGAGACCCTCGCTGGCACGTGCTGCGGGTGGAGCGTCAGTCGTCGTCGCCGCGCGGGACGTCGACCGGGCCCTCGGAGTCGTCCGGACCCTCGAGCACGCCCACCTCGGCGGTCTCGAAGGGCGGCAGGTCGGGCAGTGCGCCGACCTTCTGGCCCTCGAAGGTGAAGGTGGCGCTCGGACCGGAGCCCTCGACGCCGACCAGCACGATCTGACCGGGACCGACCTCGCCGAAGAGCATCTTCTCGGCCAGGGTGTCCTCGATCTCGCGCTGGATCGTGCGACGCAGCGGTCGCGCGCCCAGCACCGGGTCGAACCCGCGCTCGGCGAGCAGGTCCTTGGCCGCCTGCGTCAGCTCCAGGCTCATGTCACGGTCGCGCATGCGCAGCTCCACGGCCGCGATCATGTTGTCGACCATGGAGACGATCTGGTCCTTGGTGAGCGGCGGGAAGACGATGATCTCGTCGACACGGTTGAGGAACTCGGGGCGGAAGTGCTGCTTGAGCTCCTCGGAGACCTTGCTCTTCATCCGCTCGTAGGACCCGGCAGCGTCTCCCGAGGCCTGGAAGCCGAGGTTGACGGCCTTGTTGATGTCGCGGGTGCCGAGGTTGGTCGTCATGATGATGACGGTGTTCTTGAAGTCGACGACCCGGCCCTGCGAGTCGGTCAGGCGACCTTCCTCGAGGATCTGCAGCAGGCTGTTGAAGATGTCGGGGTGCGCCTTCTCGACCTCGTCGAAGAGGACCACCGAGAACGGCTTGCGCCGCACCTTCTCGGTCAGCTGACCACCCTCCTCGTAGCCGACGTAGCCCGGAGGCGAGCCGAAGAGACGCGAGACCGTGTGCTTCTCGGAGAACTCCGACATGTCGAGCTGGATGAGGGCGTCCTCGTCACCGAAGAGGAACTCGGCGAGCGTCTTGGACAGCCACGTCTTTCCGACACCGGACGGGCCGGCGAAGATGAAGGAGCCACCGGGACGCTTGGGGTCCTTGAGACCCGCACGCGTACGACGGATCGCCCGCGACAGGGCCCGCACGGCCTCCTCCTGGCCGATGACGCGCTTGTGCAGCTCGTCCTCCATCTTGAGCAGCCGCGTGGACTCCTCCTCGGAGAGCTTGACGATCGGGATGCCGGTGGCGACCGCCAGCACCTCGGCGATCAGCTCCTCGTCGACCTCGGCGACCTCGTCCATGTCGCCGGCGCGCCACTGCTTCTCGCGGTCGGACTTCTTGAGGATGAGCTGCTTCTCCTCGTCGCGCAGGCGGGCAGCGGCCTCGAAGTCCTGGCCGTCGATGGCGGCCTCCTTGCGCTGGCGCACCTCGGCGATCTTGTCGTCGTACTCGCGCAGGTCGGCCGGGGCCGTCATGCGGCGGATGCGCAGGCGCGAGCCGGCCTCGTCGATGAGGTCGATCGCCTTGTCCGGGAGGAACCGGTCGGAGATGTAGCGGTCGGCCAGCGTCGCCGCCGAGACCAGGGCCTCGTCGGTGATCGTGACGCGGTGGTGCGCCTCGTAGCGGTCGCGCAGGCCCTTGAGCATCTCGATCGTGTGGGCGATGGAGGGCTCGGAGACCTGGATCGGCTGGAAGCGGCGCTCGAGGGCGGCGTCCTTCTCGAGGTACTTGCGGTATTCGTCGAGGGTGGTCGCACCGATCGTCTGGAGCTCGCCGCGTGCCAGCATCGGCTTGAGGATGCTGGCGGCGTCGATCGCGCCCTCGGCCGCACCGGCACCGACGAGGGTGTGGATCTCGTCGATGAACAGCACGATGTCGCCGCGGGTGCGGATCTCCTTGAGCACCTTCTTGAGGCGCTCCTCGAAGTCACCGCGGTAGCGCGAGCCGGCGACGAGGGCGCCGAGGTCGAGCGTGTAGATCTGCTTGTCCTTCAGCGTCTCGGGCACGGTGCCGCGCACGATGTCCTGGGCCAGGCCCGCGACGATCGTCGTCTTGCCGACACCGGGCTCACCGATGAGCACCGGGTTGTTCTTCGTGCGGCGCGAGAGGATCTGCATGACCCGCTCGATCTCGGCCTCGCGGCCGATGACCGGGTCGAGCTTGCCCTCGCGGGCGTCCTGGGTGAGGTTGCGGCCGAACTGGTCGAGGACCAGCGAGGACGACGGGGTGTCGGCCCCGGCACCCTGGGCCGCCGCAGCGGCGGTCGACTCCTTGCCCTGGAAGCCCGAGAGCAGCTGGATGACCTGCTGGCGGACCCGGTTGAGGTCGGCGCCCAGCTTCTGCAGGACCTGGGCGGCGACGCCCTCGCCCTCCCGGATCAGGCCGAGCAGGATGTGCTCGGTGCCGATGTAGGAGTGGCCGAGCTGGAGGGCCTCGCGGAGCGACAGCTCGAGGACCTTCTTGGCGCGGGGGGTGAAGGGGATGTGACCGCTCGGGGCCTGCTGGCCCTGCCCGATGATCTCCTCGACCTGGGCCCGGACGGCCTCGAGCGAGATGTCGAGGCTCTCCAGCGCCTTGGCGGCGACGCCTTCACCTTCGTGGATGAGACCGAGCAGGATGTGCTCGGTCCCGATGTAGTTGTGGGAGAGCATGCGGGCCTCTTCCTGGGCCAGCACGACCACCCGACGGGCTCGGTCAGTGAACCGCTCGAACATGCGCATCGCTCCTGGAGATCACGGGGGGCCGATCCGACCATGGGTCGGACGGATCAGAACAAGATGTCTAACCCCGCTGACAGCCTACGCGTTCCCTGAAGCCACGAAAGTCGGTCCGCTGAGAGCGAACAGGCCCGCCGCGAGATCGCGACGGGCCCGGGCAGCGCGGGGAGCCTGCTGGGCTCAGTGAGCGGCGTCGAACGCCGTGCGGACCTCGGCGGGGATGCGACCGCGCTCGGGCACGTCCATCCCGCTGGAGCGGGCCCAGTCACGCACCTCGCGGGCGCTGGCGCCGTTGCCGGCCGACGCCGCGGGGGTCGACTTCTTGGCCCGGCGGGTGCCGCCGCTGACCTTGCGGGCGTGACCGACGTAGCCGGAGACCGCCTCGCGCAGCTCGGCGGCGTGCGCGTCGTTGAGGTCGATCTCGTAGGACGTGCCGTCGAGACCGAAGCTGACCGTCTCGTGGGCGTCGCTGCCGTCGAGATCGTCGACCAGAATGATATTGACCTTTTGCGCCATTAAGTAGTCCTCTTTCTCGACAATGGGTTCAACGTGTTATCCATCAAAGCATCGGTGAACCCAAAAGGAAACTCAGACTACGTATTACGGATAAATACCTGCTCGAGTCCTTTCAGGGTCAACCAGGGGTCGTGCGCGGTGAAGCACCGGCATTCGTCGAGCACCAGGGGCGCGAGATATCCGGTCGCGACCACGGTGACCTGATCGGGCAATTCGCCCAGCTCCGCGATCATCCGGTCCACGATCCCCTCGACCTGGCTGGCGACGCCGAAGACCAGGCCCGACTGCAGGGCCTCGACGGTGTTCTTGGCGATCACCGAGCGGGGGCGCTGCAGCTCGACCTTGCGCAGCTGGGCCCCCCGGCGGCCCAGCGCCTCCAGGGAGATCTCGATCCCGGGGGCGATCGCGCCGCCGACGTACTGCCCCTGCGCGCTCACCACGTCGAAGGTCGTGGCCGTGCCGCCGAAATCGACGACGATGGCCGGTCCGCCATAAAGCGTCACGGTGGCGAGGGCATTGATGATGCGGTCCGAGCCCACCTCGCGGGGATTGTCCATGAGAATGGGCACCCCGGTGCGCACGCCCGGCTCCACGATGACGCGCGGGACATCCTCGAAATGGCGCACCAGCATCTCGCGCCACGCGTGCAGCACGGCCGGCACCGTCGCACAGACCGCAATTGCGTCGACCGTGTCCTCGAGGTCGCCCAGGAGCCCGCGCAGCAGCACCGACCACTCGTCGGGGGTGCGCCGCTCGTCGGTCGCGACGCGCCACTCGGCGCTGACGTGACCCGCGTCGACCAGGCCCAGCACGGTGTGGGCGTTGCCGATGTCGACGGCCAGCAGGCTCATGACGTGCTCGTGCGGTCCTGGAGGTCCAGGCCGAGGTCGAAGACCCGCACGGAGTGGGTCAGGGCCCCCACGGAGATGAAGTCGACCCCGGTCTCGGCGACCTCGCGGGCCCGCTCGATGGTCAGCCCGCCCGAGGCCTCGAGCGTGGCCCGGCCCGCGGTGATCCGGACCGCCTCGGCCATCGTCGCCGTCGACATGTTGTCGAGCAGGATCTCCTGGCACCCGACCTCGAGCAGCTCGCGCAGCTGGTCGAGGTCGGTGACCTCCACCTCGACGCCCAGGTCGGGGAAGGCGGCCCGCACCGCGTGGAAGGCGGGCACCACGCCACCGGCCGCGATGACGTGGTTGTCCTTGACCATCGCCCGGTCGGCCAGGCTGAACCGGTGGTTGACGCCGCCGCCGCAGCGCACGGCGTACTTCTGGAGGGCGCGGTAGCCCGGCAGCGTCTTGCGGGTGTCGAGGACCCGGGCGCGGGTGCCGTCGAGGGCGCGCACCCAGGCGGCTGTCGCGGTGGCGACGCCCGAGAGGTGGCTGGCGTAGTTGAGCGCGGTGCGCTCGGCGGTCAGCAGGCCGCGGGTGCGGCCGGCGACCCGCATGACGACGTCACCCGCCTGGACGGGCGAGCCGTCGGGGAGCCGGTCGGTGACCTCCACGCCGTCGCCCATCACGACGTGGAAGACCAGGGCCGCCAGCGTCAGGCCCGCGACGACGCCGGGCTCGCGGGCGGCGAGGTCGCCGGTGCCCTGGGCGTCGGCGTCGATCGTGGCCAGGCTCGTGACGTCCTCGCCGCCGAGCGTCTCGGGCAGGTCCTCGGCCAGGGCGGCGAGGATCGCGGCGTGGACCGCCCGCGGGTCGAGCCCGGCGAGCTCCAGCTCGGCGAGCAGCCCGGCGGGCAGGGCGTCGTACGGCGTCGGGGTCATGCGGTGCCTTCCTCGGGGGCGGGGCGCACCGACGGGTCGCTGGCGGCGGCGGGTCGGAAGCAGATCTCGGTGGAGCCGTCGACCATCACGGCGTCGAAGTGGCCGGCCCAGCTCGCGTCGTCGCGCTCGGGGTGGTCGTCGCGCCAGTGCGACCCGCGCGTCTCCTCGCGCAGCGTCGCGGCCGCGGCGAGGGCGGCGCCGACCGTGAGCAGGTTGGTGGTCTCCCACGAGTGCAGGTCGACGACCTCGGCCGGGGTGCCGGCGAGCCGGTCCAGGCGCGCGGTGGCCTCGGTGAGCCCGTCGGCGTGGCGCAGGACCCCGACGCGCGAGGTCATGACCTCCTGCAGCTCGCGCCGCACGTCACCCGAGGTGAGGCCCTCGGGGCGCTGGTCGGCGACCGGCGTCGACCAGGCGCGCAGCTCGTCGGGGAGCACCGCCGCGATCCGGCGCGAGAAGACCAGGCCCTCGAGCAGGCTGTTGGACGCCAGCCGGTTGGCCCCGTGCACACCGGAGCAGGCCACCTCGCCGGTGGCGTAGAGCCCCGGGACGTCGGAGCGGCCCATCAGGTCGGTGCGGACCCCGCCCGAGGCGTAGTGGCAGGCCGGAGCGACCGGGATCAGCTGGGTGACCGGGTCGACGCCGTGGGAGCGGGCCGTCGCCAGGATCGTCGGGAACCGTCGCTCCCAGAATCTCGACCTGCTCGCTTCGCTCGCGGCTCGATCACCGATCTCGTCGCTCGCTCCGCTCGTGGCTCCCCCTACGTCAGGCGCACCGAGCTGGGTCGCGTCGAGCCACATGTGCGGCCGGCCGGTGTCGAGCATCCGGCGCATGATCGCCTTGGCGACCACGTCGCGCGGGGCGAGGTCCTCGAGCGGGTGGACCCCCCTCATCAGCCGGTTGCCCTCGAAGTCGACCAGGAAGGCCCCCTCACCGCGGACCGCCTCGGACACGAGGGGCTGCTGGCCGAGGGAGTCGGGCCCGAGGTACATCACCGTCGGGTGGAACTGGACGAACTCCAGGTCGCGCAGCGTCGCGCCGGCGCGCAGGGCGAGCGCCATGCCGTCGCCCGTGGAGACCGACGGGTTGGTGGTCTGGCTGAAGACCTGGCCGAGCCCGCCGCTGGCGAGCACGACGGCGCGGCAGTGGACGGCCCCGACCCCGTCGCGCTGCCCCTCCCCCATCACGTGCAGCGTGACCCCGGCGACCCCGCCGTCCTCGGCGAGGAGCAGGTCGAGCGCCAGCGCGTGCTGGACGACCTCGATCTCGGGTGCGGCCGCGACCGCCTCGATGAGCGCGCGCTGGATCTCGGCGCCCGTGGCGTCCCCGCCCGCGTGGGCGATCCGGTCGCGGTGGTGGCCGCCCTCGCGGGTCAGCGAGATGACGCCGTCGGCGTCGTGGTCGAAGTTGGTGCCGAGGGCGATCAGCTCGCGGACCGCCTCAGGTCCCTCGTTGACCAGGATCCGTACGGCGGCCGGGTCGCAGGCCCCGGCGCCCGCGACGAGCGTGTCGACCTCGTGCTCCTCAGGGGTGTCGCCGGGGCCGAGGGCCGCCGCGATCCCGCCCTGGGCCCACTGCGTCGACCCGGCCGCGAGCACGTCCTTGGTGACGACGAGGACCTTGTCCACGTGGTCCTTGAGCCGCAGCGCGGCGGTCAGTCCGGCGATGCCGGAGCCGATGATCACCACGTCCGAGCGGGTCGACCAGCCGGGCTCGGGCGCGAGGAGACGCGCCGGCACCCGTCGTACGGGCAGGTCGAACGTGCGCTCGGCAGGCATGGGGTGAGGCTAACGCGCGGCGCTCGGGGACCCCACGGTGTCACCGCGCAGGAGCCCGGCACCGCCGAAGGTCTCGGCCGGGTCGAAGCCGGTCGCCAGGATCTTGTTGTCGGCGTCGACGAAGACCACGTGGGGCTTGAGCTCCTGGGCCTCGGCGGTGTCCATCTGGCCGTAGGCGATGAGGATCACGATGTCGCCGGGGTGCACCAGGCGGGCGGCGGCACCGTTGATGCCGAGCACGCCGCTGCCGCGCTCGCCCGCGATCGTGTAGGTCTCGATGCGCGCACCGTTGGTGACGTCGACGATGTGGACCAGCTCGCCGGGCAGCAGGTCCGCCGCCTCCAGCAGGTCCTCGTCGACGGTGACCGAGCCGACGTAGTGCAGGTCGGCCTGCGTCACCGTGGCACGGTGGATCTTGCTCTTCATCATCGTGCGGAGCATCAGGTGTCCCCTCGGTCGGCCGTGGCCCCCAGGACCACCGGCATGTTGTCGATCAGGCGGGTCGTGCCCACCCGGGCAGCGACCAGGATCCGGGCCTCGGTGCCCGACGGCGGCTCGCTCGGCAGGTCGCCGAGCTCGGGGGTGGTGAGCACGAGGTAGTCGACCTCGATGCCCGTGACGGGGGCCAGCTCGGCGCGGGCGGCGTCGAGGGCAGGCCCCACGCCGTGGGCCGCGGCGTCCTGGGCAGCACGCAGCGCCCGGCTGAGCGCGGCAGCCTCGAGTCGTTGGGCAGGCTCGAGGAACCGGTTGCGGCTGGAGAGAGCGAGGCCGTCGGGCTCGCGCTCGGTCTCGCCGCCGACGACCTCGACGCCCTGGCAGAGGTCGGCGACCATGCGCCGGATCAGCGCCAGCTGCTGGTAGTCCTTCTGCCCGAAGACCGCGACGTCGGGGCCGACCAGGCCCAGCAGCTTGGCGACCACGGTGAGCACGCCCCGGAAGTGGGTGGGGCGGACCCGGCCCTCGAGGATGCCGGCGAGCGCGCCCGGCTCCACCGTGACCTGGGCCTCGCCGCCGGGGTAGACCTCCTCGACCGACGGGGCGAAGACGATGTCGACGCCCTCGGCCGCGCAGAGCTCGAGGTCGGCGGGCAGCGTGCGGGGGTAGCGCTCGAGGTCCTCGCCGGGGGCGAACTGCATGGGGTTGACGAAGACCGACACCACCACCGGGCCGCCGCCGACCCGCTCGCGGGCGGCGCGCATCAAGGTGGCGTGGCCGTGGTGCAGCGCACCCATCGTGGGCACCAGCCCGACCTGCTCACCTCCGCGGCGGGCGGGGGCGAGGAGCTCGGCCAGCTCGGCCCGGGTGCGCGCCAGCACGGGGCGCTCCACCGCGAGCGCGCTCAGCGGACGTCGCGCTGGTAGGAGGGCGTCGCGGGGCGCTCGGCGAGCGCGTCCGTGAGCAGCTGGTGGATCTTCAGCGCCCGGATCGGCAGCAGCCGACCGTCGGTGACGGCCCGACCCAGGGTGGCCCGGCCCAGCGCGACGTAGGAGTCCATCGTCTGCGGCGCCTTGGCCGCGATCTCCTCGAGGTGCGCCGCGACCGTGTTGACGTCGCCGCGCACGATCGGGCCGGTGAGGGCCGCGTCGCCGTACGCCAGGGCGTTGTCGAGGGCGGCGCTCAGCAGCGGCCGCAGGGTGCCCGCGGGGTCGTCGGCGCCGGCCGCGGTCAGCATCTCCATGGCCTCGGTCACCAGGGTGACCAGGTGGTTGGCGCCGTGCGCCAGGCCCGCGTGGTAGAGCGTGCGGCTCGCCTCGGGCACCCACATCGGGCGCCCACCGAGGTCGGCCACGAGGTCGGAGACGAAGGTGCGCTCGGCGTCGGGGGCGGTCAGCCCGAAGACGCAGCCGTCGAGGCGGTCCAGGTCGAGGGCGGTGCCGGTGAAGGTCATCGCCGGGTGCATCGCGACGACCCGCGCCCCGACCGCCGCAGCGGGCTCGAGCACGTCGAGGCCGTGACGGCCCGAGGTGTGCAGGACGTGCTGGCCCTCGCGGACCGCACCGCTGGCACTCAGCATCGACACGACGTTGGCGAGCATGTCGTCGGGCACCGTCAGCAGCAGCACGTCGCAGGAGCGGGCCACGACGCTGGGCTTCTCGGTCGGCACGCCCGGCAGGAGGGCCGCGATCCGGTCGACCGACGCGTCCGACTCACCCGCCGCCGCGACGATCTCGTGCCCGGCCGCCCGGAGCCTGGCCGCGAGGACAGCACCGACGCGTCCGGCGCCGACGACGCCGATCCGCAGGCGCGCGTGAGGAGTGTGCGTCATGGTTCGAACCTTTCGTTCCAGTCCCTCCGACCACCCGCTCTCGCGGGCCGGTGTGGGTACCAGACGGTGTGCTCGTCGATGAGGAGGTCTGTGCGACTGCTCGGACACCACAAAAGGTACGCCCGTGTGCCGCTGTTGTGAACGGGTCGCCGCGTGACGTACCTGACACGGGTCGGGCGGACCGACCGGGACAGTTTCACCGGCCGGCCGGTGAAACTGTCGCTTGGACGATGAAACTTCGTACTCCAACCGACAGTTTCGTTGCGGTGCCGCGGCTCAGGGGCGCGAATCAGACAGATTCACCGGCTGGCCGGTGAAACTGTCGCCTGGACGATGAAACTTCGTACTCCAACCGACAGTTTCGTTGCGAGGCCGAGCAACCAGACCCACGACGACGTACGCCGGGGCGAGGGGCCTCAGCGCACAGCGGCGTCGTCGGAGGTGACGACGGAGCCGACGTCGAGGGGGCGGGGGGCGCGCGGGAGCCAGTCGTGGGTGACGTGGTCGACGATGTGGACGCCGTCGGGGGCGTGGATCTCGTGGACGCCGGGGAGGACCGTGCCCTCCTTGAGCGCGTTGAAGACCGCCCACTCACGCCGCTTGCGCTTGTTGCGGAAGCTGGTGGCGAACGACGCCGGGTCGGTCCAGTGCGCGAACTCGTCGCCGTCGAGGTGCTTGAGCTCCACGCACAGGCCGAACGGCAGCCCGATCGAGCGCACCGGGTCGGGCGTGGTGCGCACCTCCCACTCGAAAGCCTTGGTGAACACGAAGTCGGGCCCGATCGGGAAGCCCCACTCCTCCGCGTTGCGCAGCCCGAGGTCGAGGTAGCCGTGGCGGTCGCCGTCGAGGTAGAGGCCGTGGCGCGGCACCCGGATGATCGACTGCACGTCGCCGACCTGCCAGGCGAGGTCGGCGATCGAGGTCTCGCCCTCGGTGGTGAGGACCATGTCGCCGTCCCACTTCCACGAGTAGCGGGTGTCGACCTGCGCGAAGCACCAGTTGTAGAAGTACGACAGCGAGTGCACCGACAGCTCGTGCTGGGCCAGGTGCTCGGCGCCGGCGCGCGCCACCGAGAAGGGGTACGACGAGAGGGTGAGCCTGTCGGTGTGCCCGGCGCGGGCGGCGGTCTCGGCCGCGACCTCGGGGGTGCCGTCGGTGGAGCCGTTGTCGACGACCAGGACGTGGTCCATGGCGCGCAGGAGGGGCGGCAGGACGAAGGGCAGCGACGCGGCCTCGTTCTTGACCCGGAGCACGGCGGTGCTGCCGGCCCGCAGGCCACCGGGGCGGGTCCAGGGCCAGGTGATGTCGAAGTCGGTGTGGCCCTCGAGGTTGGCGAGGCCGGACGGACCGGAGTGGGCGCTCATCGGCGGCTCAGCGCTCGCGACCGACGGCCCTGCGCAGGCCCTTGCGGACCGACGGCGGGATGGCGGCGCGCAGCCCGTGCGGGATCCTGTCGGCGATGCCGCCCGGCTCGGGGGCAGCTGCCGGCGCCGCGCCACCGCCCGCGGGAGCGGGCGCCTTGCCGGGGGACTTGAGCTGTGCGCGCACGGTCTGCTCGGCGGCGACCGCGGAGGACCGCGAGATGGCCTCGGCCTCGGCGTAGAGGTCGACGTAGGCCTCGCGGAGCTGGTCGAAGGTCGCGTGGGCCTCGACGGTGTCGCCGTCGGGCTCGGCGAGCTTGTTGAGCTCCGACCAGGTCTCGGCGGTGAGCTCGTGCAGCTTGGGCGGGAGGCCCAGGTCGTCGAGGCTCTGCGCCATGCGTCGCAGCGACGGGTCGACGAAGCGGTGCCCCTCGCGGATCTGCTCGCTGTTGGCGTGCAGCACGCCCTGGAGCTGGAGCTTCTCCCCCACCGCCATCGTCGTGCGGGTCCAGTCGTCGAGGAGGTCGGCGTAGCGGACGAAGACACGGCCGCCGTCGGCCACCGACTCGCGCGTCGCGCGCTCGGTGTGCAGGAGCATGTTGAGCCAGGAGGCGGCCAGGTGCGCCGAGCCCAGCCGGTTGGCGTAGTACTTCTGCTTGCTGCCCACGACCTCGGCGGGCGGGCGCAGCATCGTGGCGAAGACCGGGGTGGCGCCGTTGCGGATCGCGGCGACGCGCCACAGCGAGAGGAACCAGCTCAGCCGCGGGTCCTTGACGACCAGCTCTCGGCTGACGTCGAGGTGCTCCCCGAGCCAGGTCGCGGTCTTGATGCGCTCCTGCTCGCGGGTGGCGATGCGACCGGTCTCGAACCACGCCTCGGGGCGGGCGTCGCTCACCTGCACCAGCGCGGCCTTGAGCAGCCGGTCGTGGTGGTCGACCACCCAGCGGGGCTCTCCGAAGCCCTTGGGGTTCGTCTCGTCGGCCACGACCTCGGGCTGCGGCACGTGCAGGCCCAGGATCGACATCAGCCCGGCCATCGTGCTGGTGCCGCTGCGGCCGGCACCGGCCACGAACAGGACCTTGCGCGGGTACTCGTCGGGGGTCACGTCAGTGGGGTCGCTCACGAGCGGTGAGCCTATCGGTCGGTAGCGTGCCGTCATGAGGAACGGGTGGCGCCGCGGCCGGGCCGCACCCCGCGTCAGCGTGGTCGTGCCGGTCTACGACGTCGAGGACTACGTCGAGGAGTGCCTCGAGAGCCTGCTCGCCCAGGACGGCGTCGACCTCGAGGTCGTCGTGGTCGACGACGGCTCGCGCGACTCCTCGGCTGCCCGCGTCGAGCGCTTCGTGACCCCCGACGGGCCCGTGCGCCTGGTGCGCACCGCCAACCACGGGCTCGGCGCCGCGCGCAACGAGGGCGCACGCCACGCGACCGGCGACTACCTGACCTTCGCCGACTCCGACGACGTCGTCCCGCCGGGGGCCTACGACGTGCTGCTGCGCCAGCTGCGCCGCACCGGGTCCGACTTCGTCACCGGCTCGATCGTGCGGTGGGAGGCCGACCGGCTCACCCAGCTGCCGTGGATGCGCCGGCTGCACCGCTCCCGGGCGGCGCTGATGATCGACCAGCAGCCGGAGATCCTCGGCGACGTCTTCGCGTGGAACAAGCTCTTCCGCCGCGACTTCTGGGACGGCGCGGGGCTCGCGTGGCCCGAGGGGGTGCGCTACGAGGACCAGCCGACCACCACGCAGGCCTACCTGCGGGCGCGGCGGTTCGCGATCGTGCCCGAGGTCGTCTACCACTGGCGGATCCGCGACGACGGCAGCTCGATCACCCAGCAGCGCTCGTCGCTGCGCGACCTCGAGGACCGGTGGACCACCAAGCGGATGGCGTTGGCCAGCGTCGTCGACTACGGCTCGCCGCAGGTGGAGAAGGTCTTCCGGGACCGGGTCCTGGCCGGCGACCTGCACCGCTACTTCGTGGAGGTCCCGGGCTGCGAGGACGCCTGGTGGGACCTGCTGGTCTCCGGTGTCCAGGAGCTGTGGGGCGATCGGTCGCTCACGCACAGCGGGCTCACCCCGGCCTTCCGGCTGGTCGGCTGGCTGGTCGAGCAGGACCGACGAGACGACGCGGCCGCGGTCGTCAGCCACGTGGTGGGGCTGGGCCGTCCGCTCGCGCGGGTGGCCACACCGGCGGGGCCGCGGATCGACCTACCGGTCATCGACGTCGCCACGGTCGCGCCCGCCGCGCTGCTGCTGCGCGACGACGAGCACTGAGCCCCGGGGGCCCGGCACCCGCCGCCGCGTCAGCGGTCAGGGACGCATCAGAGCAGACCGGCGTCGGTGAGGAACTGGTCGGCGACGTCCTCGACGCTCTCGCGGTCCACGGTGACCTGGAGCAGCAGCTGGCCCAGGGTCTCGTTGTCCAGCGACTCCATCAGCGCGTTGAGCGTGTCCTCGACATCGGGGTGCTCGGCCAGGAAGTCGGTGGAGACGGCCGGCACGATGTTCTGGGCGGGCTGGATGCCGCGGTCGTCCTCGAGCAGCACCAGGCCCTGGTCCTCGAGGCTGCCGTCGAACGTGCCGGTCTGGCCCAGCTGCGACTCGCCGTCGATGACCGACTGGTAGGTCTGCGGCGAGGCGTAGCCCAGCGGCAGCAGGGTGACGTCCATGCCGTAGACCTCGCTCAGCCCGGCCTCGCAGTCGGCCCGGCCCTTGCAGTCGGGGGCGGCCGCGAGGGTCACGGCCTGGCCCTCGAGGTCGGACAGCGCGGTGACGCCCTCGGCCTCGGAGAACTCCTGGGTGACGAAGTAGGCGTTCTGCGAGCTGGCCTCGGAGGTCTCGAGCAGGGTGATCCCCTTCTCCTCCAGCAGCGGCGCCATCGCGTCGAGCGTCTCCTGGGTGTCGGAGGTGCTGACAGCGGCCGCGCCCTCGCCGTTGATCTCGACGTTGAGCTCGTCACCGAGTCCGGCGAGGTACTCCGGGACGATGTCGACCGTGCCGGGGATCTCACCGAGGTAGGCACCACGGGTGTCGACCAGCCTGGTCTCCACCTCGTAGCCGGTGTCCTCGAGGAGCGCGGCGTACATCGCGGTGATCAGCGCGGCCTCGTCGAAGCTCTGGCTCGCGAGGGTCACCTGCCCCCCGGTGGAGCCGCCGGAGCCGGCGCCGCCACCGGTCTCCTCCTCGGCGAGGTCGTCACCGGCACAGGCCGAGGCGAAGATGAACAGTCCGAGCGTCATGGCCGTGGCCAGCGGTCGTCGTAGCGTCATGGTGGAAACCTTCTGTGTCCCGTGGCCGAGCCACGCGTGTCCGGTGGAACGAGCCCGGATGACTCCGGCGCTCAACGACCGAGGGCCTCGGTCGCCTGAGACACAGTAGACGCGGAGACCTCACCCTCGCCCTCACCCTTGTGCTCACGATCTGGTGACGATCCGCGCGGCACCGGGTCCAGGGCGCGCTGCACCGCGGCGGCGATGAGCTCGAGGACCAGCGCCACGGCGGCCACGACGACGGCGCCGGCGATGCCCTGGCTGTAGCGGTCGCGGGCGAAGCCCTCGGTGATGATGCGGCCCAGCCCGGGCCCGGCCACGAGGGCCGCGATCGTCGCGGTGGCCCAGACCTGCACGAGCGCCAGGCGTACGCCGGACATCACCAGCGGGAGGGCCAGCGGCAGCTCGACGCGGCGGAAGCGCTGCCAGCCCGACATGCCCATGCCGTCGGCGGCCTGGACGATCTCGGCGGGCACCTCGCGCATCGCGATGTAGGCGTTGGTGATCAGGGGCGGGAGCGCGAAGACGCTCAGCGCGATCAGGGTGGCCAGACCGGCGCGCCCGTAGGGACCGAGGGTGTCGGAGCCGGGCCAGTCGGCCGTGACCAGGACGGCGAGGATCGCGAAGGTCGGGATCGCGCGCCCCACGTTGGAGATGTTGATCGCGAGGAAACCGCCCCTGCCCAGGTGGCCGAGCCACAGCGCGATCGGCAGCCCGATCGCCATCGCGAGACCGAGTGCGGTGACCGTGAGGAGCAGCTGCTCGACCAGGCGGGCCAGCAGGCCCCCCGACCCGCTCCAGCTCGAGCCGTCGAGGAGGTAGGACCAGGTGTCGGCGAAGAGCCTCATGCCCGCACCCCTCTCGTCCAGGGGGTGAGGACCCGTTGCCCCACCACCAGCAGCACGTCGAGCAGGACCGCCAGGACGACGCACAGCACGGCCGCGGTCACCAGCTCGGCGCGGAAGTCACGCTGGACGCCGTGGGAGATCAGGTTGCCCAGGCCGCCGAAGGCCACCAGGGTCCCGACCGTCGTGAGCGCCACCGTGGAGACCGTGGCCACCCGCAGCCCGGCCATGATCACCGGCAGCGCCAGCGGCAGCTCGACCCTCATCAGCAGCTTGCCGGAGCCGTAGCCGAGACCGGTCGCCGACTCGCGCACCTCGTCGGGGACCGAGCGCAGCCCGTCGAGCATCGCGCGCACCAGGATCGTCAGCGCGTAGAGGCCCAACCCGAGGATGACCGTGAGCGCCGAGAGCCCGGTGAAGGGCACCAGCAGGGGGAAGAGCGCCAGCGACGGGATCGTGTAGAGGCCCGTGCTGAAGCCCAGGATCGCCGACTCGAGGCGCGGGATCCGCCGCGCCAGCAGCGCCAGCGGGAAGGCCACGACCAGCCCGAAGAGCACCGCGGCGACGGTGATCTGCAGGTGCTGCACCGTGGCGTCGATGATCTCGGCGCGGCGGTCGTCGACGTACTGCAGGCACCACCACTCGTTGACCAACGCGCTGTAGCAGCTCGGCTCGTCGGCCGCCGGAGGCATCGCCGTCGCTAGTAGGCTCACGCGCATGGACGGTACCGCCTCCCCGGCTCCGCGCGACGGCTCCTCACCGATGATCCGCCTGTCGGGTGTGGGCAAGACCTATGACGACGGCACGGTCGCGGTGCACGAGCTGGACCTGGCGGTCGACCGCGGCGAGCTGGTCTGCCTGGTCGGCCCGTCGGGCTGCGGCAAGTCCACGACGCTGAAGATGATCAACCGGCTGATCGAGCCCACCGTCGGCACGGTGGAGATCGACGGGGTCGACGTCACGCGCCAGGACCCGGTGCTGCTGCGCCGCGGCATCGGCTACGTCATCCAGCAGGTCGGCCTCTTCCCGCACCAGAAGATCACCGCCAACGTCATGACGGTCCCGCTGCTCTACGGCGAGTCCAAGTCGACGGCGCGCGAGCGGGCGCACCACCTGCTCGACCTGGTCGGCCTCGACCCCGCGACCTACGGCGACCGCTACCCCCACCAGCTCTCCGGCGGTCAGCGCCAACGGGTCGGGGTGGCGCGTGCGCTCGCGGCCGACCCCCCGGTGCTGCTGATGGACGAGCCCTTCGGTGCCGTCGACCCCGTCGTGCGGGTGCGGCTCCAGGACGAGTTCAAGCACCTGCAGCGCGACCTCGGCAAGACCGTGGTGCTCGTGACCCACGACATCGACGAGGCCGTCCGCATGGGCGACCGGGTCGCGGTCTTCGCGGCCGGCGGCCGGCTGGCGCAGTACGCCACGCCCGCCGAGCTGCTCGGCCGCCCGGCCGACGACTTCGTGGCCGACTTCGTGGGCTCCGAGCGCGGCCTGCGCCGCCTCACCGTCACCGCCATCGACCCCGCCCACCTCGAGCCCCTCGAGGGGGTCAGCGCCGGCACCCTCGGCGCCGCCATCGACCTCGACAGCACCCTCGAGGAGGCCCTCGCCGTGATGCTGCGCGACGACAAGCCGATGATCGGCGTCAAGGACGGCGTCCGCTTCGTCGGCGTCCTCACCCCCAACGGCGTCCACCGCGCGCTCCGGGCCTCCCTGCGCGACTGACCGCGCGCCCGGCGGGCGAGCCACGCCCCTCGCTGGTCGAGCCGGGCGAGCCGCCCTCGCTGGTCGAGCCGGGCGAGCCGCCCTCTCGCTGGTCGAGCCGGGCGAGCCGCCCTCTCGCTGGTCGAGCCGGGCGAGCTCTGCGAGCCCGCGTCGAGACCTGGCCGGTCGTCGCCGAGCTTCGTCCCTCAGCTCGACTCGACCGGCACATCCCGGTGCCAGGACTGGGTGACGTACTTGGTCGTCCACCCCATCGCGACGTAGAGCCCGTCGGCGCCGGTGGAGGAGTCGGCGTCGACCTCGAGGCCGACGCGGTCGCGGTCGCGGGAGGCGGCGTCGGCGATGATCGTGTGGAGCAGGCCCTTGGCGACGCCCCGGCCGCGGGCGCTCTCGAGCACGCCGAGGTAGGACACGTAGGACCCGTCGGGCCCGGTGGCGCTCTCCGAGACGGTGCCGATCAGGGCGCCCACGGGCGTGACGCCGTTGCCGTCACCGAGGTCGACCTCGGCGAGCCACCAGTGGTCCCACCGGTGGCCCGGGTCCTCGCGCAGCCGGTGGAGGAACTCCTCGAAGCTCTCCTCCCACGAGTTGAAGTGGTCGACGAAGGCGCCCTCGAGGACCTGGTGGACACCGCGCAGGTCGTCGTCGTCGGGCATGCCGTCGCCGGCACGTCGTACGGTCCGGAAGCGGGCCTTGTCGCTCTCCCACAGCTCGGTCGACGGGACGAGCGCGGCCTCGTCGGGCGTGACGGGGCGGGTCATCTGCCACCAGGTGCGGACCTGGGTGAAGCCGGCGGCCGAGAGCCAGCGGTGCTGGCGGTCGTCGTCGTCGAAGGCGCCGGTGTCGATCTGCTGCACGTCGAGCCCGCGCGCGGCACCGACGGCCCGGGCCTGGCCGACGGCCCACTCCACGAGGACGGCGGAGCACGATCGGCCGAGCCCCTCGGGAAGCTCGCGGGACACGATGTGGACGAAGAGCATCCGACCGCCGGCGCGGTCGTGGACGCTGCCCCAGGCCTGGACCTGGGCGTCGCGGTCGCGGACCACGACGTTCTCCCGGGTGCGCAGCCCCGCCTCGGACACCTCGACGAGGACGTCGTCGACGCCGGAGGCGGCCCAGCCGCGCCCGGAGCGCTCGTGGTCGCGCAGCAGCTGCGTCAACCGCGCCAGCGTGAAGCGGTCGGAGGGATCGGGTGTCTCGATCGTCCAGCCCGCAGGAAGGCCGGGCTCACCGACGATCTCCTCGAAGTTGCTCTCGAAACGGGACTCGTCAGTGCTCACGAGGACCCATTGTTGCCGACCGCCGTCGCTCACGCGTCGCCGACCGGCACCACGAGACACCAGCGACCCGCCCAGCGGGCGGGCGGGCAAGCGGGCGGGCCGGCGGGCGGGTCAGGCGTGGCGGCGGTGGACGACCTGGGCGGCCTGCCACTCGGCGGTGACGACGTCCAGCTCCTGCTCGAGCTCGGCGACCCGCACGATCGCGTGCGCGGCGCGCTCCTCGGCGTCGTCGAGACGCGAGGTGAGGCTGGCCGTCTCCCGCTCGGCGTCGTCGGCACGCAGCTGCTCCTCGAGCAGCTCACGGTGGGCGGCGATCAGACAGGTCTGGGCCTCGTGCAGGTCGCGCTCGAGGCCGCCGATGGTGCTCTCGTGGGCGTCGATGCGGGCGGTGACGGTCGCGACGTAGCTCGCCTGCTCGGCGTTGCGCTCGACCGTGAGGGCGAGGTAGGCCTGCGCCTGCTCGACCCGGTCGCGGGCGGCCTCGCGGCGCGACACCGCGAGCTCGGTGTGGGTGATGCGGGTGGCGGCCGCACCGAGTACGACGGCCAGGCCGGCGGCGAGCGTGGCGACCAGCCACGACCCGCTGAGGGCTGCGCCGAGGACGGCGAGCGCAGCGACGAGGAGCAACATGACGGCGGCGACCAGTCGGGTGGAGCGCTGGCGCCGGCGCATGGGCGTGCTTGACGGGGAAGTCATGGCGTGAGGCTAGGCCCGCTCGCCGTCCCTTCCACGGCGCCGCGCCGCGTCACTCTCGTCACATGCGTCTCAGGGACCTCAGTGGGCGGTCCAGCTGGCGGGCAGCTGGCGGGGGCCTTTCATCAAGGTGTGCAGCCAGACCGTCGCTCCCCACGGCGAACACCCCGTGGGGGGTGGCGGTTCATCTGCATACCTTGATGAAGCGGCAGGCCGAGCCCCGCCACACCTACCCGCGCTCGTCGGAGCGCACCCGGCAGGCCCGCTCGAGCAGCAGAGCCGCGACGACGGTGAAGGATCCGCCGAGGAAGGCGACGCCGGAGCGGAGCATCCGCTGGTCGGCGAGGTCGGCCTCGGCGCCGAGCCAGCTCAGCGCGTAGCCGAGGTAGCCGGCGCCGGCGAGCGCACCGACCAGCGCGCAGGCGCGGGCCAGGACGAGGCGGTTGACGGCCTGGTGCGGCTCGAGCCGCTCGCGGCGCACGTGCACCGAGCGCCAGGTGGCGTGGGCGGTGACGGCCAGGATCGCGGCGACCAGGAGGAGCGCCAGCGGCTGGGCCCAGGTGACGAGGGGCGGGGTGCTGCCGAGACGCTCGGCGACCGGTCGGACGACCAGGCCGACCACGAGCCCGGTCAGGGCCCAGGCCGCGACCACCCCGGGCGGGGTCGGGCGCAGCGTCCCACCCGGCTCAGGGCCACCCGACCCACCGGGCCCAGCGGGGGGTGGGTCAGCCTGCGACGCCAAGCGTCACTCGACGTCGAGCGCGAGGTCCTCGCGCAGGACGAGACCGTCGGTGCCGATCTGGGCCAGCAGCTCGGCGATCGGACCCTGGTCGGGGAAGACCGCGTCGGGCTCCAGGTCGAACCAGGGCTTGAGGACGAAGGCGCGCTGCGCGGCGCGGGGGTGCGGCAGGCGCAGGTGCTCGTCGTCGCTGCGACGGTCGCCGACGACGACCAGGTCGACGTCGAGGGTGCGGGGGGCGTTGGCGACGTCGCTGCGCTCACGGCCGAAGGCGTCCTCGACGGCCAGGGCCCGATCCATGAGGCGGTTGGCGGCGAGCGTCGTGTCGATGAGCAGGACGGCGTTGAGGTAGGTCTCCGCGCCGTCGGGAGAGTCGACGGGCTGCGTCTCGTAGACCGGCGAGACGGCCGTGACCCAGACCTCGGGCGTGTCGGCGATGGAGGAGACGGCGCCCTGCAGGCTGGCCAGCCGGTCGCCGAGGTTGGAGCCCAGGGCCAGCACGGCGCGCCGGATCGGGCGCATCTCGCCGGTCAGGGTGTCTGCGTCGATGATGTGGGGGTTGGGGGTCTCAGTCACTGCGGCCCTCGCCTATTCCGGGTGATGGTCAGGGCGACGTCGGAGAACGTCGCCTCGATGGGGGCATCCGGCTTGTGGACCGTGACCCGCGCCCATTCAACACGACCGTCCGACAGGCAGACGTCCGCTATCCGCTGGACGAGGGTCTCGATCAGATCGACCGGATCTTTCTCCACGGCGGCTTTCACCGAGAGCACGAGACTCCCGTAGTCGACCGTGTCGCGCAAGTCGTCGGAGGCCGCCGCGGGCGAGGTGTCGAAGCCCAGTGTCAGATCGATCACGAAGGGTTGTCCCTCGCGCTTCTCGAAGGCGAAGACGCCGTGGTGCGCATAGCACTCGATCCCGCTGATCAGCAGCTCGTCGGTCATCGTGACTCCGTCTCTCGTCGGTCCTGGGGGCTCATGCGGTCCAGCACGCGCAGGGCGTCACGCGTGCCGCGCACGTCGTGGACCCGCACGCCCCACACCCCCTGCTGGCCGAGCAGGAGGGCCAGCGCGAGCCCTGCCGCCTCGCGGTCGTCGACCGGGCGCGGCTGCCCGTCGGGTCCGCGGAGCAGGTCCCCGAGGAAGCTCTTGCGGCTGGCCCCGACCAGCAGCGGGAAGCCCAGCGACCGCAGCTCGCCGAGCCCCTGGAGCAGCTGCCAGTTGTGCTCGGGCCGCTTGGCGAAGCCCAGCCCGGGATCCAGCACCACCCGCTCGTCCGGGATCCCCGCCGCCCGGATCGCCGCGACGCGCTCGCCCAGCTCGTCCCGGACGGCCGCGACGACGCCACCGGGCCCGTCGTAGGACGCGAGGTCCTGCATGTGGGCGGAGTGCGCGCGCCAGTGCATCGCGACGTACGACGCACCCGACGCCGCGACCACCTCCAGGATGCGGGGGTCGGCCAGGCCGCCGGAGACGTCGTTGACCATGCGGGCACCGCACCCGATCGCGGCGGCGGCCACCTCGGCGCGCATCGTGTCGACGGAGACCAGTGCCCCGTCGGCGGCGAGCGCCTCGATGACGGGCACCACGCGGTCGAGCTCCTCGTGCACCAGCGGGCGGGTGGCTCCCGGGCGCGTGGACTCCCCCCCGATGTCGAGGATGTCGGCGCCGTCGGCGAGCAGCCGTCGGCCGTGCGCGACGGCGCTGGCGGTGTCGGCGTGCTGCCCACCGTCGGAGAAGGAGTCGGGGGTGACGTTGACGACCCCCATCACGAGCACGGCGGGGTCCTAGGGTGCCGGGGTGCCGGCGTAGCGCTCGGTGAGGACCGCACGGCGGTTGGTGCCCTCGGTGTTGCTGCCCTTCTCGATGAAGACCAGGTTGTGGTAGCAGTGCACCGCCACGACGTGCAGGTCGGAGTAGGTCGGCTCGTAGGACTCATCGACGTACTCCTCGTGGTTGAGGCCGTCGACGAGGTCCTTGACCAGCGCCATCGTGGTCAGCGGGTCGTGCCGGTCCTCGCTGCCGCCCCACTCGGGCCAGTACGACGTCTGGGTGTCCTCGATGGCGTAGATCCCGCCGTCCTCGAGCAGCGGGAAGAGCAGCCGGAACGTCTCCCGGATGTGCTCGGGGCGGTGGCTGCCGTCGTCGATGACGACCCGCAGCGGCCCCGTCTTCTCGGCGACGATCTGCTCCAGGATCGCGGGGTCGACCTGGCTGCCCTGGTAGGTGTCGATGCGTGGGGCCCGCACGAACGACTTGTCCTCGATGTCGAGGCCGACGACCTGGGCGCGGGGGAAGAAGAACTTCCACATCCGCAGCGACGCGCCACCGCGCCCCTGCCTGACGTAGCCGCCGATGCCGATCTCCAGCAGCGTGAACCTCTCGGACCGGAGGTGCTCGAGGTGGCGCTGGTAGTGCTCGGTGTAGAAGTGCAGGCCGTGCTTGTCGGTGCCGAAGTGCTGGGCCAGCTCGGTCAGCGACATCGCCTGGAGCTCGCGGCGTCGGCGCTGCGCCTCGGTGAGCACGGGCTCAGGCTCGGGCCCGGGCGGCAGCGGCGGCGGGGGGCCGGCGGGGGCGCCCTTGAGGCGGCGCCACGCGCGGGGGCCGACCAGCGGCTTCACGACACGCACGGCGGCCCTCTTGGCCGTGCCGATCACGGGGTTCGACACGGGTGGACACTCCTCAGGTCTCGGGACGCGTCACGCTACCAAGCAGGGCTCGGGGCTCAACGCCTGCTGTGGATCAACGCCATCGCCTCGGCCCGCGTGGCGGCGTTGTGCATGATGCCGCGCACGGCCGAGGTGATCGTGCGGGCGCCGGCCTTGCGGACCCCGCGCATGGTCATGCACAGGTGCTCGGCCTCGATCACGACGATCACGCCGCGCGCGTCGAGGATCTCCATCAGGGCGTCGGCCACCTGCGTGGTGAGCCGCTCCTGGACCTGGGGACGCTTGGCGTAGACGTCGACGAGCCGTGCCAGCTTGGAGAGCCCGGTGATGAGTCCCGACTCGGCCGGGATGTAGCCCACGTGGGCGACCCCGGTGAAGGGCACCAGGTGGTGCTCGCACATCGACCACAGCTCGATGTCGCGCACGAGCACCATCTCGTCGTGGCCGATGTCGAAGGTCGTCGTCAGGACGTCCTCCGGGGTCTGGCGCAGCCCCTGCGTCATCTCGGCGTAGGCACGTGCCACGCGCGCCGGGGTGTCGAGCAGGCCCTCGCGGGTCGGGTCCTCACCGATGGCGTGGAGCAGCTCGCGGACCGCCGCCTCGGCGCGCTCGTGGTCGAAGTCCGGCACGCTCGCAGGATCGGTGGTCAACGAGATCGGGTCGGTCATCAGCCCGGGAGACCCGGCCCCGGCTCCGAGGACCCGCCCAGCGGCGCACCCCCGTGCACGTCGCCGCCGGCGCCCGGGGGCGTGAGGATGACGCCGCCCTCGGCCTGCTCGGCCGCGAGCCCGTTGGCGGCCGCGCGGTCGCGGATCTCCTGCGGGATCTCCACCGGCGGGATCGCCGAGGGGTTGCGGTGCGGCGAGCCGGTCCAGGCCGGACGCTCGGGGCGCCGACGCAGCGGGATGAAGACCTCGGCGATCTCGGCCTTGTCGAGGGTCTCGCGGTCCAGGAGCGCGAGCACCAGGTCGTCGAGGACGTCGCGGTTCTCCTCGAGGATGTCGAAGGCCTCCTGGTGCGCGATCGCGAGGAACTTCTTGGTCTCCTCGTCGACGACGGCCGCGATCTGCTCGGAGTAGTTGCGCTGGTGGCCCATGTCGCGGCCCAGGAACGGCTCGCCCTGCGTCTCGCCGAGCTTGATCGCACCGAGCCGGTCGGTCATGCCGTACTGGGTGACCATGGCGCGCGCCAGACCGGTGGCCTTCTCGATGTCGTTGCCGGCCCCGGTGGTCGGGTCGTGGAAGACCATCTCCTCGGCCGCGCGGCCACCGAGCATGTAGGCGAGCTGGTCGAGCATCTCCGAGCGGGTCTGGGAGTACTTGTCCTCGTCGGGCAGCACCATCGTGTAGCCCAGCGCGCGACCGCGCGGGAGGATCGTGATCTTGTGCACCGGGTCGGTGCCGGGGAGCGCCGCGGCGACGAGGGCGTGGCCGCCCTCGTGGTAGGCCGTGATCAGCTTCTCCTTCTCGCTCATCAGGCGCGAGGAGCGCTGGGGCCCGGCGATCACGCGGTCGATCGCCTCGTCGAGGGCCTCGTCGGTGATCAGCTTCTCGTTGTTGCGGGCCGTCAGCAGGGCCGCCTCGTTGAGGACGTTGGCGAGGTCGGCGCCGGTGAAGCCCGGCGTACGACGGGCGATCGACTTGAGGTCGATGTCGGTCGCCATCGGCTTGCCGCGCGAGTGGACCTGGAGGATCTTGTGGCGACCCGCGAGGTCGGGGGCGTCCACGCCGATCTGGCGGTCGAAGCGGCCCGGACGCAGCAGCGCGGGGTCGAGGACGTCGGGACGGTTGGTGGCCGCGATCAGGATGACCCCGCCGCGGACGTCGAACCCGTCCATCTCGACGAGGAGCTGGTTGAGCGTCTGCTCGCGCTCGTCGTGACCGCCGCCCATGCCGGCGCCGCGGTGGCGACCGACCGCGTCGATCTCGTCGATGAAGACGATCGCCGGGGCGTTCTCCTTGGCCTGCTCGAAGAGGTCGCGCACCCGGCTGGCGCCGACACCGACGAACATCTCGACGAAGTCGGAGCCGGAGATGGAGTAGAACGGCACGCCCGCCTCGCCGGCGACGGCGCGCGCGAGGAGGGTCTTGCCGGTGCCCGGAGGGCCGTAGAGCAGGACGCCCTTGGGGATCTTGGCGCCGACGGCCTGGAACTTGGCGGGCTCCTGGAGGAACTCCTTGATCTCGCCGAGCTCCTCGATGGCCTCGTTGCAGCCCGCGACGTCGGAGAACGTCGTCTTGGGCATGTCCTTGGTGATCAGCTTGGCCTTGGACTTGCCGAACTGCATGACCCCGCGACCGCCGCCACCGCCCTGGACCTGGTTCATCAGGAACAGGAAGAGCAGGATGATGAGCGCGAAGGGCAGCAGGGTGGCCAGGATCGTGCCGAGCAGGCTGGGCTGGGGGTTCTCGGAGTTGGACTCCTCGATCGTCCCGGCCGCGACGGCCCGGTCGACCGCGGCGATGATGCCCTGCTGCTGGCCGGCGACGTAGTAGGCCATGACGTCGGAGCCGCTCTCACGCACGCCGTCGTCGAGGGTGGCCTGGATGACCTGGTCACCGTCGATGAAGGCGATCTCCTTGACCTCGCCCTTCTCGATGTAGGCCTCCATGCGCGAGGTCGAGACCTCGTCGTAGCCCCCGCCGGGGGCGAGGAACTGGAGGGCGAGGAGCACCGCCACGACGGCGAACGCGATCCACACCCAGGGACCCTTGAAAATGCGCTTCACAGACTTCTCTTCGCTTGTACTGGGCCTGCCGGCGTGAGCCCAGGACGGAACATTCGACGGTACACGCCGATCACGGGGGACAGTCTCTCAGGCACATGGTGGGAACGACCTGTCGACGTCGCGGGTTCCCGCCGGACCGGACCGGGTCCGGGGGGTGGGATCAGGAGTAGACGTGCGGCGCGAGGGTGGCGATGTCGCGCAGGTTGCGGTAGCGCTCGCGGTAGTCGAGGCCGTAGCCGACGACGAACTCGTTGGGGATGTCCCAGCCGACGTACTTGACGTCGACGGGCATCTGGAGCGCCTCCGGCTTGCGCAGCAGCGTGCAGATCTGGACGCTGGCGGGGTTGCGGCTCGACAGGTTGGACGTGAGCCACGACAGGGTCAGGCCGGTGTCGATGATCTCGTCGACGATGACGACGTGACGCCCGGAGATGTCGGTGTCGAGGTCCTTGAGGATCCGCACGACGCCCGAGCTCTTGGTGCCGGAGCCGTAGGAGGAGACGGCCATCCAGTCCATCTCGACGTGCCGGGTGAAGGCCCGCGCCATGTCGGCCATGACCATCACCGCACCGCGCAGGATGCCGACGATCAGCAGGTCCGTGCCCTCGTAGTCGGTCTCGATCTCGTGGGCGAGCTCCCCGATGCGATCGAGGATCTGCTGCTCGGTGAACAGGACGTTGACGAGATCGTTCTCCACGTGGGCTGCGTCCATGCGGTCAGGATTCCACAGAGGTCGCCGCGAAGGACAGGTGGTCTCCCCGGCGGTGGGCCGTGACGTGCCCCGGCAGCTGGATCTGCTTGGGCAGCAGGTCGCGGTTGTGGACCTGTCGCTCGAGCGCGTCGACGTGGACGGCGAAGAGCTCGCTGGGCGGGCACCCCGCCCCCAGTGCCGCCAGGCGCAGCATCCGGGTGCGGACCGCCTGCTCCAGCAGGGCGATCTCACGCACGTCGAAGGTGCCGGTGCGACCGTCGTGGACGAGGTGGGCGGCGAGGGCGGCGTCGGCGAGCCGGTCGAGCGCCTCCATGTCGGGGCGCAGCTGCTCGGCGGTGCGGGCCAGGGTCTCGGCGACGCCCGGCCCGAGCTCGCGCTCCAGGACCGGCAGGACGGTGTGGCGCACGCGCGAGCGCGTGAAGCGGGGGTCGGTGTTGTGCGGGTCGGTCCAGACCTCGATGCCCTCGGCGAGGCAGGCCGCCTCGGTCTGGGCCCGCCGGATGGCGAGCAGCGGGCGGCGGAACCCGTCGTACGACGGACGCATGCCCGCGATCGAGCGGCCCCCGGAGCCGCGGGCCAGGCCGAGCAGGACCGTCTCGGCCTGGTCGTCGAGGGTGTGGCCGAGCAGGACCACGGGGGCGCCCAGGCGTCCGGCGATCTCCTCGAGCACGGCGTGGCGGGCCTCGCGGGCCGCCGCCTCCGTGCCCCGGCCGTCGGTCTCGACCTGGACCCGCACCGACCCCGTCTCGTCGACGCCGAGCCCCGCCATCTGGGCGACGACGCGCCCGGCGTGCTCCGCGGAGCCGTCCTGCAGCCCGTGGTCGACGGTGACGCCGATGACGCGCTGGGCCGTGCGCCGGGTCTCGAAGACGGTCGCGGCCAGCAGCGCGAGGGAGTCGGCGCCGCCCGAGCAGGCCACGACCACGGGGACGTCCCCGACCTCGGCGAGCGTGCGTCGTACGGCGAGCCGGACGGCGGCGACGGCCGCGTCGAGGGTCACGGGGCCGGGCTCAGAGCACGCGGGCGACCCAGGCGGCCGGGTCGGCGATCTCGGCCTTGCTGGGCAGGTTGGCCGGCGACTCCCAGACGGCGTTGAACTCCTCCATGCCGACCTTGTCGACGACGCCGCGGACGAAGGCGGCGCCGTCGCGGTACTGGGCCATCTTGGCGTCGAGGCCGAGCAGGCGGCGCAGGATGCGGTCGAGGGTGCCGACGCCCTTGCGGCGCTCGCTGAACTTGGCGCGGATCGCCTCGACGCTCGGGATGACCGAGGGCCCGACGCCGTCCATGACGACGTCGGCGTGGCCCTCGAGGAGCGACATGACGCCGGTGACGCGGTCCATGATCTCGCGCTGCTCGGGCGTGGACATGACCTCCATCAGGCTGCCGCCGCGGGCGCCCGACTTGAGGCCGTCGATGATCCGGCTGAGCCCGTCGTCGAGGAGCTTGGTCGGCTCGACGGACTCCGCGATCGCCTCGATCTCGGAGAAGAGGTGCCCGCGCATCCACGGCACGGCGGTGAACTGCACCCGGTGGGTCTCCTCGTGGAGGCAGACCCAGAGCCGGAAGTCGCGGGCGTCGGCGCCGAGCTCGCGCTCGACGTGCACGATGTTGGGCGCGACGAGCAGCAGGCGTCCGTCGGGCTCGTAGAACGGGTCGAACTGGCCGAGCACCTTGCTGCCCAGGAAGCCGAGGAGCCCCCCGACCTCGGCCCCGGTGATCCGGGAGCCGACCTTGAGCGCCAGGCCCGAGGGCGGCTTCTTCTCGGTGAGCTTCTGGACCAGCGGCGCCAGGACCACGCGGAAGCCGTCGGCGTTGGCCTGCACCCAGCCGGCCCGGTCGACCACCAGGACCGGGGCGGTGTGGTCGGCGGCCACGAGCCCGGTGAACTCGCGCACCAGCCCGGTCGACCGGTTGGCGCCCGCCCGCAGCTCCTCGACCGCAGCCGAGGCCTCGTCGGCCGTGACGGTCGGGCCCTCCCCCGCGATCCGGGAGCCGAGCGAGACCGCGAAGTCCCAGTCGACCATGCTGTCTGCCTGGCTGTCTGCCCCGCGGGACCGATCGTCGGACTGGCTCGTCATGCAGCGAATCTAGCCCGCAGGTGGAGGCCGGTGAAGGCCGGTGGTCACGGCCCGGGTGCCCCCGGGCCCCCGCACCGGCAGGCGGCCAGCGCCGCAGCGGCCCCGTCCAGGGCCACCTCGGCGTCGGTGCCGTCGACGGGGGCGACACGGTCGGCCATCAGCACGAAGAGCATCGGGTGACCACCGGCGTCGGTCACGACGCCCGCCAGCGAGGCCACCCCGGTGAGGGTGCCGGTCTTGGCGCGGACCCGCCCGCGGCCCTCGGGGGCACCCGCGGTGAAGCGGTCGGCGAGGGACCCCGTGAAGGCCGCGACGGGCAGGCCGCTGAGCACCGGACCGAGCTCCGGGCGGGTGGCGGCCAGCCGGAGCACGTCGATGAGCGTCGCGGGCGTCATCCGGTTGCGGCGCGACAGCCCGCTGCCGTCGTACAAGGTGGCGCCGGCGAGGTCGACGCCCGCGGCCCCGAGCGTGCGGGTCACGCCGCGGCGCCCGCCGACGAACGACGCGTCACCGCCGGCCACCAGGCCGACGTGGCGCAGCAGCACCTCGGTGGCCTCGTTGTCGCTCACCTGGAGCAGGCGCTCGACGACCGCGCGCAGGGGGGCGCTGGTGACGCTGGCGAGGTCGTCGGCGTCTGCCGGGGCGACGCCGGCGACGGGCCGGCCCTGCACCCGGATCCCGAGGGCGCGCAGGGCGTCGGCGAAGGTCGTCGCGGCGGTCAGCGCCGGGTCGGCCACGCGGCCGAAGCCGCCCGGGCCGCGGCCCCCGTCGACCCACAGCGCCGTGATCGGGGCGACGACGCCGTCGGGCACGTAGTCGCGCTCCCACCTCGGGTTGTCCGACGGCCCCGTGAAGAGGGAGGCGTCGTAGGCGAGCCGGACCCTGGTGGTCCCCTGCGCCCTCAGCGCGCGGGCGGTCCGGGCGGCCAGGTCGGCGACGTCGGCGCGTGGCGGGTACGCCGCCTCGTCGGGCTCGGGGGGCGCGCTCGCGAGATAGGGGTCGCCGCCCCCGACGAGCACGATCCGCCGCCCGGGACCGGCGACGACGCGGGTCGTGAAGACGTGGTCGGGGCCGAGCGCGAGCAGCGCCGCGCTCGCGGTGACCAGCTTGGTGGTGGAGGCCGGGATCGCCTCGCCCGTGCCGCGGGTGAGGGTCACGGGCCCCGGGGCGAGTGGCGCGACGGCCGCGAGCACGTGGCGTCCCAGGTCGTCGTCGGCGAGGTAGGGGGCCAGCGCGCGGCGCAGCTTGGCCTCGCTCAGCGGCGCTGTGCGCACCGACCCGGCGAGCACCGGGGGCGAGAGGACGGCCGGCAGGTCGAGGCCGCTCGGCGGTGCGATCGCGATCGGATCGGCGTCGGCGGCCGGCTCCCCGCGCTGCAGGTAGCGGTCGACGAGGTCGTAGCGCCAGGTCGCCGCACCGGCCGCGACGAGGGCGAGCAGCAGCACCCCGACGATCGTGCGTCGCACCCTGGTCCCCTCCCGCCTACGTGTGTGGAGCCATTGTGCGGGACAATGACTCCCGGCCTCGTCGGGGCCATCGCTGGCGACAGACATTCCGGAGGATGACGTGCTCGAGTTCGACGTGTTGGTGGAGATCCCCAAGGGTGAGCGCAACAAGTACGAGGTGGATCACGAGAGCGGGCGCATGCGCCTGGACCGGATGCTCTTCACCTCGACGCAGTACCCCGCCGACTACGGCTACATCGAGAACACCCTCGGCCAGGACGGCGACCCGCTCGACGCGCTGGTCCTGCTCCAGGCCCCCACGTTCCCCGGCTGCCTGATCCGCTGCCGCGCGATCGGCATGTTCCGCATGACCGACGAGGCCGGCGGCGACGACAAGGTCCTGTGCGTCCCCTCGACCGACCCGCGCCAGGAGCACCTGCGCGACATCGCGCACGTCCCCAAGTTCGACCGCCTCGAGATCCAGCACTTCTTCGAGGTCTACAAGGACCTCGAGCCGGGCAAGTCCGTCGAGGGCGCCGACTGGGTCGGCCGCACCGAGGCCGAGCTCGAGGTCCACGCGTCCTTCAAGCGCTTCACCGACACCGGCGGTACGCCGCACCACTGAGGTGTGGTCTGGGCGACCGGTTCAGACAGTTTCACCGGCTGGCCGGTGAAACTGTCGCTGGGACGATGAAACTTCGTACTCCAACCGACAGTTCCCCCGGCTGGCCGGTGAAACTGTCCCGGCCCGCCTACCCCTTCACCGCCCGGAAATAGCCGACGGCGCCGGAGCGGCGGAGGGTCACCTGGGTGCAGCGCTGGCCGACCAGCCACCGCTGGAGCTCCTCGCCGGTGCAGCCGGGGCCCAGGAGGCCGGCGAGGCGACCGCCGCGCCGCATGGCCTCGTGGCGCAGGCCGGTGTCGTTGAGGATCGTGCTGCCGGTGAGGACACCGCCGGGGCGCAGGACGCGCACCATCTCGACCACGGCGCGGGCCGGGTCGGGGAAGCAGTGCAGCCCGGTGAAGGAGACCACGAGGTCGAACTCGCCGTCGGTGAAGGGCAGGTCGCCGACGTCGGCGGTCCGAGGCTCCACCTGGTCCCGCACGCCGCGCTCCCGGGCCGCGTCGAGGGTGCGGTCGAGCATCTTCTGCGCGATGTCGGCCGCGACGTAGCGCACACCCTGGCCCGGTCGCAGGCCGCGCAGGGCGACCCCGCCACCGCACGGTACGTCGAGCACGGCGCTGCCGGCGGGCAGGTCACCGATCTCGCTGGCCGCGGCGTAGAGCCGGCGCAGGTCGCTCTGGAGGCCGACCGCCCACAGGGCACCGCCCACCCGGGGGTGCTCGACGGTCCAGTCGTAGACCGCGCCCCAGAGCGGGTCGTCGGACCAGCCGCCGAGCCCGATCCGGGCCAGCCCGGGCAGCCTCACGCCGTGACCGGCCCCACCAGCTCGGGCGAGCGCAGCATCGACTCCGGGACGCCGAAGGCGTCGACGAGGTCGCCGGCGAGCGGGCGGATCTTGCGGCACAGCGAGGACACCTCGCGGCTGATCGCCTTGCTGCGCTGGGTGGTGAGCCGGCCGTGCTCCATGAACCAGGCCCGGTCGGCCTCGATCCTGGAGAGCGCGTGGAGGTCGCAGAGCAGGTTGAGCGCGACCTTGAGGTCACCCTCGGGCATTGCCCGGGTCTTCTCGACGAAGGCCTCGAGGACCAGTCGCTCGACGTGCGCCCGGGCTGCGCCGATGACGTGGTCCTGCACGCGGGAGAAGACGACGCCGGCGTTCATCCCCTGGTCGATGCCGCGCTTGAGGCGGCGCGCGACGCCCCCGAGCATGTGCTCCTCGCGGAAGCGCAGCATCATCAGCTGGTAGTCGGGGTCGAGCAGCCCGGCCTCCTGGTCCCAGCCGTCGGCGCCGCCGGGCAGCACGTCCTTGATGCGCTCGAGCAGCTTGTGCACGCTGGTGCGCTCGAGCACCGTCTCGACGGCCAGGCCGGCGACGAACTTCACCATGCCGAACTGGTCGAGGTCGGAGAAGTCGCTGGAGTAGTCGGTCAGCAGGCCCTTGGCGACCAGCTGGAGCAGGACGTGGTTGTCGCCCTCGAAGGTGGTGAACACGTCGGTGTCGGCCTTGAGCGCGCTGAACCGGTTGACCGAGAGGTAGCCCGCTCCCCCGCAGGCCTCCCGGCACTCCTGGATCGTCCGGGTGGCGTGCCACGTGCCGAGGGCCTTGGTGCCCGCGGCCCGCGACTCCAGCTCGCGGCGGGTCTGCTCGTCGTCCGTGGTGCCGCTGAAGACGTCGTGCAACCGGGACGCGACGATCTCCTGCGCGAAGTGGAGGGCGTAGGTGTCGGCCAGGAGCGGGAAGAGCCGGCGCTGGTGCATGCCGTAGTCGAGGATCAGCTCCTCCTCGTCCTCGCTGCTGGCCTCGAACTGGCGACGGCGCAGGGCGTACTTCGTCGCGATCGTCAGCGCGACCTTGGCGGCGTTGATGCCGGCCCCACCCACGCACACCCGTCCCTGGACCAGGGTGCCGAGCATCGTGAAGAAGCGCTTGTTGGGGTTCTCGATCTCGCTCTCGTAGACCCCCGAGACCGACACGTCGGCGAAGCGGTTGAGCAGCGACGTGCGCGGCACGCGCACCTCGTCGAACCACAGCCGGCCGTTGTCGACCCCGTTGAGGCCCATCTTGAGGCCGTCGTCCTCGATCCGGACCCCGGGGCAGGTCTTCCCGTCCTGCCGGATCGGTACGACGAAGGCGTGCACGCCCTGCGAGGTGCCGGCCACCTCGAGCTGGGCGAAGACCACCGCGAGCTCGGCGTGCTTGGCGGCGTTGCCGATGTAGTCCTTGCGGGCGTCCTCACGGGTCGTGGTGATGACGAACTCCTGCGTGGCCACGTCGTAGGTCGCGACGGTGCCGAGCGCCTGCACGTTGGAGCCGTGACCGGTCTCGGTCATCGCGAAGCAGCCCATCAGCTCACCGGTGACCAGCGGGGCGAGGTAGGCGTCGTGGTGCGCCTGGGTGCCGAGCTGGAGGATCGCGCCACCGAAGAGCCCGAACTGCACGCCCACCTTCACGAGCACCGACAGGTCGCCGAAGGCCAGCGTCTCGAAGGCCGCGACGGATGCGCCGATGTCACCACCGCCGCCGTGCTCCTCGGGGAAGCCCATGCCGGTCTGGCCGGTCGCGGCCATCTCGACCACGATGTCCTTGACCCGCTCGCGGTAGTCGTCCTGCGACAGCGTCTCGGCCTCCTCGAGCACCGAGGCGTAGTCGTCGAGGTTGTCGCGCACGAGGTTGCGGATCTCGGCGTAGCGCCCGTCCAGGAGCGCCTGGAGTGCGGGTACGTCGACCTCCGGCTGGGTGTAGACGCCCTCGCCGCTCTCGGGGGCGGTCGTCGGGGGCTGCGGCTGCGCGGTGTCGGTGGCCATGCACCAACGCTAGCGAGTCCTCAGCGCCTCGAGGTCAGGGACGTGCGAAGAAGTTCGGCGGGGTCCAGTAGTACATCGAGACCTCCTGCACCGGCTGGCCGCTGCGCGGGGCGTGGATCATCTGGTCGCCCCCGACGTAGAGGGCCACGTGGTAGATCGACGACGGGTCGTCCGAGGAGCCCCAGAAGAGCAGGTCGCCGGGGGCGAGGTCACCGACCGCGACCGGCGTCGAGTCGTCGTACTGGGCCACGGAGTAGTGCGGCAGCGAGGTCCCCCCCTGCTGCCAGGCACCCATGGTGAGGCCCGAGCAGTCCCACGCACCGGGTCCGGCGGCGCCCCACACGTAGGGCTCACCGATCTGGTCGCGGGCGAACGCGATCGCGGCCGCAGCACCCGAGGCAGCCGGGGCGGGCGCGGGTTCAGCAGCCGGAGCGGGCGCGGGTCAGCAGCCGGAGCAGGTGCAGGATCAGCAGCCGGCAGTGCGCAGGCGGGCATCCGGAATGGGCACGGGCGCCGGCTCGGCGACGGCCCGCAGCAGCCTGGGCCGCGGCCGCCTGGCGCGCAGCCTCCTCGAGCCCGGCCTGACGCCGCGTGGCGAGGTCGAGGCTGATGTCCTGGAGGGCGGCGAGCCGGGTGAGCAGGGCGGACTTCTCCGCGGCGACCGCCTGCGCCTCGGCGGCGGCGTCGTCGGCCGCGGCCTGAGCGCGGTCGCGGGCGTCGCGGGCCGCGGTCTCGGTCTCCTCCGCGGCGGCGCGGGTCTCGGCGGCCAGGTCCCTCGCGACCACGGCGGCCGCGGTGGCGACGGTGAGGTCGTCGTACTTGCCGTCGAGGGCCTGCTGGGCGTCGCCCATCGTGCTCATCTGCTCGATGACGTCGAGGATCCCCTCGGACTCCATGACACCGGAGAGGGCGTTGAGCTCGGGCACCGCCTCGTAGGACGTGACGACGGACTCGGCGTAGGTCGCGCGCAGGCGCTCCTGGTCGTCGAGGGCCAGCCGTTGCGCACGGGCGGCCCGGCGGGCGGCGATGCGGGCACGAGCCGCCTCGTAGCGGGCGCCGTTGAAGGCCTCGGAGGCCTGGGCCGCCGCGATGGCGACCGCACGCAGGCGGTCGTTGGCGGCGCCGAGCGCGGCGCGGACCGACGCGACGTCCCCGGTGGCCCCGCTCACGGCCCGCTGGGCGTCACCGACCTCGGCGCGGGTCGGGAGGTCGTCGGCGGCGTGGGCGACCTGAGCGGTGGCCGCACCGGCGGCGAGGACCAGGCAGAGGGTGGTGGCGGCTGTCGCGCGGGAGCGCACGGCGGTCTCCAGACGTGTCGGGGAGGAGGGCAACTCGAAGCACGCTAGTGCTCACGAGTCACAAACGCCACAATTTCCCCAACTTTCCCATCCGTCACCGGCGTGTCGGCTTGACGAACTACACGCTTGTCATTCTGCCTAGACCTTCTCCACGGGGACCGCCGAGGTGGTGGTGGTGGGGTGCGAGTGCAGGCTGCGTCTCTCGAACTTCTGCCCCGTGGCGATGCCACCGACGTAGAAGGAGACGAAGGCGATCATGATCCCCGCGATGTCGTCGGCGATGTAGTGCCAGCCGAAGTAGAGCGTCGCGACGATCGTGATCGCGAAGTTGGCCCAGAAGATGATCTTGAGCACCCGGCTGCGCAGGGTGAACTGCACCATCAGCGCGAGCAGCAGGGTGATCGCGCAGTGCAGGCTCGCGAAACCCGCCACGGACTGCACGACCCCGATGACGCCGCCGTGGATGACATCGACGCGATCCTCCGCCAGGGCGTCCATCAGGTCGGTCGTGGGCGTGTGGTCCAGGCCCTGGTAGCGGGAGAAGTACTCGAAGCCGGGGCCCTTGGTGGGCAGCGCGTAGTAGGACAGCGTGCCCAGGGACCAGGCGAGTCCCTGCGACGTGGCGAACCAGTAGCCGAAGGAGATGTTGCGCGACCACACCAGCCAGGCGGTGAGCGCGAGCGGCACGAGCGGCAGGAACCACAGGTAGATCGTGGAGAGGAAGTGCGCCGAGATGCCCTCGCCGAGCAGGGCGTGCAGGACCACCGGGGGGTCGGCGCCGAAGAAGAGGACCCGGTCGAGATACATCAGCTCGCGGTCGTACTCCACGTCCGGCCGCGCGATCGGCAGGCACGACTTGAGGTTGCGGTAGCTCACGTAGGTCACGTAGAAGGAGATGATCCCGAGGCCGACGAGGGTGATCCGCTCGCGGCTCCAGTGCGTGCGGAGCCGCTCGCGCACGATCCCGGGCATCGCGCTCGGCCGGAGCCGGGAGAACCACAGGGTGCGGGGCAGCAGGTCCAGGAGCCCGGCGCCGAGGAGCAGCAGCGGCAGGCGCAGCCACGACGGGCCGAGGAAGGAGCCCTCGGGGTCGAGCAGCGGCCGGTCGTAGTAACGGGAGACCACGAAGGCCAGCACACCCATGACGAGGGCGGTCCCCACGAGCAGGACGTAGGCGCGGCGATACACGCAGGTCAGTGTAGGGAAGCCTCCTGCGGACGTCTCACCCGATCACCGCCAGCCTGGCCCGGTCGACGACCAGCGCGACCGGCTCGCCCGCCCGGGGGTGCGTGTCGACCGCTGCCACCGCATCCACCTCGCCCAGTCCCTCGACGTCCACGACGAGCCGCACCTGATCGGGCGTGACCCGGGCCGACACGACGACCCCGACCAGCGCCGCGCGCCCCGCCGTCGACGCGGCGCCCGAGACGTCCACGGTCAGGGCCGAGCGTCGTACGGCGACCGCGCGGGCCGGCGCCAGCCCGGCAGCGGCCAGCAGGCGCGCGGCCGCGGCGCCCTCCAGCACGCGGGCATAGCCCAGGAAGAGCGCCGTGGCGGGGTCGACCGGGGCACGCCAGACCTCGGCGATGTCGCCGCTCTGCACCAACCGTCCGTCCCGCATGACCGCCAGCCGGTCCGCGACGGTGTAGGCCTCCTCGTGGTCGTGGGTCACCATCAACGCGGTGGTCCCCGCCGCGACGAGGATCTCCCGCAGGTCACCGGCCAGTCGCTCGCGCAACCCGGCATCGAGCGCCGAGAGCGGCTCGTCCAGCAGCAGCAGCCGCGGCTCGACGGCCAGCGACCGCGCGAGCGCGACCCGCTGGCGCTCGCCGCCGGAGAGGGTCGCGGGCAGGCGCTCGTCGTAGCCCTGGAGACCGACCAGCGCGAGCAGCTCCCGCACCCGCGACCCGGTGTCCCGGGCCCGCCGCAGCCGCAGCGCGTAGCCGACGTTGCGCGCCACCGTCAGGTGCCCGAAGAGCTGGCCGTCCTGGAACATCAGGGCGAAGCCGCGCTTGTGGGTCGGGACCCGCGCGAGGTCGTGGCCGTCCCAGGCGATCACACCGCTCGCGGGCTCGAGCCCCGCGACGGCACGCAACAGCGTCGACTTGCCGGAGCCGGACGGTCCGAGCACCGCCAGCACCTGGCCGACGGGCAGGTCGAGGGAGACGTCGACGACCGCGGGGACGCCGTCGTAGTCCACCGAGACACCGGAGAGGGACAGGCTCATCAGATCGCTCCCAGCGAGGGCACACGGAGCCGCTCGACCGCGGCCATGACGGCGGCGGTCGCGACGGCGAGGACGACGGAGGCGGCAAGGGCCATGCCGTAGTTCATCGCACCCGGGTGCCCGATCAGGCGGAAGATCACGACCGGCAGGGTCGGGTCGTCGTCGCGGACCAGGAAGGCCGTCGCCCCGAACTCCCCCAGCGAGGCCGCGAACGCGAAGCCGGACGCCGCGACCAGAGGCTTCCACAGCACCGGCAGGTCGACGGTCATCACGGCGCGCAGCGGACCGGCCCCGAGCGACGCGGCGGCCTGGCGCTGGCGGTCGTCGATCCCGTCGAGGACCGGCACCAGCGTCCGCACCACGAGGGGCAGCGCGACCAGCGCCTGCGCGAGGGGCACGAGCAGCGGCGAGTCACGCAGGTCGAGCGGGGGCGAGTCGAGCGTGATCAGGAAGCCGAAGCCCAACGTCGCCGCGGACACGCCGAGCGGCAGCATGAAGAACCCGTCGAGGACCCCGCGGATCCGGCGCTCGGCGCGCGACCGCGACCGACGGGTGACGGCCAGGGCGACCAGGAGACCGAGCGTCAGCGCGATCCAGGTCGCATCGACCGCGGTGCGCAGCGACGTGACGAGCGCATCGGTCACCGGCACCAGCAGCGCCTGCTGGGACCCGGTCGTCGCCAGGGCGCGGTAGTTGCCCAGGCCCCACTCCCCACCGACCTGGAGCGACCCCAGCAGCAGGGTGAGCAGGGGCGCCGCCACGAAGGCCAGCAGCAGCCCGGTCGCCACGAGCTGGCCCAGGTCGCTGCGACGCGGCCGCCGGGGACGCGCCGGCACCCGGACGACCCGGGGGTCGGCGCTCGCGCGCAGCCGCCCGGCGATCGTCAGCAGGACGACCACGGCGAGCAGCTGGACGACCGACAGCGCGGCGGCGCCGGGCAGGTCGAGCAGGTCGGTGGTCAGCAGGTAGATCTCGGTCTCGACCGAGGAGTAGCGCGTCCCGCCCAGGGTCAGCACGATGCCGAAGGACGTGGCGCAGAAGAGGAAGACGACGCTCGCCGCGGAGACGACCGCCGGGCGCAGGCTCGGCAGCGTGACGGTGAGGAAGACCTGCCGGGGGCTCGCACCGAGGGCTGCCGCGGCCTCGGCCGGCCGGACGTCCAAGGACTCCCAGGACGCCCCCACGGCACGGATCACCACCGCCGCGTTGAAGAACACCAGCCCGGCCACGATCGCGACCGGTGTGCCGTCGAGACCCAGGAAGCCGAGCGGTCCGGCCTCGCCGAGGAGCTGACGGAAGGCCACCCCGACCACGACGGTCGGCAGGACGAAGGGCACCAGCAGCGCCGCCCGGACGGCGCGGCGCAGCGGGAAGTCCAGGCGGTGCAGGACGTAGGCCGCCGGCAGCCCGACCGCCACCGCCACCAGGGTCGCCGTACCGGCGGACCACACGGTGAACCACACGACCCGACCGGTGCGCGGCCGGGCCAGCACGTCGAGCACGCCCCCGGGGGCGAAGTCGCCCTCGGGCCAGAAGCCGCGCGCGACCATCCCGCTGACGGGCAGCACGAAGAAGACGCCCAGCACCACGACCGGCAGCAGGGCCAGGCCGACCAGGGTGACCGGGCGTCTCCACGCGTTCATCGGGGCAGGGTCAACCGGTCGTGACGTCGCGCCACGTCGTGAGCCACGCGTCGCGCTCCTCGGCGACCGCGGCCGGGTCGACCTCCCACGGGTCCGTCGGCTGCTGGGCGAAGGTCGCCCAGTCCTCGGGCAGCGGGGTGCCGTCGGCGACCGGGAAGACGTACATGCTCTCGGGGAGTGCCGCCTGGACCTCGGGACCGGTCAGGAACTCGACCAGCTCCTCGGCGCCGTCGGGGTTCGCCGCACCAGCGAGCACGCCGGCGTACTCCACCTGCGTGAAGCAGGTGTCCAGCAGCGCGCTGGTGCTGGTGCCGCCCTTGCCGTCCACGGTGAAGGCGGGCGAGGAGTCGTAGGACAGGACGATCGGACGCGTGCCCTTGCCGCCGCCCTGGGTGAAGTCGCCCTGGTAGGCCTCCGACCAGCCGCTCGTGAGCAGCGCACCGTTGTCCATCAGGTCGGCCCAGTAGTCCGGCCACGCGTCGCCCTTGGCGGCGATCGTGGTGAGCAGGAACGCCAACCCGGGTGAGCTCGTGGCGGCCGAGGGCAGCACGAGGAGGTCCTCGTACGCCGGGTCGGTCAGGTCGTCGAGCGTCTCCGGCGGGGCGGTCCCCTCGGTCTCGAACCACGTGTCGTCCACGTTGATGCAGACGTTGCCGTTGTCGACGGGGGTGAGCGCGTGGTCGTCGTCGCCGGGCAGATCGAAGTCGGAGACCCCGGCCGGGGTCTCGTGCTCGAAGCCCGCGAAGACCCCTTCCTCCAGCGCCCGCGAGGCGAAGGTGTTGTCGACGCCGAAGGCGACGTCGCCGGTCGGGTTGTCCTTGGTGAGGACGAGCTTGTTGGTGAGCGAGCCGGCATCGCCGGACGCGCGGACCACCAGGTCGTAGCCCGACTGCTCCTCGAAGGCGGCCTTGACCTCGTCGGGCAGGACGAACGACTCGTGCGTGACCAGCACGACCTCACCTCCCGCCTGCGCGGTGGCCCTGGACTCGTCGTCACCGGTGCCGATGAGCGAGCAGGACGCCGTCGCGAACGCACACGTGAGCAGGACAGCAGAAATAGACTTCATGTGACTCCCTTCGCCGGTGCTAACCGGAGCAGGTTCGAGGGTCTGCGGCTGTTCCGCACTCTCAGCAAGCTCGCGCTTGCTCCCCTGTCGTGAACCGCCAGACTAGCGACCCCGGGTCCGGTCCGGTCGCCCGCCTCCACCCTGTGGAAGGCTGACGCGCATGCCGAGTCGCCGTCACGCCCTGCTCGCGTGGGCAGTGCCCAAGGTCCGCGGCTCACGTGAGCTGGACAGCCCGGAGCGCGAGCGGGCGCGGATCGAGCGGTGGCACGCAACCTGGGGCCAGGTGCAGCCTGAGCTGCCGAGCGCCCGCATCCGCGGCTTCGACAAGGATGTCGCGGTGACGACGGAGACGCTGTCGGGACCGGCGGGCGACTTCTCGGCCCACGTCCTGACCCCTCGCGGGGTGAGCATCACCCGCACCCTCTTCTACGTCCACGGCGGCGGGTTCGTGGCCCCCATGGACCGCACGCACGTCGCCTACGCCACCCGCCTGGCGCGGGCCCTGGGTGCCCGCGTGGTGATGCCTGCCTATCCGCTCACCCCGGAGCACACCGTGCACGACTCGTTCGAGGCGCTCGCCGACCTCGCTGCCCGCTGGGCCGGCGAGGGCCCGCTCGTGCTGGCCGGGGACTCTGCCGGCGGCGGCTACGCCCTCGCGCTGGCCCAGAGGTTGCGCGACCGGGGCGGGCCACAGCCCTCGCACCTGCTGCTGATCTCGCCGTGGGTCGACCTGACCACCAGCACACCCGACACCGATGCCCTCGACGCGATCGACCCGTGGCTCTTCATCGGCAAGCTCCGTGCCTACGCCGAGTGGTGGGCCGGCTCGCCCGACGCCCTCGGGTGCCCCGAGGCGTCACCGGCGCTGGCCGACCTCGACGGGCTGCCGCCGGCGCTGATGTTCTGCGGCACCCGCGACCTGCTCGTGGCGGGCTGCCGGCTCCTGGCCGACCGGGCGGCCCCGTCGACGTGGGACCTCACCTACGTCGAGGCACCCGACCTGATCCACGTCTACCCGATCCTGCCGCTGCTCCCCGAGCGTCACGAGGCCTGGCGCCGCACCCTGGACTTCCTGGGCTGACGCGTGCCGCGCTCAGGACCGGGCGGCGTAGACGACCCCGTCCGGGTGCTCGGCGCGGCTGGCCCGACCGCGCGCGACCAGCAGGTCGAGGTGGGCCTTGGTCTCCATCGACGCCATGCCCTGGCTGAAGACGTCGAGCTTCTCGAAGGGCGTCTCGTGACGGGTCCAGCCCAGCCCCTGCGCCACCTCGTAGGACGTGCACGGCCGACCGGCCAGCAGGTGCGCGCTCTCGGCGAGGCGTCGCTCGTGGTGCACGAGCAGCTCGTCGACGCGCGTGTGCGAGGAGGGCGCGACCGGACCGTGCGCGGGCAGCACCGTGAGGTCGGGGAGGTCGCGCACCTTGGCCAGGGAGGCCATGAAGTCGCCCAGCGGGTGGTCGGTCGGGGGGACGGTGAACCCGATGGACGGGGTGATCGTCGGCAGCACGTGGTCGCCGGCGAAGAGCAGGCCCGCCGCCTTGTCGGCGTAGACGAAGTGACCGGGGGTGTGGCCGGGGGTGTGGACCGCGTCGATGGTCCGCGTGCCGACCCGGAGCTCTTGGTCGCCGGAGAGCCAGACGTCGGGATAGCCCCACATCGCCGGGTCCGGGAGGTCGTCGCCGTCCATCCGCATCCACTGGTCGGCCACCTCGCGGGCACCGGCCGAGACCAGCACCGCGACGAAGGGGTTCTCGGTCAGGTCGGCGACGTTGTTGAGCAGGTCCAGCGCCGGCTTCTCGTCGCGACCGAGGGACACCTCGACCGCGAGCTCGGTGCCCAGCACCCGCGCCATCGTGTAGTGGTCGCGGTGCACGTGCGTGACCAGGAAGCGACGGATGTCGCCGAAGCCGTAGCCGACCTCGCGCAGGCAGCGGTCGAGGAGGTCGCGGGCCACCGGGATGGACCAGCCGCCGTCGACCAGCGTGAGGCCGTCGCCGGTCTCGATGGCGTAGACGTTGATCGCCCGCAGGCCGTCCATCGGCAGCGGCAGCGGGATCCGGAAGATCCCGTCGGCGACCCGCCAGGCACCCTCAGCCGTCCAGTGCTCGCCGGAGTCGGGCGAGACGGCGTGGGCGGTGCTGATGCCCGGATCCCTCTGCTGGCTGGGGTTCTGCCGCTGTGACGAGTCGGGGATCATCGGCGCGACGTTACGCGCCGACGTCGGGGAACCCGAGGTCGAGGGTCGGTTGCTGGATGCCGCCGTCGACCTCGAGCAGCTTGCCGGTGACGTACTGGCCGGCTCGCGACGAGAGGTAGAGCACGGCGGCCGCGATGTCCTCCGGCTCCCCCACCCGACCCAGCGGGGTCTTGGTCTCGAGCTGGTCCATCATGGCCGGCTGGCCGGCGACGTACTCCAGCGCGCTGGTCATGATCGAGCCGACGTAGATGCCGTTGACCCGGATCCGCGGCGACAGGTCCTGGGCCGCCATCCTGGTCCAGTGCGCCAGGGCTGCCTTGGCCGTGCCGTAGGCGATGAAGCCGCGGTCGGCGGTGCGCCCCATCATCGAGCTGATCGTGACGATGCTCTTCTGCGCGTCGGGTGCCGACCGGAGCATCAGCGGCACCGCAGCCCGGCTGAGCGCGTGGGCGGTCGTGACGTTGAAGCTGAAGGCCTCGTTGAGGAACTCGTTGCTGGTCTTGAGGAACTCGGTGGGGAAGGTGCCCCCGACGTTGTTGACGACCGTGTCGAGCCGGCCGAACTCGTCGTACGCCGCGCGGGCGAGGTCGGCGACGGCGTCGAGGTCGCTGAGGTCGGTCGCCACGACGAGGCAGCGTCGCCCCGCGGCGCGGACCTGCTCGGCGACCACGTCGAGCTGCTTCTCGGTGCGCGAGGAGATCAGGACGTCGGCCCCGGCCTCGGCGAGCGCGACCGCGGTGGCGGCCCCGAGCCCCCGGCCGGCGCCGGTGACGATCGCGACCTGGTCGGTGATCGTGAAGCGGTCGAGGATCGTCACGTGCTCACCAGTCCGCGGCCGGTGACGAGCGGGAGGTCGAGCACGGTGACCAGGCCGGGCTCGGCCGCCACGACGGCGGGCAGCGCGTTGATGATGCGCTGCGCGGTGGTGATCATGCCCGACACGTTGTGGTCCCCGTGCTCACCGTGGTGGGTGAGGTCGACCTGCATGGTCGGCTCGCCGGTGATCTTGACGCGGTAGCACCCGTCGACGCCCGCCGGCGGCACCTCCCACTCGGGCGCCTGGTCGGGGGCCGTGCGGGTGACGTGCTCGAGGACGACGCGCGGCGTGCCGTCGACCTTGCCGATCAGCTGGAAGCGGACCGCACCCATGGTGCCGGCGGGCACGTCACCGGAGACCGACGGGGTGTCGACCTCGGCGGCGCGACGGTCGACCTCCTCGGTGAGCGGCTCGTCGAGGACGATGTCGAGCCCGGCGGCGATCTGGCGCACGACGCTGCCCCAGGCCATCGAGAGGATGCCCGGCTCCCAGAGCATCGCGCGGAAGTCCATCGGCTTGCCGAAGCCGAAGAGGTCGCCCATGACGACCGGCTGGTAGTAGGTGGAGTAGTCGCAGATCTCCATCACCCGCACCTCGTCGATGCGCTGCGACAGGCTGGTGAGCACCAGGGGCAGCACGTCGTTGGCGAACCCGGGGTCGATCCCGTTGACGTGCAGGCTGGCGTTGCCGGCCTTGCACGCGTCGTCGATGCGTGCGAGGAACTCGGGCGGCAGGATGTGCTCGGGCCACTGCAGCAGCACCGGCCCGGAGGAGGTCACGTTGATGCCGGCCTCGACGAAGGAGATGAGGTCCTCGATGCACTCGAAGACCCGGTCGTCGGCCATCGCGGTGTGCACGATCGCGTCGGGCTTGAGCGCGATGAGCGCGTCGCGGTCGGTGGTGGCCAGCACGCCGAGGTCGCGCCCCATCTCGGCCAGCACACCGGCGTCCTTGCCGTCCTTGTCCGGGTTGGAGACCCAGACGCCCACGAGCTCCAGGTCGGGGTGGGCGTCGATCCCGGCGATGGCGTGGCGACCGATGGTGCCCGTCGACCAGACGACGACACGGAGCTTGCGGTCGGGCTTGATTTGCGACATGGCCCAAACCTAGAACACGTTCTACATTTGCGGAAGGGGTCGCTCTCGACTTCCTGGCACCGTCCGCGAACGGGACCGACCCTCAGGCGGGCGTCACCACGGGACACCGGGTGCCGGAGTAGATCGTGGGCATGCACCGGTTGCAGTGGATGCAGGAGCCGACGCCCTGCCGGCCCGCGGCGAGGTCGTTGACCAGGCCGGGCTCACGCAGGACGGCGCGACCCATCGCCACGAAGTCGAAGCCCGCCTCCATCGCGCGCTCCATCGTGTCGAGGCGGTTGATCCCGCCGAGCAGCATCAGTGGCATCGTCAACGCCTCGCGGAAGCGCATCGCCTTGTCCCAGAAGTAGGCCTCCTCGAAGTCGTAGTGCTTCATGAAGCCCTTGCCCATGGGGGTCTTCAGCCCGATCCGCACGACGCCCGGCATGGACGCGGCGAACTCCTTCAGCGGGACGTCGCCCCGGAAGAGGTACATCGGGTTCATCAGCGAGCTCCCGCCGCTCAGCTGGAGCGCGTCGAGACAGCCGTCGGCCTCGAGCAGCCGCGCCAGCTCGAGACCCTCGTCGGTCGTGACGCCGCCGCGGTAGCCGTCGCTCAGCGAGACCTTCGCCGTGACGGCCACCTCGGAGCCGACCTCGTCGCGGACGGCGCGGGCCACCTGGCGGGCCAGGCGCGCCCTGTTCTCCAGCGACCCGCCCCACCGGTCCTTGCGGCGGTTGAGCGCGGGCGCGAGGAAGGACGAGATCAGGTAGTTGTGGGCCATGTGCAGCTCGAGCACGTCGAAGCCCGCGTCGACGAGCGTGCGGGCCGTGGCGACGTAGGCATGGGTGACGCGCGTGAGGTCCCGCTCGGTGGCCGAGCGGACCATCTGCATGGACAGCGGGCTCGGCATCGGGCTGGCGCTGATCGCCCTCACCCCGTTGGAGCGGCCGTTGGCGACCGGGCCGGCGTGGCCGACCTGCCCCGAGACCGCCGCGCCCGTCTCGTGGATCGCGTCGGCGAGGCGGGCCAGCCCCGCAGCCGTCGAGGGCCCGACGACGATCTGCTCGGCGTGCGTCCGACCCTCCGGCGCGACGGCGAGGTAGGCCACTGTCGTGAGGCCGATCCCGCCGCGCGCGACGGCGAGGTGGAAGTCGATGAGCTCGTCGCTCACCTGCCCCTGGGGAGCCCGACCCTCGAAGGTCGCGGCCTTGACCGTGCGGTTGCGCAGCCGCACCGGGCCGAGGCGCGCGGGGGCGAAGACGTCGGGGGGCATGGTGAAACCATAACGTGTTCTAGTTTCGTCCGGTTAGGCTCGACCATGCGCACACCCTGGTCACGGACGCTCTGGTCCGACCGCAACGCCCGGCTCGACCCGGAGACCGACCACGCGGAGATCTACCGCAACCTGACGCTCTACGAGTTCCCCTGGGACTTCAACCAGTCGTTGGGCTTCGCGCTCTTCCGCACCTACGCGGTGCCGAGCATCGGCGGCCTGCTCGACGCCACCGGCCAGTTCACCGGGGCCTGCCAGAAGCGCTACGACGACACCGGCATCCTGCTGGAGGCCCCCCTGGTCTCGGGCTTCGCCAGCGCCGACGGCAAGGTCGCGATCCGGCGGATCAACCAGATGCACCGGATGTACGAGATCAGCAACGACGACCTGCGCTACGTCCTGTCGACCTTCGTGGTGGTGCCGAAGCGGTGGCTCGACGACTTCGGCTGGCGCGCCCTCTCCCCCGGCGAGCTGCGGGCCTCGGTCAACTACTACCGCGAGCTCGGGCGGCACCTGGCGATCACCGACGTGCCCGAGACCTACGAGGAGTTCGCCACGCTGATGGACGCCTACGAGGCCGAGCACTTCGCCTACGACGAGGGAGCCAGGCGCGTGGCCGACGCCACGCTGGCCCTGATGGCCTCGTTCTACCCACGGCCGGCCGCCCAGGGTGTCGACGTGTTCAGCCGGGCCCTGATGGACCCTGCGCTGCTGGCAGCCTTCCGCTACGCCGACCCGGGGCCGGTCGCGCGGCGCGCGTCGGCGGGCGTGCTCAAGGCACGAGCGCGGGTGCTGGCCCACGCGCCGTCGCGCCGCAAGCCGGTCTACGTGCACGACCTCGCGAAGGTGAAGACCTATCCCGACGGCTTCGACCTCGCCACGATGGGCACCTTCACCCCGGGCTGCCCGGTCCCCCACCGCTGACGCGGCGTACGGCGAGCAGCGTGGTGTCGTCGTCCTCCGTGCCGTCCTGGAGGACCAGGACACGGTCGGCGAGCCGGTCGAGCGGCTCCGCGGCGCTCGTCGAGGTGACCAGGGCGCGCAGCCGCTCGGTGCGCTCCTCGATGTCATGCCCGCGGCGCTCCACGAGGCCGTCGGTGTAGAGCACGAGCGTCTCGTCGGTCCGCAGGTGCACGCTGACCGCATCGGCGGCCCCCACCCCCACACCGAGCAGCGGCCGGGTGGCCTCCGCGACGTCGCGCACGCCCGCCGGGCCCGTGATCAGCAGCGGGGGGTGCCCCGCGTTGGCGATCTCGGCGTGACCGGTCGCGACGTCGAGGAGCACGACCACCGCGGTCGCGACGCAGGGGTCGAGGAGGGCGTCCATGAGCCGGTCGAGCTGGTCCAGGCACGACGCCGCGCCGTGCCCCTCGAAGAGGTAGGCGCGCAGCGCGGTCCGGACCTGCGTCATCGCGGACGCCGCCGACACCCCGTGCCCCGCGACGTCACCGATCACCAGGGCGAGGCGCCCGTCGGGCAGCTCGAAGGCGTCCCACCAGTCACCGCCGAGCTGGTAGGTCGAGGCCGGCCGGTAGCGCGCCACGAGGTCGACTCCCGCGAAGTCGGGCGCCCGGTCGAGCACGACGTTGCGCTGCATCGACTCGGCCATGGCGATCTGCTCGCGGGAGCGCAGCAGCAGCAGCCCGTTGACGTGGCGTCCCATGACCTCCGCCGCATCGAGCTCCCACGGCGCCCAGCCGTGGGAGTGACCGCTCGCGGCCTGCTCGGTCTCGGGCCGGAGCCACAGCAGCCACCGGTCGGGTGACGCCCCGATGCGCAGCACCCCTGCGACCACCGAGGCCATGGATGCCAGGGCCGGGTCGATCCCGGCGAGGTGGTCGGTGTGGGTGGCGTAGCGGTGCGGGTCGTCGGTCAGCGCGGCGATCCGCACGAGGTCCTCGTCGGCAGGGACCACCCCGACGGTGCGGATCACCCCGTCGAAGTTCATCGCCACCCCGCCCGCGTCCATCAGCACCCTCAGGACGGGGTCGGAGATCAGGGCCTCCAGCGGTGACGCGGGGCTGGCCGAGACCCGCGCCGTGAGGTCGGCGAGCAACGACTGCGTCGACAACGCCGCCTCGCGGTCCTCGGCACGCTCCCGGTCGGCGATCATCGGAGAGGCGACCTCGGCGAGGAACAACGCCGCCGAGCGCGCGTCCGGCGGGGGACGCCGTGACCCGGAGTAGTGGTGGCACGCGACCAGGCCCCACGGCTCGCCCTCGACCAGCAGCGGGACGGTCATCGCGGCGGTCACGCCGAGCTGGCGGAGGCGCTCCTGGTGGAGCGGCGTGACGCTGCGCAGCGTGGCGTGGGACAGGTCGAGCGGAGCGCGGGTGCCGGGATCGAGCTCGGGGGTCAGCGCGACCGGGGCGTGGGCGACGTCGGCGACCAGGCACAGACCACTGAACTTCCGGGGGCGCGCCTGGTCCGGCTGCTGCAGCCCCAGGAAAGAGCCGAGGTCGGGGCGCCGGTCCTCGGCCACGACCTCGCCGTCCCTCCCGTCGTGGAAGCGGTGGACCGTGACCCGGTCGAAGCCGGTGAGCGTGCGCACCTCCCGGGCGAGCTGGTCGCCCAGGCCCACCACGGTGCTCGACTCGGCGAGCCGTCCCATCGCGCTTCGCGCCGACCGGTAGGTCATCGGGCGCTGCCGCACGGACGCGACCGGCTCGACCTCGACGACCGTGCGCGCACCCGAGCGGTGCAGGTGCACGTCGACGTCGGTGCCCGCGAGCGCCCCGCCCCCGACCTCGTCGAGACGGGTCGCGAGCGGCTCGTCGGGACAGCCCCGCGCCATGCGTCCTGCCACCAGGTCGGCCACGGTGGCCCCCACCAGGTCCGCGAGCCGCTGCCCGACTGCCGCGTCGGGCTCGTGGCCGAGCAGCGCGGCGAGGTTGGTCGAGACCATGACCACCGTCAGGTGGTCGTCGACGGCGACCAGCACCCCGTGGGGCTGGGTGTGGGCAGACAAGGTCCAGCACCGCCTCACGGGTAGGTCCGACGCACCCCAGCGGCGATCGACGGCCCAGTCTCCACCACGGGAGGCTAGGTGGCCACACCCTCTCGTATGGGGTGTTTGCCGGTCCGGAGGGCACCCTCCGGCAGGGCGAAGAGGAGTCCCAGCCCGACCCGCAGGGCCAGCGCGTGGGCGGCCAGGCTGGCCCCGACGACCAGTCCGGTGACCAGCAGCGGGTAGGTCAGGGTCAGCGCGAACGACGCCGCGGTGCGCCCCTCACCGAGCACCACCCCGGTGTGCTGGACCACCGCGATCACCACCATGTGCAGCACGTAGACGGGCATCGTGCGGCGTCCCAGCCAGGCGAGCGGCTCGGCCACGCGTGGCAGCCGGGACAGCGCGACGGCGGCCGTGATGCCGGCCGGCAGTCCGACGAGGCTGAGCAGCACCAGCTCGACGCTGCGCGGCGGGTCCAGCGGCAGGAGCGCCAGCGAGACGACCACGTACGCCGCGGCCAGGACCCGCAACGACAGGTCGGCCGCTGCCACTCGTCGTACGAGGTCGGGGGCGTGGGTGCCCAGCACGAAGAAGGTGAAGTGGAAGAGCACCGAGACCCGGTTGGTCTCCTCCAGCGGGAGGGACGAGCAGACCAGCGAGACGAGCGCCGCACCTGCCACCACGACGACCGGCGGGAGGTGGCGCAGGGCAGCGGCGAGCACGGTGTAGAGCGCCAGGGCATAGAGGAACCACAGCCCTGTGGAGGCGTAGACGAGGTCGAGGAGCAGCTCCACCCAGCCCTGGGTCCGGTTGGTCGGCAGCGTGACCTCGAGGGTGAAGACACCCCACAGCAGCACCAGCCAGATCACGTAGACGTAGCCGATCCGCAGCGCCCGGTCCCGGACGTCGGGCCAGGGCCGGCGGACCAGACGGGTGGCGAAGAAGCCGCTCATGAGGAAGAACAACGGCATCCGGATCGGCTTCAGCCCGCCGCTCAGGCCGACCCAGAGGCCCTCGACGGGGCCGAGTCCGTCGGCGACGAGGGGTGCATAGTGCTTGGTCGTCACGTGGTGCAGCACGACCAGGAGGATGCACGCCCCCTTGGCGACGTCGGGCCAGAGCAGTCGGGGCGGCGCGGAGGGAGTCACCCCCGCTGTGATGCAGCCGGCTCCGAAGAAGTTCGCCGCGGGGTGGCGCGGGGCAGGGCGCACACGGCGCGGGTCTGCACGAGACCGAGCGCCCAGCAGGTGGGGCAGCCCCGCAGCAGGACGACCGCCGGGATGGCGAGGAGCAGCGCGACGGGGCCGGTCACGGGGATCAGCGCGAAGGCGGCGAGCAGCAGCGGGAGCCCGATGGAGCCACGGACGAGGTGCTCGGCCACGGAGCGGGACGCGAAGGTGGTGTCGGCGTCCATGTCTCCAGCGTGACAGGCTCCACCAATGGAGAGCACGACGGAGCCGCGCAGCCGACGCTCGGGCGTCCTCGGCGATCGACGGCCCCTCGTCGTCGCGACGCTCACGCTCGTCGCCATCTACGCCGCCGCCGTCTGGTCCGTGGCGCTCACGACTCCCGGCTCCGACGTCGCCGCCTGGTGGCCGGCCGCAGGGCTGTCCGCCTCGCTCGTCGCCCTGTCGCCGCTTCGGCGCTGGCCCGGTCTCGCGGTCGCGCTGGCCCTCGTGACCGCACTCGCCAACATGACGGCCGGGCGCGACGTCACGGTCTCCCTGCTCTTCGGCGCTGCCAACGCCACCGAGGCGGTCCTGGTCGCCTGGGTGCTCGGCGCCCACGTGGCCCGACCGCGCCTGGAGTCGACCGCCGACCTGCGCCGGTTGGGCGTCGCTGCCCTGGTCGGCGCGTCGGTCATCGGGCTCCTGGTCTCCGCCACGGTCTCGGGCCTGGAGGGCGGAGCCTTCCTCGACACCTGGCAGCGCGTCCTCGCTGCCCACGCGGCGGGCCTGCTGATCGTCCTCCCGGTCACGCTCCTGGCCGTGCCCGGCACGCGGTGGGGCGACTGGCACGGCTCCGGGTCGCGACTCGGGGGGATCATCCAGGTCGTGGCGACCCTGGCCGTCGTCGCCACGGTGTTCAGCGCGAGCCAGGACCTCCCGTTGAGCTACATCTGCCTGCCGTTCATCACCTGGGCCGCCCTCCAGCTCCACCCGTGGATGGTGGCCGTCGAGATCTTCGTGGTGGCCGTGCTCGTCAACGTGCTGGTCTACCGCGGGGGCGGTCCCTTCTTCGTCCCCGACGGCCTGGCCCCCGAGACCTCGGACGCGCTGGTGCAGCTCTTCCTCCTGGTGTGCGTCGTGGTCGCGCTGCCGCTGGCCCTCGCGCTGGGACAGCGCCGGGTGGCGCTGGACGAGCTCACGCACAGCTCGGCCGACCTGCAGACCGAGCGTGACTTCACGGCCGCGGTGCTCGACACCACCGACTCCCTCATCGTGGTCGTCGACCGGTCCGGGCGGATCGTGCGCGCCAACGTCGCCGTCGAGCGGATCAGCGGACTGCCCCTCTCCCAGCTGGTGGGCTCGGCCTACGCGGACGTCCTCCTCCTGCCCGGCTCGGCCGAGCACTTCCGTCGCACCTTCGTCGCGGCCGCCGACCTGTCGTCGCCGCCCGCGCAACGCCTCCACCAGGTCTGGTGCTCCCCCGCGGGGGCGGCCCGCACGGTCACGGCGAGCATCCGTCCGCTGGACCGCGGCGACGCCACGAGCCCGCTGGTCGTCACGGGTCAGGACGTCACCGAGCAGGTCGAGGCCCAGGCCCTGCTCCGCTCGGTGCTCGACGCCACCACGGCGACCTCGATCATCGGCACCGACAACCACGGCCTCATCACCTTCTTCAACGCCGGGTCCGAGGCGATGCTCGGCTACACCGCGGCCGAGATCGTGGGGCTCGAGACTCCGGCTCGCTTCCACGTCGAGGAGGAGGTGGTGGCGCGCAGCCTCGAGAGGGGTCTGCGACCCGGCTTCGAGGCCATCACCGAGGGCGTACGCCGGACCGGGGAGCCCGAGCGTCAGGACTGGACCTACCGACGCAAGGACGGCAGCACGCTGGTCGTGAGCCTCACGGTCAGTGCCCGCACCGACGCCGACGGCACGATCCACGGCTTCCTCGGCGTGGCTGCCGACGTCACCGAGCGGCGTCGGGCCGAGGAGTCGCTCCGCACCGCTCTCGATCACGAGACGGTGGCCGTGGCGCGGTTGCACGAGCTGGACCGGATCAAGACCGACTTCATCTCCAGCACCAGCCACGAGCTGCGCACCCCCCTGACGAGCGTGCTGGGCTTCTCGCAGCTGCTGGCCACCGAGTCGGTCGGCCCCGTCAACGAGCGTCAGCGCGCGCTGCTCGGTCGGATCGAGAAGAACGGCAAGCGCCTGCTCGACCTCGTGGAGAACCTGCTCACCCTCGCGACCCTGGAGTCCGGGACCCTGGACCTGCACCAGGCCACCCTGGACCTGCGTCGGGTCGTCACCGTCGCCCTCGACACCGTCGAGGAGACACTGCGCGGCCGGGACCTCACGGTGGACCTGGACCTGGGTTCGGTGCCGGTCATGGCCTGGGGCGACCAGCAGCAGCTGGAGCGGGCGGTCATCAACCTGTTGAGCAACGCCATCAAGTTCACCGACGACGGTGGCCGGGTCGAGGTCCGGCTCAGCCAGGACGACACCGGGGCGTCGCTGCGCGTCACCGACACCGGCATGGGCATCCCGCTCGACGAGCAGGCGCTGCTCTTCACCCGCTTCTTCCGCGCATCGTCGGCCGCCGCAGCGGCTGTCCCGGGCACGGGGCTCGGCCTCTCGATCGTGCACGCCATCGTCGAGGCCCACGAGGGCCGCATCGAGGTCGTCTCCGCGCCCGGCGAGGGCACGACGTTCGTGGTCCGGCTGCCGACGGCCTGAGGCCGGAGCGCGTCAGGGCAGCAGCGACTCGACGGCGCGCAGCATCTCGTCGATCTCGAAGGGCTTGACCACGTAGACGTCCGCGCCCGCGTCGAGCCCGGCGCGCCGGTCCTCCTCGAGGGCGCGGGCCGTCAGCAGCATGATCGGGACGCGCGGCTCACCCGAGGCCGCCTCGAGGGCACGGACCCGCCGGGTGACCTCCAGCCCGTCCACGGGACCCGGCATCGCGACGTCGAGGAGCACCAGGTCGGGGCGGGCGGTCGCGAACGCGTCGATCGCTGATGTCCCGTTGTCGACGTGCCACGTCTCGTGACCCGCTGCCTCCAGGAGGATCAGCAACAGCTCGGTGACGTCGGCGTCGTCCTCACAGACCAGGATCCGCGCCATCCTCGTCCTCCTGCCGGTCGGCTGCCCGCTCACCGAGGACCACGCCCACGAGGCTGACGCGACGGGAGAGCGCGTCGAGCCGGTCGAGCACCGAGACCCTCATCGGGGACGGCGCGTGACCCGGCTCGGCATCTGCCATGTGCATCAGCTGCACGGCCATGCGCATCGCCGTGAGCGCGTTGTTGAGCTCGTGGAGCAGCGCCGGTGTCGTCAGCGCCGCCAGCTCGGCGGGGCCCCGCTCCCCGTCGACGGTGGGGCACTCGGGCACGACCGGGGCCACCCATCGATAGCCCGCACCGCTCTCGGTGCGGATGAAGCGCGGGGCGTGGGCGTCGTCGCCGATCTTGGCGCGCAGCGATCGCAGGTGGGCGCGCAGCGAGTCACGGCTCTCGTCCCCGTGACTCGGGTCCCAGACCCGCTGCAGCAGCGTGAGGTGCGTGAGCAGCTGGTCGGGGTGCGTGACGAGCTCCTCGAGGAGTCGCCACTCGGTGGGGGTGAGCCTCACCTCGGCGCCGGCGACCTCCACGGTGCGGGTCACCAGGTCGACGCTGAGGTCCCCGAACTCATGGCGACCTGACTGGTCCTGGACCGGGGCCGCGCGCCGCTCCAGCGCCCGGAGCCGGGCCCGCAGCTCGTCCAGCCCGAAGGGCTTCTGCAGGTAGTCGTCGGCACCGGCGTCCAGCGCCTGGACCTTGGTCTGCTCCTGGGTCGCCCCGGAGAGCACCAGGATCGGGCGCTGGCTCCAGGTCCGCACCCGCCGGATCACCTCGAGGCCGCTGAGCCCAGGCAGGCTCAGGTCCACGATCATCAGGTGCGGCTCCGACGTGGCGGCGAGGTCGACCGCCCGCTCGCCGTCGGCGGCCACCAGCACGTCGTACCCCTCGCGGGTGAGGGCCCTGCTCACGGCATCCGTCACGTGGGGCTCATCGTCGACGACCAGGACGCGGGTCACCCTGGGAGCCTAGTGGTTGAGGCGCCGATCCCGGCGGGACCCGCACGCGCGTAGCACTCGACCCGCCGATTTTCGGTGGAAACAAAACGGCCGATGGGACAATTTTTTCAGACTTCCCCAGATTTGACGCTCTTTTCACGTTTCCTTGCCACGTGCCTGGGTAACTAGTGCATGAGCCAAGGGGGAAACATGGCGACTGATCGACCGTGCAATTTCGGGAACACGACCGTCTACGCACCACTCCAGAGCCTTTCGACGCTGTCCATGGGGGACAGCAGGACTCTCCGGAGCACCATCGCCGCGCTCGGCGCGGCCTCACTCATGACCACCGTCGCACTGGCGCTGGGGTCGATCGCCGACCTCAGCCGGCCGGCGACCTTCCTGGCCGTGGCCGCGCTCTGCTTCGGCAGTGTCTTCGCGATCCGGCTCGACCGGCGGCGGCAGCGACACCTCCAGGACGACATCGTCAACCGCCTGGGCGCCCAGATCATGGCGTCCGAGGCCCTGCACGAGCGCAAGGACGAGATCCTCCACGAGCTCAAGGCCTCGGTCGGCGGCGTCGCGATGGCCTCGCGGCTGCTCAGCGAGCGCCGCGACGAGATGGGCCTCGACACGGTCACCCGGCTCGAGGACATGCGCCAGTCCGAGCTCGGTCGCCTCGAGCGCCTGCTGGCACCCGACACCGAGCTCTCCGCGCGACCGGTCGACCTGCACCAGGCGATCTCGCCGCTCGTCGTCTCGGTGACCGCACGCGGTCACCGCGTCGACTGGAACGGCACCGCGCTGCAGGCACTCGGCACCCAGGACGACGTGGCCGAGGTCGTCCACATCCTCCTCGAGAACGCCGTGCGTCACGCGCCCGACAGCCCGATCAGCGTGCACGTCGAGGCCCGCGCCGACGAGATCGCCGTCGTGGTCAGCGACACCGGGCCCGGGGTGCCGATCGAGATCCGCAGCCGGATCTTCGAGCGCGGCGAACGGTCCGACCAGTCCCCCGGACAGGGCATCGGCCTGCATGCCGCGCGCCGCATCGCCCTCGAGCTCGGGGGCGACCTGAGCCTGGAGACCGACTGGCAGCGTCGCGGCGCCACCTTCACCCTCACCCTTCCTGCCCATGAGACGGACTTGCTGTGCCACGCGCACTCGGCCTGACACGGGTCGCCATCGTCGAGGACCACATGCTCTTCGCGGAGTCGCTCGAGGTGGCGCTCTCGCTCGAGGGCCACGACGTGCACCGCATCCCGCTCGACGAGGGCATGTCCAGCAGCGCCCTGCTCTCGGCGCTGCTCCGCGCCCGGGCCCGCATCGTGCTCCTCGACCTCGACCTCGGCGAGGCCGGCTCCGGCGTACGCCTGATCCAGCCGCTCGTGCGGTCGGGGGCGGCCGTCGTGGTCGTCACCGGCGACACGGACCGGGCCCGCTGGGGCGAGTGCCTGGTCTACGGCGCACGCACGGTGCTCGACAAGGGCTCCTCGCTCAACACCATCCTCGCGAGCATCCGTCGCGTCGGCGAGGGACGCGCCCTGCTGACCCGTGAGGAGCGTGACGCGCTGGTGCACCACTTCCAGACCGAGAAGCGCTCCGACCACGAGACACGCCTGCGCCTGGAGGCGCTGACGCCTCGCGAGCAGGAGGTGCTCGGTCACCTGATGCTGGGTCATGCCGTGCGCGACATCGCCCGCACGTTCGTCGTGTCCGAGGCAACGGTGCGCACCCAGGTGAAGTCCATCCTGTCCAAGCTCGAGGTCTCGAGCCAGCTGGCCGCCGTCGGCGCGGCCAACGCCGTGCGTTGGCGCCCGCCACACCACCAGACCTTGTCCTGATCGACAGGCCTGGCTGGGAGATCCCCTCAATTGGGCATGAGGTGATCGAGCGGTTTCCCTAAGTTGGAGGAGCGGTCACAGACCGCTTCGTCAAGGGGGAAGTCAATGAAGGTCTTGCTGGTGTGTTCCTCGGGGGGACACCTCACTCAGCTCATGCAGCTCCAGCCCTGGTGGGAGGAGCACGAGCGGCACTGGGTGACCTTCCGCACCGAGGACGCCGTCAGCAAGCTCGCCGGCGAGGACGTCACCTGGGCCCACTACCCCACCACCCGCAGCGTCAAGAACCTCGCCCGCAACACCGTCGTGGCGATGCGCACGATGCGCGGCTTCCGGCCCGACCTCGTGGTGACCACGGGTGCCGCCGTCGCCGTCCCCTTCTTCTGGCTCAAGCGCCCCTTCAAGGCCTCGACGGTCTACCTCGAGGTCTTCGACCGCGTCGACACCCCGACCCTGACCGGCCGGCTGTGCCGCCCGGTGACCGACCTGTTCCTGGTGCAGTGGCCCGAACAGCAGAAGCTCTACCGCGACAGCGTGCTGCTGGGTGAGGTCTGGTGAGCATCACGACGACCCGCTCCGCGGAGCGAGTCACCCTCCCCCAGCTCGACCTGCCCCTCGTGGCAGTCTTCGTCGGCACCGACCACCACCCCTTCGACCGGGTGCTGTCGTGGGCCGACGAGGTCGCCTCCGCCGGTCAGCACCGGTGGTTCGTGCAGCACGGATCCTCCGACCTTCCCGGCTCGCTGAGCGGCGAGGGCATCCTCTCCGCGTCGGCGATGGCCGAGCTCCTGGAGCGGGCCGACGCCGTCGTCACCCACGCCGGCCCGGGCATGGTCATGGAGGCCCGCGCGGCCGGTCACCTCCCGATCGTCGTCCCACGCGACTCCGGTCTCGGCGAGCACGTCGACGACCACCAGCTGCGCTTCTCTCGCCGCATCGCCGACTCCGGGCTGGTGACGCTCGTCCGGGACCAGGCCGACTTCGCCGGGGCCCTCGAGCAGACGTTGAGTCACGGTCGCATCGCGCGCACCGACGACGTCCGCGCCCACCAGACCGCTGCTCGCTTCGGTCGCCTCGTCGACCAGCTCGTCCAGCGCGCGTGACGGGGCTGGCGGCATGACCACCTCCTTCCAGCTCGACCCGCCGCGCGGACTGAGCCTGCCCGGCTGGACGTCCCTGCGCTCCGACCCGACCTCTCGTCTCATCGCTCGCAGCCGACGCCGTCCGTGGCTGCGCGTCCCCGCCGACCTGGTCGCGGGGCTGCTCGCCGGCGGCCTCGTCGCCCAGCTGGGTCCGGCGGGTCTGCCGGTGCCGGTCCTGGCCCTGGTCCCCCTGGTCTGGGTGGCCCTGCTCGCCGGCGCCCGCGCCTACGACGGCTCGACGCGACACGTCGACGCCGACGAGGCGGGGCGCATCGCCCGCGCCGGCGCCGCACTCTCCCTCGTCGCGCTGGTGGTGGCCAGCCTCGGCCTGGTCGCCATCCCTCCTCACCAGGTCCTCGCGCTCGTCGCCGTGGCTGCGGGGTCGTCGTTGGCCCTGCGGGCCGGCCTCGCCGCGGCTCCCGCCGGGTTGTTGCCCCTCACGATGACCGCGCGTCGCGTGCTCGTCGTGGGCCACCAGCGAGCTGCTGCCGGGGTCGTCGAGTCCCTGCGTCGCGGTGGTGACTTCGACGTCGCCGGCGTGTGCCTGCCCGAGAGCGGCTCACCCGCCGCCTTCGACGTGCCCGTGGTCGCCGGCTTCGACCGCATCGTCTCCGCGGTCGACGAGCACCGGGCCGACTCGGTCCTCGTCGTGCCCTGCGCTCACTTCGCCCCGCCCGAGCTGCGTCGCCTCGGCTGGCGCCTCGAGCCCGACGGCACCCAGCTCTTCGTCGCCGCCGGACTCCAGGACGTGGACACGCCGCGCACCCGGCTCCACCAGTCCGGGGACCTCTCGCTCCTCCACGTCCGTCACGCCGAGCTCGATGGGATCCGGCGCGTCGTCAAGGAGCTCGCCGACCGGGTCCTCGCCGCCCTCGCCCTGGTGCTCGTGTCGCCCCTGCTGCTCACCCTGGCCCTCGCCGTACGCCTGGACTCCCGCGGGCCCGCCTTCTTCCGCCAGGTGCGCGTCGGCAAGAACGGCGACACCTTCACGATGTTCAAGCTCCGCACGATGACCAGGGACGCCGAGGCACGCCTGGTCGCCGTGGCGTCGCTCAACGAGTCCGACGGCGTCCTCTTCAAGGTGCGCCGGGATCCCCGGGTGACGCGCCTGGGTCGTCTGCTGCGGCGCACGTCCCTCGACGAGCTGCCGCAGCTCCTCAACGTGGTGCTCGGTCAGATGTCGCTCGTCGGCCCGCGCCCCCCGCTCGAGGACGAGGTCGCGGCCTACGTCGGCGACACCCACCGTCGCCTCGCGGTCAAGCCCGGCATCACCGGGCTGTGGCAGGTCTCGGGCCGCTCCGACCTCAGCTGGGAGGAGTCCGTGCGGCTCGACCTGCGCTACGTCGACAACTGGTCGATGACGCTCGACCTGCTGATCCTGGGCCGCACCGCCCGCGCCGTGCTGAGCCGCCGCGGCGCCTACTGAGACAACGCCCTGGCCATCATCAGCTCATCGCGCCCGTCACTCAGGGCCACGAACCGCTCAGGGGTCGGTCAGGTCGGTGGTGCCGGTGGGGGTGGTGAGGTGGGTCTGGCCGTGGGGTTCGTGCCAGAGGAAGGTGCCGGGGGTGAGTTGTTGGTATCGCCAGCCGGCGTGGGTCTTGAGCTGGTGGTGATGTCGGCAGAGTGGGGCGAGGTTGCACTCGCAGGTGATCCCGGACTTCGCGTGGGGGTCGAGGTGGTCGAGGTCGCAGGATCTGGATCTCTTGGTGCAGTGGGGGAAGACGCAGACCGGGTTGCGGAGGCGGACCGTCTCGGCGGTGGTGAACGACGGCACGTAGGGGTCGGTCGCCTCGTGGCCGGCGCCTCATGCCGCCGGGGCAGTGGTCGTTGAGGTTGAGGACGGGGCGGATGGTGACGTGGCGGTCGGTGCGGGCGAGCCACTCACGGACGGTGGTGGCGAGGAGGGTGTGGCCGTGACTCGTCGCGGGCGAGGAGCCCTCGGCCCTCGAGGGTGTCCTGGGTCAGGTGGACGTAGGCCACGATGCTCTTCGACGGGGGCGGTGGCTCGGTGTCGTTGAGGAGGGCCAGGGCTCGGGTGGGGTCGGCGAGGATCCCGACGGCTTGTGAGCGGCGTACGTCGTGGGACTCCAGTGACCCGTCGCGTTTGAGGGCCTCGGCGACGCGGGTGATGGTGGTGTCGAAGTCGACGAGGTCGGCCCAGTCTGCGCGGATGGTGAGGTCGGCGATCCCGGTGTGGGACAGGGTGCGTTCGTCGAGGGTGACGTGGCGTCGTTCGAGGGCTTCGAGGGATTCGATCTCGACGAGGTCGGCGTAGAGCTCGAGTCGGGCGGCTTCGATGAGCTTGTCGACGGTGACGAGGCCGGCGGTGGCGGCGATGGGTGCGATGGCCTGGTCGACGTGCTCGATGACGTCGCGGGGTGTGCCGAGGACGGCGCGGGCGATGCGGTGGGCCCGCCAGACGGGGACCTTGCCGGCGACCACCTTGGCGTGGAGGCGGGGCATCCGGTGGCGGATGACGAGGCAGTCACGCAGGTAGGCCCGTCCGGCGGTGGTGGTCATGTTGTTGGCGGCGGCGAAGGGTGCGGCGGCGGACCAGGCGATGGGTGGGATGCCGAACCACTCGACGACCTCGAGGTCCCCGGAGGTCGGTGCCCCGTCGTCGAGGCCGCCACCGGGTCCGGGGACGTAGGTCGCCCGTGGCGCTTTCCAGGACTGGTCGCCGGGTGTCTCGGGGTGGGCGTGGGCCCAGGCGATCGCGAGGTGGAACATCTGGAGCGCGGCTGCGTCGGCGGCCGCTTTGGTGTCGCGGATGAGGGTGATGAGGTCGGTGGGGGTGGGCGCGTCGTCGTCGACCTGGTGGGGGTCGATGACGTTGGTTGCCATGCATCTAGTGTAGTCGAAGACCCGTTCGGGTGACAAGCACTTATCCATACCTCTCCCGCTCGTTGGTGGAGCCTTGCCTCTTTCGTGGTCGAGCCCGGCGAGCGCCAGCGAGCCGGCGTCGAGACCCTGTGACGTCCCCACGGCCGCTCCCGGCTCGCGGTCTCGACGCGGCCTCGCCTAGCGGCTCGACCGGCTCGACCCGAAGCCGACTCAACAAGGGTCGGCTCGACCAGCGAACGGCACCTCGTCGTTGGTCGAGCCCGGCGAGCGCCAGCGAGCCGGCGTCGAGACCCTCGTGACGTCCCCATGGCCGCTTCCCGGCTCACGCGGTCTCGACGCGGCCTCGCCTAGGGGCTCGACCGGCTCGACCACCGAAGGGGCCGGCTCGACCACCAACAGGGTCGGCTCGACCAGCGAACGGCACCTCTTCGTTGGTCGAGCCCGGCGAGCGCCAGCGAGCCGGTGTCGAGACCCTCGTGACGTCCCCAAGGCTGCGTCCCGGCTCACGCGGTCTCGACGCGGCCTCGCCTAGGGGCTCGGCCGGCTCGACCACCGATAGGGGCCGGCTCGACCACCGACCGGACCGGCTCGACCACCGAACGGCAACTCTTCGTTGGTCGAGCCCGGCGAGCGCCAGCGAGTCGGCGTCGAGACCCTCGTGACGTGCCTGCAAGGCCGCGTCCCGGCTCACGCGGTCTCGACGCGGCCTCGCCTAGCGGCTCGACCGGCTCGACCACCGACTGGGCCGGCTCGACCACCGAACGGCACTGTTCGTTGGTCGAGCCCGGCGAGCGCCAGCGAGTCGGCGTCGAGACCCTCGTGACGTGGCTGCGGCTGCTTCTCGGCTCACGCGGTCTCGACGCGGCCTCGCCTAGCGGCTCGACCGGCTCGACCACCAACCGGGGCCGGCTCGACCACCGAATGGCGGCCGGCTCGACCACCAGAAGGGTCGGCTCGGTCACCGAGGGCGGGTGCGTCAGCGGCGAACGGCGCGGACGACGACGTCGTGGAGCGAGGTCTCGCGACCGCCGATGGTCTCGACCAGCCGGTGCGAGTGCTCGGCGGTGACGACCTCCCACACGGTCGGGGGGAGGCGGTCCGTGATGGTGGTGGCGGTCGCGGAGGCCGCGGCGGGGGGACCGTCGCCGTGCGCGTGGGCGGCGTCGTGGTGGAGGTGACCGACGATCAGGAGGGTGCCTCCGGGAGCCACCCAGGTGGCGATGCGGTCGTAGAAGTCGAGCTGGGGCATCGCGGGGTGCGCGTAGTGCGTGGTGACCAGGTCGTAGCGCGTGCTCGGATCCCAGGAGGACAGGTCGGCCTCGACCCACTGCACCCGCTCCGCGGCATCGCGGGCGGCCGCGCGCTCGAGAGCGGCGGTGGCGATGTCGACGGCCGTGACCTGCCACCCGCGCTGGGCGAGCCAGATCGCCTCGGCTCCCGCACCGCACCCCGCCTCGAGGGCCGAGCCCGGCGGCAGGTCGGCAACCTCCCGGACCAGGTGCGGGTTGACCTCGCTGGCTCCCATGGACGCCGCACGGTCGCCCTGCCAGACGTCGTGCCAGTAGTCGTGGTCGAACGCGTGCTCCGTGCGGGGATCTCTTCGTGACCGGTCATGCCCTCAGCGTGGCCACCGTGGAACAACTTTGCAAACGATGTTGCCGAATGGCAAAGTGTCATCATGGACGACTCCCTGGACCGGACGCTCGATGCCGTCGGGCCGCGCCTGCGACGCCTGCGGCAGCGGCGCGACATCACGCTGAGCGAGCTGGCCGCGGAGACCGGCGTCTCGATCAGCACGCTGTCCAGGCTCGAGGCCGGACTGCGCCGGCCGACCCTGGAGCAGCTGCTGCCGCTGGCGCGCGCGTACGCCGTGAGCCTGGACGAGCTCGTCGACGCGCCGCCGACCGGGGACCCGCGCGTCAACCTGCGCCCGATCCCCACCGACGACGGCCGGACGATCCTGCCGCTGAGCCGCCGTCCGGGAGGCATCCAGGCCTACAAGTTCATCCTGCCCGCCGGGCGCGACGACACGGTGCCCGACCTGCGCACCCACGAGGGCCACGACTGGGCCTTCGTCCTCAACGGCCGGCTCCGGCTCGTCCTCGGGGAGCACGACCTCGTCCTCGGCCCCGGCGAGGCTGTCGAGTTCGACACCCGGACCCCGCACTGGTTCGGGGCCACCAGCGCAGGTCCCGTGGAGTTCCTGAGCCTCGTCGGCAAGCAGGGCGAGCGCGCCCACGTCCGCACCCCGACCTAGCCCGGACGGGCCCCGGACAAGCCCCGGACGAACCCCGGGCGAGGCCCGTGTCAGAGCTCGACCAGTGCCGTGGGGAGATACTCGAGCACCCGCCGGTAGACCGCCACGGCCTCGAGCTGGGAGGACACCCCGAGCTTGCGCAGGACGGCCTTGACCTGGCTGCGGACGGTGGAGACCGACACCCGGTCGTGCTCGGCGATGCTCGTGACGGAGATCCCGTCGTAGAGCTGGGCCAGCACGGACAGCTCGCGGGGAGTCAGGCTGGTGAGCTGCTGGGCCGGCAGGCGGTGCTCCTCCTCGAAGGTGACCCAGTCGTCGACCCGTCGACTCCGCTCCAGCGGGGACACGAGCTCACGACCGGCCATCACCCGAGTCAGCATGCCGGCGAGGTCGTCGAGACCGGCGGAGGTCGCCAGGAGACCGGTGATGCCGACGTCGAGCAGGGCACCCCACTCGACGTTGTCGGGCTGGTCGACGACCACCAGCCACCGCATCGGGACCGAGCGCACGATCTCCCGGGCCGCGGCGAGCCGGTTGTGCTCCTCGAGGCCCCCGAGCATGACGGCGGCGCGTGGCTGCAGCGCCCGGACCGTCCGGCGCAGCGCGCCGTAGTTGTCGGGCTCGGGCCATCGCAGGATCCGTGAGTCGATGCCGCGGCTGCTGAGGGCCACGGACACCGACTCCGCCACCAGGTGGGGCTCGGCGAGCAGCACCACCCGGGGACGCGCACGAGAGAGAGTAGTCATCGGATCACTCAGTAGAGCTTGAACTGCACGTTGTCGACGGCCCCGTTGAACTGGTCGGGACCCGAGCGCACGATCTCGCCGCCCGCCAGCGTCTTGGCCCCGATCGAGAGGGGCGTGCCCCGGCTCAGGCGCACCAGACCGATGCGTCCACTGGCGGTCCAGGGACCCAGCGAGGTCCACGCACCGTCGTCGTGCTTCAACAGGTTGAGCTTGAGGGTGTCGCCCTGACGCAGGCAGGTGACGCGGTACCACTGGTCGGTCTCCACCGGCATCGGTGCGCGCGCCAGCACGGCGCCGCGGTCGCCGGCGACGCGACAGCTGGCGTAGCGCTTGTCGACCTGCAGCTTGTACTGGGCCGGACCGTCGTAGAGCCCGCGCTGCACCAGGTTGTCGCCGTTGTCGGTGGGCAGGCCGTCGGACCGGGCGTCCAGGCGGAAGTCGGCTCCGAGGCGGAACGTGCGGGTGCCCGGGCTCAAGGCGTCGTTGGGCCCGGTGCTGCGCACGATGATCGCCGCCGCCTTGCGCGCGTCGAGCGCCGGGAAGCGGCCGGAGTCGGCGGTGGGACCCGACTCGCGCACGATGCGGCCCCCTGACTGGGTGACCAGCTCGATGTCGACCGGCGCGGTGCCGGTGTTCTCCACCCGCGGGATCACGGACCCCTCGACCCCGACCGAGTCGTCGAAGGCCAGGAAGAGGTTGACCTTCGGGCGGGGGGTCTCGGCCGGCGAGGCGGCCGAGGTGGGCTCGTCACCGGCGCACGCCACCGTGGTGGCACCCACGAGGAGCAGGGTGGCGGCGAGGGACATGCTGCGCAGCATCAGGTCATCAGCTCGTTCCGATAGCGGTGGTGAACATGACGGTCCTGCTGACGGCGACGCTGCTGGTGGCGACCGTCCCGCCTCGGGTGCCGGCGGGGACGCCGGTCCCGGTGTCGACGCCGAGCGAGGTCAGGCGACCGCCACCGGCGCCCGCGATCCCGCTGCGACGCACGGTCCCGGCCGGGGTCGTCCAGGCGGTGTCGACCGAGGACTTGGCGATCCACTGGGTCACGACCCAGTCACCGTCGCGGGCGACGAGCGTCGGCGACGTGTGGGTCGTGCTGCTGACCTGGTCGATCGCCGCGGTGTGGGCGGTGACCGCGCTGGTCCCGCCGCTCCCGCGGTAGACGTGGACGCCCAGGTCGCTCTTGGCGATGGCTGACGTGGTGATGGTGATCGTGCTGCCGGCATCGGCCGCCGTGGCGGTCCGGCTCCAGCTGCGACCGATCACGCCGGTCCCCGTCACGTTGTCCAGCGCGGTCCACCCGGCCGGGGCGGCGGGGGTGACGGTCGAGTCGTTGAGCGTCAGGTAGAGCACCATCGTGTCGCCCGCCTGCACCCCGCCCGGCACGGCGACCCGGTGGGTCGAGGCGCTGCTGCTGGAGCGGTTGGCCCCGACGAAGGAGATCGACGACACCGGGGCGTCCGCGACCGAGACCGGGTGGCTGGTGGTCGCGGTGCGTCCGTTGCTCGAGGTGACCGTGAGGGTGACGGTGCGCGTCCCCGGTCCGGCGTACGTGTGCGTCGGCGTGGCACCGGTGTCGGTCTGGCCGTCACCGAAGCTCCAGGCGTACGACGCCACCGAGGCGCCCGGTGCCGTCGATGCCGAGGCGTCGAACGAGCAGGTGAGCGTGGTGCACGACTCGGTGAAGCTCGCCGTCGGTGCGATCGGCTCGGCCGTGGGCGGGCCCTGGTAGATGAACATCGCGCGGGCACCCCACGTGGCGCCGTCGACACCGGGACCCGACACGACCTGGGCCGTGTTGGCGACCGGGAAGCCGGACTGCGCGTTCCGGGCCCACGTGGCCTTGCGCAGGGCGCCGTCGGTCGTCGCCCAGTAGAGGGCCGAGGCCGTCGCGAACATGCCGCGGACGCTGCGGGCGTCGAAGCCGGCGACGTTGCTCGCCGCGGCGAGACGCAGGGCGCCGACGATGCCGCTCTGCGGGTTGAAGTAGCGGTAGTAGAGCGTGTTGGTGTCGGCTCGCGTGAAGTAGATGCGGCCGTTGTCGAAGAACATGCCGGTGGCGGAGCGGATGTCGTTCTGCCAGTCGGTGAGGGCCACGAGCTGGTCGGCGGCGTCGACGCGCGTCACCGGTCCGAACGTCGTCCCGTCGAAGCTGCGCTTGTCGAAGCTGCCGTCGGACTTGGCGACGAAGAGGTCGCTGTTGACCATGAAAGCGCCACGGACGTTGTCCCAGTTCTGCCCACCGTCGGGAGCCAGCGTGCTGGCACCGACCGAGCCGTCGGCGTAGCGCCGGCGGCTGAGGCTGCCCACCGGTGCCGCTGCGGCGGGCGCCGCGGCGGTGCGCACGACGGTGAGGTCGCGGACCTTCTGGCCGCGCAGGGCGTTGGCGACGGTGACGCCGACGTTGCCGTCGCTGGTCAGCGGGACGGTGCGGACGGTGGCCCTGGGGGTCGCGCTGCCAGCCATGGCGTTGACGATCGTCGGGGCGCCGGAGGCGGCGGTGGCCACCGCGGTGCGGACCCGAGAGGCGGTGCGCGTGCCCTCGACCACCACAGCGGCGGTGGAGCGGCCCGTGGTCGCGGGCTCGGTGTAGCGCAGGCGGACGGCGACCGGGGTGCCCTTGGCCACCTTGAAGTCCCAACGGCGCTGGGTCATCGAGCCGGAGGTGCGCAGGTCGGTGTCGAGGATCTCCTGGCGCGCGGTCGCGACGGCGACGTCACGAGCCGGAACCTTCAGCCCCTTGGCGTTGACCTGGTAGAGCACCCGGGCGTTCGTGGCGGTGGCGGCTGCGCCGACCGGACCCGCGGAGTAGACGTCGTTGGGCAGCACCGGGGTGCGCACGGCGGGGAAGCTGACGCCGGCACGCGACATCCGGGCGATGCGGCCCTTGTACTGGAAGTTGCCGATGCGGTCGGTGTCGGAGGCGACGTAGAGGCCCTCGTCGGCGAGCAGGAAGTCGAAGACGCCGATGCCCTTGTCGCGACCGGGGTTCCAGGTGAAGGGAAGTCCGCTGGCCGGGTCGAGCGCGGCGATGCCCTCGCGGGAGACGGCGCCCTGACCGGCGCGGTCGGCGGCGAAGGGGTTGTTCCACCAGCGGTTGTGCCCGCCGACGTAGATCACCGAGTCGGTGACCTCGACGGCCCAGGTGGTGTCGCCACCCGAGGTGTCGATCCATGACGGCGCGATCCGGCCGGAGGAGCCGGTCTCGAACCGGGCGATCGTGTCGCACGCAGCGGTCGGGCCGCCGTAGGCACCCGTGGTGCCGATGACGAAGAAGCTGCCGTCGGGCGAGAAGTCGACGTCGCGCATGTAGGTGTCGAAGGAGCGCGAGCACGGCGTGAGGTAGAAGTCGGTCTGGAACGGCCCCGGGGCGGCCGTGGCGCCGGTGAGGTCGAGCGAGAGCAGCTGGTGGTTCTTGACGCCGGCGAGGGTGTCGAAGTTGCCGATGGCCACCAGGCGCGAGCCGTCGGGGGTGATGTCGATGTCGAGGACCTGGGTCACCCCGGAGTTGTGGATGCCGTCGATCGGCAGGGACATGTAGGGCGTCGGCGACCCGGTCGTCGGGTCGAGCGTCGCGAGGGCCTTCTGGCCGCGGCCCTTGATGTGGGTGAAGGCGCCGGCCGCCCACAGGCGCCCGCCGGTGAGGTTGAGGTCCTTGACCGCGCCCGTGACGGCGCCGGGGTCGAAGGCGGCGACCAGCGCGCCGTCGGAGACGCGCAGCCGGGCGATCCGCTGGCGGGAGGCGCCGGCGATCGAGGTGAAGGTGCCGGCGACGTAGACCGTCGAGCCGTCACCGGCGGGGATGACCGAGGTGACCCCGCTGTTGGGGTTGGGCTGGAAGGTCGTGCTGATCTTGCCGGTGGTCGCGTCGAAGGCGAGCAGCCCGTTGCGCACCAGCGCGGTGGTGTCCCCGCTGTCGTTGCGAGCCCGCGTGAACGTGCCCGCGAGCAGCACGGTGTTGCCGACCTTGGCGACGGCGTTGACCTGTCCGTCGAGCACGTGAGGGGTCCCGGCGGCGGCGACGTCGGAGACCAGCTGGCCGCCCGGGGTGTCGGCCTGGGCAGGCGCGAGGAAGCCCATGAGGGCGAGGGACAGGGCGAGCAACAGGAACAGGGACTTGCGCATGAGGTGCCTACTCGGGTGACAGGTGGCGAGCCCCCTCGGTCGTCCAGGGCTCTGGTGTCTCGAACATTAGGAGCGCGGTCGGGCCCCACCCCGGCTCGAGGCGCAACTTCCTCAAAGTTGGTGACGGAACGGTTCGCAAAACCCGGTTGGCTTGACCCATGAGCCCGGCGCCCCTCCTCACCCGCGCCCCGGGACACCCGGACCAGCAGCCGGACCAGCAGCCGGACCAGGCTGCCCAGGACGCCGATCTCGACGGTCCCGCCCCGGCTCGTCGGCAGGGCGCCTGGCCGTTGCACTGGCCGCTCACCGCCCTGTTCGCCGGCTTCCCGCTGTGGTGGGTCCTCGGCCTCGACTCCCTGCTGCCGCTGCTGCTCGCCGTCCCCATGGGCGTCCAGCTGTGGCGTCGGCGGACGCTCCGGCTCCCCGCCGGCTTCGGCTTCTGGGTGCTCTTCCTGGTCTGGGTGCTGCTCGGGGTCGTGCTGCTGTGGGCCGACGCCCCGGGCGCGGTGCCGGGCGGGGACTCCACCCGCCTGCTGCTCTTCGCCTACCGCGTCGCCTGGTACGCCGCCTGCACCATCGTGCTGCTGTGGGTCACCAACCTGCGCCGCTCCGACCTCCCCGACGAGCACGTACGCCGGCTCGTGGCGTGGATGTTCGTCGTCGCGACCGCCGGCGGCCTGCTGGGGCTGCTGGCCCCCTCCTTCTCCTTCAGCTCGGCGATCGAGCTGCTGCTGCCCTACAACATCCGCACCAACCAGTTCGTCGCCTCGCTCGTGCACCCCGAGGCCGCCGACGTGCAGATGGTCCTCGGATACCCCGAGACCCGGCCCAAGGCGCCGTTCCCCTACACGAACACGTGGGGCAGCATGCTGTCGCTCTCCCTGGTGTTCCTGCTCGCGCTGGACCTGCGGCGCCGGCGCTTCACCCGGGCGCTGCTCCTGCTGGTCGCCCTGGTCGCCCTCGTGCCGGTCGTCTACTCGCTCAACCGTGGGCTCTGGGCCTCGCTCGCGCTCGGCCTGCTGGGTGTCGTGGTCCTGCGGGTGCTGCGCGGCCACCGTGCGACGGCCCTCGGCCTGGTCGTCGCGATGGTCTTCGGTGCCGTCGCGCTCCTGGCGAGTCCGCTGGGCGACCTCTACCAGGGGCGCATCGAGAACGGTCACAGCAACGACCGCCGGGGCCAGCTGCTCTCGGTCACCACCGAGGCCGTGACGACGGGCTCCCCGGTCCTCGGCTTCGGCAGCACCCGCGACGTCCAGGGCAGCTTCGCCTCGATCACCGGCGCGGCGACGCCCGACTGCCCCGCGTGCGGCGTGCCGCCGATGGGCACCCAGGGCCAGCTCTGGCTGGTGCTCTTCTCCCAGGGCTGGCTGGGCCTCGCCTTCTTCCTCGGCTTCGTCGCGCTCGCCCTGTCGCGCACCTGGCGTTGTCGCACGACCAACGAGACGGTGTGCCTGTTCGTCCTGGGCTTCTTCGTGCTCCAGCTGCCGATCTACGACACGCTCGGCCTGCCTCTCTACGTCACGATGATCGCCATCGGCCTGGTCGCCCGCGAGCAGGCGGTCGGCGGGAGGCCACGCGGCGTCGGCCGCTGGGCCCGGGTGCGCGCCCTCGGGGTGCCGAACCTCCTGGTGCTGGTGCTGACCCCGGCCGCGGTCGGGGGTCTGATCGGCGCCGGTGTCTCCGAGGCGACGGCGGAGCCGACCTTCCGGTCCCGGGTCTCCATCCTGATCACCCCCTCGCCGGTCTACCTCGACACCGGCGTCGAGGTGGAGGACGCCGACGGCGAGCTCGAGGAGGACCCGCCGCGCGAGATCACCGTGGACACCGAGGCGGCCCTGCTGGAGTCCGAGCGTGCGCTGGGTCGCGCGGCGGTCGTCGCGGGCATCCCGCCGGCCGAGCTGCGTGAGTCCGTCTCGGTCACGGCCGAGCCCAACTCCCAGATCCTGGTCCTCACGATCAACTCCAGCGCCGCCGACCGCGCCGACCGGGCCGCGCGGGCGATCGCCGACTCCTACCTCCAGGAGCGAGAGGCCTTCCTGATCCAACGCCGCGACCGTCTCGTCGAGCAGCTGCGTGACGAGCTGACCTCGCTCGACCCGGCCGTGCGCTCCCTCGCCCGCGACCGCGAGCGGGTCATCGCCCAGATCAACTACCTCGAGACCTCGACCGCCACCATCGGTCGCGTCGCGCGCCTCGAGGAGGCCGAGGTCGTACGACGCCAGGTGGAGGTGCCGATCGCCTCCGGAGCAGCCCTCGGCCTGCTGCTCGGGGTCGCCGCCGTGCGCCATCTCACCATCGCCCGCCGCCCGCTCCGGGCACCACGACCCAGGAGGGTCCGATGACCAGCACTCCCCCACTGCCCGAGCTCCCCAGCGTCGACGTGGTCATCGCCACCCACCGACGACCCGAGCTGCTGCTGCGCGCGATCGCCGGGGTGATGGCCCAGACCTACACGGGCCCCATCCGGCTGCTGGTGGTCCACGACAAGAGCACGCCCGACACCGCGCTGGAGGAGCAGCGGCCCGACCGGAGCGTCGAGGTGCTCGCCAACACGCGCACGCCGGGTCTGGCGGGGGCGCGCAACAGCGGCATCCTGGCCGGCACCGGCGACCTGGTCGCCTTCTGCGACGACGACGACGAGTGGCGCCCCGACAAGCTCGTGCGCCAGGTCCGCCAGCTGCAGGTCGACGGCGCCCCCACCTCGGTCACGGGGATCCTGGTCGACTACCAGACCCGCCAGGTCGTGCGGGTCCCCACGGCCGAGGACCTGACGGTCGCCACCCTCGCCCGGCACCGGGTCATGGCGGCCCACCCGTCGACCGTCGTGGTGCGCCGCGCGGCGTTGGAGCAGATCGGCCTCGTCGACGAGGAGATCCCCGGCAGCTACGGCGAGGACTACGACTGGATCCTGCGCGCCGCCGGCGTGGGCGGCTTCGCCGTGGTCCCGGAGCCCCTGGTGCTGGTGCGCTGGGGCGGGTCGCAGTTCAACAAGCAGTGGACGACCATCGTCGCCGCGATCGACCACCTCCTCGACAAGCACCCGGCCTTCCGCGCCGACCACCGCGCCCTGGCCAGGCTGCTGGGTCAGCGTGCCTTCGCGCTCGCCGCCTCCGGCAGCCCCGACGCGTGGCGCGCCGCCCGGGCCACCCTGCGCACCAGCCCGCGCGAGCGTCGCGGTTACGTCGCCGCCGCCGTCGCGCTGCACCTCGTCTCGGCCGAGCGGGTCCTGGATCTCGCTCACAGGCGTGGCCGCGGGATCTGAGCGGCCACCCGGGCACCACCGGCGCACGTTGCGCCGCGTCGCCCTGCTGGCCGTCGTCGTGCTCGTGACGGTCGCCGGCGCCGTGGCGCTGCAGCACCGTGACGAGGACCCGCCGCTGCGTGTGGGACCCGAGGCGCACGGCGGGGTCCTCACCAACGGCTGTGCCTTCGGCCCGCGCGGCCTGCCCACCTGCGGCGCCTTCGTCGGCGCGGCCCACGGCGGCAACACCGACCCGGCGACGCTGGAGGCGGAGGCGGGCGCGACCCTCGGCGTACGCCGGACCTTCTGGCGGCCCCAGCAGGTCTCGGCCGCCGTGCGGACGGCGCGCGCGGACCTGGCGCTGGGCCGGCTGCCGTGGATCAGCTTCAAGGTCCCGCTGTCGTGGGACGAGATGGCCTCCGGCGCCGGCGACGCCTGGGCCGAGGGTCTCGCCACCGCCCTCTCCCGGCTGCCCGGTCCCGTGTGGGTCGCCTTCCACCACGAGCCCGAGGGCGAGGGTGACACCGAGGACTGGCGACGCATGCAGGAGCACCTGGCTCCGATCGTGCGCGCGGCCGCCCGCAACGTCGCCTACACCGTCATCCTCACCGGCTTCCACCAGCTCTTCGGCGACCCGGCGTGGAGCCTGGAGGAGGCCTGGCCGCGGGACACGACGATCGACGTGGCGGCCTTCGACATCTACACCGAGTACGGCACCGACAAGGGCGGTCGCATCGTGCCGGAGTGGCCCGACCTCGGCGCGGACTGGTTCGCCCCGCTCGGCGCCTGGGCCCGGGAGCAGGGGGTGGCGTGGGGGCTGGCCGAGACCGGCGTCACGGACGAGGCCTTCGCCCGCCAGCCGGGCCTGATCTCGCAGAACTTCGCGGACCTGCTGGCCGAGGGCGCCATCGCCTACAGCTACTTCGACAGCCCGCTGAACACCCCGGCCTCCTACGAGCTCGACGACCCCGCCAAGACGGCCGACTTCGCCCGCGTCCTGCAGCAGAGCGCCCGGCTCCCGGACCTGACCCCTTGAGAGCGGAGCGGCTCAATTCCACCCGATCGGGCGCCTCCCCAAAATAGGGGAAGATTTCAGGATTCCCCGCGGGAGCAGCGGGCGAACGGCGGGCGGCACCACCCGATGTGACTAGGACGGCTGTGCCCGTTCGGTGGGCCCGGGACGGGACCGGGGCAGCGACCCTGGCAGTCCCCCCGTGTGCCTCCCCCAGCGCACTCCTCCCTGTGCACCTCCCCCTTGCACCCTTGCGAAGCGAGTCCCCCCGTGGCACGACACAACGCCCTGCTCACCCTTGCCCTGATCACCGGTCTGGCCCTCGCCACCGGCCCCGCCCAGCAGGTCAGCGGCCAACCGCCGTCCCCCTCCCAGAGTGCTGTCCAGAGCGATGCCGCCGAGCGCCGCCTCAGCAACGGCTGCCGGGTGAGCCCGCGAGGCCTGCCCGGGTGCGGCGCCTACATGGGCGCCAGCCACGGCGGCAACGACGAGCCGGACAGCCTCGAGCGACGCGCGGGCGCACCGCTCGGCGTACGCCGGACCTTCTACCGCGGCGACCAGGTCGAGTACGCCGTGCGGACGGCGCGCGAGGACCTCGCGGCCGGCCGCCTGCCGTGGATCAGCTTCAAGCTGCCCCTGTCCTGGGAGGACATGGCCGCCGGTCGCGGTGACGCCTGGACCCTCGACCTCTCCCGGCAGCTCGGAGCCCTGCCCGGCCCGGTGTGGCTGGCCTTCCACCACGAGCCGGAGGGCGACGGCGACATGAGCGCGTGGCGTCGGATGCAGGAGCGGCTGGCACCGATGGTGCGCCGCACCGCCCCCAACGTCGCCTTCACGGTGATCCTCACCGGCTGGAACCAGCTCTTCGGGAGCCCCGACTACAGCCTGCGCAAGATCTGGCCCCGCAACACCAAGGTCGACGTGGCCGGCTTCGACATCTACAACGAGTTCGGCGTGCGCAAGCACGGCCGCACGATCAGCGAGTGGCCCGGCCTGCGCCGCAACTACTTCCAGCCGCTGTCGGCGTGGGCGCGTCGCCACGACGTGGCCTGGGGCCTGGCGGAGACCGGCATCACCGACCAGGGCTTCCGCGCCTCCCCGCGCTGGATCCAGCGCAGCTTCCACTCGATGCGCTCGGCCGGAGGCGTCGCCTTCGCCTACTTCGACAGCCCGCTCAACACCACGGCGTCCTTCGCCCTGACGTCACACGCGAAGATCGGCAGCTTCACCGCCACGGTCTCGCGCGGGGCGCGACTGCCCCGCCGCTGAGAGCCGGTCGGCGAGCACGTCGAGCGTGGTGAGCCCCCGCGCCGAGATGTGCTCGCCCCGGTCGGTCTCGGCGAGCGCGAGGTAGCGCACGCCGATGGCCAGAAGGTAGAGGTCGGCGAGGACCGGGTCGCCGGCGACCTCGGGTCGCCCGAGGGCGGCGTGCAGGCTCGCCGGGCTCGCGCCGTGCTCACGGGTGTGCGTGTTGAGCGTGTGGTGCACGCCGTCGAGACCGAAGGGCACCCCGGTCTCGAAGCGCTCCCAGTCCCACACGCGGACGCGGTTGCGCAGGGTCGCCATGTTCCACGGGGTCCAGTCGCCGTGCCAGGCGCCCACACGCCACTCGCGTCCCGCGGCGCGCTCCTCGAGCGCGGCGTGGCACGCGAGCGCCCGGGCCCGCAGGTCAGGATCGGCGAGCCCCTCGAGGGTGGCGCGCTGGGCGGCCCACCACGCCAGGTCGGCGAGCGGGCCCGAGGGCTCCTCGAAGGCTCGCGACAGCTCCTCCATCGCCGCCTCCGGCCGGAGCCAGGGGTCGCGCAGCGCCTGGGTGGGGCCGGCCCGCAACGCCGAGATGACCAGCACCGACAGCCCGCGCCAGCTGCTCTCGTGGAGCACCCGGGGCACCTCGAGGTGCTGCCAGGTGCGGGCCGAGACCTCGCGCAGCCCGCGGGCCTCGTCCGCGACGTCGGCCCGGGCCTGGTCGGAGTCGCCGACCTTCGCGAAGCCGAGCACCCGGCCGCGCTGGTCGAAGACCTGCAGCACCGGCTTGCGGTTGACGCGGGCGTTGCCCACGCCGACGCTCACCTGCACCGGTCGACCGAGCAGCTCACCGAGGTGGGCGACGAGCGAGTCGCCCGAGGCCCGTCGTACGACGATCCGGTGCGGCAGCGCCGTGGCGCCCAGGAGGCCGGAGACCCCGGCCGCCCCGAGCCGCGTGACGGCGTCACGACCGCTCGCCGAGGCGCTGAAGCGGCGCAGCGAGCGGGCCGCGGCCCGGCGCGAGCCGGTCGGCACCAGCAGTCGTGGCGCCGAGAGCCGCGGAGCGATCCCGAGGCTCACCGTGTCGGCGGACCTCGGCGCGCGACGCGACGACTCGACGGCGACCTCGCCCTCGGGCCAGAACCGCCCGATGGTCTCCACCAGGCAGCCGAGGGCGTCGTCCGCAGGCTGGCCGGTCATCGCTCGCGGATGCAGGCGAAGAGGTGGCGGCCGTAGTTGTCGGCGTAGGGCCCGACGGCGTCGCTGTCGGGGCCGAGGTCGACGATGCGGTCGAAGGTGCCGTGCTCCTCGAGGAAGGCCCGCACGTGCTCGGTGTCCCACTCGGACAGGGAGTCGCTGAACCAGCTCTCGTGGGCCTGGCCGGTGTCGAGGAAGAGCACCCGGCCGGTGACGTCGTCCAGCAGGCGCACCAGACCGGCGGCGTCGGTGCTGGCGCGACCGAGGGCGAAGTGGTGGAGCAGGCTGAAGCAGGAGACCACGTCGCGGCGCTCACCCCGCTCGGCCAGCCCGGAGAGGAAGTCGACCGCGTCGCCCGTGTGGACGTGCGAGCGGTCGAGGTCGTAGACCGCCTCGCCGAGCGTGGCGCCCAGCGGGTCGCGCTCCACGCCCTGGACGGCGAACCCGCGGTCCTTCATCGACGACAGGAACCAGCCGTAGCAGCTGGCGACGTCGAGGTAGGTGGAGGCCGCCGGCTCGATGCCGACCGTGCCGAGCAGGCGGTCCATGGCCTGCAGGCGGTCGGTGCACCGGCGCACGGTGGTCCAGCTGGTCCCGAGCTCGGGGGCCGACACGGGCTGGTAGAGCTCGTGGGTGCCGCCGATCCAGGACATCCGGTCCAGGACGTCCTGGAGCGGGGTGACGACGGGGACGCGGCGCACGAGGGCCTCCACCGAGGTGCGGCCGGCGACGATGTCGGCTGCGAGCCGGTGGTGACCGTCGACGACCTGGTAGCAGTCGGAGTCCTTGACGGGCGCGAGCAGGATCGGCGCGCCCGGGTCGCTCTGGTGGGGGCGAGCGGTGCCGGTTAGAGGTGCCGGAGCCCCGGGTCACGAAGTCCCGTGCCAGCGCGAGGATGCCGGCGTCGTCGGTGGCCCCGAAGTACTGGCCGGACGCCTCGATGCAGGTGCGCGCCAGGTCGGCGTAGGGAGAGGCGAGGATCTCCTCGTCACTCAGGGCGTGGTCGGCAGCAGCTCGCAGGAGGGAGACGTGGGGGCCGTCGGCGACCGGGCGGGAGGGCCACAGCAGGTCGCTGGTGGCGTGGGCGAAGACATCGGCGTCGAGCCCGTTCTGGCCGCCCATCAGCACCCGGTCGAGCGGGACCTGCTCGGTGCCGGACCGCCAGAGCACCACCGAGGAGATGCGACGACGCAAGCGCTCGGGCAGCGGCAGGGCGCGAGCCACCAGGACCAGGCGCTGCACGAGGCCGGAGGCCGCGCGGCCGCCGCGGCGGCGCAGCGCCTGCAGCCGGGAGCGGTGGCCCTTGCCGGAGAGGAGCGCCATCATGACGACACCTCGGCGGTGCGCCAGGAGGGCTGGTGGCCCAGGAGCTCGGCCAGCTCGGTGTCGTGGGTCTCGTAGTGGCGCATCATGCGGCTCCTCAGCTCGTCATCGGTGGTGTCCCCGGGTCGTGCGTTCCAACGCTCCACGCTGGGTGGCGACCAGAGGGGGATCCCCAGTCGTTGCTGCAGCCCGGCGAACTCCTGCTCGGGGGCTGCGAAGAAGCGGTCCGCGTCGACCACGTGCACCCGGTCCTCGCCGAGCGCGTCGACGAAGCGGGAGATCTGGTGGGCGTACTCGCCGCGCTGGACGTAGGCGTGGTGGCGGTGCTCGAAGCTGGTGTAGCCGGGCTCGGAGGCCAACCTGGCCGACTCGCCGGCGGTGCGGCGCTCCTCGGCGTCGATGGCCTCCCCGAGCGGCAGCGTCTCGAACCCGCGCGCCACCTCGTGGCGGTGCGCGGAGGTCGCCCGCTCGACGGGGTCGCGCACCAGCACGACGACCTGGGCGTCGGGCAGGTCGCGGGCCAGCCGCTCGGCGGCCAGCGGGTGGAAGAGGTAGTAGCCGCTGCACTCGAAGGCCTGCACGCGGCCCGCGATGCCCTGGGCCCGGGCGCGGGCCTGGACCGCGAGGCGCAGCGGGAAGTGCGCGAGGTACCAGCCACGGCCCCGGCCGTAGTGGTCGTCGAAGTAGCCGGTGCCCTTGTCGAGGGTCGGACGCACCAGGTGGGGGTGCGCCTCGAGCAGGCGGAAGAGGGTGGTGGTGCCGGAGCGCTGGGCCCCGATCACGATGATCGAGGGCGTCATCCGGCCGGCGGAGGTCAGGCGGCCCCACAGCAGCGCGAGGGCGCGCAGCCGGGCGGTCACCCCGCCGGGCAGGCGCCGGTCGAGGGCGCGGGTCATCGCTCGGAGGCGCATGGGACGAGCTCCTTGGTCGAGGGGACGGAGTGGGTGGTCGGACGACGACGCAGCGCGGCGGCGAGGTCGTCGAGCGACAGCCGGGCGCGCAGGGCACGCAGGGCCGCGGCGTAGGCGACCACCGAGACGAGCGTGACCGCGAGCCACGGCAGCACGCCGGTCGCCCCGGACGCCGTGAGCACCAGGGCCGGGAGCGCGAAGCAGGTCACGGGCACGAGCGCGACCCCGAGCAGGGTGCGCGGGTCGGGCGAGACGCCGATGTGGCGGCGGACCTGCCAGAAGGCGAGGCCGGAGCGGGTCACGATGGCCACGGCCCACGCGATCGCGGCACCGGAGATGCCCAGGCGCGGCACCAGGACCAGGACCAGGCCGACGTCGAGGGCGACCGCCACGAGCGCGTTGGTCATGCTCAGCCCGCTGCGACCGGCCATCAGCAGCAGGGTGTCGACGGGCCCGGAGGCGATCGCGACGAGCATGGTGAGCGCCATGACGACGACCACGACCACCGCACCCGTGGCATCGGCGTAGGCGTCGCCGAAGAGCGAGAGGTAGAGGACGGGGCTGCACGCGACGACCAGGTAGAGGGGCCAGATCAGCACCATCCCCCAGGTCGTGCTGACCCCGAAGACGGTGCGCAGGGTGGTGCGGTCCTCGGTGATGAGGATGGCCGTGAAGCGCGGCTGCAGCACCTGGTAGATCGCCTGGTTGGCCATCTGGCCCACGGCGACGAACCGGGTCGCCGCGGTGTAGACCGCGGCATGGGCCGGGGAGAGCAGGATCGCGACGAGCACGATGTCCGCCTTCTGCACCGACGCCTGCGCCAGGCCGGCCACCCCGCGCGGCCAGGTGAAGGTCCAGAAGGTGCGGGCCAGGGCCGGGTCGGGCGCAGCCGTCGCGGCCGCCGGCCGGGTGGCGAGGAAGCGTCGCATCAGGACCACGGCGACGGCGGCCGAGAGCACGTAGGCGGCCGCCCAGCCGGCAGCCAGCAGCAGCGGTCCGCCGCCGAGGGCGACGACGAGCCCGGCGGTGCCGAGCTGGACGACCGTGCGCAGCACCCGGTCGACACCGACCGTGGTGCGGATCCGGCCCAGGGCCCGCGTCGCGGCCAGGCAGAGGTCGGCGGCCACGGCGAACGGCAGGGCGACGACGACCACCCGGAGCAGACGGTCGCCCTCGGCGCCCAGCCCCAGCCACCCGGCGACGGGTGCGGCGGCGAGGGTGCCGACCAGCGCCAGCAGGCTCGCGACGCCGACGGCGGGTCCGATCGCCAGGCGCAGGGTCCGGCGTACGTCGTGGCGCGCGTCGCGGGCCTCGTGGCGCAGCAGGAAGCGGGCGAGCCCGGCATCGACCCCGAGCCCGGAGGCGGTGGCCAGGAGCGTGAAGAGCGTGGTGACGGCGAAGAACGAGCCGGCGGTGTCGGTGTCGAAGCCGCGGGTGACGACCAGGGCCAGCGCGAACGCGCCCACGGCCGCGACGCCGGAGCCGGCGAGACCCAGCACCCCACCCCGGGCGACGTGTCCCAGGTGGTGGGTGGCCTCAGCCGTCACGGTCGGAGCCCGCCTCCAGGCCGGCCAGCCGGGCCCGGGGCTTGCGGCTGGGCACCGACTGGCGCACCTGGGCGCCCAGGGCCCGAGGACCCCGACGCTGGCGGCGGGAGGCCGGCACGAAGACGCTGCAGATGTCGTGGCTGCCCAGACGGGTCAGGGCCACGGTGGCGGCGTCGACCTCGTCGACGCTCGTCTCACCCTGGTGCACCTCGAGGACCAGCACGTCGGCCTGCGCCACGAGGGCCTGGGTGCGGACCTCGTCGGGTGCGCCGCACGAGAGCAGCACGACGTCGGCCCGCTCCGCCAGCTCGCGGATGCGTGCGCCGGTGGCCGGTCCGGCCGCCAGGTCGTCGAGACGGGCCTGGTCGGTGCCGGTCGGCAGCACGGAGAGGTGCGAGGACGGCGAGGACAGCACCTGGTCGAGCGTGGCGCGACCCTGCAGGAGGTCGGTCAGTCCGCGCTGGCGGCGGGTCTCGGAGCCGACCACCTCGACCACGACGGTCATCAGGTGGGAGGCCGCCAGGGAGCGGGCCACGGCGAGCGCGAGCCCGCTGCCGCCCTGTCCCTGCTGGTGGGCGGTCCGGTCGGCGCTGCCGAGCGTGGTGGTGAGGACCACCAGGGGTCGACGACGGTCGACGGCGAGGAGGGCCGTGCGGACGCGGGCCACCTGCTCCGGGTCGGCGGTGGGGTCGAGGTCGAGCGCACCGAGGTAGCGGGCGTCCAGGTCGACGAGGTCCTCGGGGCGGCGTACGGCGTTGTCGAGGCGGCCGAGACCCAGCGACAGCGCCAGGCCCAGGGCGATCCCGCCGAGCAGACCGAGCACGGTCGCCGTGACGACGCCGCCCGGCAGGCCGCCGGCGGTCGCCGAGGCGGGTGTGACGACCTGGCCCGGGTCGCGCGGGGCGCCGGTGAAGGAGCTGAGCTGCGAGCGGAGCTCGCCGACCTGGGTCGTGAGCGTGGCGAGCTGCTGGTTGAGCAGGGGGGCTCGGGGTGCGGACGGCGCCAGCCCGGCGAGCTGCTCGAGCAGCGCGAGCCGCTCCCGGTTGCGGTCGGCGATCTGCTCGTTGATCTGGGCGGTCTTCTCGAAGACGGCGGCGTCCGTGCGGGTGCGGCGGTATTCGACGTAGGTCTCGGCGAACGCCTGGGCGCTGGCGTTGGCCTCCGCGTCGGAGGCACCTGTCGCGGTGATCTCGAGCAGCTGCGTGTTGGGCGGCACCGACACCTTGACGGTGTCGAGGAGGTCGCGGGAGGTGCGCCCGTCGTCGACGCGACCGGCGACGAGGCCGCCCATCGCGTCGGAGCGGACCAGCTGCGCCTCGGTCTCGAGGTTGACCAGGTCGTCGCCGCTGCCCTCCGGGCTGAACGGGTTGCCCTCGAGGGGGTTGACCAGGATGACCGCGGTGGACTCGTGCACCGCTGCCTGGCCGAGACCCCACCACGTCCCGGCGGCAGCGCCGAGCGCCCCGAACAGGACCGCAAGGACGACGGCTCGCCGAGAGACGCGCCGGAGGGCCCGCCCTACGGGCCGACGCCGAAGCGTGTGTGGTCGTGGTTTGTTGCTAGGCACTGATGATTCCCCCTGTCGAGTCCCCATCGTGACCTCGAACCCGTGCCCGATCCGCCCCAGACACCGATGACCCCCCAATTTGGGGATCGATGCGTGCGCCGGGTCACGTCACCGTGGGTCCTCCCGCGGGCGCGGGACCCGATTGCCTAGCATGGAGCGGTGGCCGGGCACGCGGCCGCAGCACGGGGAGGGGCCGGGGGAGCCATGTCGAAGGGGAGCACCGCGACGGCGCAGGTGCGCCTGCTGGGCGGCTTCGAGGTCGTGCGCGCCGACGGCAGCGTGGTCGAGGGCACCGAGTGGAGCACCCGCAAGACCAAGGACCTGCTGCGCCTGCTCGCCCTGGGCGCCGGTCGTCCCGTCCGGACCGCGCACCTGATCGCGACGCTGTGGCCGGCCGCGACCCCGGAGCACGGACGTGGCAGCCTGCGCACGGCCGCCAGCCAGATCCGGCGCACCGTCGGCGTGGAGTGCCTGCTGCGCCACCCCGAGGGGCTGGTCCTCGTGGACACCCAGGTGGACGCCGTCGACTTCCTGGCCCACGTGCGCGACGCGCACCGGGCCTCGCGGGAGGGCCGGCCGGACGACGCGGTCGCCATCGCCGCCCGCGCCGAGGCCTGCTACACCGGCGACTTCCACGCCAGCGACGACGACAGCGACTGGGCGCTCGGGGAGCGGCACCGGCTCCAGGCTGCCCGTCAGGGAATGCTGGCCGAGGCCGCGAAGTGCGCCCTGCAGGTCGACCGCCACCTCGACGCGCTCCAGCTCGCCACCCTCGCGGTCGAGCTCGACCCCCTCTCCGAGGGGGCCCACCGCACGCTGATGCTCGCCCACGTCGAGCTCGGCGAGATCGCCGGCGCGCTGAGGGTCTTCGAGGACTACCGCGCCCGGCTGGCCGAGGAGCTGGGGGCCGATCCCTCGGCGCAGACCCAGGAGCTCCACCTCCGGATCCTGCGCGGCATCAGCGACGACCTCACGGGCTGAGCGCAGGCTCCCGGAGACCGCCCTCGACGAGCGCCCTCGCGAACGACGGCACGGTCGGGAGGCAGGGCAGCAGCGCGGCCTGGTAGGCGTGGTAGACGTCCGGCTTGCCCGGCCAGGTCGTGGCACCCGGCCGGTTGTGCTCGTCGAGCTCGTGCACCCACGAGCCGCGGACGTCGTCGACCAGGTGCCGATCGACGTAGGCCCACCACCGCTCGCCCGCCGCCAGCCACCGGGAGTCCCCGGTGGCTCGGTGCAGGACGCAGGCGGTGTTGACGGCCTCCGCCGCCACCCAGTGCATGCGCGCCCGGACGACGGGCCGGCCACTCCAGTCGGTGGTGTAGACGAAGCCGTCGGCGCCGTCGACCGACCAGCCGTCCGCGACGGCCCGGTCGGCCAGCGCCACCGCCGCCTCCACCAGCCCCGCCGGGGCCGCCTCCCCGAGGGACCCGTCGACCGCCACGAGGAGGCGGGCCCACTCGAGGCCGTGGCCGACCGTGGCGCCGTAGGGCTGGAAGGGGTGGGCGGGCACCTCGCGGTGGTGCTCGAGGAGCGGCTCCCAGGTCGGGGTGAAGTGCTCCGGGACGCGCCACTGGTTGACCTCGGCCCATGACACCACCCGCGCCGCGATCCGGGCCGCCCGGTGGTGCAGCGTCGAGCGCGCTCCCCCGCCCAGGGCGTCGCCGGCCGCCAGCAGCGCCTCGACGACGTGCATGTTGGCGTTGATCCCCCGGTAGTCGTCGAGGGTGGTCCACCCCCGGTCCCACGCATCGACGACCAGCCCGGCGTCGTCGTCCCAGAAGCGGACGTCGAGGGTGTCCAGGGCCTGGCGGAGGAGCGCCGCTGCCCCCGGGAGGCCGACCGCGACGGCTGAGGAGGCCGCCAGCACGACGAACGCGTGGCCGTAGGCCTGCTTGGCGTCGTCGACCACCCCGGCCGGCCCCACCGCGGCATACCACCCCCCGCGCTCGTCGTCGGCCAGGCTCGTGGTCAGCGCAGCCACCCCGTGGGCGGCCAGCGCGGTCAGCTCGGCACGCGAGGGTCCCCCCTCGGCGGGCGGCTCACCGGCGAGCAGGCCCAGGCAGAGGACGTGGGTCATCCGGCAGGTGATCCACAGCTCGACCGGCCGCCCGGCCACGACCACGCCGTCGGCGTCGAGATAGCCGAAGCCGTGCGGCGCACGTGACCCCGCGGCGAAGCGCAGGAGGTCGGCGCGCTGGGCCGAGAGGTAGCGACGGTCGGGCACGTCACCAGCCTGGTCCAGGGGCCGGACCGCGGGCAAGGGGCCCAGCAGGTGGGACTGCGCTGTGTTAAAGAGGTCGACTGGTTACCGTAACCCCACGTACATGGGGTGCGTTGAACCTGTATAGACATCGACCCGACACCCCCACAACTCCACATCAACTCCTCGGTGACGCAGCTCTCGGCGCCACCGCAATGCTCCAGGAGAACCCCTTGACCAGACGACTGACCACGCTGACGGCCACCCTCGGTGCCGTCTCCCTCACCGCGATGGCGATGGCTCCTGCTCTGGCAGCCACCACCGTGTCCCAGGCCAGCGCGACCGCGCTGACGATCTCGGTCGCCGGCAGCGGCTCCGACTCGGGCACGACCACGGCCACCAACGACGGCACCGGTCAGAAGAAGACCGGCGAGGCGAACCCGCCGATCGCCGTGCTGGGCAACCAGGACCTCCTCGACGTGGGCGTGCTCGCCCAGGACGCCGAGGCCAAGCTCCAGGGCCGCGAGGGCGTCTCGGCCGCGTGCTCCGGCGTCGCCGGCGACGGTGCCGTGATCGCCGACGTGGGTGAGTCGCAGTGCCTGACCCCGGGAGACCCGGTCGGCATCTCGATCGCCAACCTCGACCTCACCGGGACGGTCCTCATCGACCCCGCCTCGGCCCTCGGCCCCTTCGCCGCGTTGAACCCCATCGTCCCCCAGCTGGTCGGTCCGCTCACGGCCGCGATCAGCAACGGGCTCGCCCCCCTGGGTGCCACCGGCCTCGGCGGCACCCTCGGCGCCGTCCAGGCCAGCTGCACCGCCGGCCCCGGCAACGCCACCACGGGCACGGCCAACATCGCCGACACCAAGCTCCAGCTGGACGTCGGCGGCGCCGCGATCGACCTCGTCGAGCTGCCGGTCAGCCCGCCGCCCAACACGAAGGTCCTCACCAACCTCGACGTCGTGCTCAACACCGTCATCGATGCCCTGCGAGTCGACCTGAACAACACCCTCGACGCCCAGCTGGCGCCCCTCCAGGCGCTCATCGACCCGATCCAGGACCAGATCGTCAACGGTCTGATCGCCCAGATCGCCCCGCAGCTGAAGCCGCTGGAGGACAACATCCTCGAGATCACGCTCAACCGGCAGACGAAGCCGTCCCCGGGCGCGATCGAGGTCACCGCGCTGGTGCTCAACGTGCTTCCCGCCGCGGCCCAGTTCGCTGACGGACCGCTCGTGTCCGCCGAGATCGCCAAGGTCACCTGTGGTCCCAACGACCGCGCCGGTGACACCCCGGACCCCGACCCCACGCCGGACCCCGACCCGACCCCGGACCCCGACCCGACCCCGGACCCCGACCCGGGCAACCCCGACGTGCCGACCATCGTCGACGCCGGTGCCTCCGGTGACGACCTGTCGCTGACCGGTGGCGCCCTCGGCGCCGGCCTGGTGCTGATGGCAGGCGCAGCCGGCATGCTCGGCTACCGCCGCTTCATGCGCGTCTGACCCGGCACGATGACACCGACGGAGCAGGCCGAGGCGACCGACGCCAGGATCTTCAGGGGACTCCTCCTGGTGGCCCTGATCATGGTCTTCCTCGGCCCTGCTCTGCCGTCGGGCGACGGAGCGGGCCCGGGGGCGTCCACGTCACCCGGGGCCACGTCCGGCCTTCCCGTGGGTGACGATGCGATCGTCGTGCCCTCGATCTCCCTCGACGCTCCGCTGGTCCCGATCGCCACGGAGGGCGAGGTCCTCACCCCTCCGAACGACACCGACCAGGTCGGCTGGTGGGACCTCAGCGCCGAGCCCGGCTCGCGCACCGGCCAGACCGTGGTGACCGGCCACACCGTCAGCACCGGGGACGGAGTGATGAACCGGCTCGGCGACCTCGCGCCCGGCGACGTGGTGCAGGTGCGCGACGACGGCCGGCTCGTCGACTACCGCGCCACCCGCGTGCAGGTCTACTCGAAGGCCGAGCTCGCCGCAGCCGCCGACGAGCTCTTCGCCCAGGACCGCGGTCGCGGTCGGCTGGTGCTCGTCACCTGCACCGACTTCGTCGACGGTGAGTACCTCTCCAACATCGTCGTCATCGCGCGTCCCGTGCGCGGCAGCTCGAAGAGCAGCCCCAGCCCGACCGTCACCGACGCACGGTGGAGCAGCAGCGACAGCGCGACCACGACGGCACTGACCACCAGCGGGTAGAGCGCGGCCACCAGCAGCCCGGCTCCCCGTGACGATCCCGGCACGACCAGGACGTGGTGCAGGAGGCCCAGCACCGGCAGGTGGAGGACATAGATCGGCAGCGTGTTGCGCCCGGTCCAGGCGAGCCCGTCCGCCACGGCGCCCCCGCGACGCGAGCCGACGAGCGCGGCCGCCAGCCACAGCCCGACCGGCACACCGACCACGCTCAGCAGCACCACGCGCACCGGCGAGGGCAGGCCCAGCAGGGCCGCGACCCCGGAGCCCGCGAGCAGCACGAGCAGGCCGAGCGGGAGCAGCCGTCGTACGGGCCGGTCGGCCAGGGAGGTCACGAGACCGGGGCAGCGCGCGCCGACGACGAAGTAGACCAGGTGGACCAGCAGCGAGACCCGGTTGGCCTCCTCGATCGGCAGTGCCGAGGCGCCCAGGGCGAGCAGGCCACTCGTGGCCACCACGGCGTACGCCGGCACCCGCCGGGTCAGCCGCACCACCAGGAAGTAGACGGCGAGGGCGTAGAGGAACCAGAGCGCCGTCGACGCGAAGAGCAGGTCCAGCGCCAGCTCCTCCAGGTCCTGGGTGCGGTTGGTGACGAGGTCGCGCTCCCAGGTGAAGAAGAGCCCCAGGATCACCAGCCACACGGCGTAGACGTAGGCGGGGTTGGTGACCCGACGAGCGACGGCGGACCACGGCCGGTGCACGGCGCGCGAGGCGAAGAACCCGCTCAGCACGAAGAACAGCGGCATCCGCACGGGCCGCAGCGCGCCGCTGATCCCCGACCAGGCGACGGCCACCGCCGCAGCCTCCTCGGGCACGACCGCGCCCAGGTGCTTGCCGACGACGTGGTGCAGGACCACCAGCAGGATCGAGCCGCCCTTGGCGACGTCGGCCCAGGGCAAGCGTGCTGAGGGCAGGCGTGCTGAGGGCAGGCGTGCTGAGGGCGTGGCTCGGACGGCGGGCAAGGACGCTCCCTGGACGGTGAGGCGGAGACGGGACTTCGGCCCCGCTGTGATGTACCCGGCGGGGAGCGGGTCATCCGCGATCGTGACGAAGGACTCCTCTGCGTCGTGAGGGTCGGCCTGTCACCCTGGTGCGGTGGATCGGATCATCGTGGTGGGCGCCGGCATCTCCGGCATCGCGTGCGCCCGGGTGCTGGCCGAGGCCGGGCTGCCGGTGACGGTCGTCGACCGCGGGCGCCGGATCGGCGGGCGGATGGCCAGCCGACGGGTCGAGGACCGCCCGGTCGACACGGGGGCGCAGTACTTCACCGTCACCGACGACCGCTTCGCCGCGGTCGTGGCGGACCTGGAGGCCGCGGGCGTGGTGCGGCCGTGGACCGACACGTTCAGCGTGCTCTCCCCCGGAGCCGCGCCGACGACCAAGAGCGGCCCGGTGCGGTGGGGTGCGCGACTCGGGATGCGGTCCGTGGTCGAGGCGCTCGCCGCCGACCTGGAGGTCGTGGAAGGGACGGTCGAGTCCGTCGTGTCCGGGGCGGACGGGCTGGCGGTCGACGGGCTGGCGGTCGACGGGCTGGCGGCGCGGGCCGTGGTGCTCGCGATGCCCGACGGCCAGGCCCGGGGCCTGCTGGGCGAGGGGCTCACCGAGCACGCGGGGAGGCTGACCCGCGACTACGAGCCGGTCCTGGCCCTGACCGCGTGGTGGCCCACGCGGGTGTGGGACCTCGACGGCGCCTTCGTCAACGACGACCCCGACCTGGCCTGGATCGCCGACGACGGCAGCCGGCGCGGCGACGGCGCGCCCGTGCTGGTCGCCCACTCGACACCGACCTTCGCGGCGCCCTACGTCCCGGACCCCCAGGCGGCGCTGCCCGCCATGCTCACCGCCCTCCGACGGGTGCTCGGGATCGACGAGCCGCCGCGCGGCACGCACCTGCACCGCTGGTCGATGGCGCGCCCGACCGGCTCGCGCGACGAGCCGTTCCTCCTCACCGACGAGGGACTCGGGATCTGCGGCGACGGCTGGGGGCCGGTCTCCAAGGTCGAGGGCGCCTTCCTCTCCGGAGCTGCTCTCGGCGACGCGCTCGTGGCACGGCTCGAGGGCGAGGCCCACTAGCCGCTCAGGAGTCGAAGCCGAGCCCGAGCCGGTCGAGGAGGCGGAGCCAGGGGTTGCGGCGACCGGTGGCGTCCGCGCGGGCGAGCGACCAGCGGGTGAGCTGGATGCCGATCCAGGCGAGGGGTTCGGGCGGGAAGGGCAGCGGCTTCTCGCGCACCATCCGCAGCCGGGTGCGCTCGGTCGACTCGCCCGCGAGCAGGTCGAGCATGACGTCGGCCCCGAAGCGCGACGCGCCGACGCCCAGACCGGTGAAGCCCGTGGCGTAGGCGATCCGGCGACCGCGGGTCACGCCGAAGAACGCGCAGAAGCGGGTGCACGTGTCGATCGCGCCCGCCCAGCGGTGGGTGAAGCGCACGCCGACGAGCTGCGGGAAGGTCTCCGCGAAGTGGCGTGCGAGCGTCTCGTAGGTCGCGGGCCGGTCCTCGTGGGCCGCGTCGACCGAGCGGCCGTAGTGGTAGATCGCGTCGTAGCCGCCCCAGAGGATCCGGTCGTCGGGCGTGAGCCGGTAGTAGTGGAACTGGTTGCCCGAGTCGGAGATGCCGACCCGGTCGGTCCACCCGATCGCCGCGACCTGGGCCGGCGTGAGCGGCTCGGTCGCCAGCACGTAGTCGTAGACCGGGACGATCGAGAGCCGCAGCCGCCGGAGCAGCGGGCGGAAGACGTTGGTGGCGAGCACGACCTGCTCCGCACGCAGCGTCACCCCGGCCGCCGTGAGCTCGACGTGGTCGCGGCGCCGGCGCAGCCCGTCGACGGGTGAGTGCTCGGCGATCCGCACGCCGAGCGACTCCGCGACGCGGGCCAGGCCCCAGGCCAGCCGGGCCGGGTCGAGGGTGGCGCAGTCGTCGCGGGAGATGCGGCCGGCGAGGTAGGTCGGCGACGCGACCACCCGTCGTACGGCGGCCGCGTCGAGGAAGCCGTCGGCGTCGGGCTCGAGGGCGGCGACCTCGTGGGGCCGGGTGGCGACGGCGAGGACCCCGCTGCGGTCGAGGCCGCAGTCGATGCCGTGGCGCTCGATCGTGGCCGCGATCTCGTCGAGGTTGCGCAGGCCGAGGGTCTCCAGGACCTCCATCTCCTCGGGCCAGCGCTCGTGTCCGTTGGCCTCGCCGTGGGTGAGGCTGGCCTCGCAGAAGCCCCCGTTGCGTCCGGTGGCGTGCTCGGCGATGCGCTCGCCCTCCAGCAGCAGGACGTCGCGCGAGGGCTCGCGCTCCTTGGCGCGTACGGCGGCCCACAGGCCGGTGAAGCCACCGCCCACGACGACCAGCCCGCGCAGGCGATCGGCGTCGGCCGGGGACACGGGCGGCCGCGGCTCGGGCCGGTCGGGGGTGTCGAGCCAGAGCGGTCGCAGGACCGACCCGGCCAGGGCGTCAGTGGGCCGCATGCGCCCGGGTGAGCGCGCGGTCGATCATCGCGATGCCGGCCCGCACGTCCTCGTCGCTGGTCGTGAGCGGCGGGACGACGTGGAGGCGGTTGAAGTTGGCGAAGGGCAGCAGCCCCTCGTCCCTGCAGGCCGCGAGGATCGCGCCCATCGCCGGGCTGCTGGCGCCGTAGGGCGCCAACGGCTCGCGCGTCGCGGCGTCGGCGACGAGCTCGATCGCCCAGAAGACACCCGTGCCGCGCACCTCGCCGACCCACGCGTGGCGGGCTGCGAGGTCGTGGAGGGCCGGGCCGATGACGTCGCGACCGAGGTGGGCCGCGTGCTCGACGACCTGCTCGTCCTCCATCGCCCGGATCGTGGCCACGACGGCTGCGCACGCGAGCGGGTGGCCGGAGTAGGTGAGCCCACCGGGGTAGGGCCGCTGCCCGAAGGTGGCGGCGACCTCGGCGGAGATCGCGACCCCGCCGAGGGGGACGTAGCCGGAGTTGACGCCCTTGGCGAAGGTCAGCAGGTCGGGGACGACGCCGTGGTCCTCGACGGCGAACCAGCGTCCCGCTCGGCCGAAGCCGCACATGACCTCGTCGGCGATGTAGAGGATGCCGTGGCGGTCGCAGAGGTCGCGCACGCCCTGCAGGTAGCCCGCCGGGGGCAGCATGATGCCGGCCGTGCCGGGGATCGTCTCGAGCATGATCGCGGCGATCGTCTGCGGCCCCTCCATCGCGACCAGGTGCTCGAGGTGCTCCAGCGCCCGGGCGCACTCCTCGGCCTCGGTGGTGGCGTGGAACTCGCTGCGGTAGAGGAACGGCCCGAAGAAGTGGACGGTGCCGGTGGAGGCGGAGTCGTTGGGCCACCGCCGCGGGTCACCGGTGACGTTGACGGCCAGCTGGGTGCCGCCGTGATAGCTGCGGTAGGTCGAGAGGACCTTCTGCCGGCCGGTGTGCAGCCGTGCCATCCGGATCGCGTGCTCGTTGGCGTCGGCACCGCCGTTGGTGAAGAAGATCCGGTCGAGGCCCTCGGGGGTGTGCGAGGCGATCAGCCGGGCGGCCTCGGAGCGCGCCGCGTTGGCGTGGGACGGCGCGACCGTGCACAGCGTCGCCGCCTGCTCCTGGATGGCCGCGACCACGCGCGGGTGCTGGTGGCCCAGGTTGGTGAAGACCAGCTGCGAGGTGAAGTCGAGGAGCTTGCGGCCCTCGCCGTCCCACAGCCACGACCCCTCGGCCCGCGTCACGACCATCGGGTCGATGAGGTCCTGCGCCGACCAGGAGTGGAAGACGTGGGCGCGGTCGAGCTCGTGGGTGCGAGCGGCGTCGAGGTCGATGAGGGGCCGGTGCTGCGTGCCGGTCATCGAGCCGGTCATCGAGTCAGTCATTGCGGGGGAAGCCCAGCTCGAGGCCGCCGGCGGGGCGGGCGGCCGGGTCGATCCAGCGCGACGTGACGACCTTGCCGCGGGTGAAGAAGTGGACGCCCTCGACCCCGTGGGCATGGGTGTCACCGAAGAGGGAGCGCTTCCACCCGCCGAAGGAGTAGTAGGCGACCGGCACCGGCACCGGCACGTTGACCCCGATCATCCCGACCTGCACGTCGGTCTCGAAGCGCTTGGCCGCGCCCCCGTCGTTGGTGAAGACGGCGGTGCCGTTGCCGTAGGGGTTGGCGTTGACCAGGGCGATCGCCTCGTCGTAGGTCGCCACCCGGATGACGCTCAGCACCGGCCCGAAGATCTCCTCGGTGTAGATCTCCATCTCGGTGCTCACGTGGTCGAAGATCGTGGGGCCCAGCCAGTGGCCGTCCTGCTCGCCGCGGGCCCGGACCTCGCGCCCGTCGAGCACGACCTTGGCGCCGGCCTCCTCGCCGCTCGCGATCAGCCCGGCGACACGGTCGCGGTGCGCACGGGTGACGAGCGGGCCCATGTCGGCCTCCTTCTCGTCACTGCCTGCCCCGGTGCCCCGAGCACCGTCACCGACGACGAGCGTGCGGGCGCGCTGCGCGATCCGGTCGACCAGGTCGTCGGCGACGTGGTCGATCGCGACCAGGACGCTGATCGCCATGCAGCGCTCGCCCGCGCTGCCGAAGCCCGCGTTGACCGCGGCGTCGGCCGCCAGGTCCAGGTCGGCGTCGCCGAGCACCACCATGTGGTTCTTGGCGCCACCGAGGGCCTGCACGCGCTTGCCGGACCGGCTGGCGCGCTCGTAGACGTACTGCGCGATCGGGGTGGAGCCGACGAAGCTGATCGCGGCGACCTCGGGGCTGTCCAGGAGCGCGTCGACGGCGGCCTTGTCGCCCTGCAGCACGTTGAAGACGCCGTCGGGCAGCCCGGCCTCGGCCCACAGCGCGGCCAGCCACAGGGCGGCCGACGGGTCCTTCTCGCTGGGCTTGAGCACGACCGCGTTGCCGGCCGCGATCGCGACCGGGAAGAACCACATCGGCACCATCGCGGGGAAGTTGAAGGGGCTGATGATCCCCACGACCCCCAGTGCCTCGCGGCGCGAGTGGACGTCGACCCCGGTGGAGGCGTTGTCGGAGTGGCTGCCCTTGAGCAGGTGGCCGACCCCGCAGGCGAACTCCACGACCTCGAGACCGCGCACGATCTCGCCGACCGCGTCGGAGTGCACCTTGCCGTGCTCGGCGGTGATGATCTCGGCGAGGTCGTCCTTGCGGGCGTTGAGCAGCTCCCGGAAGGCGAACATCACCTGCGTACGACGCGCCACCGAGGTCCGCGCCCAGGTCGTGGCCGCCGCGGCGGCCCGGGAGATCACGTGCGTGGCGTCGCGCTCGTCGGCCAGGACGACGCGTCCCGAGACCGTGCCGGTGGCGGGGTCGGTGACGTCGGCGAGCCGACCCGACGTGCCCTCGAAGGGGGCGCCGTCGACCCAGTGGGTGATGGTCGTGGTCATGGTGCTCCTCGCGATCGGTGCGGCTCGGGGCCGGTGTCACCAGTCTGCGCTGGCCCGGACCGTCCTAGGATGAGCACTGTGTCTCGCTCCGAGCGTCCCCCCTTACAGACTGTCGCCCTCCCGACGCTGGCCGAGGTGCTCGAGATGCCGCTCGTGCGGGCGGGTCGGGTGCGGGTCCTGGCGGGTCACGGGTCGCTGGACCGCGCCGTCCACTGGGTGCACCCGGCCGAGCTCAGCGACATCGCCACGCTGCTGCGCGGCGGCGAGCTGGTGCTCACCACCGGCATCGCCCTGCCGGAGGACCCCGCCGCGCTCGCGTCGTACGCCGCCAGCCTCGCCGCAGCGGGCGCCGCCGGGCTCCTCGTGGAGCTCGGCCGACGCTGGGCGACCGAGCCGCCGGCCGCGCTCGTCGAGGCGTGCCGGTCCAGCGGGCTGCCGCTGGTGACGCTCCAGCACGAGGTGCCGTTCGCCCGGATCGCGCAGGTGCTCGGGGAGCGGATCGTCGATGCGAGGCTGGCCGAGCTCCAGGCCGTCGAGCACCTGCACGAGGTCTTCACCGAGCTCACGCTGGACGACGCCGGGCCCACCGAGGTGCTCGAGGCCGTGCACCGGCTCTCGGGCCGCTCGGTCGTGCTCGAGGACGAGCAGCACCGGGTCCTCCACTACGTCCTGGCCGCCGACGCCACCGGGGAGTGGCTCGACGGCTGGGAGCGGCGCTCTCGCCGCGTCGACGTGCCCGAGCGCACCGGCTGGGACGCCGCGCAGGAGGCGCTGGTCACCGGCGTGGGACGCCCGGGCCGTGCCACGGGCAGGTTGCTGCTGCACGCGAGCACCGCCCCGCCGGCCCGCTTCGCCTCCCTGCTCGAGCGGGCGGCGGCCACCATCGCCGTCCAGCGCACGCAGGCACGCGACCGCGACACGCTCGTGCGACGCACCCACCTGGCGCTGGTGCTCGGTCTCCTCGCCGACCCCAGCTCACCGGACCTGCCGCGTCGGTGCGAGCTCGCCGGGCTGCCGGTCTCACGACGCACGCTGGTCGGCGTCAGCGTCCGTCCGGTGTCGGCGCCGACCGCCGACGCGCTGGCCGCGCTCGTCGCCGCGGGACACCGGCTCCGCCTGCCGCTCCTCGCGGCCGAGATCGACCGCGACGTGCGGGTGCTCCTCTCGCTGCGCCCGGGCGACGACCACGCGGCGCTCACCGCGGCACTGCTGGACCGGGTCGGTGCCGTCGCGCCCGTGCTGATGACGGCCGGGCGGGCCGTCCACGACCTCGGTCACGTCGACCGCTCCCTCCAGGAGGCCCAGCACGTGCTGGAGTCGCTCGCCGGCACCCCCGCCGCCGTCGGCGTCGTGCACCGCATCGAGGACGCCCACGTGCGCGGCCTCGTGGCGCTCCTGCAGCGCGACGCCCGGCTGACCGACTTCGCCCGACGCGAGCTCGCGTCGCTCAAGGAGCACGACGCCACCGCGTCCCGCCCGCTGCTCGAGGTCGTGCGCGCGCTGCTGCTGCACCCGGCCAGCAAGTCCGAGGCCGCTGCGGCGATCCACCTGTCCCGGCCGGCCTTCTACACCCGGCTGGCCCGGGTCGAGGCGCTGCTCGGCGTCAGCCTCGACGACCCCGAGACCCGGCTCTCGCTGCACCTCGCCCTGCTGATCGACGAGCTGGGGACCTGACGAGGCTCAGGACCCGACGGCGGCACGCACGGCATAGAGCTCGGGGAAGAACGTCAGGTCCAGCGCGCGACGCAGGAACGGCACCCCGCTCGACCCGCCCGTGCCGGGCTGGTGGCCGATCATCCGCTGCACGGTCTGCAGGTGGCGGAAGCGCCACAGCTGGAAGGAGTCCTCGAGGTCCACGAGGGTCTCGCAGGTCTCATAGAGGTCCCAGTACGCCGGGCGGTCGCGGTAGACGGTCGCCAGCACCGGCACCAGGTCCCCCACGAACGCGTGCGCCTGCGTGACGTCGCGCCCGAGCACCGCGGCGGGGACGGGCAGCCCGCGGCGGGCCAGCAGCCGGAGGAACTCGTCGTACACGGTGGGCTCGGAGAGCAGCCGGGAGAGGTGCTCGTGCGCGGGCGGGTCGTCGGCGAAGACGTCGAGCATCGAGGCGAGCTTGTTGCCGAGGACGAACTCGACCGCGCGGTACTGGCTGGACTGGAAGCCCGACGACGACGCGAGGAACGGGCGGAACTCGGCGTACTCGCTGGGCGTCAGCGTCGCCAGCACCGACCACTGCGCGGTCAGGGTCTCGACGATCCGCTTCACGCGGGCCAGCCCCTTGAGCGCCGAGCCGAGGTCGTCGGCGGCGAGGTGGCTGCGCACGGCGAGCAGCTCGTGGAGCAGCAGCTTGAGCCACAGCTCGGAGGTCTGGTGCTGGACGATGAAGAGCAGCTCGTCGTGCTGGACCGGGTCGCTGAGCGGGTGCTGGGCCGAGAGCAGCCGCGGCAGGTCGAGGTAGGCCGCATAGCTGAGCCGGTCCTCCATGTCGGTGACGATCCCGTCCTCGAGGTGGCGTGTGTTGTCGTCCATGCCCCGACCCTAGGCCGTGCGTTGGGCAGCCGCCGTAACGTCGTGACGAGCGACCCTCGCCGACGCAGGAGGCAACACCATGGAGCTGTCCGGAGCACGCGTGCTGGTCGTGGGGGCGACCGGTGTCCTCGGCGGGTTGACCGCGCGGGCCCTGGTGGAGCAGGGCGCCCGCGTCGTCGTGACCGGACGGGACGCGGGACGGCTGGCCGAGGTCGCCGCCGTGACGGAGCACGAGCCGCTCACCCTGGACGTCCTCGACACCGACGCCTGCGCGGCCGTGGTGGACGCCGCGGCCGCGACGCTGGGCGGGCTCGACGCGCTCGTGGTGGCGACCGGGGTGCCCGCCTTCGGCCCCGCGGTGGACACCGACCCGGCCGTCGCCGAGGAGCTCTTCGCCGTCAACACCCTCGGCCCCATGGCGCTGGTGAGGGCGGCCTCGCGCCACCTCGACGGCGGCGTCGTGGCGGTGCTGTCCGCGATCCTGGCGGACCTGCCCACCAACCAGATGGCCGACTACAGCGCCTCGAAGAGCGCCCTGTCGGCCTGGCTCGGCGTCGTCAGGCGCGAGAACCGCCGCCGCTTCCACGTGCTCGACGTGCGCCCGCCGCACCTGGACACCGGGCTGTCCGACCGCGCCCTGGCGGGCAGCCCGCCCCGGCTGCCCGAGCCCCTGGCGGGCTCGGTCGTCGTCGCGCGCCTGCTCGACGCGCTCCGGGCGGATGCCTCCGAGGTCGTGTGGGACGCGAAGGCCAAGGAGCTCGTCGTCCGCTGAGTCACCTAGGCTCGCCGCCATGCACCGCCTGACGATCGAGTACACCGCGCCCGCCGAGGCCGAGCCCTTCGAGACCCACTACCGCGACGTGCACGTCCCGCTCGTGCACGCCCTGCCGGGCCTGCGCCGCTTCCTCACCTCGCACCCGAAGGGTCTCGGCGGCGAAGCGCCCTACCTGGTCGCCGAGCTGTGGTTCGACGACGCCGCGACGTTCGCCGCGGCCATGAAGAGCCCCGAGATGGCGGCGACCGCCACCGACGCGGACGAGCTGTGCGCGGCGACCGGGGTCACCGGGCGCCGGATGTACACCGGGTCGACGACCGACCACCTGCCGGTCAGCTGAGGAGCCGGATCCTCAGGACCGGAGCGAGCCACCGCTGCAGGTAGGCACGAAGGTCGGCGCCGGCGCGCTCGGGCGTCCCGGGATCGAGCACGAGGGACTGCAGGGTGCGCAGCAGGTGCTCGACCAGCTCGCGCATCGCCGCGTCGTCGAGGCCCACCTCCCCCCAGTCCACCGGCATCTGCGCGAGCCACTCACGACCCAGGGCGATCGCAGCCGGGTCGGTCAGCCCGGCCAGCGTGGCCGCGATGCGACCGGGGGCCACGAGCCGGCTGAGCGCGGGATCGTCGCGCAGGTGCTCGTGGACGTAGGCCACGATCTCCACCACGACGTCACCCGCGTCAGGGACCTGGACGCCGCGCAGCGTGGCGCGCACGTGCTCGACCAGCTGAGCCTCCAGGTCGACGACCGCGTCCAGCGCCGCGGCGAGGAGCAGGCCCTCGGTCGTCGGGAAGTAGCGGTAGAGCGTCTGCCGCGTGATGCCCAGCGCACCGGCGACCTCGGAGGTGCTGGTCGTGCCGCGCTCCCCCAGGCGGGCCCGGGTGACGTCGAGGATCCGCCGCCGGGCGTCGTCGTGGTCGCGAGGCGGGTCGCCGCCCCAGCCGTGGCTCCGCACACCGACCTCCTTGACGATCATACAGATTAGTGATTGTGTTCACCCACTTGCACCTGTCTGCATGATCTCACTCCGAGGAGCACCATGACCACGAGCCCCGTCCTCCCGGTCGGTTTCGACCTCACCGACCCTGACGTGAACCTGGTCGGCGTGCCGCACGACGAGCTGCGCTCGCTGCGTCGTACGGCGCCCGTGACGTGGGTCGAGCAGACCCCCGCGGCCCGCGCGGGGATGGCGGGCGGCACGGGCTACTGGGCAGTGACGTCCCATGCCGACGTCTCGGCGGTCTCCCGGAACAGCGCGGTGTTCTCGTCGTGGGAGAACGGCGTGATCATCCGGCTGCCGGAGACCACGACCCGCGAGGCCGTCGAGATGACCCGCGTGGTGATCATCAACCAGGACGCCCCCGAGCACACCCAGACACGGCGGATCATCTCCCGCGGGTTCACCCCTCGCGCTATCGCTGCCCTCGACGAGGTGATGGAGGAGCGTGCGCGGCGCATCGTCGCGGCGGCCGTCGCCCAGGGCAGCGGAAACTTCGTGGAGCAGGTGGCGGCCGTGCTGCCGCTCGAGACCATCGCCGACATGCTGGGCGTCCCGCCCGAGGACCGTGGTCGGCTCTTCGACTGGACCAACCAGATGACCGCGTCGGAGGACCCCGACTTCGCGGGTGACCCGGAGGCCGCCTCGACGGAGGTGCTGATGTATGCGATGGGCCTGGCCGCCGAGCGCAAGGCCGAGCCGCGCGACGACATCGTCACCAAGCTCCTGGCCGCCGACAAGGACGGCCGAGGACTCACCGACGACGAGTTCGGCTTCTTCGTCATCGCGCTGGCCGTCGCCGGCAACGAGACGACGCGCAACGCGATCACCCACGGGATGGACGCGTTCTTCGACCACCCGGACCAGTGGGACCTCTGGGTGCGCGACCGGCCAGAGTCGATGGTCGACGAGGTGATCCGCTGGGCGACCCCGGTCACCTCGTTCCAGCGCACCGCGCTCGAGGACGTGGCGCTCGGCGACGTGACCGTGCTGAAGGGCCAGCGGGTCGGCCTGTTCTACGCCAGCGCCAACCATGACGAGGACGTCTTCACCGACCCGTTCACGTTCGACATCACCCGCTCACCCAACCCGCACGTGGCCTTCGGCGGTCACGGCGCCCACTACTGCATCGGCGCCAACCTCGCACGCACCGAGGTGCGGCTGATCTTCTCGGCCCTGGCCGACCTGGCGCCCGGGATCGTGCGCGACGGCACGCCGGCGCGACTGCGGTCGGCGTGGATCAACGGGATCAAGGACCTGCCGGTCCGCTACGCGTGAGACCGGCCGACCACCGGGTCAGCGGCCGGTCCTAGCCCGAGGCTCCGGTCCCGACACCGTCGGCGAGCGCGTCCTCGAGGGAGGCGAAGCAGGGGAAGACCTTGTCCATCGCGGTGAGCGTGAGCAGTCGGCTGACCTGCTTGCTGGGGGCGACCAGCCCGAAGGAGCCCTGGAACACCCGGGCCTGCCGGCGGGTCGAGACGAGGGCGGCGAGGCCGGCCGAGTCCATGAACGGCACGCCGCTGAGGTCGACGAGGAGGTGTGGCCCGCCCTCGACCATGAGGTCGCGGAGCTGGGTGCGCAGGGTGCCGACCGAGGACATGTCGACCTCACCGGTCACGACGGCGACCTGGTGGCTGCCGTGCTGCTCCACCTCGACGCGCAGGGCCGGAGACAGGGGCGGCGACGGGGCCGCCGACAGGTCGGGGGACGTCGGAGCGGCGGGCTGATCCACTGCCACTCCTTCGGCTCACACCAGGCTGTCGAGCACCGGACGGCATCTCGGGTCGAACGATCTCAGACAATAGGCGGGCCCATGGGGTTTCGCGCATCTCTCCACCCCCTTGGGTGAGGCCCGGCTCAGCGGAGGTCCAGCGCGGAGCGCTGCGCGGCGACGATCGCCGCCATGGCCGGCTTCGCCCCGCGGCTGAAGTAGGGAAAGCTCAGGAAGCCGTGGGGCATGACGTGGAAGTCCTCCACGCGCGCCCGCCCACCGGCCGCGACCAGCGCCTCGGCGTAGGCCACCCCGACATCGTGCAGGGGGTCGAGCCCGGCGACGACGACGACGGCCGGCGGGAGCCCGCCCAGGTCGGGTGCGAGCAGCGGGGAGAGCCGCCAGTCCGTCGAGTCCGCCCCCTCGTCGAGGTAGTGACCGCGGAAGATCTCCATGTCGGCGTTGCTGAGCACGATGCCGCGCGTGTTGGCGCGGTAGGACCCGGTCTCCCGCAACGCGTCGCTGAGGTCGGTGGCGGGGTAGATCAACGCCTGGTGGCGCACCAGCGGCCCCCCTTCCTCGCGGGCCATGATCGCGACGACGGCCGCCAGGTTGCCGCCGGCGCTGTCTCCCATCACCCCGACGCGCTCGGGGTCGCCGCCGAGCTCCTCGGCGTGGGCGACGGTCCACAGGAGGGCGGCGTAGCAGTCCTCGACCGCCGCGGGGAAGCGGTGCGTCGGCGCGAGCCGGTAGTCCACCGACACCACGACGGCGCCGAGGTCGGCCGCGACGGTGCTGCAGATCCAGTCGCCCTGGCGCGCGTTGCCCAGGGCGAAGCCGCCGCCGTGGAAGTTGACGACCACCGGCCGCGGCGAGGACGGCCGCTCCGGCGGCCCGTCGGGGGTGTAGACGCGCACCGGCACCTCGCCGTGGGCGGCGGGGAACCCGCTCGTGGTGATCGTGACACCGGCGCGCGGCCGCCCGAGGAACAGCGAGGCCACCAGCGCGCCCGGTCCGGCGTCGGGGATCGCGCTGCGCTGCGCCCGCGCCAGCGCCCGCTCGTCCATGTGCTCGATCGAGAACGCCTTGTTGGACTTCATCAGCCGGTCGATCGCCCGCACCCCGACGGGCAGCCTGGGCGGCGTGGCCCCGTGCTCGCTCATCCGGCCACGACCTCGGGCTCGGGCTCGGGCGCCAGCCCCGCCCCGGGGTAGCGCACGGCCAACGGCGGCAGCACCGGGCGCACGTCGCCACCCGCCGTCACCCACCCGACCGCCGGCTCGAAGCGCCGCAGCACCCGGGCCGGTGCGCCCCCGACGACCGCCCGGTCCTCGACGACGCCGCGGACCACCGAGCCCGCCGCCACGACGACGTTCCTCCCGATCGTCGTGCCGGGCAGGATGATCGCTCCGTGGCCGATCCAGGACCCGGCGCCGATGGAGACGGGCTGGTGGGCGCCGAGCTGGAGCCCGATCGGCGCGTCGAGCTCCTGGTAGCCGTGGCTGGCGTCGGAGACGAACACGTCCTGGCCGAACCACACGTCGTCGCCCACGACGATCGACTCGTGGGCGGTCAGGCTGGTGCGGGCGCCGATGACGCACCGGTCCCCGATCACCAGGGCGCGCTCCGGGGCGCCCGGGTCGTCGGGCCCGTAGCCGACAGACAGCGTGACCTGCCGGCCGATGAGGGTCCGCTCGCCCACGTGGATCGACCGGGCCCCCATCAGGGTCGCCATCGGGAAGCCGATGGAGCTGCCCTCGCCCAGGGTGCCGAAGGCGTCGCCGGCCCGGGTGCCGGGCGCGACCTCACCTGCTCGCTGCAGCCAGGACCACACGCGCTGCACCCCGGCGTTGACCCATCTCTCGCGTCGCTTCACGAGCCGAGGCTAGTGACTGCCCGCACCCCCGGGCGAGAGGGCGCCCTACGATCAGGGGGTGAGTGCCACCCTGGTCGCCAAGGGCCTGTCCGGGGGACATGCCCACCGCACCCTCTTCGAGGGGCTCGACCTGACGGTCGCCCCCGGCGACGTCGTCGGGGTGGTCGGCGCCAACGGGGCCGGCAAGACCACCCTGCTCCGGCTCCTGGCCGGGCAGGACGCGCCGCTGGCCGGGAGCGTCTCGTCCGCCCCCTCCGACGCCTTCGTCGGCTGGCTCCCGCAGGAGCACGAGCGCGTGCCCGGCGAGAGCGTCGGCGCCTACCTCGCCCGTCGCACGGGGGCGGCGGACGCGGCCGAGGCGATGGAGGCCACCGCGGCCGCGCTGGGCTCGGGTGCCCCGGGAGCCGACGACGCCTACGCCGTCGCGCTGGACCACTGGCTGGCGAGCGGCGCACCCGACCTCGAGGACCGCGTCCCCGCGGTGCTCGGCGACCTGCGCCTCGACGTGGGCACCGAGGCCCTGATGACCTCCCTCTCCGGTGGGCAGGCCGCGCGCGTCGGGTTGGCGGCGCTGCTGCTCAGCCGCTTCGACGTGGTGCTGCTCGACGAGCCCACCAACGACCTCGACCTCGACGGCCTGGAGCGGCTCGAGTCGCTGGTGACGGGCATGCGGCACGGCATCGTGCTGGTCTCCCACGACCGCGAGTTCCTCGCCCGGTGCGTCACCCGCGTCGTCGAGCTCGACCTGGCCCAGCAGCAGGTGCGCGTCTACGACGGCGGCTACGACGCGTTCCTCGAGGAGCGCGCCGTCTCGCGACGCCACGCCCGTGAGGCCTACGAGCAGTTCGCCGACACCAAGGCCGACCTGGTCTCCCGCGCCCGGACCCAGCGCGAGTGGAGCTCGCAGGGGGTGCGCAACGCGATGAGGAAGAGCCCCGACAACGACAAGATCCGCCGCCGCGCCCAGAGCGAGTCATCGGAGAAGCAGGGCCAGAAGGTGCGCCAGATGGAGTCGCGCATCGCGCGGCTCGACGAGGTCGAGGAGCCCCGCAAGGAGTGGGAGCTGCGCTTCGAGATCGCCGCGGCGACCCGGTCGAGCACCGTCGTCGCCACGCTCGACCAGGTGACCCTGCAGCGCGGCGGCTTCGCCTTCGGTCCCGTCACGGTGCAGGTGGACGCCGGCGACCGGATCGGCATCACCGGACCCAACGGGGCGGGCAAGACCACGCTGCTGCGGCTGCTGCTCGGCCACGAGGTGCCCGACGGCGGACGGGCCTCGCAGGGTGCCTCGTTGGCCGTCGGCGAGATCGACCAGGCGCGCGGCCAGCTGGCCGACGACGCCACGCTCGGCGATGCCTTCGAGGCGGCCGTGCCCGACCAGTCGCCGGCCCAGGTGCGCACGCTGCTCGCGAAGTTCGGCCTCAAGGCCGACCAGGTCGGCAGCCTCGTCGGGCGTCTCTCCCCCGGCGAGCGCACCCGCGCCGCGATGGCGCTGCTGCAGGCCAGGGCCGTCAACGTGCTGGTGCTCGACGAGCCCACCAACCACCTCGACCTGCCGGCCATCGAGCAGCTCGAGCAGGCGCTCGACGCCTACGAGGGCGCGCTGCTCCTCGTCTCGCACGACCGGCGGCTCCTCGACAACGTCCACCTCGACCAGCGGTGGAGGGTCGAGGGCGGTCGCGTGACGCAGGTGTGACCCCGCGCCTGATCAGTCCGAGCGGGTGACCCTGCTCAGGCCGCAGGTCGCCGGCCCCTCCAGCACGGCGCCGTCCGCGTCGAAGCGGGAGCCGTGCAGCGGGCAGTCCCAGCTGGTCTCCGCGTCGTTCCACCGCACCACCCCGCCCAGGTGCGTGCACACCCCCGACACCCGTCGTACGACGCCGTCGACGGTGGAGGACGCCGTCGGCGGACCGACGTGGTCGAAGGCCACCTCGCCCGCCCCCTCGGCCGGAGGGCCGGTCGGCCGCAGCGCGTGGCGCAGGGGGCGGAGCCACCCGGTGGTCATCTCCAGGCCGACCTCCGCGTTGGAGCGCACCAGCGCCGGCAGACCCCGCAGCTCACCGGCCCGGGTGGTGTCGTAGACCGAGGCCCAGGACGGCCGGTCCCCGAGGATCCCCGCACTGATGGCCAGGGCCGCGGCGACGCCGTTCGTCATCCCCCACTTGGCATAGCCTCCGGCCACCAGCAGGTGGTCGGCGCCGGGCAGCACCGGGCCGGCGAACGGGAGCTCCCCCGCGGGGGCGTAGTCCTGGGCCGACCACGCACCGACCTCCTCCTGGGCCTCGGGGAAGTGCGTGCGGGTCCACTCCCGCAGGCTGTCCAGGTGCTCGAGCGGCGAGCCCACCCGTCCGGTGGCATGACCGGCGCCTCCCACGAGCAGGATGCTGCCCTCGTCGGCGGGCGCATCGCGCAGCGAGCGGGAGGGCGCGTCGGCCGAGAGGTACATCCCGGCGACGGCCGGAGCCGGCGTGCGCAGCGCCAGGCCGTAGGAGCGCTGGGGGCTCATCCGGGCGAAGAAGCCACCGCGGTCGAGGATCGGCATGTTGGTGGCGACCACGACGTGCGCCGCCTCGACCTCCCCGGCCCCCGTGGTGACGGTCGTGGGGCCGCTGCCGCGGACACCCAGCACCCGGGCTCCCTCGACGATCTCGGCGCCGTGGGCGCGGGCCTGCTCGGCCAGCGCGTCCAGCAGCGCCACGGGGTCGACCTGGGCCTGGTGCGGCAGGCAGGTCGCCCCGCTGGTGGCGAACGGGAGGTCGAGGCGGGAGTGCCACTCGACCGGCAGGCCCACCGACAGGGCCAGGTCGTGCTCCTTGCGGACCGTCCCGAGCCCAGGCTCTCCGTGGGCGTAGGTGAACGCCGACCGGTCCTGCGTCGCGACGCCGTGGTCCCCGCAGAAGCGCAGCAGCCAGGCCTGCGCCTCGGTGTTGGCCTCGACATAACGACGCAGCACCGGCCCGGGGTGTCGTGCTGCGATCGCCGAGAGCCGGGTGCCCTGCAGCAGGCTCACCTTCGCCGTGCTCCGACCCGTCGTCCCGTGACCGATCCGCTCGGCCTCGAGCACGAGGACCGAGCGCCCGGCGCGGGCCAGCATCACCGCGGCGGTGAGCCCCGTCAGGCCGGCACCGACGACGACCACGTCGTGGGTGCCCCCGACGACGGGAGGGTCGAGATGAGGTCGCGGGTGCCGGTCCTGCCAGAGGGAGCTGAGTGCCATGCGGTTCCGGTACCCCCGTCCTGCGCCGGGGACCCTCACCCCGCCGGGTGGGCGTCGGGACCGGGTCACGGGGGTACCGACCTGCATCCACCGACGAGAGGACCACCGATGAAGGCAGTGACCTGGCAGGGCCCCCAAGACATGCGTGTCATGGACGTGCCCGACGCCGCGATCATCGACCCGACCGATGCCGTCATCCGGGTGACGACCACCGGCCTGTGCGGGTCGGACCTGCACCTCTACGACCCGCTGGCGCCCTTCATGACCGCCGGCGACGTCGTCGGGCACGAGCCGATGGGGATCGTCGAGGAGGTCGGCCCGGACGTGCGCGGCCTCGCGGTCGGCGACCGCGTCGTGGTGCCGTTCAACATCAGCTGCGGGTCGTGCTGGATGTGTGACCAGGGGCTGCACAGCCAGTGCGAGACCACGCAGAACCGCGACCAGGGCACCGGCGCGAGCCTGCTCGGCTACAGCTCGCTCTACGGCGCCGTGCCGGGCGGGCAGGCGGAGTACCTCCGGGTGCAGTTCGCCGACTTCCTGCCGATCAAGGTGCCCGAGGGTCCCCCGGACGACCGCTTCGTGCTGCTCTCCGACGTCATCCCCACCGCGTGGCAGGCCGTGCGCTACGCCGACGTGCCGCAGGGCGGGACGCTGCTGATCATGGGTGCCGGCCCCATCGGCGACATGGCCGCGCGCATCGCCCTGCGCGAGGGTGCCCGGGTGATCGTGGCCGACCGCGTGCCCGAGCGCCTGGCCCGTGTCGGGTCGCTCGGCGCCGAGACCATCGACATCGACGCCGTCGACGACCTCGGCACCGAGGTCCGCGACCGCACCTCGGGCCGGGGCGCCGACTCGGTCATCGACGCGGTCGGCATGGAGGCACACGGCAACCCCATCGGCGAGAAGGTCATCAAGGCGGTCGGTCTGCTCCCCGACAAGCTGGCGGCGCCGCTGATGATGCGGGTCGGCTTCGACCGCGCCGCAGCCCTGCACGCCTCCCTCGAGTGCGTACGACGCGGCGGCACCGTGTCGGTCTCCGGCGTCTACGGCGGGGCGACCGAGCCGATGCCGATGATGCAGATGTTCGACAAGCAGATCCAGCTGCGCATGGGTCAGGCCAACGTCCGCCGCTGGAGCGACGACATCCTGCCGCTGCTCCTCGACGACAGCGACCCGCTCGGGACCGAGTCCTTCGTGACCCACCGGCTCCCGCTGGCCGAGGCCCCCGAGGCCTACCGCAAGTTCCGCGACAAGGAGGACGGCATGATCAAGGTCGTGTTCACGCCATGAGCCGCAACACCAGGACCGTCCACGCCACCCGCGAGCAGGTCTGGGAGGTCCTCTCGGACGGCTGGCTCTACCCCCTGTGGGTCGTGGGTGCCTCCCGGATGCGCGAGGTCGACGACGCGTGGCCCGCCGTCGGCGCCGAGCTGCACCACTCCGTGGGCGTGTGGCCGGCCCTCCTGGACGACACCACGCAGGTGCTGGAGGCCAGGCCCCTGTCGCTGCTGCGTCTGCGCGCCCGCGGGTGGCCCGCCGGCGAGGCCGAGGTCGTCATCCACCTCGACGAGGCCCCGGACGGCACCACCCTCACCATCGAGGAGGACGTCGTCTCCGGACCGGGGAAGCTTGTTCCCTCGCCGTTGCGCCAGCCACCCCTGGCCTGGCGCAACGTGGAGACGCTCCGGCGGCTCGCCTTCGTGGTGGAGAACCGCACGTGAGCGGCCCTCGCGTGGTGCTGGTGACCGGCGCCTCGAGCGGCATCGGCCGCGCGACCGTGCTGCAGGCCGCCCGCGACGGCGACCACACGGTGCTCGTCGCCCGCGGCCGCGAGGCGCTGGAGGAGGTGGCCACCCTGGCCCGCGAGGCGGGGGCCGCCTCCACCCTGGTCGTCCCGACCGACGTCGGTGACGACGCCCAGGTCCGCGACTGCGTCGACGCCGTGCTCGAGCAGCACGGCCGGCTGGACGTGGTCGTCAACAGCGCCGGCGTGGTCGCCTACGGCCGCGTCGAGGAGGTGCCCGTCGACGTCTTCGACGGCGTCCTGCAGACCAACCTGCACGGCTCGGCCAACGTGGCCCGCCACGTCCTGCCGGTGCTCCAGCGGCAGGGCGGGGGCACGCTGGTGCTCGTGGGCTCGGTCATCGGCCACCTCACGGTGCCCACCATGAGCGCCTACGCCGTGAGCAAGTGGGGCGTGCGGGCGCTGGCCGAGCACCTCCAGCTGGAGAACAAGGACGTGTCGGTGATCTACGTGGCCCCGGGCGGGGTCGACACGCCGATCTACTCCCAGGCCGCCAGCGTCGTGGGCTTCGAGGGCCGACCGCCCCCACCGGTCGCGACGCCCGAGCGCACCGCGCGCCAGATCCTGGCGCGCGTCGACAAGCGCCGCTCGGGATCCCAGCTGACGTTCGCCAACCACCTGGTGCGTTTCGGCTTCACGGCCGTGCACCCGGTCTACGTGCGGATCGTCAGCCCGCTCTTCGGGGCGGCGGCGGTCGACCTGACCCGTCCCGTGTGGCCCCACGACGGCAACGTCCTGGAGTCGGTGCAGGACGGCAACGAGATGCGCGGTGACCACGGCGGCTCGCTCGCGGGCATCGCCCGCAACCTGGCCGTCAAGGTCCGTCGACGCACCGACCGCGAGGGCGCGGGCACGAGATGACCGCGGGCGGCTCGTCGTACGACGCGATCGTGGTCGGCAGCGGCCCCAACGGGCTGGTGGCCGCCAACCACCTGCTCGACGCGGGGTGGAGCGTGCTCGTGCTCGAGGCACAGCCCGGCATCGGCGGCGCCGTGCGCAGCGACCGCGACGTCCACCCCGGCTTCGTGCACGACACGTTCAGCGCGTTCTACCCGCTGGCCGCGGCGAGCAGGGCGATCGCGTCGTTCGACCTCGACCAGCACGGTCTGCGGTGGAGGCACGCGCCCGCCGTGCTCGGCCACCCGATGCCCGGGGGCGAGTGGGCGCTGCTGCACCGGGACCGGACGGTCACGGCCGCCCTGATGGACCAGCAGCACCCCGGGGACGGCGACGCGTGGCTGGACCTGTGCGCGCAGTGGGACCGGATCGGCGACCAGGTGGTCGGGGCGCTGCTGTCTCCCTTCCCCCCGCTGCGTGCGGGCCTCGGCGCCCTGCGACGGCTCCCGTCGGTGGGTGGGCTCGACTTCGTCCGCCAGATGCTGACCCCGGTCGTCGACATCGGCCGGCAGCGCTTCGGCGGCGAGGCGCCCCGGCTCCTGCTCGCCGGCAACGCGGGGCACGCGGACATCCCGCTCAACGCCCCGGGCTCCGGTCTCATGGGCATCCTGATGAGCATGCTCGCCCAGACCGTCGGCTTCCCGGTCCCCGAGGGCGGGGCGGGCATGCTGACCCAGGCGATGGCCCGGCGGGTGGAGAGCCTGGGCGGCGAGATCCGCTGCGGCTCCGAGGTGACCGCGATCGAGGTCGACTCGGGTCGCGCCGTCGCCGTCCGCACGGTGCACGGCGACCGGCTGGCAGCGCGGCACGCAGTGGTCGCCGACGTCTCGGCGCAGGCGCTCTTCACGCGTCTGCTGCCCGCCGACGCGGTGCCGGCCCGGGTGGTCCGGGGCATGCGCCACTTCCAGATGGACCCCGGCACGGTCAAGGTCGACTGGGCACTCGCCGGACCGGTGCCGTGGAGACAGCCCCCGGCCCACGCTCCCGGCACCGTGCACGTGGCCGACTCGGTCGAGCAGATGTCACGCGCGCTGCACCAGGTGGCGTCCCAGACCATCCCCTCCGAGCCGTTCCTCCTGACCGGGCAGATGACGACGTCCGACCCGAGCAGGTCACCGGCCGGCACCGAGTCCTTCTGGGCCTACACGCACGTCCCGCAGCAGACCCGCTCCGACGCCGGCGACGGCTCGGTCACGGGCGCCTGGGACACCAGCGACTGCGAGCGCTTCGCCGACCGGATGCAGGCCCGGCTGGAGGCGGTGGCTCCCGGCTTCGGCGCCGTCGTCCTCGACCGCCGCGTCCTGGGGCCGCACGAGATGCAGGCGCTGGACGCCAACCTCGTGGGCGGCGCCCTCAACGGCGGCACGGCCCAGCTGCACCAGCAGCTGGTCCTCCGCCCGGTGCCCGGCCTCGGCAGGGCCGAGACCGGCGTGTCCGGGCTCTACCTCGGGTCGGCCTCGGCCCATCCCGGCGGTGGCGTCCACGGCGCACCGGGCAGCAACGCCGCCCGGGCAGCACTGCTGCACCACGGGCTGCCCCTTCGGCTGGGCCGCCGGCTCCCCCCCTGGAGGTGAGGGCCCGGGCGCCCGGCGCCTGCCAGGCTGGGTCGATGACCTCCTCGACGCCTGACGAGACCTCGCCCGACACCTCGACGGACCCCTCGCCGGACACGCTGCCCGACACGCTGCCGGACGCCACCTCCGACCCGAGCCTGGACGACGGCAGCTCCGGTGACTGGACCGACGAGGGCGGTGCCGTGACCGAGGGCCCCGCGACCGACACGGAGGACGATCCGGAGCACCCCAGCCACGGCTGAGCCGCCGACCCTGACGCAGGTGGTCAGGAGACGACGGCGTCGATCGTCTTCTTCAGCGCGCTCGGCTGCGAGGGCCTGCGGGGCGCCTTGCTGCGGGCCTGCTCCATCTCGGCCCCGATCTCCTGCAGGGTCTTGCGACCCAGGCCCTCGCGGACCTGGGGGAACCACTCGTCCTCCTCCTCGTCCATGTGGTGCCGCACGTTCTCGATGAGCACCGTGGTCTTGGCGACGAAGCGCTCGTGGTCGGGCTTCATGCCGACGAGCTCCATGACCAGGACGTCGGCGACGTGGTGCTCCTCGTAGGACTCGAGGACGTCGTCCTCCAGGTCCGGCAGCAGGGCACGCACCCGCGGATACATCACCTCGTTCTCCAGGTAGGTGTGCACGGTGAGGAGCTCGATGATCCGGTCGACGAGACGGCCCTTCTCGACGTAGGCCTTCTCACCGGCCTTCTCGAAGGCCGTGAACGCGCGGCGGATCTCCTGGTGGTCCTTCTTCAGCAGCACGATGGCGTCGGTCGACATGCTTCTCCTCGGGTCGTGGGGTGGTGGGTGAGCCGCTCGGTACCCCTCGTCGGCGTGACGCACACCTCCCGCGTGTCACCCGTGCGGAGGAGCACCCGGCCGCGGCGCTCCGCCACGATGGTGGGGTGACTCCCCTCCCCCGAGCCCGCGGGCCGCGCAGCGCCTCGGTGCTGGCAGCCCTGCTGAGCCCCCCCGACGACCTGCCGCGCGACTTCGCGGCGTCCGGCGGTCGCGAGGACGACGCACTGACCCTGTGGGTGCTCCACGAGCTGCACTACCGCGGCTTCGCCGGTGTCGACGAGCGGTGGGAGTGGCAGGCCTCGACGATCGGGCTGCGCACCGAGCTGGAGCGCGACCTCGAGGCCTCCCTGCGGGCGCGACGTCCCGAGCCGGTGGTGAGCGGTGACCTGGTCGTCGACCTGCTCCAGGTCCTGGCCGACGACGAGAGCCCGTCGTTGGCACGCCACGTCCAGCGGCGCGCCACCCGGGAGCAGACCCTGCAGCTGCTGCGGCAGCGCTCGCTCTACCACCTCAAGGAGGCCGACCCGACGAGCTGGGTCATCCCCCGCCTGAGCGCCGGCCCCAAGGCCGCGCTGCTCGAGATCCAGTTCGACGAGTACGGCAACGGTGACCCCGGGCGCCTGCACCACCGCCTCTTCCAGGTGGGCATCGCAGCCCTGGGGCTGGACTCCGGCTACGGCGCCTACGTCGACGAGGCGGTCGTCGAGGTGCTCGAGCAGAACAACGTGCTCAGCATGTTCGGCCTGCAGCGGCGCCTGCGCGGGGCGGCGCTGGGTCACCTCGCCGCCTTCGAGGGCACCAGCTCGCTGCCGTCGCGCCAGCTCGCGCAGGGACTGCGGCGCCTCGACTTCCCCGAGGCGATGGCGACCTACTACGACGAGCACGTCGAGGCCGACGCCGTGCACGAGCAGCTGGCGTTGCGCGACATCTGCGTGGCGCTGGTGGCCGCCGAGCCCGACCTCTACGACGACGTGCTGCTCGGCGCGTGGGCCTGCACCGACCTCGAGGCCCGCACCGCCGCGGCGATGCTGAGCCTGTGGGACGTCGCGTGACCGACCACCCGGACGAGCATGCCGACGTCGTGCTGATCCCCGACGGACCGATGCTGCTGCGCGGCAGGGCCGTGGTCCAGGACGAGGACGGTGTGCGTCACCGCACGACGCGGCCGGTCACGGCCGTGTGCCGGTGCGACCGGTCCGCGACCAAGCCGTGGTGCGACGGCACCCACAAGCTGCTGCGCGACTGACCCTCACGCCTTCACGAGGCGTACGACGCACCCTCCGGTCCCCGTGCGACGCCCGCCGTCGCGCCACCTGCTCGCGGTGCGCGCGAGCACCTCGTCGACCTGCGCGTCGTTGCCGAGCTGCAGCAGCGCGCTGCCCCCGGACTGCAGGTGGCGCCCGGCGACCGCCACGCACTCCATCGCCACCTCCAGGCCGTCGGTGCCGCCGTCGATGGCCAGCAGGGGGTCCTCGGGGAAGCGCCCGACCTCGGCGCTGGTCACCCACGGCGGGTCGGCCACCACCATCGCGAAGCGCTCCTCGTCGCGCAGCACCGAGCCCATCGGGCCCTCGCGGACCTCGGTGCGGTCGGCCACGCCGGCCGCGTGGGCGTTGCGTCGGGCGTAGGAGCAGGCGACGGGGTCGAGGTCGACGGCGACCAGCGCTCGGCCCGAGCCCACGGCGGCGACCAGCCCGATGTGGCCGGCGCCCGTGCACAGCTCGAGGATCGGGCCGTCCGGCTCGTCGGCGAGCAGCTCGGCCGCCCACTCGCCCTGGAGCGCGGTCCAGGGCCGGGGCTCCAGGACACGGGAGTCGTAGGCGATGGCCAGTCCCCCCACGTGGGCGGTGCGGGACGGCTCGACCGCCAGCCGCCGGCACACGAGCAGGTGGCCGGCCACCAGGCCGTCGCTGATCAGGCCCGACATCTCCTCGTGCTGACGGTCGGAGACCCGCCACGCCTCCTCGTGCCGGTGGTCGCGCGCGACGACCTCCTCGACCCGGGCGGCGCGGTCCTCCCAGTCCTGGGGCGTGTCGAAGTCGCCCAGCGCCCGGCGCTGCTCCACGACGAGCCCCGCGTGCTCGAGCAACGACTCGAGAGCCGTCAGGGACACGAAGTGGTTGCCCTCGGGCTCCCGGGGCAGCTCGGCCACCTCGGAGACGAAGACCAGCAGGCCCACCGTGGCCCCCACGGGCACGGCGCGAGCGAGCTCGGCGACGTGGGCCGCCTTGTCCTGCACGGTGCACAGCACCCCGATCGACCAGGCGTGGTCGAAGGATCCGTCGGCGAAGGGCAGCGCTGCGCCGTCGGCGACCGCCACCGGTCGGGCGAACATCCGCTGCGCCGCCCGGCACGCCGACGGCATCGGCTCGGCGAGGAACGGTCGGGCGCCGGTGACCCGCGCCGCCAGCTCCGCCGGACCACCGGTGCCGGCGCCGACGTCGAGCAGCGTCGCGTCGCGTCGCAGGCCCATGGTGCGGGCGAGCCACTCCAGCCCGTCGGGGCTCCCGCTGCCGCGGCAGGCGGCCGGCAGGGCGTGGTCGGGGCCGAGCTCGGCCACGGCGTCAGCGACCCAGGCCGCCATCGTGTCGAACTCGGCGTCCATGGCCGAGGTGTCAGTGGTCACCGACCCAGGTACCCCCGGGTCGGCGACCTACGCACCCGTCAGCCGCGCTCGGGCGTGCTGTCGGACCCGCTGCCGGTGCCGACGTCGAGCCCGGTGCCCTCGGCGGCCTTGCTGATCGACTTCTTGATGAGCGACTCGAGGTCGAGGCCCGTCGACGTCTTGAGCATGTTGAGCGTCTGGACGACGTTGTCGTTGACCTGGCGCGGGATCGCGCCGGCGCCCTCGGTGGAGATGACCGTGAGCTGGTCGATGTTGCCGATCGGCGCCGCGACCTCGCGGGCGATCTGCGGGAGCACGTCGATGAGCATCTGCAGGACGGCCGCGTCGTTGTAGTGCGCGAACGCCTCGGCCCGCTTGTCCATCGCCTCCGCCTCGGCCTGGCCGACGGCCAGGGTCGCGGCCGCGGTGGCCTCACCCTCGGCGCGGGTGGCCTCGGCCTCCGCGACACGGCGGGCGCGCTCGGCCTCACCGCGACGCTCACCCTCGATCGCCTCGGCCTCCGCGAGCGCGGCACGCCTCGACTTCTCGGCCTCACCGCTGAGGCGGGCCTCCTGCGCCTTGGCCTCGGCGCCGGCGATGGTCGCGGCCTTGCGGGCCTCGGCCTGGGCGATCTGGGCGGAGCGGTCGGCCTCCGCCTCCTGCTCGACCTTGTAGCGCGCCGCGTCCGCGGGCTTGCGCACCTCGGTCTCGAGGTTGCGCTCGGTCAGCGCTGCTCGTCGTACGGCGACCTTCTCCTGCTCGAGCAGGATCGCCTGGTCGCGGTCGGCCTGGGCCAGCGGACCGGCGGCTGCCGCCTGGGCGCTGGCCGCGTCGGTCTCGGCCTTGATCTCGGCCTGCTTGAGCTCGAGGGCGCGCTGGGAGATCGCGATCTCCTGCTCGGCGAGGATGCGGGCCTGCTCGGCGGCCTGGCGTGCGTTGGCCTCGGCGATGGACGCCGCCTGGCCGATGCGGGCCGACTCCGGGCGCCCGAGGTCGGCGAGGTAGCTGCCGTCGTCGGTGACGTCCTGGATCTGGAAGGTGTCGAGGATCAGGCCCTGACCCGTGAGGGAGTTCTCCGACTCGTCGGCCACCCGCTGGGCGAAGGCGGCCCGGTCCCGGATGATCTGCTCGACGGTGAGGCCGCCGACGATGGAGCGCAGCGCACCCGCCAGCACCTCCTGGGTGAAGGCCTCGACCTCCTGCTGCTGGCTGAGGAAGCGCTGCGCGGCCAGACGGATCTGGTCGGCGTTGCCGCCGACCTTGACGATGGCGACGCCCTCGACGTTGAGCTTGATGCCCTGGCCCGACACGGCACCGCGGATCTGCACCGAGATCCGGCGCGACGACAGGTCGAGGGTGGCGAGCTTCTGGACGAACGGGATGACGAAGGTGCCGCCGCCGAGGATGACCTTCTGGCCCGACAGGTCGGTGGTGAGGGCGCCGGTCTCGGGGTTGAGGACCGCCTTGCCCTTGCGTCCGGTGACGATGTAGGCCTGGTTGGGTCCGGCCACCTTGTAGCGGCTGGTCACCAGGAGCAGCAGCAGCACGAGGAGGGCGACGAGTCCGCCGATGGGGATCAGCAGGTCCATGGGGTTCCTTCCGGAGGGAGGATCAGTGGCCGGGCAGCCAGATGGGGGCGACGGTGACGGCCGTCGGGGACAGCACGCTGGTCACGTGGACCGCCGTGCCGGGCTCGAGGGGCAGGTCCGCGCGGGCGTTGAGCCGCATGGTGTGGCCTCCCACGAGGATCTGGACGACGCCGAAGCCGTCCTCGGGGATGCTCGTCACGACCCGGCCGTCGCGGCCGATCGTGTCGTCGGTGGTCAACGTGGCGTCGCTGCCGCCGTCCTTGATCAGCCGGGTCAGCCACACCGCGAACCAGCCGAAGACCACGCCCACGACGAGGCCGATCGGGACCGCCACCAGGCCGGGAGCGCCGGCCGCCTGGGCGGCCGCACCGCCGAAACCGGTGGCCGCGACGAAGGCGCCGAGGACGGCGCTCGAGAAGACGTCGCCCGCCAGCGCGTCGAGCGCCCCGTCGAGCAGGTCGCCGGCGACCAGGGAGATGCCGAGGACGAGCAGGCCGATCAGTCCGATCACCAGAAAAGTCAACGCTCAGCTCCCGCACCCTCGCCCCGGGTCTGCGGGGCAGGCTCCAGCATGTCCCACCCGCCTGGGGACGAAACCCCTGCCCCGGTTGCAGCAGTCAGGACTGGCCGGGGGTCGTGGCATCTCCCATGACGAGGGCGAGCACCTGGCCCAGCAGGTCTGCGGGGACGTCGTCGGGAGCCACCATCCGCTCCATCGCGAGACCGTTGGCCAGCGCCATCAACACGATGGCGAGGTCGGTGGCGGGCAGCGGCAGGGTGGCGCCGGCCCGGGTCGCGTGCTCCTCCATCGCCTCGGCGACCGCGGCCCGCAGTGCCTCGCGCCGGTCGCGGAAGGCGCCGTCGGCGTCGTGGGAGCGCACCGCGCGCTGCCACAGCTCGAAGAAGAGCAGGTGCCAGTCGCGCTGCTCGTCGATGGCCGCGGTCAGGCTGTCGCCCAGGACCTGCGCGCGGACGGCCATCGTGCCCTCGAGGTCGTCGACCGCCTCGAGCCCGAGGTCGAGGTAGGCCGAGGTGCGGTCCTCGACCAGCGCCGCCACCAGGCCCTCCTTGCTGCCGAAGTTGGAGTAGACCGCGCCCTTGGTGAAGCCCGCGTCAGCGGCCACGTCGTCCAGGCTCGCGCCGTCGATGCCCTGCCGCGCGAACACCCGGGCGGCCGCATCGAGGAGGGCACGGCGTACGTCGTCGCGGCTGGGCCGCCGGCGACGGTCCGGGTCACGGGGGCTGGACGTTGACACGGCGGTGACGATACCGGAAAGTATCGGATACTGTTGAGTATCGTCTTCCTGGATCGAGGCTCCACCATGCTGCTCGGCCCCGCTGCCCGCACCCGCTCGCACCGCACGGAGCGGGTCCGCCCGCTCATCCGTTGGGGGCTCGGGCACGCTCTGCCCAAGCGGGTCATCGGCGGCGCCGCCCGCAACGGCGACCTGCACGCCCAGCTGATCGTCGCGACCAGCACCAGCAGCGACGTGCCGATCGCGCTCTTCGACCAGATCCGCGCCGCCGGTCCGCTGCAGCGCTCGAAGTTCGCCTTCGTCACCGCCAGCCTGCCGGTGGTGCGCGAGGTCCTCGGCAACCCCGACGTGCGCTCCGGGGTCGAGGTCGGCAACGGCGCCGGCGCCCTCGGCCGGCTGGCCAGGTGGGCAGCGGAGACCACGCCGATCGGTCCGCTGACCCCGCCGTCGCTGCTGGTCACCGAGCCGCCCGACCACACGCGCATGCGCAAGCTCGTCACGCGGGTCTTCACCGTCAAGGCCGTGCAGGGGCTGCGCGAGCGCACCGAGCAGATCGCCGACCAGCTCCTCGACGACCTCGCTGCTCGTGCCGCCGAGCAGCCGGGCCTGCGGCCGGTCGACCTCATCGAGACCTACTGCGCGCTGCTCCCGGTCACCGTCATCGCCGAGATCCTCGGGGTGCCCGAGGCCGACCGCGACAAGGTGCTCGAGTTCGGCACCGGCGCCGCCCCCAGCCTCGACCTCGGCCTGTCGTGGAAGCAGTTCCGCGACGTCGAGACCGCGCTGTCCAAGTTCGAGGCGTGGCTGACCGACCACATCGAGCTCAAGCGCCGCGAGCCCGGCGACGACCTGCTGAGCAAGCTGGTCAGCGCCCGCGACGAGGACGGCGTCGCCCTCACCGACGCCGAGCTCAAGGCCACCGCCGGCCTCGTGCTCGCCGCCGGCTTCGAGACCACGGTCAACCTGTTGGGCAACGGCATCGCGCTGCTGCACGACCACCCCGACCAGCTCGCCCTGCTGCAGCGCGAGCCGGAGCGCTGGCCGACTGCCGTCGAGGAGGTCCTGCGCCTCGACCCACCCGTGCTGCTGACCGGCCGCACCGTCGTGCGCGACACCGAGATCGCCGGCGTACGGCTCTCTCGCGGCGCCGTCCTCACCACGCTCCTCGCCGGCGCCAACCGCGACCCCGAGGTCTTCGCCGACCCCGACACCTTCGACGTGACCCGCACCAACGCCGCCGAGCACGTGTCGTTCTCCGGAGGCCGGCACTTCTGCCTCGGCGCGGCGCTGGCCCGCATGGAGGGCGAGGTCGGCCTGCGCCGCCTCTTCGAGCGCCACCCCGACCTGCGCCTCGAGCCCGGCGCCCGCCGCCGCGACACCCGCATCCTCCGCGGCTTCGCCACCCTCCCCGCCACCCTGACCTGAGGCGCCTGCCCACCGAGCCGCCGCCCGATCGGTCATCGAGCGTGGCCGACTCGGTGGTCGAGCGGGCGGCTGATCGGTGGTCGAGCGGGCGGCTGATCGGTGCTCGAGCGGGCGGCGGATCGGTGGTCGAGCGGGCGGCTGATCGGTGGTCGAGCGGGCGGCTGATCGGTGGTCGAGCGGGCGGCTGATCGGTGGTCGAGCGGGCGGCTGATCGGTGGTCGAGCCGCGAGGAGCGCCAGCGACGAGCGCGTCGAGACCCCCCTCCGCACGACGACCACGCCCGCAGGCACCTCACCGGATCTCGACACGCTCGGGCCTGACGGCCCTCCCGGCTCGATCACCGAACGTGCGGACCATCGCTGGTCGAGCCGCGAGGAGCGCCAGCGACGAGCGCGTCGAGACCCCCCTCCGTTCGACGACCACGCCCGCAGGCACCTCACCGGATCTCGACACGCTCGGGCCTGACGGCCCTCCCGGCTCGATCACCAATCAAGCCGCAATTCGGTGGCCGAGCGGGCGGCTGATCGGTGGTCGATCGGGCGGCTGATCGGTGGTCGAGCCGCGAGGAGCGCCAGCGACGAGCGCGTCGAGACCCCCCTCCGCACGACGACCACGCCCGCAGGCACCTCACCGGATCTCGACACGCTCGGGCCTGACGGCCCTCCCGGCTCGATCACCGAACGTGCGGACCATCGCTGGTCGAGCCGCGAGGAGCGCCAGCGACGAGCGCGTCGAGACCCCCCTCCGTACGACGACCACGCCCGCAGGCACCCCACCGGATCTCGACACGCTCGGGCCTGACGGCCCTCCCGGCTCGATCAGCGATCAGGTGGTCGCCGCTGCCCCTCAGGGCGAGGCGCTGCCCTCTCCCACGGCGGCGAGGACGAGGACCAGGACGGCGATCACCGCGAGCACGGAGAGGACGGTGAGGACGATCTTGATGACCGACCAGGGTCGGTCGCCGGTGACCTTGCCGGTGTTGGCGTTGACCATCACCTGCCACTGCTTGCCGGCGTGGACGTAGGTCGCCAGCCAGAGCGGGAGCAGCACGAGCTTGAACAACATCTGGGCGTACTGGACGTTGACCTGGTGGACCCGCTGCTCGTCGCCACCGATGTCACGGCGTACGTCGCCCTCGATGACGTCGCGCATCTCCTGGCGCGCGGTCTTGGAGCCGTCCTGGGGGTCGACGTCGTAGCGGAGGGCGGAGTAGCCCGAGAGGTACTCCGGCTGGTAGGCCACGGCCGTCTCGAGCTTCCAGGGCCCCATCTGCTCGAGCCGCTTGGCGGGCAGCTGCTGGGAGGCCACGACGGTCACGTCGTCGAAGGCCCGGGAGACGTGGCCCGAGGCGGGGTGCCAGCGCGTGTGGCGCTCCTGGTAGGTCTCGGTGCGCGTGCCGCCCTTGCCGTCGGAGACCTGGCGGGTCTTGGTGACGTAGTAGTGCTCGCCCCGCTCGCCCTGGTAGGCCGTGGCGGTGTTGGCGTCGAAGGTCCAGTGCGGCACGTAGGTGCCCTTGAGGGACTCGGTGGAGCCGACCTTCTTGAGCGCGTTGGGGGCGAACCAGCGCGAGCCGATCCACTCCTTGAACGCCTGCTGGGCGCCGGCCTGCGCGATGCCGAACGGCACCACCGCCTCGGGCGGGACCACCCCCTCGGGCGCCGTGAGCGCGACGAGGTGACCGCTGCAGAACTGGCAGGTCTCGGCCAGGTCGGTCGTCTCGATCTCGGCGGCACAGCCCTGGCACCTGAGCACCTGGCCGCCGAGGGAGGCGACCTTGACGTGGGCGTTGTCGGCCATCCACGCGTCGAACGAGTGCTCGTCGACGGTCGTGTCGTCCCCGGCCTCGATCGGGTGCTCGGCCTGGCACGCGGTGCACTTGAGCACCGTCGTCCCGGGCGCGTAGGCCACCTGCGAGCCGCACGTGGGGCACGACGCGAAACGTGCCTGGGGCGGCTGAGGCCGACCGGCGGGCGGGAGGGGCGGGACAGGCGGTGGGACGGACTGCGGGACGGACGGCGGGAGGGGCGGCGGGGTCGTCGACATGCCGTCAGCCCTGCGGAGGGAGCGGCGGCGGGGTGGCACCGAACAACGAGGCCAGCTCGGGCACCTCGCCGGCAGGCTTCCAGCCCGACATCGCCTCGGTCCACACCAGCGTCTCGCGGCTGAGCTTCTCCGCGGAGACCTGCGCCGGGAGTGCGGAGAGGGCGAAGGGTCCGGCCTGCTGGCCGTTGACCGCGACGTACCACTGCGCGGCGCCGCCGGGCAGGGGCGGCGGCCCCGCCGGGGCGGCCTGCTGGGAGCTGGTCATCGCTCCGGCCGCGGCCTGCCCGAGGCCCATGCCGACGATCATGCCCGCACCCTGACCGGCGGCGCCGGGGTTGTTGGCGGCGTCCTCGAGCGCGTTGGCGGCCTGGAACTTGGTGTACTGGTCGAGGTTGCCCAGGATGCCCATCTGGCTGCGCTTGTCGAGCGCCTCCTCGACCTCGGGCGGCATCGAGATGTTCTCGATGACGAAGCGCGGCAGCGCGATGCCGAACTCCACGAGGCTCTCGCTGAGCGTGACGACGAGCTGCTGCGAGATCGCCTGCTGGTTGGCGGCGAGGTCGAGCATCGGGACGTTGGCGGTCGCGAGCGCGGACGTCACGTGGGAGACGATCGTCTGGCGGAGGAACTCCGAGACCTCGTCGGTGCGGAAGTCGGGGTCGGTGCCGACGAGCTGGCGCAGCAGCACGCCGGCGTCGGTCACCCGCAGCGAGTAGGTGCCGAAGGCGCGCAGCCGCACCATGCCGAACTCGGCGTCACGGACGGTGAAGGGATTCTGCGTGCCCCACTTCATGTCGGTGTACTGCCGGGTGCCGACGAAGTAGACCTCGGCCTTGAAGGGCGAGTTGAAGCCGAACTTCCACCCCTTCAGGGTGCTCAGGATCGGCAGGTTCTGGGTGGTGAGCTCGAAGGTGCCGGGCGTGAAGACGTCCGCGATCTGGCCCTCGTTGACGAAGACGGCGGTCTGACCCTCACGCACGACGAGCTGGGCGCCGTTCTTGATCTCGTTGCCCTGGCGCGGGAAGCGCCACACCAGGGTGTCGCGGCTGTCATCGAGGAACTCGACGATGTCGACGAACTGCCCGCGCACCTTGTCCATGAAGCTCATCTGGTGGTTCTCCTTCGTCGACGGCCGGACGACCGTGGGTGATCGGGCACCACTGTCCCAGGTCGGCGGCGGACGGCGAAGGCTTTTGTGGCAGTGTCGTCGCGGTGACTTCGACCGCCGACCCGCTCCAGCTCCCGCACGGCCCCGCGTGGGCCAACCGCTTCGCGCTGGCACCGCTCACCAACACGCAGAGCAACGACGACGGGACGTTGTCGGACGACGAGCACGACTGGCTCGTGGCCCGCGGTCGGGGCGGCTTCGGCAAGACCACGACCTGCGCCGCGTACGTCGACCCGGCCGGGCAGGCCTGGCGCGGCCAGCTCGGCGTCGCGAGCGATGCCCACCTGCCCGGGCTGACCCGGCTGGCCGACTCGCTGCGCGCGACCGGCACGCGCTCGGCCGTCCAGCTCCACCACGGGGGGCGGCGCGCCGACTCCGCGTTGACCGGCCGGACGCTGCAGGCGCCCTGGGACGACCCGCGGACCGGGGCCGTCGCCCTGAGCACCGGTGAGGTCGAGGCGATGGTCGAGTCGTTCGTGGCGGCTGCGGTGCGCTCCGAGCTCGCCGGCTTCGACGGCGTGGAGGTGCACGGCGCCCACGGCTACCTGATCGGGCAGTTCCTCGACCCGCGCCACGAGCGGACCGACCGCTACGGCGGCACCCTGGACAACCGGGTGCGCCCGTTGATGGAGGTGCTCGACGGGATCCGGTCCGCGACCGGACCGGACTTCCAGGTCGGGCTCCGACTGACCCCCGAGGGCAACGGGATCACCGTCGCCGAGGGTCGTGAGACGGCGCGGCGGGTCCTGGCCGCCGGCGTGCTGGACTTCCTCGACCTCTCGTTGTGGGACGTCTTCATGCGGCCCCGCGGCGCAGGGGACACAGGAGCAGGGGACACCGGCGCGGGCGACGGGTTGCTGGTCGACCACTTCACCGACCTCCCCCGCCACGGGGCACGGCTCGGCGTGGCCGGCCTCGTGCAGTCCGCGGGCGACGCGGCCTGGTGCCTCACCCAGGGCGCCGACTTCGTCACCGTGGGGACCGGCGCGATCCTGCACCACGACTTCGCGGCTCGCGCGATGGCCGATCCCGACTTCCGCGTGCGCCCGCGACCCGTCACGCGCGCCGAGCTGCGGGACGAGCACGTCGGGAGCGCCTTCATCGACTACCTCGCCGCCGGCTGGGACGACCTGGTCGCCTGATCCGCAGACGCGGTCACCTGACCGCCACCGACCCGAGGGTCGGTGCGTATGATCCGCTGCATGCCGCAGATGAGGATCCGTGACGCCGCCGCCTACCTCGGCGTCAGCGACGACACCCTGCGCCGATGGATCGACCGGGGACTGCTGGGCGCCTCGCAGGACGACTCCGGTCGCAAGGTCGTCGACGGCTACGAGGTGGCGCAGGTGGCGCGCGACCAGGCCCGCCGTCCGGGCCTGCCCGACGGCCCGGCGAGCTCGGCCCGCAACCGCTTCGTCGGCCTCGTCACAGACCTGCGCGTCGACACCGTGATGGCCCAGGTGGAGCTCCAGTGCGGCCCCTTCCGGGTCGTCTCCCTGATGAGCAGCGAGGCCGTCCGCGACCTGGGCCTGGAGCTCGGCTCCGTGGCCGTCGCGGTGATCAAGTCCACGACCGTCATCGTGGAGACCTCCCAGGGAGCCTCATGAGGCGCCGGCTCCCGACCGTCCTGGTCGTCGCCCTCGGTCTCTCGGTCGCCCTGTCGGGGTGCAGTGCCGGCGATGACGGGACCACGGTGACGGTCTTCGCCGCGGCATCGCTGACGAGCACCTTCGCGGAGATCGCGGAGGAGTTCGAGTCGACCCACGACGGAGTCCGGGTCGACCTCGTCCTCGCCGGGTCCTCCGACCTGGTCGCGCAGATCCAGGAGGGCGCCCCTGCCGACGTGTTCGCCTCGGCCGACGAGACCAACATGGAGAAGCTGACCACCGACGACCTGCAGGGGGCCGAGCCGGTCGCGTTCGCCTCCAACACCCTCCAGATCGTGGTGCCCCCGGGCAACCCCGCCGGCATCGAGACCTTCCAGGACCTCGCGCAGGCCGGCCTCAACCTGGTGACCTGCGCCCCGGAGGTCCCGTGCGGGGCGGCGGCCCAGGCGGTCGCGGCCTCCGCCGGCGTCACCCTCGCGCCGGTCAGCGAGGAGCAGTCGGTGACCGACGTGCTGGCCAAGGTCACCTCCGGCGAGGCGGACGCCGGCCTGGTCTACGTCACCGACGTGATCGCGGCCGGCGACCAGGTCACGGGGATCACCTTCCCCGAGTCGTCCGCGGCCGCCAACGTCTACCCGATCGCGACCGTGGCCGGCAGCGATGCGGCCGGTCTCGCCCAGGAGCTCGTCGACCTGGTGCTGTCGGCGACCGGCCAGCGCATCCTGCAGGACGCCGGCTTCGCAGCGGCGCCCTGACATGCCCGCCTCCCGGAGCCGGGTCGGCGTACCGACCTGGATCTATGTGCCCGCCTTCGCCGGCGCGCTCTTCGTGCTGCTGCCGCTGCTGGCGATCGTCCTGCGCACCCCGTGGAGCCGGTTCTTCACCCTGATCACCTCCGAGGCCTCGCAGGAGGCCCTGCTGCTCAGCCTGCGCACGTCGGGCACGAGCACCCTGCTCTGCATCGTCTTCGGCGTCCCCATGGCGGTGGTGCTGGCCCGCACCACCTTCCGCGGCCAGGGGATCCTGCGCTCCCTGGTCCTCCTCCCCCTGGTGCTGCCACCCGTGGTCGGCGGCATCGCCCTGCTCTACACGTTCGGGCGGCGGGGGCTGCTCGGCGAGACCTTCGAGCTGCTGGGCGTGCAGATCGCCTTCTCCACCACGGCCGTCGTCCTGGCCCAGACGTTCGTCGCGCTGCCGTTCCTGGTCGTGAGCCTGGAGGGTGCGCTGCGCACCGCGGGCCAGAAGTACGAGGTCGTCGCGGCCTCGCTGGGAGCCCGGCCCACGACGGTCTTCAGGAGGGTCACGCTGCCACTGGTGCTCCCGGGGCTCCTCTCGGGAGCCGTCCTCGCGTTCGCGCGCGCCCTGGGTGAGTTCGGCGCCACCATCACCTTCGCGGGCAGCCTGCAAGGAGTCACCCGCACGCTGCCGCTGGAGATCTACCTGCGCCGGGAGACCGACGCCCAGGCCGCCGTCGCGCTGTCGCTGGTCCTCGTCGTCGTCGCCGTCCTCGTGATCGGGTTCGCCCGCCAGGGCAGGGGCCAGCTGTGAGCCTGCAGTACGACGCCGCCGTGGTCGCCCGGTCGGTCGACCTGGCCTTCGAGGTGGCCCGCGGGGAGACCCTCGCCCTGCTCGGGCCCAACGGAGCCGGCAAGTCGACCGTGCTCGACGTCGTCGCGGGGCTCCTGCGCCCCGACTCCGGCCACGTCACGCTGGACGGGCGCCGGCTCACGCTGCACGACGGACGACGCCACCGGGTGGACGTCCCCCCGCACGACCGCGGGGTCTCCCTGCTCGCCCAGGAGCCGCTCCTCTTCCCGCACCTCAGCGTCCTCGACAACGTCGCCTTCGGGCCGCGCAGCCGCCCCGGCGGGCGTCGCGCCGGCGCCACCGAGGTCGCGGCGCACTGGCTCCGCGAGGTCGGGCTCGAGGAGCTCGCCGACCGCCGCCCCGCCCAGCTCTCCGGAGGCCAGGCCCAGCGCGCCGCCGTGGCACGCGCGTTGGCCGCGGACCCCCGCCTGCTGCTGCTCGACGAGCCCATGGCCGCGCTGGACGTGGCCGTGACCCCGGCGCTGCGCCAGACGCTGCGCCGGGTCCTCGCCGAGCGCACGGTGGTCCTGGTCACCCATGACGCGCTCGACGCGCTGCTGCTCGCCGACCGGGTCCTGGTCATCGAGGACGGCACGGTCGTCGAGCAGGGGCCGTGCTCGGAGGTGCTGACGCGTCCCCGGAGCCGCTTCGCCGCACAGCTGGCCGGGCTCAACATGGTCGTCGGCACCTGGCGCGACGGCTACGTCGTCACGACCTCGGGCATGCGGCTCGCCGGCACCGTGCACGGCGTACCGCCCGCGGAGGGCGACGCGGCGGTCGCCGTGTTCCCGCCGCGCGCGGTGTCGGTCTTCCTCCAGGCCCCCGGCGGCAGCCCCCGCAACGCCCTGGACGTGACCATCACCCACCTCGAGCCGCACGGCGGTCAGGTCAGGGTGCGCTCGGAGGAGCTGTCGGCCGACGTCACGCCCCAGGCGGCGGCCGAGCTCGACCTGGCGCCCGGCTCCCTGGCGTGCTTCGCGATCAAGGCCACCGAGATCGACGTCTACGGCACCTGAGCGGCGCACAGACGCTGGGCGCCGTCACGCCCAGCGGTGCGCGGCCGGACGGATCCTCCCGGAAGGACTGCGTGAGTCCTCTACCGCACACCGCGGGACGCGACGGCGTGCTCCCATTCCATCCCGGGCCCGGTGACGGGCACCACACCCTGTCGGGTGGCGTTCGGGTCGGCGAGGCCGTGGTGGATCGCCCAGACCACCGCCTGGCTGCGTCGGACGACACCGATCTTGCGGTAGGCCGCACGGATGTAGGTCTTCACCGAGTTGATGCTCAGGAACAGGCGCTCCGCGATCTCCGCGTTGCTCAGGCCGACGCTGATGAGCGCCAGGACCTCCGCCTCTCGTGAGCTCAGGACGCCGTGGACCGTCTCCGAGCCGGAGCGCCGCGGTTGCGGAGGCGACGGGACGCCGCTGCGGGTCGGAGGCGAGCCCACGGTGCGCGATGCCGCCGAGACGACGGCAGCGGCGAGCTGCTCCGAGCTGGCGCCCCAGTGGATCTTCGCGACGGTCGTCCCTTCCACCAGCTCCCACAGCCAGTGCGGTACGTCGTCCCCCACGACGGCGATCACGCGCGCCCCCGAGGAGGCCAGCCGGGCCAGCCGGTCGGCATGGTCGCCGACCGGGTGGAGGGCGTCGTAGAGCACCACCTCGGCCTGCGCGTGGGTCACGACGACGTCGTCGTGCTGCTCCAGCATCGACGACAGGCCGTGCAGGACCAGGTCGCTCCCGGACACGACGGACACCCGCACCGGGACCGGCACCGAAACAGGGCCCACCTGCCCGGGGGCCGGGAGTTGAAACTGAGCATCAGCGACCACGTGCGTCTCCTTAGCCAAGAGCCTTCGCTCGACCGACCCCGTCCCGCCCGACCTGGTACCCCGATCGCCGCGCCGCAAACCAAGAATTCTCGATCAGTCGCCGTGGGGGTCGATCACGCGCTCGCGGTCGGGGGCGAAGCCGTGGTCGAGGCCCCACAGCACGGCTTGGGAGCGGCTCGAGACGTCCATCTTGCGGTAGGCCGTGCGGATGTAGGTCTTGACCGAGTTGATGCTCAGGTAGCACCGGTCCGCGATCTCCTGGTTGGACAGGCCCTGCGTGATCAGGGCGACCACCTCCGCCTCCCGTGCGCTCAGGTCGTGCTCGAGGCCCGGCCACGCCATCACGAGCTGGGCGTCGGCGTCGACATCGGCTCGGGCGTGCGGGCTCACCACGTCGCCGGCATGGATGGCCTCGATGCTCTCGACCAGCTGCTCGGCGGACAACCCCTTGGACAGGTAGCCCGCTGCGCCCCGCTCGAGGGCGCTGCTGACCAGGCGGGGCTGGAGGTTCCAGGTGAAGATGGCCACGCGGACCTCGGGCTGGGCGGTGATCTCGCCCAGGTCCACCGCATCGCCCTGCACCTGGCCGAAGGTGTCGTAGAGGACGACGTCGACGTCGCTCGCCACGGGCAGGCGGCTGTCGATCTCGACGACCGTGATCCGTGCGGAGAAGGGGGCCAGCACCGACGCCAGGCCACGCACGACCATCTCGTAGTCGTTGACGATGGCGACGCGGACCGGCACGGGACTCATGGTGGGCGAACCTATCGCGCTCGACACCGTCACCGCGTCACTGCTGGAGCCGGACGAGGGCCTCCGCCAGCTGGGCCGCCGAGATCCCGGCTCGTCGAGCGGCGTCCGCGAGCCGCTGCTCCGCGGCACCCTCGTCGAGGTCGAGCGACTCGGCCAGCATCTGCGAGGCCCGCACGATCGTGCACCGGCCGGCCAGGACCTCGGGCGCCAGCTCGGCCACCCGTCGGGTGCTGAAGGACAGGTCGGCGTTGCTCACCGCCTCCTCGGCCCACGCGCCCACCAGCTGGGCCACCTCGCGGTGCTTGTCGTCGAAGGCCCGCTCCGCACTCGCATACAGGTTGACGGTGCCGGCGGTCGGCCCCTCTCCCCTGATCGGCAGGGTCAGGCTGCTCCTGACGTCGTAGGCGGCGCTCAGCCGGGAGAAGACCTGCCAGGCCCGCTCTCCCAGCACGTCGTCGCTCCCCCAGGTGACGACCTCGTCGAGGTCCGCCGACTCGACGCACGGTCCGTCCTCGAGATATTGCGCGGCGTCCAGCACGGCTGCGCTCTCACCGCTCGAGACCAGCGTGAAGGTGACTCCGTGCCAGCGTGACGCCAGGCTGAGACCGACGCACTCGGGGACGACACGTCGTACGCCGTCCCCCATGACGACGAGCTGCTCGAGGAGCTCCTCGGTCCCGGAGAACGGCCCCAGCTCCTCGGCCGCGATCACGGACTCGGGGATCGGCTCCATCATCGCGCGCTGCGCCCCAGCAACGACGAGTCGACCTGGGCCGCGAGCCCCGCGGGCGAGTCGTAGACCTCGACACACCCCGCTGCGGTCAGCTCCGCCTCGGTGATCCCGCCGGTGAGCAGCCCCAGGCACGGCAGGCCGGCCTCTGCCGCACTGCTGGCATCCCACGTCGCGTCGCCGATCATCACCCCGGCGGAGCCTCCGACAGCACGCAGCGCCTCGGCCGCCAGGTCTCCGGCCGGCTTGCTCCGCTCGGCGTCCGAGCCGGAGACGGTCGCCGCCAGCAGGGAGTGCGCCCCCGGCAGCAGGTCGAGCAGACGGTCGGTCATCTCGCGGTCACCTGAGGTCGCCACCACCAGGTGGAGGCCACGCTCGTGCAGCGTCTCGAGCAGCCCTCCGGCACCCTCGGTGGGAGTGATCTCGTGGAAGCGGGCGTCGAGGTGGTGGGCATGGCGCTCGCGGACGGTGTCGCCCACGGCCCGCTCGACCTTCTCGTCGCTGACGTGCGCCACCAGCCGGTCACCGCCCAAGCCGATGGCCCGGTGCAGTCGGTGGGCAGCGACCTCGATGCCGACGTCTCGGAAGGCGGCCCGCCAGGCCAGCGTGTGGACGTAGACGGAGTCGACCAGGGTGCCGTCGAGGTCGAGGACGACGGTGTCCCACGAGGAGCTCATGACCGGATCCACCCTCCGCGCAGTCGGCACCGGCAATGCGGCTGATGAGACGCACTCTGCCACCGCCCGGGTGGCACCGAGTTCACCCTTAGAGGTAGCACTCGGCGCTAACCCTGTGGCGCACGCTCCGGATCCTCTACGATCGCCGGGATCCGTTGCGCATGGCTGTCACACCAGGAGGTCTCGTGCCCGGCTTGACGCGCGGAGTCCTCCCCCCGGCGCTGGGCGTGCTGTTCCTGGTCGCGACGATGCTGGTGGACTTCGTCGGCGACATCGAGCTCGCCGGCACCTACGCCACCGGCGCCGTGCTGGCCTCGATCAGCTGCCGGCCCCGACGCACCGCCCTGGTCGCCGGGCTCGCCGTGGCGGGCGCCGTGCTGTCGGGCACGTGGCACGACAGCCTGGGCGAGACCGGGTGGCTCGTCCGGGTGATCAGCTGTGTCGTGGCCGGTGGTGCCGCGGTCGTGGCCGCCGAGCTGGCCAACCGCTACCGCCGCCGCATGGGGCACACCACCCAGCTCGCCCAGGACCTCCTCGACGCCCTGGCCGTGGAGCTGACCGGGGCCCGGACCCAGACCGAGGTCGCGGACGCGTTCCTCGGCCAGGCTGCGGAGAGCCTGGGGGCCGCCTCCGCGATGATCTCGCTGCTCGACGACGACATCCTGAGATCCGTGTCCTGGCTCGGTCGGGCCGGGCCCCAGGCCGACCAGTACGTCGAGATGCCCCTGGCCGCCGACCTGCCCGGGACCGTGGCGGTCAGGTCCCAGCAGCCGCAGCACTACCGCGACCGGGCCTCCATCGTCGAGGCCTTCCCCGCGCTGGTCGGCTACTACGACACCGAGCGGAGCCTCCACCTGCTCCCTCTGGTCCATCACGAGACCTCGATCGGCCTGCTGGCGCTGACGTTCCCGCCGGGCGTCATCGAGACCGATGCTCAGCACGGACTGCTGTTCTCCTTCGCCGGGGCGCTCACCGCGGCGCTGGTGCGCGCGGAGTCCTTGGCGGAGTCGGACGCCCGGGCTCGTCGGGCCGCGATCCTCAACGAGGCCTCACGCACCCTGGCGCACAGCCTCGACTGGGCCGAGACCCTGGCCGAGGTGCACCGTCTGCTCGTGCCGAGGATGTCGGACTGGTGCTCGCTCTACCTGCTGCGCGACGACACCCTGCACGCCGAGGCGGTCTGGCACCGCGACCCCGAGACGAGCGCCTGGGCCCAGGGGATGCGCAACGCCTTCCCCGTGGACATGTCCTCACCCAACGGACCGCCGGCCGTCGTGCGCACCGGGCAGCCTGAGCTCTACACACACATCCCCGAGGAGCTGGTCGAGGCGTCGGCGGTCGACGAGGAGCACGCGGCGCTGCTCAAGCGGCTGGGGCTGGTCAGTGCCCTGGTCGCGCCGTTGCGCGTCGGGGACAAGATGATCGGAGCCCTCAGCCTGGCCTATGCCGAGTCAGGGCGCCGCTACGACGCCCACGACACCGAGCTGGTCGTGGAGCTCGCCTCCCGGATCGCCACGGCCCTCGGCCACGCCGAGAGCTTCACCCGGCAGTCCCAGCGACTCAGCGACGTCATGAAGGTGGCGGCCGCGGCCCAGCAGGCGATCCTGGCCCCGCCCCCTCCCGTCGTCGGACCGTTCGCCCTCTCGGCGCGCTACGTCAGCGCCGTCGACGAGGCGCAGATCGGCGGGGACCTCTACGAGGTCGTGGCCCTGCCGGACCGCGTGCGGGTCCTGATCGGCGACGTCCGGGGCAAGGGACTCGGCGCCGTGCGTACGGCGACCATCGCGCTGGGCGGCTTCCGTTCGGTCGCCGTCCTCGACATCCCCATCGAGGAGGTGGCGCGCCAGCTCGACAAGCACGTGCAGGTCTATCTCCACGACGACGAGGACTTCGTCACCGCAGCGCTGATGGACATCCAGCACGACGGCCGGTTCTCCCTGGTCCTGTGCGGCCACCCGGCGCCGGTGCTGACCCACGACGAGGGGTGGCGGGTCCTCGACGCCGCCCCGACCGTGCCGCTCGGGCTCGGGTCCGCCCCGACGGCGACGCGGGGACGCATGGCGCCCGGCGACCGGCTGATCCTCTTCACCGACGGCCTGCTCGAGGCCCGCCTGCCCGGAGGCGACTTCATCGACCCCGAGCCGCTGTGGGCGATGGTGGCGTCTCAGCCGTTCCCCTACCTGCTCGACTCGCTCCTCGATGCGCTGCGCTACTGGACCGGCGAGCGCCTCAACGACGACCTGGCGATGCTGTCCATCGAGCTCCAGCGTCCTGCCGTCGACCGGGGCGGGGTCGAGGACAGCCCAGGGGCGCGGTCGGACCTGCCCACGACGAGGGCGGCCCGGCTGCTCCCCCCGGACGGCACCAGTGCCGGGGTCGCCCGACGCATGGTGCGCGCGCTCCTGGCGCGGACCCGCATGTCGGTCCTCACCGACGACGCCGAGCTGGTGGTCAGCGAGCTGGTGACCAACGCGCTGGTGCACGCCGGCGGCGAGGTCAGCCTCGCCCTCGTGCTCAGCGAGTCCGGCCTGCGCATCGACGTCGCCGACGACAGCGCCCACCCTCCCGTGCGGAGGGACTACTCCACCTCCTCGGGCACTGGGCGGGGGCTGCACCTGATCGACAGCCTCGTCACCCGGTGGAGCAGCTCCAGGCTGGGGACCGGCAAGGTGGTCTGGGCCGAGATCGAGGACCCGCACGGCCTCCCGTTCGCGGGCAGGCAACCGGCGGAGAAGGAGGGTCCCGGCGAGGACGTCGTCCGGGTCGAGCTCCGCAACGTGCCGCTCCTCATGCACGCCGCGTGGCAGGAGCACGCCTCCGCGATGCTGCGCGAGTACCTCCTGGCCAGACTGGACGAGGACCCGTCCGTCCTGGAGCGGCACGCGCTGGCCAGCGACGCCATGAACGTCGTGCACGAGCAGGTCCCGGTCCCCGACCTCGGGGCGGACCCGTCCGCGGTCATGAGCGAGGCACTCGAGCCCCATGTGTCCGTCGAGTCGATGATCCTGCGGGTGCCGCGGCGGTCGGTGCAGCACTTCGCCGTCCTCGACGAGCTGATCGACGCCGCGCTGGACCTGGCCCAGACACAGCGGCACCTCGTCCCAGCGACCCAGCCCGAGATCCGGCAGCTCTCACGCTGGCTGTGTCGCGAGGTGGCCGAGCAGACACGCACGGGACGCCCGGCCACGAGGTGGAGCCTCCAGGAGCCGCGGCACCGCGAGTCGCCCGAGTCGGTCGAGGTCGCGGGGTGGGACTCGGCCGAGGTGTCCGACTCGCCGCGCGCCCTGATCGCCACGAACGAGGCGAGCCTCATCGTCGCGGTGAGCCGAGCCGGCCTCGAGGCGCTCGGCTACGGTGACGCGCACGACCTGGTCGGGCGGCCGGTCACCTGCATCGTCCCGGCGAGGTATCGCCAGGCCCACATCGCCGGCACCACGCTGAACGCCGTCAACGGTCGCGACCCGCTGCTCGGCACCGTCATCACCGTGCCCGTCCTCCGGGCGGACGGGGAGGAGACGCTGCGGCAGCTGGTCGTCGTGCCGCACCCCCTCCCCACGGGCAGCCGGATCTTCATCGCCGACCTGGGCTGACCTGCGTCACGCTGCCCTCAGGGGTGGACGGGTTGGGGCTCCACCGGTGCACCGGCCGGCCGGCTGATGACCACGAGCATGGCGACCAGCACGAGCGCGCCACCCACGAGGGTCCGGGATCCCAGGGCCTCACCGAAGACGGCGAAGCCGAAGAACGCCGCCCAGACCGGCTCGAGGACCATCACGACGGCGGCCTGCGAGCTGCCGAGATGGGCCTGGGCCCACGTCTGCACGAGGAGCGCGACGGCTGCCGCCACGACGGTGAGGTAGCCGAAGACGATCCAGTCGGACCCGCTGGGGAGGGTCACGCCGTCGACGCCCGCGACCAGGATGAACACCAGGCCCATGGTCAGCAGCTGCACGAAGGTGAGCGGGAAGGCCGTCGCCGAGGTGGTCCAGCGGCTCATGGCGATGATGTGCCCCGCATAGAGCGCCGCAGCCGCCAGGGTGAGGAGCTCACCGGTCCCCAGCGCCCAGCCCCGCAGCGACATGACCGCCACGCCGACGCCCGCCGTCACGGACGCGAGCACCGCCCGCCTGTCGATCGAGGTCCGCAGCAGCGCCGCGGAGAGGAACGGCGTGAGCACGACGTACATCGACACCACGAACGCCGACACGGTGGCGGCGGTGCGCTGCAGGCCCACGAACTGCAGCAGCTGGGCGACCGCGTAGAGCAGCCCCAGGCGGACCCCGAGGTCGACCGAGCGCCGATCCACCCGTCGTAGGGTGCCTGGCCGGACGGCGAGGATGACGGCGGCAGCGATCAGGAAGCGCAGACCGAGGAAGTCGGTCACGGACATGCGCGTCAGCAGGTCCTTGGACATCGCGAACGTCGAGCCCCAGATCGCGGTGACGCCCACGAGGGCGAGGGCCGCGACGACGACCGCACGGCGGTCCGTGGTGGTCGCCAGCAGGGTCACAGCTGCACCGACTTCACTTCCAGGAACTCCTCGATGCCCCAGCGGCCGAGCTCGCGACCGTTGCCCGAGCGGCCGTATCCACCGAAGGGCGCACCGGGGTTGAAGGCGGCTCCGTTGAGGTCGACCTGGCCGGTGCGCAGGCGGCGCGCCACCGCCAGGGCCCGGTCCTGGTCCTGCGACCACACGGCCCCGTGGAGGCCGTAGTCGGAGTCGTTGGCGAGGGCCACGGCTGCGTCCTCGTCGTCGTAGCCCTGGACGGTGACGACGGGTCCGAACACCTCGTCGCGCAGGATCTCCGCACCGGGTGCCACGTCGGTCACGACGGTGGCGGGGACGAAGTGCCCCCGCGCGGGCAGGCGGCTGTCGCCGCCGGCGACCAACGTCGCGCCGTCCCGGACCGCGCGGTCGATGAAGCCGGTGACCGACGCCCGCTGACGGGCGTCGACGACCGGGCCCAACCAGGTCTCCTCGGAGCAGGGATCGCCGACGGTCAGCGCCGCGGCCGCGGCGGCCGCCACCTCGAGCGCCCGCGGCAGGCTCGCCGTCGGCACCAGCAACCTGGACCAGGCGGAGCAGGTCTGTCCGGAGTTCAGCATGCCCCCCTCGATGCTGGCCGTGACGGCCTGCTCGAGGTCGGCGTCGTCGAGCACGATGCTGGCCGACTTGCCACCGAGCTCCAGGGACACGCGCTTCACGCTGGCGGCTGCCCGCGCCGCGATGCGGCTGCCGACCGCGGTGGACCCGGTGAAGGAGACGACGTCGACGCCGGGGTGCACGACCAGCGCCTCACCGACGACCGGCCCCCTGCCCGGCACCAGGTTGAGCACGCCGGCGGGCAGCCCGGCGTCGATCGCCGCGTCGACCAGCAGGTAGGCCGAGAGCGGGGTGAGCTCGGCCGGCTTCAGCACGACGGGGCTGCCCGCGACCAGGGCCCCACCGACCTTGCACAGCACTTGGTAGAGCGGGTAGTTCCACGGGGTGATGCACCCGGCCACACCGGCGGACTCGCGCAGCACGAGCGAGGTCCCGACGCGCTCCTCCCACAGGACGTCCGTCGCCGCGTCCAGGTAGGACGAGAGCACCGCGAGGCCGAGGTCGACGTGCACGCTCCGGGCGATCGCCACGGGTGCACCCACCTCCGCGACGGTGGTCTCGACGAGCAGGTCGTAGCGTCCGCGCAGCTGCGCGAGCCAGTCGCGCAGCACGGCCACCCGCTCCTCGACCGGGGCCTGTCCCCAGGCCGGGAGGGCAGCGCGGGCTGCCCGCACGGCGAGGTCCACCTCGGCCGCGCCGCACTCGGCGCTGGTCCCGATGGTCTCCTCCGTGGCCGGGTTCTCGACCTCGATGACGCTCTGGTCCGCGGGGGCCTGCCAGCGCCCGCCGACGAAGGCGGCGTCGCGGGCCCACGCGTCGCGCACGTGCTTCACCCGGTGATGCCGACGCGCTCGGTGACGGCTGCGGCATTGGTGGCGGACAACGCCAGCGCGCTCTCGCGCAGGGTGCGGCCGGACGCGTCGCTGTCCGCGGCCACCGTGTCGACCAGACGACGCATGACCGCGTCGATCTTCGCGAAGGACGACTCCGCCGTCGGCTCGATGTCGCCGAAGACGATCCACCACCACCACGCGTTGGTCATCACGTTGGCCAGGAAGTCGGGCACGACGGGGATGCCGCGTGCTGACAGGGCGGCCTCGGCGTCGGGCAGCGTGGGCATGTTGGCTCCCTCCACGACCGCGCGGGCCTGCACGCGCGCTGCGGCCGACTCGTCGATCACGTAGGACATGGCGGCCGGCACGAGCAGGTCGCAGGGCACCGAGAGCCAGTCGTCGCGGTCGCCGAGGACGTCGTCGGGTCCGAGTGCCGAGCGGTCGACGATGCCCGACTCGTCGCGGGCGGCGAGCAGCTTCTCGACGTCGAGCCCGGCCTCGTTGCGGATGAGGCCACCCCGGTCGGCGACCGCGACGACCCGCACCCCGTTCTCCGCCAGGTAGCGGGCGGCGGCGCCGCCGATGGAGCCGAACCCCTGCACCACGGCGGTCGCCGCGACCGGCTCGAGCCCGAGCCGCTCGGCGGTCCGCAGGCAGGCCTGGGCGACGCCGTAGCCGCCGACGAGGTCTCCGAGGGAGACGCCGCCGATCGTCACGGCGAACGCCTGCGCCAGTCGCTGCCGTGCGGCGTCCGCGTCGTCGAGGGTCGCGAAGACCGCTTCGACGGTCGAGGCCAGTCCGACCTCGGCGGCCACCCGGTCCAAGGTGTCCTGGCGCAACCCGAAGTCCTCACCGGTGTTCCACTGCTCCCGGACCACCGGGAGCACGGCCGCGAGGAAGCGTCGGAGCACGTCGGGCGCCTGCGGGTCCGCCGGGTCGACGTCGATGCCGCCCTTGCCGCCCCCGAGCGGAACGTAGGTGTCGTCGGGGTCGTAGACCAGCGCCTCCTTGCGGGTCATGCCCTGAGCGAGACCGCGCACCTCCGCGAGCGTGCAGCCCTTGCGCAGCCGCAGCCCACCGCTGGCCAGTCCCCGCACCAGCGTGTCGATCACGACGTAGCCCTCGCACCCGGTGACCGGGTCGGTCCAGGTGATCTCGAGAAGCGAGGCCCGGCTCGTCGCCGTGGCGGCTGAGGTGGTGGACGCGGTGGTGCTCATGCGGGTGCTCCTTGAGGCATGCGGACGTGGATGACGGTCGGTCGGGGGGCGGCCAGTGCCGCCGTGACGGCGGCGCCGAGGTGGGCGAGGTCGTCGACCAGGACACCGGCGCAGCCGAGCGCGCGACCGAGGGCCGCGAAGTCGGGCGCCGCGAAGGTGACGGCGTGCACCGGGTCGCTGCGGTCCACCATCTCGTTGCGGATCTCGCCGTAGCCCGCGTTGTCGACGACGACGACCGGCAGGGCGAGGCCGAGCTCGGCGGCGGTCGCCAGCTCCTGGACGGTGAACATGATGCCGCCGTCGCCGAGGAGTGCCACGACCGGTCGGGCGGGGTCGGCGACCTTGGCCCCGATGCCGGCCGGGAGCCCGAAGCCCAGGGTGCCGAAGCCGGTCGGGAAGAGGAACGAGCCGGGGGTGTGGGTCGGCAGGTTCGCCAGGGCGCCGTAGTAGCAGACCATCGCGTTGTCGGCGGCGACCACCACGTCGCGCGGCAGGACCGCGGCCAGGGCCTCGATGACCGCCGACCACTCGGCGCCCTCACTGCGCGCCTCCTCCTGCTTGCGGGCTCGCCAGGTGTCGAGGTCCTGCGGCTCGGCGGACAGGGAGACCGCGGACAGGCGGGCCCGCAGCTCGTGCAGGACGGCACGCGCATCGCCCACGAGCGAGATCGCGGGCGCGGCGTTCGTGACGATCCCGACAGGGTCGACGTCGACCCGGACCAGCTTGTCGCCGAGGGGCAGCGGGCCGTACCAGAGGTCGGCGGGCGCCAGCTCGGTGCCGACGGCCACGACGACGTCGGCCTCGGCCACGAGGTCGCGGACCGCCGCGAGGTGGATGCCGGCGCCCAGGGCGAGCCGGTGGTCCTCGGGCAGCACTCCCTTGCCGTTGGTCGTGGTGACCACGGGCGCGCCCAGCAGCTCGGCGAGAGCGGCGAGCTCCCCGGCCGCGCCCCTGCTGCCGCCCCCCGCCAGGATGACCGGCCGGTGCGCCGCGGTCAGGCGGCCGACGGCTTCATCGAGCAGCGCGGCCTGCGGAAGCGCGGGAGCGGTCCCGACCGGCGCGACGACGACGACCTCACCGGTCTCGGCGAGCACGTCGAGCGGCACCTCGAGGTGCACGGGACGAGGACGGCCCGAGGTCATGATCGCGAAGGCCTGGGCCACCGCCGTGGGGATCTCGGCCACGCTCGTGGGACGCAGGCTGGCCGCCGCCACCGCAGCCAGGGCGTTGCCCTGGCTCCTCATCTCGTGCAGCAGCCCGTTGCCGGCGGCCGGGTGCCGCAGCGGCATCCCCGGTGACACCACGAGCACGGGCACCGAGTCGGAGTACGCCTGACCGACCGCCGCGGCTGCGTTCAGCAGGGCCGGGCCCGTGGTGACGACGGCGACGCCGGGGCGACCCGTCGTGCGGGCATAGCCGTCGGCCGCGTAGCCGGCACCCTGCTCGTGCCGGGTCCCGACGTGTCGGACGCCCTGCTCGGCGAGGTGCTTGTAGATCTCGAGGTTGTGGGTGCCCGGGATCCCGAACACCACGTCGACCCCGTGGGCCACCAGCGAGGCCACGAGCGCCTCTCCTCCGGTCATCACGACCATGTCCTTCACCTTCCAGCTGACGAGTTGGCATAGACGACCTTGCCGAGCCACTGACCGCCGTCGACGGAGAGGACGTCACCGTTGACGTAGGCGGCGCGGCGGGGGTCGAGCAGGAAGGCCGCCGACTCGGCGACCTCCTCGGGGTTGGTGAAGCGCCCGGTCGGGACGCTGGCCAGCACCCGGGCGCGATCTTCCTCGGTGGGCCAGAGCGCGGCGCCGGCGCCCTCGGTCTCGGTGGGGCCCGGGGAGAGGCAGTTGACGCGCACCCCCCGGCCGCCCCACTCGGCGGCGAGGGTGCGGGTCATCGCCAGCACCCCGCCCTTGGCTGCGGCGCTGTGCACGGTGCCCGGGTGACCGTGCCAGGCATAGCTCGCGATCACGTTCAGGATGGCGCCCTCGCCGGCGGCCAGCATGTGGCGCCCGGCGGCGCTCGTCGCATAGAACGTGCCGTTCAGCACGATGTCGACCACGGCCCGCCAGCCGCCGGGCGACAGGTCCTCGGCGGGACAGGTGAAGTTGCCGGCTGCGTTGTTGACCAGCGCATCGAGGCGACCGTGCTCGGCGACGACGCCGTCGACCGCGGCGGCCACCGCGTCGGCGTCCCGGACGTCGCAGCTCACGATGCCTGCGGTGACGCCGTAGGTCTCGGCCAGGCGGGCGGTCTCCTCCAGGGGCTCGGTGCGTCGACCCAGGACGACCACGTCGCCGCCGCCAGCGGCGTACGCTCAGCGCGATCCCGCGACCGATGCCCGATCCGCCGCCGGTGACGAGCGCCACCCGTCCCTCGAACTCGGTCGACTTCTCCATCATCGGTGGCTCCTGTCAGGTCGGCGTCAGCGGCGGTGCGCGGGTCGGCGGTCTCGGTGAGGACGACCAGGGCGTCGACCGCGACAGCACCTGGGGGCCCACCCGCAGCGGGTTGATCTCGGCCTCGAGCACCGAGGCGTCGCTCGGCGACCAGGCGCGACACCGAGACGACCGCGCGCGCGGCCGCGGCGAGGTCGGCGCGCGCGCGCCCCCGCCAGCCGTCGAGGAGCGGGAAGGCCCGCAGGGCGCGCAGCAGGCCGAGCGCCTGCGCCTCGTCCACCGGCGCCGAGCGCGATCTGCACGTCCTGGTAGAGCTCGGCCTGGACGCCACCGAGCCCGACCATGACCACCGGGCCGAAGGACGGGTCGCGGCGTGCGCCGACGATCAGCTCGACCGTGTCGTGGCGCCGGTCCATCTCCTCGAGCACGTAGCCACCCTCTCCGAGCCGGGCGTACATCTCGGGGAAGGCGGCCAGGACGGCCGCCTCGTCGGCGAGACCGACGGCGACGCCGCCGACCTCGGTCTTGTGCTCGATCCAGCCCGCCTTCAGCACGTAGGGCGCCTCGAGACGCGACACCGCCTGCGGCACGTCGTCGACGGAGCGCACGGCCAGCGCCTGGAGGTAGCGGATCCCGGAGGAGGCGAGCAGCTCCCGGCCGCGCAGGTAGTCGGCGCTGGCACCCACCTCGCCGTCGGGGGCCTCGGGTCGCCCGAGCGGCGCGCCGGCGTGCTCGGCCACGCTGGCCGCGAGCCCGAGCGACCGGGCCACCGCGTCGATCGTGTGCAGCGTCGGCACGGCCTGGGCACGCATCGAGCGCACCGCCTCGGAGTCGTGGCTCATGGAGTGGACCACCACCGGCCGTCGGTGCGAGGTCACGGCTCCCGCCAGCGACTCGACGACCTCGAGCTCGCGTGCCAGGAGCTCAGGGGTGTCGGCCCCGTAGCAGCCGAAGTAGCCGGAGAGGACCACGGCGTCGACCTCCCCGCTGGTGACGAGCACGTCGACCACCCGGGAGTAGGTCGCCAGGTCCTGCTCGCCCCCACCCGCGAGGTCGACCGGGTTGGTGACGGCCGCCTGCGGAGGGCAGGAGCTCCCTCGACAGGTCCGCGGTGGGCCCCGACAGGCGTGGCACCGTCAGCGCGTGGCGCGCCAGGGTGTCGGCCGCCACCGCTCCCTGGCCGCCCGAGTCGCTGACCACCGCCACCCGGCGTCCCCGTGGCAGCGGGCTGCCGATGCAGGAGGTGGGCCAGGTCGACGGCCTGGGCCGGGCTGTCTGACGAGGACGGCGCCGGCCGCTCGGCAGGCTGCGGCCACCACGTCGAGCGAGGACGTGAGCGAGCCGGTGTGCGAGCGGGCCGCGGTGCGGCTGGCCTCGCTCGCGCCGACGGTCAGGACGACGACGGGCTTGCCGGCCTCGCGCAGCCTCGCCATGGTGTCGACGAGCTCGCGGCCGTCGCCGAAGCTCTCGAGGTAGAGCACCACGACCTTGGTGGCCTCGTGGTGCGACCAGGTCGGAGAGCAGGTCGGCGGCGGTCACGTCGACCTGGTTGCCGACGGACACGAAGCGTGAGACCCCGAGCCCCGCATGGGCCGCGAGCCCGGCCAGCTCGAGACCGAGCTGGCCGGACTGCGAGATGATCGCCAGGCTGCCCGGGGGTGAAGGTCCCCCACGCCAGCTCGAGCTCGTGGGCGGCGTCGTAGAGGCCCAGGCAGTTGGGCCCGATCATCCGGGCGCCCGCGGCGCGGACCTGGGCCGCGAGCCGGTGCTCCAGCCCGGGCTCGTCATGGGCGTCGTCGATGCCCGCCGTGATGCCGAGGAACCCGCGGGTCCCCAGGTCCAGCGCCTGCTCGCACGACGTCAGGCACGTGTGCCGCGGGCGTGCACAGCACGACCAGCTCGGGAGCGTGCGGCAGGTCTGCGAGCGAGGGGACGGACGCGACCCCGTCGATGACCGCCCCCTGGGCGTTGACCAGGTGCACGGTCGCGCGCCTCCGACCCGCGCAGCGCTCCGCGCGCCAGCCAGTAGCCCCACTTGGCGGGGTCGGCCGAGGCACCGACGACGGCCACCGAGCGCGGGTCGGTGAAGACCGAGAGGTCGGTCATCGTGGGCGCACCGCGCGCGAGATGATCAGCCGCTGGATGTCGCTGGTGCCCTCCTCGATCTCCTCGAGCTTGGCGTCGCGCAACCACTTCTCGACGAGGAACTCGCGGCTGTAGCCCCAGCCGCCGTGGGTCTGCAGGGCTGCGTTGGTCACCCAGGTGGTGTTCTCCGAGGCGGTCAGCTTGGCGATGGCCGACTCCGTGGCCACGAACTCGCCCTGGTCGAAGAGCCGCGCGGCGCGCATCGTCACGAGGTGGGAGACGTCGGTGCGGGCCGCCATGTCGGCGATCCGGAACGCGACCGCCTGGTGCTCGATGATCGGCTTGCCGAACTGCGTCGCGCTCCCGGGCGTACTTGACCGTCGCGTCGAGCGCGGCGCGCGAGAGCCCGGTCGCGCCGGCGCCGATGAGGATGCGAGAGGCGTCGAAGGTGCGCATCAGGCCGTAGAAGCCCTTGCCCTCCTCGCCGAGGCGGTTCCTCGACCGGGACCCGACGTTGTCGAGGAACACCTCGGCGTTGACGATGCCGCGCTGGCCCATCTTGCGCATCGGCTGCCCGATGGTGACGCCGGGCATGTCGCGCTCCACCAGGAAGGCGGTGATGCCCTTGGAGCCGCAGGCTCGGGTCGACGGTGGCGAAGACGATGATCCACTGCGCGTAGGGAGCGTTGGAGATCCAGGTCTTCTGCCCGTTGAGCACGTAGTGCGTCGCCGTCGCGGACCGCCCGCGTCTGCAGGACGGCCGAGTCGGAGCCGACACCCGGCTCGGTGACGGCGACCGCGGTGATCGGCGGGGTCCTGCTGACGTCAGGGGGGTCAGCCACCGCTTCTTCTGCTCCTCGTTCCCCAGCGCCTCCACCGGTCCGGCGAAGAAGGCACTGGAGGTCAGGAAGTTGCCGATGCCGATGTCGCCGTAGCAGAGCTCCTGCTGGACCAGGCACTGCGTGACGAGGTCGGTGACGCCGCCCCCGCCGTACTCCGGGGGCAGCATGTAGGCGGACAGCCCGATCTCGGCGGCCTCGGGTCCACAGGTCCAGGGGCGACTCGTGTCGGCCTCGTCGACCTCCCGTGCGCGGGGGCGGATCTCGCGCTCGGCGAAGTCGCGGGCGAGCGCGATGAACTCGCGCTGCTCCTCGGTCAGCTCGATGCCGTCGCGGATGATGTGGGTCATGTTCTCTCCTTGCCGGCACCCGGCTTCATAATGTTGATTGACGCGTCAGTTTAGTTTACGCCAGTGTGTCTGCCCACCCCCGCACGGTCAAGCCGTGGGTCCCGGGGCGGACAGGCACCCGGCCGAGGGCGGCTAGGCGCCCGGGATGTGCGGGACCAGGACACTGAGGCAGGTCACGCATCCCTCGAGCTTCTCGAACTCGCTGATGTCCACGACGCACGTCGTGAAGCCCAGGTCGGTCAGCCGCTCGACGGTGCGGGGGGCGCTGGCGCTGATCAGCACCTGACCTCCACCCAGGGGCACGACGTGGCAGCCGGCCTCCTCGTCCACGGGACGGAAGGACGGCACCGCGCCGGGCTCGATCAGGTCCTCGATCGCCAGGAAGGTCCCGTCGGGCAGCGCCGTCACCGCGGACTTGAGGTGCAGCACGGCCTGCAGCCGGACCGGTACCACCGTGCGGCCCAACGGGGCGAGGAAGTCGCGGAGCTGGCGGATGCCCTCCCCGTTGGTGCGTCCGCCCCGGCCGACGTAGACGGTCGTGCCGACCTGGAGGACGTCGCCACCGTCGAGGGTCCCCGGCTCCACGATGCGGACGACCTCGAGCCCGAGGGCGCGCACCGCCTCCTCGGTCCCGGTCACCTCGGCGCGCCGGCTCGGCGCCCCGTTGCGGGTCAGGACGGCCAGGTCGTCGACCACCACCACCGAGTCCTCGACGAAGGTGGCGTCCGGGAGACCGGGCGCCGGCTCCACCTCGCGCACGTCCCACCCCGCAGCCGCGAGCGCGGCCCGGTAGTCGGCGTGCTGGCGGATCGCCAGCTCGACGTCGACGGGGACCCGGTCGATGTGGGTGACGATGCCGTCGGCGAGGTCCGCCGTGGGTCGGCGGACGAGGGCGATCGGCAGGTTGTCGGACATCAGAGCCTCCCGGCGGTGAGGACGCGAGCGAGGAACTGACGGGTGCGCTCCTCCTGGGGGTCCTCGAAGATCTGCTGCGGCGTCCCCTTCTCCAGGATGCGCCCCTGGTGCAGGAAGCACACCTGGGAGGCGACCTCGCGCGCGAAGCCCATCTCGTGCGTGGCCAGGAGCATGGTGAGGCCGTCCTGGGCGAGCTCACGGACGATGGCGAGCACGTCACCGACGAGCTCCGGGTCGAGGGCGGCGGTGATCTCGTCCAGCAGGAGGACCTGGGGGTTCGTCGCCAGGGCGCGCACGATGGCCACGCGCTGCTGCTGGCCACCCGAGAGCGAGTCGGGGTAGACATTGGCCTTGTCCTTCATGCCCACCCGGTCGAGCAGCGCGAGCGCCTGCTCCTCCGCCTCGGCCCGAGGGCGGCCCGCCACCTTGATCGGGGCGAGGGTGACGTTGGCCAGGACGCTCATGTGGGGGAAGAGGTTGTAGGACTGGAAGACCATGCCGACGTTGCGCCGCAGCCGGTTGACGTCCACGCCCTGCCCGCTGACCCCGTCGCCGTCCACCCGGATCTCGCCACGGCTGATCGGCTCGAGCGCATTGATGCAGCGCAGCAGCGTCGACTTGCCGGAGCCGGAGGCGCCGATGAGGCAGACGACCTCGTGCTTGGCGACCTCGAGGCTGACGCCCTTCAGGACCTCGTGCTCACCGTAGAACTTCTGGACGTCGTGGATCTCGAGGAACGTCATGCCCGACCTCCCGTGCGTTTGTGCTCCTTGGCCATCAGGTGGTCGACGAAGCGGGCTTGCGGAATGGTGATGAGGACGAAGAGCAGGGCCACCACGATGACCGGGGAGAGGTTGAAGACGTTGGACGCCGAGAGCCTGGCCTGCGTGAAGGCATCGGTCACCCCCATGACCCCGATCAGGGCGGTGTCCTTCTGTAGCCCGATGAAGTCGTTGAGCAACGGCGGCACGATGCGGCGGACCGCCTGCGGGATGATGACCGTGCGCAGCGTCATGCCGTAGGACAGCCCGAGGGACCGGGACGCGGCCCACTGGCTGGGATGGATGGACTCGATGCCCGCGCGGTAGACCTCGGCGACGTAGCCCGAGTAGGTCAGTGTCAGCGCGATCACCGCCAACCAGATGGGCGAGAGGTCCTTGACCACCGGGACCTGGGCCAGCTTCAGCCCGAAGCCCACGAGGTAGAGCACGATGATGCTCGGGATCGCCCGGAAGGTGTCGACGTAGGCGATCGCGATCCAGCGCAGGGGTCGGCCGGCGCGCCCCGGCAGCAGCCGCATGACCGCGATCAGCAGACCGACGACGAGCACCAGCACCTGCGCGCCGGCAGCCACCCGGACGTTGACCCAGAAGGCCTCCGCCACGACCCCGAAGCTGGACGTGAGGAACTCCCACCGCAGGAACGTGTTGGTGATCGCGCCGTCGCTCGCCGTGGCGAACCAGACCAGGGCGGAGAGGATCGCCACCGCGAAGCCGTAGCCCATCGCGGTGAAGGCGTGCTCGCGACCGGTGGCCGCCGCGTGCCTCGCGGCAGCGAGGTCGTCCCCCGCCATGTGGTGGGCACGGGTCCGGGCACTGCCGAAGGCCCGCACGCCCAGCACGACCGGGACCAGCGTGGCCGCGGTCAGCACCAGGAGGAGGGCGGTGACCGTCGTCGACGGGTCGCCGAGCATCTGGTGCAGCGAGCGCAGGCTGGTGGCGCTGGAGAGGGCCGCGGCGATGGTCAGCACCACGGCGAGTGACGCGATGGGCACCACCGGCTGCGGAGGCGTCGGGGGTGCCGACGCCTCCGCCGCCGCCGGTGGCGCACTGGTCATCGCATCGCTCACTGCAGTGTCCACACCGGGACAGCCGCCGGGTCCCCACCGAGCTCGGGCCCGAGCCACGTCGCCGACAGCTCGTCGAGCGTGCCGTCCTCGCGCATGGCCTCGATGGCGTCACTGATCGCCTGCTCGTTGGCGGAGCCCTGCGGGTAGATGGCCGCGTAGCTCTCGCCGGTCTCGAACTGACCCACCACCTCGAGGGCACCGTTCGAGTTCTTGGCGAAGCCCAGCATGATCGCGGTGTCCTGGACCGCCGCCTCGGCGATCCCGGAGCTCACGGCCGTCACCATCGAGGTCGTGTCCTGGAACAGCTGCGGCTTCTCACTGGGCTGCAGGACGTCCTGCGCCCAGGCGACGGCAGTGGTGCCGACCTGCACGCCGATCTTGGCGTCCCGGACCGTGTCCTCGGTGATGGACGTGCCGGCCGGCGCCAGGACACCGAGGTTGGAGTCGAAGTAGGGAGCGGAGAAGGTGACGACCTCCTCCCGCTCCGGGGTCACCGAGATCTGGGCCATCGCCATGTCGTAGTCCTGGGTCTGGCCAGCGACCAGTGCGTCGAACGAGACGTTCTCGACCCTGACCGTGTCGAGGCCGGCCCGATGGGCGACATTGACCGCGAGGCAGAACTCGTAGCCGCCGGTGGTGGTCTCGGGGGTCTCCCCCTTCCACCACCCCGGCGAGGGCAGGTTGGTCTGGACGGTGAGGACGCCCTCGGCGACCGGCTCCAGGGAGATCGAGCCCTTCTCGCCGTAGGTCTCGCACTCACCGAAGCTCGTGCCGCCGGCCTGGTCGGTGTCGCTGTCCCCGCCGCAAGCAGCGAGCGCGCCCAGGCTGACCGTGGCCGTGAGGGCCAGAAGAAGTGGCTTGACGTTGCGCACTGCGCCTCCAAAGTTGACTGGTTCGTCAGTTATTGACGAGATGAGAGTGGCGCGCCTCACGCTCGCTTGTCAAGAGAAAGTGGACAACTGGCGCTTCGGCTCGGTTGCGGGCCGTCCCGACTGACTGACCGATCAGCCGAACTAGGGTTGAATGACGCTGGTGGACGTCTGCCGTCACCAGTTCACATCACTATTTCCGTCACCAGTCACGTCACCAGTCAGGGGATGCGCGATGGCCAGAGTCAGCGTCGAGGTCGAGCGGCGGGAGCAGATCCTGACCGCCGCCTGCGAGGTGGTCTCCGAGCTGGGCTACAAGTCGTCGCGCGTCGCCGACGTCGCCCGCCGCGCGGGGACCAGCACCGGCACCGTTCACTACTACTTCGCGACGAAGACCGCCCTCATGCACGCCGCGTTCGAGTGGAACTTCGAGCGCTCGCTGGACCGTCGTCGCCCCATCCTCACCGCCGACTCGGACCCACGCGAGAGGCTCCGCACGTTCGTCGACTCCTACCTCCCAGCCGACGACGCCACCGTGCGCGCCTGGCACGTGTGGGCCGAGCTGTGGGTGGAGGCGCTGCACGACCCCGATCTCCAAGCCCTCAACGAACGCGTCTACGGCGAGTGGCGTCGCATCGTCGCCGGGATCGTCCGGGACGGCCAGGACGCCGGGGTCTTCCGCCAGGATGACCCCGTCCTGGCCGCCAACGCCCTGATCGCCATGATCGACGGGCTCGCCCTGCAGGTCCTGCTCGCCTCCGCGAGCATGAGCATCGAGCGGATGCGCGCCGTGTGCGACCAGGTCCTGCGCTCCATGGTGATCAGCGACGACTGAGCAGGTCTGCACCAGTATCACCGTTCGCCCACGCACCATGGCGACGGTCGGTAGGTTCTCGAATCACCCGGACCCTCGCTCGCCCTCCCCCATGGCGCTCCGGCGACGTTCGGAGATCTCGCGTGCCCTCCCCCCAGCATCCCCTCCTGCCCTCCCGAGCCTCCCGCTCGCTCCGCTGGGGCCTTCCCCCTGCCGCCGTGGCACTGGGTCTCTTCTCGGTCATCACCTGGGTCCCGGCCCACGCCGCCCTGCCGACCGTGGGTCTCGGCACCGCCACCTCCTACGCGGTCCTGGCCGGGTCCACCGTCACCAACACCGGTCCCACCAGCATCTCCGGCGACCTCGGGGTCAGCCCCGGCACCGCGATCACGGGCTTCCCGCCCGGGCTGGTCATCGGCGGGACCGTGCACTCCGGTGATGCCGCCGCCGGCACCGCGAAGGCCGACCTGGTCTCGGCCTACGACGACGCCGCGTCGCGCGGGTCGGCCGTCGACAAGACCGGTCAGGACCTCGGTGGCCAGACCCTTCCCGAGGGCGTCTACGACGCCGCCACCTCCATGGCCCTGACCGGCACCCTCACGCTCGACGCCCAGGGTGACGCTGCGGCCGTCTTCGTGCTCCGGGCGGGCTCCACACTCCTGACCGCCAGCAACAGCAAGGTCGCGCTGATCGGCGGGGCACAGGCCTGCAACGTCTTCTGGCAGGTCGGGAGCTCGGCCACCATCGGGACCGGCACCGACTTCGTCGGGTCGGTGCTGGCGCTGGCATCCATCACGCTGCAGACCAACGCCACGGTGCAGGGACGTGTCCTGGCGCGCAACGGCGCAGTCACGCTGGACAGCAACACCGTCACCCGGCCGGTGTGCGCCGCGCCGCCGACCCCCACCTCCACGCCGACGGTCACCGCGACGCCCACCATCACGCCTACGCCCACCATCACGCCGACGCCGACCGTGACCTCCACCCCCACCATCACCCCGACCCCCACGCCGACCGTGACCCCGGCCCCCACTCCGACGCCCACCGTGACCCCGACGCCCACTGGCACGTCGTCTCCGACCCCCCAGCCCACCTCGTCCCCGAGCGCACTGCCGACCTCCCTGCCCACGGTGGCCCCGACGGGGACACCGCCCGTCACGCCCACGAACCCAGCCCCGACGGCCAGCCCCACTCTTCCCGCGACAGGTCCCGGCCCGGTCCTGCCGGACGCGCCCGACGCTCCTGACGGACCGGGAGTCCTGGGCGGCTCGAGCGGACCTGGCTCCCCCGGAGCACCGGCAGCACCCGGGGCACCGGGAGCACCCGGTGAGCCCGTCGTGCCGACGGGTCGTCCTGACACCGGTCGGATCGAGCCGGTGCGTGACGGTGGCGGCTGGGTGGCACTCGGCACGCTGTGCCTCCTGGGTGGCGCCGCAGCGGGGTGGCGTGGATCGGGGCCGATGCCCCGTCGTCACCGCACCACGTGAGCGGACGCTGGGGACACGCACGCAGCAGCACCGCTCCCTGGCGCGTCCTGGCCGGCGTACTGACACTGGTCGGTGTCGTGTGCCTGGCCGTCGGTGCCGGGCGCGCGCCGTCGTCGCCGATCAGCGCTGCACCCACGAGCCGCGCCACGACCTCCGCACCGCTCGCACCGCTCACTGCTCCGCGGCCGCTCGCCGCGCCGGGGCCGCTCGCCGCGCCGGGGCCGGCCGCGGCGCCGCGCACCGACGGCGACACGGCTGTGCCCACGGCACTGCGCATCCCCACCCTGGACCTCCGGACCGACCTCCTGGACCTCGGGCTCCAGGAGGACGGGACCGTCGAGGTGCCGACGGAGCCGGCCCTCGCCGGATGGTTCGGCCTCGGGCCCGTCCCCGGATCCCGCGGCTCGTCGGTGATCCTGGGCCACGTCGACTCGATGGACGGCCCGGCCGTCTTCTACGGCCTGCGGACGATGCGCGTCGGCGATCGGGTGAGTGTCGCGCGGGAGGACGGGTCGGTGGTGTTCTTCCTCGTGCACTCGGTGACCACCTACGCCAACGAGGACTTCCCCGCGCAGGAGGTCTACGGGTCGCAGGACCGCCGCGAGCTCAACCTGGTCACGTGCGGGGGCGACTACGACGCCGAACGCGGCGGTTACCAGGCCAACGTGGTCGTCAACGCGCGATGGTGGTTCACCCGCCCGGCCGCTCCTGCGCACCAGTGAAGCCCTGCTGACGCCAGGCCTCGTAGGTCACCACCGCGGCAGAGTTCGACAGGTTCAGCGACCGTCGACCGGCCACCATCGGGATGCGCAGCTGCTCGGTGATCCGTGGGTCGCCCAACACCTCGTCCGAGAGGCCGGTCGGCTCGGGCCCGAAGAGCAGCACGTCGTCAGGCTCGAACTCGATGTCGGTGAACCACCTGGTCGCGTGAGCCGTGAAGGCGAAGACCCGAGAGGACACCAGAGCCGACGATGACAGCGCGGACCCGAGGTCGGGGTGGACCACCACCGATGCCAGGTCGTGGTAGTCGAGTCCCGCGCGCTTCAGCTGGGGTGCGGAGAGGTCGAAGCCCAGGGGCTCGACCAGGTGGAGGGTCGCTCCGGTGCCGGCGACCATCCGGATCGCATTGCCCGTGTTGGGGGGGATGCAGGGCTCGAGGAACATCACGTGGAACACACCACCATCATCTCGCGGCAGCTGCGCTCCGGCGGCTCGAGGTCGCGACAGGCTCGGGTCAGGACAGACCCACGATGGTCCCGTCCTCGAGCAGGTCCATCCGGGCGGCGGCCGGTGTGGCCGGCAGCCCGGGCATCGTCATCACGTCACCGCAGACCAGGACCACGAAGCCTGCGCCCGCCGAGAGTCGTACCTCGCGCACGTGCAGGTCGTGGCCCGTCGGTGCTCCGCGCAGGGTGGCGTCGGTCGAGAACGAGTACTGCGTCTTGGCGACGCAGACAGGGAGTCCGCCGTAGCCGTCGGCCTCGAGGCGGTCGAGCCGGCGCTTGGCCTTGCCGTCCCACGTCACGCTGCTCGCTCCGTAGAGCCGGTGGGCGAGCGTCTCCGCCTTCTCCTTGAGCGGGAGCCCGTCGGGGTAGGTGAAGGCGAACGTCGAGGGACCGGCGTCCTCGAGCAGGTCCAGCACCCCCTTCGCCAGGTCGGTCGCGCCGACGCCGCCGTCGGTGAAGTGGGTGGCGGGGTAGGCCTGGACCCCCAGGTCATCGACCAGCTCGACGACCTTGGCGACCTCGGCATCCGTGTCGGTCGGGAACCGGTTGAGAGCGACCACGCACGGGATCCCGTAGACCTGACGCACGTTGTGCAGGTGCCGCGCCAGGTTCTCCATGCCGCGCTCCACGGCACCCAGGTCCTCGAGGGCTAGGTCGGGCACGTCCACCCCGCCGTGGAACTTGAGCGCGCGGACCGTGGCCACCACCACCGCGGCATCGGGCCGGAGCCCGGACTTGCGGCACTTGATGTCGACGAACTTCTCCGCTCCCAGGTCGGCCCCGAACCCGGCCTCGGTGACGACGTAGTCGGTCAGCCGCAGCGCCGCCCGGGTCGCGATGACCGAGCTGCAGCCGTGCGCGATGTTGGCGAACGGCCCTCCGTGCACGAAGGCGGGCGTGTGCTCCAGCGTCTGCACCAGGTTGGGCGCGAGCGCGTCGCGCAGGAGCACGGCCATCGCGCCGTCGGCCTCGAGCTCCCGAGCCGTGACCGGCCGCTTGTCCCGGGTGTGGCCGACCACGATGTCACCGATCCGGCGCTTGAGGTCGGCCCACGACTCGGTCAGGCAGAAGATCGCCATCAGCTCGGAGGCCACCACGATGTCGAAGCCCTCCTCCCGCGGGTAGCCGTTGGCCGGGCCGCCGAGCCCGACCACCACGTCGCGCAGCGCCCGGTCGTTGAGGTCGAGGACCCGTTTCCAGTCCACCGAGCGGACGTCGATGCCGAGGCTGTTGCCGTGGTGGATGTGGTTGTCCACGAGGGCCGCCAGCAGGTTGTTCGCCGCGGCGATCGCCGCGAAGTCACCGGTGAAGTGCAAGTTGATGTCGGTCATCGGCACCACCTGGGCCCAGCCGCCACCAGCCGCGCCGCCCTTCATCCCGAAGACGGGTCCCATCGAGGGCTCACGCAGGCAGGCCATCGTGCTCAGCCCCAGCCCACTCAGGGCGTCGGTCAGCCCGACCGTCGTCGTCGTCTTGCCCTCGCCCGCAGGCGTCGGGGACATCGCCGTCATCAAGATCAGCTTGCCGAGAGGTCGGGTCTCGAGGGACTGGAGGTAGCCGAGGTCCACCTTCGCCTTGTCGTGGCCGTAGGGCACGAGGTGGACCGGGTCGATCCCCAGCTCGTCCCGGGCGACCTGGGAGATGGGGTAGAGCTCAGCGGCGTTCGCGATCTCGATGTCGGACAGCACTCAGGCCCTCTCCTTCGTGACGCCCATGCGGCGCAGCAGTCGTGAGCGGCCCTCGGAGTCCGGCAGGGCACGCAGGTTGGACTCGACGTTCATCCGGGCGATGGCGCACCCGGCCCTGGCCACCTCGCCGGCCGCGACCAGGTCGGACAACAGCCCGGGCCTGGCCGCAGGTCGCAGCAGGTCGATCAGCACCAGCACCTCGATCGCCGTCTCGACGACGTGCGCCTGCGGCTCCGAGGCCCCCAGGAGCGCCTCGTCGACGGCCGCGCGTCGAGCCGCGTCGTCGGACCACGCCTCGCGAGGCACTGCCCAGACCGCGGCGACGGCACCGAAGGCCCGCTCGTCGTCGGCCATCAGTCGCTGCGCCTGGATCACGAGTCGCTCGGCCCGCTCGACGAGCGGCGGGACGTCGCAGTAGCGACCCACCATCGCGACCAGCGCGGCCGCCTGGGCGGTGCACAGCGCCGCCACCGAACCGCCCGCCGGGGTCGGCGTGCGCGCCGCAAGACGGTCCAGGAAGTCGGTCACCGTCCCTGCGTCCATCTCGCCCCCGCTCACCAAGCCACGATAGTGCCGCAACAGCCCGACGCAACCCTGCGCTGCCACGACATCGTCGAGCGGCCAGGGGTGGCGCTCTCTCCGCTCAACGCAAGCGAGCGAGATCCCGTCGGATGTAGCGCAGGTGCGCCCACTCCTCCTCCAGGATCACGCGCACACAGTCACCGACGCTGGGGTGCCAGTCATCGCCGCCCCACGGGTTGTCGCGCTCCTCGGCGAGCAGCTCCGGGGTGGCCGCGGCGAGGAAGTCGGTGACCAACCGCTGTCGCTCGGCCCGCACCCCGAGGATCTCCTCGAAGGACGGCGCGTCCACGCGGAAGATCGACACGTCGAAGCCCATCTCGGCCGCACCGGTGAAGATCTGGCCGATCTCGTGGAAGGGCTGCTGCGCACGCAGGATCCCGCCGCGCAGCCAGGCGTCGGTCGCCAGGACGAGGTGCCTCAGGGTCTGGGCCAGGGACCACTCGTCCTCGACGTGGGCGTCCACCAGATCCGGCGGTGTGTCCGCCACCGTCGCCTGCCACGCGGCCTGCACCGCGACCCAGCCCTCGCGCAGGCCGTCGGGCGACTGCGCCTTCTGGAGCTCGCGGCCCGGGAACTGCCGGTTGAGCTCGGCCTCCACGAGCGGCACCACGTCGATCCCGTTGACGATGAGGCTGCCGAAGGACAGGTCGTGGCTGTCGATGTCGAGTCCGTCCACATCGACGCTGCGCATCGTCACACCGGAGACGTCCGAGAAGCGCAGGGTGGCACCCTTGAAGCTGGCCTTGACGAAGCTGGCGCCCTCGAAGTCCAACGGGTCGGAGTTGGTCGTCATCGCGTCATCATCACACCGCGCCCCCCACCGACGCACCACACGCGTCGAGGAGAACCCCGCAGCCGCAGACATCGAGCTCACCGCCGACCAGCTCCAGCCGCTCGACTCGGTGGGGAGGATGACGAGGTCGTAGATGTGTTCGAGACCGTCCTCGGGAGCACCGTGGAAGCCGACGCCCCACCACTGCCCCGAGCACCCTGTCGACCGCGGCTCGGACTGACCCTCGAGTGTGCTCCGGCGAGGTGCGCAGGTCCTCCCACCGCACGTTCCCGAGGAACTCCCAGGGTGAGGCGGTTCGGCCAACGGCTGGGGACAGCCGGGTGTGCGCTGTTCATCCCGCAGCTCGGTTGGGAGAGTCGCTCCTCGCCAGGACAAGACACAGGAGTCCGGCAAGTACCCATGCTCCGATTCGCGTGAGTGCAGCTGGCACACCAAGGAGCGCACCAGCTCCCTTGGCCAGCGCGAGCGCTGGGTGAAAGGCCGCCACGACCACCAGGCCGCTCGCAAGGACGACGGCGACCAGGGGTGGAGCGGGCCGGTTCTCCTGTGGTCGCGCCCTCGTCTCGGTGGTCACGGGGTTTCTTCGCTCGTGTGCGGCTCATGGCCCGCCGCCTGGGGGTCCTGGAGCCATTCGTCAAACGTCTGCCGTCCGCGCGGCCCAGCACCGGTCGGAAGCAAGGCCCCGGTGCGCATGCCTCGTCCGGTGGCTCCGGGTAGGGGCAGGGTGACCACGAGCGATCGGCGACCTCGGGCCGACGCCAGGCGGCGTGCCATGTCCGGGACTCGCTCCTCTCGGGGTCCGGCGAGTTCCGCCGCCATACCCGCGGCGGGGGACGTCGCGATGCGGACAAGCTCGTCGGCGACTTCCCGGGCGGCCACCGGCTGGCTCAGCATCGAGGGGACCCCCGCGATGGGGCCGTCGCCCAGCATCTGCGCTGCGAACTCATGGAACTGGGTTGCCCGAAGGATGGTCCACGGGACGGATCCCCGCCGCACGAGGTCCTCCTGTGCCAGCTTGGACCGGTAGTAGCCCAGGCCGACGCGGTCGATCCCCACGATCGACAGCAGCACGTGGTGCTGGACCCCGTGGCGCTCCTCGGCGTCGAGCAGGTGGCGGGTCGCCGTCTCGAAGAACGTCGTGGCGCGGCGGCGGTTCTGCGTGACGATGTTGGTGACGTCGATGACGGCGTCCACACCGGCGAGCACGTCGTCCAGCCCTGTCCCGGTGGTCACGTCGACCCCGGTCGATCGTGCTATGACGACTGGCTCGACGCCGAGGCGGCGCACGCTCTCGACCACTCGGCGACCGACCAGGCCGGTGCCACCTGCGATTGCGATCGTCTTCATCGGCTCTGCTCCTTCTGGGGGGTGGGGTGTCCTGCTGTGTCGCTGCCCTTGCTGCGGAGCAGCACGAGGAGGGCGGCGGCGAGGGCGGAGAACGTGAGGGGGGTCATGCTGGCTGCCCACTCGACGGTGGAGAAACCGTGTCGGTGGGTGGCGTGGAACGCGAGGTGGGGCAGTCCGAAGGCGAGCCAGGCCCCACCGAGCGTGCGCAGGGCACCGGTGCCTCCTGTGGCAGCAGCCCAAACGGAGAAGACGGCGAGTGCGACGTACAAGCCGCCCACGTCCCTGACGAGGTGCTCGTTGAACGGGCCCAGTGGTGCGACCCACGTCTGTCCGAGCCCTGGGAAGCTGGTGAAGAAGGAGTGAGGCCAGCCCATCGCCCAGACCCCGACGTAGGTCGCGGACGCAGCCAGTGCCCAAGCAATGCTCCTGGCGACGCTTCGTGCGGTCGAGGTGCTCATGCTCGTGGAGCTGAGGGATGGGCGCGGGGGGCGAAGGCGGGGCGGGTCGTCGTCGCGCCGACCGCAAGCAGGGCCTTGACCCAGAGGGATCGCTGGTGCGGCTGGACCGGCACCGCTCCGGTGGCCACCTCAGCGCGGTCCAGGACCTCTTCGACCACTGCGTCGTGGACCCACCGGATGACCAGGGGCCACTTCAGTCGCATCCACCCCTGGGGGTTGGCGACGACCTCGTGCCGCAGCACGGTGCCGGCGTCCTTGTCGGATCGCACATGGAAGGAGTGCCGCCCCACCAGGCCCGTCGGCTCCCGGAATCCGAACACCAGGTTGCCGGAGGTTGGGTCGAGGACCGTCACCTTGTAGTGGATCGGACCGTGTCGACCGTGAGCGCCGACCGCCAGCGGGCTGTCGAATCGCATGGGGGGAATCCCCGGAGGCCACAGCCGGCCGTCCGGACCGGACATCGCCATCAGGAGGTCCCACACCACTTCGGGATCACCTGCGATCCGGCGCTCGTGGACGTTGCGGATGCTGGCGGCGCTCATCGCGAGCCCCCGGGCTGCGAGCTCGTCGCGCCGGGAAGACTGGCTTGCAGCGTCGTTGGGTGGGTGTCGCGGAGCGACACGGAGTCGTCCGGCGTGAGCCACCGGAACCCCTTCGCCAGCAGGTAGAAGCCGACTGTCACCTCGAACAGACCGCCGGGGATGGACATGATGAGCCCGACGCCGTAGCCGGCGAGCTCCAAGACGCTTCCGAGCGCGAAGATGGCGTATCCCGCGATGCCGTGCGCGGCCAGGATGCGTGGAAGGAAACCGGACGTCAGCAGTGTCCAGCAGAAGAAGATGCTCCCGACGCCCAGGGTTGCCATCGCGACCGAGTACGCCGTGTCTGCGTCCTCGACGAGAGCCCGCGCCAACCCCGGCTGCCCAGAGCCGAACAGCGCCAGCATGAGGGTGCCCAGAGGCGCCAGGGCCAGCAGCACCCCTTCCACGATGCGGGTCCCGAGGTAGAGGTTGGCGGTACGGCGGCGCTCGCCCCGGATGACCCGGAATGCCAGCGAGCCGAGTGCGATGACAACGGCCGAGTTGAGGAGCAACAGGGCCGAGCCTGCACAAAGCTGCGCCAGCGAGTCCGCGTTCGCGGGGAACGCCGTGTCGTTGCCGACTGAGGCGAACACGAGGAAGCTACCGCCGCCGTAGAGGACGAGGGCGGAAAGGAAGAGGGCGCCCACGATGCGTCCTGTGGTCTTGAGCGACAGGCGCACCTGTGGTGCCGAAGACCCGGACATCACGGCCTCCGCAGATTGCAGGTGCTGCCAGCGATCGCGATGACTCGCTGGTCGGCGTCGACGATGCGGGCCGAGGCGATCACGGCGTTCCTACCCGGATGCACCACCTCGCCGGTGCACAGGAGTCGTCCGCTGCGCAGCAAAGCCGGCCGCAGGAACCTGACGTTCATCTCGGAGGTCACGTAGCCCACCCCCGGCGGCAGCAGCGTGTGGACTGCACAGCCCATCGCCGTGTCCAGCATGGTGGCAAGGACTCCACCGTGGACCATGCCGAACGGGTTGAGGTGGAACTCTTCGGGGTCCAGCGTGAAGGTGACCAGGCCGTCGTCTGCCTGGACCGGTTCGATGGCGAGGGTGTTCATGATCGGCGGCACCGGCAGGGTTCCTGCGCCAATGGCCCGCAGGAGGCTGAGGCCGTCGTGCGTGGCGCCCGCGGCAACCGTGGGTGTCGGGTCCTGCCAGGCGTACGTGCGTTCTCGGGTGTCGAGCTTCATCAGTTCTCCTGTATTCGAGCGCCGTCGGATGGCGCGCCTTGGGACGCGCCGGCGGTGACGCCGGACCCGCCAGATCTGGGTTGACAGGTGCCTGCTCCTGCGCGGCCGCCGGACGGCCTGCTCGCCGGGCCGGCCAGTGCGAGTGCCGCGCGCGCCAACATGCTGCGGACGACGAGGGGATGAACGGTCCGGACCACCGCGAAGTACGCCGCTCCGCGTCGGTTGTGGAATTTGACGACCGTGGTGACCACGACGCGGTCCCGCTCGACGACGACGGAGGCGCGGAAGCCCAGGTGACTTTGATCGACGCCAAGCAAGACCTCGTCGTCCCTCCTCGACACGGTGTCGAAGACATGTGCGCCGCCCCGTTCGATGCCCACCGCGCGAACCAGGAGCTCGCGCACCCCGAACAGGAGCTGGATCCACGTAGGCGGCGCGTGGAAGACGGCGTCGGCCCACTCCTGAGGATCCCGAGGCGGCGCCTCCACAGGAATGCCCACCGCGTAGGCGTCCGACCAGTCCGCACCAGGCAGTGCGTCAGCGAGCAAGGGACTGTTCAGCGGTGGGACCCCGTAGGCGCGAGGCGAGCGAGACAGCCGAGCGAAGGGGTGCTGCGCGTGCTCGGCGACCAGTCTGCGCCAGCGAAAAGCGGTCATTGCGGACCTCCTCCATACGCCTCCGTATGGAGACTTGAACCGTACGGTAGCGTATGGCTATGACTCTTGGGAAGCGGGAACGATTGTCCGTGCAGGACTGGACGGAAGCGGCGCTCCAGGCCCTTGCTCGCGGCGGGGTGCCGGCAGTGGCTGTCGAGCCGCTTGCGAAGTCCCTGGGTGCGACGAAGGGCAGCTTCTACTGGCACTTCGCCGACCGGAACGCCCTGCTCCAGGCCACACTCGAGCTGTGGGAGCAGCGCGACACCGACCAGGTGCTGGCCGGCATCGACGAGGCGCAGGACCACACCACGAGGTTGCGCAACTTGGTGGAGCTGGCACTTCTGTCGGTCCAGCGGGGAGCGGAGTCAGGCGCTGGCTCGATCGAGCTCGCGCTCCAGTCGAGCGTCACACACCCGATGGTCGCGGCAGCGCTGCAGCGGGTCACAAGCCGTCGGGTCGCCGCCATGAGCGAGCTGTACTCGGCGCTCGGGCTCTCCAACGCTCGCGCTCGCGATCACGCGCTCCTCGCCTACACGGCCTACCTCGGGCACCTCCAGATGGCCCATGCGACCCCGGAGCTGCTGCCTCGGGGTCGGGCATTCCGCACGCACGTCGACCGAATAGTCAGCGTGATGGTCGAGTTCGATTCCTGAGGCGAGCGCGCGCCGCCGCCGCCGCGTAGATCCTTCACCTTCGCTCCCCGCGGGAGCACGAGCCAGCGTGGAGCCAACGACGTGTCAGGATTCGAGGTCGACCCTCAGGTGCGTCATCCCATCGCGATCGGCGCGACCCGCGCACCCCAAGGCGCTGACTATCGTGGGGGGCGATGATCACCCGCCGCGACGCTGCCCAACGCCTGGACATCCCTCTGGAGATGGCCACCCGACACGGCCTGCCCACCACGCTCACCGAAGCCCAGCTGAGCGAGATCGAGGACAGCCCGCCACCGTGGCTGGTCCAGTCCCGAGCCAACCGGACCGGCAAGAAGCCGGTGTGGGTCGATCTGGTCTGCAACGTCTGCGGGTTTGCCGAGAGAGCCCGGCCGAAGAAATGGTGGCCGACGTTCACCTACGTCAGTTGCGACCTCCACCAGCCCTCCGATCTGCCGCGTCCGCTCCGCGGCGAGCATCGTGAGGAGATCCTGGGTATCGGCAGCAGGTTCGTCGGCTGGGTCGACACCCCACTGGACTGAGCCCCGACGTCGGCCGCCGAGCCCGCGACACTCAGGTCACCGGTGGTCGGCCCACACCGAGTGCGCAGCCCCTTCGCGGCATCGCGTCTCTCCGATGCTCGAGGGCGCGTGTGCATCGGCGTCAGAGCCCGGACCTCGACGTGGGGGGGCGCGCCTAGACCGACAACCTGTTGACGGTCCTGGATATGTGATCACCCGTTCGCTCGAGGAAGACGATCTCCCCGAACTCGACGTACGACCAGCCGTCGGCGTCGTCGGTCAGGGCTTCGGAGGCGAAGACGGCTGCCGATGCCTCGCTCTCGTCGCACGCCTCGAAGTCGTAGGACGTGTCGTCGCGCGGGACGTGGCGACCCAGCAGCATGTACATCGGCTCCAGGAGCATCGAGAGTGCGAAGTCGTCCGTGCCCGGAGCGGACTCCCGCAGCTTCTTCCAGTCCCCGGCCGGGTTGGTCTCGCCCTGGTGTCCGAGGCCGACATTCACTCCGATGATCCGGTGTTGCGACACCAGGGCCATCTTCATCTTGGTCAGGGCTGGGAGATCAAGGTCCGCCATCGCCTGGGAGATCAGCGCGATCATCTTCTCGATCGCGCGTTGGACGTGCTCGTCGCTGTCGCCGTCGAGCAGGGAGAGCAGGAGCACGTAGAGGAACTCCGTGTCCGTCGTGCCCCGCATCTGTTTCAGGTACCGGTCCTCGCAGTGCTGGAGCAGCTCCCTCTGCAGGAGCATCCAGTGAGGCAGGTCGCCGTTCTGGGCGATGATCCACGGCGTCTCGTCGAAGGAGAAGGGGTGACAGTTCTCGTCGACCATGACGACCGTCGAGTTGTAGCTGGCTGCGCGCACATGGGCGAGCACCGTGCTCGCCTGGAGGCTCGGGATGATGCGGGTGGCGTTGTCGTCGTAGAAGGCCGCCATGGGCCGGCGGTAGATGAGCGGATCCTCCGGCTTGAGCAGGTGCTCGCTCCAGGCACCGAATCCCCAGCCTGCGAGCTGCAGATCTGGGTAGTGCTCAGGGTCGAGAGCCTGATTGACCAGACTGTTCGACGGCGTCAGCAGCAGGCTCTCGAGCGGGGTCTCGGGCCCGATGTAGGCGAGCACTCTGCACATACGATTCCTTCACTGCCAGGAGGACGTGCCGCGGTCGGCGTCCAGGAGCGGCGCCACCCTACGGGCGATCCGGGTCGGCTCGGGGGAGAGACTCGACGACATCCCGAGAGAGGCAGCCCCCAACGAGAAAAGCGCCTCACCTTTTCCACCGCAGGTCAGCCACCACCGAGGCTGCTGCCCTCAACCCAAGGGCCGTCCTGTGAGCCTCAGGACCCAAGCGTCAGTCGCGGACACGGAGTAATCGAGGCACATGGACCAAGGCGGCTGCCCGTCCTTCATCGACCGAACCGAGGCCCCACCCTGGTCCTGTGCGCATTTACGTTCGCAGTGCGTGTGCACTATAATGCTTACATGGCCTCGACCACTCTGCCCCCCTTCCACCTTGCACTGCCGGTTCACGACATCGATGCAGCGCGACACTTCTACGGACAGATCCTGGGATTCAAACGCGGCCGGTCGGATGATCGATGGACCGACTGGAACGTCGACGGCCACCAGGTCGTGACGCACCAGGTCGAGAACCACCGCAACGCCGTGGCCGGCACAAATGTGGTCGACGGGCACGACGTGCCAGTCCCGCACTTCGGTCTGGTGCTCTCCGTCGACCGCTTCCAAGAGCTTGCCGAACGGCTGACCACGGCCGGCACGGACTTCGTCATCGATCCCTACGTCCGCTTCCGGGGCGAGCCCGGTGAACAGTGGACGATGTTCTTCCTCGACCCGTCCGGCAACGCTCTCGAGTTCAAGGCGTTCAAGGACCTCTCGCAGCTCTTCGCCGCCTGAGCCGGGCGGCCTGACCGGAGGTGACGCCCGTGAACCGAGACGACCGCGAAACCGACGCACCCGTCGTGCTCGACAACCTGACCGCGGAAGGCGAACTGGCCCAGGACTTCCTGTCCCAGATCGGCGCCAACATCAGGACGCTGCGCACCAAGCAGTCACTGACCGTGCAGCAGCTGGCGGACCGGGCCCAGATCAGCCGTCGGCTACTGACCCAGATCGAGCTCGGTCAGGCCAACCCGAGTCTGGTCGCCGTTACCAGGATCGCCAGGAAGCTGGGGACGGACTTCACCAACCTCCTGGACAAGCCACCCGCAGAGACGCCCATCGAGGTGCATTCCTCCAGGGATCACCTCCTCGTGTGGTCCAGTGAGGCCGGCAGCACAGCCCACCTGCTCGAGGCCACCGACGCACGCTCAGCCGATCTCTGGCTGTGGCGGCTGGTGCCCGGTGACACCTACCGCGGCGAGGCCGACCCTGCACGATCCCAAGAGCTGTTCTACGTCCTCGAGGGGTCCCTCACGCTGACGGCTGACAACCAGGAGGTGGTCGTGACGGCCGAGGCCTCAAGCCGGCTGCGCAGCGACCGCATCTACACCTACCGCAACGCAAGCGAGGAGCCGGTGCGGTTCATTCGCACCGTCTCACTCGCCCCCTGACGGACCAGCGCAGACAGGAGCACCATGACGACCCAGAACGCCGAAAACCGCAGCATCTTCCAGATCGGCGCCGCCGGCGGCGTCGGTCGACGACTCACCGGTCTCCTCGCCGAGCGCGGACATCGCGTGACCGGCATGCATCGGGCCGGCGGCCAGGCCGCCGTCATCCGCGGCGCCGGCGGCACACCGGTGACAGGAGACCTCATCCATGACTCGGTCGCAACCCTGGCCGAGCGGCTGGCGGGCCACGACGCCGTCGTCTTCAGCGCCGGCGCCCACGGCACCGGCACCGAATTGACCACCGCCATCGACGGCCGCGGCCTGAAGAAGGCCGCCGACGCTGCCGTCCAATCCGGGATCCGACGCTTCGTGCTGGTCTCGGTGTTCATGGACGCGCTGCGCGACCAGCCGCGCTCCGACAACTTCGAGCACTACATGAAAGTCAAGCGCGAAGCCGACATCCACCTCGCCGGCACGGACCTCGACTTCCTCATCGTGCGACCCGGCGATCTCCTCGACGACGCCGGCACCGGACGGGTCAACGCCGGTGTCTCGATCCCGTACGGCGCCGTGCCCCGTGACGACGTGGCAGCCTTCATCGCGGCCTGCCTGTTCAACCCCGACCTCAACCGCACCGACATCGAGCTCACCGCAGGCACCACGTCCATCGACGAGGCAGTGGCCACGCTGGCACCCCGCCGCTGGCTTCCGTGAAAGCGACACCACTGGGCGAGGTCGGCGCACGCGGAGGTGGCGCGCAGAGTTCGTCGGTCGAGTGACCCCGCACCGGTGCTCCCGGTCATGCCCGGCCTGTTCGGTTCAGGGCGTTCTGTTGACTTTCTGTTGACTCCGGGCCAGTTGCACTCAACAGCGAAGGCCCGGGCGGACTCCTCGAACGCAAGAAGGCAGGCAAGCAGCGACGGTCACCAAGGCGCTTCTGCAGGATGTCAACGACGGCTCACCCACCTCTTGACAGGCAGCTCATCACGAGGCGATCGGTGCCGCAGCATGCTGCCTGACCAGGGGTCGCCAACCGTGTCGGCCCTGGCGAGCCTCAGCCGCGGCATTCGCGACCTGAGCCAGCCTGTCGTCAGCGACGCGCCAGATCTGCAGTCGCTCCAGCATCTGCTGGGCGCCCGTGGGGAGTGCGGTCTCGTTGCGGAGAACGACCCCGAGTCGGATGCCACGTATGCCCAACATCTGGCTCTCCACGCACAAGAGGACGGCGACCTCGATGGTGAGCTCGTCGAGCCGGGTCAGGTCCACGCCGACGACATCGATCCCCTCGGGGATGCGGCGGTGCGCCCGACGGAGCTGGCTGAGGATGCGGCGCATGTCGGTCGGCGGCGACAGCGGTCCGGTGACGTCCAGCCACGCAGCTCCGATACGTCGGTTGACGTACGCCGTCACTCCTGACCTCTGGGGTCTCCACGCCTGGTGTGACGCCTGGCTGGGTGCCGTGAGGGGATTCATGACCTGAGCTCCTCATGACGGGGCGATGGTCGGTGGCTGTGGATCTGGCTGCGGATCCGGCCACGGATGACAAGTCGGTCGGTCGCAGGGCGTGGGAAGAGAAGGACGGCGAGGGCCAGGAGGATGGCGGCCACGACCCCGTCGAGCCACCAGTGGTTGGCGGTGATCACGACGACGAAGACTGTGAGCGCTGCGTGGACGACAGCCAGTCCCGCAAGGAGTCGCGGGCCGGTGCGGATGAGGACGAGTGCGATGAGCAGGGCCCATCCGATGTGGAGGCTGGGCATGGCTGCGTACTGGTTCGCGACGCTGGCGGTGGCTCCCTCGTAGGCAGATGGCCCCCAGACCGCCATCGTGTCGGTGAAGCCCCACTCGGGAAACATCCGGGGCGGGGCGAGGGGGAAGACCATGTGGAGGGCCAGGCCGAGGAAGGTCATGGTGACGAGCAGGTTGCGGGCCCACGCGTAGTCAGCGCGCGGTCGGGCCACGAAGCCCCAGACCAGGAACACGATCATCACTGGGAAGTGGAGGGTGACGTAATACCGGTTGGCGGCCTCGAAGATGTGCGGAACCGCTGCCACCGCTTCTTGGATGGCGGCCTCCGAGGGCAGGTGCAGGAGCTCCTCTGCCCGCCGCACGATCTCGGCGTGCGCCCGGGCGGTGGCCTCCTGGCCCACGATGACCAGTCGACCGAGGTTGTAGAGGGCGAAGAGCGCTCCCACCATCGTCACCTCGAGGATCGTGCGCGCGATGAAGGCCCTGACAGTCCCGCGCTCCCCGGCGCGCACGTCCGTTGGACCTGCCTGGTCGAGGCGGCGATCTTGGCTGGTGCTCATCGGCTCTCCTGCGACGATCAGTGGTGGGGTCGACAGCGCTGTGGCCCGGCCACCCCAGGGGGATGGGGTGGCCGGGCGGCGAGTCCGTCAGCCGACGGGCTGCGGGACCGTGTCAGCGGTCTCGTCGCCGTCCTGCGGGACGGGCACGAAGGGGTGGTCGCGCTCGAGCTTGGCACCCTCGATGTCGACGTCGGGCATGATCCGGTCGAGCCACTTCGGCAGGTACCACGCCTTGTCTCCCAGCAAGGCCATCACTGCGGGGACGATGGTCATCCTGACCACGAAGGCGTCGATGAGGACGCCGAAGGCCAGTGCGAAGCCGATGGACTTGATCGTGGCGTCGTCGCCGAGGATGAAGCCGGCGAAGACAGCGGCCATGATGAGCGCGGCCGCGGTGACGACCCGGGCGCCGTGGCGGAATCCGCCGACGATCGACTCCTGGGGGGTGGCGCCATGGACGTAGTCCTCGCGCATCCGGCTGACGAGGAACACCTCGTAGTCCATCGCGAGGCCGAAGAGGAGCCCGACCAGCAAGATGGGCAGGAAGCTGATGATCGGTCCGGTGGACTGCAGTCCGATCAGGTCGGCGAACCAACCCCACTGGAAGACTGCGACGAGGGCACCGAAGGTCGCCGCCAGGCTGAGCAGGAAGCCCGCGGTGGCCTTGAGCGGCACCAGGATGGACCTGAAGGCGAGTGTCAGCAGGATGAGAGAGAGCCCGACGACCACGACCAGGAACAGCGGCAGGGCGCTGGTCAGCTTGTCGGAGATATCGATGCCGAGCGCTGTGTTGCCGGTGACGAAGATCTCGGCTCCGGTGTCGGAGGTGATCCCGGACTGGAGCTCGCGGATGGAGCCCACGAGATCCTTGGTAGCGGTGTCGGCCGGGCCGCTCGCGGGGAACACGGTGATGATCGCGGTGTCACCCGCCTCGTTGAGCGTGGCAGGAGTGACCGCGGCGACGTCGGCGAGGCCGGCGATGGCCTGCGACGTGCCGTCGGCAGCAGCCTGGACGTCATCGGACCCCTGGCCGTCCACGACGATCGTCAGCGGGCCGTTGAACCCCGGTCCGAAACCGTCGGCGAGCAGGTCAGGCCGATGCGTGGTGACCGGTTGCTCGTCGGGGGTGCGATCTAGGTACCGGACTGGACGGTTACAACGGGACCTCGTTGCAGATGATCGGAGACCGGCTCGGGCTCAGCAAGGCCGCCGTCACCTATCACTTCAAGTCCAAGGAGGAGCTGTTGGAGGCGGTGATCGCCCCCGCCTTCGAGGACCTGGGGCAGCTGCTGGCCAAGGCGGAGAGCGTGCGTCGCGAGAGCTCGCGGCGCCGCGAGGCGCTGCATGCCTACATCGACTACCTGATCCGACAGCGGCGCGTGGCGTCATGGTTGAGCCGGGACGTCGCAGCCTTGACGCACCCGGTCGTGGTCGAGCCTGCTCAGGACTTGAGCGGTCGGATGGACACGCTGCTCATCTCTGACCAGGACGACCCACTTGCCCAGATCTGGGGAGCTGCGATCAGCCAGGCCCTCACCGGCCCCATGCTCAACAACATCGATGTCGCGGACGACGAGCTGCGCGTCCAGCTCGAGAGCATCGGCGACCAGCTCATCCGCGGCTACCAGGCCGCGCGACGCCGCGCCACCGCCCAGGCGAGCTGATCGGCGATGGAGAAGAAGCGCTGGTCCGACCTGTCCGTGACCCAACGCCGCTTGGTCTACCTGGCTGCGGCGGTCGAGGCCGGTGTCACGGCCGTGGCGCTACGTGACCTGGCCCGGCGCCCCGCAAGCGCCGTCCGTGGCCCGCGCGCTGCCTGGATGCTCGGGTGCGCCGTCCAGCCGGTCGGCCCCCTGGCCTACCTCATGTTCGGACGGCGGGAAACCTGAGCTGCTGGGGGCGGCCTGCTCGAGATCGGGGCGAGGGTGTCGAGTGAAGCTCCAGACCACCCACCCAGCGCCGATGATCATCCCCAACGTGATCACTCGGAAGAGGATCGTGGCGGCAATGGCGTCGGCCGGTGACGTCCCTCCGGCCACGAGGCCGAGCACCAGCGCGGCATCGACGACGCCGAGCCCCCCGGGGACCAAGGGCACGCTGAGAGCCGCCATACCGGCGGTGTAGGCGAGCAACACGGCCACCGGGGACGCGCTCTCGACGCCCACCGCCACCATGCACAGGTAGAGGCATAGGGCGTCGAGGAGCCAGTTGACGACGGCGAGCGTGAGGGTCACCGCAAGGTCGACCGGTCGGATCCGGACGGCGCTCACATCCGCGATCAGTCCGTGGAAGCGAGCTGCTCCGCGTTGCGGATCGTGGCGCAGCAGCCTGTTGCCGAAGGCGAGTGACCTGGTCGCGATCTCGGCGACCAACCCAGGGTGGCGCTTGAGCGTGAGCACCCCGAGCACCAGGAGCGCAACCAGCGTCCCGTAGGCGACCAGGGATGCGGCATCGGTGTCGCCGGTAGCGAGAAGGCCTGCGACGACCCCGATCGCGATCAGCGCTCCGGCGGAGACTGCGCCACTGAAGGCGATCACCCAGGAAGCGGAGCCGGCTGATGCGCCCAGGTGTCGCATCCGGCGGAAGCTGAACACCGCCGAGAAGGCGGGCCCCCCGGGCAGGGTGTCGCTGAGGGAGTGCGACGCGTAGGCGAGCGCGGCAGCGCTCGGTAGGGAGACTGCGGTTCCCCCGACCCTCAGGAGGCGCCGCTGCATCCGCGCATAGGCGCCCATCGAGGCCACGTCGACGACCAGGGCCAGGACGAACCAGGGCCACTGCGGTGTCTGGAAGTGATCGAACGTCGAGATGAGCCAGGGCCACCCGTTCACCACCTGTCCCGCCAGTAGCAGGAGCACGACTGTCACGATCAGGCGCCGCGCCCTTCGACCAACCGGCGCAGCCTGGCCCTGTGCGCTCACCGTGCTGACCGGTCGTCGTCGAGGACCTCGGCGTGCAGCAGCTCCATCCGTGCGTCCAGCCTCTCGGCGACCTGTGCTGCGGCTGCGAGGTCTCGCGCGAGGCGCGGCGGGATGTCGCGGTGGTAGCGGTAGTGGATCTTGTGCTCGAGGCTGGCCCAGAAGTCCATCGCGACCGTCCTGATCTGCACCTCCACCCGGACTCGCTCGACGCGGTCGGACAGGTAGACGGGCGTCTCCACGACCAGGTTCAGGCTGCGGTAGCCGTTGGGTTTGGGCTCGGCGATGTAGTCCCGGGTCCGCAGGATCGTGACGTCAGGTTGGCGGGTCAGCATGTCCATCACGGCGTAGGCGTCGGAGACGAAGCTGCAGACGATCCGGAGGCCCGCGATGTCGGACATCTGGTCGCGGACCGCCTCGAGCGTGGGCGGGCAGTCGATCCGCCGCGCCTTCTCGACAATGCTGTCCAGGGACTTCAGCCGCGTGCTGACGTGCTCGATCGGGCAGTAGTCACCGGCCAGCGTGAGCTCCTCCTTGAGGATGTTCACCTTGGTCGACATCTCGTCGAGCCCGAACTTGTAGGCCATGAGGAAGCGGGTCAGGTCTGCCGTGAGGGGACCGCGGAAGGGGTCCTCCGTCTCCTGATCTGCATCGGCACGGTGCTCCGAGGTGGTCACCGCGGGCTCTCGCTCGGCTGCGCCGCAGGGCGGTCGATCTTGCTCACGTAGCGGGAGTAGGGGTCGCCGTAGAGTCCGGGACCGCTCAGGACCACAGAGTCCAAGAACGCCCCACCTGCGTGCCTGGCCTCCCGGATCAGCTGCGCGGACTGGGTGAAGTCGAACGGTGACACCCGGCGTGCCTGGGGTGCGGGCATGCTGAGGATCGGCACGCTGAGCTGGGCGTCGCGCAGCGCCGTCCGGAGCCGTGCACGGAACTGGAGCTTGGAGGTCACCGCGAGCACGTCGGCGACCGAGGCCGGGTCTCCGGGTGGTGGGGGGACCACGCAGTCGAGCAGGACGAGGGTCCCTGCCTCATGGAAGTCGAGGGCCTGGGGGACGGCGACGTCAGAGAGCATTGCGCCGTCGACGAGCAGGTGGCCGTCCAGCGAGACGGGCGGGAAGACCCCCGGGATCGCGGCACTGGCCAACAGGGCTGGCACCAGTGAGCCCGAGCTGATCACCCTCGTCTCGCCGAGGGTGAGGTCGACGGTCACCACCCCGAGGGGGATCTGGAGGTCCGAGAACAGCTCGGCACGAGCGGGTTGTCTGATCGTCTCGCCTCAGGTCGCGGGTTGAGGTGAGCACGGCGACCGTGAAAGCTGCTGCGGCGAGGCCCAGTGAGCACGAAAGTGGGCAGGGTCGACGCTTCGCCTGCTGGGGGCGGTCGTCGCCCGTGTTGGGCGAATCGCGGTAGTACGCGAGGAAGATCTCCTCGAGGTCGGCGTCCTTGGTGTGCAGGTTGAGGACCTCGTGGGTCATCGCCGCCTGCAGGAGTCCGTTGACCGACCCCTCGAAGGAGACCTGCGCCATCCGGCCAGCAACCGCGACTGAGCGGACACCACGGACTCCAGTGAACAGGTCGGCAGGAACTGCGTGGGCGAACTCGAAGTCGATGCTGCGGATCGCCTTGCGCTTCAGCTCATCGACCCGCTCCACGACCACGAGCTTTCCGGCACGGATGATGCCCACGCGGTCGGCAACGCGCTCGACCTCGGAGAGGGTGTGCGAGGAGAGGAAGATGGTGCGGCCCTTGGCCCGCACCTCTTCCATGAGCGCGTGGAACTCCTGCTGGATCAGCGGGTCGAGGCCGGCGTTGGGCTCGTCCAGGATCAGCAGCTCGGGTCGGTGCATGAATGCCTGGATCAGCCCGATCTTCTGACGGTTGCCGGTGGAGTAATCCCCGACCTTCTTGGTCAGGTCAGCCTTGAAGCGGTCGGCGAGCTCGTCGACGTAGGACTGGTCGACCCCACCGCGCAGTCGCGCGAAGTACTGCAACGTCTGGTGCCCGGTCAGCTTGGGGTAGAGCGCGAGGTCTCCGGGTAGGTAGCCGAGGTGGCGACGGATCTCCACCGACTCCTCGCGGATGTCCATGCCCAGGATGCGCGCCGATCCGCTCGTGGCGCGGATCTGGTCGAGCAGCGTGCGCATGGTCGTGGACTTCCCTGCCCCGTTGGGGCCGAGGAACCCGAAGATCTCGCCCCGACGCACGTCGAGGTCCAGATCTGCGAGCGCCGCGAACTCTCCGTAGTACTTGGTCAGCCTGCGGGCCTCGATCACATGATCGGTCATCTCTCGACTCCTCTGATGGACCTCTATCCTAACTGCAGTCACTGCACTTTCACAACTACTGCATAATTAATAAATCTGCACCATTGCGCTCGCATGATTGATGCATGCATACTTCTCACATGAGTAAGACCACGACTCCCCTCGGCCGCCGCGAGCGTAAGAAGCTCGAGACGCGTAGGTCCCTGCGTGACAACGCCCTGCGTCTCTTCGCGGAGAAGGGCTTCGAGCGCACCACGATCGAGGACATCACCGAGGCCGCGGACGTGGCACAGCGCACGTTCTTCCTCCACTTCGCCTCCAAGGAGGACGTGCTGCTTGCCGACTCGAGGGAGCGCGGGATCGCGTTCGAAGAGGCCCTCGCGGCGCAGCCGGCCGGCGCCTCGTCGCTGGAGTCGATCCGCGGAGCCCTGCACGCCCTCATGGGTGGCGAGAACATCGACCGCGAGGAGCTGATGCTCCGCGCACGCTTGATGGAGGAGGCGCCGTCCGTGCTGGCCCGCAACCTCGAGCAGTACACCGCGTTCGAGGACCTGATCAGCCGCGACGCAGCCCGTCGGATGGGCCAGGACCACTATCGGGACCTCTACCCGACGCTCCTCGGCGCCGCCACCATGACGGCACTGCGAGTCGCGATCGCTGTCTGGTACCGCCAAGGCGGCCAGGGAGACCTCGCCCAGTTCGTCGACGACGCCCTTCTCCAGCTGGAGAAGGGCCTCGCGGAACCCTGCACCCGTCCACTGTCCACCACAACCACGACCACGAACGGAACACTCCGATGACCCCTCCCGACGCCGAGCCCGTCACGCCCGCCCGACCGGGCAAGGCCCTCATCACCGGAAGTGCCGCTCCCTTCGCACAGCGCCTCGTAGGTCAGCTGGAGGCGCTGGGCTGGCAGGTGGACACAGTCGTCCATGAAGACCCGAGCCTGCTGCCTCCGACGCACGCCCTGCACGTGCTCGCGCCAGCGCCGAGCACCCTGACGACGGCCGTACGCGACGTAGACGCGGTCATCCTGCTCAGCGGCATCGACAGCCTCACCTCGATGGTCGACGACTCACACGACCTGGACGCCATCCTGGGCAACCTGAAGCCGGTGAGAAAGAACGATTGTGATGAAGGCTGCTGTATGCAGTACTGGTAGGAAGATTGGGCTGAAAGCTATTGGAACTATTAGAACGGGGTGACGAACAAGAGGGCTAGCGCAAAAGGGTACTGCACGCGCTACAGCACACTGCGCTACGAGATGCTGCTGTGATAGAAGTATAGATAGAGGAGAAAAATACGAGGGAGGTTGTTGAGAGGATACAAGAACGCAAGTGTGAGCGGACGTTAAACATGAAGAACTGGCAGATGCAGATAGAAAGACGCAGTGGTTTTGAGGAGTGTATGCAGGATATGCTCTGCTGATGATTAGAGAGCGCGCGGAAGCACCTAAAGACAATCACCGGCGTCCGCAGCCCAACGAGTTTCTGTTGACTTTCTGTTGACTTCGGCCCTCTCCAACCAAGACGAAGGCCCCCGATCTGCATCTCTGCAGGTCAGGGGCCAACGGGTGAGCCGCCTGTCAGAATCGAACTGACGACCTTCTCATTACGAGTGAGATGCTCTACCGACTGAGCTAAGGCGGCGTGCTGCCCGGCGCGGTCGAGACCTGCCGGGCAACGCGCAGAAGTATACGGAGCACCCGCATGGAGCGCGAAACCGGCGCCCATCCCCGCGATGCGGGACCTAGCAGTCGGTCCCGTCCGGGGGCACCGTGCCGTCGATGAGGTAGTCCTCGATGGCCGTGTCGATGCACGCGTTGTCCGAGTTGTAGGCCGTGTGGCCGTCGCCGTCGCGCGAGAGCAGGACGCCGGAGGCGAGCTGGTCGGCGAGCCCGACGGCCCACTCGTAGGGAGTGGCGGGGTCGCGCGTGGTGCCGACGACGAGGATCGGGGCGGCCCCCTCGCCGCGGATGTCCAGCGCCGGCTCGCTCGACTCGACCTGGATGCCGCGGCAGTTGACCAGGCCCCAGGCGAAGAGCCGGCCGAAGGTCGGCGAGACCTCCTCGAAGGCCGGGACCTGGGCCTCGACCTGGCCGGGCTCGATGGCGTAGGGGTCGTCGAGGCAGTTGATGGCGTAGATCGCCTCGGTGCTGTTGTCGAGGTATTGACCCCCCTGACGGGAGGCGTAGGCGTCGGCCAGCAGCATCAGCGTGGTGCCGTCGCCCTTGAGCGCGGTGCTGAGGCCCTGGCTGAGGAGATACCAGAAGTCGCGGTTGTAGAGCGGGGTGACGACGCCGTAGAAGGCGCTCCCGACGCTCAGCTCGCGGCCGTCCGAGGTGGGCAGGGGGTCGGCGTCGATCTGGTCGAGCAGGCCCTTGATGGTGGCCAGCCCGGCGTCGACGGAGTCGCCGAGGAAGCAGGAGTCGGTGGTCCCCACGCAGTTGTCGACGAAGGCCCGGAGCGCGACCTCGAAGCCACCGGCCTGGCCGAGGCTCTGCTCTCGCGAGGGAAGCCCCACGTCGACGGCACCGTCGAGGACCAGGCGGCCGACCTTGTCGGGGAACAGCTCGGCGTACGTCGCGCCCAGCTTGGTGCCGTAGGAGGCGCCGAAGTAGGTCAGCGTCGACTCGCCCAGCGCGGCTCGCAGGACGTCCATGTCGCGGGCGGCCTCGGCCGTGGTCACATGGCCGATGAGGGCGTCCGAGCTCGCGACGCACCCCTCGAAGAACGACGTCAGCCCGCCCAGGAGCGCCTGCTCCTCGGCGGCGTCGTCGGGGTCGGGGTCGAGTGCCAGGAAGGCGGTCATCTCCTCGTCGGACAGGCAGTCGACCGGGTTGGAGGCGCCGGTGCCGCGGGGGTCGAACCCGACCACGTCGAAGTGCTCGCGCAGCGGGGTCCGGAACACCGTGTCGGCGGCCTCGGCGTAGGAGACGCCCGAGGCTCCCGGGCCCCCGGGGTTGACGACCAGGGAGCCGATCCGGGCGTCGGGGTCGGTGGCGGGGACCTTGACCAGGGCCAGCCCCATCGTCTCTCCGGCGGCGTCGCGGTAGTCGATGGGGACCTCGAGCACGCCGCACTGGTTGTCACCGCACTGCTCCCAGTCGATGGTCTGGGAGTAGAAGGGGGCCAGGGCCGGCCGCGGGGGCTCGGTCGAGCCGGGGGCGGGTGGTGTGGACACCACGACGACCGGGTCGGCACCGCCCGACGTCTGCGACGAGTCACCACCGATCAGGGCGGACAGGCCCGCCAGGATGCTGCCGCCGACCAGGGCGAGCACCAGCAGCACGATCACGACGATCCGGGTGTTGCGACTCACCTGTTGCTCCCCTCGGGCACCTTCAGCGCCACCATCATGGAGTCCAGGGCCAAAGCGATCGGCACGTTGAACTCCAACATCTGCTCGCGAGCCTCGAAGATCCAGCCGATCCGCCGCAGGTTGAGCTCGGGCGTGGAGGTCGCGGCGACCTTTTCGATGTCACCGCGGATCTCCTCGTTGACCAGGGGGCCGGTCGCCCCGACGGAGACCGCGATCGCGTCGCGGTAGACCGAGACCAGGTCCATCAGGCCGCGGTCGACCACGTCGAGGTGCCGACGCTTGGCGCGGGTCTTCTGGGCCTTGTCCAGGGCCGAGAGGGCGGGGGCGTACTCCCGGGGTCGACGGCCGCGCTCCACCACCCCGTAGGAGGTGTCGAGGTCGGACTTCTCCAGCGCGTCCAGCTCGCTGGTGATCGCGTCGGCCTCCTCCTTGGTCACCTCGACCAGGTTGGCCGAGGCCGTCATGCACGAGCCGAGGCTGGTCAGGCGCGACGGGAGGGACACGATCTCGCGGCGCCGGTTGCGGGTCGCCTCGTCGCGGGCCAGCGCCCGGGCCCGCCCGATGTGGCCCTGGCTGGCGCGGGCGGCGTAGGAGGCGAGGGCGTCGCCGACGCCGTCGACACGGGTGAGGAACGCCGCGACCTCCGGGGTCGTGGGGGTCGCCAGCGTCACCAGGCGGCAGCGCGAGCGGATCGTGGGCAGGACGTCCTCGACGGTCGGGGCGCACAGCATCCACAGGGTGCGGACGGTCGGCTCCTCGATCGCCTTCAGGAGCGCGTTGCACGCCTGGTCGGTGAGCCGGTCGGCGTCCTCGACGATCATGATCTGCCACCGTCGCCCGGCCGGCGCGAGCGCGGAGCGGCGGACGAGGTCGCGGACCTCGTCGACGCCGATCGAGAGCTTCTGGGTGCGGATCAGCGAGACGTCGGCGTGGGTGTTGGCGAGCACGGTGTGGCACTCGTGGCAGGTGCCGCAGCCACCCTGCTCACACTCGAGAGCCGCGGCGAAGGCGATGGCGGCGTTGGAGCGGCCCGAGCCCGGGGGCCCGGTGAAGAGCCACGCGTGGCTCATCCCGCGCCCGGAGGCGGCCGTCGACAACGCCTCGACCGCGTGCGGCTGACCGACCAGCTGGTCCCAGACCGTCATCGCGAGGCCTGCCCCAGGAGCGGCTCGAGACGGGAGCGGACGGCGACGGCGAGGTCGTCGATGGAGGCCCGTGCGTCGAGCACGAGGTAGTGGACGGGGTCGGCGGCGGCCATCGCCAGGAACGCTGCGCGCACCCGCTGGTGGAAGTCGAGCGACTCCCCCTCGATGCGGTCGCGCCCCTCGAAGCGGCCCAGGCCCGCCGCGGGCTCGAGGTCGAGCACGACGGTCAGGTGGGGGCGCAGGTCGCGGGTCGCCCACCGCGCCACCCGCTCGACCTCCTCGACGGCCAGCGCGCGGCCGGCGCCCTGGTAGGCGAGGGTCGAGTCGACGTAGCGGTCGGTGATCACGACGGCGCCCCGCTCCAGGGCCGGCTGCACGAGGGTCTCGACGTGCTCGGCCTTGTCGGCGGCGTAGAGCAGCACCTCGGTGCGGTCGGCGAGCGCGCCGGTCTCGGGGCTGAGCACGATGCGACGCAGCTCCTGCCCGACCGGGGTGTCACCGGGCTCGAAGGTCAGCACCACGTCGTGGCCGCGCTCCTCGAGCCAGGCGCTCAGCAGCCGCGACTGGGTGGACTTGCCCGAGCCCTCGCCGCCCTCGAAGCAGACGAAGACGCCCGTGGAGGTGTAGACGCCGGCGCTCATCACCCGCCGAACCTACGAGACGGCACCGACGCTCGTCCTGCCGGGGCGGGTCGGCGGTGGGAGCGGCGTGCACTCCCCTCGGCGACACGCCACCTCCCACGGGGTGCTCGCCATGGGGAGTGGCGTGTCATCTGCCTACCTTGATGAAGCGGCCGGCGTCAGCCCGCACTCTCACGCCTTCTTCGCAGCAGCCTTCTTCGTGGTCTTCTTCGCAGCCGTCTTCTTGGTGGCGGCCTTCTTGGTGGTCGCCTTCTTGGTCACGGTCTTCTTCGCGGCGGCCTTCTTGGCGGGCGCCTTCTTCGCACCCTTCTTGGCCGCCTTCTTGGCGGGACCGCGCTCGCGCCGGTCGGCCAGCAGCTCGGCGGCACGCTCGAGGGTGAGGGCCTCGACCGAGTCGTCCTTGCGGAGGGTGGCGTTGTACTCACCGTCGGTGACGTATTCACCGAAGCGGCCCGACTTGACCACCACCGGCTGACCGGAGACCGGGTCGTTGCCGAGCTCCTTCAGCGGCGGGGCCGCGGCGGCGCGGCCGCGCTGCTTGGGTTGGGCGTAGATCGCGAGGGCCTCGTCGAGGCCGATCGTGAGCAGCTGGTCCTCGGAGGTCAGCGACCGGGAGTCGGTGCCCTTCTTGAGGTAGGGGCCGTAGCGCCCGTTCTGCGCGGTGATCTCCTCGCCGTCCTCGGCCGGACCGACGACGCGGGGCAGCGAGAGGAGCTTGAGGGCGTCCTCGAGCGAGATGGTGTCGAGCGACATCGACTTGAAGAGCGAGCCGGTGCGCGGCTTGTCGTTCTTCTTCGCGTCCTCCGGCAGGAGCTCGGTGACGTAGGGGCCGTAGCGGCCGTTCTTGGCCACGACCTGCAACCCCGTCTCGGGGTGGACGCCGAGCTGGATCTCCTCGCCGGCCGGGTTGGCGAAGAGCTCGACGGCCTTCTCCATGGTCAGCTCGTCGGGGGGCAGGTCGTCGGGCACGTTGGCCCGCTTGCCGACCGGGTTGCCCTCGTCGTCGGGACCCTCGAGGTAGGGGCCGTAGCGACCCACCCGCAGGTTGATGCCCAGCTCGGGGTCGCCCACGGGGAAGGTCGCGAGCTCCTTGGCGTCGATGTCGCCGAGCCCGTGCACCAGGTCGTGCAGGCCCTTGAACTTCTCGGAGCCGTAGTAGAACTCGCCGAGCTCGGAGACCTTGTCCTTGCGGCCGCCCGCGATGTCGTCGAGGACGTCCTCCATCTCGGCGGTGAACTCGTAGGAGACCTGCCGGGTGAAGTGCTCCTCGAGCAGCCGGATCACCGAGAAGGCCAGCCACGCCGGGACCAGCGCGGTGCCCTTCTTGTAGACGTAGCCGCGGTTGAGGATGGTGCCGATGATCGCGGCGTACGTCGAGGGGCGACCGATCTCGCGCTCCTCGAGCTCCTTGATCAGCGTGGCCTCGGTGTAACGGGCCGGAGGCTTGGTCTCGTGGCCGCTGGCCGAGACGGACGCGGCCGACACGGAGTCGCCCTCGACGAGCGCCGGGAGACGGGTCTCCTGGTCGTCCTTGGCAGCCCCCTCGTCGGTGCCCTCGACGTAGGCCTTGAGGAACCCGTGGAAGGTGATGACGCGCCCGCTGGCGGAGAAGACGACGTCCTCGCCACCGGCCGAGGTGCCCCCGAGGCGCACGGAGACCGACTGCCCGACCGCGTCCTTCATCTGCGAGGCGACGGTGCGCATCCAGATCAGCTCGTAGAGACGGAACTGCTCGCCGGTCAGGCCGGTCTGCGCCGGGGTGCGGAACGACTCGCCGGCGGGACGGATCGCCTCGTGGGCCTCCTGCGCGTTCTTGACCTTGGAGGCGTAGACGCGGGGGCTGTCGGGCAGGTAGTCGGCGCCGTAGAGCTCGCGCACCTGCGCCCGGGCGGCCTCGACGGCGCCGCCGGACAGCGTCGTCGAGTCGGTGCGCATGTAGGTGATGAAGCCGTTCTCGTAGAGCCGCTGCGCGACCGACATCGCCACCGAGGCGCTCATGCCGAGCTTGCGGCTGGCCTCCTGCTGCAGGGTCGTCGTGCGGAACGGCGCGTAGGGAGAGCGCTTGTAGGGCTTGGACTCGACCGAGCGGACGTCGTACGTCGAGTCGGCGAGGGAGGACACGAGGGCCTCGGCGCGCGTGCGGTCGACGTGGACGACCTTGCCGGCGTCCTTGAGCAGGCCGTCCTGACCGAAGTCGGAGCCGCGGGCGACGCGGGTGCCGTCGATGGAGTGCAGCTTGGCGGGGAACATCCGCTGGTCGTGCTTGCTGCCGGCGTCGAAGGTCGCCTCGAGGTCCCAGTAGGACGCGAGGCGGAACTTCATCCGATCCCGCTCCTTGTCGACGACCAGGCGGGTCGCGACGGACTGGACGCGTCCGGCCGACAGCCCGGACATGACCTTCTTCCACAGCACGGGCGAGACCTCGTAGCCGTAGAGACGGTCCAGGATGCGGCGCGCCTCCTGGGCCTCGACGAGGTCGTCGTTGATCTGGCGGGGGTTCTCGACCGCGGCGAGGATGGCCTGCTTGGTGATCTCGTGGAAGACCATCCGGTGCACCGGGATGCCCTTGGGCTTCAGCTCGTCGAGCAGGTGCCAGGCGATCGCCTCGCCCTCGCGGTCCTCATCGGTGGCGAGGTAGAGCTCGTCGGCGTCCTTGAGCAGGCTCTTGAGCTTGGAGATGTGCGCCTTCTTGTCGCGCGGCACGACGTAGTAGGGCGTGAACCCGTTCTCCACGTCGACGGCCAGCCGGCCCCAGGGCTTGTCCTTGATCTTGGCCGGGGTGTCGGCGGCGTTGTTGGGAAGGTCGCGGATGTGTCCGATCGAGGACTCGACGACATAGCCGTCGCCGAGGTAGCCGCCGATGGTACGGGCCTTCGCCGGGGACTCGACGATCACCAACTTGTGTGCCACTGCGTTGCCATTTCCTTACTGCTGCGAGAGGTGTGAGCGGGGTCGAGAAGGGCTCACGGCCGATCACGGTAGCGCGTGCTGTCCAGCGCCTCGACTTCCGAGGACCCCGGTAGATGCCGGGCACGCGGCTTGTTGAGGTCTCTCGATGCCTGAGACCCGACCTGACCACGTGCGCTCGGAGGTGCACCCGACCTTGTACGACGACCCGCCTCGCCGAGATCCGCCGTCCCTCGCAAGGCATCGGAGAGGATGAGCACCGTGCTGACCCTGGAGGAGATCTTCCCGCCGTACGCCCTGTCCATCGCGTGTGGAGGACTGGAGCTCCGGGTCCTGCGTGACGACGACCTCCCCGAGCTCGTGGAGCTCGTCCGCGGCGGGGTCCAGGCACCCGGGCTGCCGATGCCGTTCCTCACGGCCTGGCACGAGGCCCCCTACACCCCCGGGGCCCCGAGCGACTTCCCGACGGCATCGCTCCGCTGGTGGTGGACCCAGCGGGCGACCTGTGCGCCCGAGGAGTGGCGCCTCGCCCTGGCCGTGCGTCGCCACGGGGAGCTCGTCGGCATGCAGGACATGCACGCGCGGGACTTCGCCCTGACGCGCCAGGTGCTGACGGGGTCGTGGCTCGGGCGTGCGCACCAGGGCTCGGGCACCGGCACCCTCATGCGACAGCTCGCGGTGGGGCTCGCCTTCGACGAGCTCGACGCGGAGAGGTGCGAGTCGGGCTACCTCGTGGGCAACCACGCCTCGGCGGCGGTCAGCCGCAAGGTGGGCTACGTCGAGTGTGGGCTCAGGCGGATCGTGCAGCAGACGCGGGACGGCAAAGTGGGGGCGGACGAGCAGCGCGTGGTCGTGACGCCGTCGACCTACGTGCGCCCCGACGACCCGGTGGCGGTGACGGGCGCTGCGGAGCTGCGTCGCTTCCTCGGGGTCCATCGCCCCGCGCCGGAGGTCACTGCGGGCTGCAGGTGACGGTCAGGACGTTGTCGGTCTCCTCGGAGATGACGTTGATGCTCACGAAGCGCTCGCCCGACGACGTGCTGGTCAGCCACGCGGCCGACAGGACGCTGTAGCCGTCCGGCAGGCCGGAGAAGCTGTCCGAGAAGGCGAGGGCCTCCTCGCCCGCGAGCGAGTAGTCGCCGCGCAGCGGGCCCGAGAAGCCGCCGTACTCTCCACCGTCGATCTCGAGCGCGCCCAGCCCGTAGAGCTGGCCGCCGGAGTTGTAGGCGCACGGATAGGTGCCGTCCGGCAGGCCGCCGGATCCGGACGAGCCGGCCGCGCCGGCCTCGTCGTCGCCGCAGGCGGCGAGCAGCGCCGCCGCCGTCACCATGCTGAGCGCGAGAGCAGTGGTCCGAGCAAGCACGGGGCACCTCCGGTCGACGTCGGGAGACCCTCGACCGCGAGCTCGTGGGGCTGCCCGACGATAACGCTCGAAGGCCGGGGAGCGACAGGGTCACTCGACCTCGAGGAACCCCTCGCGCGTCATCTCGCGGGCGACCGGGAGATAGGTGTCGCGCACCGCGTCGGGGTCGGCGTCGGTGAGGGTCGCGACCGCGTCCAGGATCTGGCCGAGGCTGAGCTCGCCGTCGCTCGCCCCGACGAGGGCGGCCTCGACGGTGTCGGCCTGGCGGGCGCGGCGGAAGCCCCGCTGCTGGCGCAGCACGATCGTCTCGGGGTCCTCGGCGCCCGCGGGCCCCGCCGTCTCCTGGCGTACGTCGGGGCGCGCGACGAGGTGCGTGTCGAGGTCGACGTCGGTGCGGATCGCCTCCCCCCACGCGTGGATGGCGGGCGCGATCGGCTGCTCGACCTCGTAGGGCCAGTCCAGGAAGTCGCTGGCCACGCTCACCAGGCCGGCCGCCCCCGGCGCGGCGCCCGTCGCCCGCAGGTTGATCCAGCCGAAGCCGATGCCCTCGACCCCCTGGTCCTCGAACCACGACAACCAGGTGTCGTAGCGGCGCAGGTAGTCCGGGGACCCGTGCAGGCCCGCGTCCTTGAGCCACAGCTCGACGTAGACCGAGGGGTCGACGACCTCGCGCTGCACGACCAGCGCGTCGCAGTCCCCGACCAGCCACTCGGAGAGCCGCTCCTCCCACGTGCGGCCCTCGGCGATCACCCAGTTGGCGAGCACCTGGCACCAGCCGCCCTCGGTGAGGTGGTCGGGTGCGGCCCGCACGATGTCCTCGACCACCCGGTCGCCGGGCAGCCCGGAGTCGCGGTAGACCAGGCGCTCGCCGGTGCCCGGCGAGATCACGAAGGGCGGGTTGGTCGCGATCAGGTCGAACCGCTCCCCCGCCACCGGCGCGAAGTAGGAGCCGTCGCGCACGTCGACCCGGTCGGCGACGCCGTTGAGCGCGGCGTTGAAGCGGGTCAGGCGCAGCGCGCGCTGGTTGACGTCGGTGGCCACGACCCGGCCGGCGTGGCCGGCGAGGTGCAGCGCCTGCACACCGCAACCGGTCCCGAGGTCGAGCGCGCGGTCGACCGGCTCCCGGATGGTCAGCTGGGCCAACGACGTCGAGGCCGAGCTGATCCCGAGGACGTGGTCGGAGCCGACCCGCTGGGGGCCACCGTCCAGCCCCGGCGTCAGGTCGCTGACGACCCAGAACGACTCGTCGTCGGTCGCGTAGGGCCGGATGTCGAGGCGGGCGGCGACCTCGCTGACCGACTGCTCGACCAGACCCTCGGCCGTGAGCCGGTCGAGCAGGCCCGGCAGGGCCGCCTCGGCGTCCGCGACCGGCACCGGGGTCTGCAGGAGGAACAGCCGCGCGAGCGTCTCGACCGCGCTGCCTCCCGTCGTACGACGGCGCGCCGGTGTCGTCTCGTTGCGCATCAGCGCGGCGTGGGCGTGCGGTCCCAGCACGTCGGCGACCCCGTCGTAGGTGAAGCCGGCGTGCTCGAGCGCGGCGCGGAGGCGGACCGGCAGGTCGGAGGCAGCTGAGGAGGTCACAGACCGAGGTTAGGGCCCGAGGCGCCCGCTCCGGCCGGCCACGGGGTGCCGCCTGACCCGATCGGACGACCGGGCCCACCCGTTCGGGCCAGGTGGCGCGACCTATCGGGCGCCATCTGCCCCCTGAGAGCCCGTTGGGCGAGAACGCCCACACGGTCCGCGGCCACGACCTACCATGCCGGAGAGGGAGAACACACGCGCGACCTGGCACGGGTTCTGGGGCGCATCATGGGGAGGGAAACCCAATGCACCATCAACTCAAGCGCGCCTTCGGCGCGGCGCTGGCCACCACCGTCATCGGTGCGGGGGCCGGCCTCAGCACCCCCGCCACCGCCGCCACCGCTGCTTCCGCGCAGGCTGCGGCTCCGCAGTCCGCGCAGGAGCAGTCGCTGCTGGGGCTGCTCAGCGCCACCCAGCTGCCCGTGCTCTCCGGCCTCGGCGGCGTCGGGTCGCTGCTCACCCTGACGGACCCGGTCTGGAGCCTGCTCGGCGTCACGAACTCGACCCAGTGGCTGCGCGACGGCGTCGCGATCCCCGGGGCGACCGGCTCGACCTACACGCCCACCACGGCTGATGCCGGCAGCCAGATCAGCGCGCGAGTCGTCGGCTCGCTGCTCGGCCTCCTGCCGGTCACGACCTTCACCAACGCGATCCCGATCCCCCTGCCCGGTGGCGGCGGCACCGGCGGGGTCACCGACCCCCTCGCGCTCCTCAGCAACCCGACGCTCTCCGGCCTCGGCGGCGTCGGGTCGCTGCTCACCCTGACCGACCCGGTCTGGAGCCTGCTCGGCGTCACGAACTCCTACCAGTGGATGCTCAACGGCATCCCGATCGTCGGCGCCGCCGGCCCGACCTACACCCCGACCGCGAGCGACGCGGGCGGCCAGGTCACCGCGCTCGTCACCGGCTCCCTGCTCGGCTTCCTGCCGATCCAGACGCTGACCAACGCCATCTCGATCCCGATGCCCGGCGGTGGCACCGGTGGTGGCACCGGTGGCGGCACCGGCGGAGGCACGGGTGGCACCACCGACCCCTTCACCCTGCTCGGCCTGCCCTCGCTGACCGGTGTCCCCGGTGTCGGACAGGTCGTCGGCCTGACCCCGATCCTGTGGAGCCTGCCCGGCGTCTCGACCGCCGTGCAGTGGCTCAGCAACGGCGTCCCGATCCCCGGCGCGGACGGCCTGGAGTTCATCCCCGGCGCCGACCTCGCCGGCACCCAGCTCTCCGCCCTGATCACCGGCACCGTGGCCGGTCTGCCGGTCGTCTCGGTCATCACCAGCGCGCTGGGCATCGCCCCGGCCGAGCCCGACGCGATCACCGCCACCAAGGCGCCCGCCGTCTCCGGCGACCCCAAGGTCGGCTCCCGGCTCACCGCCACCGACCCGACCTGGAGCACGACGGTCGACAAGACGACCTACCAGTGGGTGCGCAACAACGTCGCGATCCCCGGGGCCACCGAGAAGACCTACCTGCTGGTCGGCGAGGACTTCGGCAAGCAGGTCGCGCTCAAGGCGACCGGCACCAAGAGCGGCAGCACCGCCGGCACGGCCTCGAGCTCCCCGGTCCTGGTCAAGCTCGGCGACGCCCTCCAGGCGTCCTCGGCACCCTCCATCAGCGGCAACCCCGCGGCCGGCAACCTGATGACGGTGCAGCCCGGCACCTGGGGCGGCACGCCGACCCCGACGTTCGGCTACCAGTGGTACGCCAACGGTGCGGCGATCAGCGGCGCCACCGGCTCGACGTACGTCGTCAAGCCGGCGCAGGCCGGGCGCAGCATCGCCGTGCTGGTGACCGCGACGCGCACCGGCTACGCGCCCGGCACCGCCCCCACGGCACCTGTGGCGGTTGCCAAGCTGGCCTCGCGCACCACGCTGGGGCTGGTCAGGAAGAAGATCGCCGCGGGCAAGGGCGCGCTGGTCAAGATCACGCTGGTCGCGAGCGGCATGCGTCCCTCGGGCAAGGTCACGATCTTCGACGGCAAGCGCAAGGTCAGGTCCTACACCGTGCGCAGCGCCGACAACGGTGCCCGCATCGTCAAGCTGCCGCGGCTCAAGCCCGGCAAGCACAAGCTGAGCGCCCGCTTCATCGGCAGCTCCAGCACCGTCGGGTCCAAGAGCAAGGTCGTCACGCTCACGGTCCTGAAGAAGAAGAGGAAGTAGCAGCCACCCCGCCCGGGTCGATCGACGCGGCGGCTCCGTCCCTCCAGGGCGGTGTCGCCGCGCCGGTCATTTCGGGGTACGCCCCGGAGGGCCGGCCGGCGGGCAACACGAAGGCCCGCCCGGTCGGGACCGGGCGGGCCTGGGTGGTGGTGCGGGGTGGTGGTGCGGGGTGCTGGTGCGGGTCGTGCGGTGCGGCTGGTGACTCAGACGGTCGGCGTGGGCCTCGTGGGGTCCGTGACCACCGGCTGCGTCGGCAGCGGCGGTCCGGGGGTCCCGGCGTCGTCACCGAGGACCGACTCGCGCTGCTTGGAGACATAGACAGCACCCGCGATGATCGCGGTCGCGACGAGCGCGATGAGGATCCGGACGACGTCGTTCTGGTCCTCTCCGACGCTCAGGGACACGACCGCGCTCGCGATGAGGAGCGAGACCAGGTTCATCACCTTGATCAGCGGGTTGATGGCCGGGCCGGCGGTGTCCTTGAACGGGTCGCCCACGGTGTCACCGATGATGGTGGCCTCGTGCGCCGGCGAGCCCTTGCCACCGTGGTGGCCGTCCTCGACGAGCTTCTTGGCGTTGTCCCAGGCGCCACCCGCGTTGGCCAGGAACACGGCCATCAGGGTGCCGGTGCCGATGGCGCCGGCGAGGAACCCGGCCAGCGCCGTCACGCCGAGGCCGAAGCCCACCGCGATCGGGGCCAGCACCGCGAGGATGCCGGGCGTGACCAGCTCGCGCAGCGAGTCCTTGGTGACGATGTCGACGACCTTGCCGTACTCCGGACGACCGGTGCCCTCCATGATCCCGGGGATCTCGCGGAACTGGCGACGCACCTCGTAGACGACCGCGCCGGCAGCGCGGGCCACGGCGTTGATCGCGAGACCGGAGAAGAGGAACACCACGGCCGCGCCGAGCAGCACGCCGACGATGACCGCGGGGTTGAAGACGCTGAAGTCGAGCAGGTAGAGCTCGTTGTCGCGCACGTTGGCCTCGGCCAGCGACTCGAACACCGAGGTGGCGTAGGAGCCGAAGAGCGCGGTGGCCGCGAGGACCGCCGTCGCGATCGCGATGCCCTTGGTGATGGCCTTGGTGGTGTTGCCCACCGCGTCGAGCTCGGTGAGGATCTGCGCGCCCTCGGGGCTGACGTCGCCGGACATCTCCGCGACGCCCTGGGCGTTGTCGGAGACGGGCCCGAAGGTGTCCATGGCGACGATGACGCCGACGGTCGTGAGCAGACCGCAGCCGGCGAGCGCCACCGCGAAGAGCGAGACCGTGAGGGTCGCGCCACCGAGCAGGTAGGCACCGAAGACCGCGGCCCCGATGACCAGGGTGGTGTAGACGGCCGACTCGAAGCCGACCGAGAGACCGGACAGGATGACCGTGGCGGCTCCCGTCAGCGACGTCTTGCCGACGTCCTTGACCGGCTTGTACTCGGTGCCGGTGAAGTAGCCGGTGAGGGCCAGGATGCCGGCGGCCATGACGATGCCGATCACGACGGCGAGCGAGGCGATGACCCGCGGGTCGCCCTCCGCGCCGCCCATGTCGGCGCCCGTGACGTTGTCGAACTCGGCGAAGCTGCCGGGCAGGTAGACGAAGGACAGGATGACCGACGCGACGGCCGCCACCCCGGCGGTGATGTAGAAGGCCCGGTTGATCGTCGTCAGGCCGTTCTCACCCACCTTGGGCTTGGTGAGGTAGACACCGGCCACCGCGGTCAGCGCACCGATCGCGGGGATCAGCAGGGGGTAGACCAGGCCTGCGTCGCCGAAGGCCTGCGAGCCGAGGATGAGCGCGGCGACCAGGGTCACGGCGTACGACTCGAAGAGGTCGGCCGCCATGCCCGCGCAGTCGCCCACGTTGTCGCCCACGTTGTCGGCGATCGTCGCGGCGTTGCGGGGGTCGTCCTCGGGGATGTTGTTCTCGACCTTGCCGACCAGGTCGGCACCGACGTCGGCGGCCTTGGTGAAGATGCCACCGCCGACCCGCATGAACATGGCGAGCAGGGCGGCACCGAAGCCGAAGCCCTCGAGCACGTCCGGGGCCTGGTCCTTGAAGAGCAGGACCACGACGCTCGCGCCGAGCAGGCCGAGGCCGACGGTGAGCATCCCGACCATGGCGCCGGTCCGGAGACCGATCGTCATGGCCGGCTCGCGACCGCCCGGCTCGTTGGCCGCGGCGGCGACGCGCAGGTTGGCGCGCACGGCGAGGCTCATGCCGAGGTAACCGACTGCGGCGGAGAAGCCGGCGCCGGCGAGGAAGAAGAGCGACCGTCCGATGCGGACCGTCATCTCGTCGGCGGGGAGGGCCAGCAACGCGAAGAAGGCGATGGCGGCGAAGACCGCCAGCGTCCTGAACTGTCGCGTCAGGTAGGCGTTGGCCCCCTCCTGGATGGCTTGGGCGATGTTCTGCATGTTGGCGGTGCCTTCACCGGCAGCAAGGACTTCCTGGCGGAACATGAACGCCATCGCGAGCGCGCCGAGCGCGATCAGGGCGACGACGATGACCAGGACGAGATTGCCGCCGGAGAGCTCCACGACAGCGGGATGAATCCCGGCCATGTGCGTCCTCCTGCGAGATGGATGCGAGCCAGCGTGTGGCTCAGGTCACGGATCGAGGCGGAGTCTACGCACGCGCGGCCCGTTGTGGGGCAGGAGGTGTGACCTACGCCACTCGGCGCGTCGGCTCGGCCGGGCATGACACAGCGCCCGCCACCGCGAGGTGACGGGCGCTGGGGCAGCGATCAGGCGAGGGCGGCCTCGGCCGACTCGTGGATCACGAAGACCTTGGCGAGACCGGTGATCCGGAAGATCTTGAGCAGCCGGTCCTGGTTGCAGATGAGCTGCAGCGAGCCGTCGTGGGCGCGGACCTTCTTGAGGCCTCCGACCAGGACACCGAGTCCGGTCGAGTCGAGGAACTCCACGGCCTCCATGTCGATCACCAGGTCGTAGACGCCGTCGGCGACCAGCTCGGTGATGCGATCGCGCAGCTTGGGGGCGGTATAGACGTCGATCTCCCCGCCGACGGCCACGATGGTGCGCCCACCGACCTCGCGCGTGTCAAGAGTCAGGTCCACGTTGTCTCCCATGAAGCGATCAGCAGTTTGCGGGTCCAGGTCCCCCACCGCACACCTGGCCAGGAACATGAAACCATGCCAGGTGCCCGGCTGCACAAAGATGTCGGGACTCCGGCGCGGCACCACCCTTGCAACCGGCTCTCAGCCCCGCCGGGTCGACGCGCCGCGGCTGCACTGTCGGGGGCGTTTGAGAGGGTCGGGCAGTGACGTCGACAGCCTTCTCCCGCGCTCGCCCGGGATCCGAGACCCTGCGCCGGCTCGCCGAGGTGCCGGGCCGCGAGGGCCGACTCACCCACCTCGAGACCCTCCCCGCTCGCGCCGCCGTGACGGCCGCCTGGCCGGCCTGGGTGTCCGCCGACGTGCGGGCCGCCTACCTGGCCCGCGGGCTGGACCTGCCCTGGCGCCACCAGGTGCAGGCCGCCGACGCCGCCCACGCCGGGCAGCACGTGGTGCTCTCGACCGGCACCGCCTCAGGCAAGTCGCTCGCCTACCAGCTGCCCGCCCTCACCGCGATCCGGGAGGCCCGCGGTGCGCGGGGCCAGCGCGGCGCCACGGTGCTCTACCTCGCGCCGACCAAGGCGCTGGCCCAGGACCAGCTGTCGGGGCTCACCTCCCTGGGGCTCGACGTACGCGTCACGACCCACGACGGCGACAGCAGCCACGACCTGCGCGACTGGGCGCGCGACCACGGCGAGTACGTCCTGACCAACCCCGACATGCTGCACCGCTCGTTGCTCCCGGGACATGCCCGGTGGGCGGCGTTCCTCGGGTCGCTGCGCTATGTGGTGGTCGACGAGTGCCACCACTACCGGGGGGTGTTCGGCGCCCACGTGAGCCAGGTCCTGCGCCGGCTGAGGCGGATCTGCGCCCACTACGGCGCGCACCCGACCTTCGTGCTCGCCTCCGCCACGGTCGCCGAGCCGGAGACGGCGGCGACCCGGCTCACCGGGCTCCCGGTCACGGCGGTCACCGACGACAGCTCGCCTCGCGGCGAGGTGTCCCTCGCGCTGTGGGAGCCGCCGTTCACGTCCTACGCCGGCGAGAACGGCGCCCCCGTGCGCCGCGCCGCGTCCTCCGAGACCGCCGACCTGCTGGCCGACCTGGTCGCCGAGGACGTGCGCACGCTGGCGTTCATCAGGTCGCGACGGGGCGCCGAGCACGTCGCGCTCACCGCGGCCGCGCTGCTCGCCGACGTCGACCCGTCGCTGCCCGGCCGGGTGGCGGCCTACCGCGGGGGCTACCTGCCCGAGGAGAGACGCGCGATCGAGCAGGCCCTGCGCGACGGGTCGTTGATCGGGTTGGCCGCCACCAACGCGCTCGAGCTCGGCATCGACATCAGCGGGCTCGACGCCGTCCTGATGGCCGGCTTCCCCGGCACCCGTGCCGCGCTGTGGCAGCAGGTGGGCCGGGCCGGCCGCGAGGCCCAGGACGCGCTGGGCATCCTGGTCGCCCGCGACGACCCCCTCGACACCTACCTCGTCCACCACCCCGAGGCGCTCTTCGGGCAGCCGGTGGAGGCGACGGTCTTCGACCCCGACAATCCCTACGTGCTCGGCCCGCACCTGTGTGCCGCGGCCCAGGAGATCCCCCTCACGGAGGCCGACCTGCCGCTCTTCGGGGACCGGGCCACCGAGGTCGTGGCCGGCCTCGTCACGGCCGGGCTGCTGCGGCGCCGACCGCGAGGCTGGTTCTGGACCGACCGCCGCCGTGCCGCCGACCTGACCGACATCCGCTCGGCCGGCGGCTCGCCGGTCCAGCTCGTCGAGTCGGAGACGGGCCGCGTCGTGGGCACCGTGGACGGTGGCCGCGCGCACACCGAGGCCCACGAGGGAGCCGTCTACGTGCACCGGGGAGAGACGTGGCTCGTGGAGAGCCTCGACCTCGAGGAGCACGTCGCGGTGATGAGCCGCGACGACCCCGGCTACTCCACCTCGGCGCGCGAGGTCACCGACATCTCGATCGTCGCCGAGCGCACCGCCGAGGAGTGGGGACGCTGCCGGCTCTCCCTCGGTGAGGTCGATGTCTCCCACCAGGTCGTGTCCTACCTCAAGCGTCGCCAACCCAGCGGCGAGGTCATCGGCGAGGAGCTGCTCGACCTGCCCGAGCGTGCCCTGCGCACCACCGCGGTGTGGTGGACGGTGCCCGACGACCTGCTGAGCGGTGCCGGGCTCGCGCCCGTCGACGTGCCGGGCGCTGCCCACGCGGCCGAGCACTGCTCGATCGGGCTGCTGCCGCTCTTCGCCACCTGCGACCGCTGGGACATCGGCGGGGTCTCCACCGCCCTGCACGGCGACACCGGTCTGCTCACCGTGTTCGTCTACGACGGGCACCCCGGTGGTGCGGGCTTCGCCGAGCGGGGCTTCGGCGCCGCCCGCGCCTGGCTGGGCGCGACCCGCGAGACCATCGCGTCGTGCGCCTGCGCCGAGGGCTGCCCGTCGTGCATCCAGTCACCCAAGTGCGGCAACCAGAACAACCCGCTCGACAAGCTGGGAGCCCTGCGCCTGCTCGACGTGCTGCTCGGCTCCGCGTAGAACCGGCCGCGCGCGCGCACCACGCCGAGCCCGCCCCGGAGTAACCTCACCGCATGGTCATCCTGGGGCTGCTCCTCATCAGCGGGGGCGCGCTGCTCATCGTCGCCGCCGTGCTCACCGCCGAAGTCACCGCCGGCTCCCTCGAGGTGCTCGGCACCGAGGTCGGTGCGCTCACCCTCTTCCTGCTCGGGGTCGGCGCCGGCGTCGCGATCCTCTGGGGCCTGGCGATCTCCAAGTTCGGCGCCAAGCGCTCCCTGGCCCAGCGTCGCGAGGCCAAGAAGATCGACGAGCTCTCGGAGAAGCTCGACCACGCGCAGGCCGAGCGCCGCCGCGACATCGACGAGAACGACCCCGACCGGCGTCCTTACTGAGCCCTGCGTCACTGAGCCCTGCGTCCTTGATGAGCCCTGAGCGCTAGGCCCTGAGCGCTCAGCGACCGACCGGTCCGGCGCGCGCCCGACCCACCAGGTCGGCCTCCTGGCCGAGCCACCGCGGTCCGGCCACGCTCACGTCGACCAGCACGTCCTGGCCGCTCACCGTGCAGGCGGTGAGGCGGGCGCCGTTGTCGGCGGCGATGTCGCCGGCCACCGCGCACGGGTCACGACCCCGCTGCACGGCCGTCGCTCCGGCGACGGCTGCCAGGTCGGCCGCAGCCTGGGCCGAGCGGTGGGCGACAACCATCGCGGCGACCACCCCGAGCGCCGAGCCCAGCAGGAGCAGGAGCCCCGTGAGTGCCACCACGAGCAAGGTGACGGCGCCCGCCTCACCCGAGCGCGACCTCGGGCGGGACGCCTCGACCGATGCCGGGGGCCGGCTCACGGGGGCGACTCCTCGTCCAGGGCCACGGCCTCGGCGCTGACCCGGATCTCGGGCAGGAAGTCGAAGAGCCCTCCCGGCCCGGCCACCGAGCCGGTCGCCACCGCGACCACCCGCCCGTCGCGCCGGGTGACCGTGACCGTGCTGCCGCCCGGGGCGACCTGCTCCCCCCGCGCCACCGCCTCGGCCGCGGAGTCCCCGCGGGCGACGCCGCGAGCGGTCTCCCGGGCGGCGTCGACGACCCGCACCTGGGCCGCGCCCACCGCGAGCAACCAGACCAGGCCGGTCGTCACCGCCACCAGGACCGGCAGCGCCAGGGCGAGCTCGGCCGTCACGGCCCCGCGCTCGGGGCGGGCGTCGCGACGAGCCCCGGGGCCGGTCATCCGATGCCCAGCAGGCCGAGCACGTGGTCGAAGAGGGTCTTGAGCAGCTTGTCGCCGAAGCCGCCGGTCAACAGCTTGTAGAGCAGGCCGGCGAGCCCGGCACCGGCGGCCGTGCCCACGGCGTACTCCGCGGTGGTGATGCCCTGCTCGTCCCGGCCGGGGCGAGCGCTGGGACGACGGGTGGGACGACCGCCGGGGGCGGGGGCGGGGCGGGTGATCGAGGTCAAGACGTGCTCCTTGGTGTCGGCGCGCCACCGGATGTGACGACGTACGACGAGGCTGCCCCGGCGGCGCGCTCCCCGCGGCGGGCTCGGGCCCTGCCTGTGGGCGGCGCCGCCCGAGGGCTGGTTGTGGACGGCTCGCGGCCAGGCTCACCACCGGAACGCGGTCATGAGCCCGGCGACCAGCGGCACGATGCCGATCAGGAGGAAGGCGGGCAGCAGGCAGAGCCCGAGCGGCACAGCCGCCTTGACGCCGACCGCGCGGGCCCGGTCCTCGACATCGCCGCGAGCCTCGCGGGCCAGCTGGTCGGAGAGGCGCTCGACAGCTGTGACGACCGAGGCGCCCGTCGCGTGCGACCGCGACAACGCACGCCCCAGCGGGGCCAGCCCCGGCTCCCGAGCCAGGTGCGACCAGACCTCACCCGGATCGGCGCCGAGCTCGAGCCTCGCCACGGTGCGGTGCAGCCGGGCGGTCGCGGGACCGGGCAGGGCACGACACACCAGCCGGGCGGCCTCGGCAGGAGCCACGCCGGCCCGCAGCGCTGCCGCCAGCAGGGTCACGACGTGCGGCAGCTCGCGTCGGAGGGCGTCACGCTCCCGGCGCGCTGCCGGGGACTCAGCACGGCCGACCACGATCCAGACGACGACCGTGACCACCAGTCCCGCGACCACACCGGCCGCTCCGGCGACGAAGAGCCAGGCCCCCAGCCCGGCGAGCAGCGCGAGGACCCCACGGTGCCGCGCCATCCAGCCCCCGTCGTCGGCGCGGACCCCGGTCGGGGCGGGCACGGGCGGGGCGTCCCACCGCGGCCGACCGGGCAGCAGCAGGGTGGTCGCCGACGCCGCGAGCAGACCGACCGCCGCCGCGGCCAGCCAGGTCATCCCGCCCGCTCCACGCCCCGGGCGATCGCCTCGATCCACCACAGGCCCACGAAACCGAAGGCCAACCCGGCTGCCAGGCAGCCCAGGCCGACCGGGTGACCGAGCAGGAACCCCCACGGGTCGCCCCCGGCTCCGGAGCCCATCGCGAGGGCGAGCACGGGGAGGGCTGCGACCAGCCGAGCCGTCGCCCTGGCCGACGCGAGCTCACCGTCGACGATGCGCCGGGTCGCGTGCGCGGCGCGCAGGTCCTGGGCGACCCGGTCGACCGCGCCGGCGAGACCCGCACCGGTGCGGTGGGTCAGCTGCCAGGCGGCCGCGACCAGCCGTAGGTCGTCGGCATCCGCTCCGCGGCCGATCTCCCGCAGCGCGGCGGGGACGTCGGACCCGATCCGGTGCGCAGCGGCGGCGGGACCCAGCGCCGGCCAGGTCAGGGCGGCCCGCTCCAACGCCGCACCGGGTGGCTGCCCGGCACCCAGGTCGCCGGCCAGGTCCTCACAGACCTCGAGGACGCGCTGCGCGGCGGCCCGCGCGGCCAGCCGTTGCGCACGCGCCCGGACCAGGGTCGCCGTGGCGAGGACCACCGCGACGAGCAGGAGGCCCAGCACCAGCGCCGTCCCCGACGCCGCCCACAGCAGCAGGCCCGCGGGCAGCGCGACCCAGCGCCAGCGCGGGGCGCGGTCGTCGTCGGTGGGCGCGCCCGCGGGGCCGGGACGTCGGTGGGCGTCCGGTGCCACGAGCAGGAGGCCGGCGAGGAAGGCAGCGGCCACCGCGACCACGGCGCTCACGGCGCCCGGGCCGCGAGCAGGTCGGCCAGGCTCGCCTCGGCCGGTCCGGCCGACATCGCACCGCCGGCGGCGATGTCCACCGCCGTGGACATCGACACCAGGCCGGAGGCCCCACGGGTCGGCACAGCGACCTGCGCGAGGCGTCGACGGCCGTCGCGTCCACGGACGAGGTGGAGGACCACGTCGATCGCCGAGGCGAGCTGGCTGTGGGCCGCCTCACGACCCAGGCCCGCCGCCAGCGCGAGCGACTCGACGCGCGACGCGACGTCGAGGGCCGAGTTGGCGTGCAGGGTGCCGCACCCCCCGTCGTGACCGGTGTTCATGGCGGCGAGCAGGTCGACGACCTCGCCGCCGCGCACCTCCCCCACCACCAGCCGGTCCGGGCGCATGCGCAGGGCCTGACGCACGAGCGTGCGCAGGTCGATCCCGCCGGTGCCCTCGACATTGACGGGCCGGGCCTCGAGTCCGACGAGGTGCGGGTGGTCGGGGCGCAGCTCGGAGGAGTCCTCCACCAGGACGATCCGCTCGCGGGCCGGCACCCGGGACAGGAGCGCCGCCAGGAGGGTCGTCTTGCCGGTGCCGGTGCCGCCGCTGACCAGGAACGCCAACCGGGCCTCGACGATCGCCCCCACCAGCAGTCCGGACTGCTCGGTGAGGAACCCGGTCTCGACCAGCTCGTCCAACGTGAAGACCCGGCGCCGCGGGACCCGCAGGGAGATCACCGTGCCCGGGCGCGCGACCGGCGCGAGCACGGCGTGACAGCGGGTGCCGTCGACGAGCCTCAGGTCGACGTAGGGCGTCGCGTCGTCGAGCCGTCGTCCGCCGACGGCGGCGAGGCGCTGCGCCAGCCGGCGTACGGCCTCGTCGTCGGGGAAGCGCACCCCGGTCGCCTCCAACCCGGCGCCCCGGTCGAGGAAGACCTGGTCGGGGCCGTTGACCAGCACGTCGGTGACCCCCGGCAGACGCAGCAACGGCTCGAGCGGGCCGGCGCCCACGACGTCGCGGCGCAGCGTCTCGTAGACCTCGAGCACCGTGGCGTCACCGACCGGCCGACCCGTCGACCGCAAGGCCTGCGCGACCCGGTGGGGGGTGAGGTCGCCCGGGTCACGGGCGAGCCGGTCACGGACCTGCTCGACCGCGCCGGCCGGCAGCGTCGTGCCACCGGTGGGCCTCGCGGAGGCCGGTGAGACGCTCACGCGGCCAGGGCCGCCCTGCTCGCGCGCTCCCACACCTCGAGCGCGGCCCTGCCGAGCGGCCCCCGCCGCGACCGCATCGGACCCAGCCCGAGGTCGATCGCCTCGGCCAGGCCGCGCTGCTCGCGCATCTCCGCGACGACCGTGACCCCGGTGGCCCGGCCCACGTCGCGCGCTGCCAGCCCCTGGCCGCGCAGCAGCAACCTCAGGTGCGGCGGGGACCCGAGCCGCGCGCAGGTGCGGGCGGCCGAGGCGACGCCGGCGACGGTCGGCACGACGACCATCAGGACCTGGTCGCACCGGGAGACGAGCTCGTCCACGACCGGCTGCGGGGAGCGCGGGAGGTCGAGCACCACGGCGTCGTGGCCGCGCCGCGCGGCCGACAGGGCCTCGCGGACCGCGAAGGGCTGGAGGGTGCCGGCCGAGCCGGAGTACCACGAGAGGACGCCGAGCTGTCCTCGACGGGGCAGGGCCTCGCGCAGCGCCCGTCCGCTGAGGCGACCCGTCGTCTGGCACAGGGCGTCCCAGCGGAAGCCGTCGAGCGCCTCGACCCCCAGCACCCGGTCGACGCCCGGGCCGAGCGGGTCGCAGTCGATCACCACCGCCGGACCCCGCCCCGCAGCCACCTGCGCGAGGGCGCAGGCGAACGTCGTCGCCCCTGCACCGCCCGAGCCACCGACGACCCCGAGCACCAGGCCTCGGGACCGGCCGTCGTCACCGAGGTCGGTCAACGTCTCGATCAGCCAGGTGTCCGACCGCGGCAGCTCGGTGACGTCCTCCGCGCCGACCGCGAGCGCCGTGCGGAAGAGCTCGTCGGGCACCGCGCCCCACACGACGACGTGGACACCGGGACGCCGGGCGGGCGAGACGTGCGCCATCTCCTCGGCGAGGTCGGCGCCGAGCAGCACCAGGGGTGCGGCGCTCCAGCCACGCAGGGCCGCCGCACAGTCAGGGGCGACGTCGGGAGTGATGCCCGCTGCGGCCGCCAGGCGCAGCAGCTCGTCGCGGAGGGACTCGTCGCGGGTCACGAACAGGGGAGCAGTCATGACCGAAGGGTCCCCGGCGGCGCGGACGTCCCGCTCCGCACGGCGCGAGGCCTGTGGAGGACCTGCCCTGCCGAGCGGTTGTGGATGACAGGTGGTGCAGACCTGGCCCCCTACGATGGGGGGATGGCGACAGCAGCCTTCTTCGACCTCGACAAGACGATCATCGCCAAGTCGAGCACCTTCGCCTTCTCGCGCCCCTTCCAGGCCGGCGGGCTGATCACCCGACGCGCCGTGCTGCGCTCGACCTACGCCCAGTTCGTCTACCTGGTCGGCGGCGCCGACCACGACCAGATGGAGAAGATGCGGCAGTTCATGTCGCAGCTCTGCGCCGGCTGGGACGTCGCGACGGTGCGCGAGATCGTCGCCGAGACGCTGCACCACATCGTCGACCCGCTGGTCTACGACGAGGCCGTCTGCCTCATCGAGGAGCACCGCGCCGCCGGTCGCGACATCGTCATCGTCTCCGCCTCCGGCTCCGAGCTCGTCGGGCCGATCGGGGAGCTGCTCGGCGCCGACCGCGTCGTGGCCTCCCGCCTGGAGATCGTCGAGGGCAAGTACACCGGCGAGATCTCCTACTACGCCTACGGCCACGTCAAGGCCGACGCCATGCGGGAGCTCGCCGAGGAGGTCGGCTACGACCTGGCGGAGTGCTACGGCTACAGCGACTCGATCACCGACGTCCCCATGCTCGACGCGGTCGGCCACCCCCACGCGGTCAACCCCGACCGCGACCTGCGCAAGGTCGCGGCCGCCAACGGATGGCCGGTGCTGGTCTTCACCCGGCCCGTGGCACTCGGCAGCGGACTCCGGCTGCCACCCGCGAAGCCGACGCTGGCCGTGCTCGCGGTCGGTGGCGCCGCCGTGGGCAGCGTCCTGTGGGCCAACGCGCGCAGGCGTCGCCTCGGCGCCTGAGGGCCGTCGTACGACGGGGTCCCGGGCCTCGCGCGGCGCGGCCCCGAGGCTGCGGGCACCTCACGGGTCTCGACGCGCTCGGGCCCTGGCGGCCCTCGCGGCTCGACCAGCAAACAAAACCCTCCCGGCTCGACCAGCAGACACAACCCTCGCGGCTCGACCAGCAAGCACCACCCTCCCGGCTCGACCGGTGGGGCGGCCCCAGCACGGCCGTCTCGTCCTCAGGGGGAAAGTCAAGCCTTGTAGGGGCGGCCGAAGCGGCGTACAACTGAGGGAGAACGACAACTCAAGAGCAGCACGTGAGCCCGGTACCCACGCGGCGATCTCCCTTCCTACAGGGCGCTGACTTTCGGGATACTCCCGGAGCAGCAATTGGCGATGCACGCTTGGTAGCCAAGCGCCCACGTGTTCGCGGTGGCGCTCAGGTCGATTGACGACTCGGGCGCCACCTGCATGTGCCCTGACACTCGACCCGACGTCTCAGTCGGCAGCCCGCCGCAGCGGGCTCGCCTCGGCCCCGGCGGCGAACGCCTCGGCGCCGTAGAGGATCCAGGCGTGCATGCCGGCGGCCCCGCCCTCGGCGTAGCCGCGCAGGTTCGACTCGTACGCCGGGCGCAGCGCCAGGTGCCCGGCCTCCGGGACCACGAGCGACTTCTCGTCGACGCCGCGGGACAGGAGCAGCAACCGCTCGGCGGCGCGCGCCACGATCCCGTTGTGCGAGGCGAAGGGGGCTGCGGTGATGAGCTCGGCGTGGATGAGCGAGGCCACCAGCAGGGCCGGGGCGTCGGTCGGGCGGGTGAGCAGCGCGGAGATGTCGCGCAACCGCGCCGCGGACTCGTCGTCGCGAGGGCGTCCGCGCTGGTCGGCCGGCAACGAGGACGCCGCGAGGGCGTGCAGCCGGGCCAGGGCCTGCAGGGGCGAGCGGGCCATCAGCGGGGCGAGCGAGAGCAGCTCGGTCGAGACCCGCACGGCGTCCTGCGCGGTGGCGTCACCGGCCCCTTCACGCACCTGCGGCAGCGTCGAGGCGGAGCCCTCGAGGACCGCGCTGGCCTGGGCTCCGCGCAGCAGGGACTCGGCCGTGGTCTCGGGAGAGGTACGCCGCAGCCCGCGGTCGCGCAGCATCACGTCGATGCCGTCACGGGTGGCGGCATAGGCCGAGGGGACGCCTTCGAGAGACACCAGCCACGCAAGGGGATCGGAAGCCACGGTCGAAGGCTATCCGCGGGTAACCTCGGCCTGATGACCGACCGACCCTCCCCCGACGTCTACGACCGCGGCCGCCCGCCCTACGGCCGCGACGCAGCCGCCTGGGCGACCTCCGCCGAGCCCCTCACCGTGCTCGAGCTCGGGGCCGGCACCGGCAAGCTCACCGAGCAGCTGGTGGCGCTCGGGCACGACGTCCACGCGACCGACCCCGACACGGCGGTGCTCGACGTGCTGCGCGCCCGGCTCCCCGAGGTGCGCACCTCGGTGACCTCCGCCGAGGACATTCCGGCCTCCGACCGCTCCTACGACGTCGTGGTGGCCGCGCAGTCCTTCGACCTCTTCGACCACGAGCGCGCGCTGCCCGAGATCGCTCGCGTGCTCAAGCCCGGCGGTCACCTGGCACTGCTCACCAACACCCGGGACGAGCGCATCCCGTGGGTCCGGAAGCTCGGTCGCATCCTCGCCACACTGCCCGGGCAGCCCGGGCAGCCTGTCCCGGACCCCGAAGCCGTGCTCGCCGCGGCCCAGCACTTCGGGGAGCCGGTCGCGGAGACCTTCAAGACCTGGCAGACCGTCGACAAGCACTCCATCCAGGACCTGGTCCGCGCGTGCTCCGCGGCCCCCGCCGCTGCGCCCCGCCGCTGCCGATGCGACCCGGACGGTGCCGGCGGCGTGATGGCCGAGGTCCTGGCCCTCTACGCGGACTACGGGCGCGGCATGGACGGGATGCAGCTGCCCTACCTGAGCCGGTGCCTGCGCGTCGAGGTCGTCGAGCGCCCCTCGGCGCCCGGGCCGGAGACGACCGGCACCACCTCGTCGCTGCACGAGCTGACGGTGCCGATCTCGCCGCCCACCGACGACGACACCGGGATGCTGCTCATCGACTTCCGCTGACTGCCCCCGAGCGACCGGTGCGGCGAGGCGCTCCAGCCACCGCCGCGTGGGGCACGATGAGCGCATGCGGCCGTGGCGGCGTACCCATCTCGGCACGGAGGCCGACCGAGCGACCTTCCGGACGCTGCACAGCGCCTCCCTGGCCTCGCCGGCGCTGCGCCGCGGGCTGACGGCCGACTCGGCGGAGCGGTCCATCCGGCACCTGCGCTCGCTGCTCGGCACCCCGGCGATGGCGCTGACCGACACCGCGACGACCCTGGCCTGGGACGGCGCCGGGGCCCACCACCGCGAGCAGACCGATGCGCTGGTCGCCGCCACCCTGGAGCGCGGCGCCACCCGGGTCTTCGACCGGCTGGACCTGGCGTGCGACGACAGCGGCTGCCCGGTCCGCACCGCCGTGGTGAGCCCGCTGGTCGTCGAGGAGCGCATCGTCGGGACGCTGCAGGCCTTCGCGCCCTACTCGACGGCGGGCCTGGCGCGCGCCTCCGACGAGGTGGCCACCTGGGTGTCGGGCCAGCTCGAGCTCGCCGAGCTGGACGCCTCGCGCACCCGGGCGATCGAGGCCGAGGTGCGGGCGCTGCGCGCGCAGATCAGTCCCCACTTCATCTACAACTCGCTCGGCGCGATCGCCAGCTTCGTGCGCACCGACCCCGACCGCGCCCGCGAGCTGCTGCTGGAGTTCGCCGACTTCACCCGCTACTCCTTCCGCAGCCACGGCGACTTCACGACGCTCGCCGAGGAGCTCCGCTCCGTGGAGCGCTACCTGCTGCTCGAGCAGGCCCGCTTCGGCGACCGGCTCACCGTCACGCTCAGCATCGCCCCCGAGGTGCTGCCCGTCGCCGTCCCGTTCCTGTGCATCCAGCCGCTCGTCGAGAACGCCGTACGCCACGGCCTCGCCAACGTCGAGGGGGCCGGCCACGTGCGGATCATCGCGCTCGACCGCGGCCAGGAGTGCGTCATCGAGGTCGAGGACGACGGGGTCGGCGAGGAGCCCGACCGCGTACGACGCGCGCTCGCCGGCGACTCCGCCCTCGACTCGGTCGGCCTGGGCAACGTCGACAGCCGGCTGCGCAACACCTTCGGTGACGACTACGGCCTGGTGGTGGAGACTGCCCCCGGCGCCGGCACCAAGGTGATCGTGCGCGTCCCCAAGTTCTCCCCCGGAGTGCAGGCATGAGCCACAGCGACCTCAAGGTGCTCGTCATCGACGACGAGCGCCCGGCGCTCGACGAGCTGGCCTACCTGCTCGCCCGCGACGAGCGGGTCGGCGAGATCCTCACCTGCGACTCGGCGGCCGAGGGGCTGCGCACCCTGCACGAGATCGACGTCGACGTGGTGTTCCTCGACATCCAGATGCCCGGCCTGACCGGGCTCGACCTGGCCCAGGTGCTCTCGCGCTTCAAGAGCCCACCGCCGATCGTCTTCGTCACCGCCCACGAGGCCCACGCGGTGGAGGCCTTCGACCTGCGCGCGGTCGACTACGTGCTCAAGCCGGTGCGGGCCGACCGCCTCGCCGAGGCCGTACGACGGGTGGTCGAGGGCAGCGAGCGCGCTCCGGGCCCGGCGCAGAGCACCCAGATCGCGGTGGAGCTCGGCGGCGTCACCCGCTTCGTGGACCGCACCGACGTGACGCACGTCGAGGCGCAGGGCGACTACGCCCGGCTGCACACCGGCGGGGGCTCCCACCTGGTCCGGGTGGCGCTGTCGACGCTGGAGGAGGAGTGGCGGGTCGCCGGCTTCGTGCGGATCCACCGCTCGCTGCTCGTCTCGCTCGCCCACGTCCGTGAGGTCCGCATGGACGCGGGGCGCTGCTCGGTCGTCGTGGCCGGCTCCGGCGGTCCGGTGCAGCTCGGGGTCAGCCGACGCCACACCCGGGAGCTGCGCGACCTGCTGCTGAAGCGGGCTGACGGGTGAGGGACTCGTCGAGTGACGCCAGTGACAGGTTTTTGTGGCACTGGAACCTGCCATTGGCGTCACTCGACGAACCAACCCCGGTGACCCCGTGAGCGACGGCAACCGGCCCGCCCGGGTCCGGGTGACGGGTCCGCCGCGGCGCCACCAGCCCCGGGCGCGGACCGGGGACATCGACGACGAGACCAGGTTGGGCAGCGTCTACCTGGAGAGCCTGCTGAGCGAGCAGCTGCGCCTGGCGGCCCGCACGATCCTGGCGCTGGTGCTCTGCGTCGGGTCGCTGCCGCTGGCCTTCCACCTGGTCCCGTCGCTCGCCGGCGTGCAGGTGCTGGGGATCCCGTTGGCCTGGCTGCTCCTCGGTGGGGCGGTCTACCCGCTGCTGGTGCTGCTGGGGTGGCGCTACGTACGCCGGGCCGAGCGCAACGAGCGCGACTTCGCCGACCTGCTCAGCGAGTTCGAGCGGTGACCCGCCGATGAGCACCGAGACCGTCACCGGCCTGGTCGCCGTGGTGCTCGTGACGCTCGCGACCCTGCTCATCGGCTCCTGGGGGCTGCGTCTCTCGCGCACGACCAGCGACTTCTTCGTCGCCTCCCGCTCCGTGCGCCCGGCGCTCAACGCCTCGGCGATCGGCGGGGAGTACCTCTCGGCCGCCTCCTTCCTCGGCGTCGCCGGGCTGGTCCTCACCTTCGGCGCCGACATGCTCTGGTATCCCATCGGCTGGACGGCCGGCTACCTCATGCTCCTCGTCCTGGTCGCCGCGCCCCTGCGCCGCAGCGGCGCCTACACCCTGCCCGACTTCGCCGAGGCCAGGCTCGGCTCCCGCCGCGTCCGGGCGACCTGCTCGCTCATGGTGGTGGCGATCGGCTGGCTCTACCTGCTCCCCCAGTTCCACGGCGCCGGCCTCACCCTCCGCGCCGCGATCGGGGCGCCCATCTGGGTGGGCCCGGTGATCGTCGGCGCGGTGGTGCTGGCCAACGTCACCTCCGGAGGGATGCGCAGCATCACCTTCGTGCAGGCCTTCCAGTACTGGCTCAAGCTCACCGCGCTCCTCCTGCCCCTCGTCGTCCTGCTGATCGTCTGGGCCGGCGACGGCGCGCCCGGCAGCCGCATGGCCCCCGACGCCTCCTGGTCGGTCCCGCTGGCCAGCGGCGGCTCGGAGGGCCTCTACCTCACCTACTCGCTGATCATCGCCACGTTCCTCGGCACCATGGGCCTGCCGCACGTGGTCGTGCGCTTCTACACCAACCCCGACGGCCGGGCCGCGCGTCGTACGACGCTGATCGTGCTGGCGCTGCTGGGGATCTTCTACCTCCTGCCGCCGGTCTACGGCGCGCTCGGTCGGGTGTACGCCGGGGAGCTGGCCGCGTCGGGCCGCTCCGACGTGCTGGTGCTCGAGCTCCCCCGGCTGATGGTCCCGGGCCTCGGCGGTGAGCTGCTCGCCGGTCTCGTCACGGCGGGGGCGTTCGCCGCCTTCCTCTCCACGTCGTCCGGCCTGACGATCGCGGTCGCGGGCGTCCTCAGCCAGGACGTGACCGGCAAGGTCTTCGGCAACCGTCGGCTCTCGGGCATCACGGCCTTCCGGGTCGCCGCCGTCATCGCCGTGCTGGTGCCGCTGGCGGTCGCGCTCGCGGTGCCCAACATCGGGGTCGCCCGCGCCGTCGGGCTCGCCTTCGCGGTCGCGGCGTCGACCTTCTCCCCCCTGCTCCTGCTGGGCATCTGGTGGCGCGGTCTCACCGACGTCGGCGCCGTCACCGGGATGATCGTCGGTGCGCTCGGGTCCGGCGCGGGGGTGCTGTGGACGCTGCTGGACGGGGTCACGACCGGCTGGCCCGGCGTGCTCCTCGAGCAGCCTGCTGCCTGGAGCGTGCCGCTCGCCTTCGCCGTGATGGTCGGGGTGTCCCGGGCGACCGCGAGCCGCGTGCCGGCCCACACGCGTCGGTTCATGGTGCGGCTGCACACCCCGGAGGCGCTCGACCTCGACCGCGGCTGACCCGCCCCGGCGGCGGGGTCAGGCGCTCTGCCGGACCTGCTCCAGGGCGTGGGTGCGCTGGACGACCAGGTCGACCAGCAGGGGGTGCGGGCCCAGCACGTCGGCGACCACCGCAGCGCCGGCGGCGAGCGCCTCGGCGCGGCCGCGGTCGGCGAAGAAGCCGGGCGAGAGCAGGTAGGGCGAGACCACGTCACCCGGCCGGACGACCTCGGCCGGGCGGCGGCCCAGCGCGGAGAGCGTGGCCACCTCGACCGGTCCGTCCCACAGGCGGCCGAGCAGCTCGGCGGCGCGGGTCAGGTCGCGCGTGGCGAGCGGGTCCGAGGAGCCGGCGGCGAGGAGCACGAGCCGCCCGTCGCCGGGTCGCGCCCCGGCCCGGGCGAGCTGGTCCAGCTGGGCCCGGGCCACCAGGTGGTGCGGTCCGAGCGAGCGTCCGAGCACGAGCGGGCCCGCGGCACCCGCCGCCATCCGCGGCAGGTCCTGGCGCAGGTGGAACCCCGTGGAGAGCAGCAGGGGCACGACGACCGTCGGTGTGTCGTCGGCCGCGACGACGTCCTCGAAGAGGGGCGCGCACAGCTCGACGTAGGAGCAGACCGCCGGCAGCCCGAGCGCGTCGCCGGCGGCGCGGGTGAGCGCACGGGCGACCTCGTTGCCCGCCCCCTTGCGGGTGCCGTGCGCCACGGTGACCAGCCTGCTCACGGGCTCGCTCACGGGCTCGCTCACGGGCTCGCTCACGGGCCCACCGCCAACCGGTAGCCGCGCTTCACGACCGTCTGGATCATCCGGGTGCCGATCGCGGCACGCAGCCGGGCGACGGCCATCTCCACGGCGTGCTCGGAGCCCGCCTGGCCCGAGGGCAGCGCCGCGAGCAGCTCGCGCCGCGAGACGACGTGGCCGGGGTTGACCAGCAGCGCCTGGAGCACCGCCCCGGGGGCCGGCGACAGCTTGGCCTCGACCCCGTCGATGAGGATGTCGTCGCCGTGCAGCAGCAGCGTGTGCCCGGCGACCTCGAGCGTGAGGCCGGTCGAGCGCGACGGCAGCTCGGTCTCGAGCTGCTTGACCATCGCCACCAGCCGGGACCGCTCGGGATAGATCGTCGGCACGCCCCACATCTCGAACGCCGCCGCCGTCACGGGGCCCACGCAGGAGGCGATCACGTCGGCCTGGAAGGCGCCGACGACCTCCTCGCGCCGCCCGGTCGACCCGGCGGCGTCCATCAGGGCCGCGACGGCGGGAGCGGACGTGAAGGTCACGGCGTGCAGGGAGCGGTCGGCGATCTCGTCGATCAGGTGGAACATCGGCTCGGGGTCCTCGGCCGCCACCACGCGGTAGACCGTCACGGTCGTGACGTCCGCCCCGCGCCGGCGCAGGGCGTGGGCGACCATCGACAGCGACTGGCCGTGCTCCTGGACGACGATCCGCTTCCCGGTGAGGTCGCGCCCGCGCAGGTGCTCCAGGACGTCCTCGAACTCCTCGGACTCGGGCGCCCACAGCTCGCGCAGGCCCCGTCGGCGCAGCGCGCCCACGCTCTTGGGTCCGCGCGCCAGGATCTCCGCGTGGCCGAGCGCGGCCAGGAGGTCGTCGATGATCCCCCACCCCTCGGCCGCCGCGAACCACGCCTTCATGCCGATCCCGGTGGTCGCGAGGAAGAGGTCGATCGGTCGGCTCAGGACCTCGTCGGTGGCGGCGCGCAGCACCGCGTCCTCGACGTGGTTGGCGCCGAGGGAGAGCGCCGGGGCCCAGACCACGCCGGCACCGCGACGCTCGAGGAGCTGGACCTGCTCCTCGACCTTGCGCGCGGCCGTGACCCCGATCCGGAAGCCGGTCAGGGAGCCGCTCGTCGTCTCGTCTAGCTGCTCGATCTCTTGCCTCCCACCAGCACCAGGCCGTCATCGCTGACCTGCACGTCGTACGTCGCCACCCGCACCGCCGCGTCGTCGAGGCAGTGCCCGGTGCGCAGGTCGAATGCCTGCTTGTGCATCGGCGACGCCACGAAGTCGATCTCTCCCCGTGTGCCGACGATGCCGCGGGCCAGCACCGAGGCCCGTGACCAAGGATCGTAGTTGTCCAGGGCGAACACCTCGTCGGCGTAGGTCCGGAAGACGGCCACGGCGGCTCCACCGACCAGCGCCACGACGCCTCCCTCGCGCTCGACCTGGTCGAGCCGGCACACGACCGTGTACGCCGTGGGGTCGCTGCTCGTCCGCGCCTGCGTGGTCGTCACCGGGTCACCGCCGCAGCCCGGACGGGGATGGTGGTGCCGAGGACGACGGGCCCGCCCGACTCGGCGGGCGCGACCTGGTCACGCTCCTGGCGGAAGGTGATGTGCGGGTCGGGGGTGCCGGGGGCGTTGACGAACGACACGAAGCGCGCCAGCTTGTCGGGGTCCTCGAGGGTCGCTGCCCACTCGTCGAAGTAGCCGTCGACGTGGGTGTCCATCGCGGCCTCGAGCTCGCTGCCGAGCCCGAGCGCGTCGTCGACGACCACGGCGCGGACCCGCTCCAGGCCGCCCTCGAGGCTGTCCACCCAGGGGGCCGTGCGCTGGAGCCGGTCGGCGGTGCGGATGTAGTACATGAGGAAGCGGTCGAGGTAGCGGACCAGGGTCTCGGTGTCGAGGTCGCCGGCCAGCAGCCGGGCGTGGACCGGGGTCGCACCCCCGTTGCCGCCGACGTAGAGGTTCCACCCCTTCTCGGTCGCGATCACGCCGAAGTCCTTGGACCGCGCCTCCGCGCACTCCCGGGCGCAGCCGCTGACCCCGCCCTTGAGCTTGTGCGGCGAGCGGAGCCCCCGGTAGCGCTCCTCCAGCATGATCGCCAGCGAGGTGGAGTCCTGCACGCCGTAGCGGCACCAGGTGGAGCCCACGCACGACTTCACCGTGCGCAGCGACTTGCCGTAGGCGTGGCCGGACTCGAAGCCGGCGTCCACCAGCCGTCGCCAGATCAGCGGCAGCTCCTCCATGCGCGCCCCGAAGAGATCGATGCGCTGACCTCCGGTGATCTTGGTGTAGAGGTTGAAGTCGCGGGCCACCTCGCCGATCACGATCAGCCGCTCGGGGGTGATCTCGCCGCCGGGGATCCGCGGGACGACCGAGTAGGTGCCGTTCTTCTGGATGTTGGCGAGGTAGGCGTCGTTGGTGTCCTGCAGGGGTCGGTCGGCCGGGGCGAGGACGTGCCCACCCAGCTGGGAGGCGAGCACCGAGGCGATGACCGGCTTGCAGATGTCGCAGCCGCGGCCGGTGCCGTGGCCCCCGACCACGTCGTCGAAGCGCGTGTAGCCGTGCACCGCGACGACGTCGAAGATCTCCTGCCGGGTGAGGCCGAAGTGCTCGCACAGGCTCCGGTCGACGACCTTGCCGACCGCCGCGAAGTGGTCCTCCACGATCTTCTTCACCGTGGGCTTGCAGGACCCGCAGGTGCTGCCGGCACCCGAGCACCGCGTGACGCAGGTGGCGTCGACGCAGGGTTCCGCGGCGCCGTCCTCGGGGTCCGGACCGGTCGAGACCCGGGCGAGGATCTCGCCCTTCGTCACGTTGTTGCACGAGCAGACGACCGCCTCGTCGGGCAGCCCGATCTCGACCACCCCGCGGCTGGCGGGGAGGATCAGGTCCTCGGGGTTGGCGGGCAGCTCGATGCCGCCCGCGCCGCCCGTGGCGACCATCGGTCGCAGCACGCCGTAGGCCGTGGCGTCGCCGACCAGGATGCCGCCGAGCAGGTGCTTGCCGTCCTCGGTCACGACGAGCTTCTTGTAGTGACCGGCGACGGCGTCGGCGAAGACCAGCTCGAGGGCACCCTCGGTGGTGCCGTGGGCGTCGCCGAAGGACGCGACGTCGACCCCGAGGAGCTTGAGCTTGGTGGACATGTCGGCGCCGGTGAACGTGCCCGGCCCGCCCAGCAGCGCGTCGACGACGACCTCGGCCATCGTGTAGCCGGGGGCGACCAGGCCGTACATCCGGCCACCGGGAGCCGCGCACTCCCCGATCGCCCAGACGTGGGGGTCCGAGGAGCGGCACTGCTCGTCGACCAGGACCCCGCCGCGCTCGGCGAGGTCGAGGCCGGCGGCGCGGGCCAGGGTGTCGCGGGGGCGGATGCCGGCGGAGAACACGACGACCTCGGCCGCGACGGGGTCCCGGTCGCGCAGGGCGAGGCCCGTGACGTGCGTGTCGCCGAGGACGGCCTCGGTCGCCGCCCCCGTGTGCACCGTGAGGCCGAGCTTCTCGATGTGCCGGGTCAGCATCGCGCCGCCCGCGTCGTCGACCTGGACGGCCATCAGGCGGGGCGCCATCTCCACGACGTGCGTCTCCAGGCCCAGCTGGGACAGCGCATTGGCCGCCTCGAGCCCGAGGAGCCCCCCGCCGACCACCGCCCCGACCGTGGCCCCTGCGGCGGCCGCACGGATCGCCTCGAGGTCCTCGATGGTGCGGTAGACGAAGCAGCCGGGCAGGTCCTTGCCGGGGATCGGGGGCACGAACGGCGTCGCGCCGGTCGCGAGGACCAGCTCGTCGTAGCCGAGCACCTCGCCGTCGGCGAGCAGCACCGTGCGGGTCGCGGCGTCCAGCCCCGTGACCTCGGTGCCGGTGACCAGCCGCACCCGCGGGTCGTCGTACGTCCCCGAGGGCAGGAGGGACAGCTCGTCGGCGCCGACCTCGAAGTAGGAGGTGAGCGCGACCCGGTCGTAGGCCGGTCGGCGCTCCTCGCCGACGACGACGACGTCGTGGGTCTCGGTGAGGCCGCGCTCGATCGCAGCCTGCACGAAGCGGTGGGCGACCATGCCGTGGCCGACGACGACCAGGGTGCGTCTCGTGTGGTCCGGGGTGGGGGTCATGGTGATCTCCTTCTAGGACGACGTGGTCAGGGCGGGACGACTGGCGAGGATCTGCTCGACGGACGAGGAGCAGCCGCCGCAGCCGCTCGTGGCCCGGGTGGTGGCCCGGACCTCCTCGAGGGAGGCGCAGGCGCGGATCCGGCCGGCGCTGACACCCGCGCAGGCGCAGATCTCGGTGTCGTCGGCCAGCCGGGCCGGTGGTGCCGTGCGCTCCCCCATGAGCAGGGCGGCGGGCTCGGTGCCCGAGAGACGGGTGCCGCGGTCGAAGTACTGCGTGATCAGGCCGATGCGCGACAGGTCGCCGACCAGCGTCGCGGCGACGATGACGCCGTCGCGCACGACGAGCTTGCGGTGCGACCCGACGACGGGGTTGGTCACCTCGACGACCTCGCCGCCCTCCGCGGCCGACTGCTCGGGGTCGCCGAGCACGGCCACGTCGAGGCCGGTGGCCCGCAGCCGGGCGACGCTGCGGCTGCCGGTGTAGCGCACCGCCCCACCCGGTGCGACGAGGTGCCGGGCGAGCAGCGACGCCTGCTCCCAGGCGGGGGCGACGAAGCCCGTGGTGCGCCCGCCGTGCTCGGCGCAGTCGCCGATCGCGTGGACGTCGGGGTCGCTCACCGAGGCGAGGTGGTCGTCCACGACGATGCCGCGGCGCACCTCGAGACCCGCTCCCCGGGCCAGCGCGGTCGACGGGCGCCCGCCGGCGGTCAGGACGACCAGGTCGGTCTCCAGGGTGAAGCCGTTGTCCAGCCGGAGCCCGACCGCGCCGTCGGTGTCGACCAGCCGGACCGCCCGCGCACCGGTGTAGACGGTGGTGCCCAGGCGACGCAGGTCGCGGGCCAGGACCTGACCCGCCGGCGGACCGACCTGGCTGCGCAGCAGGTGCTCGCCGCCCTCCACCACCTCGACCGCCAGGCCCCGCACGCTCAACGCCCGCGCCACCTGCAGCCCGAGCAGTCCTCCGCCCACCACGACGGCTCGCTGGGCCGACGGCTGGGCAGGGCGCACACCGCGGTGTGCGGTTTGGTCACCAACCGCAGCCCCGACGGGGCCTGCGTTGGGCAGGACGCCCTTCGGGACGGGGCCGGCGCCGATGGCGCTCAGGAGTCGCAGGCAGTCGTCGAGGGAGCGGAAGGCGTGGACGGCGTCGTGCAGCCGGCCGTCGAGCCGCACCAGGCCGCGGATGGGCGGCAGGCTGGGGATGGAGCCGGTGGCGAGGACCAGTCGGTCGTAGGGCAGCACGGTGCCGTCGACGAGCATGACGTCGCGGCGGGTGCGGTCGACCCCGAGCACGCGTGCACCCAGGCGCAGGTCGACGCCGTGCTCGGCGTACCACTCGGGGTTGCGCAGCGTCAGCGCGTCGAGGCGGTGGGTGCCCTCGAGGACCGCCGACAGCAGGATCCGGTTGTACGGCGCGTGGTCCTCGTCGCCGAGCACCGTCACGTGGCAGTCGGCCGAGGCCGGCGACGCCACCAGCTCCTCCACCAGACGGGTGGCGGCCATGCCGCTCCCGACCACGACGACCCGGCGCCGCTCTGCCTGGTCGACGCCGTCACGCACGCTCATGTGCGCACCGCCGCGGCGCAGACCTTGAACTCCGGCATCCGGCTCGACGGGTCGAGCGCGTCGTTGGTGAGGCGGTTGGCGCCGACCCAGTGGAAGGGCACGAAGACGGTGTCGGGCCGGATCGCGGTGGTGACCCGCGCCGGCGCCTTGAGCTCCCCGCGGCGGGTGGCCACGACGACGAGGTCACCGTCGTGGGCCCCGATCCGGTCGGCGAGCATCGGGTGCAGCTCGACGAAGGGGCCGGTGTCGGGCAGGTCGCGGATCCGGCGGGTCTGGGCGCCGGACTGGTACTGCGCGAGCACGCGCCCGGTGGTGAGGTGCACCGGGAAGTCGTCGCAGGGCACCTCCGCGGGGCCGCGGTGCTCGACCGGCAGGCACCGGGCGCGGCCGTCGGACGTGGCGAAGGACGAGGCGAAGAGCCGCGACGTGCCCGGGTCGGCGGCCGAGGTGCACGGCCAGAAGACACCGTGCTCGGCACGGATCCGGTCGTAGGTGATGCCGGCGTAGTCGGCCCTGCCCCCGGCCGAGGCGCGCGCGAGCTCCGTGAAGACGACCTCCGGGTCGGTCGAGAACTCCCCCGCGGAGCCGAGCCGCGAGGCGAGGCCCGCCATCACCTCGAGGTCGCTCCACACGCCGTCCGGCGGGGTCACGGCCTGCTGGCGCAGGATCACCCTGCCCTCGAGGTTGGTCATGGTGCCGGTCTCCTCGGCCCACTGGGTCACGGGCAGCACGACGTCGGCCATGGCCGCGGTCTCCGACATCACCAGGTCGGCGACGACCAGCAGGTCCAGGGCCTCGAGCCGTGCGGTCACCGAGGTGGCGTTGGGGGCGGAGACGACGATGTTGGACCCGAAGACCAGCAGCGCCCGCGCTCCCCCGTCCTGCCCGAGCGAGTCGAGGAGCTCGTAGGCCGAACGGCCCTTGCCCGGCAGTGACTCCGCGGGCACGCCCCACACCCGCGCCACGTGCTCGCGCGCTGCCGGGTCGTCGATCATCCGGTAGCCCGGGAGCTGGTCGGCCTTCTGGCCGTGCTCGCGCCCACCCTGGCCGTTGCCCTGCCCGGTCAGGCAGCCGTAGCCCGCGCCGACCCGCCCCGGCATCCCGAGCGCCAGGGTCAGGTTGATCCAGGCCAGGACGGTGTCGGTGCCCTGGCGGTGCTGCTCGGCGCCCCGCGCGGTCAGCACGACCACCTTCTCTGACGAGCCGAGCAGCGCCGCCAGCGCCTGCAGCTCGGCGACCGGCACCCCCGTCACCCGCTCGACCCGCTCGGGCCACCAGGCGGCCACCGAGCGGCGTACGTCGTCGAAGCCGGTCGTGCGCGCCGCCACGTAGCCCTCGTCCACGTGCCCGGCCGCCACCACGAGGTGCAGCAGCCCGAGGGCCAGCGCCAGGTCGGTGCCCGGCACGGGCTGGAGGAAGGTGTCGGCGCGCTCCGCCGTCGTCGTGCGCCGGGGGTCGATCACCACCAGGTGCCCGCCGCGCTCACGGAGCCGGTCGAGGTGCCGAGCCGCCGGCGGCATCGTCTCGGCCAGGTTGGAGCCGACCAGGACCACCACGTCGGCCTGCTCGACGTCGGCGAGCGGGAAGGGCAGGCCGCGGTCGATGCCGAAGGCCTGGTTGCCGGCCGAGGCGGCCGACGACATGCACCAGCGACCGTTGTAGTCGATCTGCGAGGTGCCGAGCGCGACGCGGGCCAGCTTGCCGAGCTGGTAGGCCTTCTCGTTGGTGAGGCCACCGCCGCCGAAGACCGCGACCGCGTCGGCCCCGTGGGAGGCCTGCAGCGACCGCACCCGTGCGGCGACCAGGTCGAGCGCCTCGTCCCACGACGCGGTGCGGAGCTCGCCGGACTCCCGGTCACGCACCAGCGGGCTGGTGAGCCGCTCGCGGCTGCCGCGCAGCCCCGCGGCGCTCCAGCCCTTGCGGCACAGCGCGCCCTCGTTGACCGGGAAGTCCGGCCACGACCGGACCGTCAGCGCGGAGCGGCCCTCGCGCACGAGGGTCATGCCGCACTGGAGGCTGCAGTAGGGACAGTGGGTGGTCGTCATGCCTCAGATCCCCACCCCGGCGAAGCTGGTCGCGGCCCGGGCCTCGGACGGGCGACGGAGGTAGACCGCCCAGGTGACGAGCGCACAGAGCACGTAGAACGCGGTGAACACCACGAACGCGCCCTTGGTGGCCGAGAGCGGGTTGTCCACCCACGGCGAGCTGAAGGCGATCGGGATCAGGAAGCCGCCGATGGCGCCGACCGCCCCGATGACCCCGATCGCTGCGGAGGCCTGCTTGGTGGCGTGGAGGAGGGCGGCGCTGCGCTCGGGCGTGCCGGCGGCGCTGGCGCGCTCGGCCTCGGTGCGCCAGATCGCCGGGATCATCTTGTAGGTCGAGCCGTTGCCGACCCCGGTGGCGGCGAAGACGCACAGGAAGAAGCCGAGGAAGTAGGGGAACCACGACTGGTTGTCGGTCGCGATCGCCGGGTCGGCCGTCGGGTTGGGCGTCAGCTGCGTCAGCGTCCACAGCACCAGCAGCGTGAAGACGACCATCGCGCCGAAGGCACCCAGGGTGACCCTCGCGCCGCCGTACTTGTCGGCGAGCCAGCCACCCACCGGGCGGGTGACGGAGCCGACCAGCGCGCCGAGGAAGGCGAAGTAGGCGAAGTAGATGCCGGTGCCGAGCGGCGCCGGCTCGGGCACCCAGAAGTTGAGCTTGATCAGCAGCGGCATCGCGGCGGAGTAGCCGATGAACGAGCCGAAGGTGCCGATGTAGAGGAACGCCATCACCCAGGTCTGCTTCTTGCGCACGACCGCGAGCTGCTCGCGCGGCTTGGAGACCGCGGTGCCGAGGTTGTCCATGAAGAAGTACGCCGCCAGGGTCGCGACGACCGCGAGGCCGGCGTAGACCCAGGCCGCGCGCTCGAGGTGGATGCCGCCCTCGCTGGCCTTGACCAGGCCGAAGATGCCCGCGCCGCCGACGATGACGGGCAGGAAGAACTGGATGAGCGAGACGCCCAGGTTGCCGCCGGCGGCATTCAGCCCGAGCGCCGCACCCTTCTTGGCCGAGGGGTAGAAGAAGTTGATGTTGGCCATCGAGCTGGCGAAGTTGCCGCCGCCGAGGCCGGCCGTGGCGGCGATCAGGCAGAAGACCCAGAAGGGGGTGTCGGGGTTCTGCACGGCGTAGGCGAAGCCCAGCGTGGGGACCAGCAGGAGTGCGGCGCTGATCATCGTCCAGTTGCGGCCGCCGAACTTCGGGACCGCCAGCGTGTAGGGCAGGCGCAGCAGCGACCCGACCAGGTTGGGCAGCGCGATCAGCACGAAGAGCTGCTGAGGGGTGTAGGAGAAGCCGACCGAGAGGAGGAACGCCGACGAGACGCTCCAGATCAGCCAGACCGAGAAGCCGAGGTGCTCGGCGAAGATCGACCAGATCAGGTTGCGCCGGGCGACCTGCTGGCCGGTCTCGGCCCAGAAGTCGGGCTCCTCGGGGCGCCAGTCGTCGATCCACCGGCCGGTCCTGCGCTGGGGGGCCGCGACGGCCTGCTCGGCCGGTGGGGTGCTGGTCATGGTCACGGGGAGGCTCCTGGGGATCGAGGTGCCCCCATCAAAGGGAGCCCACGTTTCGACCGGCCGCGGAGCAGCCCACCCGTGAGGTCAACTTCTCCTCACGACCTCACAGCCCACCTCACTTCGGGCCCCACCGCTGGCCGGGCGCCGACGTGCGACCACTCGTCGTGCGAGACCGACCACTCGGCGCAACAGGGTGTCCGCTGGCCGCACCAGGGCCGCGCACCCCTCTCGGTGAGCGGCGTCACGCTCTTACGGTGACGGCGATCACATCCCGCTGAAAGGGGCCGTCCCGTGACATCCGAGCTCAACAGCAACTCCCGTGCCGCCAAGCACGATCCTCAGTACGACGAGCTGGCGGCGACGCCGGAGTTCGCCGAGCTGCGCAAGCGCTACCGGGGGTTCGTCTTCCCGGCCACCGTCGCGTTCCTGGTCTGGTACCTGCTCTACGTCTGCATGTCGAACTGGGCAGGCGGGTTCATGGAGCAGCAGGTCGTCGGCAACATCAACGTCGCCCTCGTCTTCGGGCTCCTGCAGTTCGTCACGACCTTCGGGCTGGCCTACCTCTACAGCCGCTTCTCCACCACCAGGCTCGACCCCCTCGCCCGCCAGCTCGACGCCGACTACCAGAAGGGTCGCTGATCCATGGACACCCAGGTCCTCACCACGGTCCTCTTCCTCTCGGTCGTCGCCCTGACCATCGGCATCACCTTCTGGGCGAGCCGGCAGACCAAGTCCGCGGCCGACTTCTACTCCGGCGGGCGCTCCTTCTCCGGCTTCCAGAACGGTCTGGCCATCGGCGGTGACTACATGTCGGCCGCCTCGTTCCTCGGCATCTCCGGCGCGATCGCCATCTACGGCTACGACGGCTTCCTCTACTCCATCGGCTTCCTGGTCGCCTGGCTCGTCGCCCTGCTGCTGGTGGCCGAGATGCTGCGCAACGCCGGTCGCTACACGATGGCCGACCAGCTCGCCTTCCGGATGCGCCAACGACCCGTGCGCACCGCGGCCTCGCTGTCCACCGTGGTCGTCTCGATCTTCTACCTGCTGGCCCAGATGGTCGGCGCCGGCACGCTGGTGGCCCTGCTCCTCGGTGTCGACAGCCAGGCGATCCAGAACATCACCATCGTCGGCGTCGGCCTGCTGATGATCTTCTACGTCGTCGTCGGCGGCATGAAGGGCACCACCTACGTGCAGATCACCAAGGCCGTCCTGCTGATGATCGGCTCCGCCCTGATCGTGATCCTGGTGCTCGCGAAGTTCGACTTCAACCTCTCCGAGCTGCTCGGCGCCGCCGCCGACAACTCCGGCAAGGGTGAGGCGTTCCTGCAGCCCGGCCTGCAGTACGGCAGCACGCTGACCTCGCAGATCGACTTCCTGTCCCTCGGCCTGGCCCTCGTGCTCGGCACCGCCGGCCTGCCGCACATCCTGATCCGCTTCTACACCGTCCCCACCGCCCAGGACGCCCGCAAGTCGGTCCTGTGGGCGATCGGTCTCATCGGCGCGTTCTACCTGATGACGCTGATCCTCGGCTTCGGTGCCGCGGCCCTGCTCGACACCAGCCCGGAGAGCGAGGTCGGCAGCAACTCCAACCTGGCCTCACCGCTGCTCGCCGAGGCCGTCGGCGGTGGCGCCGGCTCGACCGGCGGAGCCGTCCTGCTGGCCCTGATCGCCGCCGTCGCGTTCGCGACGATCCTCGCGGTGGTCGCGGGCCTCACGCTGGCCTCGTCGTCCTCGGTCGCCCACGACCTCTACAAGGGGGTCTTCAAGAAGGACCAGGTCGTCACCGAGGAGGAAGAGGTCAAGGTCGCCCGGATCGCCGCCTTCGTCATCGGCGCCGTGGCCATCGTGCTGGCCATCCCGGCCCAGCGCCTCAACATCGCGTTCCTCGTCGCCCTGGCGTTCGCGGTCGCGGCCTCGGCCAACCTCCCGGCCATCCTGCTCAACATGTTCTGGCGTCGCTTCAACACCCGTGGCGCCACGTGGAGCATCTACGGCGGTCTGATCGCCGCCGTGGGCCTGGTGCTGCTGTCGCCGGTCACCTCGGGCGCCCCGACGTCGCTGTTCCCCGACGCCGACTGGTCGATCTTCCCGCTCAACAACCCCGGCATCGTCTCCATCCCGCTGGGCTTCCTCTTCGGTCTCATCGGGACGCTGTCCCAGCGTGAGCCCGACGCGGAGGAGCGCTACACCGAGCTCGAGGTCCGCGCCCTCACCGGCGCCGGGTCCGAGAAGGCCAGCGTCCACTGAGTGGTGCCGGGCGGCCTCCCCCTGGGGGGCCGCCCGGCCCAGCACGGCCCCAGCACGGCCCAGCACGGCCCAGCAACCTCGAGGCAACCCTTGGTCGTCAGGCTGGGCGAAAGCGTCCTAGTGTGGCGAGCGCCACCCAACAGCACGTCCAGGAGCACATCGTGAGCGAAGAGACCCTGACCAACCTGTCCCGCGAGGAGCGCACCTTCGCGCCCCCGGCCGACCTGGCCGCGTCGGCCAACGTGACCGTCGACGCCTACGAGACCGCCTCGGCCGACCGTGAGGTCTTCTGGGCCGAGGCCGCCGAGCGTCTCCACTGGGACCAGGTCTGGGACCGGGTCCTCGACTGGGACGAGCCCCCGTTCGCCAAGTGGTTCGTGGGCGGGCGACTCAACGCCGCCTACAACTGCGTCGACCGCCACGTCGAGGCCGGCAACGGCGACCGCGTCGCCCTGCACTGGGTCGGCGAGCCGGCCGACGACAAGCGCACCATCACCTACGCCGACCTCCAGGCCGAGGTGTCCCAGGCGGCCAACGCCCTGATCGGGCTGGGTGTCCAGAGCGGTGACCGGGTCGCGATCTACATGCCGATGATCCCCGAGACGGTGGTCGCGATGCTCGCCTGCGCCCGCATCGGCGCCCCCCACACGGTCGTCTTCGGCGGCTTCTCCTCCGACGCCCTGTCCTCCCGCCTGGTCGACTGCGGCGCCAAGGTCGTCATCACCTCCGACGGCGGCTACCGGCGCGGCAGCGCGTCGGCGCTCAAGCCCGCGGTCGACGAGGCCCGCACCAAGGCGGCGGGCGAGGGCTTCGACGTCGAGCACGTGCTCGTCGTACGCCGCACGGGCCAGGAGGTCGACTGGGACGACGCGGTCGACGTCTGGTGGCACGACGCCGTCGGCGGCGCCTCGACCGAGCACACGTGCGAGTCCTTCGACTCCGAGCACCCGCTCTACGTCATGTACACCTCCGGGACCACCGGCAAGCCCAAGGGCATCCTGCACACCACGGGCGGCTACCTCACCGGCACGTCCTACACGCACGACGCGGTCTTCGACCTCAAGGCCGAGACGGACGTCTACTGGTGCACCGCCGACGTCGGCTGGGTGACCGGGCACTCCTACATGGTCTACGGGCCGCTCGCCAACGGCGCGACGCAGGTGATGTACGAGGGCACGCCCGACTCCCCTCACAAGGGCCGGTGGTGGGAGATCATCGCGGAGTACGGCGTGACGATCTTCTACACCGCGCCCACCGCGATCCGGACCTTCATGAAGCAGGGTCGCGAGATCCCCGACGGCTTCGACCTGTCCTCGCTGCGGCTGCTCGGCTCGGTCGGTGAGTCCATCAACCCCGAGGCCTACATGTGGTACCGCGAGGTCATCGGTGGCGAGCGCTGCCCGATCGTCGACACGTGGTGGCAGACCGAGACCGGCCAGATCATGATCTCGCCGCTGCCGGGCGTCACCGCCGGCAAGCCGGGCTCCGCCATGACCCCGATGCCCGGCATCGAGGTCGACGTGGTCAACGACGACGGGGAGTCGGTGCCCAACGGGTCCGGCGGCTACCTGGTCGTCAAGGAGCCGTGGCCCGCCATGCTCCGCACCCTGTGGGGCGACGACGACCGCTTCAAGGAGACCTACTGGTCGCGCTTCCGCAAGCAGGGCTACTACTTCGCGGGCGACGGGGCCAAGAGGGACGACGACGGCGACATCTGGCTGCTCGGGCGCGTCGACGACGTCATGAACGTCTCCGGTCACCGGCTCTCCACCACCGAGATCGAGTCGGCGCTGGTCTCGCACCCCAAGGTGGCCGAGGCCGCGGTCGTCGGGGCGGCCGACGAGACCACCGGCCAGGCGGTCTGCGCCTTCGTGATCCTGCGCGACTCCGCCGGGGACGGGGGCGACGACATCGTCGAGGAGCTGCGCAGGCACGTGCAGAAGGAGATCGGGGCGATCGCCAAGCCGCGCCAGATCATGGTGGTCCCCGAGCTGCCCAAGACGCGCTCGGGCAAGATCATGCGCCGCCTGCTCAAGGACGTGGCGGAGCACCGGGAGGTCGGCGACGTCACGACCCTGGCCGACAACACGGTCATGGACCTGATCTCGTCGAGGTCCGCGCAGAGCACTTCCGAGGAGTGAGGCTGCCGGGTCGGCGCTAGGGTGGACGAGGTGCGCCGGGAAGTCTGGTCGGCAACGATCTCACCGACCCCACTGTCTGGAGCTGCGCATGACATCCCCGCCCCCCGAGCCCACCGACCCGGCCGGTCCCGCGACGCGACCGCGGATCTTCGCCCGCGGCAGCTTCCTGGAGAGCTCCCGGATCTCCGAGGTGCTCCGCGCCGAGACCACCGGTGGTCTGCTGCTGATCGTCGGCGCGACCATCGCGATCATCTGGGCCAACACGCCGTGGGTCGACGTCTACGAGTCGATCCGCGACGTGCGGGTCGGCCCGTCGTCGATCCACCTCGACCTCACCCTCGGCACCTGGGCGGCCGACGGCCTGCTGGCGATCTTCTTCTTCGTGGCAGGCCTCGAGCTCAAGCGTGAGTTCGTCGCCGGTGACCTGCGCGACCCCCGCCGTGCCGCCGTGCCCGTCGCCGCCGCCATCGGCGGCATGGCCGCACCCGCCCTGATCTTCGTCCTGTGGAACCTCGGCGGCGGGGGCGACCTGCGGGGCTGGGCGATCCCCACCGCCACCGACATCGCCTTCGCGGTGGCGATCCTGGCCGTCATCAGCACGCACCTGCCCAGCGGGTTGCGCACCTTCCTGCTGACGCTGGCGGTCGTCGACGACCTCCTGGCGATCATGATCATCGCGATCTTCTACACCGACGACCTCGACCTGCTCTTCCTCGCGCTCGCGCTGATCCCGATCGGGCTCTTCGGGCTGCTCGTGCAACGCCGCATCCGCAGCGGCTTCCTGCTCATCCCCCTGGCCCTGGTCGCCTGGGCCCTGGTCCACGAGTCCGGGGTGCACGCCACGGTGGCGGGGGTGCTGCTCGGGTTCACCGTGCCGGTGCTCCGTCGAGACTCCGACCCCGACAAGCCCGGCCTCGCCGCGCACCTCGAGCACCTGGTGCGGCCGATCTCTGCCGGCGTGGCCGTCCCCGTCTTCGCCTTCTTCGCCGCCGGGGTGACCGTGGGTGGCCTCAGCGGCCTGGCCGACTCGTTGAGCGACCCGGTGGCCCTCGGCATCATCTTCGGGCTCGTGGTCGGCAAGACCGTGGGCATCGTGGGATCCACGTGGCTGTTGGCGACCTTCACCCGCGCCGACCTCGACGACGAGCTGTCCTGGGTCGACGTCCTCGGCATGGCGATGCTCGCCGGGATCGGCTTCACGGTCTCCCTGCTGATCGGTGAGCTCGCCTTCGGCCAGGGCAGCGACCGCGACGACCACGTCAAGGTCGGCGTGCTCGTGGGCTCGCTCACCGCCGCCCTGCTCGCAGCCGTGGTGCTGCGCGGTCGCAACCGCGTCTACCGGCGCATCTGCGAGCTCGAGGAGCGCGACGACGACGCCGACGGTGTGCCCGACGTCTTCGAGCACGACAACACTCACCCCTCCTGACGGGGCGGGCACCCGGGCGCGTTCTGTAGGGTCGTGGTCACACTCCGAGCCCAGAGGAACATGCATGGCAACCGAACCGGTCAAGGCACCACCCGTCGAGGGTGATCCCACCATCGGACGTCTCGTCGCCGACGCCAGTCGCGACATCTCGACCCTCGTCTCCAAGGAGATCGAGCTCGCCAAGAGCGAGCTCAAGGTCAGCGTCACCGCGGGGGGCATCGGCGCCGCCCTCTTCGCAGCGGCCGGCTTCGTCGCCGTCCTCGCGATCATCATGTTCTCGGTGGCGCTCGCCTACTTCATCCACTGGAACGACAAGGGCCTCGAGCTGCACTGGGCCTTCCTGATCGTCTTCGGCCTCTACCTCGCCATCGCGGGGCTGCTGGTCTTCGTCGGCATCAAGAAGCTCAAGCAGGTCAAGGCACCCGAGAAGGCGATCCGTCAGGGCAAGCAGATCCCCAGCGCCCTCAAGGGAAAGAGCTGACGCTGCCGGTCCTCCGGGATCACCCTGCGCAGTCGCCCGTCGACTCGGTCTCGGTGTTGGTGATCCCGATGGCGGCCGAGTCGGCGACCTGGTCGGCGGTCAGGGCGTAGCCGGTGTCCGGGTCGGTGACCGACGCGGCGAACACCACGCCGGCGATGTCGCCGCCCGAGGTGATCAGCGGCCCACCCGAGTTGCCCGGCCGGACCAGCCCGCGCAGCGAGAAGACCTCGCGGATGACCGTGCCCTCGCCGTAGATGTTGGGCGAGCGCAGCCGCTGCTCGGAGCGGATGCGACCCGGCTGGATGTCGAAGGGCCCGTCCTGCGGGTAGCCCAGGACGGCGACGCCGTCCTCCGCCACGACCCCGCGGTCGAAGCGCAGCACCGGGATGTCGTCGCTCTCGAAGGCCAGCACCGCGACGTCGAGGTCGGGGTTGTACTCCACGACCCGCGCCGTCACCGAGGAGTCGCCGATGATGATCTCGGGCTCGTCGACCCCGGCCACCACGTGGGCGTTGGTCATCAGCCGGTCCTCGGCGTAGAGGAAGCCGGAGCCCTCCACCCCGCGACCGCAGTCGTTGGTGCCGCGGATCTTGAGCACCGACGGCTCGGCCGCGAGCACGTCCGGGTCACGCAGGAGTCGCCGGGGACCGGGGCCGACCTCGACGATGCGCTCGGGCGCGAACGGCTCGAGGTAGCGCGGGAAGAAGCTGGTCCCGACGACGTTGTTGAAGGCCTGGAGCACCCCTGAGGCCGACTGCGGCAGCGCCGAGTCGACCACCTTGAGCATCGCCGAGCCTCGCACCAGCGGTGTCACCGACCCGATCCGGGAGCCGGAGATGGCCACCCCGAGGGCCCACGCGACGATGAGCACGGCCAGGGCGCTGAGCGCCGCCCCGCCGATCGCGTCGATCGCACGGACCGGCTGCCAGGTGATGCGGTCGCGGATCCGGGACCCGGCGTACTGGAAGACCGCCTGGCCCAGCGAGGCGGCCAGGATCACGATGAAGAGCGCGCCCAGGGAGACCATCAGCGAGGGGTCGACCTCGCCGAGCGCGATCGGGGCCAGCCAGACGCCGAGCAGGCCACCGAGGAGCAGACCGGTCGTGGCGAAGGCACCGGTGACGAAGCCCTGCCAGTAGCCGGAGAGCGCATAGGCCAGGACCAGGACGACCAGCAGCCAGTCGAGCGCGTTCACGAGCGTTCCTCGAATCTGGTGTTGGGCACGACGTCGCGTCGGATGGGTTCACCCTGCAGCATGTAGGCCGGGAGCTCGCGCACCGGCGGGTCGCCGAGCGGCGCGTTCCACCCCAGGAAGTCGAAGAGCCGCGAGATGATCCCGGCGGTGAAGCCCCAGAGGATGACGTCCTTGTCGTCGCCGATCATGAACCCCGGGCCGGTGAAGCCGCTGGGGTGGTGCACGTTGATGCGGTGGGTCGGCTCGACGAGCTCGCTCAGGGGCACCCGGTAGATCGCGTGCACCTCGTCCGGCGAGACCACCGAGACGGGGCTCGGCTCGCGCCACCAGGCCAGCAGGGGCGTGACGGCGAAGTTGCTCGGCGGCAGCCACAGCTCGGGCAGCTCGGCGAAGATGTCGACGCCCGCCGGGTCCAGGCCGGTCTCCTCCTGGGCCTCGCGCAGCGCCGCCTCGCGCGGCGTCTCCCCCGGGTCGATGGTGCCTCCGGGGAAGGAGACCTGGCCGGGGTGCGAGCGCATGTGGTGGGCACGCTCGGTCAGCAGCAGGTCCGGGCCCGACTCGGTCTCCCCGAAGAGCATGAGCACCGCCCCGCGTCGCGGGTCGGAGTCCTCGGGCGGCATGAAACGGGTCAGCTCGTGCACGGTGATCGACCGTGCACCCTCCTCGACCGGGCGCAGCCAGTCGGGCAGACCGGCGGCCGGCGTCGTCCCGCCGGCGCTCACAGGCTCACGTCCAGGTAGCGCTCGGAGAGCTCCACGAGCTCCTCGACGGACTCGATGACCGCGAACTCCAGGTGCACGACGGTGCCGGTGTCGTCGACGAAGGCGAGGAACGGCAGGCCCCGGATGTAGGGGAACGGCGGGGAGTCGCTCACCAGCCCCTCCGGGTCGGCGAGCAGGTCGTAGGTGACCCCGCTGTCGGCGATCAGCTGCTCGGCCTTGCTCTGCCGCGTCTCGAGGTGGTTGATGCCGAGCAGTGCGACCTGGTCGCCGTAGCGCTCGTCGAAGTCGGCCAGCACCGGCAGCTCCTTCTGGCACGGTCCGCACCACGAGGCCCACAGGTTGACCACCAGCGGGCCCTTCAGCGAGGCCAGGTCCACCTCGACGGCGGAGTCGAAGCCCGCGAGGCTGACCTCGGGCAGGGTCGTCACCTCCGCACGGTCGTCGCCGCCGGTGCAGCCCGCGAGCACCAGGGCCAGCACCAGGGCCAGCACCGGGGCGCGCCCCCGCGCCGCGAAGCCACGGCTCACGCGGGCCCCTGGGTCTTGACCAGGGCGGCCGCGGCGACGGGGTCGGTGGGCCCCTCGCCGTAGGACGGGCAGAGCCGCGCGAGCGGGCACGCCCCGCACGCGGGCTTCTTGGCGTGGCAGCGGCGACGGCCGTGCCAGACGAGGTGATGGCTCAGCATCGTCCAGTCGCGCTTGGGGAAGAGGGCGCCGACCGCGTGCTCGGCCTTGACCGGGTCGGTCTCCTCGGTCCAGCCGAGGCGCCGGGCCAGCCGCCCGAAGTGGGTGTCGACGGTGATGCCGGGCACGTCGAAGGCGTTGCCGAGCACCACGTTGGCGGTCTTGCGCCCGACGCCCGGCAACGTCACGAGGTCCTCGAGACGGCCCGGCACCTGGCCGTCGTAGCGCTCGACGAGCGCGGCGCTCAGCTTGAGCAGCGACTCCGTCTTGGCGCGGAAGAAGCCGAGCGGGCCCACGACCTGCTCGAGGTGCTCGCGCGGCGCCGCCGCCATCGACGCGGGGTCCGGGTAGGCGGCGAAGAGCGTGGGCCGCACGGCGTTGACCCGGCGGTCGGTGGTCTGCGCGCTCAGGACCGTGACGACCAGCAGCTGGAACGGGTCGTCGAAGTCGAGCTCGCAACGCGCGTCGGGGTAGGTCTCCGCGAGGACCCGGTTGATCTTGCGTGCCCGACGCACCAGGCCGGTGTGGGTCTCGGTCGTGGGCACGACCACAGCCTACGGCGCCCCCGGCAACGCTCCGGAGGTGCATCCGCGGCCCTTCTCGGAGCGTGGGTCGGCGGGTTGGGTTTCACTGTGAGATCGACCACTGGATAGGATCACCCCCGACATCAATCCAGGAGGATCCGTGGACAACGACGTACTCCGTCAGGCCCCGCTGTTCAGCGCGCTCGACGACGAGGCCGCCACCGCACTGCGGGCCTCGATGACCGACACCCGGCTGCGGCGCGGCGACGTGCTCTTCCACGAGGGCGACTCGGGCGACAAGCTCTACATCGTGCTCGAGGGCAAGGTGAAGCTCGGTCGCTCCTCCTCCGACGGCCGCGAGAACCTCCTGGCGATCCTCGGCCCGGGTCAGATGTTCGGTGAGCTCTCGCTCTTCGACCCCGGTCCGCGCTCGGCCACCGTCACCGCGGTCACCGACTCGACCTTCGCCTCGCTGTCCCACGAGGACCTGCTGCGCTGGCTCGAGGGACGGCCCGTCGTCGCCCGCGGCCTGCTGACCCAGCTGGCCAGCCGCCTGCGCAAGGCCAACGACGTCGTCGCCGACCTGGTCTTCTCCGACGTCCCCGGACGTGTCGCCAAGGCGCTGCTCGACCTCGCCGACCGCTTCGGTCGCACGGCCGACGACGGCGTCCACGTGCACCACGACCTCACCCAGGAAGAGCTCGCCCAGCTGGTCGGCGCCTCCCGCGAGACGGTCAACAAGGCCCTCGCCGACTTCGCGTCCCGCGGCTGGCTGCGCCTCGAGCCCCGCTCCGTCGTCATCATGGACGTCGAGCGACTGGCCCGCCGCGCCCGCTGATCGCCCCTCTCTCGGAGCCCGTCATCCGCCCCTTCCCGAGCGACTACCCGCCGTTCCTCTACATCCCCTGCCTCGAGCACGTGCAGGAGACCGCAGGAGCGGAGGCGCTCTACCGCACCACCCAGGACGGGCGCACCGCGCTGCTCGTCTACTCGGCGCTCGACCGCCTGCACGCCTGCTGCGGCACCGAGCAGCCGTGGTTCGGGCTGCCCACCCACGAGCTCCAGCGGCTCTACGACGTGCGCCCCTTCGACGTCGTCTACACCGACGTCTACGTGCCCGAGGAGCGACGCCAGCCCGCCCCTGACAGGCCGGTCCGGTGACCCGGGATGCTGAGGGCGGTAGCGGTGGCGGTGGCGCCACCAACCTCGTCGTCGACCCCGCCACCCTCACCCGCGTCGCCGCCGGCCTGGGCACCGCCGCCGGCGACCTCGACGCCGCAGGCTCCACCCGGCCCTCCGCCGGCGGGACCGGGCAGGCCGAGCCCCTGCTGCTCATGATCCTGGCCGCGGCGAGCGAGGCCGCGGCTCGGCTGTCCTTCGAGTCCTCGACGCTGGCGGCCGCGGTGGAGGACTGCAACGTCGCGGTCCAGACGGCCGACTCCCAGGTCGCCGCCTCCTTCCTCGTCGACGGCGGCGCCCCGTGAGCGACCTCGACACCGAGATCGAGGGCAGCGTCAGCACCATCCGCTCCGTCGCCACCTGGCTCGACCGCGACCTGCGCCCGGGGCTGGGCGACCTCAGCGACAGCGTGGTCTCCCAGCGCTCCGCGGCGCAGGGCGACTGGGACGGCCAGGCCGGCACCGCCTTCGCCGGTCGGGCCGCGACCCTCGCCACCTCCGCCGACGACGGCGCCCAGATCACCCGCCGGGTGGCCGGTGACGTCGAGACGCTGGCCACGGCCCTCCAGACCGCCCAGCACGCGATGGCCGACGTGCGCACCGCCGCCCGGGCCGGCGCTCTGGTGGTCGACGGCTTCTGGGTGCGCAACCCCGGGTCCGGTCCCCCGGGTGCCGGTCCCCGCCCGGCCGCGGACGCGACCGACGCCGAGTCGGGCGCCTGGGACCGGGCCGACACAGCCGTCCAGGAGCATGCCGACAAGGTGCGCGTGTGGAACCGCTGCGTCGCGGACGCGACCGCCGCCTGGGAGGCCTGGCAGGCCGCCCTCGACACGGCCGGCTCCGCGTGGGCCGACCACGACTCCCAATACGTCGGCATCGCGTCCCAGCTGCTGTCGGCGGGCATCCAGATCGAGCTGATCCGCCGTACGACGCCGATCCTGACCGCCGAGGTCGACGCGATGCTGACCCGGGCCGCCGAGCTGCGCGCCCACGCCGATGCCCTGCGCACCCCGGACGGGCGGGTCTCCGACCCCTCCCGCTTCTACGACCTCCTCGACCAGGCCGACCGGCTCGACGACGCCCACCCGGGAGCCCGCGGCACCCTGCCCAACTGGGAGCTCCCCCGCGGTCTGACCCGCGGGCTCTGGGTGCTCGACATCGCGGCCACCGGCTACGGCGTCTACTCCGACTGGGACGAGGAGGGCCCCACGCAGGCGATCACCTCCAACGTGGTGCCGGCCGCCGCCTCGATCGCCTCCGGTGTCGCTGCCGGCGCCGCGACCGGCGCGGTCGTGGGCAGCTTCATCCCCGTGCCCGGTGTCGGCACCGCGGCCGGGGTCGTCGTGGGCGCAGGGGTCGGTCTCGTCGTCGGCGCGTTCACCTCCGGCGCGATCGACAGCCTCTTCGACTCGGGCGCCGACTCGCTGGGCGACTGGGGCGACGCCGTGGCCGACGGCGCGGGCGAGATCGCCGACACCGTCAGCGGACTGGCCGAGGGGGCGGGCGACCTCTTTGACTCCATCTTCTGAGTCGCGACCCTGGCACCGCTCGCGCGCGGTGGTGCTCTTCACCGCCGCCATCTCGGGCCTGATCTGCCTCACCTCCGCGTGGCTCGCCGCGACGGAGCCGGACGGGCGGACCGGCAACGTCGCGATCGCCCTCTTCACCGGCTCGGTGTCGCTGATGATGTCGAGCAGCCTGGCTCCCGAGCCGGGCGCCTGGTCGACCACCGAGCTCGACGGGCGACCTGCCTGGCGGCTGCGCCTGGGGCCCGGACGTCGCGCCACGCTCGTCGTCACGGCCGTGCTGGCGACGACCGGCGCCGTCCTGGTGCTCCTCGCCGTGGGCGCGGCGAGCCGCTCGGTCCCGGCGGCGGTGGTGCTGGCCCTGCTCGCCGTCGTCATGCTGCTGCTCGCGGTCGAGATGGGCCGCGTCGCCGCCCGCTCCCCCGCCCTGCTCGTGGGTGTCGACCGGCTCCACCACCAGGGCGCCGGGATCGACGTCGATCTGACCTGGGCGGACGTCGCGACCGTGGAGTGGGCCCACCTGGGCACCCGCCGCGCCTCGTTGCGCATCGGCGCCGTCGTGGGCGCGACCGGTGTCCGGACCCGCGCCCGGTCCTCGCTGATCCCCCTCGACGTCGTCCCCCACGAGCCGGGGATCGAGCTGCGCACCCGGCTCCTGGGCGACGGACCGTCCCTCCTGCGGCTGCTGCGCGAGCTCCACGTCGGTGGCCGGGCCACCCGGGAGACGTTGATGGCGCGCGGCACGCCCGAGGTGTCGGGCCGCTGAGTCAGCCGCGCTCCGCGAGGTAGGCCAGCTGCGCCCGGACCGAGAGCTCGGCCGCACCCCAGAGCACCGGGTCGACGTCCTGGTAGACGACCTCGACCACCTGGCGGGGCAGCTCGTCGACCGCGATCCCCTCGGGGTGCGGCCGGTCACGGAGCGTGCTCACCGCCGCCTCGACCTGGCCGAGGCGGTCCTTGCGGTGCGCGATGTAGAAGTCCAGCACGCCCAGGGCGTCGCCGATGACCGGCCCGTGACCGGGCCAGATCGAGGCGACCTCGTGAGCCGCGGCCAGGGCGTGCAGTCGGTCCAGGGAGTCGAGGTAGGCGCCGAGCCGGCCGTCGGGGTGGGCGACGACGGTGGTGCCCCGTCCCAGCACGGTGTCGCCGGTGAGGACCGCGGCCTCGGCCGGCAGGAAGAAGGAGAGGGAGTCGGCCGTGTGGCCCGGCGTACCGATCACGCGCAGCTCGAGACCGTCGACGTCCACGACGTCGCCGTCGCCGAGGCCCTCGGAGCCCAGGCGGTAGGCGGGGTCGAGTGCGCGGACCCCGCAGCCCATGCGCTCCGCGAACTCCCGGGCCGCCTCCGCGTGGTCGTGGTGGTGGTGGGTCAGGAGGACGACCGCCACCTCGCCGGCCTGCTCCGCGACGGCGTCGAGGTGCGACGCGATCGAGGGGCCGGGATCGATCACGACGGAGCGTCGCGCGCCGGGCTCGCGGAGCACCCAGGTGTTGGTGCCGTCGAGCGTCATGATGTCGGGGTTGGGGGCGAGCACGCAGCGCGCCCGCTCACCGAAGGACCCTCCGGACCAGGCCCCGTCGCTCACGCGCGGCGCCGATCGGCCACCAGCGGACGCATCCGGTCGGGCATCGAGAGCGTCCAGCCCTCACCGAGCGGCTCGACCGCGGGGGTGAACATGTCGACGGTGCGGCCCTCGGCCACCGTGAGCACGTCGGCGGGCGTGGAGAGCTGGCCGACCTCGAGGCAGGTGAGGTAGGTCGGCGGCATCATCGCCAGCTCGCCACCGTCGGCCTGGTCGGCAGCGAGGCGGGCAGGCACCCAGTGCACCGAGGACGACTCGGTCGACACGTCGCGGGTCAGCTGCCCCTCGGGGAGCAGCGCGACGAAGAACCAGGTGCGGTAGCGCTTCGGCTCGAAGACCGGCGTCAACCAGCCGTCCCACGTGCCGAGGAGGTCGGTGCGCAGCACCAGCCCGCGGCGCGAGAGGAACTCGGTCATCGCGAGCTCGCGGGACTCCAGCGCGTGCCGGTCGGCCTCCCACTCCTCGCCGGTGGTGTCGGCCACGACCGTGTCGGGCGACGTCCCGGCCAGGAGCACGCCGGACTCCTCGAAGGTCTCGCGCACGGCCGCACAGACCAGCGCCCGGGCGGTCTCCTCGTCGGTGCCCAACCGGCGCGCCCACTCCTGGGCCGACGGTCCGGCCCACGCGACGGTGGCGTCGAAGTCACGCGGGTCGACCCCGCCCCCGGGGAAGACGCACATGCCCCCGGCGAAGTCCATGGACACCTGGCGACGCAGGAGATAGACCTCCGGGCCCTCGTCCGAGGGACGCATCAGCACGACGGTCGCCGCGTTGCGGGGCTCGACCGGCGTCTTCGTGCCGTCCTCGTAGGCGCGGGCGACCTCGACCACGCGGTCGGGCAGCGGCACCGGCGGCAGCGGGATCCTCATGGCTCAGACCTCGCAGATGATCTCGACCTCGACGGGCGAGTCGAGAGGCAGCACCGTGACACCGACGGCCGCGCGGGCGTGGATCCCGGCGTCGCCGAAGACGCTGCCGAACAGATCGGAGGCGCCGTTGGCCACCTGCGGCTGACCGGTGAAGTCCGGGGTCGAGGCGACGAAGACGACGACCTTGACGATGCGCTTGACGGAGGAGAGGTCGCCGACCTGGGCCCTGACGGCCGCGAGGGCGTTGAGCGCGCACTGCTGCGCGCACTCGTAGGCCTGCTCCGCGGACACCTCGCCACCGACCTTGCCGGTGAGCATCAGCTCACCGTCGCGCATCGGCAGCTGGCCCGAGGTGAAGACGTGGTTGCCGCTGCGGACCGCCGGCACGTAGGCGGCGACGGGCGCCGCGACCGCAGGGACCGCCAGGCCCATCGCCTCGAGGCGCTGCTCGGGCGTCTGCGACTCGTCGCTCACGCGAGGGGCCGCTTGAAGTAGCCCACCAGGTTCTCCGGGTTCATGCCTGGCGCGACCTGCACCAGCTCCCACCCGTCGGCCCCGAAGTTGTCGAGGATCTGCTTGGCCGCATGCGTGAGGATCGGCGCGGTCAGGTACTCCCATTTCGTCATGCCTCGCACCCTACTCGGGCACTCGCGCGGGTCAGGTCGTGGACCGACCGCGCTCCTCGACGGCGGCGTCCCAGCGACCGTTGGCCCGGGCGACATCGACGGCCGCCCACCCGGCGGCGTGCATGCGACCCTCACCGTCGAGCCGCTCGACGCGCTCGAGGTTGCTGACCGACCAGTTGCTGCGCGGGCCGCGCGGGGTCATCCGGATGAACGTGCCCCCGCCCTCGCGTCGCCGCGCCTGGCCGTCGATCCACCCGAAGCAGACCGCCTCCTCGACCGCGGCGGCGTACGTCAGCTCGGTGACCGTGTCTCCGCGCTTGGTCAGCACCAGCCACACGCCCGGGACGTCGTCGTGGTGGGCGAGCAGCCAGGCGCGCCACCCGGCTGCGTCCGGGACCAGCAGCTCCTCCAGCTCGGCCTTCACCATCAGGGTCTCCTACAGGAACCCGATGTAGGGGGACAGGACGTTGCGCAGCTCGTTGACGCCCAGGGCCAGGAAGAGCGCCGCACACAGGGCGAGCAGGGCGTTGGAGAGCCAGCCGTTGCGCCACTCGGCGGGCACGTCGGAGTGCGGCAGGGCTCCCGCGCGGCGCTTGTTGAGCAGCACCAGCAGGGTGATCGCGAGGAACGGCATGAACAGGGCGCCCAGCGCGCCGTAGGTCAGGATCAGGCCGATCGGGCGGTCGAGCAGCAGGAGCAGCATCGGCGGAAACGTCAGCCACAGCATGTAGCCACGGAAGAACCGGCCGCCGGTGCGCGTGTCGGGGTGGCCCGAGGGCAGGTCGCGCAGGTTGCCCACGAAGTCGGCGAACATCAGGCTCACCCCGCTCCACACCCCGATCAGCGAGGAGAGCGACGAGGCGAAGAAGCCGACGAGGAAGACCTTGCCGAACACCTCGCCGTAGCGCTCGTCCAGGATGCCGGAGAGCTGCACGAGCGCCTGGTCGCCGGTCTCCGCGGCGATGCCCAGGGAGTAGTAGAGCTCGGCGCCCACGATCAGCATCGCGACGACGAAGACCCCGGTGACGGCGTAGGCGACACCGTTGTCGAGGCGCATGACACGCATGAACGCCGGGGTGCTCCAGCCCTTCTCGCGCAGCCAGTAGCCGTAGGCGGCCAGGGTGATCGTGCCGCCGACGCCGCCCGCGATCGCGAGCACGTTCACGATCGAGTCGTCAGGGAAGATCGGTCGGAGGCCGAGTGCGATCTCGCCGAGGTTGGGCGTCGTGAGGAGCGCGGCGCCGACGACGGTGACGAACATGATCCCGACGAGCGCCGCCATGACCTTCTCGAAGGCCGCGTAGGTGCCGAACCACACCAGCACCAACCCGGCCACCCCGATCGCCATCGCGGTGTAGCGCAACGACAGGTCGGGGAAGAGCGCGACGACCGGCAGCGCGGAGGACGACATCGCGGTCGCCCCGTAGACCAGCCCCCACACGACGATGTAGGGGGCGAAGTACCACGTGGTCCAGCGGCCGAGGCTGCGCCAGCCCTCGAAGATCGTGCGGCCGGTCGCGAGCGAGTAGCGCCCCGCGCCCTCCACCAGCACGACCTTGATCACGGCACCGAGCACCGCCACCCACAGCAGGGTGTAGCCGAACTTCGCCCCGGCGACGAGCGTCGCCACCAGGTCGGCGGCACCGACGCCCGTGGCGGCCACGACGAGGCCGGGTCCGACGATGCGCCACTTGGGCGGTCGGTCGGCGGGCGGCGCCGGTGCACCTGCGGTCGCGGCGTCGTCGGTGGTCACTGGACTGTTCCGAGGAGAGCCATCGGCCCATCATCACCGCTCGTCCCTCAGGTGGCCAGCCAGGCGGCGAGCGTCTGGCGGCCTCGCGGACCGTCGTGCTGCCGGAGCAGCCCGCCCCCGCGCATCGCGGCGCCCGATGCCCCGGGCAGGCGGACCGGGACGACCGTGCGCCGCAGGGTCCGGGCCTTCGACACCTGGCGCGCGAGGTCGGTCAGCTGCAGCACCTCCGGGCCCGCAAGGTCGTCGCGCTCCTGCGCCACCTGCACGACGTACGGTCCGACCACGTGGCACCCGCGACCGCGATCCTCACTGGCGCAGCCTCGCACGCACACGCACACTGGGTCGATGGCCTACGACGAGCACCTCGCCGCCAGGGTCCGGCCTCTCGTGCGGCAGCACGGCCCGGTTGAAGAGAAGCGCATGTTCGGCGGGCTGTCCTTCATGCTCCGCGGTCACCTGGCCGTCTGTGCCAGCGGCCAGGGCGGGCTCCTCATCCGCGTCACGGTCGAGGACGGGGAAGCCCTCCTCGACCCGCCGGAGGTGGCGCCGATGACGATGGGCAACCAGACCTCCAAGACCTGGCTCCAGGTCGCCCCCAGCGCCCTGACCTCCGACGAGGCCCTCGAGACCTGGGTAGCCCGCAGCATCGCCTTCACCCTCGCCCTCCCCCCGAAGTAGCCCCTCGAGCAATCCGGCGTTCGGTGGTCGCGCCGCCCCCTTGTTCGGTGATCGAGCTGAACCCTGTGGTGTGGTGGTCGAGCCGGCCGAGCTCTGCGAGGCCGCGTCGAGACCAAGCAAGCCGACAAGCAGCCCCAGGGCGGTCGCGACGCCGGCTCGCTGACGCACCCCGAGCTCGACCAACAACCAGCGGACCGATGCTCGAGCGGGCTCTGTTCGGTGGTCGAGCCGGCCGAGCGCAGCGAGGCCGCGTCGAGACCGCGCAAGCCGACAAGCAGCCCCAGGGCGGTCTCGACACCGGCTCGCTGACGCACCCCGGGCTCGACCAACAACCAGCGGACCGATGCTCGAGCGGGCTCTGTTCGGTGGTCGAGCCGGCCGAGCGCAGCGAGGCCGCGTCGAGACCGCGCAAGCCGACAAGCAGCCCCCAGGGCGGTCTCGACACCGGCTCGCTGACGCTCCCCGGGCTCGACCAACAACCAGCGGACCGATGCTCGAGCGGGCTCTGTTCGGTGGTCGAGCCGGCCGAGCTCTGCGAGGCCGCGTCGAGACCGCGCAAGCCGAGAAGCAGCCGCACCCGGGCCAAGAAAGTTTCGAAAGAAGTTTCGGTTAATGTCTCACCAGATGAGACCAGAGCCGCCGAAAGAGGCCCCACTGTCGGTGGCCCCTGATCCAATAGAGACATGGCAAACCAGCCCGGCAACGACGACAGCACCACCGTGCTGACCGCTGTCCGGGAGCACACGAAGACCGCTATGCAGGCCGAAGTGCTGCGCGTCCAAGCCATCGTCGACTGGTGCGTGCTGCACCAGACCGACGACGAGGGTGCCGCGTCGTTCGGGGACCACGGCATCCCCCTCGCCGGTGACGGTGCCCCGTGGGTGCTGGAGTCCGCAGTCCTCGAGATCGCCGCCGCCCTCGGTGTCTCCACCGACTCCGGCAAGACGCTACGTCGGGGCCGTCCTCGAGGTCCGCTACCGCCTCCCACGCCTCTGGGAGCGCCTGATCACCGGGGACCTGCCGTTCTGGCGGGCCAAGCTCATCGCCGAGCACACCACGTGCCTGCCCGCGGCCGGTGCGACCCACGTCGACCGACACCTCGCCCACGTCGCGCACAAAGTGTCATACCCGCAGCTCCGCCGCCTCGTCGAGGAAGCCCAGACCCGGTTCGACCCCGCGGAGGCCGAGAAACGCGCCCGCGCCGCCGCCGACGGACGCCACCTCACCCTCCACACCAGGGCAGTCGGGATCAACGGGACCGTCGACCTCACCGGCACCCTCGACCTGCGCGACGCCCTCGACCTCGACGACGCCCTCAACCGCGGCGCCACCACCCTCGGAGCCGCCGGCTGTCGGTGAGTCCCACGACGTACGCCGCACCATCGCCGCCGGCGACCTCGCCCGCGGCCAAACCACCCTCCCCTACGACGATGCGGCTGACGGACAGGAGCAGCAGACCCCGCCGCCGCGGTCCCAGGTCGTGCTCCACGTCCACCTCACCGACACCGCCCTCACCGGTGGACGACAGCGTCGAAGGGTGTCTCGCCCGGGTCGAGAACACGCGTTCGCCGATCTGGGTCGACCGGGTCCGCGACTGGTGCGCCAGCCCGCACGTGCAGGTGACCGTGCGGCCGGTCAAGGACCTGACCGAGCACATCCACGTCGGCGCCTACGAGATCCCCGACCGCCTCCGTGTCCAACGTGAGCGACCTCGATCATCACTGCGTGTTCCCCTGGTGCACCAGACCAGCCCGGTCCTGCGACATCGACCACGTGGTCGCCACACGACCAGGGCGGGGACACGTGCAGCGACAACACCGCACCCCTGTGCCGCACCCACCACCGCGCCAAGACCCACACCACCTGGACCTACGACCGCCTCGACCAGACCACCTACCTCTGGCGATCACCCAACGGGCTGCACTTCCACCGCGACCACCACGGCACCACCCCGACCACACCCCCGACCCGACCATCCGGCGAGCCCTGAGGCCAAAGCCCCACACCCCGCCCCCGGGCGGGGCCACAGGCACGTCACCCGGTCTCGACACCGACTCGCTGACGCTCGCCGGGCTCGACCACCGAACAAGGCCACTCGACCACCGAACGCATCTCTCGTCGGTCGAGCCGTGACGAGCGCCAGCGAGGAACGCGTCGAGACCCTTGTGGTGAACGGGCTGCCCGCTGCTCGCACCACCGGGCTCGACCACCGAACAGGGCTGGGCTCGACCACCGAACGCAACGCTTGCTGGTCGAGCCGTGACGAGCGCCAGCGAGGAGCGCGTCGAGACCCTTGCCGAACGGCTGCCCCCTGCCCACCGGTCTCGACACCGGCTCGCTGACGCTCGCCGGGCTCGACCAACAAACAGGGCCGGGCTCGACCACCGAACGCAACGCTTGCTGGTCGAGCCGTGACGAGCGCCAGCGAGGAGCGCGTCGAGACCCTTGTGGTGACGGGCTGCTGTCCAGCTCACCGGGTCTCGACACCGGCTCGCTGACGCTCGCCGGGCTCGACCACCGAACAAGGCCACTCGACCACCGAACAGGGCCGGGCTCGACCACCGAACGCAACGCTTGCTGGTCGAGCCGTGACGAGCGCAGCGAGGAGCGCGTCGAGACCCCCGCGGAGCGCCTGCCCTCTGCCCACCGGGTCTCGACGCCGGCCTCGACCACCGAACAGGGCCGCTCGACCACCGATCGGGACCCGCGCGGCCCGAGTCAGCCGCGGTGGACGCGGTGGACGTGGAGCAACTCGTTGCTGCTCATCGACATCGTCCTGCCACAGTTGGGCTCATGGTGCGGATCTCGAAGCTGAAGTGGTCAACAGCGACGGGTCAGTGCGCGGAGGCGTTCACCTGGTCCGTCGAGGTCCTGGGGACCGACCAGCACGGCACCTGGCTGGGTGCACAGCGAGGCAATCCGGTGCAGCAACGCGACGGGCGGGTCGAGCCACAGCCGCACGACGTGGTTTGGCTGGTCGCTGAGGATGCGTGGCACCTCCCCGCCTTCGTGTTCACCCCGGAGACAGATCTCACCATCGACGTGTGCACCCCGCCCGCGTTTGCAGACGGAGCCTGGTCATTCGTCGACATGGAGCTGGATCTGTTCCGTAGGCCCGACGGTCACGCGGGGATCGTGGACCAGGGCGACTGGGACACTCTGGTCGGGTCAGGCCTCGTCTCCGATGTCGAGATCCGCAACGTGGAGGAGACCGCCAGAAGTCTGCTCACGCTCGTCGAGCGGCGGGTGGAGCCCTATGACCGCGCAGCGTTGTGGTGGCTCCACAGGCTCGACGCCTCGACACAGTCCGACAATGCATCCTGGGAGGACTGAGCATTGGCCGAGGTTGCCCACCACCCATGGTTCATCGAGCCTCGCGAGGTCGCGCGGCAGGAGTCCCGGCGCGGCCGGAGGCACGCCTTCGAGTCGCTGGACCCACGTCGGACGGCCCTGGTCGTCGTGGACGTCGTCCCGTTCTTCCTCGACGCGAACCCCTACTGCCGAGGGATCGTGCCGGACGTCAACCGGCTCGCCGGCGCGCTGCGCACGCAGGGCGGGACCGTCTGCTGGGTGGTCCCCGGTTACGCGGCGCCGAGCCAGGTCACCCGCGAGTTCTTCGGGGACGAGGTGGCAGAGATGTACGCGCGGTCCGGTGGCAGCGGCGAGCCCCGGGACCGGCTCGCCGATGAGCTGGAGGTCGATCCTGTCGACCTGGTCGTGGAGAAGACCGCCCCGAGCGCCTTCTTCCCGGGGCGGAGCCCGCTGCACGACCTGCTCACGGAGCGCGACGTCACGACCCTGATCGTCTGCGGCACGGTCACCAATGTGTGCGTCGAGGCGACGGTGCGCGACGCGTCGACGCTCGGCTACCGCGTGGTCCTCGTGGGCGACGCCTGCGCGGCCGTGCGCGACCAGGACCACCACGCCACGCTGCACGTCGTCTACCGGTCCTACGGAGACGTCCGCTCGACGGCGGACGTCCTCACCCTGATCGCCCGGAGTGATCGCCCGGAGTGATCGCCCGAGTGATGGGGAGTGATCAGGACCGCAACCACTCGCCCAGGTCGGCATCGGTCAACAGCTCGCGCGCCTCGGCCTCCCGCTCGTCCGGCACCAGGATCCGTTGCTGGATGACCACGATGGATCCCTCGAGGACACTGGTGTTGCGGTCCGTCACGTGGTGCGGGACCTGCGCCTGCGCGAGCAGGCCCTCGACGAAGGACAACAGGACGGGGTCGTTCGTCCTCAGCAGCTCAGCCATGCGCCTCTCCTCCAGCACCCGGTCTCAGACCAGCGTCGGCTCGGTCTTCTCCCGCACCTCGTCCTCGGTGACACCGGGGGCGAGCTCGACGAGCGTGAGCCCTCCGCCGTCGGGCAGCACGTCGATGACGCACAGGTCGGTGATGATGCGCTGCACCACCGCACGACCGGTGTAGGGCAGCGAGCACTCGTCGACGATCTTGTAGGACCCGTCTCGGGCCACGTGCTCCATCAGCACGATCACCCGCTTGGCGCCGTGCACCAGGTCCATCGCGCCTCCCATGCCCTTGACCATCTTGCCGGGGATCATCCAGTTGGCGATGTCGCCACCGGACGAGACCTGCATCGCGCCGAGGATGGCGGCGTCGATCTTGCCGCCGCGGATCATCCCGAAGGACGTCGCGGAGTCGAAGATCGAGGCTCCCTTGCGCAGGGTGACCGTCTCCTTGCCGGCATTGATCAGGTCGGGGTCCTCCTCGCCGTCGAGGGGCCACTGGCCCGTGCCGAGCACGCCGTTCTCGCTCTGCAGCACCAGCTCCACGTCGTCGGGGACGTAGTTGGGGACGAGGGTCGGCAACCCGATCCCGAGGTTGACGTAGGAGCCGTCGCTCAGCTCGGAGGCCGCGCGCGCGGCCATCTGCTCGCGGGTCCAGCTCATGACGTGGCTCCTTCGCGCGGTCGGACGGTCAGCTTCTCGATGCGCTTGTCGGCAGCCTGCGCGGGCGTCAGCTCGACCACCCGCTGCACGTAGACACCCGGGGTGTGCACGTCGTTGGGCTCGATCTCGCCCGGCTCGACGAGCACCTCGACCTCGGCGATCGTGGTCCGCCCGCACATCGCGGCCAGCGGGTTGAAGTTGCGCGCGGAGTCCTTGTAGACGAGGTTGCCGTGCCGGTCGCCCTTCCAGGCCCGCACGAGGCCGAAGTCGGCGACCAGCGCCTCCTCGAGGACGTACTCCCGCCCGGCGAAGTCTCGCGTCTCCTTGGCGGGCGAGGCCTTCACCACGTTCCCGTCGGCGTCGTAGCGCCACGGGATCCCGCCCTCGGCGACCTGCGTGCCGCCACCGGTCGCGGTGAAGAAGGCCGGGATGCCCGAGCCACCGGCGCGCATCCGCTCGGCGAGGGTGCCCTGCGGGGTGAGCTCGACCTCGAGCTCGCCGGCGAGGTACTGGCGGGCGAACTCCTTGTTCTCCCCGACGTAGGACGCCACCATCCGGCGGATCCGCTTCTCCCGGAGCAACCGCCCCAGGCCCCAGTCGTCGACCCCGCAGTTGTTCGAGTACGCCTCGAGGTCGGTCGTGCCGGCCACCAGCAGCGCGTCGATCAGCACCGAGGGGATCCCGCACAACCCGAATCCACCCACCGACAGCGTCGCGCCGTCGGGGATGTCTGCCACGGCCGCGGCCGCCGAGCTCATCACCTTGTCCATGCCCTGATCCAACGCACGGCGCGGCCGGGGGTCAACCGGCGGCGTGACGGGAGTGGCGGATCAGTCGCCCAGTGACCCCCGATGGACGGTAGCGTTCGGTGAATGGACACCCCCTCGGACGTGGTCGGTCGTGTCGGCGCGATCCTGCGCACGGTCTCGACCCACGAGCCCGGCGGCGCCACGACGTCGGCCATCGCGCGCCAGTCCGACCTGGCCCGTCCCACGGTCCACCGGCTCCTCAGCTCCCTGCTCGCCGAGGGCCTGGTCGACCGCGACCCCACCACCGGCGCCTGGCAGCTGGGCCCCGAGCTGTTCTTCCTCGGCTCCGCGGCGCGCAGCCGCTACGACGTCGCCGGTCTCGCCCGGCCCCACGTACGACGCCTGGCGCTCGCCACCGGCGAGAGCGCCTTCTTCTCCGCGCGCCGCGGCGACGAGACGATCTGCCTGGTCCGCGAGGACGGCAGCTTCCCGATCCGCTCCCACGTGCTCGTCGAGGGCATCCGCTTCCCCCTCGGCGTCGCGTCCGCGGGCATGGCCGTGCTCGCCTTCCTGACCGACCCCGAGATCGACGACTACCTCGTCCGGGCCGACCTGGTCGCGACCCACGGCGAGCAGCACGCGCCCGCCGACGTACGACGTCGCGTGGCCGAGACCCGAGCCACCGGCTGGGCGCTGAACCCTGGTCTGATCGTGGAGGGGAGCTGGGGCATGGGGGCTGCGGTGTTCGACGTCGACGGGCGCCCCGCGTGGGCCCTGACCCTCACCGGCATCGAGCGCCGCTTCGACAGCGGACGGCGCGGCAAGCTCGGCGACCTGCTGCTCCACGAGGCCCACGAGCTGTCGCGCTCGTTGCGTCGTCCGCGCCCGGCGTCAGGTCCCACGCCCTAGTCTTCGCACCGTGAGTGAGAAGCAGGCGAGCGACTGGCCACGGGTCCGTCTCCACGTCGTCACGGGCAAGGGCGGCACCGGCAAGTCCACCGTGGCGGCAGCCCTGGCGCTCGCCCTCGCCACCCGCGGCAAGAACGTGCTGCTCTGCGAGGTCGAGGGACGCCAAGGCATCGCCCGGATGTTCGACGTCGATCCCCTGCCGCCCGAGGAGCGTCGGCTGGCGACCGGGCTGCCGGCCGAGGACGGCACCCCGGGCGTGGTGCACGCGCTGCACATCGACCCCGAGTCCGCGCTGCTCGAGTACCTCTCCCTCTACTACAAGCTCGGGCGCGCCGGCCGCGCCCTCGACCGCTTCGGCGTGATCGAGTTCGCCACGACGATCGCACCCGGCGTCCGCGACGTCCTCCTCACCGGCAAGCTGTTCGAGGCCGTCGAGCGCAACAGCCGCAACAAGGGCGCCATCCGCTACGACGCCGTCGTCCTCGACGCCCCGCCGACCGGGCGGATCGTGCAGTTCCTCAACGTCAGCAACGAGCTCGCCGGGCTGGCCAAGGTCGGGCCCATCAAGGCGCAGTCCGACACGATGATGACGCTCTTCCGCTCCCCCCGCACCGCGGTGCACCTGGTGACCGTGCTGGAGGAGATGCCGGTGCAGGAGACCGCCGACGGCATCGCCGAGCTGCGCTCGGTCGACCTGCCCGTCGGTGGCGTCGTGGTCAACCGGATCCGCCCGCAGGACCTGGCGGCCGACGACCTCCAGGCGGCGCGCAGCGGCACGATCGATCGTGACCGTCTCGAGGCGGACCTCGTCGCCGCCGGCGTACGGGAGGACCCCGCGCTGGTCGACGGCCTCCTCCTCGAGGCGCGCGACCACGCCGAACGACGCGCCCTCGAGGACTCCCAGCGCACGCTGGTCGCCGGCCTCGACGTGCCGGCCTACGAGCTGCCCCGCCTGCCGCAAGGCGTCGACCTCGGCGCCCTCTACGAGCTGGCAGCGAGCCTCCGAGAGCAGGGGATGGCATGACCAAGGCGCGCACCCGGGTCGGACCCACCAGGGCCGGTCAGCCGCTCGCGCTCGACATCGACGCCCTCATCGACGACCCGGCCACCGGCATCATCGTGTGCTGCGGCTCGGGCGGCGTGGGCAAGACGACCACGTCGGCGGCGGTCGCGCTGCGGGCGGCCGAGCGCGGTCGCAAGGTGGTCGTGCTGACGATCGACCCGGCACGACGTCTCGCGCAGGCCATGGGCATCGAGGCCCTCGACAACACCCCGCGCCAGGTGGCGGGGGTGGACCTGGCCGCCGGGGGGCGTCTGGACGCGATGATGCTCGACATGAAGCGCACCTTCGACGAGGTGGTCGAGAGCCAGGCCAGCCCGGAGAAGGCGAAGCAGATCCTGGAGAACCCGTTCTACATCGCGCTGTCGAGCTCGTTCGCCGGCACGCAGGAATACATGGCCATGGAGAAGCTGGGCCAGATCCACGCCCAGTCCGGCCAGGACGGGACCTACGACCTGATCGTCGTCGACACCCCTCCCTCGCGCTCGGCGCTCGACTTCCTCGACGCCCCCGAGCGGCTCTCCAGCTTCCTCGACGGACGCTTCATCCGGCTGATGCTCGCCCCCGCACGCGGCCCGGCCCGGCTGATGACCGCCGGGTTCGGGATCATCACCAACGCCCTCACCAAGATCCTCGGCGGCCAGGTGCTGGGGGACCTGCAGACCTTCGTCGCCGCGCTCGACACCGTCTTCGGCGGGTTCCGGCAACGCGCCCAGAAGACCTACGCGCTCCTCCAGGACGGCGGTACGGCGTTCCTCGTCGTCGCCGCCCCCGAGCCGGACGCCCTGCGCGAGGCGGCCTACTTCGTCGAGCGGCTCAGCGAGGACCGGATGCCGCTGGCGGGGCTGGTCGTCAACCGGGCCAGCCCGGCGCCGTCGGGCCGGCTGTCCGCCGACGAGTCGATGACTGCGGCCGAGCGGTTGCGCCGGGAGGACCCGACGTCGTCGACGGCCGGCCTGCTGCGGCTGCACGCCGACCAGGTGCGGATGGTGGAGCGGGAGACCCGCCTGCGGGAGCGCTTCGCGACCGCCCACCCGCAGGTCGCCACGGGCGTCGTGCCTGCGCTGGCCGGGGACGTGCACGACCTGGCCGGGCTCCGACGGGTCGGGCAGCTGCTCGCCCGGCACGGGCATGGGACAACGCCTGAACCCTCCCTCTGAGACGGCTCAGGCGTTGCGGCGTGACGCTGTCGTGACCGACTGCTCAGACGGAGGCCGAGACCGGCTGGGTGACGAGCTGGCCGACGGGTTGGGACGCCGCACCTTCGCGGGCGGTCTCCAGCACGGTGCGCCAGGAAGCGGCGGGACGACGGCGGAGCAGGGCCCGGCGCTCACGCTCGGTCATGCCGCCCCAGACGCCCCACTCGATCTGGTTGTCGAGCGCCTCAGCGAGGCACTCGGTGCGTACGGGACAACCCGCACACAGCTGCTTGGCCTTGTTCTGCTCGGCTCCACGCACGAACAGCTGGTCCGGCTGTGCGGCCTTGCAAGCGGCGCGCGGCGCCCAGTCTTCTACCCACATGATTTTGTCCCCACGTCTTCCGACTCAGACTGCGTCCCCATGACGCCGCCTCGGTCTAGCCCACTCACACCAAGGTAAAGACGGCGCTCAGGATGGGTAAGCCTCGACCGGCCCAAATTGAGTAGTCCGAAATGACTAGTCATTCATGATCACCGACCCCCAGGTCCGGTCGCGAGAAATCCGGCTCGTCGTGGCCCCTCACGTAGTCTGAGCATCATGTCGAGGCCACGTTCCGAGCGTCCGTCCGCCACCAAGGTGCTCTCCCACCTGGGCGTGATGGTGGCTGTCGCCGCCGTCCTGGGGGTCGTCGTGGCCGGTCTGGCGATCCCGTTCGCTGCGGTCGTCGGCGTGACGACGCGCTCCGTGGCCGACACGATGGACCAGCTGCCGACCGAGCTGGAGACCGACGCGCTGCCACAGAAGACACGCATCGTCGACGGCAAGGGCGAGACGATCGCGACGATCTTCGACCAGAACCGCGTCAACGTCTCCCTCGACCAGATCTCCCGCACGATGGTCAAGGCCATCGTCGCCATCGAGGACTACCGCTTCTACGAGCACGGGGCGCTCGACGTCAAGGGCACCGTCCGAGCGCTGCTCACCAACTCCGCCGCGAGCGGGGTCGTGCAGGGTGGCTCCTCCATCACCCAGCAGATGGTCAAGCTGACGCTGCTGCAGCAGGCGGACTCCAAGGAGGAGCAGCGCGAGGCCGTCGACCAGACCTACGCCCGCAAGCTCAAGGAGCTGCGCTACGCCATCGCCGTCGAGCAGCGCCACAGCAAGGACTGGATCCTCGAGCGCTACCTCAACATCGCCTACTTCGGTGACGGCGCCTACGGCGTCCAGGCGGCGGCACGGCACTACTTCGACGTCAACGCCCGCAAGCTCAACCTCAACCAGTCGGCGATCCTGGCCGGCCTGGTGCAGAACCCCACGCTCTTCGACCCGACCAACTCCCCCGACCGCACCCGCGAGCGACGCGACATCGTGCTGGACCGGATGGCGCAGCTCAACGTGGTCACCGACAAGATGGCCCGCAAGACCAAGAGCCGGGGCCTCAAGCTCGACATCGTCGCCGTCAAGAACGGGTGCGTCTTCTCGCGGGCCCCGTTCTTCTGTGACTACGTCCTCAACTACCTGATGAAGGACCGCTCGCTGGGGCGCACCGAGCAGGACCGCAAGAGCCTCATCTACTCGGGCGGGCTCACCATCCGCACGACCGTCGACCTCCGTTTCCAGGACGCCGCCGACGCCTCCGTGCGCAACAACGTCTACAAGGACGACGCGGCCATCGGCGCCCTCGCGATGGTCGAGCCCCGCACGGGCGAGGTCAAGGCCATCGCCCAGTCGCGGCCGATGGGATCCAAGAAGCGGCAGGGCGAGACCTACCTCAACTACGTCGTCCCGCAGCAGTACGGCGACTCCAACGGCTTCCAGGCCGGCTCGACGTTCAAGGCCTTCGTGCTCGCCTCGGCGATCCAGCAGGGCATCCCGTTGTCGAAGACGATCTCCTCCCCCGAGCAGGTGTTCGTCAACGAGGGCGACTTCGAGGTGTGCGACGGAGAGTTCTACCAGTCCTCGCAGACCTGGGACCCCTCCAACTCCACCGACTCCGGCACCTTCGACCTCTACGCGGGCACGCGCCTCTCGGTGAACACCTTCTTCGTCCAGCTCGAGCAGATGACGGGCATCTGCGAGCCCTACGAGCTGGCGCAGTCCATGGGCATCCAGCTCACCGACCCCGACACCGAGATGATCCCCTCCTTCACCCTGGGCGTCGCCGACGTCAGCCCGCTCGAGATGGCCGAGGCCTACGCGACCTTCGCCGGGCGCGGCCTGCACTGCGCCTCGCGTCCCGTCACCGCCATCCTCGACGCCAACGACAACCTGCTCAAGGACTACCCCGCCCGGTGCACCCAGGTGATGCCGAGCCCCGTCGCCGACGCCGTCAACGACGTGCTCCGCGGCCTGCTCGAGCCCGGCGGCTTCGGCTACAGCGCCAACATCCAGACCGTGCAGCCCGCCGCTGGCAAGACCGGGACCATCCAGGCCAACCGGGCCGTGTGGTTCGCGGGTTACACCCCCAACCTGGCGACCGCCTCGATGATCGCCGGCGCCAACTTCGAGGGACAGCCGATCACGCTCAACAACCAGACCATCGGCCCCTCCTTCGTGTCCTCCGCCTTCGGCTCGACGCTGGCGGGCCCGATGTGGGGCGATGCGATGAAGGTCATCGAGCAGTACCTCGACGACGAGGACTTCGTGCAGCCCAGCGGCAGCGACGTGCTCGGGATCCTCACCGGCATCCCTGAGCTCGGCGGCCAGGACGTCGACTCGGCACGTGCCCAGCTCGAGGACCTCGGGTTCACGGTGAGCCTCGGTGGCTACGTGCCGTCGGGCTACTCCGCCGACACCGTCGCCTACACCGGTCCGGGCGCCGGCACCGAGCTGGCCAGTGGCGACACCGTCGTGATCTACCAGTCGACCGGACGCGAGGCGAAGCCCCCGCGCAACAACAACGGCGGGCGCAACGGCAACGGGAACGGGAACGGGAACGGGAACGGCAACGGCGGGCGCCGCTGACCCGGGTCACCCCGGGTCAGGTCAGCCGAGCTGGCGTCGTACCTCCGCGGCGACGGCGCTGCCGTCGGCACGACCCTTCACCTGAGGCGTGACGAGGCCCATCACCTTGCCCATGGCCTTCATGCCCTCACCCGCGGCACCCGTCTGCTCGATGGCCGTCGTCACGATCGCGACGACCTCCGCGTCGCTGAGGGCTGCCGGGAGGTAGTCGGCGATCACCGCCGACTCGGCCCGCTCCTTGGCCGCCATCTCCACGCGTCCGCCGTCGGCGAAGGCCGTCGCGGCCTCGCGCCGCTTCTTGGCCTCGCTGGACAGCACGCCCAGGATGTCGTCGTCGGTGAGCTCGCGGGCCTCCTTGCCGGCCACCTCGGCGTTGGTGATCGCCGTGAGGATCATCCGCAGGGTCGAGGAGCGCACCTCGTCGCGGGCCTTGATCGAGGCGGTGAGGTCTGTGCGCAGGCGGTCCTTGAGGGCACTCATGGGCCCATTGTGGCAGCCTTGCCGCGTGCCCAGCCTCCGCTTTCTCCCACCCCTGATCGGCACCGGCGCGCTCGCGGCCTCCGGCCTCACGGCGTACGCCGTCTGGGAGGCGCGTGCCTACACCCTGCGGCGCGTCGCCGTCGAGGTCCTGCCCCAGGGCATGAAGCCCCTGCGGGTGCTGCACCTCAGCGACATCCACATGACCCCCGGCCAGACCCGCAAGCAGGAGTGGCTCCACGGGCTGGCCGACCTGCGACCCGACCTGGTCGTCGACACCGGCGACAACCTCGCGCACCGCGACTCCGTGCCGGTCGTGCGTGACGCCCTGGGTGCGCTGCTCGACGTGCCCGGGGTGTTCGTCCACGGGTCCAACGACTACTTCGAGCCCACCCTGCGCAACCCGCTGCGCTACCTGCTGCCCGACGACGGCACGCGCCGCACCGACGTGGCGCAGCTGCCGTGGCCGCTGCTCTCGCAGACGCTGAGCGGCGCCGGCTGGCTGGACCTCACCAACCGCCGCGGGGCGCTGAGCGTCGGCGAGACCGCGCTGGCGTTCGCGGGGGTCGACGACCCGCACCTGGACTACGACCGCCTCGACCAGGTCGCGGGGCCGGCGGACCCCGACGCCGACCTGCGGCTCGGCATCGCGCACGCGCCGTACCTGCGGGTCCTCGACCAGTACGCCGCCGACGGCTACGACGCCATCCTGGCCGGACACACCCATGGGGGGCAGGTCTGCCTGCCGGGCGGGCGGGCCCTCACGACCAACTGCGACCTCGAGCCGGCCCGCGCGCGGGGCCTGAACCGGCACCCCGCCGACTCCCGCCCGGGCGATGCCGGGTCGGCGTGGCTGCATGTGTCCGCAGGGCTGGGCACGAGCCCCTACACGCGGATCCGGGTGGCCTGTCGGCCCGAGGCCACGTTGCTGACGCTGCTCCCTCGCGCCTGACCCGAGACCCGGCCCTGATTCGGGCCCGGTCGAGCCCTCGGGTATGCTCGCTGCGTGGGCTCCTCCCTCCACCGGGAGGGGCCCATGATCGGGCTGTGGCGCAGCTTGGTAGCGCGCCTCGTTCGGGACGAGGAGGCCGCAGGTTCAAATCCTGTCAGCCCGACCATGTGATGTCTCAGGACATCGGCGACACCCGGACCTGCGGATGCAGGTCCGGGTGTCGTTCGTGCAGTGGGTGCTGGGTGTCGCGTCGACCGGTGACCGGTGACCGGCGTACCAGTGGTCGGTGCGGTGGCCGGTCGGCGTACCGAATCAGCTCGAGGGCAGCAGTCCGCCAGTGGCGGTCGCGCCACCGCATCTCGCCGCATCTCGCCCCAGCCGCCCCTCGGGCCCCTCTGGGCCGACGAAACTGTCGGTGGGAGTACGAACCTTCATCGTCCAACCGACAGTTTCACCGGCCGGCCGGTGAAACTGTCCTCGGCCCGCGCCCGCCATACGGCGCCCACGCCCTCAGCAGCTGTCCACACACAGGAGCCCCGGACCCGATCCCGGGTCCGGGGCTCCTGTGCTGGTCGGGCGGTGCCCGACCGGGGACGTCAGCGCTCCGAGACGGCCTTCTTCAGGGCCGCGGCGGGCTTGAAGGCCGCTGCGGTCGACGCGGCGATCTCCATGCTCTCGCCGGTCTGCGGGTTGCGACCGGTGCGGGCAGCGCGGTCGCGCGTCTCGAACGTGCCGAAACCGGCCAGCGTCACCTTGTCGCCAGCCACCAGCGCGCCGGTGATGGCGTCCAGGACGGCAGAGAGTGCGCGGTCAGCCTGACCGACGTCCAGGCCGGCGCGGTCGGCGACGGCCTCCTTCAGCTCATTGCGGTTCAATGTGTTGCCTTCCCTCGATAGGACGATTCTCGTCGGCAACGCTAGCGGACGGCCGCTGGGCCCGGCCAGCAGGTGCCGACGAGGCCCGGCACCGTGGCACACTGCTGTCATGGGAGACGAGCAGAAGAGCCCCGAGCCGAGCCTGGAGCTCCCGAAGCTGTTCGGGCGCAAGAAGCCTCGCGCGGCTGCTCCCGTCGAGAGCGTCCCCTCCTCGAACACCGATGACGACACGCAGGTCATCGAGCCCGACATCGAGGGCACCCAGGTCATCGACCAGCCCGAGCCCGAGTCGGAGCACCGGCCGGAGCACCAGACCGTGCCATCCATGACACCGGTGGCGCCGCTCGTCCCTGCCAAGGCCGAGGCCAAGCCGTTGTTCGTCGACGAGACGGTGGCCACGCCGACGGAGACACCCCAGCCGGTCAAGACACCCAAGCCAGTCAAGACACCCAAGGCACCCAAGACACCGAAGGCCGCGAAGCCCGCCAAGGCCCCGAAGCCGCCGGCCGAGCAGCGCGCCCCGCTGCTCACGGGTCGCCCCGCCGCCGCGGTCACCGGACTCCTCGTCGGGGCGGCCATGGTCGCCGCCACGGCAGGGTCCCTGCGCGGCTGCGAGGCCGTCCAGGGCACGGCGACCTGCGGCAAGGCAGGCTTCCCGATCCTGCTGGCGATCGTGGTGGTCGCGGTCATGCTCGGCTCGGCCCTGCTGCGCGCCTTCCGGGTGCCGGACGCCGGCAGCACCAGCTTCCTCGCGGTCGGGTCCCTGGCCGTGATCGCCCTGCTCGTCTTCATCGACGTGCTCGACCGTTGGTGGATGGTGATCGTCATCCCGCTCGTCGGGGTGGCGACCTACCTGATGTCCCACTGGGTGACCACGACGTTCATCGAGGCCCCGCAGGACTGATCGCGGGCCCGTGACTGCTCAGCGGGCCGCGAGCAGCTCGGCGATCTGCACGGTGTTGAGCGCGGCACCCTTGCGCAGGTTGTCGTTGGAGATGAAGAGCGCCAGGCCGCGGTTGCCTTCGACGCCCTCGTCCTGCCGGATGCGCCCGACGTACGACGGGTCCTTGCCGGCCGCCTGGAGCGGCGTGGGGATGTCGGAGAGCTCGACCCCGGGCGCGGCGCCCAGCAGCTCGCGGGCGCGGGCGACGGTGATCGCCGAGGCGAACTCGGCGTTGATCGCCAACGAGTGCCCGGTGAAGACCGGGACCCGCACGCAGATGCCGGACACCCGCAGGTCCGAGATGCCGAGGATCTTGCGCGACTCGTGGCGCAGCTTCTGCTCCTCGTCGGTCTCGAAGAGCCCGTCGTCGACGATGGAGCCGGCCAGGGGCAGCACGTTGTAGGCGATGGTGCGCTCGTACTTCACCGGCTCGGGGAAGCTCACGGCAGCGCCGTCATAGGCGAGCTCACGGGCCTTGTCGCCCGCGGCGCCGACCTGGGTGGCGAGCTCCTCGACACCGGCGACGCCGGAGCCGGACACTGCCTGGTAGGTCGAGGCGATCAGCCGCACCAGCCCGGCCTCGTCGTGCAGGGGCTTCAGCACCGGCATGGCGGCCATGGTGGTGCAGTTGGGGTTGGCGATGATCCGCGGACCCCCCTCGGCCAGCGCCTGCTCGATCGCCTCGGGGTTGACCTCGGAGACGACCAGCGGGATCGCGGGGTCCTTGCGGAACGCCGAGGAGTTGTCGACGACGATCACCCCGGCTGCGGCGAACTTCGGGGCGAGCGCCCGCGACGTGGTGGCCCCCGCGGAGAACAGGGCGATGTCGAGCCCGGCGGGGTCGGCGCTCGACGCGTCCTCGACGGTGATCTCGCGGCCGGCGTAGGGCAGCACCGTGCCGGCGGAGCGGGCGGAGGCGAAGAAGCGGATCTCGTCGACCGGGAAGTCACGCTCCTCGAGGATCTGCCGCATGGCGACCCCGACCTGACCGGTCGCCCCGACGATGCCGATGCGCACGCTCATCGTCCGGTCCCGCCGTAGACGACCGCCTCGACCTCGAGGCTGTCGAGCTCGAAGGCGGTGTGGGTGGCGCGCACGGCCTCGTCGACCTGGGCCTCGCTGACCACGACCGAGATGCGGATCTCCGAGGTGGAGATCATCTCGATGTTGATGCCGGCCGAGGCGAGCGCTGCGAAGAACTTGGCGGTGATGCCCGGGTGCGAGCGCATGCCGGCACCGATGAGCGACACCTTGCCGATGTGGTCGTCGTAGAGCAGCTTCTCGTAGCCGACCTCGTCCTGGATGCGCGCGAGGGCGCTCATGGCCGACTGCCCGTCGGTGCGCGGCAGGGTGAAGGAGATGTCGGTGCGCCCGGTGGCGGCCGCCGACACGTTCTGGACGACCATGTCGATGTTGACCTCCGACACGGCGAGCGCCTCGAAGATGCGCGCGGCCTCACCGACCTTGTCGGGGACGCCGACGACGGTGATCTTGGCCTCGCTGCGGTCGTGGGCCACGCCCGCGATGATCGCCTGCTCCATGACTTCTTCTCCTGGTTGCTCGGGGGTGATCCAGGTCCCCTCCTTGTGCGAGAAGGAGGAACGGACGTGGACCGGCATGTCGTAGCGGCGGGCGTACTCGACGCACCGCAGGTGCAGGATCTTGGCGCCGGAGGCGGCCATCTCCAGCATCTCCTCGTAGGAGAGCCGGTCGAGGCGGCGTGCGGTGGGCACGATCCGCGGGTCGGCGGTGAAGACGCCGTCGACGTCGGTGTAGATCTCGCAGTACGCCGCACCCAGCGCGGCAGCGAGCGCCACGGCCGTGGTGTCGGTGCCGCCGCGACCCAGCGTGGTGATCTCCTTGGTGTCCTGGCTGACACCCTGGAAGCCGGCCACGATGACGATGTGGCCCTCGGCGATCGCGTCCGAGATGCGCCCCGGGGTCACGTCGATGATCTTGGCCCGGCCGTGGGCCGAGTCGGTGATGACACCGGCCTGGGACCCGGTGAAGGAGCGCGCCGTGAAGCCGAGGTCGGAGATCGCCATGGCCACCAGGGCCATCGAGATCCGCTCACCGGCCGTGAGCAGCATGTCCATCTCGCGTGCGGGGGGCAGCGGGCTGACCCCCTCGGCCAGGTCGAGGAGGTTGTCGGTCGTGTCACCCATCGCGGAGACGGCCACCACGACGTCGTGCCCGGCCTTCTTGGACTCGACGATGCGGCGTGCGACCTCCTTGATGCGGTCGGCGTCGGCCAGCGACGAGCCGCCATACTTCTGCACGACAATGCTCAACGAGCTCACTCCTGCGATCGGGGAAGGACCCCCCGATCCTACCGAGTGGCCCAGGTCAGACCGGGTCCCCGTCCAAGACCGCCTCAGCAGCGACGATCTGCTCGATCTCGGCGTCGTTGTCGACGTCGAGCCGGTCGTGGGAGACCACCGACAGCAGCGCGTTGAGCGCAGCGCCCGCCAGGTTGCCCCAGGACGCGACGTAGGAGAACTGCCACCACCACAGGGCCTCGGGCACGTCGCCGAGACGGAAGTGCCGCAGCCCGTTCTCGAGGTCGGTGGCGATCGCGGTGAGGTCGTCGGAGAGCTGGCTCTCGACCACGTCGGGGACGTAGGGGTCGAAGACGAAGCTGTAGGTGTCGACGTTGCCGAGCAACGTCGCCAGCCGCAGCCGCATCTCGTCGAGGTCGGCCTCAGGACCCACGTCGGGCTGGTAGTCGGCGGTCGGCGTGAAGTCGCGCTGGGCCCCCAGCCGGGCGCCCGTGAGGAGGACCTGGCTGATCTCCAGCAGGAGCAGCGAGATCGCCTGGCCGGAGGTCGCCTCGCGGCTGATGGCCCGTAGCGCGATCAGGAAGCTCTCGACGCTGTCGGCGATCTCCTGGGCGAAGTCCTGCGTGTCGGGATCGGTCTCTGGTGCGCTCATTCGGCTGCTCGTCTCCCTGCAAAGGCTCTTCCCAAGGTGACCTCGTCGGCGTACTCGAGATCACCACCGACTGGCAGTCCACTCGCCAGGCGGGTGACTTGCAACCCCATCGGCCGCAAGAGACGCGTGAGATAGGTCGCGGTGGCCTCTCCCTCGAGGTTGGGGTCGGTGGCCAGGACGACCTCGAGGACGACGCCGTCGTTGAGGCGCGGCATCAGCTCCTTGATGCGCAGCTGGTCGGGACCGATCCCGTCGATGGGCGAGATCGCCCCGCCGAGCACGTGGTAGCGACCACGGAACTCGCGGGTGCGCTCGATCGCCACCACGTCCTTGTACTCCTCGACCACGCACAGCACCGCCGGGTCCCGCCGCGGGTCGCGACAGATCCGGCACTGCTCGTCCTCGGAGACGTTGAAGCACACCGAGCAGAAACGCACCTTGGCCTTGACCTCGAGCAGCACGTCGGCCAGCCGGCGTACGTCGGTCGGCTCGGCCTGCAACAGGTGGAACGCGATGCGCTGGGCGCTCTTGGGACCGACCCCCGGCAACCTGCCGAGCTCGTCGATCAGGTCCTGCACGACACCTTCGTACAAGGTGGCTCAGAACCCCAGCTGGCCGGCGGGCGGCATGCCGGGCAGGCCGCCGCCACCCCCGGCCAACGGCCCGAGGGCCTCGCCGGCGAGGGCGTCGGCCTGGGACTTGGCGTCGCGGTAGGCCGCCACGATCATGTCGCCCAGGTCGGTCAGGTCGTCGGCGCTGGAGCCGTCGAAGCCGCCGGCCTTGATCTCGACGGCGACGAGCTCACCCACGCCGCTGACCTTGACCGTGACCGCACCCCCGGCGACGGTGCCGTCGAGGACGGTGTCGGCGAGCTTCTCCTGGGCCGACTGCAGCTGCTCCTGCATCTGCTGGGCCTGCTGGAGCAGGGCGTTCATGTCGAAACCGCCGCCGCCCAGGGCGTCGAAGGGGTTCTGGGTCATGGTGGGTTCACCTCGTGGTTGCGGACGGATGGGACGGGCTCGATGTGCAGCCGAGCTCAAGAGTGCCGGATCTCCTCGATGACCTGCGCACCGAGCTCGCGGGCGAGCAGCTCGGCGCCACCGAGCTCGTCGGTGTCGGCGTCGAGGTCGTCGGGATGGGCATCGGCGTCGGCGGCCGCCAGGTCGGCACCGCGGGCCAGGTCGGCACCCGCCGGTCGCGTCGTCTGGATGGCGTCACGGGCCGAGCGCACCGCACCGGCCGCGTCGGGGCCGGCCGCGGGGCGGGGCCGGCCGCGTCGGGCTCGGGCGTCGGCTCGTCGCTCGCCCAGGCCGGCGGGGCCTCGGGCGCGGACACCTCGTCGACGGCGACCGGCGGGTCGGGGCGCACCGGCGCCACCGTCGGCGCGACGACCGCAGGGGGCGGGACGTCGGCCTGGGCGCCCGGGTCGACGATCGTCTCGACCTTCCAGTCGGCACCGACGACGTCGATGGCGGCCTGACGGACGATCTCGGAGCTGCCGCCGTTGTCGAAGGACTCGCGGGCACCCGCGTTGGAGAAGCCGAGGGTCAGGGTCGTGGCGTCGACCGCGACCACCTGGGCGTGCTGGGTCAGGTGGATCCAGGTGACCCGGCGGCGCTGCTTGGTGGCCTCGACGATGTCGGGCCACAGCCGGCGTACGTCGACCAGGGACAGGGTGCTCGACCCCGCGACGGCAGGAGCTGCGGGCTCGGGCTCGCGGACCACCTCGACCACGGGCTCGGGTGCCCTCGGCGCGGGCTCCGGCACCACCGCCACGGGCGCGACCGGGGCCTCGTGGGCCGGTGCGCCGGGAGTCTCGACGGCCTCCTCGACCGCGGGTCGGGCGGCCGGGGGCTCGACCGGTGGGTGGACCACCGCGGGCTCCGCCACCGGCTCGACCGGAGTGGTGACGGGGGGCACGGGCTCGCTGGGCGCAGGACGGACCTGGGCGGGCCGGTCCACGGCCGGGGCCGGAGTGGGCGCCGCGTCGGTGGCGGGTGCCCCGCCGCTGATGGCGGCCCGGCGCTCGAGCCGGTCCAGGCGGGCCAGGACCCCGTCGGTGGTGTGGTCGGCGCCGGGCAGCAGGACCCGGGCGCAGATGAGCTCCAACAGCAGCCGGGGGGCGGTCGCACCACGCATCTCCGTCAGCCCGGTGGCCACCAGGTCAGCCGCCCGGGTCAGCTCGGCGGCACCGAAGCGGGCGGCCTGCGCCACCAGCCGCTCCCCCTGGTCCTCCGAGACGTCGATCAGGCCCGTGGCGGGGGCATCGGGCACCGCGGAGACGATGACCAGGTCGCGCAGCCGGCGCAGCAGGTCCTCGGTGAAGCGGCGCGGGTCCTGCCCGGTCTCGATGACCTTGTCGACCACGCCGAAGACCGCCGAGCCGTCGCCGGCGGCGAAGGAGTCGACGACCTCGTCGAGCAGGGTGTCGGGCGTGTAGCCGAGCAGTCCGCTGGCCAGCGCGTAGGTGACGCCCTCGGACCCGGCGCCGCCGAGGAGCTGGTCGAGCACCGAGAGGGTGTCGCGGGCCGAGCCGGCGCCGGCCCGGACGACGAGCGGGAGCGCGGCCGGCTCGATCGAGACGCCCTCCTGCTGGCAGAGCTCGGTCAGGTAGGCGGAGAGCAGCCGCGGGGGGATCAGGCGGAAGGGGTAGTGGTGGGTGCGCGAGCGGATGGTCGCGATGACCTTCTCGGGCTCGGTCGTGGCGAAGATGAAGCGCAGGTGGGGCGGCGGCTCCTCGACCAGCTTGAGCAGGGCGTTGAAGCCCTGCGTGGTCACCATGTGGGCCTCGTCGATGATGTAGACCTTGTAGCGGCTGCGTACCGGGGCGAAGAACGCCTTCTCGCGCAGGTCCCGGGCGTCGTCCACACCACCGTGGGACGCGGCGTCGATCTCGATGACGTCGATCGACCCCGGCCCTCCGCGGGCCAGGTCGACGCAGCTCGGGCACTCGCCGCACGGGTCGGCCACCGGGGCCAGGTCGCAGTTGAGGGCCCGGGCCAGGATGCGGGCCGAGGTCGTCTTGCCGCAGCCGCGCGGCCCGGAGAACAGGTAGGCGTGGTTGACCCGGTTGTTGGCCAGCGCCACCCGCAGCGGCTCCGTCACGTGCTCCTGGCCGATGACCTGTTGGAAGGTCTCGGGTCGGTAGCGGCGATACAGCGCGAGGGGTGACTCCACGTCAGAACACTAACCACCGGCGCCGACACCCGGTAGCGGGCCGGTCGCTCCTTGGTGGAGGACCGTCACCCGGGCGGGTCCGGGAAAGAAAAAGGCCCCCCATGCACCCGACAGAGCTCACTTACCCTTGCTGCCTTCCGGCCCTGGGGGAGTTGGGCGAGATGTCGCCACACGGGGGGTTGGTGAGGAGTCTAGGTGATCCTCGACCGGAGGCCGAGCCAGGGGCACCGACCCCGGCTGGAGGACAGGTCGTGCCGCGCCGCCCGCGCGCAGGGGGATCGATTTCATGGAGCCGGGACCTGCCCGGTAAGGTTCCCGGCGGAGGATTCGCCTAGTGGCCTATGGCGCTCGCTTGGAAAGCGGGTTGGGTGTGAAAGCCCTCAGGGGTTCGAATCCCCTATCCTCCGCCAGTGGTAAGCCGCGACTGACCTGGGCCTCCTTGGCCCAGGTCAGAGTGCTTTGTCGGCTCATGTGCTCGCTTCACGTATCGACTCGTGTCAACATAGACGCATGTCGAATCTTGAGCCAGGGACCAGCGCCGACGTGGGCCTCTTGGCCGACGGCCTCGCGTGCTGCGTGCCACTTGCCAGTGAACCCATCAGTGCCGACCAGGCCTCGGGCGTGGTCCCCATGCTCAGGGCCATCGCGGATCCCGCCCGGCTGCGGCTGCTCTCACTGGTGCTGTCCCACGAGGGCGCCGAGGCGTGCGTGTGTGACCTGTTGCCGCACTTCGACCTCTCCCAGCCGACCATCAGCCACCACCTCAAGGTGCTCCACGAGGCCGGGCTGCTGCACCGTGAGAAGCGCGCCACCTGGGTGTACTACATCGCCCGGCCCGAAGCCATGGCAGCGCTGGCACGCCTCTTCACCACCGGCAACATCGAGCCCACCTGCTCCACGACCGCCGGAGCATCCGCATGAGCGACACGGTCGACACAGCAGCCGACGACGCCGTACTCCAGAGGCTCTCGACCCTCGACCGGTTCCTGCCGGTCTGGATCGGGGTCGCCATGGTGGTCGGCCTGCTTCTGGGCCGGTGGGTCACCGGTCTCGACGATGCGCTGGCAGCGGTCGAGGTCGGCTCGGTGTCCCTGCCCATCGCCATCGGCCTGCTGGTGATGATGTACCCGGTGCTGGCGAAGGTCCGCTACGACGAGCTCGGCCACGTGACCGGCGACCGGCGACTGCTCGCCACCTCCATCTTCTTGAACTGGGTGCTCGGACCGGCGCTGATGTTCGCGCTCGCCTGGCTCCTGCTGCCTGACCTGCCGGAGTACCGAACCGGTCTCATCATCGTCGGGCTCGCCCGGTGCATCGCCATGGTGCTGATCTGGAACGACCTCGCCTGCGGTGACCGGGAGGCGGCCGCCATCCTGGTCGCACTCAACGCGGTCTTCCAGATCCTGGCGTTCGCCCTGCTCGGCTACTTCTACCTCCAGCTGCTGCCCGGTTGGCTCGGCCTCGACCAGACCGACCTGGACATCTCCATGTGGGCCATCGCCAGCTCGGTCCTGGTCTTCCTCGGGATCCCTCTGCTCGCGGGGTTCCTCACCCGGACCCTGGGGGAACGCGCCATGGGCCGCGAGTGGTACGAGACCACCTTCCTGCCCCGCATCGGCCCCGCCGCCCTGTACGGGCTGCTCTTCACGATCGTGCTGCTCTTCGCGCTGCAGGGCGACACCATCACCAACCAGCCGCTCGACGTGGTCCGCATCGCGCTGCCACTGCTCGTCTACTTCATCCTCATGTGGGGCGGCTCCATGCTGCTCACCAGAGCGCTCGGCTTCGACTACCAGCGCGCCACGGCGGTCTCCTTCACTGCGGCCGGCAACAACTTCGAGCTCGCCATCGCGGTGGCCATCGGCGTCTTCGGCGTCGCTTCCGGCCAGGCACTCGCCGGGGTCGTCGGCCCCCTCATCGAGGTCCCCGTCCTGGTCGGCCTCGTGTACGTCAGCCTCTGGGCACGCAAGTTCTATCGAGACCGGACCACCGAAGGAGCCACCGCATGACCGGGCCCGACCCGATCGCTCCTCCGCAGGTGGTCTTCGCCTGCGTGCGCAACGGCGGACGCTCCGTCATCAGCCGCGTCCTGACCGAGCACTATGCCGGTGGCCGGGTCCGCGCACTCTCGGCCGGCACCCAGCCCGGCGAGCACATCCACGCCGAGGTCGCGGAGGTCCTGGAGAAGCTCGGCCTCGACCCCTCCGCCGAGCAGCCCAAGCTGCTGACCCGTGACACCATCGCGGCCAGCACCATGGCCATCACCCTCGGCTGCGGCGAGGAATGCCCCTACGTCCCCGGCGTGAGATACGTCGACTGGCCGGTCGCCGACCCCGGCGGCCAGCACGAAGCAAGGGTTCGCGAGATCGTCGCCGACCTCGATGCCCGAGTCCGGGCGCTGCTCGTCGAGCTCGTGCCGGACATCGAGCTGCCACCGTCGGTCCTCGAACAGGCCTGAGGAGGCCACTGATCGGGAGCAGCTGAGACCAGGGACCGGACTGGTCTCGACGAGCGCCAGCGAGTCGGTTCAGCCCGTCGAGCTCCGGCCGATAGCTGAGAGACGGACGGGAAGCGTCGGAAAGCTGAGGCACGACGCGATCCTAGAGGTGGCGTCAGACCTGACGACTACGCCCGAGCAGGGCAGGACGCAGCCCTCAAGCCGTGGTCGGCAGCACCGTGTCGAGGGGCAGGAAGTGGGCGACGCACCGGTCGACCCAGATCGCCAGGCTGGTCATGTCGCTGAGGTCGACGGGGGACGCGATCGACGCCATGCCCTCGCGCAGGAGCTCGACGTGGCGCCCGAGCAGGACCCGGACGACGTGGTGGAACGACGGCTGGGGGTCGCCGTCGAGGATCACCAGGTCGTCGAAGACGTTGGCGTAGTCCTCCCACGGAAAGCCGTGGAGCTCGGCGAAGTCACTGATCAGGCCGCGCTCGTCGGGCGTCAGGGCTCGGACAGCGGCGCGATCGGCCTGGCGCTCACGCTCGAGCGGGTGGGCGGCGGTCATGACATCTCCTGTCGAGGTGGTCCTGCCCCCAGTGTGGGTCGCGGAGCCGCGCCGTCCGAGGACGAGCACCGATCCCGAACAAGCCCGAACACATCCTGAGCGCCCACCGCGTCCGTCGGTGCCGGTCACTACCCTGACCCTCGAGGCTCCCCGCATCCCGCGACCGGGCCCGTCCTGTCCGATCCGTCCTGTCCGATCCGAAGCCGGAGGCACCCATGGGGGGGAGCACGTCGACCTCACCTGAGAGCCCCCGCTGGGACCCCCTGGCGCGCGAGCTCCAGGCGTTGCGCGCGAGCGCCGGTGAGCCGTCGTTCGCCGAGATCGCACGGCGGATCAGTGAGCACCGCCTGGCACAGGGGGCGAGCGCCCACGCGGCGCGGGTGGCGCGCACGACCGTCTACGACGCCTTCCGCACCGGGCGTGCCCGGGTCAACGTCGACCTGGTCCGCGACATCACCGCAGTGCTGGGAGGGTCGGTCGCCGATGTCGACACCTGGATCTCCCGCTGCCGGGAGGGCGCCGGTGTCGCGGCCGAGCCGGCCCGCCCTCCGGCCGCTCCGCAGACCTGGCCCACCGAGCAGCCGGACCCGACGCCCGCTCCCACCCGGGTCCGCCTGGTCGCCCTCCTCCTGGTCGCCTGCCTGGGCGTCAACCTGACCGGTCGTGTCTTCGTGGACTTCCTCGACCTGCCGGTGCACCTCGACATGGTCGGGACGGCGATCGCCGCCATCGCCCTCGGTCCGTGGCGCGGGGCCGCCGTGGGGGCCGCGACCAACCTCGTGGGGGCGCTCGCCAGCGGCACCGACTCGATCCCGTTCCTGGCGGTCAACGTCGCCGGAGCGCTGGTCTGGGGCTACGGCGCGCGGAGCTTCGGACTCGGCCTGAGCCTGCCCCGCTTCCTCGGGCTCAACGTGCTCGTGGGCGTGGTCTGCAGCCTCATCGCCGTGCCCATCTTGCTGACGCTCTACGGCGGGACCACCCAGAGCGGCCAGGACCCCATCACGGTCACGGTCCTCGCCCTCACCGACCACGTGGCCGTCGCCGTGGGCCTGGCCAACCTCCTGGTCTCGCTGGTCGACAAGATGATCAGCGGATTCATGGCGCTGGTGTTCATCTCCGCCCTGCCGGCCACGCTGAGGGTCGGCTCCCGGCTCGTGCTCGCCGCCCCGGGGCCCACCCCACCCTGAGACGCCAGGACGGTCTCCCCGCCAGCCGGTCGCTCAGCCGCGGCGCCGCGCCAGCACAGGTCGGAGCAGCACCGCCACGATCAGTGCCCCCCCGGCCAGCAACCCCCACCACACGGCGTTGCGCCGGGTGCTCGCCAGCACGTCGGCCTTCGGCTCGGGGGCCTCGGCGCGCTGGTCGCCCTCGTCGATGACCTGGCTGCCCCCGACGTCCCCTGCCCTGCTCGGACGCAGCGGCCGGGTGAGCGCCTCGACCGGCTGGACTATCCCGTGGCCGGTCAGCACGGTCGCGGAGCGCAGCGACCCCGTGGCCGTGGTCTCGAGCCTGGCCACGACCTGGCGCGCGGAGTCCCGGGGATAGGCCGCACGCACCAGGGCCGCCACCCCTGCGACCTCCGCCGCGGCCCAGGCGGTCGAGACCTCGGCCAGCAGGCAGGTGCTGCGCCCGTCGATGGCGACCGAGACCGCATCGGCCGTGGGCGCCGCCAGGTCGGTGGCCGAGCTGCGCAGCACGTCGCCGTCGGCGTCACCGACCACCACCTCGTCCTCGACGACCACCGTCGCCGTCGCGTTGACGGCGAGGACGCCCGGGTTGCTGGCGGGCCAGATGACCGGGCGGGCGTCCTCGCCGTGGGGCGGCTCCGCACCGTCGTAGCCCAGCTCGGGGTAGAGCGGGTCGGACTCGTCGCTGGGGCGGTCACCACTCGCGGCCACCACCAGCACGTCCTTGGCCGTGAGCCGCCCGAGCACCTCACGCAGCGCGGCGTCGAGCTCGGAGGTGCGCGCGAAGGTGAGACCGACCACGAGCACACCGACCTCACCGCGCGGCAGCCCGGCGACGTAGCGCAGCCCCTCCAGCAGCAGGTCGGCCCGCGGGCCCACCTCGTCGCTCGTGTCGTCGGGCTGGAGACGGTCGTAGACCCGGACGTCGAGGATCCTCGCCCCGGGGGCGATCCCGATCGGCTTCTCGGGGGTGCCCCGCGCCGCGATCAGGCCCGCCATGGCCGTGCCGTGGTGGTCGACCAGGGCGCGCGGCGGCCGACCCGCGGGCCGCACCACGTCCATCAGCTCGGTGTCAGCCACGCCGGAGTCGAGCACCGCCACCGTCACGCCGGCGCCGGGCACCCGCCCACCCGAGGACGCGATCTCCTGGGCGCGGGCGACCTGCATCAGCTGCACCGGCGACCCGGTGCGGTCGGTCGTCAGGACGTCCGGCTGGTCGACCGCGATGTTGGCGCAGTCCTGGTCGACGGCGTACGACGGCGCGGTGCTGCCCACGGCCAGCACCCCGAGCGTCAGGCCGGCCACCACGGTGCCGCGCACCGTCCGGCTCACTCGCACGAGCGACCCTGGACGCCGGACTCGCCGGCGGCGTCCTCACCAGCGCCACGGCCGAGCTCCTGGGGCCTGGTCGGGGGGCACAGGGCGGCATCGACGGAGAGCGCCTCACCCTCGATGAAGAGCTCGAGCCAGCTGTCGGGCACCACCGGGGCGTCGTAGTCCTCGAAGCCGAGGTTGGCCACGGCGTCGGTGCCGATGAGGGCATAGCTGTAGCCCTTGGAGTCGATGACGAACGGCTCGCCGACCTCGGGGGTCTCCCACCCGCCCGAGAGGACGAAGGCACCCCTGCCCGGGTCGACGGTGACGTCGCGCTGGCCGCTGTCGATCGCGGCGGCGCTCGCCTCCTCCTCGGGGAGCTCCACGAGGACCACCCCGGGCACCGCCCCGGGCTCGGGCTCGAGCCGGGCGCACTGCTCACCGACGACCTGCCGGAGCGCGGCCGCGGGCCAGTCGGCACCCAGGTAGGGCTCGGCGCCCGCCGAGACCTCGGGCGGCGCGGCCAGGCCCAGGTCGCGGGCGCCGCCGGGCAGCCGGGCGTCGACGTAGACCGCCCGGGCGAACTCGCTGAACTGCGCCGGCCCCTCGGCGGTGAGGACGAACAGGAGACCGTCGATCTCGTAGTAGTCACCGATCCGGGCGGTGGCGGGCAGGCCGCCCTGTCCCGCCTGGGCCGCCGGCTGACCGAACCCGGTCAGCCCGAAGCTGCCGAAGTCCAGGGCGCCGCCCCGCGGGAAGAGCGCCAACCAGTCGCCCGGGACGACCTTGGCCTGGCTGAGGATGGGCAGCCCGAGGGCGCGCAGCGTGTTGTCGAGACCGGGCAGGTTCTTGGGCAGCGCATAGCTGTGGGCCCGCGAGACGTCGGTGCCGACGGGCTCGGACTGGGCGATGACGTAGTAGCTGCCCTGGCTCTTGACCAGGAGCCCGGCGTCAGGGGCGGCCGTGACCCGCGAGGTGTCGGAGACGTCGAGGTGCAGGCCACGAGCGTCGTCGGTGCAGGCGGTCCAGCCGGACTGGATCAGGTCGCCGGTCTCGGGGACGGTCACCGGGGCGCCGAGGATGCCGATGTCGGCTCCCGGGGTCTGGGTGTCGATCTCGGCCTGGGGCACCACCTCGGGGGTGGCCTGGTCGCCGAGGATCAGCTGGGCCGAGGTGATGTTGATGACCGGGCGGACCTGGGGGTTGCCCTCCTCGTCGGGCTCGAGCACGACGTAGGAGGCACCCCGCTCCTTGGACTGCACCAGCCCGGGCGTGGTCCAGTCGACGTCGACGTCGGGCTTGAACACCCCGGCGATGGCGGCCCCGGCCATCAGCAGCACGGCCAGGGCGGCGCCACCGACGATGGTGCGGCCGGGGCGGGTGGGCTCGACCTCGCGTCCACCCGGGGCGCCGGACACGAAGGCGGTGACGAGACGTCGACGGCTGAAGGAGTAGGCCTCGACGAGGTCCTTCTTGGTGGCCACGCCGCCTCAGATCCCGCGGACCGACTCGAACACGCCGACGGCGAGCACGAGCAGGGGCAGGAGGGTCAGCAACGCGATGCTCTCGACGACGTCGCCGAAGCGCCCGCGGCGCACGGACGGCGTCCGGGGCAGGAGCGTGACCGCGAGCAGCACCCCGCCGGAGGCAGCCAGGACGACGGCGGCGACCGGACGCCACTCCTCGTGCATGAGGAGCACCGCAGCGGCGACCGCGGCCAGCCCGAGGATCCCGGAGACCAGGCCGACGAGCACCTCCGAGCCGGTGCGGTACTGGCGGGTGCGGAGCATGACGATCAGGCACGCGACCACCGCGAGCAGGGTGCCGAAGAGACCGCGGGAGACGGCGACCGGGGAGATCAGGACCAGCAGCAGGCCGACGGTGCCGGAGATGGCGACGAGGATCTCGTGGGCGACGCGGGCATCGGCCCCGACGCGGCGGGGATCGACCTCGTCGGGGTCGGCGGTGATGTCGGCGGTGGAGAAGAGCTGGTCGACGGTCGTCTTCGTGACGCCGAGGGCCAGCCACGGGAAGACGCTGCCGATCATCACCACGACCGTCATGACGATGGGCAGCAGCACGGTCGGGTCGACGTCGGTGGCGCTGACCAGGGAGCCGGCGGCGACAAGGACCGCGCCCACGATCACCGGGGGGATGACCAGCGTGCGCCCGTCGCCGATCCCGAGCAGGCAGACCAGACCGGCGACCAACGCTCCGGCGCCGGCGGAGGCCACCACCTCGCCGGACAGGTCGGAGAGCCCGCCCTCGGGCGCGAGCATGAAGCCGGCGACCGCGGCGTAGCCGGCCCCCATCCAGGCGACGGCCACCGCGGCCTCGGCCTCGGTCTGCACCCGGGAGAGCACGACAGATCCGGCGACGAGGGCCAGCGCAACGGTCGCGGCCGCCGCAGCCGCGAGCTGCGAGCCCTCCTGCACCAGCAGCGCGACGGCGCCCAGCGCCATCAGCAGGCCACCCGCCGTCAACGCCGTACGCCGTCCGGACGCGGGCTGCCAGGGCTTGAGGTCGCGCTCCACGACGTCCGTCATCGCCTCGACGACGTCGTCGTAGACGCGCGGGGTGGCGTCGTCGATGCCGGCGGTGACCGTCAGGGTCACCCCGTCCTCGACGCCCTGCAGGGTCAGTCCGGAGTCGGTCGCCAGGCGACGGCCCTCCGAGGTGAGGAGGTGGTAGCCGCCGTAGACGGTCGACGCGTCGAGCATCCCGACGCTGCGGGCCAGCTCCGGCACCAGCTCGGCGACCGGCACGGAACCGGGCAGCACCAGGTCCACGCGACGGGTGCCGGACGTGACCGTCACGCGCACCAGCCCCGAGGTCCCCACAGGGGTCTGGCTCATGGTCTCTCCCAAGATCGTGGTGCCGGGCAAGCGAGCCGCATGCTACCTCCCGGACACACCCAGCCCGTGCAGCCGAGTCAGGACGTGCGAAAGGGCCGACACATCATGTGTCGACCCCCTCGGGCTCCGGTGGTGGACGCCGGATCAGATCTCGAACTGCGCGGCGCCGCGGGCGTCCGCGGCCTTGTACTCGGCGTTGGACTGGTAGACCGTCTGGCTGCTCTTGTCCAGCAGGTCGCGCATCTCCTGGATGGCGTTGTCCCACTTGGCCTTGGAGACGCGGTACTGCTCCTGCGCGTTACCGACCCACTGGCTGCGCAGCGGCTCGAGCTCCGCCTCGAGGCGGTTCATGCGGTCGTCGATGTCCTTGACCTTCTGGTACATGTCGGCTGCGGCCTGGTCGACCGCACCATGGTTGACGCGGATTCCGTCGAGGTTCATGTCAGTGCTCCTGAGTGTCTGGTGGCGGTGGCGGTCGGCTCTTAGGAGCCCATGCGGTGGGACAGGTTCGTGAAGTTGGCGCCCTGGGCGTCGTCGGTGCTGATGTTGTCGCGCTCGGTGACGCCGAGGGAGTTCTCGAACTCGTTGAGCGCATCGACGATGATCCGCTGCTTCTCGGTCCAGGCCTGCTGCAGCGCGAAGAACGCGGTGGCTCCCTGGCCGCCCCAGCGGCTCTGCACGCTGGAGATCTGGTCGGTCAGCTGGCGGCTGATGTTGGTGAAGTCGATCCGCGCGTCCGAGACCATGCCGGCCGCGCGGGTCAGGACTCCTTCGCCTTGACCGAACTCGTTGGAGCCTTGGGACATCGCCTTCTCCTTCGTTACTGGCGGCAACCAGCCGCGCACTTTGGGGGGGTCCTACGTCGGGTGCTTCGCGGTTTCGGGGCCGTCTCCCGTGAGGGATCGGGACAAGCACGTCTCTACCCGGCGGGTAGACCCCTAAACATCAGCCTGTCAATTCCCACAGGTGGCGGAACAGGCCGATCGCCACCACCACCGACCCCACGGCGAACGAGGCACAGATGCTCTCGGCGACCTCGGTGCGACGCGACCACCACGCCGAGCGCCAGCCGCGTCCCAGCGGCACCGCGAGCAGGATGACCACCCCGGCCAGCGCCATCGCGACGATGCCCAGGGTGAGGTCGGAGCCGGCACCGCCGTCCGCGAGGACGACCACCAGCAGCACCACGAGGCACCCCAGACCGGCCGCGCGGAGCAGGGCGCGCGCGGCCACGTGGCGGTAGCTCCGCGCGGCGAGGACCAGGGACGCCCCGGAGAACCCGACCATCGCGCGGGCGCCGACCCCGTCGTGCCGCTGGGTGGCCGAGTCGAGCAGCAGCGGCGCCGAGACCACGACGACGGCGAGGATCGCGACCGATGCTGCGGTGACGATGCGGGTGCCCCGGGCCGCGACCAGCTCGACGGCACGCGGGGGCACGACGATCCGGCCGCGGCGACCCGACGGGCGGTCGCGGGCCGACCACGCGGTCACGGCCAGCCGCTCGAGGTCGATGAGGAGCTGGTCGGGCACGTCGATGGCGAAGGACGGGACGAAACGGGCCGAGAGCGTCGCCACCAGCAACATCAGCGCCCACGAGACCTGGGGCCGGAGGTCGAGGAGCGCGGCGCCGCAGGTGAGCACGAAGACCAGCGAGCCCACGATCACCCAGATCCGGAGCGCCTCCTCGGAGTGCCGGTCGAGGGCGCGGGCGAAGGCCGCGGTCACCGCGCCGGTGAGGGCGGCGACGCCGACGATGGTGGGCAGGCGCTCGGGCGCCGGGTCCCACGCGACGACGAAGGCCGCCGAGGCGGCGAAGGCGGGAGCAGCGAGGATCCGGTGGGAGGCGTAGCGACCCACGGGGAGGATCCCGACGAGCGCCGCCGCGCCGAGCAGGACGACGACCGTCGTACGCAGGCCGGAGGGCGGCTCCTGCGAGGCCGACCAGCCGGCCACCAGCGCGAGGCCGACCGCGACGCAGAACCACAGCGCGGAGAGCGGACCCGGTGGCGTGGGGCGAGGCGCCCGCGCGCTGTCGGCGGCGCGTCGCCGGCGACCCGGTGCCTCGGGCTGCGCGGCACCTGCGGGCAGGGCGACCAGGACGGACCCGCTGCCGACCCCGGCGTCGGCGAGGGCCTGGCCCGGGCCGAGCCGCTGGCCGAGCGGGGTGCACAGCGTCGGGACGGAGCCGAGTCCGGCCTTGCCTGCGTACTCGACGGCGACGTCGCCGACCGACGCACCCGAGGGGACCAGGAGGTCCAGGACCCCGGCCGCGCCGTGCACGCTGAGCGCCACCGCGTCGGCGGTGGGCGCGCTGGCCCCGCTGCCCGAGCCGCTCACATCGCCTCCCGATGGGTCCGGGTGCCGATCCACCCGGTCGAGCGCAGCGTAGTCGCTCGCCGTTGTGCCTATCATCAAGCCTCCGCAGCGGTCGCGGACCGGGCCGCTCGGGCTTGGAAGCTCGAAGGCGAGGACTGATCAGGTGAGTACGACGCTTCGCGGGGCTCGAGTCGACGAGCCCGAGATGCCGTCCGGGCAGATCGTGCTCCAGCCTCCGCCGCAGATCCAGCCCAGCGAGGGCGCGGCCGGCGTCATGATGAACGCCATCCCGATGCTCGGCAGCCTCGGGTCGATCGTGCTGGTGGCGACCATGGGCGCCCGCACGGGGGGCGGACCGATCCGCTTCATCGCGGCCGGCATGTTCCTCTTCGCGACCCTCGGCTTCATCGTCGTGCAGATCGACCGGCAGCGGAAGCAGCGGGCCCAGCAGGTCACGGGCTCGCGCACCGAGTACCTGCGCTACCTCAGCCAGGTCCGCAAGGTCGCGCGCGAGTCCGCCGACCAGCAGCGACGCGCCCTGACCTGGCACCACCCCGACCCCTCCTCGCTGCCCGCGCTGGCGGAGGAGCGCTCGCGGATCTGGGAGCACACCAGCACCGACGACCACTTCCTCCACGTCCGCTACGGGCTGTGCGCGCAGCCGCTGGCGCTCGAGCTGGTGCCCCCCGAGAGCGCGCCCATCGACGAGGTCGATCCGGCCGCCGCGTCGGCCCTGCACCGGCTGCTGGTCGTGCACCGGCTCCAGCCGGACCTGCCCGCCTCCATCGACCTGCGCGCCTTCGACGGCGTCGAGATCTGCGGCGACGAGGAGGAGGCGCGCGCGCTGGCCCGCGCCGTCATCTGCTCGGCCACGACCTTCCACTCCCCCGACAACCTGCTCGTCGCCGTGCTGGCGTCCGAGGCTCACCTGTCCCACTGGGACTGGATCAAGTGGCTGCCCCACGCCCAGAGCGCGGAGCAGAGCGACGCCGTCGGCCCCATGCGCATGGTCACCACGTCGCTGGCCGACCTCGCGACGCTGCTGCCGCCCGACCTGAGCGACCGACCGCGCTTCGGTGCGGACGAGCGACCCGCCATCCCCCACATCCTGCTCGTCACCGACGGCGTCGAGCTGCCGCCGGGCAACCACGTGATCCCGCCCGACGGGTTGCACGGCGTCACCGTCATCGACCTGCCTGCCCGGTGGGGCGAGCTCGAGGACTCCAGCCGGCTGCGCATCCAGTTCGACGAGACGACCCAGGAGCGCCCGGGCCAGCGCCAGGCTCCCGTCCAGGCACTGCGCCTGCGCGAGGAGCCGATCCGCGCCAAGGCAGACCAGTGCGACCTCGCGACGGCCGAGGCCTTCGCCCGACGCCTGACGCCGCTTCACACGGTCTCCTCCGGCGGCACGGCCGAGCCGAGCACCGGCGAGATCGCCGGACCCACCGACTTCATGGACCTGTTGGGTCTCGGCGACGTGCGCACCTTCGACCCCAACGCCGCCTGGCGCCCCCGCCCCGCACGCGACCGGTTGCGGGTCCCCATCGGCCTCGGCGAGTCCGGCGGCCTGGTGCACCTCGACATCAAGGAGTCCGCCCAGCAGGGCATGGGCCCCCACGGCCTGGTCATCGGGGCGACCGGCTCGGGCAAGTCGGAGTTCCTCCGCACACTGGTGCTGGGCCTGGCCATGACCCACTCCTCCGAGCAGCTCAACATGGTGCTCGTCGACTTCAAGGGCGGCGCCACCTTCGCCGGCATGTCCGACATGCCGCACGTGTCGGCCGTGATCACCAACCTCGCCAACGAGCTCACGCTCGTCGACCGCATGCAGGACGCTCTCTCCGGTGAGATGGTGCGCCGCCAGGAGCTCCTGCGCGACGCGGGCAACTTCGCGTCCATCCGCGACTACGAGAAGGCCCGCGTCGCCGGCGAGGACCTGGCTCCCATGCCGTCCCTGTTCGTCGTGGTCGACGAGTTCTCCGAGATGCTCTCCGCCAAGCCCGAGTTCATCGACCTCTTCGTCGCCATCGGCCGGCTCGGTCGCTCCCTCGGCCTGCACCTGCTGCTCGCCTCGCAGCGGCTCGAGGAGGGACGCCTGCGCGGCCTCGAGTCGCACCTGTCCTACCGCATCGGCCTGCGCACCTTCAGCGCCCAGGAGTCCCGCGCGGTTCTCGGCGTGCCCGACGCCTACGAGCTGCCGGCCGTCCCCGGTCTCGGCTACCTCAAGCCCGACCCGACGTCGATGACCCGCTTCAAGGCGGCCTACGTCTCCGGCCCACCGTCAGGACGCGTGCGGGTCCGTCGCGACGAGGGCGGTCACGTGCAGGGCATCTTGCCCTTCACGATCTCGGAGGTGCACAAGCTCGAGCTCAACGAGCCCGACCACGAGCCACAGCCGGAGGTCGAGCCCGACAGCCAGGAGTCGCTGCTCGACATCGCCGTGCAGCACATGGTCGGCCACGGCCCCGAGGCCCACGCGGTCTGGCTCCCGCCCCTCGACGTGCCTGACACGCTCGATGAGCTGATGGCGGACCTGGTCGAGGACCCCGAGCTCGGTCTGGTCTCCCCGCAGTGGCGTGCCCTCGGGGGGCTCGTCGTACCGCTCGGGACGGTGGACCGTCCACGCGAGCAGCGCCGCGACACCCTGACGATCAACCTGAGCGGCGCGTCCGGCCACGTCGCCGTCGTGGGAGGTCCCCGCAGCGGCAAGAGCACCCTGCTGCGCACGGTCGTGACGAGCATGTCGCTGACCACGACGCCGACCGAGTCGCAGTTCTTCGTGCTGGACTTCGGGGGTGGCACGTTCGCCCCGATGACCGACCTCCCGCACGTCGCCGGCATCGGCACGCGCTCCGAGCCCGACGTCGTACGCCGGATCATGGCCGAGGTGTCGGGCGTCGTGGACCGTCGCGAGGCCTACTTCCGCGCCAACGGCATCGACTCCATCGAGACCTACCGCTCGCGCCGCGCCCAGGGCCGTGTCGACGACGGCTACGGCGACGTCTTCCTGGTCGTCGACGGCTGGAGCACGCTGCGCTCCGACTTCGACGACCTCGAGATGGAGATCCAGCAGCTGGCCTCGCGCGGCCTCACCTTCGGGCTCCACGTCGTCACCGCGGCGGCACGCTGGGCCGACTTCCGGGCAGCGATGCGCGACCTCTTCGGCACCCGGCTCGAGCTGCGCCTGGGCGACGCGATGGACTCCGAGATCGACCGCAAGATCGCCCAGCTGGTGCCGACCGGTCGTCCGGGCCGCGGCCTCATCCAGGGCAAGCTGCACTTCCTCGGGGCGCTCCCGCGCATCGACGGCGACCCTGGCGCGGAGACCCTCGGCGACGGGGTCGACGAGCTCATCAAGCGCATCGCCGCCGCGTGGACCGGGCCGGCGGGCCCCAAGCTGCGCCTGCTGCCGGAGAAGGTCACCCTCGCGCAGGTGCGCGAGATGGCCGGCGTGGCCACGACGCCCGACGAGGTCACCGACAAGCGCCTGCTGCTCGGCATCAACGAGAAGGAGCTCGCGCCGGTCTCCCTCGACCCCGACACCGAGCCGCACCTGCTGGTCTTCGGCGACGGGCAGTCCGGCAAGAGCGGTCTGCTGCGCTCCTACGCCCACGAGGTGATGCGCACGCGCACCGCGAAGCAGGCGCAGATCATCGTCGTCGACTACCGCCGCTCGCTCCTCGGGGAGGTGCCCGAGGACTACCTGGTCAACTACCTCACCTCCGCGACCCAGGCCGGGCCGGCGCTCAAGGACCTCGCCGCCTACCTGGAGAGCCGCATCCCGGGGCCCGACGTCACGCCCGACCAGCTGCGCAACCGCAGCTGGTGGAGCGGCGCCGAGGTCTTCGTGATCGTCGACGACTACGACCTGGTCGCCACCCAGCAGACCTCGCCCGTCGCCGTACTCCAGCCCCTGATGGCCCAGGCGCGCGACGTCGGCCTGCACCTGGCGGTCGCCCGCCGCTCCGGTGGTGCGTCACGGGCGCTCTACGAGCCGGTCATCCAGTCGATGCGCGACCTGGCGATGCCGGGGCTGATGCTGTCCGGCAGCCCCGACGAGGGTCCGCTGCTCGGCAACCTGCGGCCGATGCCGCTGCCCGCCGGCCGCGGTCGCCTCATCACGCGCGACCGTGGCACCGAGGTCATCCAGACGGCCTGGACCGACCCCAACCTCTGACCGGGCCGCGCCCACATCGCGGTGGATCGGACGCACCTGGTGCGTCTGATCCACCGCGATGTCTCAGGTGTGGGTGTGCACCCCGGGGCCGCTGATCTTGAGGTGGGGCAGGTCGTCGAGGTTGTAGGTCATCTCGAAGGTGCGGCGGTAGCCGGTGTGCGAGACGCGCCAGCCCTCGGGCGTCCGCACGTAGCGGTCGGTGTAGAACGCAGCGCCCTCGAGCATGAACCGGAACGCCTCGACGATCACCTTGTCCTGGAGGTACCACCGTGCAGTCGCCTCGTCGCCCTCGATCGTGATCTCGGGGTGGTGCACCTGGTGGAGGGTGATCAGGCCCTCCCCCAGGTTCTCGCGCATGTAGGACACCAGCGCGGCCCGGTCGGCGAAGACCAGGCCGTTGTAGTCGGCCGTGGCCTCGGGCAGGAAGCAGGCCTCGAAGTCGTCCCAGGCCTTGGTGTCCAGTGTCCGCAGGTAGCGGTACTTGAGCTGGCAGATGTCGTCGTAGTCGGTCACGGACGCAATCTAGCGACGGCTGTGGGCCAGGTCACGCAGGGAACGGACAGGTGAGACGTGGATGTAACCGTGAGTCAACCTGCCGGCGACGTGGGCACCCCACGCTGGTCCCACCCAGCAACCGCAGCGAGGACAGGGAGACCCCCATGGACGCGAAGATCACCACCGCCACCGAGACCGACGAGGCCCGGGAGAAGCGCGCCGCCTTCAGGCTCCGCCACGCTCGCGGCGTCGCCTCCCTCATGGAGGGGCGCGCCGACCTGCGCGGCATCCACGCCCTCGCCGACATGGTCGACGACGCGGTCCGCTGGACCGCGTAGACATGGTGACGTTCCCGTAGGGAGCAGTGGAGGTCTCGTCGCTCCATGGGGACTCGCGCCTCGCTCGTGCTCCCGTCCCGCGGCAACATGGGCCCCGCGCGTCACACCTGGCCGATGAAACTCAACCTTGGACGATGAAACTTCATCGGCCAGGCGACAGTTTCACCGGCCGGCCGGTGAAACTGTCTGGCCGGGCGGCACCGACTCAGAGGGCCCCGAGGATGGCCTTGGCGAGCGGGCCGGAGGAGGCGGGGTTCTGACCGGTGAAGAGCGACCGGTCGACGACGACGTGCTCGGACCAGGCGTCGGCCTCCTGGAAGTCGAGGCCGAGGGCGACGAGGCGGTCCTGGAGCAGCCAGGGCGCCTTGTCGGCCAGTCCGGCCTGGGTCTCCTCGGCGTTGGTGAAGCCCGTGGCACGGTAGCCGGCGAAGGGCGAGGCGCCCGCGGCGTCGGCCGTGGCGAGCAGGGCGGCCGGGGCGTGGCAGACGATGCCGAGCGGCTTGCCCGACCGGAGGGTGTCGACGAGCAGCCGGGCCGACGTGGCGTCGACGGCCAGGTCCTCCATGGGGCCGTGCCCACCCGGGTAGAAGACGACGGCGTAGTCGTCGAGGTCGACGTCGGCGAGGTCGCGCGGGGAGGAGACCGCGGCGATCGAGTCGAGCTCGGCCTTCACGGCGTCGGCGCCGGCCTGGCCGCCGTTGGCGTCCGCGGCGAGGCTGCCCTGGTCGACGGTCGGGACGACGCCGCCGGGCGTCGCGACCTCGACGGTGTGACCGGCCGCGACGAACTCCCGGTGGGGGGCGACGAGCTCCTCGGCCCAGAACCCGGTGGGGTGCTGGCTGCCGTCCTTCAGGGTCCAGTGCTGGGCTCCGGTGACCACGAACAGGATCTTGCTCATCTGTGCTCCTTCAGATCGGGGGGTTGCCCCTTCTCCAACCTGTCCCTCGGCCCCGGCATTCCGGAATGCTGCGTGACGAGTCACTCAACCTCGGGTCAGCGGCGGCCGGTCTTGAACATCCCTCGGGCGATCTCCCTTGCGGCGGTGCGCATGAAGTCCTTGAAGGCACCGGACTGCACGACGTCGTGCACCAGGCCGCCCTCCTCCTGCTTGGCGCCCGTACGACGAGTGGTGGGGGCCGGCTTCTTCGTCGCGGCCTTCTCCTGGGCGGCCGCGGCGGCCTCCTGCTCGCGCTTGCGCGACCCCTCCTCGAGCTTGGCGGCGAGCATCTCGCGAGCCGACTCGCGGTCGACGGGCTCGGCGTAGCGGGCGTAGCGGGGGCTGGCGAGGACGCTCGCCTGCATCACGGCGGGGTCGCTGGGGGCCATCAACGACTCGGGGGCCCGCAGCCGGGTCCACGCGACGGGCGTCGGCGCTCCACGCTCGTTCATCACCGTCACCACGGCCTCGCCGATGCCGAGGCTGGTGATGACCTCGCCGAGGTCGTCGTAGGCGCTGGTGGGGTAGGTGCTGACGGTCGCCCTGAGCGCCTTGGCGTCGTTGGGGGTGTGGGCGCGCAGCTGGTGCTGGACCCGGGAGCCGAGCTGGGCCAGCACCTCGTCGGGGACGTCGGTGGGGCTCTGGGTCACGAAGAAGACACCGACGCCCTTGGACCGGATCAGACGCACGGTCTGGGCGATCTGGTCGAGGAAGTCGCGCGAGGCGTCCTTGAAGAGCAGGTGTGCCTCGTCGAAGAAGAAGACCAGCTTGGGCCGGTCGATGTCGCCGACCTCGGGCAGGTCGTGGAAGAGGTCGGCGAGCAGCCACATGAGGAACGTGGAGAACACCGCCGGCCGGTCCTGGAGGTTCGGCAGCTCGACCAGCGAGATCAGGCCCTTGCCCTCGGACGTGGTCTGCAGCAGGTCGGAGGACGCGAACTCCGGCTCCCCGAAGAACGCGTCGGCGCCCTGGTCCTGGAAGCCGATGAGCTCGCGCAGGATCACGCCCGCGGTCGCGGACGAGAGGCCGCCGAGGGCCTTCAGCTCCGGCTTGCCCTCGTCGCTGGTCAGGTGGGCGACGACGGCGCGCAGGTCGGCCAGGTCCAGCAGCGGCAGCCCCGCCTGGTCGGCGTAGTGGAACACCAGGCCGAGGCTGGACTCCTGCGTGTCGTTGAGCCCGAGCACCTTGCTGAGCAGGGTCGGGCCGAAGGCGCTCATGGTGACGCGCAGCGGGATGCCGGTGCCCTCGCCACCGATCGCGTAGAACTCCACGGGGAAGCCCGTGGCCTGCCACTGCTGACCGACCGAGCCGGCCCGGGCGGTGATCTTGTCGCCCCCCTCGCCGGGGGTCGCCAGCCCCGACAGGTCGCCCTTGATGTCGGCGGCGAAGACCGGCACCCCGTGGGCGCTGAGCTGCTCGGCCAGCAGCTGCAGGGTCTTGGTCTTGCCGGTGCCGGTGGCGCCCGCGACGAGCCCGTGCCGGTTGAGCATCTCGAGGGGGATCCGGATCTGGGTCGACGAGAGGGTCTGGGCGTCGAGCATCAGTCCGCCGAGCTCGAGCGCGGCCCCCTCGAAGGCGTAGCCGGGCGCGATCAGCTGCTCGAGCGGGGTCTGCGTCATGGGCGCCAATCTAGCCGCCGACCGGCCACCGCCCGGGACGGGCGCAGAGGGCCGTTTATGCTCGGGAGGTGATCTTCAAACGCGTCGGCGAGGGGCGGCCCTACCCCGAGCACGGTCTCTCGCCCCGCGAGTGGGCGAGCGTGCCGCCGCGCCAGGTGCGTCTCGACGAGCTCGTCACCACCAAGGACACCCTGCAGCTGGCCGCGCTCCTCGACGAGGACTCGACCTTCTACGGCGACCTCTTCGCGCACGTCGTGGAGTGGCGGGGCGACTACTACCTCGAGGACGGGCTGCACCGCGCCCTGCGCGCCGCGCTCCAGCAGCGCCTCGTCCTGCACGCGCGCGTGCACCGGTTGGAGGGCTGACATGACCGCGATCGCCCTGGCTCGCCTGCGTTCGGGGATCACCCTGCTCGTGCTGCTCGGCCTGCTCCTCTTCGGGGCCGCGTGGGGCTGGTCGGCGATGACGAAGCCCTTCCCCGAGACCGCGGAGGTCTCGATCTGCAACGACACCACCGTCCCGGCCGGCACCAAGGTCTACCCCGACCAGGTCACCGTCAGCGTCGCCAACGCCGGCACCCGTGAGGGTCTCGCCGGGCGCACGATGAAGCTGCTCGTCGACGCCGGCTTCGGTCGCGGCCAGACCGGCAACGCACCGAGCGGCACCGAGGTCGCCTTCGCCGAGATCTGGACCGACGACCCGCTGAACCCCGCGGTGCGGCTGCTCAAGGGCAAGCTCGGCGGCGACGCCACCATCGTGCGCCGCGACACCACGCTGGCCGGGGTGACCATCATCGTGGGCGACGACTTCAAGAAGCTGCGCCGGGGCGGCAAGTGGACCAAGTCCGACGAGGACTCCCAGATCTGCAGCCCGCCGGTCGAGGTCGACGACCTCACCGACGACGTCACGCCCTAGTCGGGGCGCTGCGGCGGCTCGTCGAGCCACTGGGCCAGGCGACCGCCCCTGCTGACCTGGCGCAGCCGCTCCTCGGTGCGCTCGCGCTCCTTGCGGGGGCTCACGATGAGCAGCTCGTCGCCGTGGCGCAGGACCGATCGACGCTCCGGCACCAGGGTCACCCCGTCGCGGATGATCAGGGAGATCGACGCCCCCTGGGGCAGCCGCAGCTCGCCCACCTCGACGCCGTGCATCAACGACGCGGGGCTGATCTTGATCTGCAGCAGGTCGGCGGCGACCCGCTCGAGCGGCGCCGCCTCGATCTCGAGGTCGCGGGGCTCGGAGCGACGCGCCACGCGGAGCACCCTCGCGACGACGGGCAGGGTCGGACCCGTGAGGAGCGTGTAGACCACGACCAGCACGAAGACGATGTCGAAGAGCTGCTCAGCGCCGTCGACACCTTGGGACAACGGGATCGTGGTGAAGACGATCGGCACCGCCCCACGCAGCCCGGCCCAGGACAGGAAGCCCAGCTCGCGCCACGGCATCGGCTGGACCACGGCGCTCACCAGCACCGAGACCGGTCGGGCCACGAAGGTGAGGATCAGCCCCGCCGCCAGCGCCAGCCCGACGGTCTCCAGGGACAGCCGGCCCGGGGACAGCAGCAGCCCCAGCATCACGAAGAGGCCGATCTGGGCGAGCCAGGCGATCCCCTCGGAGAACGACCGGGTCGCGCCACGGTGTGGGAGCTCGGAGTTGCCCAGCACCAGCGCCGCGACGTAGACCGCCGCGAAGCCGGACGCGTGCAGGGCGACCCCACCGGCGTAGGCCAGGATCGTCAGGCAGAGCACGGCGATCGGGTAGAGGCCCGAGGAGGGCAGGGCGGCCCGACGCATCACCCAGGCCCCGCCGAACCCGGTCGCGAGGCCGATCAGGACACCCGCGGTGAGCTCGAAGGCGATGATCGCGACCATCACCAGCACGCCCTGCTCGGCGGCCGCACCCGAGGAGACCAGCACGACCAGGACGACCGTGGGCGCGTCGTTGAGCCCCGACTCGGCCTCGAGCGAGCCGGTCAGGCGCTTGGGGAGCGGCACCACCCGCAGCACCGAGAAGACAGCCGCCGCGTCGGTCGCGGACGTCACGGCACCCAGCAGGATCGCGACCTCCCAGGGCAGGCCCAGCAGGTAGTGGCTGCCGACCGCGACGATCGTCACCGAGACGCTCACCCCGATGGTCGCCAGCGAGACCCCCAGCCGCATGGCCGGGCGGATCTCGCGCCAGCTGGTGGTGAGCCCGCCCTCGGCCAGGATCAGGACGAGCGCCGCGAAGCCCAGGGCGTGGGCCAGCTCGGCGTCCTCGAAGCCGATCCCGCCACCGGACTCCCCCAGGGCCACGCCCATCAGGAGGTAGATCAGCAGGCTCGGCAGGCCGGCTCGCGAGGAGAGCCGCACGGCCAGGACCGCCAGCAACGTCACGGCGGAGCCCACCAGCAGGAAGCTGTCGAGCTGGTGGACGTCGAAACTCATGTCACCTCGGGGCCTGGCGCGGTGGCGGGGACGCAGTCTATCGGTCGGGCGCCTCGCCGGACGGTCGGAGGAGCCGGCGCGGACGCACTCGCCACGAACTGGAACTTGTTCTAGATTTGGCTCCATGACCTCCACCACCTCCCGCAAGGGCACCGCCGTCCCCGACGTCCTGCCGGCGGCCGCGCTGCCTGCCGACGCGCCGTCGTACGACGTCGTGGTGGTCGGCTTCGGCATCGCCGGCGGGTGTGCCGCGCTCGAGGCGGCCCGGGCCGGCGCCTCGGTGCTGCTGCTCGAGAGGGCGGCGGTGCACGGTGGCACCTCGAGCATGTCCGGCGGCCACTTCTACCTCGGCGGCGGCACGGCCGTGCAGCGAGCCACGGGCCAGGACGACTCGGCCGACGCGATGTACGACTACCTGGTCGCCGCGTCCAAGGAGCCCGAGACCGACAAGATCCGGGTCTACTGCGACGAGTCGGTGGAGCACTTCGACTGGCTGGAGGCGCTCGGCTTCGAGTTCGAGCGCAGCTTCTACCCCGAGAAGGCCGTCATCCAGCCCGGCACCCAGGGGCTGATGTTCACCGGCAACGAGAAGGTGTGGCCCTTCCGCGAGCAGGCGAGGCCGGCACCTCGCGGCCACAAGGTGCCCGTGCCCGGCGACACCGAGGGCACCCGGATCGTCATGGACCTGCTGCGTGACCGCCTCGAGGAGGCGGGGGTCACCGTCCGCTACGAGACCGGCGCGACCAACCTCGTGACCGACGAGGCCGGAGCCGTGGTCGGCCTCGCCTGGCGCGCCTTCGACGAGACCGGGATGGTCGCCACCCCCGCGGTGGTGATGGCGGCCGGAGGCTTCGTGATGAACGCCGACATGCTCGCCGAGCACGCCCCCGCCCTCGGCAACTCCAAGCTCTTCACCCTCGGCTCGACCTACGACGACGGGCTGGGCATCCGCCTGGGCCTCTCGGTGGGCGCCGAGCTCAAGCACATGGACGAGCCGTTCATCACCGCGCCGCTCTACCCCCCGTCGGTGCTGGTCACGGGACTCCTGGTCAACCAGCAGGGCGAGCGGTTCGTCGCGGAGGACAGCTATCACTCCCGCACCTCGCAGTTCGTGATGGAGCAGACCGACTCGGCGGCCTACCTGATCGTCGACAGCGAGCACGTGGAACACCCCACGATGCCGCTCGTGCCGCTGCTCGACGGCTACGAGACGCTCGAGGAGATGGCCACCGCCCTCGACCTGCCGCTGGAGACGCTGCGGAGCACGGTGGAGCGCTACAACTCCCACGCGGCGCGCGGCGAGGACCCCGACTTCCACAAGGCGGCCGACTGGCTCGCCCCCCAGCAGGTGGCTCCGTGGGCCGTCTTCGACCTGCGCCTGGGTCACGCGCTCTACGCCGGGTTCACCCTCGGCGGCATCCGCGTCACCGTGGACGGCGAGGTCCAGCGACCCGACGGCTCGGTCGTGCCCGGCTTCTACGCCGCCGGCGCCTGCGCCTCCAACCTCGCCCAGGACGGCAAGGGCTACTGCTCCGGCACGCAGCTCGGAGAGGGCTCCTTCTTCGGACGTCGCGCCGGACGCCACGCGGCCCGCGCCGGGGCCCCCGCGTAGCCTCGGCCGGGTGACGACCCGCCTCCAGGTGGCGCAACGCGCCAACGTGCCGCCGTTCCACGTCATGGACCTGCTGGAGGCCTCGGCCCGCCGGCAGCGCACCCACGGCGACGTGATCAACCTGCTGGCCGGCCAACCCAGCACCGGCGCCCCCCGGCCGGTCCGCGAGGAGGCGATCCGGCTGCTCGGGTCGGGTGACCCGTTGGGCTACACACCGGCCGTCGGGATCCTGGAGCTGCGCGAGGCGATCGCGGCGCACCACCGCCGCACCCACGGGATCGAGGTCGACCCCGCGGAGGTCGTGGTGACCACCGGCTCCAGCGGCGGCTTCCTCCTGGCCTTCCTCGCGGCCTTCGAGGTCGGCGACCGCGTGGCCATGGCCCGCCCCGGCTACCCCTGCTACCGCAACGTCCTGACCGCCCTCGGCTGCGAGGTGGTCGAGATCGCCACCGGACCCGAGACCCGCTTCCAGCCCACCGTGGGGCAGCTCGACGCCCTGCACGCCGACGGACCCGGACTCAAGGGTCTCGTGGTCGCCAGCCCCGCCAACCCGACCGGCACGATGCTGCTGCCCGAGGAGCTCGCCGCCATCGCGCGCTGGTGCGAGGAGCACGGCGTACAGCTGATCTCCGACGAGATCTACCACGGCATCGAGTACGCCGCGCTCGACGGCGGCGCGCCCCTCGCGCGCTCCGCGTGGGAGACCAGCCGTGAGGCCGTCGTCTTCTCGAGCTTCTCGAAGTACTTCTCCATGACCGGCTGGCGCATCGGCTGGATGCTGGTCCCCGACCGGTTGCGCCGTGCCGTGGACGTGCTCACCGGCAACTTCACCATCTGTCCCCCGGTCATCGCCCAGCGCGCGTGCCTGGCCGCCTTCGACGACGCCACCTACGCCGAGCTCGACGGCCACGTCCGTCGCTACGCCCACAACCGCCAGCTGCTGCTGGAGGGCCTGCCCCGCCTGGGGATCGACCGGCTCGCGCCCGCCGACGGCGCGTTCTACGTCTACGCCGACGTGGGCCACCTGACCCAGGACTCGATGGCCTTCACCCACGACCTGCTCGAGACCGCGAGCGTCGCCCTCGCCCCCGGCGTCGACTTCGACACCGTCGAGGGGCACCGCTCGGTGCGCTTCAGCTTCGCCGGCCCGGGCGAGGACATCGAGCGCGCCCTCGAGCGGCTGGAGCGCGCCTGGGCGTGACCCCGCGTCGGCCGAGCCCGCCGAGCGCAGACCATCCCGCTCGTTGGTCGAGCCCGCCGAGCGCAGACCATCCCGCTCGTTGGTCGAGCCCGCCGAGCGCAGACCATCCCGCTCGTTGGTCGAGCCCGCCGAGCGCAGACCATCCCGCTCGTTGGTCGAGCCCGCCGAGCGCAGCGAGGCGGCGTCGAGACCCTCGACCCGCGGATCGAGACCCGTCAGCGCAGCCCGGGCAGGAATCCCGTGCGGACGACCCCGTTGCGCACCCGCTGCGGGTGGTCGCCGACCTTCGTCGTGCTGACGATGCGACCGGTGGCATAGCTGATCCGCGAGACGGTGTCGGAGCCCGCCCACGAGATGTAGCAGTAGCGACCATCGGCGCTCGGCGTCACCCAGTAGGGCTTGAGCCCACCCTTGAGGAGCCGGCCGCGCTTGTCGGTGCGGGCATCGACCACGGTGGCGTAGTCCGACATGGTGCCGGCGACACAGATCTTGGTGCCCTTGGGGTTCATCGCGATCCCGTGGTGGGCGGAGTCGAGCAGGTAGAGCTCTCGAGGCGTGGACTTCACCAGGTTGGGCAGGCGCACCACCTTGGTGATCTTGCCGGACCTGCGGTCCATGCGGACGTAGCCGTGGAAGAACGAGAGCTGGAGGTAGACCTGCTTCTCGTCGGGCGACAGCGTCAGCGGGCGCACAGCGGTGCTGACCTCGTCGAGCCCGCGCGCGTCGAGGGCCTCGCGCAGGTCGTAGCGGCGCAGGACCCGGTAGGTCTTCGCATCCACGACCTGCAGGACGCGGTCGTCCTTGGTCGCGTCGAGCGCGGGGTCGTCGAGCGGGCTGTAGACCATGCCGATGCTGGCGTGCAGGATCTTGCGGCCGCCGTCGATGAACACGCTCTCGTGCGGTGACCCGCCGGAGGTGAACTTCCCGACCTGCTTGCCGTCGGCGACGCGCAGCACGTGGACCACGTTGCCGGTCGACGCGCTGACGACGACGCGGCGCCCGTCGGGCGAGACGGCCATGTGGTCGGACCGGACCCCGTCGACGGTGAAGCGCCAGACGATCCTCCGGGTCCGCAGGCTGATCGCGACCACGTCCCCGAAGGAGGGACGCGAGATCACGACGAGCCGGCCGTCGTTGGAGGAGTACATGTCGTCGACGAACTGGTCGTTGCCCTCGCCGATGAGCTCCCGGATGGCCAGGAAGTAGGCGAGGCGGTAGGGGTTGGTCGCGATCTCGCGCATCCGGGCGTCGACGTCGGGGATGACGTCGATCCGGGCGAGCCGCTTGAAGGTCCGGGGGTCGAGCAGGTCCGCCGTGCCCGCCCAGTTGTTGCCGACGAACACCACCGGACTCGTGCCGGCACCCGCCGACGCACCGCCCCCGGAGGCCGAGGCAGCTCCGGCTGCGGGGAGGGCGCTCATGCCCAGCAGCCCCGTCAGCAGCCCCGTCAGCAGGCCCGTCAGCCGTACGGCGAGGGGCGAGCGGCGAGGGACCTGGCAGCGCATGTGGTGCTCCTTCGGTGGGACGTGTCCCCCCATGATGCCGGTGGAGGGCGTTTCGAGAGACTTCAACGAGGGAATGCCCCCCAGGACACGAGCGGACACCGGGAGGACCTGAGCGATGTACGGCGACACCGACCAGCTGCGCCGACGCGTCGACCAGCTCCGCGAGCAGGGCCTCGACGTCCGCACCCTGGCCGACCAGCTCGTCTCCCGCACCGAGGGTCTCGGGTGGACCGGCCGGGCGGCCGAGTCCATGCGGGTCCGCATCCACGAGCGGGCGGCCCGCCTGCGCGACGCGGCGAGCGACCACGAGGTCGCGGCCTCCTCCCTCGACCGGCACCTCACCGAGGTGCGCCACCTGCAGGAGGCCATCGCCCACCGGGAGCACAAGGCGGCGTCCCTGGTGGCCGACGCCCGCTCCCGCATCGCCCAGGTCGAGGCCGCCAACGACGCTGCCGCATCCGTCGTACGACGGGTCGCCGACGCCGACGACCAGGTGCTGGTCGGCTTCGTCCCCCCGCCGCCCGGCCACCGGGACTGGCTGAGCGTCGAGCTCCCCGGACTCTGAGAGGCACACCGTGGCCACCATCGACCTGAGCACTCCCCCGCCGCCCCCCAGCGGGCTGCTCGACGCGCTGCCCCGACGGGCTGCCCTGACCCTGGCCGAGCTCCGGCTGGTCGCCGAGCACGCCGGGGGCGCTCCGTTGCCCTTCGACCTCCTCGTCGACGCCGACGGCGCTCCAGCCGCTGCGCTCGAGGGTCGCCTGGGCCTGACCCGGGCCTCGACCGAGGGGGCGGCCTACGCGGAGGTGCTGGCCGGGCTGCACGACCCCGTCGACTCGCTGACCCGCCGTGGTCTGATGGTCGGCGGCACCGTCGACGACGGTCTGGTCGGCGCGGTCGGCCTGCTCGCGACCCCCACGGTCGCCCTCGACCTCGACGTGACGGCGGGAGACGTGCAGGCCAAGGCGTGGCACCGTCAGTCCGCCGGCGCCGTGGCCACCCTCGCCACCGTGGACGGCATCGTCTTCGAGCTCGCCTGGTTCCCCACCTCCCAGTGGCCGGCCGAGCTGGGGCGGGTCGCGGTCATCCCCGAGGACCTCGCGCTGCGCGCCTCGGCCGTCCCCGCCACGGTCGACCTCCCCTACGAGCTCGTGGACGCCGCGGTCGAGGCCGGGCGCTCGTCGCGACCCGAGCTGGTGCCGGTGCTCGTCTCCCAGCACAGCGGCGCGGTCCTCGACGGCGACGGCCACCCCCTGACCGAGCAGCAGACCGTGGAGGTCCTGGGCGCGCTGGGCGCCGAGTGCCAAGGACGGTTGCGCGCCATGGTCGCCGACGTGTCGGTCGAGGACACGACCGTCGTCGGCGTCGTGTCGTGGGTGCTGCTCAGCGACGGCTGGCACGCGTTGTGCCCGTCCACGCGCGACGGCGAGCTGCGTGTCGTCGTGCGCCGCGTCGGCCCGGGCGACCTGGCCCCCGACCTGGCTCCCGTGCTCGCGGAGGTGACCTCGTGAGCGACCAGACGACCCAGGAGTCCATCCTCAGGGCCGCCGCGACCGAGGACCGTGCGGTCGCCGGCTCACGCACGGAGGAGCTGGACCTCGCCGACAAGTACGACCAGATGATGCGCCTCGCCGACCTCTTCGACTCCGCTGGTGAGGAGATGCGCCGCCGCGCCGGCCTGGGCACCGCCGTGCTCGCCGAGCCGGCCCTCCAGGACTCCGCGGCCCTGTCGCCGCGCACGCACGACGTGGCCGAGGCCGACATCCGGGCCACCTCCACCGGCCGGGCGGGCCTGCTCACCCGATCGGTCGAGCTCGACGCCGACGCTCTCGTCCTGCGCGCCACCGTGCTGACCTACCGCTGGATCGACGAGCTGCAGCAGGCGGCCTACGACACGCTCGGCTCCATCGCCGGCAGGGCGATCGGCTACCTCGCCCCCGAGGTCGCGCTGGGCGGCGCCATCGTCGCGGCTGGCCTCATCGAGACGGACGCCATCGACCGTGACGGGGTCGCTGCCTACCTCGACGAGCTCGCCGAGAACAACCCCGAGCTCATGGAGCACGTCACCAGCGGTGGCGGCGGGCTGCTCGACGGGTTGCAGATGCGCTCGGTGCTGACCGTCGGGGTGCTGTCCGGCGAGACCGGCCGCGCGGCCGCGCGCGGCGGTCTGCACGCCATGGGTCTCGTCCCCTTCACCGCCGAGCTCGGCGCCGCCCTGCGCGACACCGCGGGCGGTCTGCTCGAGGCCAGCGACGTCGCCGGCGCCGCGTCGGAGACCAGCCCTACGACCAGGCCTACGACCAGCCCTACGCCCAGCACCGCTCCCCGCACCGTGGCCGAGCTCATGGCCGCGCTGGGTCAGGTCACCACCGCGGTCGAGGTCCAGCGTGTCGCCGCGGGTCGCTACATCGCCTACCTGCCCGGCCCCACGACGAGCGACGGCCGCCGGCTGCGGCTCGTCAGCGGTGACCGTTCGTCGTACGCGGCCCAGGTGCTGCGCACCATCGAGGCTGCCGTGGCCGACGACCCCGGCGCCCACGTGATGCTGGTCGGGTCCGGCCAGGGCGGTGTGACCGCCGCCGAGGTGGCGGCCGACCTGGGCAGCGAGGCGTTCGCCGTCGACCAGGTCGTCACAGCCGGCTCTCCCTCGGCTCACGTCCCCCGCATCCCCGCGGGCACCCGGGTCCTGTCGCTCGAGGACCGCCGCGACCCGGTGGCCGTGCTCGGCTCGCTGATGAGCGCCGGCGCACCCAACCGCCTGACGGTGGTCTTCGACTCCGACGGGGTCGAGGGCGAGGGCGTCCACGTGACCGGTGGGCGTGCCGCCGACGGCTCCACGCACCCCGAGCTCCGTGCCGAGGTCGCGCGCCTGCGGGAGCTGGGCTACCTGACCGTCTGACCGCCTGGGCGGGTGTCGCCTCGAGATCAGGGCCAGCCCTCCCCGGACCCTCAGCCCGCGAGGTCGTGGACGAACTCGCCGAGCTGGGTGAGGTTGCGGCACTCCACCATGTCGACGATCTCCCCGTAGGTCGGCGCGGCTGAGTCACCCGTGCCCCAGTGGCGGGCGGCCTCGGGGTTGAGCCACCACGCGTGGCGCGCCGTGCCTGCCAGGCGAGCCAGGACGTCGGCGTGCAGGTCGCTGTAGTTGGAGCGCGCGTCGCCGAGGATCAGCAGCGACGACTTGGGCCCGAGCGCGTCACCGTGGTCCTCCTCGAACTTCGTCAGCGCCCGGCCGTAGTTGGTGCGCCCCCACAGGGCCGCGTGGGCCGTGCTGGCCGCGAGGTCGGCCATCACGTCGACGACGTCCGCGCCGGGCGTGAAGTGGTGGGTCACCTCGTGGACGTGGTCGATGAACGTGAACGCGCGGACCTTCTGGAACTGGTCGCGCAGCGCGAAGACCAGCAGCAGCGTGAACTGCGCGAAGTTGGCGACCGACCCGCTGACGTCGCACAGCACGACCAGCTCGGTGCGGTGCGGCCGCTTGGGCTTGTGGTGCGTCACGAGGGGGACGCCGCCCGTCGACATCGAGGCCCGGACCGTACGCCGGAAGTCGAGCGGTCCACGTCGGCGGGCGTGGTGCTCCTGGGTGAGGCGGGAGGCGAGCCGGCGTGCGAGCGGGTAGATCTCACGGCGCATCTCCTCCAGGTCGCTACGCCGCGCCGAGGTGAAGTCGAGCCGGTCGATGCTGGGTCGGATCGCGACGTTGGCGACGTGGTCGGGCCCCTTCTCCTCGGCGATCCGCCGGCGGGCGTCGTCCTCGACCCTGCGGGTGAACGCCCCGACGCGGCGACCGGCGACGCGCTGGGCCTCGTCGTCGTTGCGCCCCTCGCCCAGCAGGGCCTGCACGATCTGGTCGACAAGCTGCTGGGGGGCGACCCGCTGCAGCGCGGTGTAGGCCGACCAGGACGACAGGCCGGGTCCACGGCCGGGCATCGCACCGAAGCGTCCGACCATCTCGGCGGCCAGCTGCGCCAGGCGCTGCTGGTCGTCCTCGGACAACGCGTCGAGCAGCTCGGCCTGGAAGGCCTGGAGTGCTTGGGCGTTGTCGCGGGCCCCTTCCGTGGCCCCGTCTGTGGACCCGTCGGGGGCCTCGTCGTTGTCCCCGGCGCGGACACCCTCCCCCACGAGGCGGGGGAAGTAGAGGTCGAAGAGCGCGTCGAAGGTCGGCCGCTGGGCCTGACGCTTGAGCAGCGTCGCCGCGTAGGCGTCGTGGATGACGCTGCGGTCGGTCCACTCCAGCGCGGTCAGCGCAGCGATCGCGTCGAGGTCCTCGGCCAGCGACACCGACAGCCCGGCGCTGCGCAACGCCTCCAGGAAGGAGATGTGGCGGTCGACGAGGCCGCTGCGGTGCCGGCCGTCCTGCGCGCTCATCTCGTGAGCCGGAGCTCGCGGATCGCCCGGTCGTGGTCGGACGCGTGCTTGAGCACGACGCCCAGGGTGTCGTTGATCGCCTTGTCGTCGAGGTCCCGGATCTCCAGCGCGATCAGCGTGCGCGCCCAGTCGACGGACTCCGCGATCGACGGCGCCTTCTTGAGCTCGAGCTCGCGCAGCCGGCCCACGGTCGCGACGAGCTGCTCGGCGACCCGGTCGTCGAGGTCGGGGACCTGGGAGGCGACGATCTCGCGCTCCCGCTCGGCGTCGGGGTAGTCCAGGTGCAGGTAGAGGCAGCGCCGCTTGACGGCCTCGGACAGCTCGCGGCTCGCGTTGGAGGTGAGGAAGACCAGCGGCCGCCGCGTGGCCTCGATGGTCCCCAGCTCGGGGATCGTGACCTGGAAGTCCGACAGCACCTCGAGCAGGAGGCCCTCGACCTCCACGTCGGTCTTGTCGACCTCGTCGATGAGGAGCACCGTCGGCTCCTCGCGACGGATCGCCGTGAGGAGCGGGCGGGTGAGCAGGAACTCCTCGGTGAAGATGTCGTCGTGGGTGGCCGACCACTCCTGGTCGTTGCCCGACGCCTGGATCCGGAGCAGCTGCTTCTTGTAGTTCCACTCGTAGAGCGCCCGCGCCTCGTCCAGGCCCTCGTAGCACTGCAGCCGCACCAGCTCCGCGCCCGTCGCGCGGGCGACGGCCTTGGCGAGCTCGGTCTTGCCCACCCCCGCCGGTCCCTCGATCAGCATCGGCTTCTCGAGCGCACCGGCGAGGAACGTCGTGGTGGCGGTGGCCGGGTCGGCAAGGTAGCCGACGGAGGTCAGGCGCTCGGCAGCATCGGCGGGTGAGGCGAACCAGGTCATGGCCTCATCCTCCCCCACCTCCCGCGGCGCCCCTGCTCGGGACCGGCAACGGGCCCCACCCGGTCTCACGCGGAGCCGGCAACGACCGAACCGGCCCGAGGTCTCGGTGGTCTAGGCCGCTCGACCCCCACGGGCACACACGGTCCGGCGTCCCGTGACCCGTCCCTCCGCACGTCGTTTCCCCTGTCGTAGACCGACCACCCGCAGTCGCTGAGGAGATGTCGTGGGACCCCGACCCCCCCGGACGATGACCCTCGTCCTGACCCTCACCAAGACCCTGGTCCTGCTCGTCGTGGTCGCTCTGAGTTTCGGGCTCCCCGGTGGCAGCCCCGCGACGTCGGCCCCCTCGAGGGAGGCTCCGGTCCAGATCGAGGAGCGCTCCGCCGGCATCGAGCGGGCCATGGTCAAGCACCAGTGCTCGGCGACCGGCTTCGGCGCCGGCGTCATCCCCGGCTCGGCCCTCGTCAGGCGCGACGAGCGGGTGCGGCAGGTCTCCTTCGACGAGGGCTGGGCGGTCTTCACCGGCGAGGCGGAGGGGACCCTGGTCGCCGTCTGCCTGGGCGACGTCGAGCAGCCGACAGCCCCGGCCCGACGACGCGCCGGCGGCCGGGACACGACCCGCGCCTGACCCGACGGATCCGAGGGACACGACGGGCGCGCCGCCGTCGACCAGCGAGGTGGCACGCCCTCGTCGGGTCAGGAGGCGAGCAGCTCCTGCATCGTGGCGATCTCCTCTGCCTGGGCCGCGGCGATCTCCTCGGCGAGGGTGACGGCCGGCTCGTAGGAGCCGTCCTCCTGCTCGTCCTCCGCCATCGACACGGCGCCCTCGTGGTGCTCGATCATCATCTCGAGCCAGAGGTCCTCGAAGTCCGCGTCGGAGGCGTCGGCCAGATCCTCGAGGTCCGCCTCGGACATCATCCCGGGCATGTCCATCCCCATGTCGTCACCCATGTCGCCACCCATGTCGCCACCCATGTCGTCCGTGTCGTGACCCTCGGCGTTGGAGTGGTCCCGCACGGTCGCGGGGACCTCCTCGCCCCACTGCTCGAGCCAGTCGCTCATGGTCTCGATCTCGGGCCCCTGCGCGTCGCGGATGCCCTCCGCGACCTCACGGAAGGCCGGCTCGAGGTCACGCTCGACGGTCAGGTCGACCATCGTGAGGGCCTGGGCGTGGTGCTGGATCATGTCGGACGCGAACGCGACGTCGGCGTCGTTGTGGTCGCCGCTGCTCGACGAGGCCCCGGTGGTCTCGTCGCCGCCGCAACCGGTGAGGGCCAGGGCGAGGCCGAGCGCCAGGGCGCCGATGGTCGTGGTGGTGCGGTGCTTGCGGTGCTGGGGGTGAGTGCGCATGGGGGTCCAGGGTAGCCACGGACGCCAGGATCGCCAGAGTCAGCCGAGGTGCTGGACGAGGTAGGGCGCCGTGACCCCCACCCCGGCCGATGCCACGTCCCGCGGGGTGCCGACGGCGACGACCTGACCGCCTCTGTCCCCACCTCCCGGGCCGAGGTCGATGACCCAGTCGGCGCCGGCGATGGTGTCCAGGTCGTGCTCCACGAGGACCACGGTGTCACCGGCGTCGACGAGGCGGTGGAGCTGGCGCAGGAGCAGCTCGATGTCGGCCGGGTGCAGCCCGGCCGTGGGCTCGTCCAGCACGTAGAGCGTATGACCGCGCCGCGCCCGCTGCAGCTCGGTGGCGAGCTTGATGCGCTGGGCCTCGCCGCCGCTGAGCTCGGTGGCGGGCTGCCCCAGGCGGAGGTAGCCCAGCCCGACGTCGCGCAGCGTCTCGAGGCTGCGCGAGGCCGACGGGTTGTCGGCCAGGAACAGCGCCGCCTCGTCGACGGTCATGGCGAGTACGTCGGCGACGTTGCGGTCCCGGTAGGTCACCGCCAGGGTGTCCTGGTCGTAGCGCGCGCCCTTGCAGGTCGGGCACGGGGCGTAGGTGCCGGGCAGGAAGAGCAGCTCGACGGCCACGAAGCCCTCTCCCTGACAGGTGTCGCACCGGCCCTCCGCGACGTTGAAGGAGAAGCGCCCGGCGCCGTAGCCGCGCGCCCGCGCCTCGTCGGTGGCCGCGAAGAGCTTGCGGACGACGTCGAAGAGCCCGGTGTAGGTCGCCAGGTTGGACCGGGGCGTGCGACCGATGGGGCGCTGGTCCACCCGGACCAGGCGGTCGAAGACGTCGAGGCCGACGACCTGGTGCACGGCGAGCGCCTCGGGCTCCGGAGCCGCGGCCGCGCCCGGCTCCACCGGCTCGTCGTGGGCCAGCCCGAGGTGGTCGCGGACGACCTCCGCCAGGACCTGCGTGACGAGGGTCGACTTGCCCGACCCGGACACCCCGGTCACGGCCGTCAGCACGCCGACCGGCACGTCGACCGCGAGGTCCACCAGGTTGTGGCGCGTCACCCCGCGCAGCTCCAGCCAGCCGCGTGGATCGCGGGGGCGACGCTCCTCGCGCTCGACCCGTCCGAAGAGGTGCCGCGCCGTGGCCGACCCCGCGACGTCGGCGAGCCCGGCGACCGGACCGGAGTAGAGGACCTGACCTCCACCCTCGCCGGCGCCGGGACCGATGTCGACGATCCAGTCGGCCCGTCGTACGACGTCCATGTCGTGCTCCACGACGAAGAGCGAGTTGCCGGAGGCGACGAGCCCGTCCAGCACGGCGAGCAGGGGCTCGGCGTCGGCGGGGTGCAGCCCCGCGGACGGCTCGTCGAGCACGTAGACGACGCCGAAGAGGCCCGAGCGGAGCTGGGTGGCGATCCGCAGACGCTGGGCCTCGCCCGGGGAGAGGGTCGTCGAGCTGCGCCCGAGAGCCAGGTAGCCGAGGCCGAGGTCCAGCAGGACCTCGATGCGTGCCACCAGGTCGGCGCACAGCCGCACCGTCACCTCGGTCTCCGCCTCGACGGCGAAGGGCCGCAGCAGCGCGACCACCTCCACCAGCGGCATGGCGTTGACTGCGGCGATCGAGACCCCACCGAAGCTCACCGCGAGTGCCTCGACCCGGAGCCCGCTGCCCCCGCACTCGGCACAGGCCGTGCTCCGGACGAAACGCAGGGCGCGGTTGCGCATCTGCTCGCTCTTGGAGTCGGCGAGGACGTGCAGGACGTGCTTGCGCGCGCTCCAGAACTTGCCGTAGTAGCCGTGGTCGATCCGGTCACGCTCGGGTTTGATCAGCACCGAGGGCTGCTCGTCGGTGAAGAGCAGCCAGTCCCGGTCCCGCTTGCGGAGCCGGGAGAACGGCTCGTCGACGTCGATGCCGAGACCGGTGACGATGCTGCGCAGGTTGGCGCCCTGCCAGGCGCCCGGCCATGCCGCGATGGCTCCGTCGCGGATGCTCTTCGACGGGTCGGGGACCATCAGCTCCTCGGTGACGTCGTGGACCGAGCCGAGGCCGTGGCACCGGGGGCAGGCCCCTGCGGCCGTGTTGGGTGAGAACGCCTCCGCGGCAAGGTGCTCGACGCCGGGGGGGTAGGTGCCCGAGCGCGAGTAGAGCATCCGTAGCAGGTTCGAGAGCGTCGTCAGCGTCCCGACCGAGGAGCGCGAGCTGGGCGCACCCCGACGCTGCTGCAGGGCCACGGCGGGTGGGAGGCCGGTGATCTCCTGGACGTGGGGGGCGTCGACCTGTTGCAGGAGCCGGCGCGCGTAGGGGGCCACGGACTCGAAGTAGCGTCGCTGGGCCTCCGCATAGAGCGTGCCGAAGGCCAACGAGGACTTCCCGGACCCCGACACCCCGGTGAAGGCGACCATCGCGTCACGCGGCACGTCGACGTCGACGTTCTTCAGGTTGTGCTCGCTCGCGCCTCGGACGTGGACGAAGTGGTCGTGCGGGTCGTGGGTCACCCGTCCCACTACCCGACGGACGGGTCGGGAACCACCGGTCGATCGAGGACACGCTCGACGGCGGCTCCGAGCGCGTCGAGCGCGGCCCGCTCCGTGGCGTCGAAGTCCTGGTCGTCGACCGTGCCCCGGAGGCGGGCGAGCTGGCCCCGGACGATCGGGCGCTGGTCGGCCGCGACCCGGTGACTGAGGTCCAGCAGGACCTGGAAGATCCGCTCGAGCACCTGCGGGTCCGCAGCACCGTAGCGACGGGGCTGCGAGATGCCGAGGTCGACGTAGCTGGCCAGGTCGGGCCGGTGGAGGACCACCCGCACCCGGTGGTCCTCGTCGCGCACCAGCTCGGGTCCGCAGTCGTGGTCGGCGAGACCGCACAGGAACGCCGAGATGTGGCCGAGGGCGTGGATGGCCGTCGTCGGGTCGTTGATGCCCGGCGAGAGCGCCTTGTTGGCGACGTCGGTCAGCTGACGCAGGCCGTAGCCGACATCCTGCGCCGAGGTGCGCTCGAAGCCGAGGTGGAGGCAACCGGCCACGCGCTCGACGACCCGCTCCGCCGCCTCACCCACCAGCGGACCTCCCGTGGTCGACCAGGCGGCACCCACCGGTGTGCCCTCGACCACGAAGCCACCCGGGTGCACGTCGAAGCTGAGGCAGACCTCCTCGTCGACCGCGACGGCCAGGAGCCGCGCCCCGTCGATCCAGGTCACGAAGCCGCTGTCGGGCGCGCCGAGGACGAGGGCCTCGGCGGGCGGCCTCGGCGGGGTCTCCCGGTCCTCCGCCGTGCGATCTCGCGGCGGGAGGACGGAGCGCAAGGTGATCACCGCGTCGCGGTGCACGTTGCGCAGCATCGTCTCCACCCGGATCTGCTCGGTCAGGTGGGCCAGGAACAGCACCAGCGCGAGCACGCTGCCCACCGCGAGCACGAAGGCCAGGGTGACGGCGATCTGAGGGACCAGCTCGATCCCCCCGTCGTCGCCCTCGCTGCGCACCGACCGCAGCACCGTCAGCGCGTAGGTGAACGTCGCGAGGAACAGCGCGAGCGTCGTCTGGACGAAACGGTCGCGGGTGAAGGTGCGCAGCAGGCGGGGGGAGAACTGGCTGCTGGCCAGCTGCAGAGTCACCACCGTCAGCGAGAAGGTCAGGGCGGTCACCGTGATCAGCGACGAGGCGATGACGCCGAGCAGGGACCTCGCGGCCTCCGCGTCACCCCCGAAGAGCCAACCGCCCACCCCGTCCGAGAGGTGCCCGTCCACCCTCGCGTCGAGCTCCGGCAGCCCCAGGCCCAGGAGCAGGGCCACCACCACCGCGACCGCCGGGATGGGCCACAGCTTGGTCCGGAAGGCGTCGCGGGTGTTGGCGAACCAGGAGGTCATGCCCCGCAGCCTCCCACTGACTAGGGCTCGGCGTGGGTCGGGCCCGGGGAGGAGTCGCCGCTGGGCCCGGCGCCCATGAGCAACAGCGCGAAGCCCGCGTACCGCTTGGCCACGTCCGCCGCCGTGAGGGGTCCGTCGAGCCGGAACCAGCCGGCTAGGGAGGTGCACATCGTGGCGATGGCGCGGCCGGCGGTCCTGGGGTCCTCGCACACGAAGTCTCCCGCCTCGAGGCACAGCCTGGCCTGCTCGTCGAGCATGTACTGGACGCTGTTGCGCAACCCGACGACTCGCTCGAGATCGGGTCCGTCCAGACCACGCATCTCGCTGGCTCCGATGAAGGCGAGATCGCCACGCACCGCGTGGAACAGCGCGAGCGCCTCGACCATCAGGGCGAATCGTTCGCGCTCCGTGACGCCTTCCAGCTTGGCCGCCGACATCCGCCACCGGATCTCGGACATTGTCACGTCGAGCACAGCGACCAGGATCTGCTGCTTGCTGGGGTAGTGGTGATAGACGCCGGCGACACTGAGACCTGCTTCGGCTGCGACCTCGCGCATGCTCGAGGCATGAAAGCCCAGCCGCACGAAGACCCGGGCCGCGGCCTGGAGGATCGGGTCGAGCTCGATGTCGTCGAAGTCGCGCCAGTGGGACACCGACGGCACCTCGATCGACAGACTCGTCGGCGACTCCCCCTTGAGCAGTCGATCAGCCGGGACACCCAGCAGCAATGCGATCTGCTGCAGCCGATCGATCGTCATCGGGGTCTGGCCACGCTCGACGGCACTCAGTGTTGCCGGGCTGACGCCGAGCAGGGCAGCGGTGCGTCTGAGGGAGAGGCCACGCGCGAGGCGGGTCTGACGCACTGCTGACGCAACGGCAGATTGTTCAGTCATACTGAACACTCTACCCCCGTGATACCGTCAGAACATCCCCCGTACGCTCACTCGGCCTGTTCAGTTTGGGCCCGGAGGTTCCGTGAACATCACCGAGCTCGTGCCTCTCGATCGCCTGGCCCCTGCCCTTGTCGCGGCCACGGGTGACAATCGCTGGGCCACGCCCCGGGTGGAGCTGATCAGCGGCGGCAAGTCCAACTTGACCTTCGTCCTGCGCAGCCCCGCCGGCGAGCTGGTGCTGCGCAGGCCCCCCACGGGTGAGCTGCTGCCAAGTGCCCACGACATGGGTCGCGAGGCGCGAGTTCAGCAGGGACTCGCCGGCACCCGAGTGCCCGTGCCACGGGTGGTGCTCACCGACGGGGGCGACCTGATCGGCATCGCGTGCTATGTGATGGACAAGGTCCCCGGACACGTGATCCGCAGCGAGCTGCCTCGCGACTACGCCGAGTCGCCCGCCGATCGTGAGCGACTCTCATTCGCCTTCGTCGACACACTGGCCGCCCTGCACGCGGTCGACCACAAGGACGTGGGCCTGGACAGCTACGGTCGACCGGAGGGCTTCATGGCACGGCAGGTGCGCCGATGGTCCGGGCAGTGGGAGGCCAGCAAGACCCACGAGGTCAAGGAGATCGACGAGCTCGGTCGCCGGCTGGCGCGCGAGGTGCCGACCGAGCGCAGGCCCGCGATCGTGCACGGCGACTACCGGCTGGACAACGTCATCTACGACCCGAACGACCCGAGCATCGTGCGCGCCGTCCTGGACTGGGAGCTCTCGACCCTGGGCGACCCCCTGACCGATGTGGGGTTGCTCATGCTTTTCTGGCGCAACGAGGGGGAGCCGCCCTTGAGCCTCATCCCCGGGGTCACCCACCTACCCGGCTTTCCCGGCCGCGAGGAGATGCTCGCCCGCTACGCCGCCGCCTCCGGCGCCGATCTGAGCGACCTGGCCTTCTACCAGGCGTTCGCCCACTTCAAGTTCGCCATCATCGCCCAGGGCGTGGCGGCACGCTCGGCTGCCGGCGCGATGGGCGGCCAGGACTTCGGCAACCTCGACGCCGAGATCCTCCAGCTGGGGCACGCCGGCCTGGCACACATCTGACGTTCCACGACCAGGAGACGACCCATGGACTTCGAGCTCTCGCCCAAGGCCCAGCAGACCTGCGAGCAGATGTGGGACTTCATGCGCTCCCACGTCCTCCCCGCGGAGCCGGTGTGGGCCGCGTCCCTCGCCGAGCACGGCTCGCACACTCACCCCCAGGTGATGGAGGACCTCAAGGCCGAGGCCCAGCGCCGTGGCCTGTGGAACCTCTTCCTGCCGAAGGTGTCCGGCCTCTCCAACCTCGAGTACGCCGCTGTGGCCGAGATCTCCGGGTGGTCGCCAGTCATCGCACCCGAGGCGATCAACTGCCAGGCGCCCGACACCGGCAACATGGAGACCCTCGAGCTCTTCGCGACCGCGGAGCAGCGCGCACGCTGGCTCCAACCCCTGCTGGCCGGTGAGATTCGCTCGGCGTTCGCCATGACCGAGCCCGACGTCGCCTCCTCCGACGCGACCAACATCGAGACCAGCATCCGCCGCGACGGCGACGACTACGTCATCAACGGACGCAAGTGGTGGATCACCGGGGTCGCCGACGAGCGCTGTCAGGTCTTCATCGTGATGGGCAAGACCAGCCCGCACGCCGAGCCGCACCGACAGCAGTCCATGATCCTGGTGCCCCGCGACACCCCGGGCCTGAGCATCGAGCGGCACCTGCCGATCTTCGGCTACCAGGACCAGCACGGTCACTCCCAGCTCGCGTTCGACGACGTGCGGGTGCCCGCCACCAACCTGCTCGCGGGCGAGGGCGACGGGTTCGTCATCTCACAGGCGCGACTGGGTCCCGGGCGGATCCATCACGCGATGCGTGCCATCGGCATGGCCGAGCGGGCACTCGCGCTGATGGTCGAGCGGGCCAGGTCGCGCGTCGCCTTCGGCAAGCACCTCTCCGAGCAGGCAAACGTGCAGGACCTCATCGCCCAGTCCCGCATCGACATCGACCAGGCCCGGCTGCTGGTCTACCAGGCCGCCTGGTTGATCGACCGGCACGGCGCCAAGGGCGCGCGCAGCGAGATCGCGGCCATCAAGGTGGCCGCCCCCGCCATGGCTGTCGCCGTGATCGATCGCGCCATCGAGGTCTTCGGCGGTGCCGGTGTCTCGGATGACACACCGCTGGCCTACTTCTACGCCTGGGCACGAGTGTTGCGCATCGTCGACGGCCCCGACGCGGTGCACCGGCGCACGATCGCCCGCATGGAGCTCAAGAAGACGCCCCCGTACCTCGGGTGATCGCTGCCAAGAACAGGAATGGAGCACGATGAATCCCCTGGACCGCTTCCGTCTCGACGACAAGGTCGTCATCGTCACCGGGGCAAGCTCGGGACTGGGGGTCGGCTTCGCCCGGACCTTGGCCTCCGTGGGCGCCACGCTGGTCCTCGCTGCGCGCCGTGAGGACCGGCTCGAGGCGTTGGCCGACGAGCTCCGTGAGTCCGGGACCCGGGTGCTCACCCACCGCACGGATGTCGCCTCCCAGCCGGACGTGCGAGCACCTGGCCTCCGCCGCGGTCGCGGCGTTCGGCAGGATCGACGTGCTGGTCAACAATGCCGGCGTCGGCCGAGGTGGCGGTGCGCTGCGAGAGGACCCGGATGTCTTCCGCAGCGTCATCGACATCAATCTCAGCGGCACCTACTGGATGGCGCGCGCCTGCGCGCCCCACATGCCCGAGGGCTCGGCGATCGTGAACGTCGCGAGCGTCCTCGGGCTGGTCGCCTCCCGCTTCCCTCAGGCTGGTTACAGCGCCAGCAAGGCCGGTGTGCTCGGCCTGACCCGTGACCTGGCGCAGCAGTGGTCGCGACGTCGCGGGATCCGGGTCAACGCCTTGTGCCCCGGCTTCTTCGACTCCGAGATCACGGCGGCCGAGGGTGCCGAGGGCCTGCGCGAGATGGTGGGCGTCAACTCGATCCTCGCCCGCTTCGGCGAGCAGGAGGAGCTCGACTCGGCGCTGCTGTTCCTGGCCAGCCCCGCGTCGTCCTACATGACCGGAGCATCCCTGGTCATCGACGGCGGCCTCAGCGCCACCTTGTGACATCCAGGTCGACGAGCCGGGAGTGCCTCAACCGCCCCCGTAGATGTCGACGTAGGCCTCGCGCAGGGCCCGCTTGTCGAGCTTGCCCACCCCGGTGTGGGGCAGCGCGTCCACGACCAAGATCTCGTCCGGCAGCTGCCACGGGGCAAAGGTGCCGCCCAGGTGTGCCCTGAGCTCCTCGACGGTCGGGGTGCGACCCGTCTCGAGCACGACCAGGGCGAGCGGACGCTCCTGCCACGTGGCGTGCGGGGCGCCGATCACAGCGGCCTGCCGCACGCTGGGGTGTCCGACCAGTGCGTTCTCCATGTCGATGGAGGAGATCCACTCACCGCCGCTCTTGATGACGTCCTTCAGCCGGTCGGTGATCTTGAGGTAGCCGTCAGCACTGACGGTGCCGATGTCTCCCGTGCGCCAGTAGCCGCGGTGGAACGCCTCGTCGCCGTCCGACTTCCAATAGCTCTCGGCCACCCAGGGCCCGCGGACGCACACCTCCCCCGAGGCCGAGCCGTCATGGGCCACGAAGGAACCTTCCGACCCCAGGATGCGGAGGTCGATGCCTGCGACCGGCAGTCCCTGGCACCGCTTGAGGTCCCAGACCTGCTCCGCGGTGAGGCGCGCTTCCAAGCCGGCTTTGGTCCGGTTGCTGGTCACCAGAGGCGTGGTCTCCGTGGCGCCGTACCCATGGATCACCGACGCGCCGGTCAGCTCGTGAAATCCGCGGATGAGGGTCAGGGGCGGCTCAGTGCTGCCTGAGATCATCCGGGCCCGGGACAGGTCGGGCGCCTGGGTCAAGGTGCGGAGGTAGTCCAGCATGGGTCCGAAGATCGCGGGGGCACCGTTGGTCACGGTCACGTCGAAACGGACCATCGCGTCGGCCAGCACGTGGATCTCCTCGATGGTGTACCTGCCCGGGAGCACGATCCGGCTCCTGGCGTAGACCCCCACCTGCGGTAGTCCCCAGCACTGGGCGTGGAACATCGGTGTCGTCAGGAGCACGCAGTCGCTGTCATCGACCGACTGATCAGCGGCCCACATCATCGTGTGCAGGACGATTCCTCGATGGGAGTAGAAGACGCCCTTGGGCCGTCCGGTGGTGCCCGTGGTGTAACAGGCGCTGTAGGCGGAGGTCTCGGCGATGACCGGCCAGTCGAAGGTGGCGGGGGCTGCCGCGAGCAGCTCCTCGTGGTCGAGGGCACCCGGCAACGCCGTGTCGAGCTCCGGCAAGGAGCGGTCGGTCATGACGATCCAGTGCTGCACGTGCGGGCACCGCACCTCTAGGTCCTCGGCCAGGGAGAGCAGGCTCTCGTCGACCAGCACCACGGTCGCCCCGCTGTGCCCGACGACGTAGGCGAGGTCATCGATCGCAAGGCGCAGGTTCATCTGGAGCATCACGGCCCCGATACCGGGGATCGCCCAGTAGAGCTCGAAGTGGCGAAGCGAGTTCCAGTCCAGGATCCCCACGACATCGCCGGGCCGCACGCCGACCGCGGTGAGCGCCTGGGCGGTGCGGGCAACGCGCTCCCACGTGGCACCGTAGGTCGTGGTGCGCCACGTGCCGTCCGCGCCGCGATGGACGATCTCCTGCTCGGGGTGTGTCACCACCGCCTGACGGAACAGGTTGGTGGTGTTCAGCTGGTAGCTGTCCCCGTGGGTCGAAGGGTGTCCTGTGACCAGGTCGGCGCTCATCACGTCTCCTCTGTGCTGCGGGTGGACGACTGTCTCTGCGGCGGACCTGCGGCGCTCAGCGCGCCCCCATGCGAATGGCGGCATCCAGCCGGATCGTCTCCCCGTTGAGCATCGGGTTGGCGACGACGTGCTCGACCAGCGAGGCGAACTCGTCCGGGTCGCCCGCACGTGAAGGGTGCGGGACCTGCGCCGCGAGGGACGCCTGCACCTCGGCGGGCTGTTGGTCCACGAGTGGGGTCCTGAAGAACCCCGGAGCGATGGTGTTCACCCGGATCCGGTGGGAGGCGAGGTCCCTGGCGATGGGCAGCGTCATGCCCACGAGTGCCGCCTTGGACGCCGCGTAGGCCGCCTGGCCGACCTGCCCGTCGAACGCCGCGATCGACGCCGTGTTGACCACGACTCCCCGCTCCTCACCGTCTCGCGGCGTCTCCACCATCGCCTGGGCTGCCAGACGCAGGACGTTGAAGGTGCCGAACAGGTTGACCGACACGATCCGCTCGAACTCCTCGAGCGGGAACGGTCCGTCTCGACCCACGACGCGATAGGCGTTGCCGATTCCCGCACAGTTCACGACCACGGACAGATCGCCGAGGCTCACGGCCAGGTCGATCGCCCGGGCGACCTGTCCGGGGTCCACCACGTCGGCTGCCGCAAAGCTCGCCTGCGCACCGATGTCGGCCGCGACCGCGCGCCCCTCAGATGTCGGGAGGTCGAGGATCACGACCCGGGCGCCGCCGCGTGCCAGTCGTCGGGCGGTCGCGCTCCCCAGCCCGGAGGCTCCTCCGGCCACCAGGGCGACCTTGCCGGCTAGCTGCACGTGGACCACTCCCCCGGTGTCTCGGCGCCCGGGCTAGGCACGGGCCCGCTCGTCCACGACCCGCCGAGCCTTGAAGACCGTGGACGGGATGGTGCCGGGGTCGATGACCTGCACCGGGATGCGGATGCCGGTCAGCCTCTTGAGGACCGACTCCCCCGCCCCCTGGAGGGAACGCAGGTCCTCGGCGCCGTGGGCGACCAACGGGTCGTACTCGGCCCTGACCAGGATCTCGTCGAGCGCACCCTTCTTGGTCACGTGGATCTCGAACTCGGGCCCGAAGCCCGGCACGCTGCGCAGACCGGTCTCGATGGCGCTCGGGAAGATGTTGGCACCACGGATGACGAGCATGTCGTCCAGTCGCCCCAGCACGCCCTCGGGCAGGCGGGGGTAGGTGCGGCCGCACGGGCACGGCTCGTTGCTCATGAAGGACTCGTCACCGGGCGCGAAGCGGATCATCGGCTGCGACTCACGCCACAGGTGCGTGTAGACCAGCGCTCCCCTCTGCCCGTCGTGGACGGGCAGGTTGAGGTCGTCCTTGTCCACGATCTCGGGGTAGATCTCGTCGGAGATGATGTGGGTGCCCGTGCCGGCCTCGCAGCCCACGTTGGCCTGGAACGGATACATCTCCGAGGTCGAGCCCGCGTCGACCAGGGTCGCGCCCCAACCCTGCTCGAGGAGGTCGCGGGTTCCCGGCAGGCTGCCACCGGGCTCGCCGCCCACGAGGAGGAGCCTGACCGAGCTCTGCCTCAGGTCGACGCCGCGTTCGTGCGCCACCGACAGCAGGTGCATGCAGTAGGACGGCGTCCCGCTGAAGACGGTGGGTCGCAGCCGCTGGATGAAGTCGAGGTGCTTCTCCGACTCGGCCACACCCAGTGGAAAGAGCGCCGCCCCGATCTCCTCCACCCCTTGGATCACGCCCCATCCGCCGAAGAAGAGCCCGAAGGGGAAGCCCACCTGGACGAGGTCGTCGGGTCGGACGCCGGCGCACCACTGCGCCATCGCGTGCACCTGCGCCGCGCGCTTCCAGTCCCCCTCGCTGACGGCGTAGAGGGTGGGGACCCCCGAGGTCCCGGACGAGCCGTGGATGCGCGAGATCTCGCCCATCGAGGTCCGACGGGTGTAGCTGCCGAAGGGCGGGTGCGCCTGCTGGTCGGCCACCAGCATCTTCTTGGTGATCACCGGCACCTTGGTGCTGAAGTCAGCGAGAGTCGTGACGTCGTCAGGGTGGAAGCCGTGCGCGTCGTAGTGCCGCCGGTAGAACGGCAGCTCGTCGTAGACGACGTGCAGCTGGTGCTGGATGCGCTCCAGGATGCGCTCGTCGCGCTCGACACGGCTCGACGTCTCGCGCTCCTCGTCCCAGAACCTGGGGAAGCCACGGGCATCGAGGGTGCTGGAGTGCGGACCCTGCCTCATCGTCATCGCGCGCTACTTTCGCTCGTCCGGTCCGGTCGGCCCGCCGGACACATCTCGCGGAACCTTCGTAGCCGACCGTTTGTCTGGCTACACTCTGCCGTAACGTGACCGGGCGCACAAGGTCGGGCACCAGGGAATCAACGGGAGAAGCAATGAGCGACGTGGAACGAGTACGAGTCAGTGTCGACACCGTCACGTGCGTGGGGTCCGGCACCTGCGCCATGGTGGATCCGCAGCACTTCGAGCTGGTCGACGGCAAGGCGCGCGTGTCAGCGGGCCCGTTGGTCGTCACCGAGGACCTCGAGGACGCGATCTTGGACTGCCCCGTGAGCGCGATAACCCGACTCGAGGACTGACTGCTCGGAGTCCCCGACCTCACCCCTGCCTGCGGACCAGCACTCCTGAGAGGAAGACGTCTGCGACCTGGCTCGCGACCGCTCGCGCCTGGGCGGGCTCTCCCGGCTCGTACCACCTGGTCATCCAGTTGAAGGCGCCGATCAGCGAACGGGCCGCGATCCGCGGGTCCAGCGACCCGTCGAACGCGCCCGCAGCGATGCCGTCGGCGAAGATCTGCTCCACGAGGCCGATGTACTCGCGGTCCATGGCGGTCCACTCGGCCGAGACGTTCTTGCCCGCGATCTCTTGGACGTAGACACTCACGTAGGGCAGGTGCCGATTGATGATGTCGACATGGATGATGGCGATCTGACGCAGCTTCTCGGAGGCCGGCAGGTCCACCCGCGTGAGCTCACGCGCCCGCGAGAGCAACTCCTCGGCATCGGGCCGCACCACGGCGAAGAGCAGGTCCTCCTTGGACTTGATGTAGTTGTAGAGGCTGCCCTTGAGCATGCCGACCTCATTGGCCACGTCCTCGAGGGAGGCACCTCCGAAGCCCTTGTCGCTGAAGACTCGGGCCGCCGCCTCCACGACGTCGTCCCAACGGCTCGGACGAGGCACGGGCACTCCTGGCGGTCGGTGGCCCCAGGGAGCGGGACTCTTGGTCGGGCGAATGTAGCGCAGGCGCCGACGCTGCCACGACCGATCGACCCCGACCCCTTCGTTTCCAATCGATCGTTTGGTAACGTCGGAGAACACTGACGATCATCAACACAAAGGGGTGGGCCCACGTGCCAACCGTTGTCTTCATCGGCCTCGACGACCACGAGCGCACGGTCGTGGCGGACCCGGGCCGGTCCGTGATGGAGACGGCGGTGCACAACGACGTCCCAGGCATCGTCGGGCAGTGCGGTGGATCGCTGGCCTGCGCCAGCTGCCACGTCTATGTCCAGGAGCCCTGGCTCGCGATCACCGGCGGCCCCTCCGAGATGGAGGACGACATGCTGGACGGCGCCATGGCCGAACGCCGGACCGAGAGCCGTCTCTCGTGCCAGCTCTCGATGACCACGGAGCTCGACGGGCTCACCGTCCGTGTCGCCCCGGAGCAGATGTGAACGACCGAATCCTGGTCGTGGGTGCCAGCCACGCCGGCGTCCAGCTGGCCACGTCACTGCGAGACCAGGGCCATAGCGGCGCGATCACGCTCGTGGGTGCGGAGCATCGGGCCCCCTACCACCGTCCGCCCCTGTCCAAGGCCTACCTGTCAGGCGCCGCGAGCGCGGCGTCGTTGACCCTCCGCTCGGACACCTTCTTCGCCACGAAGGACATCGACCTCGTCCTGGGGCAGCGCATCTCGGACGTGCGGCTCGACCTCGGAGAGGCGTGGACGACCTCGGGCCACCACCTCGGGTTCGACCGACTCGCGCTGGCGACCGGGGCACGTGTGCGTCGCTTGGCGGTGCCCGGACACGACCTCGACGGTGTCGTCTACCTGCGCGACCTCGACGACGCGGACCGGATGGCACGCCTCATGGGCGAGGCCCGCACCGCGGTGGTGGTCGGAGGCGGATTCATCGGTCTCGAGGCCGCCGCGGTGCTTCACGGCCGCGGCATCGACGTCACGGTGGTCGAGGCCGGCGGGCGTCTGATGGCACGGTCGGTGTCTCACGAGATGTCGGACTTCTACGCGCGTCTGCACCGCAGCAAGGGGACGACGGTGCTGCTCGGCACCGGGGTCACCGGCCTTGCCGGTGAAGGCGGCAGCGTCGACCGCGTGGTGCTCGAGGACGGCACCGTCCTCCCGGCCGACCTGGTCGTCGTGGGGATCGGCGTCCAGCCCCGCACGGAGCTCGCCGAGCAGCTGGGCCTCGAGGTGGACGCCGGCATCGTGGTCGACCGGTCGGCTCGCACCAGCGACCCTCGGGTCGTCGCCATCGGCGACGTCGCAGTCCTTCCCCATCCCCTCGAGCCGGGCCGGTCCATCCGCCTGGAATCAGTGCAGAACGCGACCGACCAGGCGATCGTCGCTGCGGCCACCCTGATGGACGTGAACCGCACCTACGAGGCCGTCCCGTGGTTCTGGTCGGACCAGTTCGACCTCAAGCTCCAGATGGCAGGCGCGGCCACCAGCCATGACCAGGTGGTCGTCCGCGGCTCGATGGAGCGAGGCACGTTCACGATCCTTGCCTACCGAGAGGGCAGGATGGTCGCCGGCGAGTCCGTCAACGCGGGCTCCGACTTCGTCGCCGTCCGGCGGGCGCTGGCCGCCGGGACCACCTTTCCTCAGGATCTCGCGGCCGACGAGACGATCAGGCTCAAGTCCCTGCTCTAGCCCGAGCGCGCGCCGCCCGGGCGGACCTCACGCGCCGGCGAGCCTGACGGACAGCTTCTTCAACCCCCGGGTCAGGATGACCGCGTCCCACTCGAGGTCCTCGTCGGCCAGCGCGATGTCGGGGAAGCGACTCATGATCTGAGGGATCACGATGCTTCCCTCCAGGCGGGCCAAGGTCGCGCCCAGGCAGTAGTGGACGCCGACACCGAAGGCGAGGTGCGCGCCGCGCTTGCGGGCGATGTCGAGCTCGTCAGGGCTGTCGAACACGGCAGGATCGTGGTTGGCCCCGGAGAGCATGACGAAGACGCGGTCACCGGCGCGGATCGTCTTTCCCCTCATCTCGATGTCCTCGGCAGCAACGCGGACGATGGCCTTGGCCGGTCCGTCGTACCTCAGCACCTCTTCGATGGCAGGGCCGACGAGCGTAGGGTCCTGACGGAGGAGGTCCGCCTGGTCGGGATGGTTGATGAAGGCCAGGACTCCGTTGGCGATCAGGTTGGTCGTCGTCTCGTGACCACCGAAGAGCAGGTTGACGCAGATCGCGACGAGCTCCTCGTGCGTCAGCACCTCCTCCCCGTCGCGCGCCTGGACGAGCGCACTGGCCAGGTCGTCTCCCGGCACCTCGCGGACCTGGTCCAGGAGCGAGGAGATGTAGCCCACGAGCTCGTTCATCCCCGTCCGGGCCCGGGTGTGCCGGTCGGGGTCGTCGAGCGCGCCGAAGACGAGCGCGGAGATGTCGTCGGACCAGTTCTTGAACTTGTCGCGGTCCTCGGACGGCACGCCCAACATGCTGGCGATCACGATGGCCGGCAACGGGTAAGCCACCTCGTGGATGAGGTCGATGACCCCGTCGACGCCGGCCTTCGCCTGAGCCTCATCGATGAGCGCGTCCGAGGCACGCTGCACCTCGCCGCGCATGGCGGCGATGATGCGGGGCGAGAAGGCCTTGTGGACCAGCCGACGAAAGCGCGTGTGCTCGGGAGGATTGCGGAACACGAGCCACCCGTTGAGCAGCTCGAGCGTCTCGACCAGGTCCAGGTCGGGCCTAGCCTTGGCCCGTTCGCGCGCGATCATCGGCGCGATGCGGTCGGAGGAGAAGCGCGGATCCGTCATGGCGGTGCCGACGTCGTCATGCCGGGTCAGCACCCAGGACCGGTAACGAGCGTTCCAGTAGACCGGGTCCTCGGCCCTCAGGGCGCCGAGGTAGGCGTAGGGGTCGGCGACTGCCGCCGCGGACAGGATCTCGTCGTGCGTGACCATCAGGAGCCCTTCCTGTTCGTGTTCTGGAGCAGCGCCACGACGCAGGCGTTGCCGTCAACCCCGGAGACACCGCCACCCATGGTCTCGACCAGGCCGGTCGTGGCGCCGTCGACCTGACGGCCTCCGGCATCGCCGCGCAGCTGCCAGACGATCTCGGCGACCTGCGCGACCCCGGTCGCACCCAGGGGGTGTCCGCGGGAGAGCAGCCCACCGGAAGGGTTGATCGGCAGGGCGCCGCCGAGAGCGGTCCTGCCGGACTCGGCGAAGTGTCCCGCCTTCCCCTCCGGGACCAGGCGCAGCGCTTCGGTGGTGGTCAGCTCACCGATCGTGAAGGCGTCGTGGACCTCGGCGAGGTCGACGTCGGAGGGGGCGATGCCAGCGGCCTCGAAGGCAGCGGCGGCGGTGTCGCGGATGAGCTTGAAGCCCCACACGTCCGGGCTGCGGTGGTCCCAGGGTCCGCCTGCGCGCTGGGCGCTCGACACCAGCTCGATGTCGCGGGGCGAAGACCGGGTGCCGCTCATGACGATCGCGGCGGCCCCGTCCGAGATGGGGCTGCATTGGAGGAGGGTCAAGGGATCCGAGATCATCGGGGAGCCCAGAACCTGGGCGATGGTGTAGTCGCCCCGGTACTGGGCCCGGGGGTTGTGCATGGCGTGGCGGTGGTTCTTCACCGAGACGGCCGCCAGCTGGTCCAGCGTGACGCGGCCCTCGTGCAGCCAGCGGCTCGCCTCCATGGCGTAGAGGCTGGGCATCGCCAGGCCCGTGCGGCCCTCCGTGTCACTCTGCTGAGGGATGATCGGACCCCTGAAGAGGGGGGTCATCTGCTCGAGGCCCAGCACCAGCACCCGTTCGTAGCGACCGGAGCGGATGGCGACAGCCGCTTCGTGCATCGCAGAGGTGCCGCTCGCGCAGGCATTCTCGACCGTGATGATCGAGATGTCCGTCAGCGCGTAACCCTGGAGAGCACGCATGGCGACGCCGGGCTCACCGAACACGCTGCCGACGTAGATCGCATCGATGCTCGGCCGCACACCGGAACCGGTCGACTGCGCCACGTCCGCGAACGCCTCGCCGATGGCGGTCCACGCCAGATCGGCGGGGGACAGATCCGGCTGCTTGCCGAAGAATGAGGTTCCGGCACCGTTGATCCACACGCTCATGCCACGACCTCCACGACCACGTCACCGGACAGCGGCTGCACCAGGCGCACCCGACTCGCGACGGCCGGGGCTGAGCTCGCAGGTCCCGAGACGTGGGCGAGGACCCGCGGGCCGTCATCGAGGTCGACGTAGGCCAAGGCGTAGGGCGGGACCCGGTCACCGACGGCGATACGGACGACCGTCGAGGAGTACACCGCCCCGCTGGGTCCGAAGCGGGTCTCGACGACAGCGCCGCCGCAGGCGGCGCAGCACGGGCGCGGAGTCACCATGGGGTGCCGGCACAAGGTGCAGCGCACGCCCACGAGGTACTGCCCGTGCTCATCGACGCGGGGGCGGGGATCTGCCATCGGTATCTCCTTCTGTCCGGGCGCGCCTGGGGCGAGCCAGCACGTCTGATCATAAACAACCGTATGGTTGGTTATGCCTTTGCGCAAGGCCTCAGCGCTGGCGCTTCAGTGGACCGGCTCGTCCGCGGTGTCATCGGGTTCACCGAAATCTCCCAGATAAGCGCGCCTGACGACGCTCGAGGCCGCGATCTCCGCGGCGGTGCCACTGAGGACTACCGCGCCACGCTCCAGCACGTAGGCCCTGTCCGCGAGCGCCAGGGCGCGGTCGACCATCTGCTCCACGAGCAGGATGCCGATGGGGAGGTGCCGTCGGATAGTTCCGATCGTCTCGAAGAGCTGGGAGGTGAGCGCGGGACTGAGGCCGAGGGACGGCTCGTCGAGGAGGAGGTAGCGCGGTCGACCCACCAGCGCCCGGGCCAGTGCCACCTGTTGCTGCTCACCACCCGAGAGGAGACCTGCGCGTTGGTCGGAGCGCTCCGCGATGATCGGGAAGATCTCGCCGAGCACCTCGAAGGGGTCGGCCTCGTCCCTCTTGCGCAAGGCGGAGCGTCCGAGCTCGATGTTCTCCCTCACGGTCAGCCCAGCAAACAGGCGCCGACCCTCGGGAACCATCAGGAGCCCCCGTCGCGCGCGGACGTGCGCCGCCTTGGATCCGATGTCGGCCCCATCCATGGAGATGGTCCCTCCCCGCAGCGGCAGCTGGCCGGTGAGCGTGCGCACGAGGGTGCTCTTCCCCGCACCGTTGGCCCCGACGACCGCGACGACCTCTTCCTGGGCAAGCTCCAGGTCGAGCCCGTTGAGGACGTCCACCTGCCCGTACCCGCTGGCAATTCCCTCAGCGCTGAGCATCCGCGTCGCCCTTCTTGTCGATGGTCACGTGCCCGGCGCCCAGGTAGGCGGTCAGGACACGCTCGTCCTGCTGCATCCCGGCGGCGTCGCCGTGGTAGATCCGCCCACCTCGCTCCATGCAGGTCACCTCGTCCGCGACTCGCACGACCAGGCTCATGTCGTGCTCGACCAGCAGGATCGCGACCCCCTCGGCCGCGACCGCTTCCAGGGTGGTCCCCAGGGCGTAGGTCTCCGACGGGTTCAGCCCGGCGGCGGGCTCGTCGAGGATCAGGATCTGGGGATCGCTCGCCAAGGCGCGGGCCAGCTCCACGGAGCGTTGCAACCCGTAGGGGAGCTCACCGGCTGGGGTCTCGGCATGCTGCGAGATCCCGAGCCGCTCCAGCAGCGACATGGCCTTGACCCGCGCCTCGGCTTCGAGCCGACGCACGCGGGGCGTCCGCAGCAGCGTGGCCAGGAACGACTGCCCCAGGCGGGCGTCCAGGCCAGACATCACGTTGACCAACGCGCTCTCATCAGCGAAGAGCTGAGGTGTCTGGAAGGTGCGGGCAACGCCCAGGTGGTAGATCTGGTGCGGCGCCAGCGCCGAGGCGTCGGTTCCGAGGATCTCGCTGCGCGACCCGTCCTGCATCTGGTAGACGCCTGTCGTCAGGTTGACCAGCGTCGTCTTGCCGGCACCATTGGGCCCGACCAGGGCGTGGATGGTCCCCCGGCGCAGGACCACGCTCATGTCGTCGACGGCTTTGAGGCCGGAGAACTGGTGGGTCACGCTCGAGAGCGTCATCACGGTCGCGAGGGCATCCAGCGCACCCGGTGATTGGTGCGGCGAGGCCGGAGGCCGCTGCCGGGCGGCCAGTTGCAACTCCTCGACCGGAATCGCCCCGCGGCTGTGCCACCAGTGCTGGAGCCGGCGCACCCCCCCGACGAGGCCACCCGGCATGAAGACCAGCGTGAGGATCAGGAGCAGACCGGTCAGACCGTCGTCGGACAAGAACCACGAGTCGCTGATGTGCTCCTGCTGGAACTCGACGAAGGCGTGCATGGCGTTGGAGTGCTCGAGGTACATCAGCACGAGCACGCCCACGACGGGCCCGTACAGGCGACCGGCGCCGCCGAGGATGACCATGATGATCAGGCTGAGGCTCAGCGTGAAGGTGAAGGACTCCGGCTGCAGGTGGGCCGAGATCTGGGTCTGCAGGACGCCGGCGACGCCTCCGAAAGCAGCAGCCACGGTGAACACCGACGTCTTGCGACGACGGGGGTTGATCCCGATGTGCGAGGCAACGATCTCGTTCTTCGCGATGGCACGCAGACCACGCCCCCACGCCGATTGGGCAAGGTTGCGGTAGGCGACGAACGCAAGCACGACGACGACGCCGACCAGCACCATCGCCAGGGGCGGTGTCCCCCCGAAGAGCGGGGGTTCGAGTGCGACGTCCCCGATCGTCACCGGATCGAGGAGCGCCGAACCGTGACTCGACGTGTTGGGATAGCCGGCGAGCCGACCAAAGGCGGACACGTCGTTCAACAGTCGGTGGATCACGACCGCGAAGGCCAGCGTGATCATCGCGACCTGCGGCCCCGACAGGCGAGCTGCGGCCAACGACAGGACCGCTCCCGCCCCGGCAGCGACGGCCACCGCCAACAGCATCGCCAGTGGCCACGGCAGGCCGAGCCCCAGCATGCACCAAGCGCTGGCATAGGCGCCGATGCCGACGAAGGCACCTTGCCCGAGCGAGACGAGGCCCGCATAGCCAGCGAGCAGGTTGAGCCCGAACGCAGCGACGAGGGCGACGCCGATGGACCCGACGGACTGGCTGCGCGAGATCGTCATCGGATCACCCCCGAGACCCGGGACAACCAGGGCTGCGGTGATCCCGGCGGCGAGGAACAGGACCAGGAGATCCTTGCGCATCAGGTCCCGGCGCAGACGGGGGACGTTGTCAGACATCAGACCTTCTCCATGACGACACGACCCAGCAGGCCTTGCGGACGGACGGCGAGCACGAGGACCGTGACGACCAGACCGGTGACGCCGCCGACGGCAGCACCGAACCAGGCAGTCGCGGCCACGGTGACGAGCCCGTAGATGACCCCCCCGAGGAGCGCCCCAGGGATGCTGTCGAGACCCCCCAGGATCGCGGCAGCGAAGCCAGCGACGAGGAGGGACTGTCCGGTGCTGACGGACAGGCCCACCTCAGCGCTGTAGAGGATCCCGGCGGCCGCCGCGATCGCCATGGCCAGCGCGTACGCACCCAGTGCGACCATCCCGGGGTTGAGACCCATCAGCGCGGCCGTCTCCCGGTCCTCGGCAACCGCACGGAAGACGGTGCCCGCCCGGGTGCGCTGGGTGAACCAGGTGAGCGCCGCCGTGACGACGATTGCCAGAGCGAACATGAGCAGCGACTGTGCGCTGACCCTCGTGCCCACCACCGAGACGAAGCCGTCGAACCCGATCTCGTCGATCGCCCGGGTGCCTGCTCCCTGGGAGTTGCGAAGCAGGTCCAGCATGATCAGCGAGAGCCCAGCCGTGGTGAGCAGCCAGCGGATGTCATGGATGCCGGAGTTGAACGGTCGAACCACAAACCGTTCGACGGCAGCACCCAGCATGCCGATCAGCGTCACGGCGAGGACCAAGGAGACCCAACCAGGCACGTCGAGCCCGACCAGTGCCAGGAACAGAAATCCTCCTGCAGTGACGAACTCGCCCAACGCGAAGTTCAACGTACGCGTTGTCTGGAACGTGATGACGAAGGCCAGAGCGATCAGCCCGTACAACCCGCCCAGCGTGATGCCGACGACTATCGAATCCATGTGCTGCCTTTCACTAGGTTCGAGCGTCAGCCCGACTGACCGAGCCTCACTGAACCTTGACGACCGCGCCGTTCTCGTCGTACTCGTAACTGATCCAGTCCTCGGGCGTGAACAGCTCGTGGTCGTCACCGGCGAACGGCGAGTCGAACTGGCTGCCGAGGACTTCGAGGCTGTCGAGACCCTCAATGGCGTCGCGGACGGCGGCGTGGTCGCTCGCGTCCCCTGCCTCAGCCACGCCCGCGGCGTAGGTCAAGGTGCCCGCGTACAGGGCCCAGACGACGGTGAGGACCAGCGGCTCCTCGCCGTACTCCTCCTCGTAGCGCGCCTTGAGGTCGTCGAGCTCCGGAGCCTCGAAGTCGATGGGCGCAGCGAACGTGGTGCCCTCCCAGTCGGCCGACGACGACAGCTCGGTGAACGCTGGGTCGAGGATGGTGGCCGTGGCGACGACCTCGGGATCGTAGCCGACCTGGTCCATGCTGCGCAGCATCGTCGCGTGATCAGCGCCGCCGGTGAACCAGACGATCACGGTGTCGACTCCCGCGCCCTGGAGGCGTTTGACCTGCGAGGTCATGGACGTGGCGCCGGCATCCACGCCCTGCGCCTCGGCCAGATCGAGACCATTCTCCTCGGCGTAGGCGGCGACGGCGTCGTAGCCCGCCTGGCCGAAGCCGTCCGTGCCGTAGATCATCCCCACCGTCTTTCCCTCCGCGAAGGCGGAGTTGGCCACGGCCTCGATGTTCTGCGCATTGTTGTAGTTGGTGCGGAAGGCCCAGTTCGGGTCCTCTGCGTAGTCGATGATCTCGTCCGCTACGGGGGGGCCTGTGATCCACGGGCGGCCGGCGCGCTGGATGATCGGGGCGACCTGCAGGGCGACCCCCGAGAACGACGGGCCGAAGAGGACGTCGACCTGCTCCTCGTTGAGCAGCTCCTGAATCAGCCGGGCGCCCGTCTCAGGCTCCCCCTTGTCGTCGCGCTCGACGATGTCGAATGTGACCCCGTAGCGCTCCTCGGCCTCGTCCTCGGCCAGCTCGATGCCGCGGATCAGCTCAGTCCAGTACTGCGAGGCAGCGCTGGTCTTGGGACCGATGACCCCGGCTGTGACCGTCAGTGGATCTCCGTCGCCCTCGGCTCCGGAGTCGCTGCCGCAGGCCGCCAACCCACTGGTCGCGAGGGCCGCTCCGGCCAGAGCTGCGCACACTTTGCTGAGTCTCACGGGGATCTCCATTTCGTTCTACAAGCATGGCGTTGTAGCCAAACTTAGGTTTGGTTTCGCCTATACAACAGGCCCCACGTTCAGCGTGTCAACCATCACAATGAGATTTCTTGCCGCCGTGGATCGCCGTGGCTACTGGGATATCCCGGAGGGGCGGGCGAGTGACCACCGAACTACTCACGCCCGAATAAGCGACCGAGCGGATGGTTACATCGCCATTGCTCGGCCCGGCTCAGACAGGGCGCAACCGCCCTCGACGGAGAGAACCTGACACGTGGGCCTCGTGTCGCACCCGGACAGGGACACGCCGGCGACGCCCCACCAGGGCAACCGCCCCGGAACGCCCCGGTCAGGTATCGCCGAATCCCAGCGCCTCGCGACTGCCGGCACCCGCGTCGTATCGGCCGAGCGCATCGTCCAGGAGGGCTCCGCTGGCGGGCTCTGCGAGGAGGCGCACGAAGTCGGCGTGCTGCTGGCGCTGCTGCGATCGGGTATCCATGTCCCGCGAGCGCTGGACGATGTCCCGCACGGCTCGCATCGACGCCCGAGGGAGGGCTGCGAGGATTGCGGCCTTCCCAGCGACGTGTGCTTCCACCTCCGCAGCCGGGAACACGCCGTTCACCAAGAGGCACCGCTCGGCCGCCGCCGCGCCGATCGGGGCGATGCCGCTGAGCACCTCGAGCGCGAGGTGCTCGGGCAGCAGCCGGGCCGCGCGATGTCCTCCCACTCCGGGAAGGATCCCGAGACGCGCCTCAGGGAAGCCGAGGGTCGCGTCGTCAGCCATCCAACGGAGGTTGCAGGTCAGGACGAGCTCGGTCCCACCACCCCAGACGTCGCCGGTCGCGATGGCGATGGTGAGGGCCGGCCCCTTGTCCAGCCGTCGAAGCACGCGTGTCCACGCCGCACCGTCTCCTGACGTCGGCGCACCTCGATGCAGAGCCCGAAGATCAGTCAGCGAGGCATGTCGGATGAAGCCATGCGATCCGCCAGCCAGGACGATCACCGGGGCATGGGGCTCGACCTCGTCGAGAGCACGCTCGAGATCCTCGATGTCTGCATGTCCGGCAGTCGGGAGTCCAGCGCCCTCGAAGCGAAGCCACGCGACGTCCCGATCGACGCTGGTCGTCCAGCTCATCGACTCAGAGCTCCTTGTTCTCGCGATCGACGAGGCCTGCTCGATTCACCGGATGGGGATCCGTGCGTCCCGCACGGCGAGATCTGCGGGCCCACGAGTGCGCTGAGCCCAACTCGTAGGAGCTGTGCAGCGCCGCTCGGCGTTGTCAGTGACTCGTTTGCTTACGTGCGGATCGCACCGCTGTGTCGACGACGAGCCCTAGAGGGAGATGCCGCCGTCGACCATCAACGTCTGGCCCTGGATCATCGCGTTGGACGGTGCTGCGACCATCTCGATCGCCGCGACCACGTCCGCGAGCTCGAGGCCCCGTCCACTGGGATTGGCAGCGGCAGCGCCATCAAGGCGCGCCTGCGCCTGGTCACCGAACATGGTCCGGAAGGCGGGGGTGTCGAGCGGTCCGGCGGACACGGTGTTGGCCCGGACCCCGTGCGGCGCGAGCTCGACAGCGAGATAGCGGATCAACGCCTCCCCCAGCGACTTCGAGGGGCCCAGTGCGACGTAGGACGGCACGACGCTGCGCGATCCGCGGCTGCTCACGTACACGATGCTGCTGCCGGGCTTCAACGCGGGCAGCAGCCCCTGGGTCAGCGGGACCAGCGAGGTGGCATTGACCGAGATCGCGTGCGCGAGGCGCTGAGGCTCTATCTCGAGCGCAGCACCGGTCACTGCGAGCGCAGCGCAGTGCACGAAGAGTTCGAGGCTGTCAGTCGCGCCCCGAACCGCCTCGACGACGGTGTCGACGCCGGCCTGAGTGCCGACGTCGGCCTTGACGAGGAGAGGCTTCCCGCCGCGTGCCGAGACCGCAGCGATCGCTTCCTCGGCCGCCGCGTCGTTCGCGTGGTAGTTCATCACCACGTCGTGGCCGAGTCCGGCCCAGTGCTCGGCGATGGCCCGGCCGATTCCGGACGTGCCACCCGTGACCAGGACCGTCATGCCGGCATCAGCTCGACGTCGACCTCTTCGCCCATCCCGACTGTGAGAGAGACGCCGAAACGCTCGATCATCACTCCGGCGTCGGCGCGCATCGCCCCCCATTCCTCGCTGTGCTCACCGGCCTCGAGGTCAGCCTTCGAGTCGAAGTGGAGCTCCGCGACGCGGTAGAAACCCGACTCTCCACCCTCGAGTCCGCTGTCGGTGCGGACGGCGACGAGTCGACGCATCCCGGGAGTCGACTTCGCTGCTTGGAGGTGGACGTCGTGGTAGTGCTGCTCGAACGCGACCTCATCCTCGGGACGGGGTGCGGACCAGCATGCGATGAGCTTGTACATGGGCTCTCTCCTTCGGTAGGTATCCAAACGTACAGAAGGTTATGACGGTTTGATAGACGTGAGCGCCATCACTTTTCAGCAATCTGGGGCAGGCTCACTCGCCGCGAAGGTGACGACGGCGATGTCGTCCCCGGCCACCCCGCCCTGGAAACGGATGGCCTCACGCGCGATCGCCTCGGTGATGACGTGGGGGTCGTGGGACAGCTTTTCGACGAGCTGGTGCAGGCGCTGGTCGCCGAACAGTCCGTCGCCGTCGCGCGCCTCGGTGACACCGTCGGTGAAGAACGTGACGGTCTCGTCCCGGAGGAGGTGCTCGACCGTCGTGAAGGCCGGGTCATCGATCAGCCCCACCGGGTTGCCCGGCAGACCCAGCTCGCTGACCTGCCCGTCCCGTCGGCGTACGACGGCAGCCGGGTGGCCGGCCAGGGCCAGGCGGAGGGTCCAGTGAGGCGTCGTCCTGGTCAGCCGCGCGAGGACCAGCGTGCAGTAGTGGTCGGTCCCGTCGAGGTGCATCGCCTTGTCGAGTCGGCGCAGCAGGTCGCTGGGGTCGGGGTGGTCGATCGCGAGGGAGCGGACGGAGTGACGGACGAAGGCGGTGACGGCCGCGGCGGAGATGCCCTTGCCGCTCACGTCGCCCAGGACGATCCACCAGTCCTCGGCCCCGACCTGGAAGACGTCGTAGAAGTCGCCGCCGACGACGCTGCCGTTGCCCGCCGGGTGATAGGCGGTCGCCAGCGTCAGCTGCGGGATCGCGGGCGGCACCGGAGGGATCAGCATCTGCTGCAGGGTGTTGGCCAGGGCGGTGGCCTCGAGGCGGGCCTGCTCCGCGGTGCGGGTCGCCGTCAGCAGGTCCTGCTCGTATCGGTGTCGTTCACGGGTCTCGAGCAGCACCACGCGCAGGGCGCGGCTGTCGCCGCCCTGGGCGTCGGCGTTGAGGAGGACCGGGACCCGGGAGCCGTCGGGCCGCAGCACGTCGAGCGCGATCTCCCGCACCGACCGGTCGTGCTCGAGCATCGGCAACAGGTGCGTCTCCAGGAAGATGCGGCCGCCGACGGAGAACAGGGACGCCAGGCCCATCTTGCCGACGAGATCGTCGAGACCCCTGCCCACGAGGCGCCGCAGCTCGGCGTTGGCGTGCTGGATCAGCCCGTCGTCGCCGATGAGCGCGTAGCCGCACGGGGCGAGCTCGAAGAGATCGTCGATGGCCTCGACCGGAGGGGTCACGTCACTCGGACCCGTGCGGTCCTCGCGCACTCACGACGGGCTTCGGATGAACCGGTGGATGGCCGCGGCGGTCTCGACCGGCGCGGTCAGGTGGGGGCAGTGCCCCCGCGTCTCGATGACCTCGAGCTCTGCCCCGGGGATGGCGTCTCGCACGAAGGTGCCGGCGCTCATCGGGGCGATGGGGTCGTGGGCGGACTGGATGATCAGCGTGGGGGCGCTCACCCGCGGCAGGTCGGACCGGTTGTCGCCACGGAAGGTGACGGCCGCGAACTCCGCGGCGACCTCGGGCCGGGTGCGGCAGAAGGCCTGCTCGAGCTCGGCCTGGGCGTCGGTCCCCGTCCCACCGGCGACCATGCTGGACAACGAGCCCTGCCAGCCCAGGTGGTTGCGGCTCATCAGCTCCAGCAGCTCATCGATGTCGGCCTCGGAGAAGCCCCCGACGTAGTCACCGTCGTCGACGTAGCGCGCCGACGGAGTGACGAGGACCAGCCGGTCGACCAGGGCCGGCTCGGCGATCTGGAGGAGCACACCGATCATCGTGGACACCGAGTGCCCCACCAGGACGACCGAGCTCAGGTCGAGCTCGTGCAGAAGGCTCGCCAGATCGTCGCGGTAGCCGGCGAGCGAGGAGTGCCGCTCCGAGTCATAGCTCTCCTCGGCAGCGCCGCCGGAGCCGGGCAGGTCGAGCAGGACGACGCGGTAGTCCTCGACGAGGGCCTCACTGACGTGACGCCACATGTGCTGCCCGCACCCGAAGCCGTGCACGAACACGACGGCTTGCGCGTCCACGGGACCCCGGACCGACACGTTCAGCAGCGCGGCGTGACTCATCCTCGCAACTTAGTGCACGAGGACGCTGCGCCGTGCACTCCTGGCGAACCCGGCACTCCTGGCGAGACCGCTGAGACGCACGACGGGATCCTCGAGGTCGAGGACTAGCAGCAGCTGACCTTCCCGACACGTCTCAGAAGTAGTCGCGGATGTGGATCGGCCGGGGCACGAGGACCCGGTCGAGCGCGGCCTCGGTCTCAGGCGTGCCGTCGGAGAGGTGCCCGGCCATCCGCAGGTTGGCGCAGGTCTGGGCGCCGGCCCATGCCAGCGCGAGCCCGCCGGGCGTGAGGACGGGAGCGTCGGCCGCCGTGGTCGGCGTGCACGTCGCCTTGCCCTGGTCGATGACCAGGCGCCAGCTCCCATCGGTCGTCCCGACGTGGTCGCCGGCAACGGTGAACGACACGTCGCCGTCCACCGGCCAGTCGCGGGCCGCAAAGGCGCCGGGCACGTCGTGGACCCGCAGCATGTAGGGCTCGCGCGCCTTGACCGTCCAGTGCGCCGACGGGAGCGCCAGCCGGGCGACGTCGTGACCCGAGGTGCACACCCGCACCTGACCGACCACACTGCCGAACGACCCGAGCACGCCCCACAGGGCCCGGTAGGCGTCGCCGCTCAGTGCGAGCAGGTCGGAGACCTCGAGGCTCGAGGAGTCGCCGTACCCCTGGCCGCGCTGCCAGGTCGCGAACCCGACGACGTCGCCCGTCTCGTCGATCGCGAGCGTGACCCCGGTGAACGCGTCGATGAACGTGTTCGCGTCGGCGGGGAACGACGGCCCGCGACGCGTCAGTGGTCCGTTCTGGGCGGCGGCCCAGGTGTCGTAGACCTCGCGGACCGCGTCGAAGTCGGCGGGCGTGGCCCGGCGGGTGCGCACGCCGGCCGGAGGTCGGATCCGGGCCAGGGCGGCCGAGGGGACCTCGACCTCGTCGTAGGAGGCGAGCAGCTCGTAGCCGAACTTGCGGTAGATCCCGGGGGCAGTGCAGAAGAGTGTCGACACCGCCTCGCCGCGCTCCCGGAGGCCGTGTTCGAGCACCACCCGGAAGAGCTCGTCGAGGAGCTTCTCGCCCCGCCGCTCGGCCGTGACCGCGACGCCGGCGATCCCGCCGGTGGGGACGGCACTGCCGCCGAACCACGAGTGGTACTCGCGGGTCACCACCCGCGCCACCAGCTGGTCGCCATCGAAGGTGCCGAACGCGTGGTAACCGGGTCGCGCGAAGGTCTCCGGCGAGGGTGGTGTCGCTCCGGGCCGAGGGTCGCCGAACGCCTCGCGGACGAGCGCCATCGACTGCTCGAAGTCGTCCCGGGTCAGGCGGCGGGTGGACAGAGGCATGGCCGCAGCCTAGGAGGCGTCGTTGTCCTGTGCTTGCACCGCTCACCGCCCCACCCAGAGGCCCCGATGAACCACCAGCGCCGCCGTGCTCTCCTCGGCCAGCGACGGTTGCCACCTCGCGGGACTTCTGGGACCGGCTGGATACCGAGCCCGGGTTCACCCTTGATAGCTGTGCCCGAAATGCCGAGAACCGCTCCCGGCAACCGATTTCTCGGGCCAGAAGCGGTTCTCCCCGACCTTCGTCGGCTGGGGCTCCCACTCTCGTCGGAACTCACTGGCTGGCGGTGGCGGTGGGATTTGAACCCACGGTGGGTTTAACCCCACACATCATTTCGAGTGATGCACCTTCGGCCGCTCGGACACGCCACCGCGGGGAAGATTACCGGAGCGCTGCGGTGACGGCGAAACGTGGGTCGGTCTCTGCTCCTCACGCTTCCCGGAAGCGCCACTCGAGCACCGAGCGATAGGTCTCGCCGGGGCGCAGCACCGGCGAGGGCCAGTCGGTGCCCGGGGCGTGGTGGGGCGAGTCGGGGGGGAGCTGGGGCTCGAGCGCGACCCCGGCGTACGCCGTCAGGGGGACGCCGTCGACCGAGCGTCGAGAGCCGTCGAGGCCCTGCCCGGTGTAGACCTGCAGACCCGGCTGGTCCGTGACGACCGACAGCGTCAGGCCCGTACGACGACACGAGAGCACCGCGACGGGTCGCAGGCCGTCCCCCTCGAGCACGAAGTTGTGGTCGATGTCGGTCTCGCCGAGCAGCCGGGCTGCCCGCAGGTCGAAGCGCGTGCCCGCGACGGGCACGTGCTCGCCCCGCGGGATGCCGGTGGCGTCGGTGGGGGTGTAGCGCTCGGCGAGCACCTGAAGCGCGTGGTCGCGCACCCCGACGGCGTCCGCACCCCCGAGCGAGAAGTAGGTGTGCTGGGTCAGGTTGACCAGGGTCGGGGCGTCGGTGGTCGCGGTCATCTCGACCTCGACGGTGTCGCCGACGACGGCGTAGCGCACCTGCGCGGACACCCGACCCGGGAACCCCTGGTCGCCGTCGGGGCTCTCCAGGGCCAGGACGACCTCGTCCACCGTGTGCGAGACGACGTCCCACTCCCGGCGGTGGAAGCCGTCGGGACCGCCGTGCAGCGCATGCCCCCGGTCATTGGTGCCGACCTGGTGCCGGACCCCGTCGAGGGTGAAGCTGCCGCCCGCGATGCGGTTGGCGTAGCGACCGACGAGGCCACCGAGGAAGTCGCGCGAGGCGAGGTAGTCGCTGGGCGAGGCGTGCCCGAGCACCACGTTGCGCCGCACCCGCGAGCCGACCTCGAGGCGCTGCACGGTGGCTCCCAGCGCGAGCACGTGGAGCACCGGGCCGGGCTCCCGGCCGATGACGAGGGGAGTCGGGTCGCTGGTCACGCGCGCACGCTAGCGGGTCGCCGCTGACGGGCGCTCGAGGAGCCGGGCGTCCACGGCGGCCGGGCTGAGGACCTGCTCGAGCGCCATCGAGGCGCAGCCCACCAGCCCCGCGCGGTCACCGAAGGTGGACGGGAGGAACTGCAGGTCCCGGGTCGCGAGGGCCGAGGCCCGGGCGTAGACGCTCTCGCGCACGCCGGCGGCGTAGACGTCGAAGACGGCGGCCATGTCACCGCCGATGACGACCGCCTGCGGGTTGAGCAGGTTGATGGCGACGGCGAGGACCTCACCCAGCTGACGGCCGCTCTCGCGCAGCAGCTGCTTGGCATCGGGATCGCCGGCGGCGGCGAGCGCCACGAGGTCGCGCACGTGCTCGACGTGTCGCCCCGACTCGGTGAGCCGCGCGACCAGGGCCCAGCCCCCGGCCAGGGTCTCCAGGCAGCCGGTGTCGCCGCAGCGACAGGGGCGGCCCGCGGCCGCGTCGACCTTGGTGTGGCCGATCTCGCCGGCCCCGCCGAGGTGCCCGGAGACGACCCTGCCCTCGGCGATGATGCCGAGACCGAGGCCGGTCGAGGCCTTGACGACGATGAGGTCGGCGATCTCACGGGCATGACCGAGCCGCTCGGAGCGGGCGAGCACGTCGGCGTCGTTGCCGACGAAGATCGGGGCGTCCGTCACCTCGGCGAGGTAGGGCGCCAGGTCGGCGCCGTCCCACCCGCCCATGACCGGCGAGTCCACGCTGACGCCCCGGACGGGGTCGACCGTGCCGGGCAGGCTGATCCCGATCGACAGCACCCGTCGACCCGCCGCCACCTCGTCCAGCAGACGAGCCAGGTGGGCGGCGACCGCGGGCATGACCACCTCGGGCCCCGCCCCGACCTCGTGCCCCACCGCCGAGGACGCGAGCTCGACACCGAGCAGGTCGAAGACCGCCAGCTGCGAGCGGGAGCGCCCGACCGCCGCAGCGAGGACCACCCCGGCGTCCTTGTTGAACACCAGGCCGCCGGGAGGGCGCCCGCCCGTCGACGCCTGCTCCTCACCGACCAGGAGCAGCCCGTGCTCGGCGAGCGCCGCCACCCTCGCCACGACCGCCGTCCGCGACAGGCCCGTCTGGACCCGCAGCTGGGAGCGGGTGCTGGCCCTCCCGGAGCGCACGAGCTCGAGCACGTCACCGGCAGTGGTCATGGTCACTGATCCTAGGCTCTTCCACCTCTCACGCACGTTCGCTCCCCGACTTTTGTCCATAAAGTTCCGAAGTAGTGCTTGCAGGAGACCATCTTCGGACCTACGGTTGCCGGGTGACTCTCCCCGCCACCGAGCTCTCCGCCGGCCTCCCCCCGTGCGACTTCACCGTCTTCGGCGGCACCGGCGACCTGGCCCTGCGCAAGCTGCTGCCCGCCCTCTACCAGCGTGAGCGCGAGGGCCAGCTGCCCCCGGACACGCGGATCATCGGCGTCTCGCGCACCGACCTCGACGACGACGGCTACCGGCACACGGTGCGCGAGGCCCTGCACACCCACGTGACCGCGGACGACCTCGACGAGGACGCCGTACGCCGGCTGGTCGCCCGGGTGCGCCACCTCACCCTCGACTCCCACGAGCCCGAGGGCTGGCACCTGCTCCACGACCTGCTCAAGGACCGCCCCGCCCCCGAGGACGCGACCGCGGAGGTCGTCCGGGTCTTCTACCTCGCGGTGGCCCCCGCCCTCTTCGGCCCCACCTGCGAGCGTCTCGGCGCCGCCGGCGTCGTGCAGGACTCCTCGCGCGTGGTCATGGAGAAGCCGATCGGCACCGACCTGGCGTCGGCGCGCGCCGTCAACGACGCGGTCGGTCAGGTCTTCTCCGAGCAGCAGATCTTCCGCATCGACCACTACCTCGGCAAGGAGAGCGTGCAGAACCTGCTGGTCACGCGCTTCGCCAACACCTTCCTCGAGCCGCTGTGGAACTCGCGGTGGGTCGACCACGTGCAGATCACCGTCTCGGAGACGCTCGGGGTCGGCGACCGCGGCGGCTACTACGACACCTCGGGCGCGCTGCGCGACATGGTGCAGAACCACCTGCTCCAGCTGCTCTGCCTGGTCGCGATGGAGCCACCGACCTACGTCGGTCGCGAGACCGTCCGCGACGAGAAGCTCAAGGTGCTCCAGGCGCTCAAGCCGATGAGCCCCGACGACGTCGACCGCAGCACGGTCCGCGGTCGCTACACCGCCGGCCTGGTCGACGGCCTCGCCGTGCCGTCCTACACCGACGAGATCGACCGCCCCGCCGACGGACCCGCCAGCACCACCGAGACCTACGTCGCCGTGCGCGCCGAGGTGCAGAACTGGCGGTGGGCCGGCGTCCCGTTCTACTTGCGCACGGGCAAGCGGATGGACCGACGCATGTCGGAGATCGTGGTGGTCTTCAAGGAGCCGCCGCACGCGATGTTCCCCCACAGCGAGGGCGCGACGTCGCCCAACCGGCTGCACATCCAGGTGCAGCCCGACGAGGGCATGCAGCTCCACATGACCGCCAAGGAGCCCGGTCCGGGCGGCATCCGGCTGCGCCCCGTGTCGCTCGACCTGAGCTATGCCACGGCGTTCAGCCAACGCTCCCCCGACGCCTACGAGCGGCTGCTGATGGACGTCATCCGCGGCAACCCCACCCTCTTCATGCGGCGCGACGAGGTCGAGGCCGCCTGGACCTGGGTCGAGCCGATCCTCCAGCGGTGGGCGGCGTCCTCGGCCCGCCCCTCGCGCTACCCGGCCGGCACCAGCGGGCCGACCGCCGCCGCCACGCTCCTCGAGCGCGACGGCCGACACTGGCAGGAGTCCGACACATGAGCACCACCCACCCCGTCGTGGCGGAGGTGACCGCCCGCCTGGTGGAGCGCAGCCGCCCCAGCCGTACGGCGTACCTCACCCGCATCCGCGCCGCCGCCGACCAGGGGCCGGCCCGGGGCCGGTTGGGCTGCGCCAACGTCGCGCACGGCTTCGCCGCCGCCGACCCCGACCAGAAGGTCGCGCTGCGCGGACGGACCAAGCCCAACCTGGCGATCGTCACGAGCTTCAACGACATGCTCTCCGCGCACCAGCCCTACGGCGACTACCCGCCGGTCCTCAAGCAGGCCACCGTCCGTGCGGGCGGGATCGCGCAGGTCGCGGGCGGCGTGCCCGCGATGTGCGACGGCATCACCCAGGGCCGGGCCGGCATGCAGCTCTCGCTCTTCAGCCGCGACGTGATCGCGATGTCGACGGCGATCGCCCTGAGCCACGACATGTTCGACGGCGCGCTGATGCTCGGGGTCTGCGACAAGATCGTGCCCGGGATGCTGATCGGCGCCCTGTCCTTCGGTCACCTGCCCACGGTCTTCGTCCCCGCAGGGCCGATGGCCTCGGGCCTGCCCAACGGCGAGAAGGCGCGCGTGCGCCAGCTGCACGCCGAGGGCAAGGTGGGCCGCGAGGAGCTCCTGGAGGCCGAGGCCGCGTCCTACCACTCGAGCGGCACCTGCACCTTCTACGGCACCGCCAACTCCAACCAGCTCCTGATGGAGGTGCTCGGGCTCCACCTGCCGGGCTCCTCCTTCGTCAACCCCGGCACGCCGCTGCGCGATGCCCTCACGCGAGCTGCAGCGGCGCGCGCGGTGGAGATCACGCACCAGGGTCGGGGGGACGACGACGAGCAGACACCGATCGGTGAGGTCGTGGACGAGAAGGCGATCGTCAACGCCTGCGTCGCCCTGCTCGCCAGCGGCGGCTCGACCAACCACACGATGCACCTCGTCGCCATCGCCCGGGCGGCCGGTGTCGTGCTGACCTGGCAGGACCTCGCCGACCTGTCGGCGGTCGTGCCGTCGCTGTGCCGGATCTATCCCAACGGCTCCGCCGACGTGAACCACTTCCACGCGGCGGGCGGCATCGGCTTCCTGGTGCGCACCCTGCTCCAGCACGGCCTGCTCCACGAGGACGTGCGCACGATCATGGGTCGCGGCCTGAGCCACTACACCCGCGAGCCCGTGCTGCGCGATGGCGACCTGACCTGGGAGAGCGGCACCGAGGTCAGCCTCGACCTCGGCGTGCTGCGGCCCGCCGACGCGCCGTTCTCCGTCGACGGCGGGCTCAAGGTGCTCACCGGTCCCCTCGGGACGGGGGTCATCAAGGTCTCCGCGGTCAGGCCCGAGCACCGCGTCGTCACCGCTAAGGCGCTGGTGTTCGACGACCAGGACGACTTCCTCGTCGCCTTCGGCGAGGGGCGCCTGGACGGTCGCGACCTGGTGGCGGTCATCCGCTACCAGGGGCCGGCGGCCAACGGGATGCCCGAGCTCCACAAGCTCACCCCGGCGCTCGGGGTGCTCCAGGACCGCGGCCAGCGGGTCGCGATCGTCACCGACGGGCGCATGTCGGGGGCATCCGGCAAGGTGCCGGCCGCCATCCACGTCACCCCGGAGGCCGCCCTGGGCGGCCCGCTGGCACAGGTGCGAGACGGCGACCTGATCACCGTCGACGCCGAGCGCGGCCTGCTCGGGATCGACGCGACGGACCTGCACCACCGCCCCGCCACGGGCCGGGCCCCCGGCGCCGAGTGGGTGGGCACCGGGCGCGAGCTCTTCTCGGCCTTCCGGGCCGCGGTCGGACCGGCCGACGTCGGGGCGAGCGTCTTCGGCTCCTACGACGTCCCCCTCGCGGAGGTGCCCCTTGTCCAGCACGCGTGACACCCAGCCCGACTCACGACCGGGCGCCCGACCCGACCGACGGACCCCGACTGGGCTCCCTGCTCGACGTCGTGCCGGTCATGCCCGTGGTGGTGATCGACCGGCTCGAGGACGCCGTCCCGCTCGCGCTCGCCCTCGTCGCCGGAGGCCTGCCCGCGATCGAGCTGACCCTGCGCACCCCGGTCGCGCTGGACGCCATCGGGGCGATCGCGCGGGACGTGCCGGAGATCCTGGTCGGCGCGGGGACGGTCGTGACGCCGTCGCAGGCCCGGGAGGCACGCGACGCGGGCGCCCGGTTCCTCGTCTCCCCCGGCGCCACCCCGGCCCTGCTGGCGGCGATGCACGAGACCGGGCTGCCGTTCCTGCCCGGCACCGCCACCGTGTCCGAGGTCCTCGCGGTGCTCGAGGCCGGGGTCACCGAGATGAAGTTCTTCCCCGCGGAGGCGTCGGGAGGTGCGGCGTTCCTCCGGTCGGTCGCCTCGCCCGTCCCGACCGCCCGCTTCTGCCCCACCGGGGGCATCACCGCCGCGAGCGCGGGCGACTACCTCGCGCTGCCCAACGTGGGCTGCGTGGGCGGCTCGTGGCTGACTCCGGCCGACGCGGTGCGCGACGGCGACTGGGCGCGCGTGGAGAGCCTGGCCCGGGCGGCTGCTGCCCTGCGGTGAGCCTGCGGTGGGCCTGTCGTGGGCCTGCGGTGGGCCCGGGATACGCCCGCACGGTGCGCGCGATGAGTTTCCTGCCCGGCAGGTGTCTGAGGTGCGTGCGACCATTCGTCGCGACGAGCAGGACATCACAGCGAGGAGAACCCCGTGGGCAGCATCGTGAGCAACTTCTTCATCTCCCTCGACGGTGTCGTCGAGCGACCCGACCAGTGGCACTTCGACTACTGGAGCGACGAGATGGGGGCGGTGATGGGCCGCGGGATGGAGACCTGCACCGGTTTCCTGATGGGGCGCAGGCTCTATGAGGAGTGGTCGGCCTACTGGCCGGCCAACCCCGACGCAGACGGGTTCGGCCCCTTCATCAACGCCATCCCCAAGTACGTCGTGTCGACGACGCTCACCGAGGCGACGTGGCCGGGCACGACCCTGGTCACCGGCAGCCCGGAGGACATCGAGGCGCAGCTGCGCGAGATCAGGGAGAGCACCGACGGCGACATCGGCATGTCCGGCAGCGCGACGCTGGTGCGCTCGCTGCTCACCCTGGGCCTGGTCGACAAGCTCGGCCTGCTGGTGCACCCCGTGGCCGTCGGGAGCGGGGCGCGGCTCTTCGAGGACAGCACCAAGACGCCGCTGCGCCTGCTGTCGTCCCGCGCGATCGAGCACGGCGTCCTCCACCTGGAGTACGCGCCCGCCCAGCCGTCCTAGTCCTGCGGCGCCAGCAGGATCGAGGAGGTGGCGGCCAGGCTCCCGGGCACGGCGGGGAGCGTGAGGTGGAAACGCCCGCGCCCCTCGGGCAGCGCCAGGTCGAAGGCGCCCGCCTCGTCGACGACGCCCCGCCCGACCGGCTCCGGGTCGTCCTGGTCGCGGGTGCGCCACAAGGTCACGGGCGTGCCGGGCGCGGCCGGGACGGCCGAGCCGACGACCCGGTCACCGGCGATCCGGGCCTCGAGGACCGGCGCCACCTCGACGACGAAGGGGAGCGACACGCTGCCCTCGGCGAGCGGACGGTCCACGAAGCGCCAGCGGTAGAGCGTGCGACGCAGCGGCTCCACCGTCGCGGCCGGCTCGGCGGCGTCGACGACGTCGACGGTCTCCCAGAAGGTCGTGCCGAAGGCCTGCTGCTCGAGGATCAGGCCCGCGTGGGGCACCTCGGCGCCGCCCGCGATCACCTTGAGCGTGCCGTGCAGGTCGAGCTGCTCGCCGGCGGTGATCACGGCGTGCTCGCCGGTCATGGTGGTCTCGGTGAGCATGCCCTCGAGGTCGTACGTCGTGATCTCACCGGGGCTGCCCACGCGCAGGGTGTCGAGGTGGAAGGGCGCCCCGTCGCAGCCGTAGCCGAGGGTGAAGAGCCCCGGCGCGTCGCCGCCGTGCGCGGCGGCGAACGTCGCGACGTCGACCGGGATCTCGGGACCGGCCTCGACCAGCGCCCCGGTGGTCATGTCGACCTTGGACCAGACGTAGAACAGGTCGGTCGCGTCGACCTGCTGCCAGCCGCCCGGCGCGAGCACGAGCTCGGCCCTGCCGAACCACGCGACGCTCGTGCCACCGTCGGCCGGCGCCTGGTAGCCGACGTAGGCCACGCCCCGGCCCCCGTCCTCGGCGTAGGCCGCGACGCTGGCCGTCGTGGTCGTGAGCAGCGAGTCCACGGAGAAGAGCGCGCCCATCGCGGAGCCGCCGTCGAGGTCGTAGCCGAGGCTGCGCATCCCGGTGGGCGGCAGGTCGGGACCGAAGCCGATCGTCGGGGCCAGCGTCTCGGCGCCCCGGTCGTGCAGCGCCTGGCAGCCGACGTAGGCGAAGCCGGCTCCGGCGTCGGGGAACGAGGTGCCCCGCACGGTGACCGTCGAGTCGGCCTGGGCCGGGGCAGCCGTCATCACGGCGACCGCAGCCGCCGCGGCGAGGGTGGCGAGGACGCTCCGACCGGGCACGGACCCATTCTTACCCCTTCCCCCCTGATCGCGCCCATAAATGCGCGCTCCGAGGCCGGCCCAGCGCTGTGCTCAGCGTTGGGCGCGGAAGAAGTCGTCGAGCAGGACGCCCGACTCGGCGGCCAGCACCCCGGCGATGACCTCGGGCCGGTGGTTGAGGCGACGGTCGCGCACGACGTCCCACAGGCTGCCGACGGCACCGGCCTTCTCGTCGAAGGCCCCGAAGACGACCCTGGCCACCCGGCTCAGCACCGCAGCGCCGGCGCACATGGTGCACGGCTCGAGGGTGACCACCAGCGTGCAGCCCTCGAGACGCCACTCGCCCCGCGCGGCGGCGGCGGCCCGCAGCGCGACCACCTCGGCGTGGCCGGTGGGGTCGCCCGCGGCCTCGCGCACGTTGCGGCCGGTGGCGAGCACCTGCCCTGCCGGGTCCAGCACCACCGCGCCGACCGGCACGTCACCGGTGCTCAGCGCGGCGCGCGCCTCGGCGAGGGCGGCGAGCATCGGCTCGCGCCAGGGACCGGCGGTGCTCACGCGCTGGTGAGGCCGACCGCGTCGTCGAACTGGGGGCCGAACCCGAGGGTGCGAGCGATGTCGGAGAGCGCGTCGTCGGGGTAGAGGTCGGGGTCGTCGAGCAGGATCGCGAGGTCCATCGCGTGCAGGCCGAGGTCGACGAGCAGGTCGAGGTCGCCGGCGGGGGCGGCCTCGTCGTCGTCCTCGGGCAGGGGCAGGTGCAGGAAGGCGACCGCCGACCCGGCGATCTCCCACTCGTCGGCGGCGGTGATGTCGGAGAGCAGCACCCGGGTGCTGGCCCCGATGACGCGCACGACGAGGAAGAAGTCCTCGTCGATGGAGACCATCCCGATCGCGCCCCCGTCGCCGGGGAAGCGGCGCAGCGCGTGGACCAGCGCGTCGATGCTCTCGAGGTGGTCGTGCACCAGCTCCTGGACCTGCCAGACGCCGTCCTCGCGGTAGGCGGCCAGGGCGTAGTCGATGCCCTCCAGCTGCTCGGTCATCGGTCCCTCCGTCCTGGCGGGTGGTCGTCGGTCCCGGCCCGTCGTCCGACCAGAGTGGCACGCTCGAGGTGGCGGGGCCAACCCCTTCCGGAGCCGGACCACTAGGGTTTTCCCATGCGCACCCACGTCGTCGACCACCCGCTCGTCGCCCACAAGCTCACGACGCTGCGCGACGTGGACACCGACTCGCCGACCTTCCGGGCGCTGACCGACGAGCTCGTCACGCTGCTGGCCTACGAGGCGACCCGCGACGTGCGCGTCGACCCCCACGACATCCAGACCCCCGTCGCCCCGACCACCGGGGTCCGGCTGGCCACGCCCAAGCCCCTGGTCGTGCCGATCCTGCGCGCCGGGCTCGGCATGCTCGACGGGATGATGCGGCTGCTGCCGACGGCCGAGGTCGGCTTCCTGGGGATGATGCGCAACGAGGAGACGCTCGAGGCCTCGACCTACGCCGAGCGCCTGCCCGAGGACCTCTCGGGTCGCCAGTGCTACGTGCTGGACCCGATGCTCGCGACGGGCGGCACGCTCGCGGCGGCGATCAAGTTCCTCACCGACCGTGGCGCCGACGACATCACCGCGATCTGCCTGCTCGTCGCCCCCGAGGGCTGCCGGCGCCTCGAGGAGGAGCTGGCCGGTCTCGACGTCCCGGTCACGGTGGTCACGGCGGCCATGGACGAGCGCCTCAACGAGAAGGGCTACATCGTCCCCGGGCTCGGCGACGCGGGCGACCGGCTCTACGGCCTCGCGCACTGAGCCACGCCCACGCGGCGGACAGGTCCCTGGCGGCCGGGGCGCCTGTGTAGGTTGACGGACGGTCAACCCCCAGGAGGTATCCGTGCGCATCGGCATCCCGCGCGAGTCCAAGACCGGCGAGACCCTCGTCGCTGCCACCGCCACCACCGCAGCGCAGCTGTCGGCGCTCGGCTACGACGTCGTCGTCCAGTCCGGGGCCGGCACCCTGGCCGACCAGCCGGACAGCGCCTACGAGAAGGCCGGCATCGCGCTCGGCACCGCTGAGGACGCCTGGTCCTGCGACGTCATCGTCAAGGTCAACGCCCCGACGCCGGCCGAGATCGCGTCGCTGCGACCCTCCGCCACCATCGTCTCGCTGATGGCTCCCGCACGCAGCCCCGAGCTCGTGGAGCAGCTGACCGCGGCAGGCGTGACCGCCCTGGCCATGGACGCCGTGCCCCGGATCTCGCGGGCGCAGTCCCTCGACGTGCTCTCCTCGATGGCGAACGTCGCGGGCTACCGCGCCGTCATCGAGGCCGCCCACGCCTTCGGCCGTCAGTTCACCGGCCAGGTCACCGCCGCCGGCAAGGTCCCGCCGGCGCGGGTCTTCGTCGTCGGCGCCGGTGTCGCCGGGCTCGCCGCGATCGGTGCGGCCGGGGCGATGGGCGCCATCGTCCGCGCCTTCGACGTACGCCCCGAGGTCGCCGAGCAGGTCGAGTCGCTGGGTGGCCAGTTCGTCACCGTCGACATGGTGCAGGAGGTCAGCTCCGACGGCTACGCCAAGGAGATGACCGCCGAGCAGGAGTCCGCCACCGCCGCGATGTACGACGAGGAGGCACGCGCCGCCGACATCGTCATCACCACCGCGCTCATCCCGGGCCGCCCCGCACCCGTGCTCGTGCGGGCCGCCACGGTCGCGGCGATGAGGAACGGCAGCGTGATCGTCGACATGGCGGCCGCCAACGGCGGCAACTGCGAGCTCACCCGGGCCGACGAGCGCATCGTGACCGACAACCTGGTCACCATCCTCGGCTACACCGACCTGGCCAGCCGGCTCGCCGCCCAGACCTCGCAGCTCTACGGCACCAACGTCGTCAACCTCTTCAAGCTGCTGACCCCTGGTGTGGACGGGGTCAAGGACGGGCAGCTCGTGCTGGACTTCGACGACGTCGTGCAGCGCGGCATCACCGTGGTCCACGACGGCACCTCGATGTGGCCGCCCCCGCCGGTGCAGGTCTCAGCCGCGCCGGTCGTGGCCGCGCCCGCCGAGCCGGTCGCCCCCAAGCCACCGCCGGACCCGCGCCGCAAGACCTACGCCGCGGCGCTGGCCGCCGTCACGTTCCTCGGCCTCGCGGCCTACGCGCCGGCGGTGTTCCTCAACCACTTCACCGTCTTCGCCCTCGCGGTCTTCGTCGGCTACTACGTGATCTCCAACGTCGCCCACGCGCTGCACACCCCGCTGATGAGCGAGACCAACGCCATCTCCGGGATCATCCTGGTCGGCGGCGTCCTCCAGGTCGGCAGCACCAACCCGGCCATCGCCGTCCTCGCCACCCTGGCCGTGCTCGTCGCGAGCATCAACATCTTCGGCGGGTTCCTCGTGACGCTGCGGATGCTCGAGATGTTCCGGAAGGACTGACATGAGCGACCTCCTCACCTCCGACCAGCTGCCGGGGCTGGTGCAGGGCGGCTACATCATCGCCGCGGTCCTGTTCATCGGCGCCCTCGCCGGCCTGTCCAGGCACGAGACCGCCAAGCGCGGCAACCTCGCCGGGATGGCCGGCATGGCCCTCGCGCTCGTGGCCACCGTGCTGCTCGCCGCCCGCCAGGCCGAGCTGCCCGACCCCCTCGACCACTGGCGCGGTCTGGGCTCCACGCTCGCGCTGATCGTCGTCGCGATGGCGATCGGCGCCGCGATCGGCGCCTGGCGCGCGCGCACCGTCGAGATGACCCAGATGCCCGAGCTGGTCGCGATCCTGCACAGCTTCGTCGGCCTGGCGGCCGTCCTGGTCGGCATCAACTCCTTCCTCGACCCCGAGGCCCCCACCACCGGCTCCCTCGGCGCGATCCACGAGGTCGAGGTCTTCATCGGCGTCTTCATCGGCGCCGTCACCTTCACCGGCTCGATCGTGGCCAACCTCAAGCTCAGCGCCAAGATGAAGTCCACGCCGCTGGCCCTCCCCGGCCGGCACTGGCTCAACCTCTCCATCCTCGTGCTCTCGGTGGCGCTGCTGGTGTGGTTCATGAACACCCCGCACACCGACGGCGGCACCTCCCACGGCATCTGGCCGCTGCTGATCATGACCGCCCTGGCCCTGCTGCTGGGCTTCCACCTGGTCGCCGCGATCGGCGGCGGCGACATGCCCGTCGTCGTCTCGATGCTCAACAGCTACTCCGGCTGGGCCGCGGCCGCCGCGGGCTTCCTGCTCGACAACGACCTGCTGATCATCACCGGGTCCCTGGTCGGCTCCTCGGGTGCGATCCTGTCCTACATCATGTGCCGGGCGATGAACCGCTCGTTCATCTCCGTCATCGCTGGTGGCTTCGGCTCCGACGGCGCCGTGTCCGGAGAGACCCGCGACTACGGCGAGCACCGCGAGATCCAGGCCGCCGAGGCCGCCGAGCTGCTCGCCGAGGCCTCCACCGTCGTCATCACCCCGGGCTACGGGATGGCGGTCGCGCAGGCGCAGTACCCCGTCGCCGAGCTGACGGCCAAGCTCCGCGCCCGCGGGATCGACGTACGCTTCGGCATCCACCCCGTCGCCGGGCGGCTGCCCGGTCACATGAACGTGCTGCTCGCCGAGGCCAAGGTCCCCTACGACATCGTGCTCGAGATGGACGAGGTCAACGACGACCTCGCCTCGGTCGACGTGGTGCTGGTCATCGGCGCCAACGACACCGTCAACCCCGCCGCCCTCGACGAGCCCGGCTCCCCGATCGCCGGGATGCCCGTGCTCGAGGTCTGGAAGGCCCGCGACGTCATCGTCTTCAAGCGCTCGATGGCGACCGGCTACGCCGGGGTGCAGAACCCGCTCTTCTTCAAGGACAACTCGCGGATGCTCTTCGGCGACGCCAAGGAGCGCGTCGAGGACATCGTGCGGTCCCTGCCCTCGCCCTAGCTCCTAGCCCAGGGGGAAGGTGTCGACGACCTCGTAGCGGGGTCGCCGGTGCGGCCCCTCCCCGAGGTGCGAGGCGATGAGGCTGACCTCGTCGACCGTCCAGGACGGGCCCTCGTAGCCGTCGAGCAGCTGCACCCAGCGCGAGACCTCGGTGGGCCGCCCCAACCTCGCCACGGTCACGTGCGGGTGGAAGCGCTGGCCGTCGGTCACCGTGCCGGCGGTCGAGGCAGCGGTCCGGGCGCCGGCCGCCATGCGGTCGAGCTCCTGTCGCCCGGCGTCGTCGAGCGACAACCCGGCGTAGAGCACCCGGGCGCGGGCGGCGTCGGGGAAGGCGCCGCCGCCGCGGACCCGCGCGACGAACGGCGTACGACGGGCCACGGCGAGGGCGACCCGCTCGACGAGGTCGTCGTGGCGGCGCTCGGGCACGGATGCCATGAAGGCCAGCGTGACGTGGAGGTGCTCCGGGAGCGACCAGCGGAAGGGGGCGGCCTCGCGGCGCGGCTCGAGGAAGGCGTCGAGGTGCTCGAGCACGTCGTCGGGCGGCACCAGGGCCACGAACATCCGCTGGCCCATGTCAGCCGATGCTGGTGCCGAGGAGGGTCCCGATCGCGTAGGTGAAGACCATGGCGAAGATCCCCCCGCCGACGTTGCGGGCGACGGCACGGCCGGCGGGGCCGTAGCCGAGACGGGCGCTCGCCCAGCCCGTCAGGGCGAGGGCGAGGCCCACCGACGCGACGGTGACCGCGACCCGGGTCGACTCGGGCAGGAGGGCGATCGTCAGGAGGGGCAGCAGCGCCCCGAACGTGAACGCGATCATCGAGGCGAAGGCGGCCTGCCACGCGGATGTCAGGTCGTCGGGGTCGATGCCCAGCTCGACGTCGGCGTGCGCGCGCAGGGCGTCGTGGGCGGTCAGCTGGCGGGCGACCTCGAGAGCGGTCGCCTCGTCGAGCCCCTTGTCCTGGTAGATCCCGGCGAGCTCGGCGAGCTCCTCCTCCGGCTCCTCGAGGAGCTCGCGGCGCTCCTTGTCGAGCAACGCCTTCTCGGAGTCACGCTGGGTGCTCACCGAGACGTACTCCCCGGCGCCCATGCTCATCGCACCCGCGACCAGGCCGGCCACGCCGGCCACGACGATCGTGGTGCGGTCGGTCGTGGCGCCCGCGACGCCCACGACGAGCCCGGCGGTCGACACGATGCCGTCGTTGGCGCCCAGGACGCCCGCGCGGAGCCAGTTGAGCCGGCTCCGCAGGCCCTCGCCGTGGGGCTCGTCGTCATGGGGGCCGACCTCGATGTCCGCGGTCTCAGCACTCATGGCTCGATCCTTCTTTGTCTGTCGATCGCCCGCAAGCAAGGTGAGGCTGGGCTGGCCCTCGGCTGGCCCTGGGCTGTCCCTGGGTCGTCCCGGGGACGCCACTCAGAGGCCGAGGTCGCGCCCGATGAGCTCCTTCATGATCTCGTTGGAGCCGGCCCAGATCTTGGAGACGCGGGCGTCGCGCCAGGCCCGGGCCACGCGGTACTCGTTCATGAAGCCGTAGCCGCCGTGCAGCTGGACGCAGTGGTCGAGCACGTCGTTCTGGACCTGCGAGCTCCACCACTTGGCCTTGGCCGCGTCGACCGGGGTGAGCTCGCCCTTGGCGTGCGCGATGACGCACTGGTCGACGTAGGCCTGGGTGACCTCGATCTGGGTGACCATCTCGGCGAGGAGGAACTTGTTGTGCTGGAAGGAGCCGATGCTCGCGCCGAAGGCCTTGCGGTCGATCGTGTAGGCGATGGTCTCGCCGAGGATCTGCTTGACGTGGGCGAGGTTGGAGATCGCGCAGCCGAGCCGCTCCTGCGGGAGGTTCTGCATCATGTGGATGAAGCCGTTGTCGAGCTCGCCGACGATGTCGTCGTCGGTGACGCGCAGGTTCTCGAAGGCCAGCTCGGCGGTGTCGGACTCGTCCTGGCCGACCTTGTCGAGCTTGCGGCCGCGGCTGAACCCCTCGGCCGCGGTGGGCAGGGCGAAGAGCGTGATCCCCTTGGCCTTCTTCTCCGGGGAGGTGCGCACGGCCGTGACGACCAGGTCGGCGGAGTAGCCGTTGGTGATGAAGGTCTTGGAGCCGTTGATGACCCAGTCGTCGCCGTCGCGCACGGCGGTCGACTTGAGGGCGGCGAGGTCGGAACCGCCGGACGGCTCGGTCATGCCGATCGCGAGCAGCGTCTCGCCGGTGGCGACGCCGGGGAGCCAGCGCTGCTTCTGGTCCTCGTTGCAGAGCTGGACGATGTAGGGCGCGGTGATGTCGGCGTGGATGCCCCAGCACGAGCCGAGCGCGGCGTTGACCTTGGAGAGCTCCTCGGCCATGACGGCGTTGAAGCGGTAGTCGCCGGCCTCGGAGCCGCCGTAGGCCTCGGGGATCTCCAGCCCGAGGAACCCCTGCTTGCCGGCCTCGAGCCAGAAGTCGCGCGGCAGCGCCTTGTCGGTCGCGTGCTGCTCGACGTCGGGGATGACCGACCGGTCCAGGAACTCCTTGACCGACGATCGGAATGCCTCGTGGTCCTCGTCATAGATCTCGCGCTTCATGCCCAGATCCTACTCGCGGGTAGTCGCGGCCGGGCGTCCCCGGCGCCACCCGGACACCCGGGCGCCACCCGGGCTCAGGCGAGGTAGGCCGCCGGCAGGCCGAGGGCGAGGACCATCAGGGTCGCGGCGGCCGCGAGCATCACCACGGGCGCCGCCGTACGACGCAGGGTCGCGGGTCGCAGCGAGCAGCCCAGGGCGAACATCGCCGCCGCGAGCGAGGCCGACTGCACGAGCTCGGCCGCCACCAGGAGCGACCCGGGCAGGGGGACCGTCGAGCGCAGCACCACCAGCGCGACGAAGACCAGCACGAAGAACGGGACCAGCGGTGGGCGCACCCCGCCCGGCTCGACGTCGGCGGCCCGACGCGCGTGCCACGACACCACCCCGAGGACCGGGGCGAGCAGCAGCACCCGCCCGAGCTTGACCACCACGGCGACCTCGAGCGCCCCGCCGCCGACCAACCCGCCGGCGACCACGACCTGCCCCACCTCGTGCACCGAGGCGCCGGCCCACGCGCCGGTCGCGGTGGCGTCGAGCCCCAGCCACGACCCGAGGAGCGGGACCAGGAGCATCGCGATGCTGCCGAAGACGACCACCAGCGAGATGACGACGGCGACGCTCTCGTCGCGCGAGCGGCGTACGCCCTGCACCGCCCCGACCGCCGCCGCACCGCAGATGGAGAACCCGGCAGCGACCAGCAGCGCCGTCTCGGCGGGCACCCCCAGCAGCCGGGCGACCGCGAGGCTGCCCAGGATGCCGAGCGTCACCACGCCGGCGACCACGAGCAGCACCGGCCACCCCAGCCCGAGCACGTCGGAGAGGGCGAGCTGGACCCCCAGCAGCGCGACCCCCACCCGCAGCAGGAGACGGGAGGCGACCCCCAGTCCGGGGCCGAGCTCCGGCTCGGCCCCGAGGCCGGTCGCCGCGACCCCCAGCCCCAGCACGATCGCGACCAGCGTGGGGCTCAGCACCGGCACCGTCGCGTGCACCCCGAGCGCCACCGCGGCACCGACGCCGGCGAGGACCAGCCCAGGGATCGAGGACGAGGCACGCAGGGCGGTGGGCATGCCGTCGAGTCTGTCCCGGCGACGCCGACCGCAGTAGCCACCGATGTGCGCCCTGGTCATGCGTTGCTGATATGAGCTCGAGCCTGTGGGTCTCGACGCGCCCTCGCCTAGCGGCTCGGACGGCTCGACCACCGAAACAAGGACCGCCTCCCCCTCGGCGGTCGAGCCGGACGAGCCACGCCCCCTCGGTGGTCGAGCCGGACGAGCGACGCCCCCCTCGGTGGTCGAGCCGGGCGAGCGACGCCTCCCCCTCGGTGGTCGAGCCGGGCGAGCCACGCCCCCTTCGGTGGTCGAGCCGGGCGAGCGCAGCGAGACCGCGTCGAGACCCAGCAAGCCGAACAGCAACCTCGACCCAACACGCCCGCAGACACCCCACCGCGTCTCGACACCGGCTCGCTGACGCTCACCGGGCTCGACCCCCGAGACATGGATCGCCAACCCCTCGCTGGTCGAGCCGACCGAGCGCAGCGAGGTCGCGTCGAGACCCGCCA
>CAWGZT010000005.1:0-265390 GCA_963827195.1 uncultured Actinomycetota bacterium
GTAGGTCGCCACGACGCGCAGCCCCTCTGCCTCGGCGCGGGCCCGCAGCGCCGGGTCCATCGGGCCCCCGCCGAGCAGCACGGTGTGGGCGGTGCGCAGGGCGGCCGCCTGGTCGGGGTCCTCCAGCACGCGCCGCAGCTGCGTCGGCACCAGCGAGGTGAACCAGGTGCCCTCCCGCGGCCAGGCGTCGCCGAGCAGCGGCTCGTGCCCCGCGAGGAGCGAGCGACAGATCACCTGCACCCCCGCGACGTACGACGGGGGCAGCACCAGGACCCACCGTCCGCGCGCCCCGAGGCGCCGCTCCGTCGCGGCGACGGAGGCCAGCACGGCGCTGCGCGGGAGCCGGACGCGCTTGGGCCGACCCGTCGATCCCGAGGTCTCGACGACCCACGGAGCGGGCTCACCGGGTGCCTCGAGCCAGCGCCGCAGGTCGGTCACCAGGTCGGCGGCCAGGTCGCCTGCCTGCACGGCGGCCGTGACCTCCCCGATATCCATGTGCTCAACGCTAGTCCGACGTGGTTGCATGCTCGCCGTGCCCTCGCTCCCCACCTCGTTCAAGCCCCCTTCACCGCTGGCCGGCAAGCTGTCGGTCCAGTCGGTCCTCTACGCGATCGGCGACGGCACGTTCATGACCGCGAGCGCGGTCTTCTTCACCCAGATCGTGGGGCTCTCGGCAGCCCAGGTCGGGCTCGGCATCACCCTGGCGGGCGTCGTCTCGTTCCTCGTCGCAGTCCCCGCGGGCAAGCTCGCCGACCGGATCGGCCCGCAGAACGCGTGGTGCTTCGGCGCGATCGGGACCGCGGCGATGTACACCGTGTGGCCCTTCATCGACGGGTTCGTCGCGTTCCTCGCGATGAGCATCGTGCTCGAGGTGGTCAACAGCGCGGGCGGTGCCGGCCGCGGTGCCTACGTCCTCGACGTCCTGCCCCGCCAGGAGCGGGTCCAGTCGCAGGCCTACATGTACTCCGCCCTCAACCTCGGCTTCACGCTCGGCGCCGCGCTCGGCGGCTTCGCGCTCGCCTTCGACAACGACACCGTGATCCGGGCGCTGCCGTGGCTCACCGCGGCGCTGGTCGCCGTCAACGCGTTCTGGATCTCGCGCCTGCCGAAGGCGGCCCACCACGAGCGCCCCAGCGTCCTCGAGGAGGCCGTCGAGGGCGCGCTGGAGGAGAAGGCACCCGGTGAGGTGCCGGGGGCCCTGCGCAACCGCGGCTTCCTCGCCACCTCCTTCTTCACCGGCGTGCTCAGCACCAACCAGGTGCTGCTCCAGATCGTGATCCCCCTGTGGCTGGTGGAGGAGACCGACGCGCCCCGGGTGCTGCTCGCGCTGCTCTTCGGCACCAACACCGTGATGTGCATCTTCCTGCCGATGGCAGCCTCTCGCGGCGTGAAGGACGTGACGACTGCCCTGCGCGCCGCCCGGATCAGCAGCGTCTTCTTCGTCGCCTCCTGCGTCATCACGCTCTTCACCCACGACACCGTCGGCGGGCTCACGATCGCGCTGATCTGGCTGGGGCACATCACCGTCACCGGAGCCGAGCTCTACCTCTCGGCCGCCAGCTGGGCCTTCGAGGCGGAGCTCTCCGACCCCGACCGCCGCGGGGAGTACCAGGGCGCCGGCAACCTCGGGGGCACCCTGGGCTACGTCTGGGCACCGGCGCTCTACACCTTCCTCGCGATCAGCTGGGGCTCCTACGGCTGGCTGGTGATCGCCGGCATCGTCGTCGTCGCCACCATCGGCATCCATCCCTCCAGCCGGGCGGCGCAGCGCTTCCTCGTCGAGCACGATCTCGACCCGAGCCGCTGAGCCACGCCGCCCTAGGGTTGAATCGGTCCCCGTGGCAACCTTCGCTGACTGGCTCGCCGGTGCACGCCCGCGCACCCTCCCCGCGGCCATCGCGCCTGTCCTGGCCGGCACCGGCGTCGCGGCGTACGCCGGGGCGTGGGACGAGCCGCAGTCCGTCTGGTGGAAGGCCCTGCTCGCCCTCGTGGTGAGCCTCGCGCTCCAGGTGGCCGTCAACTACGCCAACGACTACTCCGACGGCATCCGTGGCACCGACGACGACCGGGTCGGCCCGATGCGCCTGGTGGGCTCGGGCGCCGCGACGCCCACGGCGGTCAAGCGCGCGGCGTTCCTCGCCTTCGGCGTCGCAGCCGCCGCCGGCCTCGTGCTGGCCGCCACCACCGCCTGGTGGCTGGTCGCCGTCGGCGCCGTCTGCGTCGTCGCCGCCTGGTACTACACCGGCGGATCGACCCCTTACGGCTACCTCGGCCTCGGCGAGGTCATGGTCTTCGTCTTCTTCGGGCTCGTGGCGGTGGTCGGCACGTCCTTCGTGCAGACCGAGACCTGGGTCTGGCCGGCGCTCTACGCCGGGGTCGGGATCGGCGCGCTCGCGTGCGCGATCCTGGTCGTCAACAACCTGCGCGACATCCCCACCGACACGATCGCCGGCAAGCGCACCCTCGCGGTCCGGCTCGGCGACGGCCGCACCCGCGCGCTCTACCTGTTGCTCGTGCTCGCCGCAGCGGTCGCCGTCGTGGCCGTCGCGGGGGCCACGACCTGGTGGGTCCTGGTCGCGCTGGCCTTCCTGGGCGTGGCGCTGCCGGCAGTGCGCACGGTCATGGGCGGTGCCACCGGCCCGGGCCTGATCCCGGTCCTGCAGCAGACCGGGCTCGCCGAGCTGGCCTGGGCCGCTCTGGTCGCGGCGGCGCTGGTCGTCCGCGGCTGACGCCGAGACCCAGACAGGTCGGCGTCAGGGACGCTCGGTCGAGGAGACGTCGTCCTCGGCGTCCTCCTTGGCCCGCATCTCCTCGATCCGGGTCGTCGCAGCACGCGCCCGGTCCTCCACGCGGCGGGCGAAGGCCTCACGCTGCGTGTTGAGGAGGAAGTAGGAGCCGACGCCGCTGACCACGAAGGCGATGACGACCACCCACGTGACGTTGACCTCGTCGCTCAGCGCGGCCCACACCCCGAAGACGATCGCGAACGATCCGACGAAGAGGGCGATGCGCAGACCGGTGTAGACGAGGAACTCCTTCACGGGCCCATCGTAGTTCGTGACCAGTGGGCGCCTACTCTGGAGGGGTGCTCAAGTTCCTTCTGGTCGTCATCGTGTTCGCACTGGCGACCTACTACCTCACCCGCCTGCTGCAGCAGCGCAGCGAAGGCGGTGGCACCGCGCGGCCCCAGCTGAAGCGCCCGCGTCGCCCGCAGCCGCCGCCGCGCATGGTCGCCCCGGACGACGACGAGGACTTCCTGCGCGACATCGAGCGCAAGCGCAAGCGCAACGAGAAGCGCAAGGACCCCGACGATCCTGACGCCAGCGGCGCCTGAAGCACCTCCCGTGCGGCCTCACGTCGTCCGGCAGGTCATCAGCGCCACTCCTCCGGGCAGCTGCTCGACCTGGACGGCGCTCGTCGCGCGCGGGGTGAGGGCACCCGAGAAGAGTGGGACCCCCGCGCCCAGGACGACGGGGTTCACCTTGACCCGGACCTCGTCGACGAGGCCGATGAGCTGACCGGCGAGGTCGGCGCCGCCGCAGAGCCAGATGTCACCCCCCGGCTCCTCCTTGAGGGCGGCGACCCGGGCCGTCACGTCGCCCGACCACGACTCGACGCCTGACGCGCCGGGGAGGTCGCGGTGGGTGACGACGATCTGCCGGAGGTGGGGGTAGGCGCCACCGGTGAGTCCCGCATCCTCGGCCGGGGCGAAGGTGGAGCGCCCCATCAGCACGGTGTCGAACCGCTGCGGCTCACCGCTCACCCCGAGATGCTCACGCACGTGCGCTGGACAGGTCTCCGGATACCGCTCGAAGAGGCGCGCGAGCGTCTCCGGATCCTGGGGAAAGCACGAGACGTCGCCCCGGGGGTCGGCGATGAAGCCGTCGAGCGAGGTGGCGACGTAGTAGACGAGGTCGCGCACGCAGAGCCTCCTGAAGGTAGGGGATCGGGCCGTCGAGCAACTTACAACATCTGTAGTGGTTGGGCTAGGATGACGCCATGGTCGCCAATCCCCGACGCCGCGCCGAGGTCACCGACGCCGCCCTGGAGATCCTCGGTCGCGATGGCGCGAGGGCCCTGACCCACCGTGCCGTCGACGCCCGGGCCGGCGTCCCGACCGGCACCTGCGCCAACTACTTCCCCACCCGGGCCGCCCTCCTGCTCGCCCTCGCCCAGGGCGCGTTCGCGCGGCTCGCGCCTGACCCCGAGCGCATCGCGACCCTCGCGCAGACACCGGACGGCGAGGCACTGGGCGCCTACACGGCGTACGTCGTCGAACGGCTCCTCGCCCAGCCCGACCTCGCCCGGGCGCTCATCGAGCTGCGCCTGGAGGCATCGCGGTCCGCCGAGGTCGCCGCGGTGGTGGGCCCGTTCCTCCGACAGGGACTGCGCGACGACGTCGACTTCCACGAGGCCCGTGGCCTGCTCGGCGGAGAGGACCTGGTCCTGCTGCTGCACCACCTGGTCGACGGCATCCTGCTCGATCACCTGACCGTGCCGCTCGTCCCCGCGAGCGACCCGGTCGCGGTGGCGCGTCGGGCTGCGAACGCGCTGGCCCGCCGGTAGGGCTCCTAGAGCCGCGCAGGCGCCGGGCTGTCCTCGACCTGCACGATCGCGGGGGCGCTGTCGGCGTAGGAGTGCTGGCTGGTCGAGGAGAAGAAGTTGATCCCGATGAAGTTGAACCACAGCGTGGCGACGCCGACGAGGGCCAGGATGGCGGCGTTCTTGCCCTTCCACCCCGCCGTCGACCGGGCGTGCAGGTAGGCGGCGTAGACCACCCAGGTGATGAACGCCCACACCTCCTTGGGGTCCCAGTTCCAGTAGGACGACCAGGCCTCGTGCGCCCAGATCGGTCCCGTGATGAGGACCGCGAAGGTCCACACCGGGAAGCCGAAGGCGTGGATCCGGTAGGAGACGCGGTCCAGCACGGCGAGCGACGGCACCCGGGCGAGCGGCCCGGTGACGTCGTCGCCCCGGCGGTTCTTGACCAGCCACATGGCCGAGGTCATCCCACCGAGGGTGAACGCGCCCGTGGCGATGACCGCGGAGACGACGTGGATCACGAGCCAGTAGGAGTTGAGCGCCTCGGTCAGGGGGGTGACCGCACTGTGCAGCCAGATCACCGCGACCATCAGCGTCGAGAGGACGAACGCCACCACGATCGGGGCCATCCAGGCGAGGGCGAAACGGCGGTAGAGCACGAGGTACATCAGCGTCACCACGAACGTGCCCGAGATCGTGAACTCGTACATGTTGCCCCAGGGGACGCGATTGGGGTCGGCGGCCATGCCGCGCCCCACGAGGGCCACCAGGTGCAGGGCCGCGGCGAGCATCGTCAGCAGCAGCCCGAGGCGCCCGAAGAGCGCGACCCGGTGCCGCGACTCCTCGGTGCCGTCGCCGGCGACAGGACCCGTGGCGACCGCGACCGCGCCCGAGCCCTCCCGGGCGCGCCCCGTGGAGGCGACCGCGTCCACGGGGACGATGCCGCGCAGGGAGGACCACTCGACGAGGTGCGCGAGGAGCGCGAGGAAGTAGACGATGCCGCTCACCCCGATCGCCTGGTCGCTGAGGCTCTCCCACGCGGTGTTGCTCATTGCTTCTCCTCGACTCGGGTTGCTGCTGAGCGCAGCTCGTCCACGATCTCGTCCAGCACGGGGCCGACGTCGCCCCCACCGGAGCGGTCGAGGGCTGCGACCTCGACCATGGTGCCACCGGCCCCGTCAGTGGCACCGTCGGCAGGACCCCGTCGCGCCCGGACCCAGACCCGACGCGGTCGGATGAAGAGCGACCCGCACATCCCGATCAGTGCGAGCACGACGCCGACCAGGGCGATCTCCTTGCCCGGTGTCTGGCTGAAGGTGATCCGCGCCCAGGGCTGGACGCCGTCGAAGGTGACCGCGCCGAGGCCGTCGGGCAGCTCGATCGTCTCGCCGATCGACAGGTCCAGCCGCAGCGGCTTGCCGTCCTCGCCAAGCACCTGGGTCGCGTTGGACTTGTCGAGCACGTAGACCGACTGCGAGGACGGCACGTCGAGCCCGAGGTCGCCGGTGAAGACCGACAGGGACAGCAGCGGGTTGAGGTCGTCGGGATAGATCGTCAACGGGTTGCCCTCGACCAGCTCGAAGGTCGGGTAGAGCAGGCCCTCGAGACCGATCTGCTCGGGCTGGGCGTCGGGTGACTTCACGACGCCGAAGGACAGGAAGCTCTGGTCCTGGGGCAGGAAGGGGGTGGGCCCGCTGTAGACCTCGTTGCCCTCGCCGTCGGTCACCGTGATGACCGGCGCATAGCCGTGCCCGATCAGGAAGACGTCGGTGTCGCCGATGCCGAGCGGGTGGTTGACCCGCAGGTCGTAGGCCTGGTCCGCGGCGCCCTGCTCCTCGGCGTAGGTCAGCCTGGCGTTGAACGCCCGGGCCAGGACCCCGCGGTTGGTGCGCTGCCACTCGACGTCGAAGGAGTCGAAGGTGAAGACGAAGGGGTCCATCTGGTCCGCGGAGAACAGCGCGCCCGGCTCGAAGTCGTCGTACTGGCTGATGGTGTTGGCGAACGTCGAGCCCTGCGTGATGACCGCCCCGCCGCGGAAGCCGAAGAGGCCACCGAGCGCGAAGCCCACGAGCACCACGACGACCGAGAGGTGGAAGACCAGGTTGCCGACCTCGCGCAGGTAGCCCCGCTCGGCGCTCACCGAGTCGCTGCCGTCCTCGGCCGGCCGGAGCCGGTAGCCGCGGGCCTTCAGCACCTCGCGAGCCCGGGCGAGCACGTCCTCGACGCTCACGTCCGTGTCGTACGACGAGTGGTCGGGCAGCCGGCTCAGGTTGCGGGGCGCAGCGGGCGGAGGGGTCCGGATCGCGCGGAGGTAGATGAAGGTGCGCGGGATGATGCAGCCGACCAGCGAGATCATCAGCAGGATGTAGATCGCGCTGAACCACGGCGAGTCGTAGACGGAGAAGAGGCTGAGCTTCTCGTAGATCGGGGTCAGCGTCGGGTGGTCGGCCTGCCACCGGGAGGTCTTGAGGGAGTCGACGCCCTCCTGCGGGATCACCGAGCCGGGCACGGCCGCGAGAGCGAGCATCAGCAGCAGGACCAGGGCGGTGCGCATCGAGGTCAGCTGACGCCACAGCCAGCGACCGAGCTCGCGGGGCCTCAGCTCACCGCCCGCGGGACGGGTGGTGCTCACACGCTCACCTCGAAGTCGCTGATCAGCTGGACCTGGATCCATGTCACGGCCGTGTCCCAGAGCCCGGTCACCAGCAGGACACCGACCACGACGAGCATCAGCCCACCGGCGCGCGTCACCCAGGCCTGGTGGCGGCGCACGAAGGCGATCGCTCCCAGGGCGCGGGTGTAGGCCAGGCCGAGCAGGACGAAGGGCAGCCCGAGCCCGAGCGCGTAGACCGCCGCGAGCAGGGCGCCCCGGCCGGCGGTGGCCTCGTTGATGGACAGGGTGGAGATGGCGCCCAGGGTGGGGCCGATGCAGGGGGTCCAGCCGAGGCCGAAGAGGATGCCGAGGAACGGCGCCGCGCCCAGCCCGACGGCAGGCACCTTGTGCACCCGCCACTCCCGCTGGAGGAAGGGGATCAGGCCGGCGAAGGCCAGCCCGAAGACGATGGTGAGCGCTCCGAGCACGACCGTGATCTCGCGCTGCCAGGTGCGCAACCAGAAGCCGACCGCGCCCGTGGCCGCGCCGATGCTGACGAAGACCAGGGCGAAGCCGAGCACGAACAGCACCGAGCCCAGCAGCATCCGACCGCGGTGCGAGTCGCCCTCACCCGAGGCGAGGTCGGCGCCCGAGAGACCGGTGGCGTAGGAGAGGTAGCCGGGCAGGAGCGGGATCACGCACGGCGAGAAGAAGGACACGAGCCCCGCGACCAGCGCCACGGGAAGGGCCAGCGCGAGGGAACCGCTCGCCGCCTGGGCCTGGAACCACTCACCCATCCTCGGCCGACACCTCCTCGACCAGCTCGGTCAGCGTGAGGGTCGAGGTGAGCGCGCCGGAGACGACCGCCGCCACGCGGCCGTCCCGGTCGAGCACGAGCGTGACCGGGGGCGAGGTGGGGGCGTAGCGCTTGAGGCCCAGCAGGGCCTCGCTCGCCTCGTCGTAGATCGAGGGGTACTCGATGCCCGCCTTGCGCTCGAAGGCCTGGGCGCTCGACACCCCGTCCCTGATGTTGACGCCCACGAAGGGCACGTCCAGCTCGGCGTCGGCCGCCACGAGGAACTCCGCCTCCGTGCGGCACGGCGGGCACCAGGAGCCCCAGACGTTGACGACCACGACCTCGCCACGCAGGTCCGCCACGTCGAGCGGCTCGCCCTCGAGGGTGTCCCCGGCCAGCTCGACGGGCGGCTCCCGGTCCTCGACGGCGATCTGGGCGATGTTGCCGGGCTGCTCGACGTAGCCGCCGTCGCCGGTCCCGCCCAGACCCGAGCAGCCCGAGGCGACCAGCAGGACGACGAGCAGCAGGACCGCCCGTCGTACGACGGGTCGCACGGGTGGGCGCGCGGGAGCCGGGGTCATCTCAGGGCCGCTTCTCCTCGGGGGCTCCCCCGGCGGAGAAGGGCGCCTTCTTGTCCCCGGTGGGGATCAGGTCGCCGGCGGGCTCGCTGTAGGACACCTGGGTCAGCCGGTCCCCGACGAAGTGCAGCGACGTGAGCGAGGTCAGCGTGCACTGGCGCTTGCGCGGGTCGTGGAGGAAGGAGCGCTTCTCCACGTGCAGGCGGGTGGTCCAGATCGGCAGCTGGTGGGAGACCAGCACGGCCTCGTGCCCGGCGGCGGCGACGCGGGCGTCGTGCACCGCCGACATCATGCGGGCGACGACGTCGACGTAGGGCTCGCCCCACGAGGGCTTCCAGGGGTTGTAGAGGTGCTTCCAGTTCTTCGGGTTCTTCAGCGTCCCGTCGCCCTGGCCGAAACGCTCGCCCTCGAAGACGTTGGTCGACTCGATGATGCGCTCGTCGGTGACGATGTCGAGGCCCCGCACCAGCGCCAGGGGGGCGGCCGTCTCCTGGGCGCGCTCCAGGGGCGAGACGCGCAGGTGCACGATGTCGCGGTCCTTGACGGCGTCGGCGACCTTCTCGGCCATCTGCTTGCCGAGCTCGGAGAGGTGGAAGCCGTCGCGGCGGCCGTAGAGCACGCCCTCGGGGTTGTGCACCTCCCCGTGGCGCATCAGGTGGACGATCGTGTCGGGCGTCTGGCTCATCGGGCTCCTCCGGCGGCAGCGGCCGCCGCGGCGGCCTGGGGCAGGGCATCGAGGACGGTCTGGACCGCCCGGTCGTCGTGGGCCGACGACAAGAACCACGCCTCGTACGCCGAGGGCGGCAGGTAGACGTGACGCTCGAGCATGGCGTGGAAGAAGGCTGCGTAGGCCGCGGTGTCGGTGCGCGAGGCGTCCGCGAAGTCCCGCACCGGTCCGTCGGCGGGGTCGGTGAGGAAGACGGAGAACATCGTGCCCGCCGACTGGACGACGTGCGGCACCCCGGCCGCGGTCAGCGCTTCGCCGACGGCCTGCTTGATGACGTCGCCGGCGCTGGTGATGTGGGCGTAGACGTCGTCGGTGGCCAGGCGCAGGGTCGTGAGGCCGGCCGTGGTGGCGATCGGGTTCCCCGAGAGCGTGCCGGCCTGGTAGACCGGACCCTCCGGGGCGAGGTGGGCCATGACGTCGGCGCGACCGCCGAAGGCCGCGGCCGGGAAGCCGCCGCCCATCACCTTGCCGAAGGTCATCAGGTCGGGGGTCCATCCCTCGACGGCGCCGTCGATGCCCCAGTAGCCGGTGCGCGATGCCCGGAAGCCGGTCATCACCTCGTCGGTGACGAAGAGCGCACCGTGGCGGGTGCAGGTGTCGGCGAGGAACCCGTTGAAGCCGGGCTCGGGGGCGACGACCCCCATGTTGCCGGGGGCGGCCTCGGTGATCAGGCAGGCGATCCGGTCGCCGTGCTCGGCGAAGGCGGCCTCGACGGCGGCCCGGTCGTTGTAGGGCAGGACGAGCGTCAGCGCGGTCGACGAGTCGGGCACGCCGGGGGTCCCGGGCACCGCGAAGGTGGCCAGTCCGGAGCCGGCCGCGGCGAGCAGCGAGTCGACGTGCCCGTGGTAGCAGCCGGCGAACTTCACGACCACGTCGCGGCCGGTGAAGCCGCGGGCCAGCCGGATCGCCGACATGGTGGCCTCGGTGCCCGAGGAGACGAACCGGACCTTGTCGACCGGGGTGCGGTCGACGATCTCCTCGGCGAGCAGGACCTCCGCCTCCGTCGGGGCGCCGTACGACGTGCCCCGCGCGACCGCGTCGCTCACGGCCGCCACGACCTCCGGGTGCGCGTGGCCGAGCAGCATCGGACCCCACGAGCAGATCAGGTCGACGTAGTCGACGCCGTCGACGTCGGTCAGCCAGGCGCCGGCGGCGGAGCGGATGAACCGCGGGGTGCCCCCGACGGCGTTGAAGGCGCGGACCGGGGAGTTGACGCCTCCGGGGGTCACGGCCCGGGCCCTGGTGAAGAGGGCGCCGGACGTGGGTGCGGGATCGGCCGTGGTCACCGGTTCATTGTCGCCGAGGCACCCCAGCCGGCCACATCCGCGCCCGCACTTCGGCCGAGATCGTGTGACGGGCGACACGGTGACCTACCATGGAGACGACCATGCTCTGGCCTCCTCGGGGAACGGCTGCCGGTGTGGCACGCATCACAGTCCGCCTCGCGCCTCGGCGTCCCTGCACGACGAATCGCCATCCGGCCGTAACTTCGCCGTGATGCGACTCGTTTGGGTTGGGACAGCCTGTCGGTGGGAAGCATGGCTGCAACTCAAGGGGAGATGTACATGTCCGCGAAGCGCTTCGGCCGCACGCAGAAAGCCACGGCGATCCTGCCGCTCGCACTGCTCTCGGCCGCCTGGACCGCCAGCCTCGCTGGTGTCGGTCCGACCGCCACGGTGTCCGCACCGACCGCTGCCGAGTCGACCTCGCTGCCCGACGGCACGAGCGTCCCGACCGAGGCGATCGAGGCCCCGGCCTCCGTCAGCGGCGGCGACCTCGGCGGTGGCGCCGGCGGCAACACCGCGCAGATCATCGCGACCTCCTCCACCAACGGCATCCCGTCGGCAGCCCTCGCCGCCTACCAGCGCGCCGAGACCGTCATCAACTCCGCCGACACGACCTGCAACCTGTCGTGGCAGCTCGTCGCCGCCATCGGTCGTGTCGAGTCCGACCACGGCCGCTACGCCGGCAACGCGCTCAACGACGAGGGCGTCGCGACGCCCGGCATCTACGGCATCGCCCTCAACGGCAAGAACAACACCGCCGTCATCCGCGACACCGACGCCGGCCTCTACGACAACGACCTCGTCTTCGACCGGGCCGTGGGTCCGATGCAGTTCATCCCCTCGACGTGGTCGGTCGTCGGCGTCGACGCCGACGGCGACGCCCAGCGCAACCCCCAGGACATCGACGACGCCGCCCTGGCGACCGCGGTCTACCTCTGCTCGGGCAACGACGACCTCGCCACCCTGACCGGCCAGCGCGCCTCGGTCTACCGCTACAACCACTCCCAGTCCTACGTCGACCTGGTGCTCTCCATCATGGAGAACTACATGTCCGGCGACTACACCTCGGTGCCCAACTCGACCACCGCGGCCGGCTACATCGTCCCGGACCCGGGCTACACGGCCCCCTCCGGCGGCACCAAGGGCAACAAGGGCCCCCAGTCCACGATCAAGACCCCGCCCAGCGGCTCCGGCACCACGCCCAGCGCCCCGGAGTCCACGACCCCCGAGCCGGAGAGCAACGGCGGCGGCACCGGCGGTGCCGGCGGCGGCGTCGACGGCGGCAAGGGCGGTGGGCTCCCCGAGCAGAACCCGGTCCCGCTGCCCTCGGTCAGCGTCCCGCCGCTCCCCTCGACCCAGGTCCAGCCGGTCGACGACATCCTCACCCTCGCCCAGGCCATCGTGCAGTGCACCCTCGACGGCTACCTCGACAACCCGCTCAAGTCGGACGACAAGTTCGACCAGTGCGTGAAGGCCTACACCACCTGATCGACCCGCACCTGTGACGAGCCCCGGCCCTCGGCCGGGGCTCGTCCTACGTCAAAGTCCCTCCCGACCGAGAGCAGAGGCGTAGTTTGTCGCCCATGAAGGAGCCGGACTCGTCGAGGGGCGACGCTGCCTCCGACCTGTTCGACCGCTGGCTCGCCCGACGCGAGGAGCCCACCGCGGCCACGCGCGCCCCGGTCGGTCCCCCCACCCCCGACGCCCCGCTGCGGGCCGAGCAGGTCGCCCTGGCCGAGCGGCTCGCCGGCGAGGCGCGGCGCGCCGAGCAGGTCCGGCTCGCGGGGGCGCCGCTCCCCGTCGAGCCGACTGCCGCCAGCCCCACCGAGAGTCCCGCCGAGAGGCCCGCCGAGAGCGTCCTGCTCCCCACGTCGGCGCCGCGCCGCAACAGGTTGATCGGCCGGCGCCGGGCTCCCGAGCCCGAGCCGGCCGAGCACACCGGCCCGCCGCGTGTCGTGCTGGTCAGCTCCACCTCGTCGCTCCTCCAGGCCGGAGCCGCGCCGACGCCGTCCCCGCCGCCGGTCGTGGCGCCCGAGCCCGAGTCCGCGCCCGGGCTCGGGCCCGGGACACCGGTCGACAACGGTGAGGTGACGTTCGCACCCCGCCGCGCGGCACGTCGCGTCGTCGGGCTCCTGCTGCTCGCGTCGCTGCTCGCCACCGTGCTCGCCGGCCGCGAGGCCAGGCTGTCCCCGACCACCGACACCATCGCCGTCGCCGTGGCCCTGGGTGTGCTGACGCTCGTGCTGTGGGCCTTGCGCGCGGGATCCTCCTCCCCGCGACTGCGTGTGAGCAACGGCCAGCTCGAGGTGCGGAGCTCCAACGGTCGGTTCGTCTTCGACCTGGCCAGCCCCTACACGCCGATCGAGGTCGTCGGGACGGCCGGCTCACGCGGGTGGAAGGTGCTGTTCGTCCGGCGCGGGATGTCGCCCTTCGTCGTCGACTCCTCGATGGTCGACCCCACGCACTTCATGACCGTGCTGCGACGCCACCGCCCCGCGCCCCAGTCCTAGCCCGACCGGTCGCCAGCCAGTAGCGACGCTTGCCGTTGCGGGTGTCCTCGTGGACCCCGCCGTTGGCCTCGATGGTCCGGCGGGAGCCGAGGTTGTCCTCGTCGCAGGTCACCAGCGCCTCGTCGACACCGAGCGCCGGGGCCTCCGCGAGCGCCAGGTCGAGGGCCCTCGAGGCGTGCCCCTCCCGGCGCCGCTCCGGGCGCACGGAGTAGCCGATGTGCCCGCCCTCCTGGAGCAACCAGTCGTTGAGCTCGTGGCGCAGCGCGAGAAAGCCGATCACCTCGCGGTCGTCGGTGATCCAGAAGAAGGAGCAGGGCACCCAGTCCTCCCGGGGCGCGACGGCGGCCGCGGAGCGCAGGCCGGCGGCGTAGGCAGCACAGCCCTGCTCGTCGTAGGACGGAGCGGGCTCGCCGAGTCCGGACCCGTGCGGGTAGGTCGTGCCGAAGGCCAGCATCGAGGCTGCCCAGGACTCGTGCCAGCGGACATCGGGGATGACGAGAGCTGTCATCGGCCCATCTGACCAGGTCCTGGGGCGCGAGTGCCACCCGATTCCTCGGGCCCACCGAACTGGAACGTGTTCTAGACTCCGCGGATGACCGGTTACGTGCACGACGACATCAGCCTCGAGGAGCTCGAGCGCCAGCAGGCGCTCTACGGCCCCTTCGCCCAGTCGGTGCGCGAGCTGGTGGACGCCACCATCCGCACCACGGTCGACGACGACGAGGTACGCCGCGCCCAGGCCGAGATCGAGGCCATCGTCGCGCGGCTGCGCACCAGCCAGATCGACGGCCCCTACGGCGTGCGCTTCGGCCCCGAGGGCCGCGGGCGCTCGTGGGGCAACACGGTCGTGGGGGTGCGCAACGCTGCTGCTCCCCCGCTCCTGATCGAGCACGACGACACCGGTCGCGCCTGGTCGGACTTCCGGCTCGGCGCCGCCTACGAGGGTCCGCCCGGCCTGGTGCACGGCGGGGTGTCCGCCCTGGTGCTGGACCAGATGCTCGGCGAGGCGGCCGGTGCCGGCGGCCGACCCGGCATGACCGGGACGCTCACCCTGGTCTACCGGCGGGCCACCCCGCTGGGCGCCCTGCGCGCGGAGGCGTGGATCGACCGCAGCGAGGGCATCAAGACCTGGGCCAAGGGCCACCTCATCGGCCCCGAGGGCGTCACGGTGGAGGCCGAGGGCGTCTTCATCCTGCCGCGCTGGGCGCGCGCGTCGCTCGAGCAGCGCGACGAGGGCCAGGCGCCCTCACCGAGCTTCTTCGAGTAACCGCTCAGGTGCTCGCGGGGTGCTTGACGCCACGGGAGCCCGAGTCGGTGAGACGGGCCTCCTCGAGGGCCTGCGCCTCGAGCTCGTGGCGCCGGCTCTCGTCGAGCAGCTCGCGCGCGGCGTCGTAGGCCCCGGGGGCCGACACCAGGTCGGTCGCACCGCGACGCAGCCGGCCCAGGGCCGCCCGGGCGAAGATCTGCTGCTCGGTCGACGTGCGCTCCGAGCGACCGCGCCCGAGGAACGAGACGAACCAGTGCATGACGGCGGTGACGCGGTTCTTGAAGCCGGTGATGTAGACGAGGTGCACCCCGAGCCACATCAGCCAGGCGATGACACCGGTGAGGCGCAACCGGCCCACCATCGCGACGGCCCGGAAGCGGCTGATGATCGCCATCGAGCCCTTGTCGAAGTACTTGAACGGCGGCTGGGCGGGCTTGGCCTTGAGCCGGTTGTCGATCTCCTTGGCGGCGTACTTCGCACCCTGGATGGCCACCTGGGCCACGCCCGGGAGGTTGTCGAGCGCGATCATGTCGCCCACGACGAAGACCTCGGGGTGTCCGGGCAGCGTGAGGTCGGGGTTGACGCCGATGCGACCGGCGCGGTCGAGCGGGGCGCCGGTCTGCGCGGCCAGCGTGGCGCCCAGCGAGCTCGCCTGCACGCCCGCGGCCCAGATCTTGGTGACGGTGTTCAGGCGCTCGACGCGGCCGTCCTTGTACTTGATCTCGAGGCCGCGCTCGTCGACGTCGGTGACCATCGCGCCGAGCTGGACCTCGACCCCGAGCTTGCCCAGCTCGCGAGCGGTCCAGTCACCCAGCTTGGCACCGAAGGGCGGCAGCACCTGGGGGGCGGCGTCGAGGAGGACCACCCGGGCGGTGCGGGTGTTGATCGCCCGGAAGTCGCGCTTGAGGGTGCGGTGGGCGAGCTCGGCGATCTGGCCGGCCATCTCCACCCCGGTCGGACCGGCACCGACGACCACGAAGGTCAGCAGGTGGTCGACGTTCTCGCCCCGACGAGCGCCGAGCTCGGCCATCTCGAAGGCACCGAAGATCCGCCCGCGCAGCTCGAGGGCGTCGTCGATGCTCTTCATGCCGGGGGCGTACTCGGCGAACTGGTCGTTGCCGAAGTAGGACTGACCCGCACCTGCCGCCACGATCAGCGAGTCGTAGGGGTGGACGCTCTCGCGACCCAGCACCTGCGAGGTGACCACCCGGCGCTCCAGGTCGATGCCGGTCACCTCACCGAGCAGCACCTGGGCGTTCTTCTGGCTGCTCAGGACCTCGCGCGTCGGAGGGGCGATCTCGCCCTCGGAGAGGATGCCCGTCGCCACCTGGTAGAGCAGGGGCTGGAAGAGGTGGTGCGTCGTCTTGGCCACCATCGTGACCTCGGCGTCGGTGCGCCGCAGCGCCTTCGTCCCGAACAGGCCGCCGAAGCCCGAGCCGATCACCACGACCTGGTGACGAGCGTTGCTGGTCTCGGTGCTCATTGCGCCTCCGGTGTGAAGTGGGCCTGTCTCCCATTGTCCAATGGGAGGACAACGCTGACCAATCGCGGCTCCCGTCACCTCGGTCACAGGGTGGACACCCGGCACCGACCGCCCTGGGGACGACATATTTCAAGGACACCGGGTTTGGTGCCGCGGTCGCGGGGGTATCCCAACGACAATGGCTCCACCCTGATTTGTCGATGTCGGAGAATTCGTTGCCGTTGAACCGGCCAGCCCTGTCCCTGGGCACTGGGCCCCGCGGTGTGCAGGATGCACGCCGCTGGGTGGTCGAGACCTGCGTGGACATCGGCCGCGACGACCTCAACGAGTGCGCCGAGCTGGGCGTCTCCGAGCTGGTCACCAACGCGCTGCTCCACGGCGCGCCGCCGATCCAGGTGCGGGTGCGCGGCACCCGGGAGCACCCCCGGGTGGAGGTCCGCGACGGCTCCACCACCCCGCCGACCCTCCCGTCCACCGCCGAGCCCGTCGACGAGGACGACCTGCTGCTGACCTTCGGGCGCGGGCTGAGCATCGTGGCGCGCAGCGCCGACGCGTGGGGTGCCGAGATCGAGGACGACGGCAAGGTCGTCTGGTTCAACCCCGCCGCGAGCTTCGTCGACGGCGACGGCAAGGAGGGCACGCTCACCGGCCTCCAGGAGGGTCCTCGCGCGGCGCTCGAGGGCCAGGAGCTCATCGACTTCTACATCCGCGACGTGCCGCTCAGCTCCTACGTCGGCTTCCAGCGTCACTACCGCGAGCTGCGGCGCGAGGTCCGGCTCCTGGCGCTGGCCCACGAGTCCGACTACCCGCTCGCGAAGAACCTCTCCGACCTCTTCGGGAGCCTCGAGCAGCCGCTGCGCGACGGCATGGGTGCCGGTCAGATCGAGGCCGCCCTCGCAGCCGGCCGCACGAGCACCGACGTCCACGTCGTCATGGACTCCGACTCCGCCGGCAGCATGGGCCGCTTCATCGAGCTCCTCGACCTCGCGGACGCCTTCTGCCGGGAGGAGCGGCTGCTGTCGTTGGCCCGCACCCCGGAGCAGCAGCACTTCCAGGAGTGGTTCCTCGGAGAGTTCGTGCGCCAGACCGACGGCGAGGACCCCGTGCCGTGGCGCGACGCCCGCACCCACCAGGTCCGGCACACTAGCGTCTCGTGACCCCCTCGCTGCCGCGCCTGATCTGCGCGGTGGCCCTCGGAGGAGCGGTGGGCGCGGTCCTGCGCCACGGCCTCGGCGTGCTCGTCGCTGACGGCTCGGGCCTGCCCTGGACGACCTTCGCGATCAACGTCACCGGCGCCTTCGCGCTCGCCCTGCTGCCCGCGGCCGAGGTCGTACGACGGTCCCGCACGCTGGCGGTCGGGCTCGGGCCCGGCGTGCTCGGCGGGTTCACGACCCTCTCGGCGACCTCCGAGCAGGGACGCGCCCTGCTCGACGGGGGGCGACCCGGTCTCGCCGCGGCGTACCTCGTCGGCACGCTGGCGGCCGCGCTGGTCGGCGTGCAGCTCGCCTCACGCTGGTCGTCCCCGGCCGCGCAGCGCGACCTCGCCGACGCGGAGGGCGACCTGTGACCGTGCTGCTCGTCGCCGTGGGGGGCGCCGCGGGGGCCGTCGTGCGGTTCCTCGTGGGTCATCGACTCGATCGCGACCTGCCGCTCGGCACGCTGCTCGTCAACGTGGTGGGCTCGTTCGCGCTCGGGCTCCTCTCGGCCTGGTCGTGGGACGAGCGCGCGCTGGCGCTGCTCGGGACAGGCTTCTGCGGCGGCCTGACGACCTACAGCGCCTTCGCCGTGCAGACGCACGCCCTGGGTCGTCGCTCGGTCCCCCACGGGGCCCTCTACGGGGCCCTGACGGTCCTGCTCGCCCTCGGCGCGTGCGGTCTGGGCTTCTGGGTCGCTCAGGCGTAGCCGAGCCGGTGCAGGCGCTCGTCGTCGATGCCGAAGTGGTGCGCGACCTCGTGGACCACGGTGATCCGGACCTCCTCGACCAGCTCGGCCTCGTCGGCACACATGTCCAGGAGCGGGCCGCGGAAGATGAAGATCCGGTCGGGCAGTCCCGCGCCCTGGGTGAAGTCGCGGTCGGTCAGCGCGACCCCGTCGTAGAGGCCGAGGAGGTCGTCGGGCTCCCCCTCGGGCGGCTCGTCCTCGACGAGGACCACGACGTTGTGCACCAGGGCGGCGAGCTCCTCGGGGATGCCGTCCAGGGCACGGTCGACGAGCTCGTCGAAGCGCACGGGATCCATCTCGATCGGCATCCGGTCATTGTGCCCGGTGGCCACCCACCCCGGAAACGCCAGCACGTCCCGGACCTGGCGGTCCGGGACGTGCTGGCTGTTCGTGCTTCTGCGACCCCGACGGGACTCGAACCCGCGGCCTCCGCCGTGACAGGGCGGCGCGCTAACCAACTGCGCTACGGGGCCTAGATGGTGCATTTGTCCGGCACTGCCGGAGCGCTGGAACTCTAACCCATCCCCTGCGGCACCTCACAATCCGGGAGCGGATCGGCGGTGCTGAGCGGATGGAGCACCCCCAACGGGATTCGAACCCGTGCTACCGCCGTGAAAGGGCGACGTCCTAGGCCGCTAGACGATGGGGGCCAGACTTGCCGGGCCAGCATAGGGCCGTGCCCGAGCACGCTCCAAGCCAGACCCGGTCGATCAGGTCGTCACTCGGGTACGACGGTGGTGCCGTTGCAGGCGTACTTGCGGTCCCCGACCGAGGTCCAGCTCCCGTTGGCCACCTTGATGAAGCGCCAGCACTCGCTCGTGCGCTTGGCCCCGACGTTCTGCGGAGCGTGGGCGTCGTTGGCCGTCCAGTTCTTCACCTGCTTGAGGCTCGCGAGCAGGGTGGGCCGACTCAGCTTGCCACCGAGGGCGGTGGCCTGCTCGACGAAGAGACGGGCGGCCGACCAGGCGAAGAGGCCGTAGGACGTGGGCTCTGCGCTGGGGTTCACCTGGCGCAGCCACGACAGGTAGAGCGACACCTCGGGGCTGGTCGATGCCTCCTCGAAGGGGACGTGGGTGATGAAGATGTGGGTGTCCTCGGCCGCGGCGCCGGCCTGCTTGATGTAGCCCTGCTCATACATCGGCTGCGTCATCATGAACAGGTCGGGCTTGAAGCCCTGCTGCTGCATGGCCTGCGCCATCCGGACTGCGTGGGCCGCGGACCCGAGGAACTGGAGGTACTCGATGCCGGCGTCCTTCAGCTCCTGCACGTAGGGCGCGTAGTTGAACTCGGAGATGTCGATGCCCTGGCGGATGAGGAACTTCAGCCCCTGCTTCTCCATCGCGTCAGCCTGGTAGTTGGCATTGGCCGGCACCGCACCGGCGTTGATCCAGACATAGGCCGCCTTCTTGGCCCCGACGGGGTGGTTGGCCTTGATCCAGTCGGGCACGGAGTTCTCGAACTCGTTGGCCTTGAGCGACATCGCACCGAAGCACGTCGTGCAGCGGGAGCGCTCGAGCGAGGCGGAGGCAGAGCGGAGGTCCGGCAGGCCGCAGGCCTGCGCGGTCGCGGCGCCGCCGGAGTCGAAGGCCGACATGGAGCCCACAGCGGCGAAGGCTTGCTCGCACGCCTTCGTGTAGGCCAGCTGGTCGGCTGCCGCGTCGGTGCGGCTGTCCAGCAGCAGGACCTCGAGCTTGCGCCCGCAGATGTCGGAGGTCGCGTTGAAGTAGGCGGCGTAGGCGCGCACGGCGTCCTGGCCCGCCTGCATCAGTCCCGGCACCGGGCCCGAGATGTCCGAGGCGTTGGCGATGGTGATCGTCTTGTCGGTGATCCCGGTCTGGTTGGTGAACCCCTCACACCCACCGGCCTCGCCTCCACCGCCGGCAGCGGACTCCCCGGTCGGAGTCGGAGCGGCGCCACCGGGGGCGGTCGTCCCGCCGTCCGTGCGAGACGTGCCACCCACGGGAGCGGAGCCTGGCGCACTGCCGGCGGGCGCACCGGGGACCGGCGAGGTGCCGGTCGGGTCGGACGAGTCGCCCCCGACCACGCCGGCGCCGCTCACGACCTCGCCCTGGGCCTGGCCCGGCACCGTCGACGAGCCGGCGCCTTGGAGCTGCGCGACGGTCTCGGGATTCATCTGGGATCCACACGCCGCGAGGACGCCGACCATGAGGGCCGCGATGGCAGGGAGCAGCGTCGTGCGCCGGCTGGTGGTGAGGCTCATGACCCCTCTAACGCCGCAGAGCCCCAGAGGTGACGCCCGTCACGGTTCACCCTCACTTTCGTGCGCCCCCTGGGGCTCCTGTAAGGTGTGCGTCGCTTGGGCAGGTAGCTCAGTCGGTATGAGCGATCGCCTGAAAAGTGATAGGTCGGCGGTTCGATCCCGCCCCTGCCCACAAGCACCGCAGGTCTCTGACCTGCAGACGATGGTCCTCGCGGAGCTCCGCGGGGACCATCGCTCGTCTCGGCTCCTTCCGCGACCCCTCCGCCAGGTGGCGCTTCGTCCACAGGTCGAGTCCGCCCTCTTCTCAGGGGCCGCACTTTGACATATAATCGTACGTATGCTCGAACTCGGGATCGATGACCTGGCCCAGGTGACCACCGCCCTGGCCCAGCTCCCCCGCGACCTCGACGACGCGCAGCGGATCGACCTGGTCGCCACCCTCGAGGACCTGAAGAACGCCGCCTGCGCAGCCCAGGCGGTCCTCGCCGTCGACTTCGACCGCTCCCAACGGGCCACCCAGGTCACGACTCACACCCCGCGTCGCCGGGTCGGGGAAGGCATCGCCGCCCAGCTCGGCCTCGCCCGCTCAGAGTCGCCCTTCAAGGGCGCCCAGCACCTCACACTCGCCCACGCCCTCGACACCCAGATGCCCCACACCCTGGCCCGGATGCAGGCCGGGCAGCTCAGCGAGTGGCGCGCCACCCTCATCCTGCGCGAGACCGCCTGCCTCGACCCCGCCGACCGCAGCCACGTCGACCGAGCCCTCTGCGGACCCGACGGACCCGCGACCACCCTCAGCGACAAAGCCCTCACCCGGGCCGCCACCAGGCTCGCCCTCGAGCTCGACACCGCATCCGTCGTCGAGCGCGCCCGCAAGGCCGAAACCGACCGCCACGTCTCGGTCCGCCCCGCGCCCGACACCATGACCTGGGTCGGCGCCCTGCTTCCCGTCAAGCAAGGCGTCGCCCTCTTCGCCGCACTCAAGCGGGCCGCCGACAGCGCCACCGCAGCCGGCGACCCCCGCTCCCGCGGCCAGGTCATGGCAGACACGTTGGTCCAGCGAGTGACCGGCACCCCGACCACCACACCCGCCCGCGTCGACCTCGACCTCGTCATGAGCACCACCACCCTCTTCGGCACCAGCCACGAGCCCGCGCACGTGGGGGGCCACGGCCCCGTCCCCGCCACCTGGGCCCACGACCTGGTCCGCGACGCCGCGAGCGCCGGCCAGCTCTTCGTACGCCGCCTCTTCACCACACCGGACACCGGCACCCTCATCGCGATGGACCGCACCACCCGACGCGCGCCCCGCACACTGGCCCACCTCGTCCAGGTCCGGGACCAGGACCTGTGCCGCACCCCCTGGTGCGGCGCTCCCCTCGCTCACATCGACCACGTCACCGAGTGGCACACCGGTGGCCCCACCACCGCACGCAACACCCAAGGCCTCTGCGCCCGCTGCAACCACGCCAAACAGGCCCACGGCTGGACCGCCCGCACCAGCTCAGGCCCCGACACCGAGCGACACACCGTCGAGACCACCACCCCCACCGGCCACACCTACCACTCCCGCGCCCCCGCCCCACCCGGCCACACCGACCCACCCACACCAGCACACCGCGCGACCTCCTACGACCTCACCGCCTAGGTGCCGGGCAGGTCACCCACGGGATCACGGACCGAGGCGACAGACCCCGGTCGAGGCTGCTCGGTCACCCACGACAGGCGCAGTGCGGCGAGCGCAGCGACGAGCATCCCGACCGCGATGGCGTACCACGCCCGGGTGAAGCCGGCCTCGAGGTCGGCGCCGCCGATGATCGTGACGAGCATCGTGATGCCCATGGCCAGGCCTACCTGGCGCGACATCGTCACGACCCCACCCCCGGTGGACACCTGGGTCGGCGGCAGCGTCGCGGTCGCTGCGGCCAGGAGGTTGGGCATGGCCAGCCCCACACCCACCCCGCCGAGCACCCAGGCGGGCAGAAAGCCGGTCAGGTAGGACGGGGTCGTGCTGAGCGCCCAGCCCTGCCAGAGTGCCGACCCGGCGAACGCCAGGCTGCCGGCGGCGATCATGTGGCCCGGCCGGGCTCGGGGGAAGTGGCGGTGAACGAGCACAGAGGTGACCGGTACGGCGAGGGGGCCGACGGCGATGGCCAGACCGGTCTGCAGCGCGCCGTAGCCCCAGGCCTGCTGCAGCCACAGGATGGCGCACAGCAGGCCGGCGCCGAAGCCGACGTTGAAGACGAGGGTGGCCACGTTGGCCCACCGGAACGCCGGCACCGCCAGGAGCGCCGGGGCGACGATCGGGGAGGGGTGGCGCACGGTCTGCCGGACGAAGACGGCAGCGCCGAGCACGGTCACAGCCAGGGCTGCGAGCACGCGGGGTGAGCCCCAGCCCCAGTCACTGCCCTGGACGAGCGCGAGGACGAGCCCGCCCACGGTCAGCGCGAGGGCCAGCGCGCCGACCAGGTCGGGCAACGGTGCGCCGTCGTTGTGGCGGACGTCGGGGACGTAACGGATCGCACCGATGACCAGCACCACGCCGATCGGGAGGTTGACCCAGAAGGCCCACTGCCACGACACCTGCACCAGGACGCCCCCCAACGCCGGGCCCAGGGCCGCAGCCACGGCGCCGGTCAGCGCCCACAGACGCGCCACGGGGGCGCGCTTCTCGGGCGCCACGGCCGCCAGGAGCAGGCCGAGGCTGGCCGGTGTCATGGCGGCGGCACCTGCTGCCTGGAGCACCCGGAGTGCCACCAGCCACCAGATGCCGGGAGCGAAGCCGCACGCGAGGCTCGCCACGATGAAGACGCCCATGCCACCGATGAAGCCGCGCTTCTGCCCGAACCGGTCCGCGAGCCGGCCCATCGGGATCAGCAGGGCGGCGTAGACGACCGCGTAGGCGTTGAGGATCCAGCTGAGCTCCGGGAGCGTCGACCCGCCGAAGTCCTCACCGATCTCGTCGAAGGCGACGTTGACGATGAAGAGATCCACCCCAGCGAGGAAGGCCGCGCCGATCAGCACCCCGACGACGACCCGCTGACTCTTGTCTGGCATAGCCAGGACTCTAGGTGGCTGACTATGGTTTCGACAAGTTAGAGTGCAGATCATGAGCGTTCACCTGACCGGACGGCTCGCCCAGCGAGGCGACGTGGCCCTGGGCGACCGATGTCCCCTCGATCGCGCCGTGCAGCTGATCGGCAACCGCTCCGCGCTGCTGCTCCTGCGTGAGGTGTTCTACGGGGCCTCCCGCTTCGACGCGCTCGTCAAGCGTGTCGGCATCACCGAGGCCGCCGCCGCCCAGCGACTGCGTGAGCTCGTCGAGGCGGGCGTGCTGGCCAAGGAGCCCTACCGCGAGCCGGGCCAGCGCACGCGCCACGCCTACGTGCTCACCGAGTCCGGGCACGCCCTGCTCCCCACGGTGCTGGCACTCCTCCAGTGGGGCAGGAACCACACCGCGGGCGGCGGCCCCGAGGTGACCCACGACGGCTGTGGCGCTCCGGTCGAGGTCGAGGTCAGGTGCGCGGCCGGACACCTCCTCGGCGAGGACGAGGTGCTCGTCGGCACCCGACGCTGAGGCCTTCCCGACCTCCCTCAGATCGTGCCCGTGTTCAACCCCCGGCGCAGCTCGATGACACCGATCGTCGGGAGACGGAGGACGGCCGGTCCGTCGCTGCGGATCCGGTAGGACATCCCGGCCCGGAGACACGCCCGGCCCGGATCGACCCGCAGGCTCCTGACGTTGCGCAGGTCGCCTCGCAGGAGCTGCTTCCTCGGCAGGCTCCGGATGCCGGCCTCCTCCTGCCCCTGGGACACCCACGGCACCGGCCGTGCTCCCTGGCCGCTGCGCGTCGTCAGCTCGGGCACGATCACGCCGCAGCCGTGCGACGTGAGGTCGGTGCGCAGCGGCCCGGCCCCACGCCCGCGCAGCCGGCTGACCCAGTAGGCGCGGTCGTGGCGGATGCCGTAACGGGGGGCGTCGAGGAGCGGGTCGGTCCGGAAGGTCACACGGGCGGGACGGCGGACGAGGCGCTGGTGGCGGCTGTCCGACGCCTCCTTGGCCCAGTCGTCGGCCAGCGCGAAGGTGAAGTGCTCGGCGGCCGGGTGCATGTACCAGGTGTAGACGTTGCTGGTGGCGGCGAAGGCCTCCTCCATCGCCCGGGCGCTCGGCGCCTGGACGAGCTCGTCGGCGCCGGCGAAGAGCATCGAGCCCGGGACGTGACGCAGGTTGGCGGCGTAGTCGACCATGTTGCCCACCGCGCCCGCCGTGACGGAGACCTCGCCCTGCGCGGGCGTCCCGTTGGTGTCGTCGCCGGTGAAGCCGACCCACGTCGTGAAGCCGGCGAAGAGGTCGGGGTAGAGCATGGCCATCCGGAAGCCCAGGTAGCCCCCCTGGCTGTAGCCGCTGGAGAACACCCTGTCGCGGTCGATCGGATAGCTGGCCTGGACGTCGGCCATCACGTCCAGCAGGTCGCGCTCGCTGATGCCCGAGCCGTAGCCGTTGGGACCTCGCGCCTCGGGCACGACCAGGATCCGGTTGAGGTCCTCCCCGAACTGCTGCTGCATGCCGCGCTGGTTGATCTGCGCGACGATGCCCTGGTTGCTGCCGTGCCACTCCATCTGCAGTCCGTGCGGTCCACGGGCTCGCGGGAGGTAGATCCCGTAGGGCTGGTAGCGGCCGAGGAAGGTGAACTCCTGGGCGAAGAACCCCGCGGCGGTGCCGCCGTCGCCCTTGCCGGGGATGCCCTCGTAGGACATGCCTTCCCCGAGCGCGAACCGCGAGGTGTAGACGCGCTCGTGCAGCCCCGGGCCGATGCGCTGCTCGCGGGTCACCCCGCGCCGCAGGTCGCTCGAGGTCACGGTGTAGCCGAACTGGGAGATGTCGCCGGCCTTGAGGGCAGCCGCCTGCTTGTCCTCGAACCACGCCCCCCGACCTGGGTAGGGGTAGGCCGACGGGTTGTCGCCGCTGACCTTGTAGGCCGCCCGCTCGTTGACGCCGCGGAACGCCACGTTCATCACGGTGCCGGTGGCCGCCTGGGCGGTGACCGCCTGCACCCGCCACCGGGAGGCGGCGGGGAGTGCGAAGCTGCCGCGGATCTCGTTGGTGCGCGGGTCACCGACCGTGAACCGGTGGATCCGGTCCCAGCCCGCGCTGCGGATGCCGAGGCCGGGCCAGGCTCCCCCACCGGTCGTGCGGTCGCCGTCGGTGTCGATGGCGAGGGCGAGCACCGTCGAGCGGGCCCGACGCAGCGCGCCCATCTCGGCCACCACCCGCAGGCGCTGGCCCACCCGGGTCAGCCGCAGGTCGACCAGGTCGGCGCTGTTGGTGTCGGACGCGGGATAGCGCTGGTCCCCGGCCGGGGCGGCCAGGGTGCCGAAGGCGCTGCTCGTGCCGGAGGCGTCGTAGCCGATGCCGCCGGTGTCGGCACCCTCGTCGTCGTAGACGTAGTCGCGGTAGACCACCGATCCGTCGCAGATGTTGGTGCTGCCCGCCACCCACGACGTCCCGCCGCACGGTTGCACCCGACCCAGCACCTCAGCCGGAGCGGGGGGAGCAGCCGCGGCCGGGGTGGCCACTGACTGCTGGCTCACGGCGCTGGCGGCGGGGGCGGGTACGCCGGGAGTCATGGTCGCCACCACGGCGGCCAGGCCGGCGGCGACGATCGCGGGGGGTCGCAGGCTCATCGGGGCCTCTCGGGAGTGGCCCTCCTCGTGTCGGAGGGCTCGGGTGCTCAACGAGGCCGTGTGCGCGTGGTCACGTCCGGGCGCGCTGCACCGGGTCGACCAGCAGCGCGGCCCGCTCCACCGAGGCCAGCGCGAGGTCCTCCCCGGTCCACCTGTAGGCGTCGAGCGCCGTGTCGGCCAGCTTGATCACGTGCTCGTCACCGTGCCGGGCAGCCCGCTCGAACGCGTCCTCGGGGGTGAGCCGGGTGGTGGGCGCCGGCGCCCCGGTCGTGGGCGCGTAGGCAGCGTGGACGGCCGCCGACGCGGACCACCCTGCAGCGGCGCTCGATCGCCCACTGCTCCTCGGGCAGCGAGGGGAGGACGCGGAGGACCGCGTTGGGGGCCGTCGCAGCGTGGACCAGCATCACCGGGCTGCCGTGCCCATGCGTGGCATAGCGACGTACGGCGGCGGAGACGACGTCGCGGAGGAAGCCCTCCCACTCGCCGGAGGGCGCCAGGTCCTGCTGCGCCCGGGCCCACCCCGTGAGGTGATCCAGCTGCGCCAGCCGCTCCCCGATCCCCCCGTCCTGGTGCGGCACCACCGGCAGGGCTGCGACCGCCGCGTCGGCGTGGAGGCGACCACCGGGAGGCGCGGCGCCGGGGACGGGCTGCCAACGGGCCGCCCAGTAGCCCAGGCCCTGAGCCAGCTCGGCGACGCGTGCGGGCGTCTCTCCCGCATCACGCAGGACCCGCACCGCGTGACCGACCCGGATGACCCCGTGGGTGGCCCCGGCCGCGATCCCGGGGACGAGTCGTGGCCACCAGGCGTGCAGGACCTGCAGCCACGGCCGCTCGAGGAGCTGCTCCTCGAACCACGCGAGCCAGTCGCCCAGCCGCCGCGGGTCGCCCAGCGCGGCACGCCAGTCGTGGATCTGGCGGGAAGGACGGGGTGCCGCCTCGAGGCGTCGGGAGTAGCCATCGAGCCACGCCGGGACGACGCCGTCGTGCCCGTGCCGTACGAGCGCCTCCACTGCCATGGGCCCGTGGTTGCTCAGCCAACCCTCGAACTCCGGCCCGGTGGACCGCAGCCGGTCATAGGCGTCATCCAGCACGTCGTAGGTCATGTCATCATCGAACGACCTCAACCAAGGTTCATGTCAAGGAGACGACCGGACCGTGACGCACGCCGAGACCCGTCGTCAGCAGCTGACACCCAGCGACGTGGCGCAACGCGCCGGGTTGGCTGTCTCGACGTTGCACTTCTACGAGCGCAAGGGCCTCATCGTGAGCACGCGCACCGCTGGCAACCAGCGTCGCTACGACCGCGAGGTGCTGCGGCGGGTGGCCTTCATCCGCGTGTCGCAGAAGGTCGGGATCTCGCTCGCCGACATCGCCGAGGCCCTGGCCTCGTTGCCGGAGGGACGGACGCCCACGAAGGCGGACTGGGTCCGGCTCTCGCGACGGTGGCGTCAGCGACTGGATGCCCGCCTCGCCCTCCTCGAGCGGCTCCGCGACTCGCTCGACGGCTGCATCGGGTGCGGTTGCCTCTCACTCAGGGCATGCAGTCTCTACAACCCTGACGACGGCCTGGCCGGCACCGGCACCGGACCTGTCCGGTGGGACCCGCAGGACGGGTGAGCCGCAAGGCACGTCCCGCAGGGGGTCAGCCCAGCGCCACGGCGTTGATCTCCGCGGCCACGCGCACCGGTTCGTCGAGCTGGAGCAGCGATCCCCCGTCGTCGAGGGCGACGAGCCGCGCCCGCGGCAGGGCCTGCGACAGCGCGACGGCGTGGGCGAAGGGCAACATCCGGTCGGTCCGTGACCAGAGCACCGCGGCGGGGCCGTCGAAGCCGGGCAGCGCCCGGCAGGCCACGTCGATCGCGGAGAAGTCGGGAGCGGTCGCATAGTGCACGAGGTCGCGACGGATCCCCCGGTCCCGCAGCAACGGCGATGTCCAGCGCGACACGAGGGCCCGCGGGACCGGGCGTCGCGACATCGGCCCGAGGGTGAACGGCAGCCGGGCCGCGAAGGGCAGGCGCAGGGCGGCCGCGGCGAGGAGCACCCCACCGGGCAGGCGGGCCGAGAGCGCGACGGTCTTGCCCGGTAGGCCCGGCGGGATGTTGTCGTAGGCCTCGCACGGCAGGACCACCAGCGCCCCGACCCGGGGATGACGCTCCGCGGCGAGCAGGAGCGGGAAGCCCGTGTCGCTGACGACCAGGACCACGTCGTCGAGGTCGAGCCGGTCCAGCAGCTCCCCCAGACGCGCCGCCTGGCCGCGCAAGGACAGGTCGGCGTCCGGACGCATCGCCATCCGATGGGCTCCCAGCGGGAGCACCGGCCTGACCACGCGCAGCCGGGTGTCCAGGTGCGGGAGCACGAGGTCCCAGACCAGCTCGTCCATCAGCAGGCCGTGACAGAGCACGACCGGGCGCCCGTCACCACCGGTGTCGGCGTAGGCGACCGCGCCGCCGCTCAGCTCCACCTGCGGCAAGGACATCCTGGTTCCTCCTGGTCGACGACCCCGTCCTACCACGCCGAGGCGACTCGCATCGCGGGTCACGACGCGCACACCCCGGCGGGTGGGGGACCGACGGCGGGCCGCCACGCATACTGAAGGTATGGAACATGCTGCAGCGGTCGGGCCCACGTGGCCCGGCGTGGTCGACGAGGTGCTCGAGGTCCGTGGTCGCGAGGTGCGCGTCCTGAGGGCTCCCGGCCCGCTCGCAGCGGCGGGTGGCGAGCCGCAGCTGCTCGTGCACGGCCTCGGCGCCTCGGCCGTGACCTGGGTCGAGGTGATGAGCGGTCTCAGCGCGAGCGGACCGGTCGTGGCCGTGGACCTGCCCGGGTTCGGCCGCACCACCGCGCTGGCGGACGAGCCGCTGACGGTCGATGCCTACGTGCGGTTCGTGCTCGACGTCGCCGACGCGCTGGGGTGGCCGCGCTTCGCCCTCCACGGCAACTCGATGGGCGGGCTGATCGCCACCCTGCTCGCTGCGCAGCAGCCCGAGCGGGTCTCGACGCTGGTGCTGGTCTCCCCGGCCCTGCCTCCGACCTCGCCGCTGAAGCTCCTCGTGCCGGCCCGCGCGACGCTCGAGGGCATGGTGCCGATCGCCGTGTCGTCGGTCTCGGCCGCGGCGCTGGGCGTCGTCGGCGCGGGCGGGCTGCTCGACGAGCGCCGCAACCGGCACCTGATGCGGCTGATCTTCTCCGAGCCCGACGGCGTGCGCCCCGAGCTGATCGACCTGATGGCGCAGGAGTACGCCGACGACGACGACGTCGTCGTCGCCTCCCGGCGCAAGGCCTTGCTGAGCGCGCTGCGCTCCATCGCGCAGCTCTGGGCCGCCCCCGCGCGGGTGATGCGGGCGATCGACACCGTCGAGGCGCCGACCCTGATCATCGGGGGCACGGCCGATGCGCTCGTGCCCGCCAAGGTGCTGCGCCAGGTGCTGGCCCGGCGTCCGGACTGGCAGGGCCACGTGCTCGACGATCGCCGGCACGCGCTGATGATGGAGTCGCCGGAGGAGTACCTCGCCCTCGTCCGGGCCTGGAGCCTCGACCACCGCGAGGCGGTCTGACCGCCGTCTGGGGCGTGACGCTCAGACGTGGCCGGAGAGCTGAGCCATCCGCGCCTCGAGGGCGGCCAGGTAGAGGTCGCGCTGCTTGCGGGTGACCCCGCCCGCGTCGCTGTCGAGGTGGCTGCACGCGGGCAGCACGTCGATTGAAAGGTTGGCCGCCCCGGCCAGCGCGCGCAGCTCGTCGAGCCGATCGCCGAAGGGCGTGCCGCTCCCGGGCGAGTAGGAGCGCACGACCTCGTCGACATCGTCGGCGTAGAGGTCGACCTTGGTGACCACGACCACCAACCAGGTGGGTCGCGAGCGGCGCACGGCCATCGAGGCGATCCGGTGCGCCGTCACCGTCCAGTCCTCCAGCTCGGCGGCGAGCTGCTGCTCGCGGGAGACCTCGGCGCGACCGCTGGTGCCGGCCGGCCGGCGGCCCGTCGCGTGGCCGTTGGCGACCACGTGCAGCACCCCGTCGACGGGGTCGTCGTGGAAGACGTCGTCGAGGGCGCCGAGCCGGGTCGCGGCGTTGTCGCCGGGGACGACGCGGAAGCGGAAGCCGGTGAGCCGCGCGCCGCGTCGTACGCGTCGCTCGAGGACGGCCGACCCCGCGTCGGGCGTGCCGCTCGCGGAGGGACGGCCGCACAGGTGGTCCACCAGCTCGGTCTTGCCCACCCCGGTCATGCCGGTGACGGCGACGGTGGGGAAGCGCTGGCCGAAGACGCCGGTCACGCGTTCGCGGCCGCGGCTCAGCGCGCTGGGCAGGGCGCGGACCCCGCGCAGGGCACGACGGTCGGGCACGGAGCCTCCAGGATCGAGGACGGGAGCGGTCACCCCGACCGTAGCCGGGACCCCGGAGACTGCTCGTGCCGGTGGGGCGTCAGCCGGGCAGGTCGGTGCGCCTGCTCCACCAGCGCGGGTCGAGGACCCGCAGCCCCAGGGCAGCGGCGCCGGTGGAGGCGAGCCCGACGAGGGCGAGGTAGGGGGCCGCGAGGGCCCAGGCGAGCAGTACCGGGTGATAGCCGGTCAGCACCAGGTCCTCGCCGACCGCCCGGGCCTCGACGCGCTCGCCGGGTCCCGGGGGTGGACCGCCGTAGCGGTTGGAGACATCGCCCTGCCCGCCCTCGGTCCAGGCGGCCGCACAGGTCGTGGGCTCACCGGGCGGCGGGCCGACGCGACAGCGGGTGTCGTCGGCGACCGACGCGGTCACCTCGCGGGCGTCCTGCCACCCGGCGGCCGAACCGTGCATGAAGAGCCACACGGGCCCGCCGAGGAGTGTCAGCAGGCAGCCGGCCAGCAGCACCCCGAGCAGGGCACGCACCAGCAGGGGGCGACGGCTGGGGCGCAGGTTGAGCGGGAGGTCGGGCACGCGCAGACCTCCTTGGCGGCTCGGGACGGGCGGGGGTGTCGCGCCTGGCGACCTGACGCTAGCCCGCCGGCCCCGCCCGCGTGGTGGTTGTCCTCAGGACCCAGCGCCGGGAGCCGATCGGGAACCACGACAAAGGAACCCGAGGACGACGGTGGTCGGTGTGGCTGGGCGAGGTAGGGCAGTGGTCGGGTGCCTGCTCGCGCTGTTGGTGGGCGCGGCGGGCACCCCGTCGGCGACGGCCAACTCGGTCCCACCCGAGCCGGCCGGCACGGGGTCGGCGATCGGTCCCGACGCCGGGCACGCCGAGGTCGCGGAGCGCACCGGGTCCGCCGCACGCACCGGGTCCGCCGCCGGGCACCGCACCGTGACCCCGGAGCGAGCCGTCGTCGAGAGCCTGTTGGTGGTCGCGACCCCTCCGGCACCGCCCCCTCCGGCACCGCCCCCGCCGACGCCGCCTGCGCCGCCGATGTCGAGTGCGGAGTTCACCGTCGCGTCCTTCAACGTGCTCGGCTCCAACCACACCCCCCGTGGGTCGCGTTGGGCCGACGGGGAGACCCGGGCGCGGTGGGCCAGCGACCTGATGGTGCACCGGGACTTCTCTGTGGTCGGGCTCCAGGAGATCCAGGTCGACCAGTTGGCGACCGTGATGGCGGCGACGGGCGGTGCGTTCACGTCGTACCCGCCCCTGGGGCAGCGGGGCACCTCGGTGCCGCAGGCGATCATGTGGCGCGTCGCCACCTGGGAGGTGCTGGCCGCGACGACCTTCACGATCCCCTTCGTCGGTGAGCAGCGGGCGCAGCCCGTGGTGCTGCTCCAGCACCGGGCCTCGGGGCAGCAGGTCTGGTTCGTCAACGTGCACTTCTCGCCGCGCCGCCCCCGACGCGATGCCGAGGGCGAGCGCGACGCGGCCACCGCTCTGCTGGTCGCGCAGGTGCGCGAGCTGCAGACCACGGGGCTGCCCGTGGTGGTCACGGGCGACATGAACGAGAAGGGCGAGATCTTCTGCGACCTCGCCCTCACCACGGGTCTCACCGCGGCCAACGGCGGTTCGGTCGTGGGTGGCTGCCGGCCGCCGCGGGCCCGGATCGACTGGATCTTCGGGTCCCCCACGCTGACGTGGGCCGGGTTCGGCTACCAGCAGGACGCCGAGGTACGACGGATCACCGACCACCCGATCGCGGTGGCGCAGGTGCGGGTGGGCTGATCAGACCGGCTCGCCGTCGCGGAGCCGGTCGCCGAGCGCGAGCCGCACCATCTCGTCGTACCCCATCGGCTCGAGGTCGACGACCTCGCGGATGGAGTGGTCGGAGACGACCACCTCGGTGCTCATCGACTCGATGAGGTTCTTGGCGGTGTCGACGTCGACCTCGGTCAGCGCCGCCAGTCCGTACGACGACGCCCTGGCCACCGCGGCGTCCACGAGGTCGTGGTCGGGCAGCGGCACGGACACGAGCGCCACGTCCTTGCCCTCCTGCGCCCGGGCAGCGCGCACCAGCATGTCCTCGTAGGTCACCACGTCGGCGCCACCGATCTCGAAGACCCGCCCGCTCGCCGCGGGGTGGTCGAGCACACCGACGAGGTAGGCGACGGCGTCGCTCAGCGCGATCGGCTGGGTGCGCGTCTTGGCCCACGGCGGGGCGGCGAGCAGCGGCAGCCGGTCGACGAGCTGGCGCGTCATCTCCCACGAGATGCCGCCGTGGCCCACGACGACCGCTGCGCGCAGCACCGTCACCGGGACCCCGTCAGCGCCCAGCAGCTTCTCGACCTCGCGGCGCGAGCGCAGGTGCGGCGAGAGGTCGTCGGACTCCTCGCCGAGACCGCCGAGGTAGACGATCCGTCCCACCCCCTGTGCGGCAGCCGCTGCACTGAAGGCCGTGGCGCCGGCCGCGTCCTCCGCCTCGAAGTCCTTCGACGACAGCGAGTGGATCAGGTAGTAGGCGACGTCCACGCCCGACAGCGCCTCGCGCAGGCTCGCCTCGTCGTCCATGTCGCCGCCCACCGGCGTCCCCGGCCCGTCGTAGTCGTCGGGCCGACGCGTCATCGCCCGCACCTCGTGGCCGCCGTCCACCAGCGCCTGCGCCAGCGCCGACCCCACGAACCCCGTCGCCCCGGTCACCAGCACCTGCATGTCGTACCCCGTTCGTCCCGGCCGCCACGGTGCGGCTTGCTCGCGGTGTCCGACGCTACTCGGGGTGCGGGTGTGGGTCTGGGTGGCCGGGCGGGACAGTTTCACCGGCCGGCCGGTGAAACTGTCGCTTGGACGATGAAACTTCGTACTCCCAGCGACAGTTTCGTTGCGACCAGCGCACCGACCAGACAGTTTCCTCGGCCGGCCGGTGAAACTGTCGGCCCGACCCAGAACGCCCCACGCCAGGCACAGCAGGCATCGAGCGGGAGAGGCCGGCACCCGCCACAATGAGCGTCATGACCCCGGACCCGCTGACCCTCGACGCCCGGCGCTGATGCCGGCGCGCTTCGAGCCGGTGGGCTGGTGCCGGCCGGTGTCGCTCGTGCAGCCGGGCACCGACCTCGCCGCGCCGCTCGCGCCGTCGGTGGCGGTGGAGGCCGACGTGAGCGGCGCCGGACGCGTCGAGGTGAGCCTGAGGAGCGGCGACATCGCCCTCACCGGTTCGTACGACGGCTCGCTGGGGCTCACGGTCACCACCGGGTCGCGGACCACCCGGCACGCGAGCCGGCGCAGCGGGCGACCGGAGGCGCCGGTGGAGAGCGTGGGGCTCGCTCTGACGGGCACCCACCTCTCGGTGCTGGCGCGGGAGGCGGGCGCGTGGCTGGTGCGCGGCCGGGTGGATCTCGCCACCCGGTTCGACACCCGCGACGAGACCTGGCTGGCGGGCCTGACCCACGAGGCCACGGGCCCGGTGGCCGAGGTGCGGGCGGGGGCGTTCGGCCAGCTCGGGTTGCGCGACCTGCGCGTGGTCAGCCACGCGGACGGCTCGCCCTGGCGGGAGCAGGGACAGGACGGCGAGCGGGTCCTGCTCACCGCGACGAGCGCCGGGCCGGGCTTCTTCGACACCGCCCACACCTCGGTGTGGGCGCTCGACCCGCACGACCTCACCCTCGAGCACCGCAGCGACCTGTTCTTCCGGCGACCCGACCGACCGGGCGTCTTCGGGGACCACGCGAGCCACCTGGTCCGAGACGGGGAGCGTTGGCTGCTCGCCACCAGCACCTGGGGCGACTTCGACAGGAGCGCCCCCGGCGCCACGGTGGGCGTCACGCTCGCGGAGACCACGACCGACCTCACCCGTGGTCGCCACGTGCTCGACACCCGGCCCCTGACGCTGCCGACGACGGGCCTGCGCTCGGTCGGGGTGTGGGACCCCCACCTGGTGCGCACCGACGACGGCTGGCTGGTCGCCTACGTCAGCGCCCACCGGTTCTTCCGCTTCCACCCCGTGCTCGCCGGTGGGCCCACCCTCGAGGACCTCACCCTCCTCGGCGCCGCGTCCGACCGCCGTGCGACCGAGGGACCGGTCCTGACCCGGTGGGGCGGCGACGCCGGCCGGTGGCGGGTCGTCGCGAGCGACGGTCGTGACGGACGCCCCGGCCAGCGTGGCCGCTACCCCGTGCTGGACCTGGATCCCTCCCTCCCCCAGGAGCGACGGCTCGCGGAGGTGGACGCGCTGGACGCGCCGTACCCGACCAACCTGCCGTGGCCCACCCTCCTCGAGACCGACGACGGGTGGCTGATGGTCGGCTTCGACGGCACCCGGGCCGGCGGGCGCCTCGTGGGCTACGGCAGCCACGGCCGCGTGGTCTTCGCCCGCGCCCCCCGCTGAACCCATCGGTCGGAATCGGTCGGCCATGGCCTTACCCGGTATGCACATACGTGATATACATACCGGGTAGCCCCTTCCCCGGGGCACGTCACGACCTCAGGAGCCCGCGATGTCGGTCAAGCAAGCACTGTTGGCGCTGCTGGAGCAGGAGCCGATGTACGGCTACCAGCTCCGCACGGAGTTCGAGTCCCGCACGGGGTCGGCGTGGCCGCTCAACGTCGGTCAGGTGTACACGACCCTGACCCGCCTCCAGCGCGACGACCTGGTGGAGCCGGCCGGCGTGGATGACGAGGGGCACGAGATGTGGCGCCTCACCGCGACCGGGCACGACGAGGTCGCCGCCTGGTTCACCACGCCCGTGGAGCGCACCCAACCAGCCCGTGACGAGCTGGCGATCAAGCTCGCACTGGCCGTCACGGTGCCCGGCGTCGACGTCGGCACGCTCATCCAGCAGCAGCGCAGCGCCACGATGCGTGCCCTGCAGGACTACACCCGCCTCAAGCGTCGTCCCGACGCGACGACGCACGGCTCCGACCTCGCGTGGAGCCTGGTGCTCGACTCGTTGGTGTTCGCCGCGGAGGCCGAGATCCGCTGGCTCGACCACTGCGAGACGCGAGTACGCCGCGCCGCCACCGAGGTCGGTCCGGTGGCACCCGACCGGGTCGCCCACCCGCCGCGCGTCCACGCGGGAGCGATCATGAGCGCGGTGCTGCGGCTGCAGGGCGTCACCCGGGTGCACGGGGAGGGCGCGACCCGGGTCGAGGCGCTGCGCGGCATCTCCTTCGCCGCCCACCCGGGCGAGCTGGTGGCCGTCATGGGCCCCTCGGGCTCCGGCAAGTCGACCCTGCTCACCATCGCGGGCGGCCTGGACCGACCCACGGCAGGCCGGGTCGAGGTGGAGGGCACCGACCTCGTCACGCTGTCCCAGGCCGAACGGGCCCGCAAGCGGCGCACCTCGATCGGCTACGTGTTCCAGGGGCTGAACCTGATCCCGGCGCTGACCGCGGTCGAGAACGTCGCCCTGCCCCGCGAGCTCGACGGCGAACGCACCAGCACCGCCCGGAAGGCGGCGTTGCGAGCACTCGAGGAGGTCGGGATCGTCGACCTGGCCCACCGCTTCCCCGACGACATGTCGGGCGGCCAGCAGCAGCGGGTGGCCATCGCCCGCGCCGTCGTCGGCGAGCGGCGCCTGATCCTCGCCGACGAGCCCACGGGTGCGCTGGACAGCGAGACCGGCGAGGAGGTGCTGCGTCTGCTGCGGGCGCGGTGCGACGCCGGGGCGGCGGGGGTCCTGGTGACCCACGAGGCCCGGCACGCCGCCTGGGCCGACCGCGTCGTGTTCCTGCGCGACGGGATCGTGGTCGACGAGTCCGGCAGCGAGCCCGTCGAGCGCCTCCTCGAGCCCAGCGAGACCCCGTGAGCCGGCCCATGAGCGAGCCCGCGGGCCGCTCGACGGGCGGGCCGGCCCGGTTCGGCCGGCTGGGCGGCCGGCTGGGCGGCTGGCGCCTGCCGCTGCGGATCGCCTGGCGCGACGCGCGGCGGGCGAGGGGACGCAGCCTGCTCGTGCTCGTGCTGGTCGCGCTGCCCGTGCTGGCCGTCTCGATCGCCGCCACCGTCTACAGCACCTCCTCGCTCGACGGGGCCGAGGGCATCGAGCGCAGGGTCGGTGCGGCCCAGGCGCGGGTGCAGGTCGGTGCTGCTGCCACGGTGCAGCAGCTGGCCGACCCCGACGTCGCCGCGTTCCAGCTGGAGGCCCCGGAGGGTCAGGGCAAGACCACGATCGACGACGTGCGCGCCGCGCTCGGTGGCGACCCGCCGGCGATCGAGGTGCGCCACGGCACCACCTCCTTCGTCACCGACGTGGGGGTGGCGGACGCCCAGGTGGCCCAGGTCGACCTGGCCGCGCCACTCGCCCGCGGGCTGGCCCTCCTGAGCGAGGGGCGGTGGCCACAGGGCCCCGACGAGGTCGTCGTCAACGAGGCCGTGCTCGAGCGCGGACCGGTCGTGGGCGGCGACCTCGAGCTCGCCGACGGCAGCACCCGCGAGATCGTGGGCCGCGCCGAGTCGGCCGGCTCCCGGTCCTCCCCCTGGGTCTTCGGGGAGCTCGGCTCCCTCGAGACGCCGACCTACGGGCAACGCACCTACCTCGTCGGGGGCGACCCGGTCACCTGGTCGCAGGTGCGCGAGCTCAACAGCCTCGGCGCCACGGTGCTCTCCCGCGCCGTGATGGCCGACCCGCCGAGCGTCGAGGAGCTGGCGCCCGAGGCACAGGTGCTGGTGGGCGGGATGGACGACGCCACCGTCACCGTGCTCGCGCTGGTCGTGGTGATGGTGCTGATCGAGGTGGTCCTCCTCGCGGGTCCTGCCTTCGCGGTGGGGGCACGACGCCAGACGCGCACGCTCGCCCTCATCTCCGCCGCGGGCGGCTCGCCGCGTGACGTGCGTCGGGTGGTGCTCGGCGCCGGAGTGGTCCTCGGCCTCGTCGGCGCCGTGGCCGGCGTCGTCCTCGGGCTCCTGGGCGCGTGGCTGACGATGCCCGCCTTCCAGGCGTCCAGCGACATCCCCTTCGGGCCCTTCGACGTCCCGGGGTGGCACCTGCTCGCGGTGGGGCTCTTCGGGCTGGTCAGTGCGCTGCTCGCCGCGGTGGTGCCGGCCGTGACGGCCTCCCGCCAGGACGTGGTGGCGGTGCTCGGTGGCCGACGTGGCGACACCCGCGCGTCCCGGCGGTCACCGGTGCTGGGTCTCGCGCTGCTCTCGGTCGGGGTGGCCGGCTCGGCCTACGGGGCGCTGGGTCGTGCGAGCGGTGAGCTCCTGATCGCCGGCTCCGCGATCATCGCGGTGCTCGGCATGGTCCTGGTGGTCCCGGTGGTCGTGGCGGGTGTCGCCCACCTCGCCCGGCGGCTCCCCCTGACGCTGCGTTTCGCGGCCCGCGACGCCGCGCGGCACCGGACCCGCACCGTGCCGGCGGTGGCCGCCGTGGCTGCGACCGTGGCCGGGGTGGTCGCGCTGGGCATCGCCATCAGCAGCGACGAGGCGCAGGGTGCGGCGAGCTACCAGGCCCAGCTCCCCGAGGGCGCCGGCCTGGTGAGCGGGCAGGGACCCGACACGGACTGGGCGAGCATCGAGCGGGTGCTCGCCGGCGAGCTGCCGGGCGCCGACGTACGTCGGGTGCTGGGCCTCGCCGCCGGCGGCGACGGGGTCGACCGCTATGTCGAGCTGCGCGGGAGCAGGGACCCCGATCGACCCGTCCTGTCGTCGTGGACCGAAGGACCAGGTGGATCGTTCCCGGTCTCCGACACCGGCCTGCCCCCCACGCTGACGGGCCTCGACGAGATGACCGACGCCGAGCGCACCCGGGCGCGCGAGGTGCTGGCCTCCGGCGGGGTGGTGGTGTTCAGCGACAGCGGTGCCGAGCCCACGCAGGTGACCATGATCGCCACGACCTACGACGAGCAGGGCCGCACCGCCGGCAGGGTGCGGCAGCGCGTGCCCGCCCTCACCGTGCCGGTGGCCGCCGGAGCCGCCAACGCGCAGGCCGTCGTCTCCACCCCGGTCGCGGCCCGGCTGGGCATCGAGCCGGGGATCACCGCCCTGTTCTTCGACGGCACCTGGAGCGCCGAGCAGGAGCGGGACGCCGAGGAGGTCGTCAACGCACTCGGCGCTGCGTCCTTCTACGTCGAGCACGGCTACGAGACCCCCGACGCCGTCCTGGTGCTGCAGCTGGTCCTCAGCGCGCTCGGCGGCGTGCTGATGCTGGGCGGCACCCTGACGGCGACCTTCCTCGCGCTCTCGGACGCGCGACCGGACCTGGCCACCCTCGCGGCGGTCGGCGCGAGCCCGCGCACCCGGCGCGGGGTCGCCGCGGCCTACGCGCTGGTCGTGGGGCTGGTGGGTGCGGTCCTGGGGGCCGTCGTCGGCCTGGTGCCGGGCGTGGCGATCAGCTATGCGCTGACCGCTCCCAGCGGCCTGCCCGGCGGACTGCCCACCGGCGCTCCGACGCACTACCTGGAGGTGCCGTGGCTGCTGCTGGGCGTCGTCGTCCTCGGGCTCCCGGTCCTGACCGCGGCCGTGGTCGGCCTGACGGCGCGCTCGCGGCTCCCCATGGTGGCGCGACTCGACTGAGGCCCTCGGTCGTGCTGACGGTGACGTTTTGCCGCGCTGTCGCGGGGTACAGGGTCGAGCACCACCGACCCAGCCACCGACCCAGCCACTGATCCGGCCACCAGGAAAGGCACCACCATGGGGAACGACCAGCACCGCGGACTGACCGACGCCGAGCTCGCCGCCGAGGACGCCACGGCGCTCCCGGACAAGGAGGTCGTCTCCATCCTCGACCTCAACGCCGACCTCGATCTCGCGATCGACGCGGCCGCCCCCATCGACCTGGGGGTCGCGGCCAACGCCAACGTCGCCGCACCGATCGACGCCGCCGTCGGCGCCAACATCCTCTCGACCGGCTCCGAGGCCCAGGCCCTCTCCGACCAGGGCGTGATGATCAACCAGGGCATCGACGCCGACGCGACCGCCACGGCCAACCAGGACAGCACCCTCGAGCAGGGCGCCGCTCCCGCCGCCGACGCGACCACGACCCCCTCCACGGACGCCACCGCCCCGGCAGCCGACGCGACGACGGCCGCACCCACGGCCGCCGGCGGCGGCACGGCCCTGCCCGACACCGGCCTGCCCACCGACGGCCTGCCCACCGACGGCCTGCCCACCGACGGGGCCGCGCTCCCCGGTGACGTCGCCGGGACCGTCGACGACGCTGCGGGCCAGGTGGGCAACCTGACCGACGGCAACCTGCTCAACGTCAACGTCGACCTCAACGGCGACGCCAACATCGCTGCCCCGATCAACGGCGCGGTGGCCGCCAACGCCAACGTGGCGGCGCCGATCGACGCCGCCCTGGCCGCCAACATCGGCTCGGTCGACAGCTCGGCCGTCGCGGTCTCCCAGCAGGACGCGATCATCAACCAGGACATCACCGGCTCGGCGGAGGCCACAGCCGACCAGGGCTCCACCATCCAGCAGCCCTGAGCCCCACCCCGATGACGACGTCGACCACCTCAGGCGCCACCGGTGCCCTGCGTCGAGCCGAGGGCGTGCAGCTCATCGGCGAGATGCAGGGCTCCGGCTACCAGGTGCCCCCTGCCCTGGCCCGCCGCAGCGACGGGCAGACCCTCCAGCTGACGCCGTTGCTCTACGCCGTCCTGGAGGCCCTGGACGGGCAGCGCGACCTCGCCGAGGTCGCGAAGGTGGTCAGCGTCGCCGCCGGGCGCACGCTCAGCGAGGGCAACGTCGAGACCCTCGTCGACAAGCTCCGCGAGCAGGGTCTGGTGATCCGCGCCGACGGCTCCGAGCCGGAGCTCCAGCGCTCCAACCCGCTGCTCGCACTGCGCTTCAAGGTCGCCGTCACCGACCGGGAGCGGACCCGGCGACTCACCGAGCCCTTCGCCAAGCTCTTCCACCCCGCGATCGTCGTACCTCTCGTGGTGGCCTTCGGCTGGATCTGCTGGTGGGTGCTCTTCGACCGGGGCCTGGCCTCCGCCACGCACGACGCCTTCGCGCGCCCGGGGCTGCTCCTGGCCGTCCTCGCCGTGACCGTCCTGTCCGCCGGCTTCCACGAGTTCGGCCATGCGGCGGGTGCCCAGCGCGGCGGTGCGACACCGGGGGTCATGGGAGCCGGGCTCTACCTGGTCTGGCCCGCCTTCTACACCGACGTCACCGACTCCTACCGCCTCGGTCGAGCCGGGCGCCTGCGCACCGACCTCGGCGGGCTCTACTTCAACGCGATCGTGGCGATCGCGACGGTCGGCGTCTGGTGGCTCACCGACGCCGACGCGCTCCTGCTGCTGGTGGCCACCCAGATCCTGCAGATGGTGCGCCAGCTGCTGCCCCTGGTGCGCTTCGACGGCTACCACGTCCTCGCCGACCTCACCGGTGTGCCCGACCTCTTCCAGCGGATCGGCCCCACCCTGCGCAGCCTGGTCCCCTGGGTGCCGAGCGACCCCCGCGCCCAGGCGCTCAAGCCCTGGGCGCGCGCGGTGGTCACCACCTGGGTGCTCGTCGTCGTGCCCTTCTTCGTGTTCATGCTCGGACTGCTCGTCTGGACCCTCCCCCGCATCGTCGGTACGGCGCTCGCGAGCGCAGGCGCCCAGCGCGACGGCGCCCTGCAGGCGCTGGACGACGGGGACCCGGTGGCAGCCACGGCCCGGGCCCTCGCCGGGATCGTGGTCCTGCTGCCCGTGGTCGCCATCGTCTATCTCTTCACCCGCCTCGCCCGCCAGGTCGGGACGACGACCTGGCAGCGGACCTCCGGGCGGCCACTGCGCCGGGGGCTGGCGGTCGTCACCGCAGGAGCCCTGATCGCCGGCCTGGTCTGGGCCTGGTGGCCGCAGCCGGACCGCTACCGACCCATCCAGGCCTACGAGGGGGGCCGGATCACCGACCTGGTCAGCCTCTCGACCCCGTCCGCCGGCCTGGCCGTGGGCAGCCAGGGGCGCGGCACCGTGTCGTTCCCCGACGGCACCGACCTGCCGACCCGGGACCGGCCGCAGCTCGCCACCGTGCTGGTCCCCCGTGCGGGCTCGTCGCCTGCCAACGACGCGGTCGCCGACACCGGCGTGAGCCCGGTCGACGCAGCGCCTCTCGAGGAGGGCGAGGTCGACCAGGCCACCGACGGCACCTGGATCTTCCCCTTCGACGAGCCCCTCGCCCCCGACGAGGGTGACAACCAGGCGGTCGCGGTCAACACCACCGACGGCAGCGTCACCTATGACGTCGCCTTCGCCCTGGTCTGGGCGGACGGCGCCGAGCCGGTGACCAGCACGAACGAGGCCTACGCCCTGGCCAGCTGCGAGAAGTGCGCCGCCGTCGCGGTCGCCTTCCAGGTCGTCCTCGTGGTCGGCGAGGCCGACGTCGTCGTCCCCCAGAACATCTCGGTCGCGGTCAACTACGACTGCACCAGCTGCCTGACCTACTCCCTCGCCGTCCAGCTCTTCGTGACCCTCGACGGTCCGCTGAGCGCATCGGCCACCGACGAGCTGATGGCGCTCTGGGAGCAGATCACCGCCTTCGGGGCAGGGATCGGCCAGCTGCCGCTGGACCAGATCCAGGGACAGCTGTCGGCCTACGAGGCGAGCATCCTCGCCATCATCGAGGCCGACCAGGGTCCCTTGACCGAGCCCTCCGAGAGCGCGGGCCCGACCGACGGCCCCTCGGCGAGCACCACGGGCGACCCCTCGGGCACCGCGTCACCGACCGGGGCGGCCTCGCCGTCCGGCGCCACGACCAGCGCTTCCCCGACCTCGCCCACGTCGAGCGCGACGACCGACCCGAGCGCCACCTCGTCGACCTCGCCGTCGCCGACCCCGGGGACGTCGAGCAGCCCCAGCGCCACGACCCCCAGCCCCACTCCGACCAGCCCGTCCCCCACCGCGGCTCCCACCAGCACCGCACCGGCCACGTCGGCTGCGAGCGCGCCCGCCAGCCAGCCGGCCAGCGCGTCACCGTGACCTGGGTGGTGCCGTCCCGGGGCTGAGGGTGAACAATGACCAGCCAACCCGGGAAGGGAACCGCGGTGAGCGAGCTGGACCTGTTGCGCAGCATCGTCGGGCACAGCCCCGACGGACTGTGGATCCTGGACGCGCAGGGGCGCACGCTCTTCGCCAACGACCGCCTCGCCGAGATCCTCGACCGGCCTCGGCCCGGGCTCGTGGACCTGGTCGTCGACGACCTCCTCGACGAGGAGGGACGCGGGCACTGGCGCACCCACCTCGACGACCTGCACGGACACCCGGGCGAGCAGAACCTCGACGTACGCCTGCTGCGGCCCGACGGCACCCCCGTGTGGACGCTGGTCAGCTGGACCCCGCTGCCGGACGCCGACGGGGTGGTGCGCCGCTGGTTGCACCGCGTGAGCGAGGACACCCAGCGCAAGCTGCTGCTCGAGACGGTCCAGGACCGCGAGCACCAGCTCGCCGCCGCCCAGTCCCTGGCGCACCTCGGCAGCTGGGAGTGGGCCCTCGACTCCGGCACCGTCTGGTGGTCCGAGGAGCTCTACCGGATCTACGGCCTCGCCCCGGGCGTCGCCATGACGTACGACGGGTTCCTCGACTTCCTGCACCCCGAGGACCGTCCCCGGGTCGAGGAGGTCATCAGCGCCCACGTCGCGGACGGCACCGACTTCGCGTGGGAGGCCCGCATCGTGCGCGTCGACGGGGAGCACCGCTGGATCAGGGGGCTCGGGTCCAGCGCCCGCGACCAGGGCGGGGCGCCGGTGCGGATCAGGGGCACCGCGCAGGACATCACCAGCCTCGTCCGGGCCGGCCGGGTCGCTGCCGAGGCCACCCGGCAGCTCCAGCTGCTGCAGCACATGGCCGAGGCCGCGAACCGCGCCTCCAGCCTCACCGAGGCGCTGGAGAGCGCCGCCGCGGCGCTCGCCGGCAACAGCGGCTGGGATCCCCTCTGCGTCCTCGCACGCGACCCGGCAGGCGACCTGACGCCGCTCCCCCTCACGCTGCCCGAGTCCCGCGACCCCGACCGGCTGCCGACCCCGGACCTCACGCTGGCCGAGCGCTGCTGCGTGTCGGGCTCCGTCGAGGTCGCGCCCGCACCGGGCCGCGCGGACACCCACACCCTGGTGGCCGTCCCGATCATGCTCGGCTCCGAGTGCATCTGCGTGCTCGAGATGCTCGCCGACGAGGTGCCGCCCGACGCGCGCTCGCGGGAGCTGCTCGTGCACGTCGCCGACCAGCTGAGCCGGGTCGCGGAGCGCGAGCGCACCGCCGACGAGCTGGCTGCCGCCCGCGACGCCGCGATGGAGGCCTCCCGCCTCAAGTCGGAGTTCCTCGCGACGATGAGCCACGAGATCCGCACCCCGATGAACGGCGTGATCGGGCTCAACGACCTCCTGCTGCGCACCGACCTCGACGAACGCCAGCGCCAGCTGGCCGACGCGCTGCGCGGCGCCGGCCTCACGCTGCTCGGGCTCCTCAACGACGTCCTCGACCTCTCCAAGATCGAGAGCGGCAAGCTCGAGCTCGAGGCCGAGGACATCGACGTCCGCTCGGTCTTCGAGCAGACCGCGGCCGTGCTGGCCGGACCGGCCCACGAGAAGGGCCTCGAGCTCGTGGTGGCCTGCCACCCCGACGTGCCGGTGCTGGTCAACGGCGACTCCGTGCGCCTGGGGCAGATCCTCACGAACCTCGGTTCCAACGCCGTCAAGTTCACCGATGTCGGCGAGGTGGCGATCCTGGCCACCGTCGCGGAGCAGGACGACGCGACCCTGCTCCTGCGCGTCGAGGTCAAGGACACCGGGCCCGGCATCACCGAGGCCCAGCAGGTCGGGCTGTTCGAGGCCTTCACCCAGGCCGACCGCTCCACCACCCGCCAGCACGGGGGCACCGGGCTCGGGCTCGCGATCTCCCAGCAGCTCACCCACGCCCTGGGCGGCGAGATCGGTCTCGAGAGCACCCCCGGCGAGGGCAGCACCTTCTGGTTCACGGTCCGCCTGGGGCAGGCCCGGTCCGACCGACCCGACCAGGTGTCCGCGTCGACGCACCCCCTGCGAGGGCGGCGCGTCCTGGTCGTCGACGACAACGCCACCTCCCGCACCGTGCTCCGCGACCAGCTCGTCGCCTGGGAGGTGGCGGTCACGGACGTCGCCACGGCGGAGGAAGCACTCGCGGAGGCCACGGCGGCCAGCGAGTCCGGTGCTCCCCACGACGCGGTGATGCTCGACCTCACGCTGCGATCCAGCGACGGGTTGGCGCTGGCGGCGCGTCTGCGCGCCACCCTGGACCCGCCCCCGCCGATCCTCCTGCTGACGCGCAACCAGCCGGTCTCGCGGGCCCAGGCGCGCGCTGCCGGCGTCACGGCCACGGTGACCAAGCCGGTCAAGCTCTCCGCGCTCTACGACGCGATGCTCCTCGCGATCGTCGGCGAGACGCCGGCCCGTGCCCCCCGACGCGCGCGCGAGCCCCACACGTTGGGCGTGAGCGTGCTGGTCGTCGAGGACAACGCGGTCAACCAGCTGGTCGCCACGGGGCTGCTGGAGAGCCTCGGCTGCCGGGTCGAGGTCGCCAACAACGGCCTCGAGTCCGTCGACCGCCTCGCGCAGGCGCACGACTTCGACGTGGTGCTGATGGACTGCCGGATGCCGTTGCTCGACGGCTACGACGCGACACGGGCCATCCGGGCCCGTGAGAACGGCACCCGGATCCCCATCATCGCGATGACGGCGTCGGCGCTCGAGGGCGAGCGTGAGCGCTGCCTGGCGGCCGGCATGGACGACTTCCTCACCAAGCCGGTCGACCCGCCCCAGCTCGCGCGGGCGATCTTCCGCTGGGTGCCCGCGGCCCGGGCCGGCACCGCGCCCCCGGTCGCTCCCGGCCCGGACGGGGAGAGCGCCCCGCTCGCCGACCCGGTGCTCGACCTCGACCGCGTCGCCATGCTCAGCGAGCTCGTCAAGGACGGGGTGAGCTTCTTCGAACGCACCCGCATGTCGTTCCTGGCGCGCATCGACCTGACGCTGGCCGAGATCCGCACCGCGGTGGGCGACGCCGACGCCGAGCGGACCGTCGCCACTGCCCACCAGCTCAAGGGCAGTGCGCTCAACCTCGGCCTGACCCAGGTGGGGCTCGCCGCTGGCGCTGTCGAGGCCTACGCCGAGACCGGCTCCGTCGACGACATCGGCCCCCTCGTCGAGCGACTCGCCGTCGCGGTGGTCGCGGGGGTCGACGCCCTGGTCAGCGCGGGGGACTGACCGAGCCCCGCCCACCCCGGCTCGGTGCAGGTCAGTCGTGGACGGCGAGCAGCGGCCGCACCGCGTGCCGCGCCGAGTGGATGCGTGACTTCACCGTGCCGAGCGGCACGTCGAGGAGCCGCGCGATCTCGTGGTAGTCGAGCTGTTGCACGTCTCGCAGCACCAGCGGCTCCACCAGCTCGGGGCGGTCGGCGCCGAGGATCTCGAGGGCGTCGAGCAGGTCGAGGCGACTGCCGGCGATCACGCTCGTGGTCCGTGGGTCCGGTGCCGAGGGCAGGTCGTCGGTGAGGCGCTCCGCGGCCCGTCGCTTGAGGGTGCGGTAGGTCGAGCGTGCACTGTTGGACGCCACCGCGTGCAGCCAGGTGGTGAACTTGCTCCGCCCGGCGAACCCGCCGATCTTCGTCGCCACCAGGAGCAGTGCGTCCTGCGTCGCCTCCTCGGCGTCCTCCGGATAGATGAGCATCCGCCCGCAGATCCGGCGTACGCGGGGCTGGATGTCGGCCAGGAGCTGCTCGAGCGCCCCGCGATCGCCTGCGGCCGCCAACGTGGCCAGCTCCTCGAGCGTGGGGCCGTCGTCGTCCGAGATCACCTGCGGCAGACTACCTTTCATGGCGCTCCCGCACCGGCTCGGACGACTGCAGCAGGTGCGTCGACTCGGGGTCGGCGGGTTCGCGACGGTGTGGCTCTACCACGACGAGGAGCTGCAGTCCGACGTCGCCGTCAAGGCTCTCGCAGAGAACTGGGCGCAACGCCTCGACGTGCGCGAGCGCTTCCTGGAGGAGGCGCGGATCCTGCGCCGCGCCGACTCCGACCACATCGTGCGCGTCTACGACGTCGGCGACGCCGACGGCACGCCGTACTTCGTCATGACCTACGCCGACCTCGGCTCCCTCGGCGACGTCCTCGAGCGCGACACCCTCCCGCCGCTGGCCACCGCGGTCGACATGGTCCGCCAGGCCGGCGCGGGTCTCTCGGTGCTGCACGAGCACGGCGTGGTGCACCGCGACATCAAGCCGCAGAACCTCCTGGTCCGCAGCGGCGGCAGCGCCGGCGACCGCATCCTCGTCGCCGACCTCGGGGTCGCCAAGGCGCTGCTCCACGCCTCCGGGCTGACCCAGGTGGTCGGGACGCCGTCCTACATGGCCCCCGAGCAGGCCACCGGCCTCGGCGTCGACGTGCGCGCCGACGTGCACGCGCTGGCCGCCGTGGCCTACCAGCTCGTGACCGGTCGACTGGTCCGCACCGGCACCATGGGCGAGCTCATGCACGCCACCCTCCCCCCGGCCCCGTCCTCGGTCGCCGACCTCCCCGCCGCACTCGACGACGTGCTGCTCCGCGCCCTCCAGCCCGACCCCGACGACCGCTGGCCCGACATCGCGTCCTTCGTCGCCGCCCTGCGCGCCAGCGTGCCCGCCGCGGCGCAGGAGCAGCTCACCCTGTGGCAGCTGCCCGAGCGCCCCCGCGACGCCCTCGACGAACCGGGCGGCCCCTCCTGGACCCTCGCCCTCATCAGCCTGCTCGCCTTCGTCGCCGCCTTCGGCATCGCCTACGTCGTCACCACGCTGATCTGACCGGTCCGGGCAGCAGGCCCCGCACCGGGTCTCGACGCGCTCGGGCCCAGCGGCCCTCCCGGCTCGACCACCGAACACACCTCCCCGATCGCAGGTCGAGCAGCGAGCACCAGCCACCCCCCGATCGTTGGTCGAGCAGCGAGCGGCTGTCGAGACCCCGCCCCGGTCTCGACGCGCTCGGGCCCAGCAGCCCTCCCGGCTCGACCACCGAACACCCCCCCCGATCGCTGGTCGAGCAGCGAGCGCCAGCGAGCGGCTGTCGAGACCCCGCCCCGGTCTCGACGCGCTCGGGCCCAGCGGCCCTCCCGGCTCGACCACCGACCAACGCGCTCGGGCCCAGCGGCCCTCCCGGCTCGACCACCGAACACCCCCCCCCGATCGCTGGTCGAGCAGCGAGCGCCAGCGAGCGGCTGTCGAGACCCCGCCCCGGTCTCGACACGCTCGGGCCCAGCGGCCCTCCCGGCTCGACCACCGACCGAACGCAGCTCGGGCCTAGCGGCCCTCCCGGCTCGACCACCGACCGACGCGCTCCACTCGACCGGACGGCGGGTGGCCCGGACGGCGCTAGGCTGGGTGTGAGCCACGCCACCCCTGTGGCTCACACCCCCAGGGCCGCCCATCCACGCGGTCCGTCACACGGATGAGGACACCACCCATGTCTGCAGCTCCCTCGGTCGACGTCTTCGCGCTCGGCCCCGACCACGAGCAGGTCGTCTTCGCGAACGACCAGGCCACCGGTCTCCAGGCGATCATCGCCATCCACTCCACGGCGCTCGGCCCCGCGCTCGGTGGGACCCGTTTCTTCCCCTACGCGACCACGGCCGACGCCGTGCGCGACGTGCTCGACCTGTCCCGCGGGATGTCCTACAAGGCGGCGCTGGCGGGCCTGGACCTCGGTGGCGGCAAGGCCGTCATCATCGGTGACCCGTCGGCGCTGAAGAGCGAGGCCCTGCTGCGCGCCTACGGCCGCTTCGTGCAGTCGCTCGGCGGGCGCTACCTCACCGCCTGCGACGTCGGGACGTTCTCGGCCGACATGGACCACGTCGCGCGCGAGTGCGACTTCGTCACGGGCCGCACCACGGCGCACGGCGGGGCGGGCGACAGCTCGGTCCTCACGGCGTACGGCGTGTTCCAGGGCATGCGGGCCGCCGCGAGCGTGGCCTGGGGCACCGAGTCCCTGGCCGGACGCACCGTCGGGGTCGCCGGGGTCGGCAAGGTCGGTCGACACCTGGCGCGTCACCTCGTCGAGGACGGCGCCACGGTCGTGGTCACCGACGTGGCCACCGCGGCGCTCGACCGGGTGCGCGACGAGCTGCCCGGCGTCACCGCGCTCGCCAGCACCGAGGCGCTGGTCGCGAGCCCGCTGGACGTCTACGCGCCCTGTGCCATGGGTGGTGCCATCGACGACGAGGTGCTGGACGTGCTCTCGGCCCGCATCGTCTGCGGCGCCGCCAACAACCAGCTCGCCCACCCGGGCATCGAGAAGTCGCTGGAGGATCGTGGGGTGCTCTACGCCCCCGACTACTGCGTCAACGCCGGCGGGCTGATCCAGGTCGCCGACGAGCTCGAGGGCTTCTCCTTCGAGCGGGCGCAGCAACGCGCCACCGGCATCTTCGACACGACGCTGCGGGTCTTCGCGCTCGCCGCCTCGGACGGCGTGCCCCCCGCGATCGCGGCCGACCGGCTGGCCGAGCGACGGATGCGCGACGTGGGCCGTCTCCGCGGGATCTGGCTGGACGCCTGAGACCGCACGAACAGAGGGTCCCCCGGCACGCCGGGGGGCCCTCCTCGTGAGTCAGTGGAGCGTCAGTCTCGCCGCGTGGGCTCGATGACGTCGGACCACTTCTCCAGCACTTCAGGATCGACTTGCTGTTCCTCGGTCCCGCTCTCGCTGTGCAGCTCACTGGCCAGCGCCCCGAAGTCCGTGTCGTGCGTGCGGTACTTCAGGTCGCGGGCGACCTTCGTCTGCTTGGCTTTAGCTCGGCCGCGCCCCATAGGGTCAGCCCCCTCGCAAGTCGGCCGGGGCACCATGGCTCCCGGGCTATCTCAGGATTTCTCGTAGGGGCAACGCTACCTGTTGGTTGGCTGTTCCCGCACGCCGAGGTGCCATGTGGGCGCGTTTCGCGCTACGCCCTGAGCGTAATCGCCCTGAGAGCGCGCCGTTCGGGCCCCTCTCACCAGCCGGGGTGCTGGCCCTCCAGCACGACCCGACCCTGCTTCTCGGGGTCGACGGTGACCTCGCCGACCACCCAGGCACGGATGCCGAAGCCCGCCAGCACCTCGATGGCGCGGTCCATCGCCGCCGGGGCGATGATCGCCACCATCCCCACCCCGCAGTTGAGCGTCATCTCCAGGTCGGCCTGCGAGAGCGCCCCCACGCGTCGTACGACGTCGAAGATGGGCTGGGGGGTCCACGTGCCGCGCTCGAGGGTCGCCATGAGCTCCTCGGGCATGACCCGGGCGAGGTTGGCCGCGAGCCCGCCGCCCGTCACGTGGGAGTAGGCGCGCACCTCGACCTGGTCGGCGAGCGCCAGGCAGGCCTTGGTGTAGATGCGGGTCGGCTCGAGCAGCTCGGCACCCAGGGTGCGACCGAGCTCGGGCACGTCGCGGTCGAGCTCCCAGCCGGCCTTGGTGAGGAGCACGTGACGCACCAGGGAGTAGCCGTTGGAGTGCAGGCCGCTCGCCTCCATCGCGAGGACGGCGTCCCCGGGGCGCACCCGTCCGGGCCCCAGCAGCCGGTCGGCCTCGACGACGCCGGTCGCCGCCCCCGCCACGTCGTAGTCATCGGGCCCCAGGAGCCCGGGGTGCTCGGCGGTCTCGCCGCCGATGAGCGCGCAGCCGGCCTCGACACAGGCCTCCGCGATGCCCTTGACGATCGCGGCGATGCGCTCGGGGAGCACCCGACCGCAGGCGATGTAGTCGGTCATGAAGAGCGGCTCGGCGCCGCAGACGACCAGGTCGTCGACGACCATGCCGACCAGGTCGAAGCCGATCGTGTCGTGCACGTCCATCGCCTGCGCGATGGCGACCTTGGTGCCGACCCCGTCGGTCGAGGTGGCCAGCAGCGGGCGTGTGTACGACGTGAGCGCGCTGGCGTCGAACAGGCCCGCGAAGCCGCCGAGCCCGCCGATCATCTCCGGGCGGCGGGCCTTCTCGATCGACCCCTTCATCAGCTCGATGGCGGTGTCGGCCGCCTCGATGCTCACGCCGGCCTCGGCGTAGGCGTTGCCAGCGTGGGGGCCAGCGTGGGTGCCAGCGTGGGTGCCAGCGGGGGTCACAGGGGTCTCGCTCACGGATTGGCTCCCGATCAGGGGTTGTTGAGGACGGGAAGCGCCTTGCCCAGGGTGGGCGAGGCCAGCGTCGCCTCGAGCAGGTGCTTGCCCAGCAGGCTCTCGTCGGGCAGCTCGATGGGGTAGTCGCCGGTGAAGCAGGCGGTGCACAGCCGACTCTTCTCCTGCTTGGTGGACTCGATCATCCCGTCGAGCGAGATGTAGCCCAGGCTGTCGGCGCCGACGCTGGCGGCGATCTCCTCGGGGGTGAGTCCGTTGGCGATCAGCTCGGCCCGCGTGGCGAAGTCGATGCCGTAGAAGCACGGCCACTTCACCGGGGGGCTGGAGATCCGGACGTGGACCTCCAGGGCGCCCGCCTCGCGCAGCATCCGCACCTGGGCCCGCTGGGTGTTGCCGCGCACGATGGAGTCGTCCACGACGACGATCCGCTTGCCTCGGATCATGTGGTCGAGGGCGTTGAGCTTGAGCCGGATCCCGAGCTGGCGCAGGGTCTGGCTCGGCTGGATGAACGTGCGGCCGACGTAGGCGTTCTTGACGAAGCCCTGTCCGAAGGGGATGCCGCTCTGCTCGGCGTAGCCGGCGGCGGCCGGGGTGCCCGACTCGGGCACCGGGATCACCAGGTCGGCCTCGACGGGGAACTGCCGGGCGAGCTCGCGGCCCATCTCGACACGAGACTCGTGGACGCTGCGGCCGGCGATCGTGGCGTCGGGGCGGGCGAGGTAGACGTACTCGAAGACACAGCCCTTGGGGTCGGGCTTCGCGAACGTGTGGGAGCGCAGGCCCTGGTCGTCGATGACGAGCATCTCGCCGGGCTCGACCTCGCGCACGACGCTGGCGCCGATGGTGGCGAGGGCGGCGTCCTCGGAGGCGACGACCCAGCCCCGGTCGAGGCGGCCGAGGACGAGCGGGCGGATCCCCTGCGGGTCCCGGGCGGCGTAGAGGGTGTTCTCGTTCATCCAGACGAAGGAGAAGGCGCCCTGGAGCAGGGGCAGCACCTCCAGGGCCCGCTGCTCGAGCGTGGTGTCGGGGTGGTGGGCCAGCAGGGCCGTGACCAGGCCGGTGTCGTTGGTCGACGACTCGATGTTGCGGGCGTGCAGGTCCAGCTCGCCCGCGTCCGCGGGCAGCTGGTCGACGAGCTCGCGCAGCTCGTGGGTGTTGATCAGGTTGCCGTTGTGGCCCAGGGCGATCGAGCCGTCGACGGTCGGGCGGAAGGTGGGCTGCGCGTTCTGCCAGGTGCTCGCACCCGTGGTGGAGTAGCGCGAGTGACCGATCGCCAGGTGACCCTTGAGCGAGTCGAGGGTGGTCTCGTCGAAGACCTGCGAGACCAGGCCCATGTCCTTGTAGACCAGGATCTGGCGGCCGTTGCTGACCGCGATGCCGGCCGACTCCTGGCCGCGGTGCTGCAGCGCGTAGAGCCCGAAGTAGGTGAGCTTGGCGACGTCCTCGCCGGGCGCCCAGACCCCGAAGACACCACACGCGTCCTGGGGTCCCTGGTCCTGCGGGTCGAGGGCCGCGGTCAGGCGCCCGTCACCGCCGCGTCGCTGGCCACTGCTGCTGAGGTAGGGCACGCGATGATTCTAGGAGATCGCGGGCGACACGCCTCACCGCGGTCGTAGGGTGACCCGGACCACAGACAGGACCGGAGGTGAGATGGCTCCCGAGACCGGGCATGTTCCCCTGCACGGCGCGGACTGGGCCGACGCGCTCTCGCGCGACGCGCTGCAGCTGATCGCCGAGGGCGTCACCGAGATGGTCGGCTTCCAGGTCGCGGTCCTCAGCGTCGTGCGCGACGACATCCTGCGCTCGGTGGCCATCGCGGGCAGCGAGAGCGCCCACGAGCAGCTCAACGACGCCTCCATCCCGATGGACGTCATCCGCCAGGACCTCGCGATCGCGGACGACTGGGGACGCTTCCAGTTCGTGCCCGGCGAGCGCTCCCTGGAGGAGACCACCGAGTGGGCCTGGGTGCCCGAGATCGAGGCCAGCGACGACCCGGACGCCTGGCAGGCCCTGGACCTGCTCGTCGCCCCGCTGCGCGACGCCGCCGGCGAGATCGTCGGCCTGCTGTCCATCGACCTGCCGGTCAACGGCCGTCGCCCCGACGCCGACCAGCGCACCCTGCTGGAGCGCTACGCCGCGCAGGCCGAGCGGGCGGTCCTGGTGGCGCTGGAGCGCCAGGCGCTCTCCGAGCAGATCCGGCTCGCCACGGCGGCGCGCGAGATCGTGCGCAACGCCAGCGTCCAGCTCCACATCGACGACCTCCTCCAGCAGTGCGGCGAGGCCCTCACCCACGGCTTCCGGGCCGGCGGGAGCTGGGTGCAGACCTTCGACGAGGAGGTCGTCGGCTCGGGGGCCCTCCACAGCGCCCAGGGCGCCGACATCGTGCTGCCCGACCCGCTCGTCGAGATGGCCGAGGCGGCCGCGCACCAGCTGTGGTCGGTGCAGCAGTCGGTCGTCCTCGAGCGCGAGCCCACCTCGCTCGGGGTGCTGACCCAGGAGCAGTACGACCAGATCACCGCCTTCATGGAGCGGATCGGAGCCGACTACCTCCTCTTCGTCCCGCTCGGGGCAGGCGCCACGTGCGTCGGCAACATGGTGCTGACCCGGGTCGAGGGGCAGCCCCCGTGGAACGCCACCGAGGCCGACGCCGCCCTCGACATCGGCCACGACCTCGGCCGCGCGATCCTCAACGCCCGCACCTTCGCCCAGGAGCACCGGCTGGTCGCCGAGCTGACTGCCCTCGACGTCTACAAGGGCCAGCTGATCGCGACGGTGTCCCACGAGCTGAAGAACCCGCTCACCGCCATCGTGGGCCACCTCGAGCTGCTCGAGGGGGCACCCGAGCTCAGCCCGGTCAGCCGGAGCTCGCTGGGGGCCATCGGGCGCGGCACCCGCCGGCTGCAACGGGTGATCGACGACCTGCTCCTGCTGTCGAAGGTCGGCGACCCCGACAACCCGATCATCCCGGCTCCGGTGCACCTGCAGCCGCTCGTCGAGGACGTCCGCGACCTCATCGACGTGGTCGCGCGACGCGCCCGGGTGCGGGTCGAGACCGAGGTCCCCGACGCACCGGTCCGCGCCGACGGTGACGCCGAGGAGATCCACCGTCTCCTGACCAACCTGATCAGCAACGCCGTGAAGTACAGCCCGCCCGACACCACGGTGACGATGTCGGTCGGGTGCGAGGACGACACGGTCGTGCTGACCTGTCGCGACCAGGGCATCGGCATCTCACCCCAGGACCAGGAGCAGCTGTTCTCGGAGTTCTTCCGCTCGGCCGATCCGGACGCCCGCGCCCAGCCGGGCACCGGCCTCGGCCTGGCGATCGTCGCCCGGATCGTCGAGCGGCACCGCGGCACCATCTCCGTCGTCTCCACCCTGGGCCGGGGAAGCACGTTCACCGTGCGCCTGCCCGCGTCGCGCACCGCCTGAGAGACCTGCCTGCACGACGTCTCCGCAGGTGCGGCCGACGGACCGCGCTCGCGCTGAGCGCGGTCCACCGGCGTCAGCGCATGTTGCGGGCGCCCTGCTCGATGGCCTCCCGGATGCGGAAGTAGGTGCCGCACCGGCAGATGTTGCGGATCGTGTCGAGGTCGGAGTCACGGATCTCGCGACCCTCGCGCCGCACCTTCTTGACCAGGGCCACCGCGGCCATGATCTGGCCGGGCTGGCAGTAGCCGCACTGCGAGACGTCCTGGTCGAGCCAGGCCTTCTGCATCGGGTGGAGGTCCTTGCCCACGGTGTCGTTGAGGCCCTCGATCGTGGTGAGACGATCCTGGGGCTTCAGGTCACCCACCCGCACGGAGCACGGGTTGAAGGCCTTGCCGTTGATGTGGGACGTGCACGCCTTGCACACGTTGATGCCACAGCCGTACTTGGGACCGGTGACGCCGAGCAGGTCACGCAGGACCCACAGGACGCGCACGTCGTCGTTGACGTTGACCGTGACCGGCTTGCCGTTGAGGATGAAGGTCTGCTTGGGCATGTCTGTGTCTCTCTTCTTCCTCAGCTGGTGAGCTTGAGGCCGTTGGTCGGCGACGGGGGGACCGACGGCACGTAGGGCTTGGGCTTGAACGAGATCTGGCCGTGGTTGATCGGGAAGTACTTCGGCGTCTCGCCGGTGGCCCGCACGTAGGCACACGCGACCGCGGCCGCCGTGGAGCCCACGGCCGCCTCACCGATGCCGCCCGGGGTGTCGGAGTCGGAGGGCATGATGTGCACCTCCAGGTCCTTCGGCACGTTCCACTGACGCGTGTAGAAGTAGTTGTCCCAGCTGCCCTCGAGGAACTTGCCGTCGCGCAGGTGGCACGAGCTGGTCAGCGTCAGTGCGATGCCGTCCATGACCCCGCCCTGCATCTGGGCCTCGACGCCGCGCGGGTTGATGACCAGCCCGGCGTCGACCGCGATGACGACCTTCGTGACCCGGGGACCGGTGACGGTCTCCTTGCCGAGGTCGCGGTTGACGGTCTGCGGACGACAGTCGATCTCGACCAGGACGGCGGTCGCGCCCTTGTACTCCTTGTGGATCGCGATGCCCTGGGCGGTGCCCGCGGGCATCTTGCGGCCCCAGTTGCCCTCCTTGGCGACCTTGCGCAGCGCCGCCTTGACCCGCTCGTTCTTGAGGAACTCCATCCTGAACTCCAACGGGTCCTTGCCCACCTTCTTGGCGATCTTGTCGATCGTCAGCTCCGCCGCGGTGCACACGTCCGGGGAGTAGATGTTGCGCATGGAGCCGGTGCTGAACTTGTCCTCGAACTCCAGCGGCTCGTTGAGCAGCTGGGTGAGGACCCCGAAGTTGTAGGGCAGCTCCTGGGTCAGGGTGAAGATGGACTCGGCGAAGCCCAGCCCACCCAGGCCGATCGGATCCAGCTCGTCGGTCTGCGAGGTGAGCATCTCGCCCAGCCCGTGGCTGAAGTCGGTCGTCACCCCGGTGTGGCGCTGCTCGAAGCTGAGCACCTGGCCGTTGAGGACGGTGGCGCGCACCCGGGAGGTCGCCATCGGGTGCAGGCGACCCTGGCGCGGCTCGTCGATGCGGTGCCACATCAGCTTGACGGGCTTCTTCATCGCCTGGGAGATGGTGGCCGCCTCGATGGCGTGGTCGCCGAAGAGCTTGTGGCCGAACGAGCCGCCAGAGGTGATGACGTTGACCTTGACCTGCTCCTGGCTCAGGTTCGTGAGATCGGCGATGCGCTGCTGGGCCAGGATCGGGACCTTGAGGCCGGCCCAGATGGTCGCTCGGTCGTCGCGCACGTCGGCGATCGCCGCGTAGGGCTCGAGCGAGGCGCTGCTGCGGAACGCGAACGCGAAGTCGGTCTCGATCGTGTCGGCCAGGATCGGCACGTTGGGCACCACCATCGGCAGCTCCTGACCACGGAGCTTGGAGAGGATCGTCGAGTCCGACTCCCCGGACACGGTGCCGGGGTTCCACTCGACGTCCATCGCCCGGATCGCGTCGATGCACTGCCCGAAGGTGCGCGCGCGCACCGCCACCCCGGTGGGGACGACGGCGACGTGGGTGACGCCGTCCATCTTCAGGATCCGGGCCCGGTTCTTCAGGCGCTTGGGCGTGCCCATGTGCTCGGGGGCGCGACAGACCATGGCAGGCAGCGCGCCGGGCACGTCGAGGTCGGTGGTGAACTTCTTCTTGCCGGTGACCGCGTCCCGGGCGTCGGTGCGGTTCTTGGGCTTGCCGATGAGCTTGAAGTCGCGGGGGGGACGCAGCACGACCTCGACCGCCTCCACGACCTGGCTCGCCGCGTCGCTCGCGAGGTCGCCGTACGTCGCGTTGTTGCCGGCCGTGTCGCTGATGACGCCACCGGTGGTGGTGAGCCGGTCCGCGGTGGTGCCGAAGAGGATGGCCGCGGCCTCGAGGAGCCTCTGGCGGGCGAGCGCTCCGGCCACCCTGATCGGGGTGTAGGTGGAGAACGTGGTGTTGGACCCGCCGGTGAGCTGGTTCAGCAGCAGCTCGGGACGCGCCGGGGCCAGGGTGACCTTGACCTTGCTCATCGGGAGGTCGAGCTCCTCGGCGAGGATCATCGCCGTCGAGGTCAAGATGCCCTGGCCGACCTCGGCGCGGGGCAGGGCGAAGGATGCCGTGCCGTCCTTGTTGATGGTCACGGTGATCAGCTGCGAGGTCGGGGCCGCGGCGTCGGTCTGCAGGTCCTCGAGGTCGTAGAGCTCCGGGATCTGCACCCCCGACGGGATCGCGGCACGGGCCGGCCTGGCCATCGTCAGGTCGGCGGCGACGACGAGCGTGCTGCCCGCCATGACGTAGCCCAGGAACGACCGACGCCCGAGACCCGCGGCACCCTCGGAGGGGTCGGGCGTGTTGTGCGCGTGGTCGGTGGAAGAGAGAGACATGTGCACCCCATGAATGCGCGGCGCCTCGAAGTGGACCCCGAGGTACGTGCGACGCGCTTGCCTCCAGCGTGACAGCCGTCACGTCCGCACGAAAGGAAAGGACGCCCAGAAATAGGACGTGTCACCTGTGCGCTCTGCACAGGCAGGTCAGCGCGGCTCCATCCGCAGGGCACGCAGTGCGAGGTCGAGCTCGACCGGCGGGCACCCGTCGGCGAACACCATGCCGGTGAGCTCACCGGCCCGCTTGAGCCGGTTGATCACGGTGTTGCGGTGGCAGTGCGCGCTCTGGGCGGCGCGCGACGAGGAGCCGCCCGCGGCCACCCACGCGCGCAGGGTGCCGATGAGCACGTCGCTCTCGGCGTCCGGGAGGTCGAGCACCGGCCGCAGCCAGAGCGAGACCAGCCGGGCGGCCACCTCAGGAGCGCTCATCAGCAGCGCCTCGGGCAGCTGGCGGTCGAAGGCGGCCAGCCCGGGAGCGCCGTCCTGGACGCGCAGCGCGAGCGAGGCCTGGCGATAGCCCTGGTCGATCCCGGCCAGACCGTGCACGACGACCGAGACGCCCCCCGCCAGCGCAGCCGACGCGGCGAGGTCGACCAGCGCGCTGAGCGCCTCGTCGGGCCGGTCGTCGCGCAGCGCCACGAGCCCGACCAACCCGCCCGTACGACGGACCCAGGCGTTGGCGTGCGGCGTGAGGTGCCGGTCGATCGCGGACTGGTCGAGCTCGGTGTCGGTCACGACGACCAGGTAGTCCCCCGACACGGGCAGGTCCAGCAGCCGCGAGACCTCGTGGGCGAAGCCCGGCTCCTTGGCGCGGCCGTTGATCAGGCCCTCCCAGAGCTGGGCCCGCAGCTGCTCGTCGGCGCGCACGGCGGCCCGCTCGTGGAGGTGGTAGCTGGTGGCCACCTGGGCCGACGTCTCGTCGACGACCTCCCACAACCGGGTGCCGATCTCGCGCAGCTCCACGGCGTCGAGGGCCGCCTCGCCGGCATCGACCAGGTTGTCCCAGATCAGCCGGCCGCCGATCCGGAAGGAGCGGAGCACGACGTCCAGGGGGAGCCCCTGCTCGGCACGTCGACGACCGGTGGCGCGTGCTGCGTCGTAGGCCGGGTTGTCGTCGGCGCGCCCGTGCGGAGCATCACGCTCCAGCGACGCGGCCAGCAGCTCCAGGATCCGGCCGATGTTGTCGTGGCAGGAGTGCCACAGGTCCGTGCGCGGCACCAGCCCGGTCGACCGGTAGCCGGGGTTGTCCTGCTCGATCGTGACGACCAGGCGCTCGGTGAGGGTGTCCAGGCTGGCGCGCCGGTGCTCGGCGAGGAAGGCGAGGGTGTCGGCGCGCACGGGAGGCCTCGGCTCGGTCCGGCTCGCGCTCAGAGCTCGGAGAGGTTCTTCAGCAGCAGCGCCTCCGCCAGCACCACCCGCTCGAACTCCGCGAGGTGCAGGCCCTCGTTGGCTCCGTGGGCGCGGGTGTCGGGGTCCTCGACGCCGGTCACGAGCACGCTGGCCTCCGGGAAGGCCTCGAGGAACTCCGCGATGAACGGGATCGAGCCGCCGACGCCCATGTCGACGGGGGCGGTGCCGTCCCAGGCCTCCTTGAACGCCGCGCGCGCCGCGTCGTAGGCCGGGCCGGTGGCGTCGATCTGGGTGGCCTCGCCGGTGTCGACGACCGTGACGGTGAGCTCGGCGCCCCACGGCACGTGCGTCTCGAGGTGGGCCTGCAGGCACGCCAGCGCGTTGACGCTCGTGTCGCCCGGGGCGATGCGGAGGCTGATCTTGGCGCGGGCGGAAGCGACGAGCGTGTTGCTGGCGCCGTCGACCTTGGGTGCGTCGAGACCGGTGATGCTCAGGGCCGGCTTGGTCCAGAGCCGCTCGACCGCGGTGCCGGTGCCGAGCCACTGGAGGCCGGGGACGGCGCCGGACTCGGCGCGCAGACGCTCCTCGGGATAGACGACGTCCGCGGCGGGGCCGGAGTGCAGCCCGGGGATCGCGACGTCGCCCACGTCGTCGTGCAGGCTGGCGATCAGTCGGCTGAGGGCGATCAGCGCGTCAGGGGCGAGCCCGCCCCACATGCCGGAGTGCACGGCGTGGGTGAGCGTGCGGACCTCGACGTCCACGCGCACCAGCCCGCGCAGACTGGTGGTGAGCGCGGGCTCGCCGATGTCCCAGTTGCCCGAGTCGGCGATCACGATGACGTCGGCGCGCAGCGCCTCGTGGTGCTCCGCGAGCAGGGCCGGGAGGGTGTCGGAGCCGACCTCCTCCTCGCCCTCGATGAACATCGTGACGCTGACCGGCAGGTCGGCACCGAAGACGCGCAGGGCACCGAGGTGGGCGGCGATGCCGGCCTTGTCGTCGGCGGCCCCGCGGGCGTAGAGCCGCCCGTCGCGCTCGGTGGGCTCGAAGGGCGGGGAGTCCCACTCCGTGTGGTCGTTCTCCGGCTGCACGTCGTGGTGGGCGTAGAGGAGCACCGTCGGCGCCCCCTCCGGTCCCCGCTTGTGCGCGATGACCGCCGGGGCTCCTCCGTCGGCCGACACGATGTCGACGGAGTCGAAGTCCTCGGCCCGGAACAGGGCGGCCACGGCCTCGGCGCTGCGCTGCACCTCGCTCGCGCGGGCCGGGTCGGCGCTGACCGACTCGATCCGCACCAGGTCCTCGAGGTCCTGACGGATCCCCGGGAGGAGGGCGGTCACCTGGGCTCGGATGTCTGCACTCATGGCGCCAACCTACTCAGGCCGCCCACGGGGTCGACCGACCCGGCCTATCCCAGCGGCAGGTGGGCCGAGAGGTCGGCCCGCTCACCGCTGGCACGTACGCGCCCGCTGCCCTCGGCGTCGTTCCAGGTGATCTCACCGGTCGCCAGCGCGATCCAGGTCTCGGCGTCCATCTCCACCACGGCGGGCGGGGTGCCTCGCGTGTGCCGGATGCCCGGCACCACCTGCACGGCGGCGTACGGCGGAACCCGCACCTCGACGGAGTGGCCGGGCGCGCGCTGCTCGAGGACGGCCATGAAGTGCTTGGTGAGGGCGCGCAGGTCGTCGGCCGCGGTCGCCGCGGCGAGCTCCACCGCGCCCAGCACGCGCAGACGGGGTGGCATCAGTCGTCGTCCTCGGGCACGCGTGAACCCTAGACCGGATCGTCGGGCAGGTCGTGGGCCGCAGACCGCGGCGGTTCGCCTGATCCGAGATGAAACTGTCGCTTGGAGTACGAACCTTCCTCGTCCAAGCGACAGTTTCACCGGCCAGCCGGTGAAACTGTCTCGGCCGGTCGACCCGACGCTCAGCCGATCCCGTCCAGGATCGTGATGATCTCGGTCCACGCCTGCGACAACGGGTCGATGACGGTGAAGTGGTCGCCGTCGACGGCCACCAGCTCGGCCTGTGCGCCGGCCGCGGTCGCGGCGCTGACGTAGGTGCCGGACTGGCCGATCGGCACGATCGTGTCCGCCGTGCCGTGCACGCACCACACCGGCTGCTCGAGCGGCACCTGCTGCCTCGGGTCGTACGCCGCGTCCTGCGGCCCCGGGGCATGTCCCAGCAGCGCCGCGGCAGCGCCGCCGCCCAGCCCGTCGCGCTCGGAGGCGACGAGGTCGAGCACGCCGGCCTGCGAGATCACGTGCGTGACCGGCACCCGGTCGGGCCAGGCCCCGTCCCGACCGCGCGAGGCCGCCCAGGCGGCGAGGTGACCCCCCGCGGAGTGCCCGAGCGTCACGACGGTGGAGGTGTCGACCCCGAGGTCCGCGAGCGTGTCGATCGCGGCGGACACGTCGTCGAAGGTGGCCGGCGTGCCCCCGCCGTTGCCGACGCGGCGGTACTCGATGTTCCACGCGGCCCACCCCTGCGCCGCGAGGGCGGTGGCGAGCGGCTGGCCGAGCGTGAGGTCGTACTGCGCCTTCCAGAAGCCGCCGTGGATGACCACCACGACGCCCCGGGGCGTGCCCTGCGGCAGGTAGAGCTCGCCGTACTGGCTGGGGTCGGTGCCGTAGGCGGTGCGTCCCTCGCCGGGACCGTCGGGCTCATCCACGGGAGCATCCTCCCCGCACCCGGCCAGCGCGAGGCCGAGCGCCCCCACGGCGGGCAGTCTCAGCAGGGTCCGTCGGTGCACGAGCGCCATCCCACCACCCCGCTCCAACACACCTCAGTCGAAGCGTCCCTGCCGGCCCTTCTTGATGTCGCCGCGGCGCTTCTTCGCGCCTAGCCGTCGCTCCTTGGAGCCGCGCGTGGGTCGCGTCGCGCGCCGCGTGGGGGCCGGCGGCAGCGCGGCGTCGCGCAGCAGCGCGGCCAGACGCTCGCGCGCGGCGCGGCGGTTGGCCAGCTGGGTGCGGTGCTCGCTGGCCGCGATCGTCACGACCCCGTCCACCAGGCGCGCCGCGAGCCGCTCCAGCATCCGCTCCTGGAGGTACGCCGGCACGCTGGGCGAGGCGGCCAGGTCGAAGGAGAGCTCGACGCGGGTGTCGGCGGTGTTGACGCCCTGCCCGCCCGGACCCGACGAGCGCGAGAAGCGCTCGGCGAGCTCGGCCGCCGGGACGACCAGCGACCGGGAGACGACCAGGTCGTCGGCCAACGCTCAGCCCAGCGCAGCCGGCAGGGTCGCCATCCAGGCCGAGCGCACCTCGAGCAGGGCCAGCTCGAACTGGTCCGCCACGACGATGCTGTCGCCGCCGGTGACGCCCAGCTCGGTCACGGCGACCCCGTGACGATCCGCGAGCGCGGTGAGCCGCTCCTCGTCGCCCGGGGAGACGGTGACGAGCACGCGGCCGGCGGACTCGGAGAAGAGGTCGACGAACGCATCGCCCGGCAGCGCGACGTCCGCGCCGATCATGTGGCGCAGGCCGGCCTCGACGAGCGTCTGGGCCAGCCCTCCGTCGGAGAGGTCGTGGGCGCTGGTGAGCAGGCCGACGCCCTCGCACAGGAGCTCGGCCAGGGCCTTCTCGCCGGCCAGGTCGACCACTGGCGGGTGACCGCCGAGGTGGCCGTGGACGACGTGGGCCCACTCGGAGCCGGAGAGCTCCTCGCGGGTCTCGCCGAGCAGGAAGATCCGCTCGCCGGCAGCCTCGAAGGCCGACGGGGTGCGCTGGGTGACGTCCTGGATGACGCCGAGGACCGCCACCACGGGGGTGGGCAGGATCGCCGTCTCGCCGGTCTGGTTGTAGAGGCTGACGTTGCCGCCGGTGACCGGGATGCCGAGCTCGAGGCAGCCGTCCTTGAGCCCACGACAGGCCTCGGCGAACTGCCACATGACCGCGGGGTCCTCGGGCGAGCCGAAGTTGAGGCAGTCGGAGATCGCGAGCGGGGTCGCGCCGCCGGTCGCGACGTTGCGGTAGGACTCCGCCAGCGCCAGCCGGGCCCCGGTGTAGGGGTCGAGGCGGGCGAAGCGTCCGTTGCAGTCGGTGGAGACCGCGACCCCGAGGTTGGTGTCCTCGTCGATGCGGATCATCCCGCTGTCGCTGGGCTGGGCCAGCACGGTGTTGCCGCGCACGTAGCGGTCGTACTGGTCGGTGATCCACGACTTGTCGCACAGGTTGGGCGAGGCGGCGAGGCGCAGCACGGTCTGGCGGAGCTCCTCGCCCGTCGAGGGGCGGGCCAGCGCCTCGGCGCCGTCGGCCTGGAGCGCGTCCTGGCTGTCGGGGCGCGCGAAGGGGCGGTGGTAGGTCGGTCCGTCGTGGGCGACCGAGCGCGGGGGCACGTCGACGACGCGCTCGCCGTGCCAGTCGATGTGGAGGCGACCGGTGTCGGTGACCTCGCCGACGACCGTGGCGTCCACCTCCCACTTCGCGCAGATCTCGAGGAAGGCCGCGACGTCGTCGGGCTCGACGACGGCCATCATCCGCTCCTGCGACTCGCTCATGAGGATCTCCTCGGGCGAGAGCGTGGAGTCGCGCAGCGGCACCCGGTCGAGCTCGACGTGCATGCCGCCGTCGCCGGCGCTGGCCAGCTCGGAGGTCGCGCAGGAGAGCCCGGCACCGCCGAGGTCCTGGATGCCGGCCACCAGGCCGGCGGCGAAGATCTCGAGGGTGCACTCGATGAGCAGCTTCTCCATGAAGGGGTCGCCCACCTGCACGGCCGGTCGCTTGGCCGGTCCGGTCGACTCGAAGGTCTCGCTGGCCAGGATGGAGACGCCGCCGATGCCGTCGCCACCGGTCTTGGCGCCGTAGAGGATGACCTGGTTGCCGGCGCCGGACGCCTTGGCCAGGTGGAGGTCCTCGTGGCGCAGCACGCCGACGCACAGCGCGTTGACGAGGGGGTTGCCGAGGTAGGTCTCGTCGAAGACGGCCTCGCCGCCGATGTTGGGCAGGCCCAGGCAGTTGCCGTAGCCACCCACGCCCGCCACGATGCCCGGCAGCACCCGCTGGGTGTCGGGGGCGTCCAGCGGGCCGAAGCGCAGCGGGTCCATGACGGCGACCGGGCGCGCACCCATCGCGAGGATGTCGCGGACGATGCCGCCGATGCCGGTCGCGGCGCCCTGGTAGGGCTCGACGTACGACGGGTGGTTGTGCGACTCGACCTTGAAGGTCACGGCATAGCCCTGGCCGACGTCGATGACGCCGGCGTTCTCGCCGATGCCGGCCAGCATCTTGCCGGCCGGGGTGTGCTGGGGGATCTCGGAGAACTGCTTGAGGTGCACCTTGGAGGACTTGTAGGAGCAGTGCTCGCTCCACATGACGGAGTACATCGCGAGCTCGGCGCTGGTCGGGCGGCGCCCGAGGATCTCGCGGATCTCCTGGTACTCGTCGGCCTTGAGGCCCAGGTCGGCCCACGGCTGCTCGCGGGTCGGGTCCTGACCCGCGACGGCGACGGTGTCGAGGGCGGGCTTCACGGCAGTGGTCCCCTGGTGGGGGGAGCCGGCGGGGGTCTCAGGCACGCGCCCAATCTACCGGCGGCGAGCGCCACGGCCGCACCCGGAGCGGGCGGCGGACCGCGCCCCTCAGCGGTAGCCGCGGATCTCCTGGTCCACCACCACGACGACGAGGCCGTCCGCGGCGGCGACGTTGAGCGTCTCCGCCTCGGGGACGTCGATGCTCCAGGCAGGCTCCTCGGCCCCCAGCTCGTGGTAGGCGAACCCGCCGGGCAGGTCTCCCCGGGGCCCGGTCGCGACGTAGACCCCGCCGTCGACGAGGGTCAGGAAGCCCGGGTAGGTGCCGACCGTGGCCAGCTCCTCGTCGTAGATCCGCCCGGCCACGAAGTCGACGGCGTAGTGGTCGCCCCCGGCCTGGAAGCGCTCCATCGAGACGACCTCGGTGTCGTCGTCGGTCTCGAGGACGCCCACCTCACCCTCCTCGTCGCGCACCACGATCCGGGGCGGGGCGGCCTGCTCGTCCTCGTCCTCCGGCAGCAGCCAGACCCGGTCGTCGGCGAAGACCCCGCCCGCGATGCCGTCGGCCCCGGGGTCGACCCGCCACACCTGCTCGCCGTCGTCGGGGTCCAGCGCGACGGCGCCCGCCTCGGAGGTCAGCAGCACGAGGTCGTCGTTGACCGCGATGTCCGGCGCACCCGCCGGAGCAGCGCCGACGCGCGACTCCTCGTCGTAGGCGACCGACCACCGCTCCTCGCCGGAGCCGAGGTCGTAGGCCACGAGGTCGCCGCCCTCGGCGGCGTACAGCGCGTCAGGACCGAAGCCGTAGGAGTCCGGGGCGTCGACCGACCAGCGCACGTCGCCCGACCCCACGTCCATCACCCCCAGGCTGGACTCCCCGGCGAAGCCGGCACCGGTGTCGAGGTAGCGCACGATCGTGCCCTCGGTGAGCTCCCACAGCTGGTCGCCGTCGGCGGCCGCCAGACCCACCGCACCGGTCGAGGTCGAGCAGACGACCACGTCCTCGTGGTCGGGGTGCGACAGGATGACGCTGCAGACCTTGGCGGGCTCGACCGACCAGGCCTGCTCCCCCTCGGCGTCGAGCTCGAAGACCTCGGTCTCGGTGGAGAGGAAGACCCGCTCGCCCACCGCGGTGCCACCGGTCACGGGCCCGTCGGTCTGCGTCGACCAGGCGAGCGCGGGCTCCTCGGTGACCGGCTCCGGCAGCCGGGCGCCGACGCCACTGGCGTAGGACTCCGACCTCCCGTCGCCGCGCACCAGCACGAGCACGAGCGCTGCCGCCGCCCCCACCACGAGCACCAGCAGGACCACCCAGAGGGCGCGGCGCCGCGACGGGAGGGGCGGGGGGGTCGCGGTCGTCATGCCGCAATCTAACCGGCGGGGGGCGCCGGTGAATTACAGATCTGTAGTTAGCAGCGAAGCCTGTGACGGGTGTGACTCGTGAGGTTATGGTGACGGCGCCGTCCGACGGACCGACTCTCCTCCCCCCTGGAGCTCCACCATGTTCTCCGCCTCCGTGCGCACCCTGCCCACCCGCCTCCGACACGCCTCGAGCCTCGCGGCGGTGGGCCTGCTGACCCTGGCCACCGTGAGCGCAGTCGGCCCGACCGCCGGCGCGAGCGCTCCTGCCCCCAGCGCGCCCTCGGCCCGCGCGGGCAACGTCGTGACCCCGGGCGACTTCACCGGCTACGGCTTCGACCAGTGCCACACCCCGGACCAGAAGGCGATGAACACGTGGCTGCAGAGCTCGCCGTTCCTCGCTGTCGGCATCTACATCTCCGGCACGTCCCGCGCCTGCCGTGACCAGCCCAACCTGACCCCGGCCTGGGTGAGCACCCAGCTGCGCAACGGGTGGCGCCTGCTGCCCATCACCCTCGGCCCGCAGGCCTCCTGCCAGCCGCGCTTCCCGCGCTACGCCGACGACGTGAAGATCAACCCCACGCCCGGCAAGGTCGGTCGCTACTCGCTGGCCAAGAAGCAGGGCATGGACGAGGCCGTCTCCGCGGTCGCCGCAGCCAAGGCGCTGGGCATCGTGGAGGGCAGCACCCTCTGGTACGACCTCGAGGGCTACGACAACAGCAACACCCACTGCCGTGAGTCCGCCCTGACGTTCCTGAGCGGGTGGACCCAGCGGATCCACGACCTCGGCTTCGTCTCGGGCGTCTACTCCAGCGCCGGCTCGGGCATCGCCGCCCTCGACGCCGCCCGGATCAACCGCCCCGACCGCTTCACGCTCCCCGACGCGATCTGGGTCGCCCGGTGGGACGGCATCGCCAACACCTCCACGTCCTACATGCGGGAGGACGGCTGGCGTCCCGGTGGCCGCGTCAAGCAGTACATGGGCGGTCACGACGAGACCTGGGGCGGCGTGCGGATCAACATCGACCGCAACTTCCTCGACCTCGGTCGCGGCTCGGTGGCCGAGCCGGAGACCCACTGCGGAGGGGTGAACGTCTCCTTCTGGGAGTACCAGGTGCTGCGCGCGCCCAGCGGTGACTACCGTCCGCCGGCCGCGCAGGTGAAGGCGCTGAAGTGCCTGCTCCTCGAGCACGGCCACTACGAGGGCCCGCTGGGCGGCAACTACAACCCCAAGCTGGTCACGGCGATGAACGCCTGGCAGACCAAGCACCGGATGGCCGTGACGAGCTCGTGGTTCGTCCGCCACTGGATGACGCTGCTGGCCGCCGGTCCGCGCGAGGTCCTCAAGGTCGGCTCCGCCGGTCCCGCCGTACGCCGGGTCCAGCGCACGCTGAACGCCTCCGGTCTGGTGAAGCCGCTGAAGCCGCGCGGGGTCTTCGACGCCGCGACGCTGGCCGCTGTGCGCACCTACCAGGAGAGGACGCGCACACCGGTCAACGGCGTCGTCGCCTACCCGAGCTGGGCCAAGCTGGAGGCCGGGCGGCGGCGCTGAGCCGGACCCCGCCGGCGGTCGTCAGCCGACCCGGGTGACGGTGTCTCCCGCGACGACCGCGAAGCCGTCCTCCAGGACGACGACCCGCCCGGCCCCGGGCACGGCGACCTCGCTGTCGGGGGTTGCGGAGCCCAGCGGGTAGTGGGCGACACGTCCGCCCCGCACGACGAAGACGCCGTCACGCCCCGGGGTCACGGTGCCGGCGTAGGTCGCGAGGACCGACAGGTCTGGACCGAGGAGGTTGCCCGACACCGGGTCGACGGCGTAGGACGTGCCGTCGACGGTGAACGGCACGAGCCCGGCCGGCACCCCGCCCGACGCGGGGAGCTCTCCGCGGGGACCGGAGGCGTCGTAGGCGACCGCCGTGGGCGGCTGGGCCCGCGCGCCGGTGACCAGCACGAGCTCGTCGGAGAGCACCTCGACCGCGGCGCCGCGAGCCCGCGCCGTCCAGAGCTCGCTCCCGTCGAGAGGGTCGAGCCCGACCACGTCGGCGCCGCTCAGCACGACCACCACCTCCGGGGTGGCGACCAGGGTGGCCCGAGGGCCGGCGCCGACGTCGACGGTCCACAGGACGCTGCCGTCCGCCGCGCTGAGCCCGGTGACGTCGGACCCGCGCCGCACGAAGGCCATCGCGCCCGCGACGGCGTAGGCGTCGACGTCGGGCACCGACCAGAGAGGGGTGCCCGACCGCGCGTCCAGCACCCCGAAGGGGCCGCCCTCGGCCTCGACGTCGACGACGATGCCGGAGTCGGCCACGCCGACGTAGGTGATGTCGGGGTAGCGCCACAGCTCGTCGCCGTCGGCCAGCGCGTGGGCGCTGATGCCCGGGCCGGCGCCGGGTCCCCCGCCGGCGCTGACCAGGACCTCCCCGCGAGCGTCGATCGCGACGACCGGGCTGTCGAGCTGGGCCGTGCTCCACGTCGGGTCGCCCTGCGCGTCGAGCGCGACCAGGTCACCCGAGTCGATCGACACCACCAGCGCGTCGCCGACCGCCAGCTCGCCCAGCACCCGGCTGTCGAACGTGGTGTCCCACGACGGCTCCAGCTGGGTCGGGGCCCCCGCCGGGGCCCCCGGCAGGACACCCGGCTGGCTCCGGTCCTCGCCACGCAGCAGGAGGAAGCCGCTGCCGCCCACGACCACCAGCGCCGTGACCCCGACGACCACGCGCGTGCGCAGCCGGGCGCGCCGGGCGTCCTGCGTGGCCCTGGTCCTGGCCATCGGCGTGGGAAAGCTGCAGCTGGGGCACACGAGGTCGCTCGGGCCGTAGCCGTTGCCGCAGTAGGTGCAGGCTCCGGCGTGCTCGACCGGCACTCCCGGCTCGACGTGTGCGTGTGGCTCGATGCTCACTGCGCGATCTCCCTGGTGCGACCGCACACCCCATGTGCACGGCTCGGGTCCACAGTGTCAGCCGACGGGAGGTCCGAGGACCAACGCAACGCCGGTCAGCACGGCAACGGCCACGATCGCGACGAGCGCACCCCGCAGCGGGTTGCGCAGCAGCCAGGCCACCGGTCGCGCGATCGCACCGGCGGGCGGCTCTGCGGTCAGGCGCCAGGAGTCGCCCAGGCCGCCGGCCCTCGCGACGTGGCGCTCGAACCAGATCGTCATGAAGGGCGGGACCGCGCAGACCAGGCCCAGCGCCAGCCGGGACGCCGACCAGCGTCGGTCGACGGCCACGACCACGGTGGTGAGGCAGTAGGCGATGAACACGACACCGTGCAGCATCCCGAAGACGCGGACACCGACCTCCGTGGTCTCGGTGCCGTACTTGAGGAACATCCCGGTCAGCAGGCCGGCCCAGGTGAACGCCTCGGCGGTCGCGACGATGCGGAAGAGCCGCGTCGGGCTGGTGCGGGAGCCGGTCGTGGTGCCGGTGTCGGTGCTCACGCGAACGAGTGCTCCACCAGGCTGGTGAAGAAGCCGAGCCCGTCGGTGCCCGCGCCGGTGAGGTCCTCGACCGCGTGCTCGGGGTGCGGCATCAGGCCGACCACGTTGCCGGTCGCGTTGGTGATGCCCGCGATGGCGCGCAGCGACCCGTTGGGGTTGTCGCCGACGTAGCGGGCCACGACCTGCCCCTCCCCCTCGAGCCGGTCCAGGGTGTCCTCGTCGGCCACGAAGCCGCCCTCGCCGTTCTTGAGGACGATGGTGATCTCGGCGCCCTCGGCGTAGGCCGAGGTCCACGGGGTGCGGTTGTTGTCGATGCGCAGGCGCTGGTCGCGGCAGACGAACTTGCGGTGGTCGTTGCGGATCAGGGCGCCCGGCAGCAGGTGCGACTCGCACAGGATCTGGAAGCCGTTGCAGATGCCCAGCACCGGCATGCCACGCCCGGCGGCCGCGATGACCTCGGTCATCACGGGCGAGAAGCGTGAGATGGCGCCGCAGCGCAGGTAGTCGCCGTAGGAGAAACCGCCCGGCAGCACGATCGCGTCGACGTCGCGCAGGTCGTGGTCGCCGTGCCAGAGCGCGACGGCCGTGTGACCGCCGATCGTGACCGCGCGCTGCGCGTCGACGTCGTCGAGCGAGCCCGGGAAGGTGACGACCCCGATCTTCATGCGTCCTGCTCGACGTGCACGGTGAAGTTCTCGATGACGGGGTTGGACAGCAGGGTCTCGGCCATCTGGTGGATCTCGGCGAGCACCGCCTCGGTCACCTCGCCGGCGACCTCGAGCTCGAAGCGCTTGCCCTGGCGGACGTCGCTGATGCCGGAGAAGCCCAGCCGGGGCAGCGCGCCGAGCACGGCCTTGCCCTGCGGGTCGAGGATCTCGGGCTTGGGCATGACGTCGACGACGACTCGAGGCACGGGAGGCTCCTGCGGTGGGGGCGACACCGGGTGGGGTGTGCGGGCACCCCCATCCTACTTTTCACCGCTCGACGTCGTAGTACTCGGTCCCACAGAACTCGTCGAGCAGCCGCTCCCAGGTCTCCTGCCCGATCACCCCGGTGGCCTCGACGAGCACCCGCGACTGGAACTCCTCGACGGCCTGCTCGAGGTCGGGCGTGAGCTGTCCGTAGCTGCGGAAGACGGCCTCCTTGGGGATCAGGTCGAAGAGGTGGAGCGCCCACTGCACCTGGCCGACCAACCGCCGCGCGCTCACCGAGGTCAGGTCGGAGACCGGCGCGAGGGTCGGCAACGCCTGCACGGACGACTCGCAGAAGCAGAGCTCGCGCTCCTGGGAGGGGTTGGCCAGCTCCCGCACCCAGGCCGTGGCGCTGTCCAGCCCGTCGATGGCCCGGCAGGCGTCGGGGACGGTGGTGAAGGGGCCGATGTAGGCGTCGTAGATCGGCTGTCCCGACTCGGGGTGGGTGCGCTGGAAGGCCTCGCACGAGTCGGCGGCGCGCAGCACCTTGGCGTCCGGCACCCCGGCCACGGCGCGACCGAGCTTGGCCTCGTAGTTGGCCGGCACCCCGGCGGTCGCCAGCATCACGATCACCTCCCCGGTGCAGGGCTGGTTGACCAGCGGGGCGTCCACGGCGAACGGCAGGGGGTCGGGCTCGCCGGGGCCGGGGCCGGACGGGTCGGTGTCGGTGTCGGTGGCAGTGTCGGTGGCAGTGGCTGTGTCGGTGGTCGGGGGGCCGGCGCCCGGGTCGGCACCGAGCAGTCGCCAGGCTGCGAGCCCGCCGCCGACGAGCAGCAGGACCACGAGCACGGCCAGCGCCGCCAGGGCCGGCGCAGGACGTCGCCGGTCTGCCGGCGGGCGCTGCCAGACCGGGCCGGTCGAGGGTGAGTCCCCGTACGACGCTGCAGGCGGGTCGGGCGCGAACGCCGGCTGGGCCGGAGCCGTCACGACGTCGGGCGCCACGACGGGAGCCGGGAGCCCCGCCGCGGGGGCGTCGTCGACCGGCGCCGCCATGGTCCGATAGCGACGGACGTCTGCGTCACCGACCTTGCCGGCGGCGAAGCCGAGGACCGCGCACGCCCAGCGGGCGGTGTCGAGGTCGCGACTGCCCCGGTCGCGGGCCAGGATCACGCCGGCCGCCTCGACGGCCCTGGCTCCCTCCCCACCGCTCGCGATGGTGCTCATCATCCAGGCGTGGGCACCGAGCCGCACCGCGTCGACGAGCAGGTTGATGTCACCCGTGCTGGCGGCTCCCTCGTCGAGGTAGTCGTCGAGCGCCGCCCGGAGGCCGTCGGCGTCGTCGAGCACCTGGGGTCCCACGGCGGCGACCAGCTCGGCCAGGCTCTCGTGCAGCTCCACCGCTCACCTCCCGTCGACGGGCCGCGCCACGTCTCGCCCCATCTCGCCCCATCTCGCATTGTGGCGCAGCCGGGCGCTGCCGGGAAGGTGTCGCGCAGGTCCCGCCCGGGCCTAGGAGCGTCGGCCCTGCAGCAGCACGATGCCCAGGGCGACGCCGAGACCGGCGAGGATGGGGCCGATGATCGACCACGTGCGCTCACCGGTCATCGCACTGCCCTCGACGTAGCCGAGGCCCTGGAAGGTGAACAGGGCCCCGGCCAGCACCATCAGCCCGGCGACAGCCAGGCCGATGGGTCTCACGACAGCTCGCGCTTGAGGATCTTGCCGGTCGCGGTCATCGGGAGGTCGTCGACGAACGTGACCTGGCGGGGGTACTTGTAGGTCGCCATCTGCTCCTTGCCCCAGGCGATCAGCTCGTCCTCGGTCACGCTCGCGCCCTTGTTGAGGATGACGACGGCCTTGATCTCCTCGCCGTGACTCTCGTGGGGCACCCCGATGACGGCGGCCAGCGAGACGTCGGGGTGGGTCAGCAGGACCTCCTCGATCTCGCGCGGGTAGACGTTGTAACCACCGCGGATGATCATGTCCTTGGACCGGTCGACGATGTAGTACCAGCCGTCCTCGTCCCTGCGGCCGAGGTCGCCGGAGCGGAACCAGCCGTCCTGGATCGACTCCTCGGTCGCCTCGGGCCGGTTGTAGTAGCCCTTCATGATGTTGTGGCCCTTGATCGCGATCTCGCCGACCGCGTCCGGGTCGTCGGGCGACTCGATCTCGTCCCACGTGTCGGGCTGCAGCAGCTTCATCTCGACGCCGGGGATCGGCGTACCGATCGAGCCGACCCGCACCTCCTCGCCGAAGGGCGAGAACGACGCGACGGGACTGGTCTCGGAGAGCCCGTACCCCTCGAGGATGGTGACCCCGAAGCGCTTCTCGAACTCCTTGTGCACCTCGACCGGCAGCGCCGAGCCGCCGGCGGCGGCGACGCGCAGGTGGGCGGCGAGCTCCTTGACGTCCACGTCGGCGTCGTCCAGGGCGCCGAGCAGGCCCCAGTACATCGTCGGGACGCCCGCGAAGAAGGTGACCTGCTCCTTGGCCATCGTCTTCAGCGCGGCGTCGGCCTCGAAGCGCGGCAGCATCACGACGGTGCCGCCGAAGGCGAAGGTGCCGTTCTGCACGACGGTCTGTCCGAAGGAGTGGAAGAGCGGCAGCACGCACAGGGCGATGTCCGGGTTGTCCTCGTCGGCGCCGAACAGGTCGGCACCGGCGAGCGCGTTGTCGCGCATGTTGCGGTGGCGCAGCTCGGCGCCCTTGGGCTGACCGGTCGTGCCGGACGTGTAGAGGATGACCGCGGTGTCGTCCTCGTCGGTGTCGACGGTGTCGAACGTGCCCGCCTGGCCGCCGAGGGCCTGGCCGAAGGTCTCGGCGCCCTCGATCGGCGAGTCGGCGGCGGGGTCGACGGTGACGACGAAGAACTGCTCGCAGCCCGCTGCCTCGTTGAAGCCCGCGAAGCCCTCCTTGCCGATCGGCAGCTCGGCGGTGCCCTCGAAGCAGAAGTAGGCCTTCGCCTCGGCGTCCCCGAGGTGGTAGGCGACCTCACGCCCCTTCAGCAGGACGTTGAGCGGCACCACGGCGGCCCCGGCCTTCAGGATCCCGTAGTAGATGATCGAGAAGTAGGGCAGGTTGGCGCAGCTCAGCGCAACCTTGTCTCCGGGCTCGATCCCCCGGGAGACCAGCAGGTTGGCCACCATGTTGGCGGCCCCGTTCACCTGCGCATAGGTCATCCGGGTGTCCCCGAGCACGATCGCCTCGCGATCGGGATACTTCTCCGCGCTCGTCTCGAGCAGGCTGGCCAAGTTGTACGTCGTGTCCGACACGAGTCCTCCGTCACATCGATGTGGGTGACAACCTACTGACAGGGCACCAACACCGTCACGGGTCCACCCGCCGGGACAGTCGTCCGGGCCACCAGAAGCGCCGCCCCAGCAGGGCGACCAGGGCGGGGACGATGACGCTGCGCACCAGGAGGGTGTCGAGCAGGACGCCGAAGCCGACGATGACCCCGATCTGGGTCAGCGTGATCAGCGGCAGCACCCCGAGCACGGTGAAGACCGCGGCGAGCAGGATGCCGGCGCTGGTGATGACGCCGCCGGTCACCGCGAGGGCGATGGAGATCGCCCGGGTCGTGTCGTGCTCCTCGGCCTCCTCCTTGGCCCGCGTCGTCAGGAAGATGTTGTAGTCGACGCCCAGGGCGACCAGGAAGAGGAAGCTCAGCAGCGGCACGCTGAGATCGAGCGCCGGGAAGTCGAACCAGTGGGTGAACGCCCACCAGCTCGCGCCGAGGCTGGCCGCGAAGGTCGCCACGACGGTCGCGACGAGCAGCACGGCGGCCACGACGGAGCGCAGCAGCGCGAGCAGGACGAGCAGGACGACCGCCAGGATCATCGGGATGATCAGCCGCTGGTCGCGCGACGCCGCGTCGCGCGCGTCCAGCGACTCCGCGTCGGGGCCGCCCACGAGTGCCTCCGCATCGACGCCCCGGGCCGTCTCGCGCACCTCCGCGATGGTCGCGAAGGCCGCGTCCGAGGCCGGCTCGGCCGAGAGCACCACGCTCAGCACGGCGGTCTCCCCCGAGGCCGCCGCCGGGTCCCCGCCGGCCGTCTCGTCGACCCGCTGCACCCCGTCGACCTCGGTGAGCGCCCGGCGTACGGCGGCGGCGTCGGCGGTCGAGGTGAGGACCGAGGTGGGCTGCGAGGAGCCGGCCGGGAAGTGCTCGGCCAGGACCTGCTGCCCGGTCACCGACTCGGGGGTCTCGCGGAACTGCTCGGTCTGGGAGAGACCGGTCGAGAGCCCGGTCAGCGGCAGGGCGAGCACGACGAGGGCGAGCAGCCCGGCCACCGACACGACGACGGGGCGCCGGGTGACGAAGGCCGCGACCTTGGACCAGAAGCCGGTCTCGGTGGGCTCGGCCTGCCCGACCTGCGGCACGAACGGCCAGAAGAGGCGTCGACCGAAGAGCGTCATCGCGGCCGGGAGCACCACGAGCGCGTAGACGACGGCCACCACGATGCCGATGGCGCCGCCGTAGCCGATGTTGCGGCTGGTCGGGCTGTCGGCGAAGCCCAGGCACAGCAGGGCGAGGACGACGGTCCCCGAGCTGGCCAGGATCGCGGGGGCCGCCTGGCTCAGGGCGATCCGCATGGCGGTGTAGCGGTCCTCGACCTGCCTCAGCTCCTCGCGGTAGCGCGCGATGAGGAGGAGGGCGTAGTTGGTGCCGGCGCCGAACACGAGGACCGAGGTGATGCCCGTCGATGCCCCGTCGGTGCCGAAGGGGAAGACCTTGGTGCCCACGGCCACCATCGCGGCCGCGACCTGGTCGGCGATGCCGACCACCGAGAGCGGCACCAGCCACAGCCAGGGGCTGCGGTAGGTGATCAGCAGGAGGAGGGCCACCACACCCGCCGTGGTGACGAGCAGCCGCACGTCGGCCCCGTCGAAGACCTTGCCGAGGTCGACGCTGAAGGCGGGTCCGCCGGTGGTGCTCGTCACGAGGCCGTCGGGCAGGTCCTCCCCGGCCAGCTCGCGGATGGCCGTGACCGGCCCCTCCAGCTCCTGCTCGGGGGTGTCGGTGGCGAGCGGCACCGCGATGAAGGCGGCCGCACCGTCCTCGGCGAAGACCGAGAAGACCCGCTGACCGGGCGCCGCGAGCTCCGCGAGCGCCTCGACCTTGCCGGCCACGGCGCGCCTGTCCTCGACGGTGAGCCGGGCGCCGTCGCGGTCGAGGACGACGATCGCCGGGGTGTACTCCGCCGTGCCGAGCGACTCCTGCAGCCGCGCCGCCTGCGCGGACTCGGCGTCGTCGGGCAGGTTCGCGGTGCCGTTGTCGATCGTGTCCGGCTCGATCCCCGAGCCGAGCATCAACCCGGAGAACACGATCGCGACCAGCACCACGACCCGGCTGACCCACCCCCCCAGCAGGGCGCGACGGGCGGGCTTCTTTTTGTCAGTGAATAGTTCCACGCCAGAAAGAGTAGGCTGGCGCCATGGCTGGAGCCAATACGAGGATGCCGCCGCTGTCGCTGCGCGTGGTGCGCGGGCTGCGCGGGTTCGCCAACGAGTCGGAGCTCTACGTCGGGGCGGCCGGGCGCGAGGCGGCGATGCACCGCACCGACCTGGCCGGGCTGGCTCTGGTGATGGACCGGGGCCAGGCCGGGGAAGACCCCACCCCCGGCCAGATCAGCGCGGCACTCCAGCTCAGCGCCCCGGCGACGTCGGCGATGCTGGACCGGCTCGAGCGCCTGGGGCACGTCGTACGCACCCCGCACCCGACCGACCGGCGCTCCGTGACGGTGGGGATCACCGAGCACGCGATGGAGGTCGGCAGCGCGATGTTCGGTCGGCTGGCCACCCACATGGCGCCGGTGGTCGCGGCGCGCACCGACGAGGAGCTCACGGTCGTGGCGGCCTTCCTCGAGGACGCCATCACGGCCACCCGCACGGCGCGGGAGTCGCTCAGGCCGGGTGCCGCTCCGTCAGGATCGCCGCCGCCCGCTTGAGGTCGGCGCGCACCGCGAGCGGCGAGACCCGCGTCAGCAGGGGCCCCAGCGGGCGCAGCAGGCCCGTGGCCGCGAGGTGCATGTGGACGCCGACCTCGCAACCGCCGGGCGCGGGGGCGAAGTCCAGCGTCAGCTCGGCCGAGACCTTGCGCCAGGTGCCGCGCTCGGTCCAGCGCCGGGGCCGGTCGAGCTCGGTGGTCACCATCAGCGGGCGCAGGCCCGGCGTGGTGACGTCGGTCCAGCTCTGACCGACGCCGACCGGGCCGTCGATGGCCTCGACGGCCCTGAGGCTGGACTGCCACTCGGGTCGGTTGACCGGGTCGGCGAGGTAGTCGAAGGCGATCTCGGGGCTCACGGGGAAGTGCATCAGAACCTCTCCCCGGTCAGCAGCTCGAAGGCCTCGACGTAGCGGGCGCGCGTGCGCTCGACGACCTCCGGCGGCAGGGGCGGCGGCGCGACGCCCGACGCCCTGTCCCACCCGGACTCCGGCGAGAGCGCCCAGTTGCGCACGATCTGCTTGTCGTAGGACGGCTGCGTGCTCCCGGGATGCCACTGGTCGGCCGGCCAGAAGCGCGACGAGTCGGGGGTGAGGACCTCGTCGCCCAGGACCATCACCCCGTCGGCGTCCGTGCCGAACTCGAGCTTGGTGTCGGCCAGGATGATGCCGCGCTCGCGGGCGATCGCCTCCGCCCTGGCGTAGACCTCGAGGGTGAGGTCGCGCAGCCGCTCGGCGACGGGGGCGCCCACCTCGGCGACGACGGCGGCGTAGGACACGTTCTCGTCGTGGTCGCCGAGCGCCGCCTTGGTGGCGGGGGTGAAGATCGCCGCGTCGAGCCGGCTGCCGTCCTGGAGACCCGGCGGCAGCGCCACGCCGCACACCTCACCGGTGGCGCGGTAGTCCAGCAGCCCGGACCCGGTGAGGTAGCCGCGGGCGACGCACTCGACGGGGTGCATCTCGAGGCGCTGGCACACGACCGCGCGCCCCCGCACGACCTCGGGCACGTCGCTGGAGACGACGTGGTGGGGCACGACCTCGGACAGCTGGTCGAACCACCACAGCGACATGCGCGTGAGGATCTCCCCCTTGTCCGGGATCGTCGTGTCCAGCACGAAGTCGAAGATCGAGATGCGGTCGCTCGCGACCATCAGCAGGTCGCCGGACCCCAGGACGTAGAGGTCGCGCACCTTGCCCGAGTGCAGGTGGGTGGCGCCCGGGATCGCCGGCGCCTCGGGGATGTTCAGGTCGGCCACGACGCCAGCCTAGGGGTGGGCCGCGCCACCGCCTCGTCGCAGTGGCACAGTTGGGCCATGCCGGAGTCTGCCGAAGAGGTCTACGCCCGTGTCGTCGCCGCCGTCGGGACCGACGGTCGCCTGCCCATGCCGCCGAGCGGCGACTGGGACATCTTCCCGTGGGAGGTCGTCGACGGCGTCCTCACCCCGAAGGTCCTCCCGCCGCCGAGCGACGAGCCGGTCCGCTGGGGCGAGAGCGACGACAAGCCCTGTGGCAGCTGCACCGCCCCCGACCCGACGCGGGTCGTCTGGGAGGACGAGCACTGGGTGCTGACCCACCCCGGCCAGCCCTCCGGGCTGCCGATCGTCCTGGTGCTGCACAGCCGCGAGCACCTCGACTACGGCGACCTCGACGACGAGCTCGCCTCCCAGCTCGGCCGCATCTCGAGCCGGTTGGTGAGGATCATGGAGAACCTGCCGGAGATCGGTCGGGTGCACGTCGACCGCTGGGGCGACGGCGGCTCCCACCTGCACGTCTGGTTCCTCGCGCGCACCGAGCGGCTGACCAACGTGCTCGGCTCGACGGCTGTGGAGTGGGACGACATCCTGCCGCCCGTGCCCGAGGAGGGGTGGCGCGCCGACCTGCACACGGTCGCCACGAAGCTCGCCAACTGGGGCGGGACCGCCCGCGCCTGAGGGTTCCCCCCCCCCAGTCCAGGGTGGAAGTCCAGGGTGGAAGTCCAGTGCGGAAGTTCGGTTCCGGGGGTTCAGCGCCGCCACGGAGCAGGGCGCCCGTGCAGCCACCACTCCATCCGCCGGGTGATCCACGGGAGTGCGAGGTAGGTCATCACCGGCGTCATCACCAGGACCGACACCAGCACCCGCAGGGGCAGCAGGACGTCGGGGAGCAGGGCGTTGCCCGCCCAGTTCACCAGCAGGCTCAGCGGGAAGAAGATCAGGAAGATCACGCACGCCTGCTTCCACCGCGGCGGGACGACCGGCGTCGGGCGCAGGTCTCCCACGTCGGTCGAGGTCGGCTCGTCGAACCAGCCCTCGATGCCCGTGCGCTTCTCCACGCGCGACTCGACCACCCCGAGGCCCGAGGCCGACGAGCGCCACCAGGCACGCTGCGGCGACTGCTCCCAGTGCAGCAGGGCATCGTGGTCGGCGAAGCGGTAGAGCATGTGCCAGGTCTCGGAGTCGGTCTCGGGGCGGACCCACCCGCCCCCCAGGAAGCCGGGGAAGCGCTCCGCGAGCGCCATGCCGGCCGAGAGCCAGCTGACCATCTCGGCCTCGTGGCCCGACTCGAGGTGGCGGGTGATCGACACGGTCACCGGAGAGTTCATGTCAGCGATGGTCGTCGCTGGGCCCGTCGACCGCCAAGCCGAGGAGGCCTCGGTGGGCTGTGCGTCTGGCCACACCGGGGGGGCGCGGGCCCGGCCCGGGGCCGGGGCAGGATGCTCGTGTCGGTGCCGCCGACTAGCATCTGGGGCGTGAGTCGACGATGAGCAAGATGGACGGCCTGCGCGCGATGCGCGAGGCCCGCTACGCAGCCGCCCAGGCGGCCTCCGGTGGCACCGCCAAGAAGGCTGAGCGTCCGGCGGTCGCTCCTGCGGCCACCCCTGCCAAGGCCACCCCTGCCAAGGCCACCAAGGCCAAGCGCGCGCCGGCCAAGGCCGCCACGGCACCGGCGGCCGGGGCTGACGAGGTGCTGTGCGGTCACCGCAACATGGGCGGCAAGAGCTGCACCCGCGAGCAGGGCCACTCCGCCAAGAGCCACCGCTACTCCTAGGCCGAGGTGGATGACCGTGGTGTTCGTCGCTCTCGGCGCCTTCCTGCTCGTCGTGCTCGCGCTGACCGCCTGGTCCCGCAGGAACGGTCGTGCGTCGAGGTCGTGCTGCGCCCCCGCCGACCCGGCCCACGACCTCCGGATGCGCCCCGCCTTCGAGGACGAGCCGCGCTCCGACGGCTGACCTGCCGGCGTGGTCGGCCTCAGACCCCGGGCACGATCCGCAGGTCGCGCACGGCGCCGCCGTCGAGCGCGACCAGCGCCTCCTGGTAGGCCGGGCTGTCATGGGCTGCGCGCGCCGCGTCGACGGAGGCGAACTCGATGAGCACCGAGCGGGTCTTCTCCCCGGCCTCGTAGGTCTGCTCGGGCATGCCGCGCGCCACGAACGTGCCTCCGGCGGCGGTCAGCGCCGGCCCCGCCAGCTCGGCGTAGGCCGCGACCTTCGCCTCGTCGGTGATCTCGCGGTAGAGGCTGATCCAGTAGGCAGTCATGCCGCCATCCTGCCAACCGTTCTGCCAGCGGGGCGGCCGGCCCCGGCTCAGAGGATGGCGCCCGGCGAGTAGGCCGCGCCGGCCGGGTAGCGCTCCGCGATCTCGGCCACCCGGCGTACGACCTGCTGGGTCTGGTGCACCGCGGCGCCGGTGAAGGTGATCGGGTCGGCCACCAGCGACTCCAGCTGGGCCGTGGTCAGCCCGAGCCGCTCGTCGGCGGCGAGCTTGGCGAAGACGTCGTTGTCGGCCTGCCCCTGACGCATGGCCAGCGCGGTGCCGACCGCTGCCTCCTTGATCGCCTCGTGGGCAGCCTCGCGACCGACGCCGTTGCGCACCGCGGCCATCAGCACCTTGGTGGTCGACAGGAACGGCAGGTAGCGGTCGAGCTCGCGCTGGATGACGGCCGGGAAGGCGCCGAACTCGTCGAGCACCGTGAGGAAGGTCTGGAAGAGGCCGTCGGCCGCGAAGAAGGCGTCGGGCAGTGCCACGCGGCGCACCACGGAGCAGGAGACATCGCCCTCGTTCCACTGGTCGCCGGCGAGCTCGCCCACCATCGAGAGGTAGCCGCGGGTGACGACCGCGAGACCGTTGACACGCTCGCAGGAGCGGGTGTTCATCTTGTGGGGCATCGCGGACGAGCCGACCTGGCCCTCCTTGAAGCCCTCGGTGACGATCTCGTTGCCGGCCATCAGGCGGATCGTGGTGGCGAGGTTGGAGGGGCCGGCGACGAGCTGCACGACCGCGGAGAGCACGTCGAAGTCGAGCGAGCGGGGGTAGACCTGACCGACCGAGGTCAGCACCCGCTCGAAGCCGAGGTGGCGGGCGACGCCCTCCTCGAGCGCGGCCAGCTTGGACTCGTCGCCGTCGAGCAGGTCGAGCATGTCCTGGGCGGTGCCCATGGGGCCCTTGATCCCGCGCAGCGGGTAGCGACGCAGGAGGTCCTCGATGCGCTCGACGCCGATCAGCATCTCGTCTGCCACGCTCGCAAAACGCTTGCCGAGCGTGGTCGCCTGGGCGGCCACGTTGTGCGAGCGCCCGGCCATGACGGTGGTCTCGTGCTCGGCGGCGAGGCGCGCGAGGCGGACCAGTGCTGCGACGGCCCGGTCGCGCAACAGCTCGAGGGACTGCTTGAGCTGAAGCTGCTCGACGTTCTCCGTCAGGTCGCGCGAGGTCATGCCCTTGTGGATGTGCTCGTGGCCGGCGAGCGCGGAGAACTCCTCGATGCGCGCCTTCACGTCGTGGCGGGTGATCCGCTCGCGGGCCGCGATGGAGTCGAGGTCGACCTTGGACACGACGTCCTCGTAGGCCTCGACGACACCCTCGGGCACGTCGATGCCGAGGTCGCGCTGGGCGCGGAGGACGGCGATCCACAGCTGGCGCTCGAGCACGATCTTGTGCTCCGGCGACCAGATCTGGGCGAGGTCGGCCCCGGCGTAGCGGGTGGCGAGGACGTTGGGGACGTGGGTGTCGGTCACGGGGTGGATTCTCCCATGGCCGATCGGGGGTGGGCACCGCCCGCCGAGGGGTGCCACCCGCGGATCAGGTAGGTCGGACCCGCACCCGTGACCAGGCGTCGCTGCTGCAGCGCGCCGAACCAGGCACCGGGCTCTCGCAGCTCCAGGGCCGGCTGCCGCTGCGCCGTGGTGCGGAGGCCGACGATGTCAGCGCCGAGGGCGACGAAGCCGCCCACCGTCACCACGAAGGGCAGGGACCCGTGCTGGTCGACCCGGTGGAGGATCCACACCCTGCTGAAGAGGTCCAGGCTCCACCCCTCCCCCGCCTCGTCGATCCGGCACGCCGCAGGGACGGTCGGGTCGAGTGCGCGTCGGCCGATGAACACCCCACCGGGGCAGGCGGCGTCGAGCTCGTCGCCATCGAGTGGCCGCCAGGTCAGGAGCTGGTCGACGCGGTGAGCCGGGTAGAGCACTGCCGACGGCAGGCGGATCGGTGCTCCCGCGAGCCCGGACGCGAGCACCCGTTGCCCGTGCCGCCGACCCAGTCCGACGCCGCGCAGCCGCTCGCAGGCCGCACGCTCGCTGAGCAGGTGGTCGGGGTCGCGGCCGGCGTCGGCGTCTTCCTCCATCCGCTCACGCTAAGCAGCTGACGAGGACGCCTGCCGGCCCTCAGCAGTGCACTGTGGACTACCAGTGCTCTGAGCGTGGCTCCGACACACCCGAACCGCCCCAGGGCCGGTCTCCCACACTAGGGGGAAGGGGCCACGTGGCCCCTTCCCCCTAGTGCTCGAGGGGCCACTCGGTGGCGCGCGTCAGATCCCGGCCGCGATGTCGGTGCGGTGCTGCGCACCGGGGAAGGACACCTCGCCCACACCGACGTAGGCCGCGGCGCGGGCGTCGGCGACGCTCTCACCGGTGGCGATCACGGCGAGCACGCGTCCCCCGGCGGTGACCAGGTCGTCTCCCTGCAGTGCGGTGCCGGCCTGGATGACGTGGACGGTGTCGTGACCTTCGGCCGTGTCCAGCCCGGTGATGACATCGCCCTGGGAGGACGACTCGGGATAGCCCGCGCTGGCCAGGACGACCGCGACGGCGGCGCCACTCCTCCACCGCGGGAAGGGCACGTCGGCGAGCGTGCCAGTCGCGGCCCCCATCAGCAGCGGTGAGAGCGGGGAGTCGAGCAATGCCATCAGGGGCTGGGTCTCGGGGTCACCGAAGCGTGCGTTGAACTCCACCACCCGGGTGCCGTGCTCGGTCAGCGCGAGCCCGGCGTAGAGGAGCCCGGCGAAGGGCGTGCCTCGCGCCGCCATCTCGTCGACGGTGGGCTGCAGGACGGTGGCGAGCACTTCGGCGACCAGGTCGGCGGGAGCCCAGGGCAGCGGGGTGTAGGCCCCCATGCCACCGGTGTTGGGACCCTCGTCGCCGTCGCCGATGCGCTTGAAGTCCTGCGCCGGCTGGAGCGGGTAGACGGTGGTGCCGTCGGTGATCGCGAACAACGAGACCTCGGGACCGTCGAGGAACTCCTCGATGACGACCCGCTCGCAGCCCGCCGCGTGGTCGGCCGCCTCCTGACGGTCGAGCGTCACGACGACGCCCTTGCCGGCCGCGAGCCCGTCGTCCTTGACGACGTAGGGCGGACCGAACCGGTCGAGGGCGTTGGCCACCTCGTCCTCGTCGGTGCACAGGAACGAGCGAGCCGTGGGCACGCCGGCGGCCTCCATGACCTCCTTGGCGAACGCCTTGGAGCCCTCGAGGCGGGCGGCCGCGCCCGACGGACCGAAGACCGCGATGCCGCGCTCGCTCACGGCGTCGGCGACCCCGGCGACCAACGGCGCCTCGGGCCCGACGACCACGAGGTCGATGCCCAGTCGCTCGGCCAGGCCGGCCACCGCCGCGCCGTCCATCGGGTCGACGTCGTGGAGCGTGGCGACGCTCCCGATGCCAGGATTGCCCGGGGCCGCGTGGACCTCCGAGACGCCAGGGTCCAGGGACAGCGCGCGGGCCAGGGCGTGCTCACGGCCGCCGTTGCCGATGACGAGGGTCTTCACGGGCCGCCAGCCTAGTGCTCTGACAGGATTGCGGAAGTCTCCGCCCGGGAAGGTAGTCGTGCATGCCCCACCTCCCCCGCGTCGGTGACCGCTTCGGTCGCTACCGCATCGACTCCCAGATCGGCCAGGGCGGCATGGGCGTCGTGTTCGGCGCCACCGACACCGCCTTCGACCGCCAGGTCGCCCTCAAGGTCGTCTCCGCCTCCCTGGGCGGGTCCGCCGAGTTCCTCGCGCGCTTCGAGCGCGAGGCGTCCCTGCTGGCCCGGCTCAACTCTCCGCACGTCATCGCGATCTTCGACTACGGCGAGCAGGACGGCTGCCCCTACATCGCCACCCAGTACGTCGGTGGCGGCGACCTCGGGGGGCTCATCGCCGCCCGCGGCCCGATGCCGCCCGCGCTCGCCGCGACCGTCTGCGCCCAGGTCGCGGACGCGCTCGCCGATGCCCACCGAGCCGGTGTCGTGCACCGCGACGTGAAGCCCACCAACGTGCTGCTGCGCGACGCCGACACGATGGACATGCACGCCTACCTCTGCGACTTCGGCATCGCCCGCACCGAGTCCGACGGGCTCACCGCTCCCGGGTCGGTGACGGGCACCTGGAGCTACCTCGCGCCCGAGGTGGGCGCCGGCGCGGTCGGCACGCCCGCCTCCGACCTCTACGCCACGGGCTGCCTGCTGTGGGCGGCCCTCACCGGGCACGCGCCCTACGGCGGCACCGACGTCGAGATCGCGATCGCCCACCAGCGCTCGCCGGTCCCCCAGCTCGTCGGCAAGGACCCCTTCACCCGTCACGTCAACGCGATCCTCGCCAACACCCTGGCCAAGGACCCGCGCTCGCGCTACACCGACGCCGACGCGCTGCGCACCGACCTGCTCGCTGCCGCCGCACTCCCCACGGCGGGCGTGCGCCCGACGCCGCAGGTGCACGCGCCGGCGACGCCCACACCGCCGGGCGGACCGGCGCCCGGTCCCGGCTCCAGCCTGCCGCCGACGGCACCGCCCCCCGGCCAGCGGCCGGCCGGCCGGCCGCCGGGCAGCCGCACCCGCCGTCGTACGACCACGGTGGTCGCCCTCTCGGCGGTGGCGGTCCTCGCCGTGGCCGCAGGCATCGTCGGGGTCGGCGCCCTGCGCGAGGACCCCACACCCGCCACCGGTGGCGGCACGCCCTCGACCCCATCCTCCGCCGGTCCCACCGGTGACCCCAGCGGGCCGCCCTCACCGTCCCCCACGGTCCCGCGACCGGTGAGCGGCGACCTCGACGGCGACGGCTTCGGCGACCTCTCGGTGCGGGCGGCCGTGGCGTCACCTGAGCTCGCCGGGACGGGCTCCACCTACCGCTGGACGACGTGGAGGTCGACGGGTGAGTCGTTGGTCGAGGAGTCGACGGAGGACTACGACTACCGCAGGGACCGCAGCAGCGACCGGGTCGTCGGCGACTTCGACGGCGACGACGTGCTCGAGGTGGTCGAGGTGGTGACGCCGCAGGACCTCGCGAAGGACCCCACCATCACCGGCGACCTGAGTGGCGGCGGCGCATTCGACCAGCGGCTGGCCCGCCCGGGCGGCGGACGCTACGTCACGACGCTGGTCGGCGACGCCGACGCCGACGGCGTCGACGACCTGGTGCTCCTCACCTGGGGCGAGAAGCGTGCCATGCGCGTCTCCGTCGCACTGGTCGAGGGCCAGGCGATCAAGACCCCGACGAAGGCCCTGGACATCTCGTCCGGCTACCTGGACGCCGAGGTCGAGGCGGCCGACTTCGACGGCGACGGTCGGGTCGACGTCGCCGTCGTCGACACCCCCAGCGTGCCCAGCGGCCAGCAGATCCGCTCGACCGCGACGACCTACCTCGGCACCGCCGGGGGCACCTTCAGGTCCGACGGCGCGCCGAGGTCCTTCGCCAGCGAGATCGGGCTGGAGGTCATCACCGGCGACCTCGACGGCGACGACGACGCGGAGCTCGTGGTCGGCCTCAACAAGAGCACCTTCATCCAGCTCACCGTGCTGGACCACGCCGACGGCGCCCTGGGGAGGGCGCGCCCGCTCGGGCTGCTGCCGCTGCCGACCGGGGCGTTCTTCGACTCCTCGCTGGTGACGGGCGACTACGACGGCGACGGCCTCGACGACGTGCTGAGCACCGGACCGTCGGCGGCCAAGGGGAAGGCGCTCCTGCAGGTCGCCCGCTCCGACGGCACGCGCTTCGCCAACGCGTCGCGCTGGTCGATCTGGGACCACGAGCTGGCCGAGACCTACGGAGCCGACCCGCTCGGGAGCTCTTTCCCGTGACGGCCGGGGCGGTCCCGACGACGGGCGAGGTGATCGGGCACTACCGGATCGACGGCGTCCTGGGCGTGGGCGGCATGGGCATGGTCTTCGCCGCCACCGACCTGCGGCTCCACCGCCCGGTGGCGCTGAAGGTGATGCTGGCCCACGGCTCGGACTCGCCGCTCTTCCTGAGCCGCTTCGAGCGCGAGGCGACCGTCCTGGCGCGCCTCGACTCCCCCCACGTCATCTCGATCTTCGACCACGGCGAGCAGGACGGTCGGCCCTACCTGGTGACCCAGCACGCCGCCGGCGGCGACCTCGGCGCCCTGCTGCGCGACGGTGGTCCGCTCCCGCCACCGCTCGCCTTCCGCGCCTGCGCGCAGATCGCCGACGCCCTCACGGCCGCCCACGCGGTCGGGGTGACCCATCGCGACGTCAAGCCTGCCAACGTGCTGCTGCGGGACCGTCGTACGGACCGGTTGCACGTCTACCTGTGCGACTTCGGTGTCGCCCACACCGACACGGGCTCCTCGGGGTTGACCACCGCCGGCGCGGTGGCCGGCACGTGGAACTACCTCGCGCCGGAGCGCGCCGCCGGCGAGCGAGGGGGTCCGCTGAGCGACGTCTATGCCGTGGGGTGCCTGCTCTTCGAGTGCCTGACCGGCCGGCCGCCCTACGCCGGGGCCGACGTCGAGGTCGCCATGGCACACCTCCAGCAGCCCGTGCCCCAGCTGCCGGGTGAGGACGATCTCACCCGACGCGTCAACGTCGTGCTGGCCCGCGCGCTCGCCAAGGACCCGGCGCACCGCTACGCCTCCGCCGCGGCGCTGCGCGACGACCTGCGCGCCCTGCACGGCGGCGCGAGCGGCTCGACCCCGAGCGCGCCACCGCTGGTGCTGGCCCGCCGGCGGCGACAGCGACGCATCGCCGTCGGCGCCAGCCTCGCCGTGCTGCTCGCTGCCGGTGCGGCCGGCACCGCCCTGGCCCTCCGCGACCCACCGGCCCCCGCCGCCGGTCCCGCGCCGGTCGCCCCGGTCGCACCCACCACCACCGCCGAGCCGGTCGACCCGCCGACGCGCGTGCGAGGAGACCTCGACGGCGACGGTCGCGGCGACATCGTGACGATCGGCGACGACAGCGGCTGGACGCTGCGCTCGCGGGGCGGCTCCTTGCGCGCGCCCCAGAAGCTCGCCGGCCCCCGCTTCCAGTCGACCGTGGGCGACATCGACGGCGACGGCCGACCCGACGTGGTCAACCTCGCCGGCGAGCCCCCGACGATCAGCGTCACCGTCGAGGCCGGGACCGGCACGTCCCAGAGCTCGCTGATGCAGACACCGGCCTTCGGCGACCTCTACGACAGCACCCCGATGGTCGCGGACTTCGACGGAGACGGGTTCGACGACGTCGGGCTCGCCACCGCGGCCGCCGGACGGTTGTCCGTCACGGTCGCCCGGGGGCGGGCGGACGGCAGCGTCGACCAGGGCAGTCGGTGGCTGCTGGTCGACGCCCGGACCCGCACGCTCGACGACCACCACTTCGCGCTCGGCGACGTCACCGGCGACGGCCTGCCGGACCTCGTGCACATCCTCGAGCTCGACGACCAGCCGGTCCGCCTGGAGGTCCTGGCCTCCGACGGGCGTCGCCTCCAGCGCACGGGCGCGCCGACCACGATGGCCGAGGACTTCGTGACCTACGGCATCTGGCGCGGCGGTGACGTCGACGGGGACGGGACCGACGAGCTGGTCTCGATCGAGGACGGCCCCGAGATCGATGTCTGGTCGTGGCAGGACGGCAGGTTCACCAGCACCACCTGGTTCGTGGCGCCGGACGACATCTACGCCTATCCCTCCCACGCGACCCTGGTCGACCTGGACGGTGACGGTGACGACGACCTCGTCTACGTCGTCGACTCGGCGCTGCGCATCCTGACCTCGAGCACCAACGCGTTCTACGACACCGGGGACGAGCCGCGCATCGTCGACGACTCCAAGATCAGCAGCGGGCTGCTGGGCCCCATCTTCTGGAACCGCTGACCGGCGCAGCTCAGATGAGCTCGTGCAGGACGATGCTCTCGTCGCGCTTGGGCCCGACACCGAGCACCGAGATGCGGGCACCCGACATGGACTCGACCGTCTTCACGTAGGCCTGCGCGTTGGCCGGCAGCTCCTCGAAGGTGCGGCAGGCGCTGATGTCCTCCCACCACCCGGGGAGGTACTCATAGATCGGCACCGCGTGGTGGAAGTCGCTCTGGTTGACCGGCATCTCGTCGTGTCGGACGCCGCCCACGTCGTAGGCGACGCAGACCGGGACCTGCTCCAGGCCGGTCAGCACGTCGAGCTTGGTCAGCACGAAGTCGGTGACGCCGTTGACGCGTGCGGCGTAGCGGGCGATGACGGCGTCGTACCAGCCGCAGCGACGCGGCCGGCCGGTCGTCGTGCCGTACTCCGCACCGACCTTGCGCAGGTGCTCGCCGAAGTCGTCGTCCAGCTCGGTCGGGAAGGGGCCCTCGCCGACGCGGGTCGTGTAGGCCTTGACGATCCCGATGACCTGGTCGAGACGCATCGGCGGGATGCCGGAGCCGGTGCAGGCGCCCGCGGAGGTCGCCGAGGACGAGGTGACGAAGGGGTAGGTGCCGTGGTCGACGTCGAGCAGCGTGGCCTGGCCGGCCTCGAGCAGCACGGTCTCGCCGCGGTCGAGCGCCTGGTTGAGCAGCAGCCCGGTGTCACTGACCATCGGGCGCAGCCGGTCGGCGTAGGACAAGAGCTCCTCGACGATCGCGTCGACGTCGGGCGCGCGCCGGTTGTAGATCTTCGTCAGGATCTGGCCCTTGAGCTCGAGGGCGCCCTCGACCTTCTGGCGCAGGATGCCGACGTCGAAGAGGTCCTGGATCCTGATGCCGATGCGGTTCATCTTGTCGGCGTACGTCGGCCCGATGCCGCGCCCGGTCGTGCCCAGGCGGCGCGAGCCGAGGAAGCGCTCGGTCACCTTGTCGAGGCTGCGGTTGTAGTCGGCGATGACGTGCGCGTTGGCGCTCACCTGGAGGCGGCTGACGTCGACGCCGCGGGCGATGAGGGCGTCGAGCTCGGCGAAGAGCACCTCGATGTCGACGACCACCCCGTTGCCGATCACCGGCGTGCAGTTGGGGCTGAGGATGCCGCTGGGCAGCAGGTGCAGGGCGTACTTCTCGTCGCCGATGACCACGGTGTGGCCGGCGTTGTTGCCGCCGTTGAACTTCACGACGTAGTCGACACGGCTACCGAGCAGGTCGGTCGCCTTGCCCTTGCCTTCGTCGCCCCACTGGGCTCCGATGATGGCGATGGCGGGCATCTGCACTCCTTTGGGAACACCAAAGCCCCGGACAACAGCGGTCTGGGGCTCTTGCGGCCACACGTTAGCAAATCGGGCGGCCGGCGGCTCAATCCGTCCCGCCACGCGGCGCGGCGGGGGTGGGCTAGGGTCCCCGGCGTGGACCCCCTCCTCGTCATCACCAACAGCGACGCCGGCACCTCCGACGAGGAGACGTTGGCCGCGGCGCTCGCCGTGCTCCGCGAGCACACCTCGGTGGAGGTCCAGGCGACCTCCAACCCCGGCGAGCTCGACGGGGTCCTGCACCGCGCGGCGTCGCGACGCATCGTCGTCGCGGGGGGCGACGGCAGCATGCACGCGGTGATCTCCGCGCTGCACCGTCGCAACGAGCTGCGCGGGGCCACGGTCGGCCTGCTGCCGCTCGGCACCGGCAACGACCTGGCCCGCGGGCTGGGCATCCCCCTGGACATCGAGGAGGCGGCCCGCGTCCTGGTGACCGGCTCTCCGCGCCCGATGGACCTGATCGTCGACGAGGTCGGCGAGGTCGTCGTCAACAGCGTCCACGTCGGGGCCGGCGCCAACGCCAGCCGTCGTGGCCAGCGTTGGAAGGACCGGCTCCACTCGGTCGGCTTCGGGAAGGTCAACCTCGGCAAGCTCGGCTACCCCCTCGGCGCCGCGCTCACCGCCTTCAACCCCCCGGTGGTCCGGCTCCACGTCGAGGTCGACGGCGAGACCGTGACCGACCTGGACACCCCCGTGCTGATGGTCGCCCTCGGCAACGGCAGCTCGGTCGGCGGCGGCACCGAGCTGACCCCCGACGCCGACCCCGAGGACGGCCGGATCGACGTGATGATCTCCTTCGCCACCGGCCCGGTGGCCCGCCTCGTCTACGCCGCCAGGCTGGGTCTGGGCCGGCACCAGGAGGCCGACGACGTGACCGCCCTGCGCGGTCGCCAGGTGTCGGTCAGCGGCGAGGCGTTCTGGGTCAGCGCCGACGGCGAGATCTACGGGCCCGAGCGCAACCGGACCTGGCACATCGAGCCCGCGGCGTACTCGATGGTGCTGCCGTAGGCCCTGATCGTGGCGGCGCCGCTCCCGCCCCCGCTCCGGCGCCCGGGCCCTAGTAGCGTCACGCCTGTGGCGCGAGGCAGAGGACAACAAGACGGCGACCCGACCGACTGGGTGACCCGGGCGGCGGACGACGCCATCCGGCACGCGGGCGAGGGCGCCGGGCAGGGCGGCAGCACGATCACCTGCGCCTCGGGGATCAGCCCGTCGGGGCCGATCCACCTGGGCAACCTGCGCGAGTTCCTCACGGTGCACTTCGTGGTCGAGGAGATCCGCCGCCGCGGGCTCCAGGTGCGTCACCTGCACAGCTGGGACGACTACGACCGGCTGCGCAAGGTGCCCGCCGGCGTCGACCCGTCCTTCGCCGAGCACATCGGTCGACCGCTGTCCGCCGTGCCCGACCCGTCCGGCGAGTACTCCTCGTGGGCCGAGCGCTTCAAGGCGCCGCTGCGCTCGGCGCTGGCCGAGATGGGCTGCGAGATGCAGGAGGTGTCGCAGACGGAGATGTACGCCGCCGGCACCTACCGCTCCCAGATCCTCACCGCGATCTCGCGCCGCGACGACATCGAGACCGTGATGTCGCGCTACCGCACCAAGGCCGGCGCCTCACCGGCCGACGAGGAGGAGTCGGCCACGGCCGACCGCGGCTCCCTGGCCCGCTTCCCCTACCGGCCCTACTGCCGCCAGTGCGGCCGCGACACGGTCACGATCACGGCCTACGACGACGAGACCACCGACCTGACCTACACCTGCGACTCGTGCGCGTTCACCGGGGTCACCAACGTCGCGACCCAGGACGAGGGCAAGCTCGTGTGGAAGGTCGACTGGCCGATGCGCTGGGCCTTCGAGGGCGTCGACTTCGAGCCCGGCGGCGACGACCACGCGACCCCCGGGTCGTCGTACACGGTGGGTCGTGAGCTCGTGTCGACCATCTACGAGGGCCGCGCGCCGTCGTTCGTCGCCTACTCCTTCGTCGGCGTCGCCGGGATGGCCAAGATGTCCTCGTCGCGCGGCGGCGTGCCGATCGCGGCCGACGCGCTGCGGATCCTCGAGGCCCCCATGCTGCGCTGGCTGTATGTGCGACGGGCTCCCAAGCAGGTCTTCAACATCGACTTCGGCCCCGAGGTCGTGCGGCTCTACGACGAGTGGGACGCGCTGGCCAAGAAGGCCGCCGATCCCGCCAAGCGCGACGTCGCCGTGCTGGCCTTCGAGCGCGCCTCGCGCACCACCACCGCGGGGCTGCTGCCGACCTCGCCGGTCGCCGTGCCGTTCCGGCTGCTGTCGTCGGTCGCCGACGTCACCGCCGGCTCCCCGGACCTGGTCTCGCAGATCGTCGGCAAGGTCGGCCACGAGCACGCCGCGGTCGCCGACCTCGAGCCCCGGCTCTCCAAGGCGATGACCTGGACCACGGAGTTCGTGCCCGCCGAGGAGCGCACCACCGTGCGCACCGAGGCCGACACCGAGCGCCTCGCTGCCCTCGACGAGGACGAGCGGCTCTGGCTCGCCCAGCTGCTCGACCGGCTGCCCGACGCCTTCGCCCTCGACGAGCTCACCACGCTGATCTACGGCGTACCCAAGCTCGCCCGCGGGCTCGGCCTCGACGACCCGCCGACCGACCAGGTCAAGGCCGACCAGAAGGGCTTCTTCAAGCTCCTCTACAACCTCCTCGTCGACGCCGACCGGGGCCCCCGCCTCCCCACCCTCTTCGTCGCCCTCGGCCCCGACCGCGTCCGGATGTTGCTGGGCGCCTGAGCTGGGCGCCTGAGCTGGCCCCAGCCGGCAGGCGGCGGCAGACGGCCCCGGACGCCGGACGACGGCGGTATTTCCGGCGCGGTACGGCGGGCAGGTCGAGCCGATGCTGCCCCAGGCGATCGCGCACATGGCTGCCCATGGCGGCCGCATCAAGTACCGGTCGGTCGCGGACGGCGGGGTCGCGCCGGGGCCTGACCGGGACCCTTCGACCAGCAGGCTCAGCCCTGGGCGAGGAGCGCCTCGTAGGCGGCCGGGCTGGAGTCGCGCAGGAACTCCGAGCAGCGCTCCCACTCCGGGGTCTCACCGATGGCGCGGGCCGACAGCGCGAGCAGGGCCAGGCAGGTGAGGAAGCCGCGGTTGGGCTCGTGCTCCCACGGCACCGGGCCGTGGCCCTTCCAGCCGTTGCGGCGCAGGTTGTCGAGCGAGCGGTGGTAGCCGACGCGCGCGTAGGCGTAGACGGTGACGTCGTCGGCGCCGGAGTCGCGGGCCTCGGTCGCCAGGGCGGACCAGGCGGAGGGGGACGCGGGGTGGCGTCGTACGACGTCGGCGGGCGTGGAGCCGTCGAGCTCGGCGGTGGCCGGGTCGACGGGCAGGTGGGTGGGAGGGGGGCCGGCCATCAGATCCATGTGACTCATGCTCCGAGTGTCCCAGGTGGGGTGTTCACTGGGTCAGTGACCCAGACCCAGCCCGCTGCCGGCCCGACCGGCACCGGTGTCCCCACCGAGGAGAAGGACCCCTGGCCGGCGCTCTACGCCCTGTGCCTCGGCTTCTTCATGATCCTGGTCGACTCCACGATCGTCAGCGTCGCGACGCCGGCGATCATCGAGGACTTCCAGGCCGACGTGAACACCGTGGTGTGGGTGACCAGCGCCTACCTGCTCGCCTACGCCGTCCCGGTGCTGATCACCGGTCGGCTGGGTGACCGCTACGGCCCCAAGCGTCTCTACCTCGCCGGCCTGACGGTCTTCACGCTCGCGAGCCTGTGGTGCGGGCTCACCGGCAGCATCGAGGGACTCATCCTCGCGCGCATCGTCCAGGGCCTCGGAGCCGCGATGATCACGCCGCAGACCATGGCGATCATCACCCGCATCTTCCCGGCGGCCCGACGCGGCAAGGCGATGGCGCTCTGGGGCGCGACCGCGGGGGTGGCGACCCTGGTCGGCCCGATCCTCGGCGGAGGGCTCGTCGACACCCTGGGCTGGGAGTGGATCTTCTTCATCAACGTCCCCGTCGGGCTGGTCGCGTTCGCGCTGGCCTGGCGACTGGTGCCGACGCTGCCGACCAACACCCACCGCTTCGACTGGCTCGGGGTCGCGCTCAGCGGGGCCGGCATGTTCCTGCTCGTCTTCGGCATCCAGGAGGGCGACCAGTACGACTGGGGCACGATCGCCGGACAGGTCACCGTGTGGCGGATGATCACCGCCGGGCTGGTCGTCTTCGCCGCCTTCATCGTCTGGCAGCGGCTCAACACCCGCGAGCCGCTGGTGCCGCTCGGGCTCTTCCGCGACCGCAACTTCTCCCTGGCCAACGTCGCGATCAGCTCGATGGGCTTCGCGATCACCAGCCTGGCGATCCCCCTGATGCTCTACGCCCAGCTGGTGCGCGGCCTCAGCCCGACGCGGGCCGCGCTGCTGCTGGTGCCGATGGCCCTGGTGACCATCGGCCTGGCGCGCGTGGTCGGCGGACTCACCGACACCGTGCACCCGCGCAACATCACCAGCGTCGGTTTCACCGCGATCATCGGCTCGCTGCTGTGGCTCTCGGCCGTGATGACCCCCGACTCGGCGATCTGGGAGATCCTGCTGCCGATGGCCCTGCTCGGCGTCGGCAACGCCTGCGTGTGGGCGCCCAACTCGGCGACGGCCACGCGCAACCTGCCGGTCCACCAGGCCGGAGCCGGAGCCGGTGTCTACAACGCGACCCGTCAGGTCGGGGCCGTGCTCGGCGCGGCCGGCATCGCGGTGCTGATCGACGCCCGGCTGACGGCCCAGGGCCTGTCGGGCGGCTTCAGCCCCGAGGCCGGCAGCTCCCGGCTGCCCCCGGTGGCGCAGGGCCCGTTCGCCGAGGCCATGGCCCAGACCATGCTGCTGCCGGCCGCCGTGCTGGTGCTGGGGCTGCTCGCGTCACTGCTCTTCGAGCGGCCCCAGCACTCCGGTTTCACCCGGACAGGAGACCGCTAGGAGACCGACCGGCCGGCGGAGCGCAGGTTGGAGCACGCCTCACCGACGCGCGCGGCCATGCCGGCCTCGCCGGCCTTGCCCCAGGCGCGGGGGTCGTAGACCTTCTTGTTGCCGACCTCGCCGTCCACCTTCAGCACGCCGTCGTAGTTCTTCAGCATGTGCTCGACGACGGGACGGGTGAAGGCGTACTGGGTGTCGGTGTCGACGTTCATCTTCACGACGCCGTAGTCGACGGCCGCACCGATCTCCTCGGCGCTCGAGCCGGACCCGCCGTGGAAGACCAGGTCGAAGGGCTTCGCGCCGGCGGCCAGGCCGAGACGCTCGACGACCGCCTTCTGGGCCGCGTCGAGGATCTCGGGACGCAGCTTGACGTTGCCGGGCTTGTAGACGCCGTGCACGTTGCCGAAGGTCAGTGCCGCCATGTAGCGACCGTTCTCGCCGTTGCCGAGCGCCTCGATGGTCGCGAGCGCGTCCTCGGGGGTCGTGTAGAGCTGGTCGTTGATCTCGTTGGCGACCCCGTCCTCCTCGCCGCCGACGACACCGATCTCGACCTCGAGGATGATCCTCGCGGCGGCGCACTTCGCGAGCAGCTCGCGCGCGATCTGCAGGTTCTCCTCGAGGGGTACGGCGGAGCCGTCCCACATGTGCGACTGGAAGAGCGGCAGCTCGCCGCGCTTGACGCGCTCGGCCGAGATGTCGATCAGCGGACGGACGAAACCGTCGAGCTTGTCCTTGGGGCAGTGGTCGGTGTGGAGCGCGATCTGCACGGGGTAGCTCTTGGCGACCTCGGCGGCGTAGGCGGCGAAGGCCACCGACCCGGTCACCATGTCCTTCACCGAGGGGCCGGAGAGGTATTCGGCGCCTCCGGTCGAGACCTGGATGATGCCGTCGGAGCCGGCGTCGGCGAAACCCTTCAGGGCTGCGTTGAGCGTCTGCGACGACGAGACGTTGATGGCCGGGAACGCGAAGGCGCCGGCCTTGGCGGCGTCCAGCATCTGGGCGTAGGTCTCGGGGGTGGCGATGGGCATCTCGGTGAGCTCCTCGGGCTGACAATGGGCGTCCTCCTCACCCTAGTGGCTACCGACGGGTCACCCGAGACGGGCGATCTCGCGTGACCTCGGGCCGTCTCGTGCGTTTCCTGGGCAGATGTCCCGGCCCCGCCACTCCTCAGGAGCTCGACGATGAACCCCCGCCCCCTCCGGTCCCGCACCCGATCTCGCACCCGGTCCCGCAGCCGGTCCCGCAGCGCCCTCGCCGCGGGCGCCGCCACGCTGGCCCTGGCCGCCACCATGCTGGCCCAGCCGACCCAGGCGACCCCGCCCACCGCAGCGACGCTCGACCTCTTCGCACCGCAGCTGGTCACGGTCGACACCCCGACCCGCGGCGACAAGCTGCGCCTGCAGAAGCTCGGGCTCGACCTCACCGAGCACGCCGGCCACGACTACATCGAGGTCGTCCTGCACAGCGCGGCCGACCTGGCCGCACTGAAGGCCGCGGGTTTCACCCACGACGTCCGCATCGCCGACCTGGTGCAGCGCGGCGTGCAGATCGCCGAGATCAACGAGGCCTACGCCGCCCGCGTCTCGAGCTCGCCGCTGCCGTCCGGCAACACCGACTACCGCACGCTCGCCGACTACGAGGCCGACATGACGGCCCTCGCCAAGAAGCACCCCACGCTGGTCAAGAAGTTCGCGCTCAAGCGTCCCAGCCTCGACGGTCGCACCGTCCACGGCGTCGAGGTCGGCGCCGGCGTACGCCGGGCCCTCAGCGGCCAGCCGACGTTCCTCCTGATGGGGGTCCACCACGCGCGTGAGTGGCCCTCGGGCGAGCTGGCCATGGAGTTCGCGATCGACCTGGCGAAGGGCTACGGCAAGGACAAGCGGATCACCTCGCTGCTCGACCGCAGCCGCGTCATCGTGGTGCCGGTCGTCAACGTCGACGGCTTCGAGCTCTCCCGCACCGACGGTGAGTTCGTCGACCTGCGCGCCTTCAACGACAGCGACCCGCTGGGCGGCACCGCCTCGGTGCTCGCGACCCCGGGACAGACCTACAAGCGCAAGAACTGCCGCGTCATGGACGGCCAGGACACCCCCGACGGCACCTGCCGGGCCACCCTCAACAGCAACGGCGGCTTCGGGCTCGGGGTGGACCTCAACCGCAACTACGGCGGCTTCTGGGGCGGACCGGGTGCGGCGTCGGGCACCCCCGACGCGGGGGAGGTCTCGACCGGCGTGCTCGACCCGACCTACCGCGGCACCGGACCCTTCTCCGAGCCCGAGACCAAGAACATCCAGGACCTGGTCTCCAGCCGTCAGGTGACGATGCTGATCTCCAACCACACCTTCTCCAACCTCGTGCTGCGTCCCAACGGCGTCAACCCGAGCACCATCGGCTTCGACGGCCTCCCGGTCGGCGACGCACCCGACGAGGAGGCGCTCAAGCGGCTCGGCGCCAAGATGACGGCCGCCAACGGCTACGCCAACATCCACGGCTGGCAGCTCTACGACACGACGGGCACCACCGAGGACTGGTCCTACAACGCGACCGGCGGCTTCGGCTACACCTTCGAGATCGGGGCCAACGAGTTCCACCCGCCGTTCCCCGAGGTCGTCGACGAGTACGTCGGCGCCGGCAAGCACGCCGGCAAGGGCAACCGCGAGGCCTACCTGGTGGCGCTGGAGCACGCGGTCGACACCCGCTTCAGCGGCGTCATCAAGGGCAAGGCGCCGAAGGGCGCCGTCATCCGGCTCACCAAGACCTTCCGGACCCCGACCTGGGAGTCGTCCTTCCGCGACCGCCTCAACACCCCGGTCCGGGTGGGTCGCAACGGCACCTTCTCGATGATCGTGAACCCCTCGACCCGACCGGTCGTGCAGCCGCGCACCTTCCAGCAGGTCGCTGCCACCGCCTCCTCGGTGAAGGTGATCGAGGAGAGCACCCCGGCGCCCAACAGCTCCACCGACACGGTCTTCACCGTCCCGACGGGCGTGGACGTGTGGCGCACCGAGCTCGACTGGCCGACCCCGGACGACCTCGACCTCACGGTCTTCCGCAAGACCGGGAGCACGCTCACCGAGGTCGCGACGTCCGGCGGGCTGCCGGGCGAGAAGGAGAAGGTCGAGCTGCCGTCCCCGGACGCCGGCACCTACGTCCTGCGGGTCACCAACTACGCCTCGGTCGCTCCGTCCTACACGCTCACCGAGTCGTTCTTCGACGCCCAGGTCAAGACCACCCGCGGCAAGCGCGAGAGCTACCGGCTCACCTGCGAGCGGGGTGGCAAGGTCCTGCAGTCCACCCAGGTGTTCATCGACCGCGGGCAGGTCAAGCGGGTCGACCTCGGCGTCTGCCGCCGCCGGGCCTGACACGCACCACCTCGCGACGTAGCCTCGGGGCATGCGTCGCCGGAGCACCCTGAGGACCACCTCGCGCCAGTCCCGACTGCCCGTGCCTGCACCCCAGGCATGGGCAGTCGTGGCGTCGGGACGCGCCGGCCCGCAGTGGTACGTCGACGCCGCGCCGTTCGTCGTGCGCGGGGGGCTCGACCGGCTCCTCGGCGGCAGCGGCCGGGCGTGGCCACCACCTGGTGCCGAGCTGCTGGCCGCCGGCGACCGCGCCGGCTTCTGGCGCGTCGAGGAGTCCGACGCCGAGCGACGGCGGCTGGTGCTGGTCGCCGAGGTGCGCGCGCCCGGCACCGTCACGCTGAGCACCGAGGTGGTGCCCGACGTCGAGGGGTGCCTGGTGCGTCAGACCGTGCGGCTCGACCCGAGCGGGGTGCTCGGCGCGGCCTACCTGCTCGCCGACCTGCCGGCCCGCGAGGCTGTCCTCGAGCTCACCCACCGGCGGCTGCTCCGCGACCTGCGGCTTGCCCGGGGAGCGTGACAACCGCCGGGCTCCTCGCTCCGTCTGTGCTCGTGAAGGGGCCGGACGCACCTGGTCCCCCGGAGCGAAGGCGAAGACCATGACATCGACCCAGCTGCGCGACGAGCTCGAGCGCTCGTTCGGCGACGGACCGGGCCAGCCGCCGGTCTCCGCGCACGTCACCGCCGGGCGCCGAGCGCTGCGGCGCCGCCGGCTCGCCGGCGCCGGCCTGGTCGCTGCCGCCGCGCTCACCGTCGGCTTCGCCGTGACCGGTCCGGGGCCCTCGAGCAGCTCGACGGGTCAGGTCGCGACCGATCCCACGCCCGCACCGACCCCCGCACCGACCCCAGCACCGACCCCAGCACCGACCGGGAGCGCGCCGGCCGACGTCCCGTGGGACGACGAGACCCTGGTGCGCTACCGCGACGGGGTGCTCGAGGTGCAGCCGGGCGTGGTCGTCCACGAGCGCATCCAGAACCCCTACGGCTACAGCGCGCCGAAGCGGTCCGCGGCACTCGACGTCACCTACGAGGGCCAGCGGTCCTGGATCATCATCGAGGCCGACGGCGGGGGCTCCGGCATCAGCATCTCCGAGCCCAGCAACGGCTGGGCGAGCTTCGCCGACTACGTCGCCGACCAGACGTCGATGACCACCGGCGGCGAGAGCGGCTGGCCGGACACGCTCGTCCTGAGCGATGCGGGCGAGGTCGTCGCGAGCCCCGGCAGCGAGGTCGTCCAGCGCACCGACGACCCCCGGCTGGGCCCCTCCTTCGCCGCACCCGACATGCCGACCGGCGCTGCCTTCGTGGTGGCCGGGGAGGACGGGCAGAAGTACTTCGTCGTGTGGCGCGTGGTGGCCGGCGAGCTCGACGTGATCACGACCCCGCCGGACCTCTTCGACTCGACCTTCGAGCAGCTGCTCTCCGCCGCCCGCGGGCAGTACGCCGGCGGAGAGGGCCTGCGGTGAACCCCACGCCGACGCGCTCCTCGCGCGACGAGGAGTTCGCGCAGTTCGTCGCGGCGCGCCAGCGACACCTGCGCCGGATCGCCTACGCGTGCTGCGGCGACTGGCACCGCGCCGACGACCTGCTCCAGACGGCCCTGGTCAAGCTCTACGTCGCCTGGCCGCGCATCCACCGCCAGGGCAGCGCCGAGGCCTACACCCGCCAGATCATCGTGCGCGCCAACATCGACGAGTCCCGTCGGCCGTGGCGCCGGGAGCGTCCCGGCCTCGACGGCCACGACCAGCCCGCCCGGGAGGAGCTGGCGCCGGAGGAGCGCTCGGCGCTCTTCGACGCGTTGCAGGACCTGCCCGAGATGCAGCGCAAGGTCGTGGTCCTGCGGCACTGGCTGGGGTTGTCGGTCGCGGAGACCGCGACCGAGCTCCGCATCGCCGAGGGCACGGTCAAGAGCCACGCCAGCCGGGGGATCGACCGGCTCCAGCAGGTCCTCGCGCAGCGCTAGCCCCGCCAGCTCTCCTCGGCCGTCAGGTCGGCGTGCGTGCGCACCCAGGCGTGCATCGCGATCGCGGCGGCGGCCGAGGCGTTGATGGAGCGCGTCGAGCCGAACTGGGCGATCGAGAAGGTCCCGTCGCACACCTCGCGCGCGGTCGCGGACAGGCCGGGGCCCTCCTGGCCGAAGAGGAAGCACACCCGGCGTGGCACGTCCATCGTCTCGAGGTGGGCGCTGCCGGGGAGGTTGTCGATCCCGAGCAGGCGGACGTCGCGCTCGTGCAGGTAGGCGGCGAGCTCCTCGGCGCTCGCGTGGTGCCGCACGTGCTGGTAGCGGTCGGTGACCATGGCACCGCGCTTGTTCCACCGTCGGTTGCCGACGATGTGGACCTCGGCGGCGAGGAAGGCGTTGGCGGAGCGCACGATCGTGCCGATGTTGAAGTCGTGCTGCCAGTTCTCGATGGCCACGTGGAAGTCGTGGCGGCGCAGGTCGAGGTCCGCGACGATCGCGGCCATGCTCCAGTAGCGGTAGCGGTCGACCACGTTGCGCCGGTCTCCCCCGGCCAGCAGCTGCTCGTCGTACTGCTCGCCCTCGGGCCACGGACCCTCCCAGGGCCCGACCCCGACCTCGACCGGCCCGTGCGGCATCGGGTCGTAGGGCGCGCGAGGCTCCTCGCCCATCTCCCCCTGGTCCGGATTCGGGGGGATCTCAGGGGTGAGCGGAAGCACGGCCGAGACCCTACGGCAGGTACCGTTCTCCCGTGAGTCTCCTCGCTGTCCTGCCCGATCTGCACCCCCTGCTGCTCGGGATCAAGTGGATGGAGCCCGAGTGGCTGCTGGAGAGCTTCGGGGGCAGCCTGATCTGGATCAGCCTGGCGATCATCTTCGTCGAGTGCGGCCTGTTCTTCCCGTTCCTGCCCGGCGACACCCTGCTCTTCGCGCTGGGGCTCTTCATCGCCGGCCAGCAGATCGAGATCTTCGGCATCGGCACCCCCCTCGTCGAGCTGCTGATCGCGCTGGTCCTGATGTCGGTGGCGGCCTTCCTCGGCAACGTCGTCGGCTACGAGATCGGTCGCAAGATCGGTCCACCGCTCTACCAGCGTGACGGACGGATCCTGAAGAAGAAGTACTTCGACAGCACGGCCGCCTTCTTCGACAAGCACGGCAACAAGGCCCTGGTCCTGGGCCGCTTCGTGCCGTTCGTGCGCACCTACATCACCGTCGTGGCCGGTGTCACGCAGATGGACCGCCGCCGCTTCTTCCAGTGGAGCGCCGTCGGCGCCGTGCTGTGGGTCTTCAGCATCACGATGCTGGGCTACTTCCTCGGGCGCACCTTCCCCTCGATCGGCGAGAACATCGACTACGCGATGATCGCGATCGTGATCTTCACCGTCGCCCCGCTCGCCTACGAGGGCATCAAGCACCGCCGCGAGCTCAGCAACGCCGACGAGGCCGAGCAGGCCTGAGAGGGCTCGCGACCTCAGCCGCGGGCTGAGTCGAGATCGGCCTTCGTGAGCACGGCGCGCACCTCGAGGCCGACGTCGGCCAGGGGGTTCTCCCCCGCCGGGCTGCGGTCGATCGCGCACACGACGACCTCGACGACCGCACCGGCCTCGCGCAGCGCCCGCGTCGCGTCGCGCACGGCGCCCCCGGTGGTGATGACGTCCTCGATGATCGTCACCCGGCGCCCGGACACCTCGGGCCCCTCGGCCAGCTTGCAGGTGCCGTAGTCCTTGGCGTGCTTGCGCACGAAGAGCGCCGGCGTCCCGGTCAGGCTGCTGACCATGGTCGCGATCGGGACGCCTCCCAGCTCCAGCCCGCCGAGCAGCTCGGTCCCCCCGGGCAGCAGCGGCACCATCCGCGCGGCGACGCGGGCCAGCAGCGCGGGCTGGGCCTCGAAGAGGTACTTGTCGAAGTACTCCGTGGACACCTGGCCCGAGCGGAGGGTGAACTCGCCCGACAGACGGCAGCAGGCGTCGACGTCGGCAGCGAGCGTGGGGTCCGGGGAGGTGCCGGTGTGGGTGCCGGTGTGGGTCTCGGTGTTCACGGTCCGAGGCTAGCGGCCCCGGGTCCGCGCCCCCGTAGGGTGAAACGCATGGCGAGACTCGCGCACCGGCTCGACGGCATCCCGCCGACGATCTTCAGCTCCATGTCGGCCCTCGCGGCCAGCACCGGGGCGCTCAACCTGGGTCAGGGCTTCCCGGACGTGGACGGGCCGCCCACGACCATCGCCCGCGCCGTCGAGGCGCTGCGGACCGGGGCCAACCAGTACGCCCCCGGGATCGGCGTACCGGCCCTGCGCGAGGCGGTGGCGCGCCACCAGCAGCGGCACTACGGCATCTCGCTGGATCCCGACTCGGAGGTCGTCGTCACCACCGGCGCCACCGAGGCGGTCGCGGCCGCGCTGCTGGGCCTGGTCGATCCCGGCGACGAGGTGATCGTGCTGGAGCCCTACTACGACTCCTACGTCGCGATGATCCAGATGGCCGGCGGCATCCGCCGACCCGTCACCCTGCGCGCCCCCGACTTCCGGCTCGACGTGGCGGCGCTGCGGGAAGCGGTGACGGCCCGGACCCGCTTCGTGCTGCTCAACTCGCCGCACAACCCGACCGGCACCGTCCTCACCCGGGCCGAGCTCGGGGCCGTCGCCGCGCTCGCGATCGAGCACGACCTGGTCGTGATCACCGACGAGGTCTACGAGCACCTCGTCTTCGACGACCACGAGCACGTGCCGATCGCGACCCTGCCGGGCATGGCCGGGCGCACGCTGACCCTGTCGAGCGTCGGCAAGTCCTACTCGTTCACCGGGTGGAAGGTCGGCTGGGCGACCGGTCCGGCCGAGCTGGTCGGCGCCGTGCTCGCCGCCAAGCAGTGGCTGACCTTCACGTCCGGCTCACCCCTGCAACCGGCCGTCGCCCAGGCCCTCGACGAGGAGCCCGACTTCCCGCGCGCGCTCGCGGCCGACCTCCAGGTCCGCCGCGACCTGCTCTGCGAGGGGCTGGCCGAGGCCGGACTGCCCGTCCGCCCGCCCGAGGGCACCTACTTCGCCACCACCGACATCAGCCACCTCGGCTGGCCCGACGGGCTGGCCTTCTGCCAGGCGCTGCCCGCACGCGCCGGCGTCGTCGCGATCCCCGCCCAGGTGTTCCACGACGACCAGGAGGCCGGTCGTCACCTCGTGCGCTGGGCCTTCTGCAAGGAGCGCGCCACCATTCTCGACGGCGTACGCCGGCTCGCCGCGGCTGAGCTGCGGGCGTAGGCGGCTGCTGGCCGCTCAGCCCCAGGGCTGCGACGTGCCCGTGGGAGCCGGCTCGGCCTGACGCCGGGAGAACCACGCGTTGGCGCCGCCGGTGAAGAGCAGCACGATGACTGCGACCGAGGCGATCAGCGTGAGGGCGGAGATGCCCGAGGTGATGCCGATCAGGCTGAAGACGCCGGTGACGGCGGAGGAGACCACGAGCACCACGCGCGCCCAGTTGCGTCGCTTGAGCGTGAGGACGGCGAGCACGATCGCGCTCAGGCACCAGAACAGGAAGACCAACATCACGACCAGGATCACGGCGGTGAGGTCCCCGGCCGAGATGTCGCCCATCCCCTGCTGGTTGGCCAGCTCGTCGTTGATCTCCCGCTCGACCGAGTCGCGCGCGACGAAGATCCCGATCGTCACCACCAGGAAGAACAGCATCGCGATCGACGACAAGATGATCGTCACGACCGCGGCGGCCGTGACCGTGCCGGGTCGCTTGTCGGGGTCCCCTGCCGGGGCGCCGTAGGCCGGCACCTGGCCGTAGGGCGCGGGGGCCTGGCCGTAGGGCGCGGGGGCCTGGCCGTAGGGCGCGGGGGCCTGGCCCTGGGTGGGCTCGGCGCCGGGCTGACCGTAGGGGTTCGGGCTCGCCGGCGGGGTGCCGTAGGGGTTGTCGGCGGAGGGGAAGCTCGGGTCGCTCATGGACAAAACCCAACCACACGAGCCCTCACGGGACCCGATCGACACCGTCGAGGTGCTCGTGGCCAGGCATCACACCTGGGCGAACCAGGCCCGGACCTCGGGACGCAGCAGCAGCGCGAAGGTCGCGGTGCAGGCCACGAACGGCAGGGCGAGCGCGATGCTGAAGAGCGAGCCGACCAGGCAGACCACCCCGGCGACCCCGGCGCAGATCAGCAGCGCCGTGCGGGCCCAGGCCACCCGCCGGAACGCGAGCGCCGCGAAGGTGACGGCCGCTGCCCCCCACAGGAGCACGACGGCCGCCGTGACGTAGGTGCCGGTGATGATGGTGGAGCGGGAGAGACCGTCGGCGGCCAGCTCGGGGCTCTGCCGGTCGATCTCGTCGAAGACGAGGTCGGGGGCGGCGACCAGGGTGAGCACGCTGAGGGCCATGAAGATCATGCCCAGCCCGCAGATGGACCACGTGACCAGGCACGCCCACAGCAGCGCACCGGGACGCGGCGCCGCAGCGCGCGGCACGACGGTGCCGTCCTCGGTCGATGCCTGCAGCGTGGAGGTCGAGCCGGCCGCCGCTTCGCCGGCGGGGGCGGAGCCGAAACCCTGGACCGCGCGGGGACCGGTCGGCGGCGGCGGTGCCACGTGCCGACCCGCAGCGGTGCCGGCGGCCTTCTCGCGCTCGGCGTCGGCCGGACGGCGTACGACGCCGTCGAACCAGTCCTTGGCCGGCTGGAACCACAGCATCACCGACGACGCGACGACCAGCGAGGCGAGGAACCCGCCGACCGCCATCCCGCTGACGAAGAGCGGCAGGGCGAGCACGGCGAGCCCGATCCGCGCGCCCTTGTTGCGCTGGAGCACGTAGAAGCCGAGGATCGCCGCGGCGGTCGCGCAGCCCCCGGCGACCATCGACATCACCCGCAGGATCGACTCCGCTCCCTGCGCGGAGATGCCGAGTCCGTCGCCCGGCGGCTCGGCGAGGAAGGTGTCGATCGCCTGCTGGGTCTCGAGCGAGCCGAGCCCCGCGATGCGCTCGAAGACCGTGGCCACGATCAACGCCGAGCCGCCCATGATCAGGGCTGCGGCGAAGGTGACCTGGCGTGGTCGCTCGAGGGGGGTGTCGCTCATGGGCACCATTCCACCAAAGGCCCGGTCACGGTGCTGACGACGGGGCCACGGCGAGACTCAACCCGCCCCCCTCGTCGGGCGTCGCCTCCACCCGCACGGTGCCGCCGTCGACCACCTCGCCCCCGATGATCAGCCGGGCGAGAGGGTCCCCGATGGCGCTCTGGATCAGGCGGCGCAGCGGACGGGCGCCGTAGGCCGGGTCGTAGCCGGTCTGGGCCAGCCAGGCCCGGGCGTCGTCGCTGACCTCGATGCTGATCCGGCGTACGACGAGACGTTGCTCGAGCAGCGCCAGCTGCAGGTCGACGATGTGGGTCAGGGCCTCGGGCGAGAGCGCCTCGAACTGCACGATCTCGTCGAGCCGGTTGAGGAACTCCGGCTTGAAGCTCTGCCGCACCAACGCCAGGACCGACTCGTGCTTGGCCTCGGCGTCCATCGTCGGGTCGACCAGGAAGTGCGAGCCCAGGTTGCTGGTGAGGATCAGCAGCGTGTTGCGGAAGTCGACGGTGCGTCCCTGGCCGTCGGTCAGGCGGCCGTCGTCGAGCACCTGGAGCAGCACGTCGAAGACCTCGGGGTGGGCCTTCTCGACCTCGTCGAGCAGCACGACGGAGTAGGGACGCCGACGCACGGCCTCGGTGAGCTGGCCGCCCTCGTCGTAGCCGACGTAGCCCGGAGGGGCACCGACCAGCCGCGCGACGGAGTGCTTCTCGCCGTACTCGCTCATGTCGATGCGCACGATCGCGCGCTCGTCGTCGAAGAGGAAGTCGGCCAACGACTTGGCCAGCTCGGTCTTGCCGGTGCCCGTCGGCCCGAGGAAGAGGAAGGACCCGGTCGGCCGGTGGGGGTCGGCGATGCCGGCCCGCGAGCGTCGTACGGCGTCGCTCACGGCGCGCACCGCGGTCTCCTGGCCGATCAGCCGCTCGCCGATGACCTCCTCCATCCGCAGCAGCTTGGCGGTCTCCCCCTCGAGCATCCGCCCGGTCGGGATGCCCGTCCACGCCTCGACCACGTCGGCGATCTGCTCGGCGCCCACCTGCTCGCCCACCATCGGCTCGAGGGTGGAGGTGCCGGCGTCGACCGAGCGCGCGAGGGACCTCTCGAGCTGGGGGATCTGCTCGTAGAGGATCTCGGAGGCCTGGCGCAGGTTGTCCTCGCCGCCCTCGCGCTGGAGCTTCTCGGCGTGCACGCGCACGTTGTCGAGACGACGACGCAGCTCGCCCTCGTCCTCGAGGGAGGACTTCTCCTGCTCCCAGCGCGCCTCGAGCCCGCGCAGCCCCTCCTCCTGGTCGGCGAGGTCGGCCCGCAGGTGCTCGAGCCGCTCGAGGGAGGCGGCGTCGCCCTCCTTCTCGAGCGCGAACTCCTCCATCTTGAGCCGCTCCACGTGACGGCGCAGCTGGTCGATCTCCTCCGGCGACGACTCGATCTCCATCCGCAGGCGGGAGGCGGCCTCGTCGATCAGGTCGATCGCCTTGTCGGGCAGCTGGCGGCCGGTGATGTAGCGGTCGGACAGGGTGGCGGCCGCGACCAGCGCGGCGTCGGTGATCCGCACGCCGTGGTGGGCCTCGTACTTCTCCTGGATGCCGCGCAGGATCTGCACGGTGTCCTGCACCGACGGCTCCCCGACGAAGATCTGCTGGAAGCGACGCTCCAGCGCCGGGTCCTTCTCGATCCGCTCGCGGTACTCGTCGAGCGTCGTGGCGCCGATCATGTGCAGCTCGCCGCGCGCCAGCATCGGCTTGAGCATGTTGCCCGCATCCATCGCCGAGTCGCCGCCCGCGCCGGCGCCCACGACGGTGTGCAGCTCGTCGATGAAGGTGATGACCTGGCCGCCGGCGTCCTTGATCTCCTCGAGCACGGCCTTGAGCCGCTCCTCGAACTCGCCGCGGTACTTCGCCCCGGCGACCATGGCGGCCAGGTCGAGGCTGAGCACGCGCCGTCCCTTGAGGGAGTCGGGCACGTCCCCGGCCACCACGCGCTGCGCGAGACCCTCGACGACGGCGGTCTTGCCCACGCCGGGCTCGCCGATCAGGACCGGGTTGTTCTTGGTGCGCCGCGACAGCACCTGGACCACCCGCCGGATCTCGGAGTCGCGGCCGATCACCGGGTCCAGCCGACCCTCCTCGGCAGCGGCGGTGAGGTCCACGGAGTACTTCTCCAGCGCCTCGTACGTCGACTCGGCGTCCTGGCTGGTCACCCTGCGGTTGCCACGCACCGCGGTGAGGCCCTCGCGCAGCCCGGCCTCGCTCAGGCCCGCGTCGGTCAGCAGCGTCCGGGCCGGGCTCTCCGTGCCGGCGATCGCGATGAGCAGGTGCTCGGTGGCGACGTAGTCGTCCTTCATCCCGCGGGCGAGGTCGAGCGCGGCCGCGAGCACCCGGGTGAGGGCGGCGGAGGCGGCCGGCTGCTGCACGGTGGCGCCGCTGGCGCGGGGCAGGGCGCCGAGGGCCGCCTGCGCCCGGGCCGCCAACGCCTCGGCGTCGGTGCCGGCCTTGGTCACCAGGGAGCGGGCGATGCCGTCGTCCTGGCGCAGCAGCGCGGCCAGCACGTGGAGCGGCTCGGTGGTGCTGTGGCCGGCGCTCGTGGCCAGCAGCTGCGCCGCCTCGATGGCCTCGCGGCTGCGGGTGGTGAACTTGTCGGCGCCGAACTGGCTCATGGCTTCTCCTCTGGCGTGGGGGTTCCTGCTGGACACAACGTCTCAAGAGTTGAGTCTGTTCCACTCAACTTTGAGCCTATCGAACCCGGCGCCCCTCCAGGTCACCCCCCGGTCCAGACCCGTGACCCGACTTCGTCGATAACCCGACCACGACACCGCCGCGGCCCTACGGTGACGGCGGGAGCACGCTGTCTGGGAGGGCGGCGTGGGGAGGGACCGACGGTGACAGTGATGTCCACCGGCGCCGGCATGCTCGCCCACACGGTGCACTACGCACTGGTGGTGGGAGGCCTGCTGACGCTGGCCGTGGTGCTGCTGCCGCACGCCCTCAGCCGTCTCGGCACGGGTCCCGCGGGCACCCTCGACGCGCACGACCTGCGGGTCCTCGAGCTGCGGCACCGGGCCGTCACCGGCACCCTGCACCTGCCCGGAACGGCGGGGCGACCTGCCCTCCCGGCGGCCGGACCCCGACCGCGAGCGCGGGGCACCGGTCTGGCCGTCGTGGCCAGCGGGGCCGCTGCCGCGATCCACGCGGGCGCCGGTCCGGGCCACCTGGCCGACAGCCTCCCCTTCGGGCTGTTCTTCAGCCTGGCCGCCCTGGCCCAGCTGACCTGGGCCGCGCTCGCCGCCACCTGGTGCACCCCCCGGCTGCTCGTCGCGGGCGCGGTCGCCAACACCGCGCTCGTGGTCGTGTGGCTGACCACCCGCACGTGGGGCCTCCCCGGCGGGCTGCTGGCCGAGCCCGAGGGCGTCGGGGTCTGGGACCTGGCGTGCGTCGGGTGGGAGCTGCTCGTGATCGGGTCCTGCGTGCGGCTGCTGAGCGATCCTCGTCGTCCCACGGAGGGCACCCCATGAGCTGGCAGATCGGCCTCGTGTGCAGCACCGTCATCGCCGTCGCCTACCTGTCGATCGCGCTGGCCATCGTCATCCCCCTGGCGCGCAGCAACCAGCTGCGCACCAACCCGCTCGGCGCCGCGACCGCGGCCATCTTCTTCACCTGCGCGGTCCACCACGGCAGTCACCCGATCCACATGCTGCTGCCCTCGCTGGGTCTCGCCGACCAGGCCGGGCTGGCGATGCGCGCCGCCTGGACGTGGCCGCTGGCCCTCTGGGACGTCGTGGGCATGATCGTCGCGCTCTACTACTGGAGCCTGCGGCGCAACTACGCCTCGCTCATGCAGGGCGCCCAGCTCTTCGAGGACCTGCGTGCACGCGAGCAGCAGGCCCTCGAGCTCAACGACAGCGTCCTGCAGGGACTCGTCGTGGCCAAGATGGCGCTGGACCTGGACGACCCCGCCAAGGCCAACGCGGCCCTGACGACCTCCATCGACAGCGCCAGCCGCATCATCACCAACCTCCTGGGCAGCGAGCACTTCGCGATCCAGCTGCTCCGCAGCGCCCCGGCCGACCTGCCGCACGAAAGGCCCGCCCCATGAACGCACTCGCCGCTGCCAGGCCCCGTCGGGTCGTGATCATCGACGACACCCCCGACCTGCGGGAGCTGCTGCGCCTCGCCCTCACCCGCGGCGGCTTCGACGTCGTCGCCGAGGCCGGCGACGGCCGCGAGGGCATCGAGGTCGTGCGGGAGATGCGACCCGACGTCGTGCTGCTCGACCTGGCGATGCCGGTGATGGACGGCATCGAGGCGCTGCCCACGATCCGCCGCCTGATCCCGATGGCCAAGATCGTGGTCCTCTCCGGCTTCGGCGCCCAGCAGATGGCCGCCCGGGCCGTCGCCGCCGGCGCCGACGGCTACGTGCAGAAGGGCGCACCCCTCACGACGATCCTCGACTACGTGCGCGACATCTCCTCCACCACGACGCACCGCCCCGCCCGCTCGCTCTCGGTCGTCCCCAGCAGCAACCACGCGATCCAGGTCGAGACCCTGGCAGAGAGGCCCGCCCCGACCTCCACGTCCGTCGAGTCGCCCGCCCACGTCTCGGCCCGCGAGGCGATGGCTCTCGCGCCCTACGGCGTCCTGGAGCTGGCCGACGAGCCGCTCTTCCGGATCATGCACGCCAACACCATGGCCCTGCGCCTGCTCGGGGACGCCACGATCGGGATGCCACTGAGCATGGCCGCGGCCGAGCTCGCCCAGCTCGTCTCCTTCCACCGCCTCGACTCCGACGCGTCCTTCGACGTCGCCGTCGACAGCGGTCGCGTGCGAGCGACCCTGCGCCGCACGGGATGGTCGGTGCTGGTCTACCTCGACTCCGGGGTCGAGGACGTCGGGCTCCTCCGACGGGCGATCGCCACGACCGCCCACGAGATCCGCGGCCCCGTCGCGGTCATCTGCGGGATCGCCGAGACGATGGGCTGGGGCTCCGCCGAGATCGACGACGTCCAGCGCGACCGGCTGATGGGGTCGGTGACCCGTCAGGCGCGCATCCTCGACTCCATCACCGCCGACCTGCTCACCGCTGCGCAGATCCAGCGCGGCACGCTGCGCATCGACCTGCAGGTCGTCGATCCCCGCACGGTCGTCGAGGGCGCCGTCGCGGACCGCTACGACGTCGAGGTCCGCGTCGACGACACCCGCTCGGTGCGGGCCGACCCGCTGCGCTTCGAGCAGATGCTGACCAACCTGCTCAGCAACGCCCACAAGTACGGCGCGGCGCCCTTCTCGATCCACGTGCGACCCGAGGGCGAGCTGGTGTGCATCGACGTGGTCGACCACGGGGAGGGCGTGCCCGAGGAGTTCGTGCCGCGCCTGTTCCAGGAGTTCGCCCGCGCGCACGACACCACGGTCAGCGGCACCGGGCTCGGCCTCTACGTCGTCAAGACGCTCGCCCGGGCCCAGCACGGCACGATCACCCACGCCCCCGGCGCCGACGACGGCGCAGTCTTCACGATCCGGCTGCCCGCCTGCTGAGGTCCGGGCGCGGTCAGGCCTGGCCGTCGCGAGGGTCGACGGACTCGGGAGGCGCCGCGTGCTCGGGGAAGTCGGTGACCGCGACCGTGTCGTCGGCGACCAGGCACGTCGTACAGAAGTCCTCACCGAAGGGCGTGAGGTGGATGCTGCGCCGCACGACCCTGGCGAACTTGACCGAGTGCATCGCCGCGAGGACGTCGGGCTGCGCCTCCACCACCTGGTAGGGCATGGGGTCGCGCAACGCCTCGCGGGAGAACCACACCAGGCCGAGGCGGAACAGGTTGTTGAGGTAGGCGGGGACCTGGTCGACGTAGCGGGCCCCGGACCGGGCTCCGATCATGCTCAGCCCGGGGGCGATGAGCTGGCTGCTGACCATGCCGATCGGGCCGCCGGTGCGCACGTCGACGCTGGGCTGCGGGCCGCTGGTCAGGAGGAGCAGCAGGATGCGGGCCTCGTCGGGTGCCAGCTCACCGAGGATGCGCTCATAGGCGGGGTGCCCCTCGTCGGTGTTCCACACGTCGCGGGAGCGGTCGAGCAGCTGTTGGCCGAGGTCACGCAGGTTGACGGGCGCGGGGCCCGAGGAGGCACGGCGGGAGTCGGTCGGCAGCTGCTCGCCGAGCTGCTGGCCGGCCGCCATCAGCGCCTCGCCCACCGGGGTGCCGGAGGAGACCGACCGGGCCAGGTCGCTGACGACCGTCATCGCCCGGGTCGCGTCCCTGGCCAGGGCCGCCGCCTCGTCGGGCTGCGTCGCCGCCCGGCCCACCCGCCGCCAGGCCTTGGCGGAGGTCCTCACACCCCACTCGGTCGTGTGCAGCGCGGCGTGCGCTGCCACCCGGGCCAGCCCCGGCAGCTCGCTCATCCGCCGACCCCGAAGATCCACAGGTGCAGGAACCCGCCGGCCAGGCCCATGATCGCGCCGTGTGCGTAGAGCATCCACTCATCCTCCTTGATGGCCGAGCGCATCATGTCGACGAAGTCGGCGGGCGGGAGCTCCTTGGTGCGTCGCGCGATGAGCACCCGGATCTTCTCTGACTGGCGCGCGCTGAAGACCGGGTCCTTGAACGGCGTGAGCGTGCGCCCCACCGCCTCCCGGGCGACCGAGTCACGGATCGTGTCGAAGCGGGTGGCACCGACGGCCACGCGGACGGCACCACGCAGGGGTCCCGCGGCCTGGTCGATCGCCGGCCGGAGCGCCATCGCCAGCATCTGACGCGTCCGGTCGCCGCGCGGGCCGTCGAGCAGGAAGTCGCCGATGCGCTCGAGGGTGATGACGTCCTCGGCGATGATCTGCGCGTAGACCTCCGCCGCCTGGTCCTGCCGCCGGAGGAAGAGCCCGTGGACCTTGATGCCGAGGATCCGTCGGGGCTCCGTCGGCTCGAAGATCAGCCACATCCCCAACGCGTTCGTCGACCACCCGACCACGACGCCGAGCACCGGCAGGAGCCAGGCCTGGTGGAAGATGCTGTCCGCGACGGCGACCGGGATGCCGAGGAGGAAGCCGAAGATGAAGCCGAACCACACCATCAGGTTCAGCTCGCGCTGACCGAAGTCGCGGAAGATCCGCACCACGAGGGCGGGGTTCTGCTGGAAGTGGTCGATCACCATGATCTTGGGGTCGAGCAGCTGGTCGATGTGGATGCCGATCTCGGTGGTCACCCGGCTGACGACCGACGGGAGCTGCGCCTGGACCCGCTCCACCACGGCGTCCCGGACCGGTCGGGGCAGGTCGCGCCACAACCTCGGGTGCTCGCGCACCATGACCTCGTCGACCAGCTGCGGGATCTCGGGCCGGAAGACGGTGACGATGTGCTCGGCGATCTGGTCGGGCTCCAGCTGCTGGTAGAACTCCGAGGGCGTGCCCAGCTTGGCGATCGCCTTGTCGACGGCGATGCTGCCCATCTTGGCGGCCCGGGCCGGCACGATGCCCTGCCAGCCGATCCCGCCCTGGAGGACCCCGGGCACCTCCTGGACCTTGCGCGGCAGGACCGTGGCCAGCTCGCGCATGCCCGGCACCGTGATGCCGTGGAACCTCACGGGGCTGAAGAGCATCCACAGCCCGGACCAGTTGATCAGCCAGCCGATGATGCCGGTGAAGACGGGGATGGAGGCGAACGCGACCCAGTCGAGGTCGGCGGTCCACGCGGTGAACCAGTCCACTCCGCACTCCGTCTCGTACACGTCGCCGGGGTGCCTCCCCATGAGGCCCTGGAGGTGCGAGAGTAGCCGCTGGGGTCAGCCTGCGGTGGGGATCTCGACCCGCCGCAGCAGGTAGACGTCCATGACCCACCCCGCCCGGGTGGCTGCCTCGGCGCGGGCCGCGCGGATCTCCGGGAGCACCTCGCCCAGGACCCCGGACACCAGGCGCTCCCCCGGTGCGCCGAGGTTGGCGCCCCACCAGATCCGCCACCCGTCGGGGGCGAGGGACGCGCACGCCAGTCGGCCGTCCAGGAGCACCACGAGGTTGTCGTGCCCGGCCGCGACGTCGTCGGGGAGCCTTCGACCGGTCGTGAGGAGCACCGGCCGGCCCACCTCGTGGAGCACCAGCCGGTGCCGGGCCGCCAGCAGCTGCGGGGCGCTGATCCCGGGGACGACGTCGTGGGTGAGTGCGACCCGCCCGCGGTCGGCCACCCGCTCCACGACCCGGATCGTGGAGTCGTAGAACGCGGGGTCGCCCCACACCAGGAACGCCACGTCACCGTCGCGCTCGAGCAGGACCGCTTCGTACGCCGCGGCGCGGGCGTCGTGCCAGTCGCGCACGGCCCCGGGGTAGTCGGCCGGGGCGTCGCGGTCGCGGCGCGGGTCGGCCACGGCGACCAGAGGGACCCCCAGGTCGCGGCAGAGGGCACGACGGGCCTCGAGCAGCGGGTCGTCGTCGGACTTCTGGGCCGCGATGACGTAGTCGACGCCCCGGATCGCGGCCTCCGCCTCGGCCGTGAGGTGCTCCGGCCCCATCCCGATCCCGACGATGCGGACCCTCCTCACCGGTCCTCCAGGTCGCCCTCGAGGTCGAGGTAGACCTGCTGCATCGCCGCGAGCACCTCGGCGTCGGGGTCGGCCCACAGGCCGCGGTCGACGGCCTCGTGCAGCTTCTCCACGATCCCGCGCATGGCCCAGGGGTTGGACCGACGCATGAAGGCCTGGTTGGTCTCGTCGAGGACGTACTCCTTCGCGAGCGTGTCGTACATCCAGTCATGGACGACGCCCGTGGTGGCGTCGAAGCCGAAGAGGTAGTCCACGGTCGCGGCGAGCTCGAAGGCACCCTTGTAGCCGTGCCGCTGCATCGCGCCGATCCAGCGCGGGTTGACCACGCGCGCCCGGAAGACGCGGTTGGTCTCCTCCTGCAGGGTGCGGGTGCGCACGGCGTCGGGCGTCGTGGAGTCACCGACGTAGGCCTGGGGGTCGGAGCCGGTGAGCGCACGGACCGTGGCGATCATGCCGCCGTGGTACTGGAAGTAGTCGTCGGAGTCGGCGATGTCGTGCTCGCGGGTGTCGATGTTCTTGGCGGCCACCTTGATGCGCCGGTAGTTGGTGCGCATGTCGTCGGCCGCGGCGACGCCGGCGAGGTCGCGGCCGTAGGCGAAGCCGCCCCACGCGGTGTAGACCTCGGCCAGGTCCTGGTCGTCGCGCCACGACCCGTTCTCGACGACCTGCAAGATGCCGGCGCCGTAGGAGCCGGGCATGGAGCCGAAGATGCGCGTCGTGGCGCGTCGCTCGTCGCCGTGCTCGGCCAGGTCGGCCTGGGCGTGGGCGCGCACGAAGTTGACCTCGGGCGGCTCGTCGAGGTCGGCGACCATCCGCACCGCGTCGTCGAGCATCGTCAGCACGTGCGGGAAGGCGTCGCGGAAGAACCCCGAGATCCGCACGGTGACGTCGATGCGGGGGCGGCCGAGCTCGTCGGGCGAGATGACGGTCAGCTCGCCGACGCGACGTGAGGCCTCGTCCCACTGCGGTCGCACCCCCAGCAGGGCCAGCACCTCGGCGATGTCGTCGCCGGACGTGCGCATCGCCGAGGTGCCCCACACGCTGATCCCGACGGACTCGGGATAGCTGCCCGTGTCGTCGAGGTAGCGCTGGACCAGCGAGTCGGCCATGGCGACGCCGGTCTGCCAGGCCAGGCGCGAGGGCACCGCCCGTGGGTCGACGGTGTAGAAGTTGCGACCGGTGGGCAGCACGTTGACCAGCCCGCGCAGGGGCGAGCCGCTGGGGCCGGCCGCGATGAAGCCGCCGTCGAGGGCGTGGAGCACCGCGTCGAGCTCGTCGGTCGTCCGGGCGAGCCGCGGCACGACCTGCGTGGCCGCGAAGGCCAGCACCCGCTGCACCTCCGGGTCGTCGTGCGCCGTGGCCGCTGCCGCCGGGTCCCACCCGGCGTCCTCCATCAGCTGCACCAGCGCGTGCGCGCGCTGCTCGACCTCGTCGAGGGTCACCCTCTCGTTGGTCGAGCCCGTCGAGACCCCCTCCTTGAGGCCCAGCGCCGCCCGGAGCCCGGGCACGGCAGCCGTCTCGCCGCCCCACACCTGCGAGGCACGCAGGATCGCGAGCACCAGGTTGACCCGGGCGTCGCCCTGCGGCGCCTCGCCGAGCACGTGCAGCCCGTCGCGGATCTGGGCGTCCTTGATCTCGCAGAGCCACCCGTCGACGTGCAGGATGAAGTCGTCGAACTCGGCATCCTCCGGCTGCTCGTCGAGCCCGAGGTCGCGGTGCATCTCGGCGGCGTGCATGAGCTGCCAGATCTCGCCGCGGATCGCCGGGAGCTTGGCCGGGTCCATCGCCGCGATGTTGGCGTGCTCGTCGAGGAGCTGCTCGAGGCGCGCGATGTCGCCGTAGGACTCGGCGCGCGCCATCGGCGGGATCAGGTGGTCCACGATCGTCGCGTGCGCGCGCCGCTTGGCCTGGGCACCCTCGCCCGGGTCGTTGACCAGGAAGGGATAGATCAACGGCAGGTCGCCGATGGCCGCGTCGGTCGCGCACGAGGCCGACAGTGCGGCGTTCTTGCCCGGCAGCCACTCCATCGAGCCGTGCTTGCCCAGGTGCACCACGGCGTGGGCCCCGAAGCCGCCCCGATCGGCGTCGGCGGCGAGCCAGCGGTAGGCCGCGAGGTAGTGGTGGCTGGGAGCGAGGTCCGGGTCGTGGTAGATCGCGACCGGGTTCTCCCCGAAGCCGCGCGGCGGCTGGATCAGCAGCACGACGTTGCCCGCCCGGATGGTCGCGAGCACGATGTCGCCGGCGTCGTTGACGAACAAGGTGCCCGGCGCGGCACCCCAGGCCTCGACGACCTGCTCGCGCAGCGAGGCCGGCAGGTCGGCGGTCCACCGCTCGTAGTCGTCCTTCGAGATCCGCACGTGGGCGTCGGTGAGCTGCTCGTTGGTCAGCCACTCCTGGTCCTGGCCGCCGGCAGCGATCAGGGCGTGGATCAGGGTGTCGCCCGCCACGGTGTCGTCGCTCTCGTCCAGCCCCGGCACGTCGCCGGGCGCGCCCAGGTCGTAGCCCGCGTCGCGCATCCGGCGCAGCAGCCGGATCGTGGAGACCGGGGTGTCCAGGCCGACCGCGTTGCCGACGCGGGAGTGCTTGGTGGGGTAGGCCGAGAGCATCAGCGCGACCTTGCGCTCGCTCGGAGGCACGTGGCGCAGCCGGGCGTGGTTGACCGCGATGCCGGCGACCCGCGAGCACCGCTCGGGGTCGGCGACGTAGCGGGGCAGACCGTCGCGGTCGATCTCCTTGAAGGAGAAGGGTGCGGTGATGATCCGTCCGTCGAACTCCGGGATCGCGATCTGGCTCGCCGAGTCGAGCGGGGTCACCCCCTCGTCGGAGGCCTCCCACTCCTCGCGACTGCTGGTGAGGCAGAGCCCTTGCAGGACAGGGATGTCGAGGGCGGCGAGCCGCTCGACGTCCCACGACTCGTCGTCCTCCCCCGCGCTCGCGGAGGCCGGCTTGCTGCCACCGGCGGCGAGGACGGTGACGACGAGGGCGTCGAGGGTGGCGAGCTCGGCGTACAGCTCGTCGGGGGCGGCGCGCAGGGACCCGGCGAAGAGCGGCACGCCGACGGCGCGGCCGGTCGCGTCGACTGCGTCGGCGAGCGCGTGGGCGAAGGCGGTGTTGCCGCTGGCCTGATGGGCTCGATAGATCAGGATCCCCACGCGGGGCAGGGTCTCGTCCACGACGGGCCGCTCGAGCAGCCCCCACTCCGGCAGCGCTGCCGGAGGCTCGAAGCCCTCCCCGGTGAGCAGCACGGTGTCGGAGAGGAACGCGTGGAGCTGGGCGAGGTTGGCCGGTCCACCCGCGGCGAGGTAGCGGTGCGCCTCGGCGGCCGTGCCGACCGGGACGGTCGACAGCTCCATCAGCTCGGCGCTGGGGGTCTGCTCGCCCCCGAGCACGACCATCGCCTTGCCGGTCCGGCGGATCCGCTCGAAGCCGGAGCAGAGGTCCTGCGGTGAGCCGAGGATCCGGCCGAGGACGAGGTCGGCGCCCTCGATGACCTCGGCCATCGACTGGTGGCCGGGACGCGCCGGGTTGGCCCAGACGTAGTCGGCGCCGGAGGCCCGGGCGGAGAGGAGGTCGGTGTCGGACGTCGACAGCAGTGCGATGCGCATGGATTTCTCCCGGGGTTCTCGCCCCTGTAGGTGGAGGTCCCGTGGCCAGTGTCTGGCTGTGCCCTCGCGGGCATCACAGTGGCGGAACCGCCCCGGGGTCTCACCGGGTTCCTGCGCCACGAGACGTGTCCGGTCACCCTAGGGCACGGTGGGCACCAACCCGGTCGAGCGCTCGCCCGCCGTGGGACGCACCCGGGTGACGACGACCAGCGAGGCGAGCAGGCCGACGAGCACCAGCGCCCCGACGGAAGCCGCCGTCGCCGGCCAGGCCCCGGCCCGCCAGCTCAGCCCGACGAGCGCGCCGAAGATGCTCGAGCCGACGTAGTAGGAGCAGACGTAGAGCGCACTGGCCTGGCTCGGGTGCCGGCTGCCGACCACCGGCGCCCAGCCGCTCGCGACCGAGTGGGCGCCGAAGAAACCGGCCGTCAGGACGAGGAGCCCGACCACGAGGAGACCGAGGTGGTCCGGGACCGTCAGCAGGAGACCTGCCCCCATCACGACCACCGAGCCGACCAGCACGCGCGCGCGACCGACCCGATCGGCGGCCCGACCCGTCAGGGCCGACGAGAGCGTCCCCGAGAGGTAGGTGACGAACACCAGGCCCACCACCGCGGCCGGCAACGAGAACGGCGCCGAGGTGAGCCGGAAGGCCAGGTAGTTGTAGGTCGCGACGAAGCCGCCCATGAGGACGAAGGGGATCAGCAGGACCGCGAGCATCGCCGGATCGGTCAGCAGGTCGCGGTAGGCCCGGGTGCGGGTGGCTCCCCTCGCGGCGTCGTACGACGTGGGGGCGGCGGTCGGCGCCGGCAGCAGCCGCCAGAACCCCGCGGTGGCGGCGAGCGCGGCCAGGCCGAGCACCGCCATGGCCCAGCGCCAGGAGCCGAGGTCGACCACCGCGGAGGTGATCAGCCGTCCGCCGACCCCGCCCAGGGAGTTGCCGGCGACGTAGAGCCCCATGGCCGTGGCGAGACCGGACGGGTGCACCTCGACCCCCACGTGGCCCATCGCGACGCCGACCACGGCGGCGAGCGCTGCCCCCGTCAGCGCGCGCAGGACGAGCAGCACCGCGAAGGTCGGCGCGAGGGCGCTGAGCAGGGTGAGGACGGCGGCGACCAGGAGCGCGGCGCCCATCGTGCGCGGGCGCCCCCAGCGTCGGCCGAGCGCGGTGGCGGGCACGACGAGCAGCGCCAGCATGCCGGTGCAGACCGAGATCGTGAGGCTGGAGGTGGTCGGGCCGACGCCGAAGGCCGCGCTGAGCTCGGGCAGCAACGGCTGGGTGGTGTAGAGCATCCCGAACGCCGCCAGCCCGGCCAGGCCCATCGCCAGGTTGAGGCGGCGGAAGCCCGGGGTGCCCGGCCGCTGCAGCCGCGTCTCGCTGGTGCTCATCACCTCCAGCGTGCCACCGCGTGGCACGCCAGGGAGAATCAGCCCATGGCAACCAGGCAGCCCGTCACGAGGGGCTTCACCGGAAAGCGACGCGGCGACCGGGCGGCGCGGGGCGATCGGTTGCCGCCGGGTCAGTACGACACCGGCCGGGACTGGCCCACGCTCACCGCCGAGGCGACGCCACGGCTGACGCCCGAGCAGTGGTCGATCACCGTCGACGGCCTCGTGGAGGAGCAACGGACCTGGTCCTGGCGGGAGGCGCAGGCGTTGCCGGGCTCGACGTACGACGGCGACATCCACTGCGTGACGACCTGGTCGAAGTTCGACATGTCGTTCACGGGGGTCAGCGTGGACACGTTGCTGGACGCGGCGCGGCCGCGACCCGAGGCGGCGTTCGTGATGGCGCACTCGTCGACCGGCTACACGACCAACCTGCCGCTCGACGACCTGCGCGGCGGAAAGGCGTGGATCGTGTGGGAGGTCGACGGCTCGCCGCTGACGGTGCCGCACGGCGGGCCGGTGCGGCTGCTGGTGCCGCACCTCTACTTCTGGAAGTCGGCCAAGTGGGTCTCGCGGCTGGAGCTGATGGACCGCGACCGACCGGGCTTCTGGGAGACGAACGGCTACCACGACCGGGGCGACCCGTGGCTGGAGCAGCGCTACCAGGGCGACCCGTGAGCGGGTGGACCACCGGTCGGCTGGTGGAGGTGACCCGCGACTCCGAGAGGCTGATGCGGCTGCGGCTCGAGGTGGCCGAGCCGTTCGACCACCTGCCGGGGCAGCACTGCGTGCTGCGGTTGCGGGCCGAGGACGGCTACACCGCCCAGCGGTCCTACTCGATCGCCTCCGACCCGGGCGACCCGTTGCTGGAGCTGATGATCGAGCGGCTGCCCGACGGGGAGGTCTCGGGCTTCATGCACGACGAGGCGCGCGTCGGTGACGACTTCGAGCTGCGCGGCCCGATCGGCGGTTGGTTCACCTGGGCCGGCGACGTGCCCGCCCTCTGCCTCGCCGGCGGCTCCGGCGTCGTGCCGGTCGTCTCGATGATGCGTCACGCCCGTCGCCTCGGTGTCGAGCACCTGCTGCGCGTCGTCGTCGTCGCCCGCACCCTGCCCGAGCTGCCCTACGAGGACGAGCTCGTCGGCCGCGCCGACCTGATCGCGCTGACCCGGGAGAACCTCGGCAGCCGCGTCGCCGCCCCGCCCTACCCCGACGAGCTGGTCGACCTCGTCGACGGCGTCGAGCGCGCCTACGTCTGCGGCTCCACCGGCTTCGCCTCCTTCGCCCAGCGCGTCCTGGGCGAGGCCGGCATGCGCGCCGACGCGGTCCGCGTCGAGCAGTTCGGCGTCACCGGCTGACGGCGTGATCTCGAGTTGCCTGGTCGGTGGTCGAGCCGGCCCTGTCGGTGGTCGAGCCGGCCCTGTCGGTGGTCGAGCCGGCCCCGTTCGTGGTCGAGCCGGCCGAGCTCTGCGAGGCCGCGTCGAGACCGCGCAAGCCGACAACCAGCCGCACCCCAGGGCGGTCTCGACACCGGCTCGCTGACGCTCCCCGGGCTCGACCAACGAACGAACGTCAGCGGCCCAGCCGGCGCTGTTGGTGGTCGAGCTGGCCCTTGTTCGGTGGTCGAGCCGGCCGAGCGCAGCGAGGCCGCGTCGAGACCGCGCAAGCCGAGAAGCAGCCGCACCCCAGGGCGGTCTCGACACCGGCTCGACCAACGAACGAAGGATCGAGCGGGCTCTTGTCGGTGGTCGAGCCGGCCGAGCGCAGCGAGGCCGCGTCGAGACCGCGCAAGCCGAGAAGCAGCCGCACCTCAGGGTGGTCTCGACACCGGCTCGCTGACGCTCCCCGGGCTCGACCGACGAACGAAGGATCGATGGGCGAGCCGGCCCTGTCGGTGGTCGAGCCGGCCGAGCTCTGCGAGGCCGCGTCGAGACCGCGCAAGCCGAAAAGCAGCCCCACCCCAGGGTGGTCTCGACACCGGCTCGCTGACGCTCCCCGGGCTCGACCAACAACCAGCGGATCGATGGTCGAGGCGGACCGAAAATAGTTCGAAGAAAGTTTCGGTTGATGTCTCACCAGATGAGACCAGAGCCGCCGAAAGAGGCCCCACTGTCGGTGGCCCCTGATCCAATAGAGACATGGCAAACCAGCCCGGCAACGACGACAGCACCACCGTGCTGAGCGCCGTCCGCGAGCGCGCGAAGACCCGCGACCAGGCTGAGATTGCCGCTGCGTCCAAGCCATCGTGGACTGGTGCATCCTGCACCAGACCGACGACGAAGGTGCCGCGTCGTTCGGGGACCACGGCATCCCCCTCGCCGGTGACGGTGCCCCGTGGGTGCTGGAGTCCGCAGTCCTCGAGATCGCCGCCGCGTTGGGTGTCTCCACCGACTCCGGCAAACGCTACGTCGGGGCCGTCCTCGAGGTCCGCTACCGCCTCCCACGCCTCTGGGAGCGCCTGATCACCGGGGACCTGCCGTTCTGGCGGGCCAAGCTCATCGCCGAGCACACCACGTGCCTGCCCGCGGCCGGTGCGACCCACGTCGACCGACACCTCGCCCACGTCGCGCACAAAGTGTCCTTCCCGCAGGTCCGCCGCCTCGTCGAGGAAGCCCAGACCAGGTTCGACCCCGCGGAGGCCGAGAAACGCGCCCGCGCCGCCGCCGACGGACGCCACCTCACCCTCCACACCAGGGCAGTCGGGATCAACGGCACCGTCGACCTCACCGGCACCCTCGACCTGCGCGACGCCCTCGACCTCGACGACGCCCTCAACCGCGGCGCCACCACCCTCGGAGCCGCCGGCTGCGGTGAGTCCCACGACGTACGCCGCACCATCGCCGCCGGCGACCTCGCCCGCGGCCAAACCACCCTCCCCTACGACGATGCGGCTGACGGACAGGAGCAGCAGACCCCGCCGCCGCGGTCCCAGGTCGTGCTCCACGTCCACCTCACCGACACCGCCCTCACCGGCGGGACAGACAGCGTCGATGGATGTCTCGCCCGGGTCGAGAACACGCGTTCGCCGATCTGGGTCGACCGGGTCCGCGACTGGTGCGCGAGCCCGCACGTGCAGGTGACCGTGCGGCCGGTCAAGGACCTGGCCGAGCACATCCACGTCGGCGCCTACGAGATCCCTGACCGACTCCGTGTCCAACGCGAGCTGATCGATCACCACTGCGTGTTCCCCTGGTGCACCAGACCAGCCACGGTCCTGCGACATCGACCACATCACCGCCCACGACCAGGGCGGGGACACGTGCAGCGACAACACCGCACCCCTGTGCCGCACCCACCACCGCGCCAAGACCCACACCACCTGGACCTACGACCGCCTCGACCAGACCACCTACCTCTGGCGATCACCCAACGGGCTGCACTTCCACCGCGACCACCACGGCACCACCCCGACCACACCCCGACCGACCCGCATCCGGCGAGCCCTGAGGCCACCGCCCCACACCCCGCCCCCGGGCGGGGCCACAGGCACGTCACCGGGTCTCGACACCGACTCGCTGACGCTCGCCGGGCTCGACCACCGAACAGGGCTCGGGCTCGACCACCAACAGGGCCGGGCTCGCCACCAGGACCACCGATGGGCAGGTCAGAGCGTCAGCGCGACAGCCGGTGCTCCTCGACCGGCACGCCGGAGAGGAGGTGCTCCTCGACGATGCGGAGGGCGGCGGGGGCGTCGACGGCGCCGTACCAGACGTCATCGGGCTGGACCGTGACGATGGGCGCCTGGTTGCAGGGGAGCTGGCATCCGGTGTGGGTGACCAGGACGTCGTCGTCGCCGAGGTCGCGGTCCATCAGCGCGAGGACGAGGGCCTCGGCGGTGCGGTCGGAGCCGAGTGCGGTGCAGCGGGGGCCGCGACAGACCAGGACCTGGTGGCGGTGGGCGGTGACGCTCTCCCAGGCATCGGAGGTGAGACCGGGCTCGGTGCCGGCGAGGGGGCGGACATCCTCGAGCACGGCTGCCAGCGCAGGCGTCTCCAGCGAGCCCAGCAAGCGCGTCGCGACGTCGACGTCCGGCCGGTGACCCGCGCGCCGGCGCCACCAGTGGGCGGCGACACGGCGCAGCCAGGACGCGGCCGGGGCGAACGTGCCGAGGCTCACGCCGACGAGCACGACCCTCGAGACGCCGGCATCGGCGAGCCGGTCGAGCTCACGGGACAGCGACGGGTCGCCCAGCTGGAGGAAGGCCACCCCGGCGCCCGACTCGACGGCCAGCGCCACGAGCCCGGCTCGCGCGTCGACCTCGCGCACGGACATCCCGACGATCAGCGTGGCCTCGCCCATGGACTCCCCCTCCGGTCTTGGTAGCCTGCCGACGCCAGTCAACCCTGTGGAGACACGGGGCAGGGAACCCGGTGTGACTCCGGGGCTGACGCGCAGCGGTGTGGGTGACGGGCGAGGCACCTGCCGAGAGGCAGAGCCACTGGAGCAACCGGGCGACCGGTCTCCGGGAAGGCGTCTCGTCCCGCGTGATCCCGAGTCCGAAGACCTGCTGGCCCTTGCGGCGACCGCCGCGGGGTCGACGCGGGCCTCGCGACACAGGCTCGGACCTCACGAGGACCGCGCATGGCCGCCCGCACCGAGTCACCCCGCCGCACCCGACCGGACCGCTGTCCCGGAGCCCAGCGCCCCTGGATCGCCGACGACGGCGCCCTCGTGCGCCTGCGCCTCATCGGCGGCCACCTGCCGCGCGCGGCCCTCGCGGACCTGCTGGCCATCGCCGAGGAACACGGCGACGGACGCGTGCACCTCACCTCCCGCGCCAACGTGCAGCTGCGCGGCCTCCCCCACGTGGGCGGCGTCCTCCCGGCCGACCTGCTGGCGCGGCTCGGCGCGACCGGGCTGCTGCCCAGCCCGACGCACGAGCTGGTCCGCAACGTCGTCGTCTCCCCGCTGACCGGACGGCTGCCGGGCGCCGACCTCCGCCCGGTGGCGGCCGCGCTCGACGCGGCCCTGTGCGCGGAGCCGCTCCTGGCCGGGCTGCCGGCGCGGTTCCTCTTCGTGCTCGACGACGGCCGCGGCGACGTGCTCGAGCGCAGCACCGACCTGGGGCTGGTGGCGCTCGACGACCACGAGGCCCAGCTGCGCGTGGGCTCCGCCTGGGGACCCGTCGTCGCCCTGGCCGACGCGCCACAGGCGCTCGTCGACCTGGCCCGTGCGTTCGTGAGCGCCCGAGGCCACGGACCGGACGCGCCCTGGCACGTCACCGAGCTGCCCGTCGACCTCGCCGCCCCGCACCCGCCCGACCCCCGCCTGCCCGACCCCACCGCACCTCTGCCCCCGGGCACGCACCGCCAGGGCGACGGACGCCGGGCTCAGCACGTCGTCGTGCCCGACGGGGCCCTCGGTCGCGACCTCGTCCTCCCCGGGACCGGCCCCGTGATCGTGACGCCGTGGCGCAGCGTGGTCGTGCCGGACCTGCCGGCACCGCCGCGACGCCGCTACGCCTACGTCGACCAGGGTGCGGCGATCTATGCCGACTCCTTCGCGACGATCCGGGCCGAGGGCTCCTTCGGGCACCTGCCGCTCGACGCGGAGAAGGTCGCGGTGCGGATGGTGCACGGCACCGGGCAGGTCGACCTGGCCCCCGACCTGGTGATCCACCCCGCGCTCGTGCGCGCGGCACGAGACGCGCTGCAGGGCGGAGCGCCGATCCTCACCGACGCCCACATGGTCGCCTCGGGCGTGACCCGCGCCCGGCTCCCGCGGGACAACGACGTCGTGTGCCTGCTGCGCCACCCGGAGGTCCCCGACCTGGCCCAGGAGTGGGGCACCACCCGCTCCGCCGCCGCCCTCGGGCTGTGGGGCGACCGGCTCGAGGGTGCGGTCGTGGCGATCGGCAACGCCCCCACGGCGCTGTTCCACCTGCTCGAGATGCTCCTCGACGGCGCCCCCCGCCCGGCAGCGATCATCGGCTGCCCGGTCGGCTTCATCGGCGCCGCCGAGTCCAAGGAGGCACTGATCTCCTTGGCCGCCGACCACGGGATCGACGTCCCGTTCCTCACCGTGCGCGGTCGTCGCGGCGGCTCCGCGATGACCGCCTCCGCCCTCAACGCCCTGGCCCAGGAGCGCGAATGACCACGACCCCCGGACACCTCTACGGCGTGGGGCTCGGCCCCGGCGACCCCGAGCTCGTGACGCTGAAGGCGGCTCGCCTGATCGGCGACGCCGACGTCGTCGCCTTCCACGCCGGGGTCGGCAAGGAGTCCCACGCCCGCCGGATCGCCGCCGACCTGATCCCGGCGTCGGCGATCGAGGAGGAGCTGCGCTACCCCGTGACGACGGGGACGACCGACCATCCCGGCGGCTACGTCGGCGCGCTCGCCGACTTCTACGAGGAGTGCGCGCGACGGCTCGGCGCCCACCTCGAGGCCGGCCGCACCGTGGTGGTGCTGGCCGAGGGCGACCCGCTGTTCTACGGCTCGTTCATGTATCTCCACGACCGGCTCGCCGATCGCTTCCCCACCGAGATCGTGCCCGGCGTGCCGGCCTTCGCCGCCGCGACCGCGACGGTCGCCGCGCCCCTGGTCCGCCAGACCGACGTGCTCACCGTGCTGCCCGGCACGCTGCCCGAGCCCGAGCTCGCCCGCCGGCTCGCCGACACCGACGGCGCCATCATCATGAAGCTGGGCCGCACCTTCCGCGCCGTGCGCTCGGCGCTGGCCCAGGCCGGTCGCCTCGAGCACGCGATGTACGTCGAGCGCGCCTCGATGCCTGCCGAGCGCTGGCTGCCGGTGGCCGACGTCGACCCCGACTCGGTCCCCTACTTCTCGCTGATCGTCGTCACCGGCGACTCGCGCAACGGCCGGCGGGCCCGCGACAGGGTCCAGCCCGGGACGAGCGCTGCCACCGTCGCGACGACAGCGGTGGAGCCCGCGGAGCTCCTCGTCGTCGGGCTCGGTCCCGGCCCGGACGACTGGCTCACCCCCGAGGTCGCGACCGCCCTGGCGCAGGTCGACCACGTCGTCGGCTACGCGCCCTACGTGCACCGGGTGCCGCAGCGCCCGGGACTCCAGCGTCATGCCAGCGGCAACACCGTCGAGGTGGACCGCGCCCGCCTGGCCCTCGACCTCGCCCGCGCCGGCGAGCGGGTGGCGGTCGTCTCCGGCGGTGACGCCGGTGTCTTCGGGATGGCCTCCGCGGTCTTCGAGGCCGCCGAGGACCCGGCGTACGACGCCGTGCGGGTGCGCGTGCTGCCCGGGCTCAGCGCGGTGCAGGCCGTCGCCGCGCGGGCCGGTGCTCCGATCGGGGCGGACTTCGCGGTCCTCAGCCTCAGCGACCGGCTCAAGCCCTGGGCGGTGATCGAGCAACGGCTGCGTGCGATCGCGGAGGCCGACCTCGTGCTCGCGATCTACAACCCCGCGTCACGCTCGCGGGTCGACCAGGTGGCGCACGCCCGCAAGCTGCTGCTCGAGCACCGGGCACCCGGCACCGTCGTGGTCGTCGGCCGCGACGTCGGCCGGGCGGAGGAGTCTCTGACGGTCACGACGCTGGGCGACCTCGACGCCGACAGCATCGACATGAAGTGCCTGCTGCTCGTCGGTGCCTCGGCGACGCGGGTGAGCCGCACGGGGCGCGTCTGGACCCCGCGCTACGTGGAGACCAGCACCACCGGCTCGTCCTGACCGTCCCAGGTGCCGGTGAGGACCGCACCCTCGGCGAGCTGCGACGCCTCGAGCACGTGGTGCACGAGCGGCGGTCCGTCGAGGGCCTCACCGGAGCCGGCGACGACGACGCTCGGCTCCCGCGCCTGGATCATCCCGTCGACCTCGATCACCTCGATCGCACCCGACTGGCCCTCCTCGATCGCGGCGGTCAGGGCGGCGACGGCCACGGGGTCCTGGGTGCCGTCGTAGATCCACCTCTCGCCCAGCACGGAGTGCTGCATGGTCCCGACGAGGGCCTCCTCGCCGCCCTCCACCGGGGCGCCGCGGTAGGTGAGCGGCACCTGCACGACCAGCCCGGTGCCGTCGGTGGCGAGCAGCGTCTCGATGCCGATCTCGTCGTCCGGGTCGTCGAACCGGTAGCCGCCGATCATCGTCAACGGGCCCGCCAGCGGTGGGCACCAGTCCTGCTGCGGCACCCAGGCCTGCAGGATCTCGAGCTTGGTCGGGGTCAGGGTCGCGCGGTGCAGGAGTGCCATCAGGTCAGCCTAGGGCGGTCCCGCGCGGGGTCGTAGAGGTAGGACTCGCCGCCGCCGGTCGGTGCGAGGACCCGGCCGACGAGGATGACCGCCGCCTGGCGCAGGCCGGCGGCCTCCACCTGGTCGGCGATGTCGGCGAGCGTCCCCCGCAGGACCCGCTCGTCGGGCTGGCTCGCGCGGTGGACCACGACGGCGGGGCAGTCGGCGCCGTAGCCGTCGACCAGCGAGGCAGCCACCTCCCGTGCGCGGGCCGTCGCGAGGTGGAGCACGAGCGTGGCGCCGGTGGCGGCGAAGGCCTCCAGGGTCTCGCCCGCGGGCATCGCGGTGGAGCGCGCCTGCGCACGTGTCAGGACCACCGACTGGGTGAGCAGGGGGACCGTCAGCTCGCGCCCGACGACGGCCGCTGCCGCGGCGTACGCCGGCACACCGGGGGTCACGTCCCACGGCACGCCCGCCCCGTCGAGGCGACGGGTCTGCTCGAAGAGCGCGGAGTAGAGCGACGGGTCGCCCGACGCCAGGCGTACGACGTCGGCGCCGTCGGCGTGCGCCTCGACCATGACCTCCGTCATCTGGTCGAGGTCCAGGTCCTGGGTGTCCACGAGCCGGGCCCCGGCGCGACAGTGGCCCAGCACCTCGGCGTCGAGGTAGGTGCCGGGGTAGAGCACCACGTCGGCCGCCGCGAGCATCCGGGCCGCCCGCACGGTGATGAGGTCCGCGGCCCCCGGACCGGCGCCCACGAAGTGCACGGTCATGCGGTCCACGCCCACTGGGTCACGGCGCGCGCGGGCGTCCACCCGGTGAAGGTGCCGACCGGCTCGGCGCGCTCGACCGAGATGCGGGTCAGCTCACCGCCGAGCTCGCTGTGCAGCCGGGCCAGGAGGGCCTCGGTCTCGATCGTGACGCCGTGCACGACCAGGCGTCCCCCGGGCGCCAGCGCGACCCGGCAGGCGTCGATGACACCCGCGCGCGTGGCACCGCCTCCGACGAAGACCGCGTCGGGCCCCGCCAGGCCCACCAGGGAGTCAGGGGCCGCGCCCGTCACCACCTCCACGCCGGGTACGCCGAGGCGCGCGGCGTTGCGGGCCACGCGCGCTGCCCGCTCGGCGTCCTGCTCCACGGCGACCGTGCGGCAGGTCGGGTGGGCCAGCGCCCACTCGATGCCCACCGAGCCGGCGCCGGCGCCGACGTCCCACAGCAGCTGGCCGGGCTGCGGCCGAAGTCTCGCCAGCGCGCTCGCGCGCAGGTCGCGCTTGGTCAGCTGACCGTCGTGCTCGTAGGCATCGTCGGGGAGCCCCGCCGTCCACGAGCCGACCACCGGGCCGTCGAGGTCGAGCGCCAGCACGTGCAGGGGCGAGACGGGCTCACCCGTCGCCCAGGAGCCGGCCAGTCCCTCGACCCGTGACTCGCCGGCCGCGCCGAGGTCCCCGAGGGCCGTCATCCGGGTGGCGCCGTAGCCGGCGCCGAGCAGCAGCGCGGCCACGACGGCCGGGGTCGTGGCGTCCGAGGAGAGCACCAGCAGCCGCTGGCCCGGGGAGAGGAACCTCAGCAGGGTATGGGGATCGCGGCCCACCAGGCTCACGACGGTGACCGACTCGGAGGGCCAACCCATCCGCGCCCGCGCCAGGGACACCGACGACACGGCGGGGTGCAGGTCGACCGCGTCGCGGCCGAGCAGGTCGACCAGGGTGGTGCCGATCCCGGAGACCAGCGGGTCCCCCGAGGCGAGGGCGACGACCGCGCGGTCGGCGTGCTCCTCCAGCAGCGGCAGCAGGCCCTCCCGCAGCGGCGTGGGCCAGGTGCGTCGCTCCTGCCCCCGGACCGGCGGGACGAGGTCGAGGTGGCGGGCACCGCCGAGCAGCACGTCGGCGCTCTCCACCACGTGTCGCGTGGCGTCCGCGACCCCCGACCAGCCGTCGGCACCGATGCCGACGACCGTGATGCGGCGCGTCACCCCGGGGTCGGGAGCAGAAAGGTCGGGCCCGGAGAGGTCGGGCACGGAGAGGTCGGGCACGGGGCAGGACGCTAGCGCGTGGACCCCCGCCACGCCCCCTCGCCGGGGTCGCTAGCCTGGACGACGAAAGGCACGAGGTGCCCCGACGACCGGCCTCCACGGCGGTCGGGAGGGAGAATCTGGGAAGCCGGTGAAAGTCCGGCACAGGCCCGCTGCGGTGACCCTCCGGGGAAGTCCGAAGACCGGCCTCGCGCCACTTATCCGATGGCGGACGAGCGGGAGCCTCCCATGCCACAGCACTACCCTTTTTCTGCCGTCGTCGCCTCGCAGCCCGACGACCCGATGGCCCTGGCCCTGGTCCTCACCACGATCTCGCCCGAGGTCGGCGGCGTCCTGGTCCGCGGCGAGAAGGGCACCGCCAAGTCGACGATCGTGCGCGCCCTCGCAGCGGTGCTGCCCCCCATCGACGTGGTCGCCGGTGACCGCTTCTCCACCGATCCTGCGGAGCCGCACCCGCGCTCGCCGGACGGCCCCTTCCCGGTCGGCGCCCCCACCGAGTCGCGCCCGGTGCGCCTGGTCGAGCTGCCGGTCGGCGCGACCGAGGACCGGGTGCTGGGCTCGCTGCACCTCGAGCGCGCCCTGAGCGAGGGGAAGGCGGAGTACGAGCCCGGCCTGCTCGCCCGCGCCCACCGCGGCGTGCTCTACGTCGACGAGGTCAACCTGCTCCACGACCACCTCGTCGACCTGCTCCTCGACGCGGCCGCGATGGGTCGCTCGACGGTCGAGCGGGACGGCGTCTCGGTCGAGCACGACGCGCGCTTCGTCCTCGTCGGGACGATGAACCCCGAGGAGGGTGAGCTGCGGCCGCAGCTGCTGGACCGCTTCGGCCTCACCGTCGAGGTGGCCGCCCCACGTGACCCGGCGACCCGCGTCGAGGTGGTGCGCCGCCGGATGGCCTTCGACGCCGACCCGGTCGGCTTCGCGACGGCCTACGCCGACCAGGAGCGTGCGCTGACCGCGCGCATCGCCTCGGCCCAGCGGCAGGTCCCCCACGTCGAGCTCGGCGACGGTGCGCTGCTGAAGATCGCCGAGATCTGTGCCGCCTTCGACGTCGACGGGATGCGCGCCGACATCGTCACCGCGCGAGCCGCCGTCGCCCATGCCGCCTGGCAGGGCCGCAGCAGCGTCACGCGCGCCGACGTCCGGGCCGCCGCGCTGCTGTCGCTGCCGCACCGTCGCCGCCGCAACCCCTTCGACGCCCCGGGTCTCGACGAGGACCTCCTCGACCAGCTCCTCGGCGACGAGGACCCGGAGCCACCCGAGCCGGAGCCGAGCACGAGCCGGAGCGGAGCGACGGCGAGGGCGAGGCCGAAGCCGGGGCCGAGGCCGAGGCCGAGCAGGGACCCGACAGCCGCAGCAGCGGCACCGGCAGCACCGGCACCGGCACCGAGAGCACGGCAGCGACGGGCCCGGCGTACCAGGCCCGCCTCTTCACGGTGGCGGGGACCGGAGCCGGCGAGGCCGGGCGACGCAGCCGGGCGATCACGGAGTCGGGCCGCCGCATCGGCTCGGCCAGGCCCGGCGGCCCGGGGGGCGCCATCGACCTGACGTCCACGATCCTGGCCGCCGCGCGCCACCAGCACGCCCGGGGCCGCACGGGCGGTCGGCTGCGGCTGGAGACCGACGACCTGCGCGTCGCGACCCGCGAGGGCCGGGAGGCCAACCTGGTGCTCTTCTGCGTCGACGCCTCCGGGTCGATGGCCGCCCGGCGTCGGATGGAGCAGGTCAAGACCGCGATCCTCTCGCTGCTGCTCGACGCCTACCGCCGCCGCGACAAGGTCGGGCTGGTGACCTTCCGCGGGGACGGCGCCGATGTCGCGCTGCCCCCCACCCACTCGGTCGACATCGCCGCGACCAGGCTGGGCCTCCTGCCGGCCGGCGGGCGTACGCCGTTGGCGGAGGGGCTGCTCGAGGCCGACCGGGTGCTGCGCCTGGAGCGGGTCCGGGACCCGCGTCGTCGCCCCCTGCTGGTCGTCGTGACCGACGGTCGCGCCACCGCCGGGCAGGATGCGGTCGCCCGGTCGCGCCAGGCCGCCGGACACCTCGCCGGCCAAGGCATCGCCAGCCTGGTCATCGACTGCGAGAGCGGGTCCTTCCGCCTGGGCCTGGCCGGCGAGCTGGCCCGGCACCTGGGGGCCGAGCACGTGCCGATCGCCGAGGTGAGTGCCGCCGACCTCACCGGCGCCGTCCGGGAGCGGGTCGCCTGATGCCGCAGGGACAGCCGGCCGCCGTGCCCGACGACGGGCTCACCACGCGGGAGCGTCGCCAGCAGCCGCTCCTGATGGTCCACACCGGTGACGGCAAGGGGAAGTCGACCGCCGCCTTCGGCCTGGCGATCCGGGCGTGGAACCAGGGGTGGGACGTCGGGGTCTTCCAGTTCGTGAAGTCGGCCAAGTGGCGCATCGGCGAGCAGACGGTGCTCGAACGGCTCGGGGAGCTGCACGAGCAGACCGGCGAGGGCGGACCCGTCGAGTGGCACAAGATGGGCGCCGGCTGGTCGTGGTCGCGCAAGGACGGCTCCGAGGACGACCACGCCGCGGAGGCCGCCGAGGGCTGGGCCGAGGTGAAGCGTCGGATCGCCGAGGAGCGGCACGACCTCTACGTGCTCGACGAGTTCACCTACCCGATGCAGTGGGGGTGGGTGGACGTCGAGGACGTGGTCGAGACCCTGACGCGGCGCCCCGGACGGCAGTACGTCGTCGTGACCGGGCGGCGCGCCGACGCCCGGCTGGTCGAGGTCGCCGACCTCGTGACCGAGATGACGAAGGTCAAGCACCAGATGGACCGCGGCCAGAAGGGTCAGCGAGGCATCGAGTGGTGAGCCTGCCGCGGCTGGTGGTCGCGGCCCCGGCCTCGGGGCACGGCAAGACCACCGTCGCCACCGGGCTGATGTCGGCGTTGCGCCGGGCGGGGCACGTGGTCAGCGGCCACAAGGTCGGCCCGGACTACATCGACCCGGGCTACCACGCGCTCGCCACCGGTCGCCCCGGTCGCAACCTCGACCCCTTCCTGGTCGGCGAGGAGCGCCTCGTCCCGCTGCTCCTGCACGGCGCCCGGGGCGCCGACGTCGCCGTGGTCGAGGGCGTGATGGGTCTCTACGACGGGCAGATCGGCGGGCAGGGCTTCGCCTCCACCGCGCACGTCGCCGCCGTCACCCGCAGCCCGGTCGTGCTGGTCGTCGACGTGTCCCACGCGTCACGCACCATCGGGGCCGTGGTGCACGGCCTGGCGACCTACGAGGCCTGCGTCGACATCGTCGGCGTGATCCTCAACAAGGTCGGCTCGGCCCGGCACGCGAGCGAGGTGCGCTCCGCGATCCTCCCCACCCGCATCCCCGTCCTCGGCGAGCTGCACCGCGACGACGGCATCAGCGCCCCCTCGCGCCACCTGGGACTGGTCCCTGCGCAGGAGCGCGCCGAGGCGGCGCACGCGCTCGACCTGCTGACGGAGCGCATCGCGGAGCGCATCGACCTCGACCTGCTCCTCGCGCTGGCCCGCAGCGCGCCCGCCCTGGACGGCGAGGCGTGGGACGCGACCGCCGAGGTGAGCGTGCCGAGCACCCGCCGGCCCGTCGTCGCGATGGCCGGCGGACGAGCCTTCACCTTCCGCTACGCCGAGACCGAGGAGCTGCTGCACGCCGCCGGCTGCGACGTCGTCACGTTCGACCCGCTCACCGACCGCACGCTGCCGCGGGGCACCCGGGGGATCTACCTCGGCGGCGGCTTCCCCGAGGTCCACGCCGCGGACCTCGGCGCCAACACGGCGCTGCTCGCCGCGCTCCGCGAGGCGGTCGCTGACGGGGTCCCCACGGTCGCCGAGTGCGCCGGCCTGCTCTACCTCTGCTCCACCGTCGACGATGCCGCGATGGTCGGGGCGCTGCCGGCCGTCGCCTCGATGACACCCCGGCTGACGCTCGGCTACCGGCGCGCCACCAGCCCCGCCGACACGCTGCTCGCGCGGGCCGGGGAGGTGGTCACGGGGCACGAGTTCCACCGCACGCAGGTGAGCCCGCCGGCCGGCGGCGGCGCGGCCGCCTGGTGATCGACGACGAGCCGGAGGGCTTCGCGTCCGCGCGCCACCACGCGTCGTACCTCCACACCCACTGGGCCGGCCACCCCCACCTGGCCCAGCGGTTCGCCGACGCGGTGCACGGCTGATGCGGGATCCCCTACGCGATCCCCTGCGACATCCCCTTCGGCATCACGGCGACGTGGAGGTGGGCGAGGGCCTGGTCGACCTCGCCGTCAACGTCTACGACGAGCCCCGGCCGCCGTGGCTCGACGAGGCACTGCGCGCCAGCCTCGACCGGGTCGGCGCCTATCCCAGCCCCACGGCGGCCGAGCAGTCGCTGGCCGCCCGGCACGGTCGCGATCCCTCCCAGGTGCTGGCGACCGCCGGGGCCGCCGAGGCCTTCGGCCTGCTGGCGCGGCTGCGGCCCTGGCGACACCCGGTCGTGGTGCACCCGCAGTTCACCGAGCCCGACGTCGCGCTGACGCAGGCCGGGCACCCGCCCCACCACGTCCTGCTGGACGCCGCCGACGACTTCGCACTCGACCCCACCCGGGTGCCGCACCACGCCGACCTCGTGGTCGTCGGCAACCCCACCAACCCGACCGGCGTGCTGCACCCCGCGGCCACCCTGCGCGACCTGCTGCGGCCCGGTCGCCTGGTCGTGGTCGACGAGGCCTTCATCGACTTCGTGCCCGGGGAGGAGCAGTCCCTGGCCGTCGGGAGCGACGACTTCCCCCAAGCAGGGCTGGTGATCGTGCGCAGCCTCACCAAGCTCTGGTCCCTCCCCGGTGTCCGTGCGGGCTACCTGCTCGGGCCGGCGGACGTCGTCGACGACCTGCGTGCCGGCCAGGCCCCGTGGTCGGTCTCGACCACCGCCGGCGCAGCGATGCAGGTCACCGCGACAGCACGCGCCCGTGACGAGCAGGAGCGTCGAGCCGCCCGCACCGCCCTCGCCCGCGCCGTCCTCGTCGAGGGGCTCACCGCGCGCGGGATCAGGTCGGTCCCGAGCCGTGCGCCGTTCGTCCTGGCCCGCGTCGGACGCGGTGTCCACGGCCGCCTGCGCGACCGCGGCTGGGCCGTGCGGAGGTGTGACACGTTCCCCGGGCTGGGGCCCGAGTGGGTCCGCATCTCGGTGCGTGCGCCAGAGGTGACCCACCGACTTCTCGATGCCCTAGGGTGAGCGCACGGGCACGAGGAAGCCGGTGTAACTCCGGCACAGTCGCGCTACTGTGACACCCCCTCCCGAGGGGGTGGAGTCAGACCCGAGGGCCCGTGAATCCCCAACAACCAGGGACGCACTCATCCCTCAGGAGGACACATGTCTTACGCCACCCCTGCGCCGATCGCAGGCCCCCTCTCCCTCGAGCTCCCCTCGGTCCCGGTCATCCCGCTGACCCAGCTGGCACCGTGGCTCTTCTTCGCCGGACTGCTCGGCGTCCTCGCGATCGTCTTCGTCGGGGCCGAGCAGGGCGCCTTCTCGGTGTTCTCCGGCACGATGCTGCACGAGTTCGTGCACGACGGTCGCCACCTCCTCGGCTACCCCTGCCACTGACGTGGCGCGGTCGCACCCACTGACCGCCCGCACCTTCCTCCTCCACGGCCTGCTGGCCGGCCTCGTGGCCGGCCTGCTCGGCTTCGCCGTCGCGTCCGCGGTCGGCGAGCCCCCTCTGGCGAGCGCGATCGCCCTCGAGGGAGGCCACCAGGAGGTCGGTGACGACGGGCACGCGCACAGCCACGGCGCGGACCACGGCGAGGGCGCCGAGGCCGTGTCCCGCAGCACCCAGAGCACCTGGGGCCTGCTGACCGGGACGCTCGCCATCGGCCTGGCTCTCGGCGGCCTGGTCGCTCTCGGCGCCGCCGGTGCCATGGGCCGCCTCGGGCGGCTCCGACCCGCCCAGTCCACGGTCCTCGTGGCGGTGGTCGGGTTCGTGGCGGTGGCGCTGGTGCCGTTCCTGAAGTACCCCTCGCTCCCCCCTGGTGTCGGCAGCGGCGACACCATCGGGCAGCGCACCGCGGCGTACTTCACGTTCCTGCTGGTCTCCGTCGTCGCGGCGGCGCTCGCCATGGCCCTGGGCAGCAGGATCTGGCGCAGCAGGGGGACCTACGTCGCCACGCTGGCCGGGGCCGGCGCCTATCTCGCCGTCGTGGTCCTGGCCGCAACGCTGCTGCCCGCCGCACAGCAGCTCGGCGACTTCCCCGCCGACACGCTGTGGTCGTTCCGCCTGGGGTCGCTGGCGACCCTGGCCACGGTGTGGGTCGCCATCGGGGTGGTGCTCAGCGGCCTCGTGGGAGGACGCCCCGTCGGACCATGACCTCAGAGGTGCAGCGCGCGGCCCGCGACGACGAGCACGACGTCGTCGCAGGCCGTCGCGACGCGTTGGTTGACGGTGCCGAGCAGGTCGCGGAAGACCCGTCCGGCGCGGTGGTCGGGCACGAGGCCCAGGCCCACCTCGTTGGTGACCAGCACGACCGGGCCGACCGCCTCGCCCAGCGCGGTCACGAGGGCCTCGACCGCGGGGGCGACCGTCGCCTCGAGCACGTCGCGGGAGGCGTCCCACCCGGCGTCGTCGAGCAACGCCGTGAGCCAGGTCCCGAGACAGTCGACGAGCACCGGGCCGTCGGAGTCGCGGACCGCCGCTGCCACGTCGGTGGTCTCGACGGTCGTCCAGCTGTCGGGCCGCCTCGCCCGGTGCGTCGCGACACGTGTCGCCCACTCCGGGTCGGCCTCCGGGTCGGGGACCGGTCCCGGGGCGACGTAGCGCACGGGCTCCGCGCCGAGCAGCCGCTCGGCGTAGGCGGACTTGCCGCAGCGGGCGCCACCCGTGACCAGGACCTTCATCGCCCACCACCCTATCGAGGCCCGCGATGAGGTCACGGGCGGTCGGCCTCGTGCTCGGGCTCGCGGCCGACCGGGTGCTCGGCGACCCGGCCCGGTGGCACCCGGTGGCCGGTTTCGGACGGCTGGCGACGGCCCTCGAGCAGGTGACCTACGCCGACGGGCGCGGCCCCGGCATCGCGCACACCGGGCTGCTCGTGGGAGGCACGGTCGCGCTCGGCGTGGCGCTGGAGCGGGGCTCGCGCGACCGCCCGGCGCTGCACGCGGCCGCGACCGCCACCGCCGCCTGGGCGGTGCTCGGCGGCACGTCGCTGGGCCGTGAGGCCCGGGCGGTCCACCACCGGCTGGAGGCCGGCGACCTGCAGGGCGCCCGGGACCGGCTCACCCACCTGGTCGGCCGCGATCCCTCGGCGCTCGACGCGTCGGGGGTCGCCAGGGCGGTCGTCGAGTCGGTCGCGGAGAACACGTCGGACGCGGTCGTGGCCCCGCTCCTGCTCGGGGCCGTGGCGGGGATCCCCGGGCTGCTGGGCTATCGCGCGGCCAACACCCTCGACGCCATGATCGGTCACCGCACCCCACGGCTCGAGCGGTTCGGCTGGGCCGCGGCGCGCCTCGACGACGCACTCAACCTGCTGGGAGCACGGCTCGCGGGCGTCCTGACGGTGGTGCTGGGGGCCGACCGGCGCGGCGCCGCACGGGCGTGGCACCGCGACGCCGCCGCCCATCCCAGCCCCAACGCCGGGGTGGTCGAGGCGGCTTTCGCGGGCGCCCTGGGCCTGCGGCTCGGGGGCACGACGACCTATGCGTCCGGGGTCGAGGAGCGGCCGACGCTGGGGGACGGACGCGTTCCGGGGCCGGCCGACGTCGTGCGCGCGACCCGGCTCGCCGACCGGGTGCAGCTCGCGGCGGGGCTGGTCAGCGCCGCAGTCGCGCTGCGACCCAGGCGGCTGCGCTCGCGGCGTCGCTGACCACCGGGACGCCGACCGGGGCCGCGGGACGGGCCACCACCACCACCGGCACGCCCAAGGACCTGGCGGCGTCGAGCTTGGGCCGTGTCAGGTCACCGCCGGAGTCCTTGGTGACGAGCACGTCGACCCCGTGCTCGCGCATCAGCGTCCGCTCCCCGTCGAGCAGGTAGGGGCCACGGTCCAGCAGCAGCCGCCACGTCGCCGGCAGCGGTGTCTCGGGCGGGTCGACGACACGCACCAGGGCGTGCGTCGTCGCCAACGGTGCGGCGAAGTGGTGCAGTGACTGCCGCCCGATCGTCAGGAACGGGCGGGTCCCCAACGACGCCGTCAGCCGGGCGGCCTCGTCGTGGCTCGACACCCGGTGCCACTCCTCCGCGCCGGGCAGGGCCGACCAGCCGGCCCGCTCGAGGCGCAGCAGCGCCACACCCTCGGCGGCGCAGGCCTGCACGGCGTGCTCGGTGATGCCGGCGGCGAAGGGGTGGGTGGCGTCGACCACGAGGTCGTAGGCCTGCTCACGCAGGTGGCCGCGCAGCCCCTCGACCCCGCCGAACCCACCCAGCCGGGTCTCGCCCACCGGCAGCCGGGGGCGCGCGACGCGACCGGCGAGCGACGACACGACGTCCACGTCGGCCTCGACCAGGAGGCGGGCCAGCTCGCGGGCCTCGCCCGTGCCGCCGAGCAGCAGCACGGTCATCTCGCGCTCCCCGGAGCCAGGACCGGGAGGTCTGCGGGGGCCCCGTGCGCGACCAGGTCGAGCAGGGCCTCGACGTCGAGGTGCTCCTCGACGAGGTCGGCCAGCAGGTCGAAGCGGGCCTCGCGCTGCGCGGCGAAGACCACGCCCGCCGGCTCGTACGACGACCCCGCCGCGTCGGCGGCGACCGTCAGGAAGGCCTCGCGCAGGGCGTCGGCCTCGAGGCTGCCGTGCCACATGGTGCCGAAGACCGACCCTGCGCGGGCCCCACCGAGGAAGTCCTCGACGCCGGCGCCGCGGGAGATGCGGCCGTGGTGGATCTCGTAGCCGTGGGCGTCGACACCCAGCGCGCGACCGGTCGGGAGGCGCAGCACCTTCTCGACCCCGAAGGTGGTCTCGACGTCGAGCAGGCCGAGCCCGTCGACGACCGCCCCGACCTCACCCTCGACGCCCTGCGGGTCGCGGACCCGGCGCCCCAGCATCTGGAAGCCGCCGCAGATGCCGAGCACGGGACGACCCGCGGCGGCGTGGGCCAGCACGGCGCGGTCGAGCCCGCGGCTGCGCAGCCAGGCGAGGTCCTCGATCGTGGCGCGGGTGCCCGGCACCACCACCAGGTCGGCGTCGGCCAGGGCGCGCGGGTCGGAGGCGAAGACGACGTCGAGGTCGGGCTCCAGCCCGAGGGCGTCGACGTCGGTGAAGTTGCTGATCCGCGGCAGCCGGACGACGGCCACCCGCAGGCGCGCACCCCCGGTGGCTCGTCGGCCCTCCAGGTCGAGCGCGTCCTCGGAGTCGAGCCACACGTCGGGGTGCCACGGCAGGACGCCGTAGACCGTGCGGCCGGTGAGGCGCGCCAGCTCCTCGGTGCCGGGCGCCAGCAGGCTGGGGTCCCCGCGGAACTTGTTGACCACGAAGCCCGCCACCAGCGCCTGGTCGGCCGGCTCGAGCAGCCCGACCGTGCCGTACATCGCGGCGAAGACCCCGCCGCGGTCGATGTCGCCGACCACCACCACCGGCATCCCGGCGTGCCGGGCGAGACCCATGTTGACGTAGTCGCCGGCCCGCAGGTTGATCTCCGCCGGGGAGCCCGCACCCTCCGCGACCACGACGTCGAAGCGGCCCGCCAGGTCGTCGTACGCCGTGTGCGCGGCGTCGCGCAGGTGGGTGCGTCCGCCGACGAAGTCGCTCGACGAGAGGCTCCCGGCCGGTCGTCCCATCACCACGACGTGGCTGCGTCGCTCGCCACCGGGCTTGAGCAGGACCGGGTTCATCGACGGCTCGGGGACCGCGCGGGCGGCGAGCGCCTGGGTCCACTGCGCCCGGCCGATCTCGGCGCCCGCGCCGTCGGGGTGGGCGCACACCATCGAGTTGTTGGACATGTTCTGCGCCTTGAAGGGCGCCACGCGCAGGCCTCGACGGGCGAACGCCCGGCACAACCCGGTCGTGACGACGCTCTTGCCGGCGTCACTGGTGGTGCCGGCGACGAGGAGCGAGCCGCTCAACGACCGCGCCGCCACACCACGACCGACTGGTCGGGCGACGAGGGACGCAGCATCGGCAGCTTGTTGGGGGGCGCGACGGGGCGGTGCACGGTGAGCGCCTGGCGCAGCGCGGCCCGGGTGGCGTCGAGCTCGGCCATCAGCTCCTCGTTGCGCCGGGCGAGGGCGGCGGCGCGGTTCTCGAGGTCGAGGATGCGGCGTACTCCCTCGATGCCGATGCCCGATGACGTCAGGTCGGCGATCTCGCGCAGCCGGTCGATGTCACGCGGTGAGTAGCGGCGCCCGCCACCACCCGTGCGGCCCGGCGTGATGAGGCCGAGCCGCTCATAGGTGCGCAGGGTCTGCGGGTGCAGACCCGTGAGCTCCGCGGCGACGCTGATCACGAAGACCGCAGCGTCGGGTCCGGGAGCGGCGAACGGGTCGCGCGTGGGCATCACGTGCCTGCCTCGAAGAGGTTGGCACGAAGGGGCTTGCCGGCCATGGCCTCACGATAGGCCTCCACCGCCGCCCGGGCCTGCTCATCGAGCACGGCAGGCACCTGGACCTCCACGGTGGCGAGCAGGTCGCCGTGGGAGCCGTCGGCCTTGACCGCCCCCTTGCCACGCACCCGGAAGGTGCGCCCGTTGGGCGTGCCCGCGGGCACCTTCAGGGTCACCGGGGCCCCCGACAGGGTCGGGATCTTGATCTCGGCACCGAGCGCGGCCTCGTCGAAGGAGACCGGGACGCTGAGCGTGAGGTTGTCGAGCTTGCGACCGAAGAGCCGGTGCGCACCGACCTTGACGGCGACGAAGAGGTCGCCGGGCGGGCCGCCGTTCTCCCCGGCCGCGCCCTTGCCGCGCACCCGGATCCGCTGGCCGTCCTTGACGCCTGCGGGGATGCGGGCCTGGATGGAGCGGGCCGACACACCCCGACCGCTGCCGCGACAGGTCGTGCACTTCTCGTCGTAGACCAGCTGACGCCCACCGCAGCCGGGGCAGGTCTCGTTCATCGAGAACGCACCCCCGACCGAGGCCGTGACATAGCCGGCACCGTCGCACTCGGGGCAGACCCGCGGACGGGTCCCGGCCTTGCCGCCGGTGCCGGAGCAGTCGGGGCACGGCGCGTCTGAGGTCAACCGCAGCGAGATCGTGACGCCGTCGATGGCGTCGGTGAAGCTGATCGTCGCGGTGGTCTCCACGTCGGCGCCCTTGGCGGGACGACGCACCTGCTGGCCGCGCCGACCCCCGCCGAAGAGGTCGCCGAACATGTCGCCGAAGCCGGCGCCGCCGGCGCCACCGGCGCCACCGGCCCGGTCGCGGAGCAGGTCGTCCATGGAGAACCCGCCGCCGCCCCCGCCGCGCATGGCTCCGGCGCCGTAGAGCTCGCGCATCTCGTCGTACTTGCGGCGCTTGTCGGTGTCACCCACCACGTCGTAGGCCTCGGCCACCGCCTTGAACCTGTCGTGCTTGGCGGTGTCCCCGGGGTTGGAGTCGGGGTGGTTGGCGCGCGCGAGCTTGCGGTAGGACTTCTTGATCTCCTCGCTCGCCGCATCCTTCTTGACGCCGAGCACGGCGTAGAAGTCCTTCTGTGCCCAGTCGGCCCGGAAACCGTCCTTGTCAGCCATCGCGCACCTCCCTCCTCCGTCGTGTGGTGACTACTGGTCTGCGGGATCGACGACCAGGACCTGCGCGGCGCGCACGACCCGGTCACCGATCTTGTAGCCGGACTTGGCGATCACCTTGCACGTGACCACCGTGACCTCGGGGTCCTGCCCCAGGTGGGACAGCGCCTCGTGCACGTTGGGGTCGAACGCGTCGCCCGGCTCGCCGAACTTCGTCAGCCCCAGGCCGGCCACGGTGCGCTCGAGCTGCTCGGCGACGGACTTGAAGCCGTCGTCGAGCGGCCCGTGCTCGCGCGCCCGGTCGATGGTGTCCAGCACCTCGGTGATCGGGGCGAGCGCGGCGTAGGTCGCGTTCTCCCGGATCAGGTCGCGGTCCCGGTCGACCCGGCGCTTGTAGTTGAGGAACTCGGCCTGCAGGCGCTGCAGGTCGGCGGTCCTCTCGTGGAGCTGGGTCTCGGCGGCCTCGACGTCGGACGGCTCCAGCGGAGCCCCCTCCTCGACCATGTCCGAGACGCGCAGCTCGTCCTCGGTCTCGGCCCCCGGCGCGGGCGACGCCGGCGGGACCTCGACCTCGGTCTCGTTCGACATCTCGGCGGCCGCCTCGCCGAAGGTGCCGGGCTCCCCCTCGGGGCGGGCCTGGTCTTCGGTCACTTGGCGTCGTCCTCGGTGCCGTCGGCCGAGGCGTCGGTCGGCTCCTCGTCGACGACCTCGGCGTCGACGATGTCGTCGTCGGCCTCGCCCGTCGCTCCGGTGGCACCGCCCGCAGCGGCCTGGTCGGCCTCCGCGGCGGCGTACATCGCCGCACCCATCTTCTGGCTGGACTCACCGAGCTTGCTGATCCCGGCGTTGAGCGACTCCGAGGACGCCTCGGGCTCCTCGAGGGTGGCCTTGAGGCTGTCGAGGTCGGTCTGCACCTCGGTGCGGACCTCCTCGGGGATCTTCTCGGTGTTGTCGGCGAGGAACTTCTCGGTCGTGTAGACGAGCTGGTCGGCCTGGTTGCGGACCTCGATGGTCTCGCGACGCTTGGCGTCCTCCTCGGCGTACTGCTCGGCCTCCTTGACCATGCGGTCGATGTCGTCCTTGGACAGCGCGGAGCCGCCGGAGATCGTCATCGACTGCTCGCGGCCGGAGGCCTGGTCCTTGGCGGAGACGTGGACGATGCCGTTGGCGTCGATGTCGAAGATGACCTCGATCTTCGGGATGCCGCGAGGCGCCGGCGGCAGGCCGGTGAGCTCGAAGTTGCCGAGGCCCTGGTTCTGGGCCCACATCTGGCGCTCGCCCTGAGCGACCTTGATCTCGACCGACGGCTGGTTGTCGTCGGCGGTCGTGAAGATCTCCGAGCGCTTGGTCGGGATCGTGGTGTTGCGCTCGATCAGGGTGGTCATGACGCCGCCCTTGGTCTCGATGCCGAGGCTCAGCGGGGTGACGTCGAGGAGCAGCACGTCCTTGACCTCGCCCTTGAGGACGCCGGCCTGGAGCGCGGCGCCGACGGCGACGACCTCGTCGGGGTTGACGCCCTTGTTGGGCTGCTTGCCACCGAGGAGCTCCGTGACGAGCTCGCCCACGGCGGGCATGCGGGTGGATCCGCCGACCAGCACGACGTGGTCGATCTTGTCGACCGCGACGCCGCCGTCCTTGAGGACGTTCTGGAAGGGGGTCTTGGTGCGGTTGAGCAGGTCGGCCGTCAGCTTCTGGAACTCGCTGCGCGTCATGCGCTCCTCGAAGTGGAGAGGGCCGGACTCGCCGTGCGTGATGTAGGGCAGGTGGATCGTGGTCTCGGCCGAGGAGGACAGCTCGATCTTGGCCTTCTCGGCGGCCTCCTGGAGGCGCTGCTTGGCGATCTTGTCCGCGGCGAGGTCGACACCGTTGTTGTCCTTGAACTTCTTGACCATCCACTCGACGACACGGTTGTCCCAGTCGTCACCACCGAGGTGGTTGTCACCGGAGGTCGCCTTGACCTCGACGACGCCCTCGCCGATCTCGAGGAGGGACACGTCGAACGTGCCACCACCGAGGTCGAAGACGAGGATCGTCTGGTCGTCGCCCTTGTCGAGGCCGTAGGCCAGCGCGGCGGCGGTGGGCTCGTTGACGATGCGCGAGACGTTGAGGCCCGCGATCTCGCCGGCCTCCTTGGTGGCCTGGCGCTGGGCGTCGGAGAAGTACGCCGGCACGGTGATGACCGCGTCGGTCACGGGCTCACCGAGGTAGGCCTCGGCGTCGCGCTTGAGCTTCTGCAGGATGAACGCGCTGATCTGCTGCGGCGTGAAGTCCTTGTCGTCGATCTTCTGCTTCCAGTCGGTGCCCATGTGGCGCTTGACCGAGCGGATGGTGCGGTCGACGTTGGTGACCGCCTGACGCTTGGCGACCTCACCCACGAGGACCTCGCCGGACTTGGCGAACGCGACGACCGAGGGGGTCGTGCGCGCACCCTCGGCGTTGGCGATGACGGTGGGCTCGCCACCCTCGAGGACGGAGACGACGCTGTTGGTCGTCCCCAGGTCGATGCCGACAGCTCGTGCCATGGTGTTACCTCCGTGATTCGACCCCGTGCGGGGCGCTGGGTGAAGACTGTGGGAGACAGTCTCGCAAATAACTTGAGTCGACTCAACTCAAGTTCGTTCACCTGGCTCAACGGTGGGTGGCCGGGGTTTGTTCCCCAGCCCCGAGCTGCTGCGCAACCCCTCCGACGCACTCCGGAACGAACCGCTCAGGGGTCGGTGAGGTCGGTGGTGCCGGTGGGGGTGGTGAGGTGGGTCTGGCCGTGGGGTTCGTGCCAGAGGAACGTGCCGGGGGTGAGTTGTTGATATCGCCAGCCGGCGTGGGTCTTGAGCTGGTGGTGATGTCGGCAGAGTGGGGCGAGGTTGCACTCGCACGTGATCCCGGATCGTGCGTGGGCGATCGAGGTGGTCGAGGTCGCAGGACCTGGATCTCTTGGTGCAGTGGGGGAAGACGCAGACCGGGTTGCGGAGGCGGACCTTCTCGGCGGTGGTGAACGCGGCGACGTAGGGGTCGCTCGCGCGTCGTGGCCGGCGCCCATGCCGCCGGGGCAGTGGTCGTTGAGGTTGATGACGGGGCGGATGGTGACGTGGCGGTCGGTGCGGGCGAGCCACTCCCGGACGGTGGTGGCGAGGAGGGTGTGGCCGTGCTCGTCGCGGGCGAGGAGCCCTCGGCCCTCGATGGTGTCCTGGGTCAGGTGGAGGTAGGCCACGATGCTCTTCGACGGGGCCGGTGGGCTCGGTGTCGTTGAGGAGGGCCAGGGCTCGGGTGGGGTCGGCGAGGATCCCGACGGCTTGTGAGCGGCGTACGTCGTGGGACTCCAGTGACCCGTCGCGTTTGAGGGCGTCGGCGACGCGGGTGACGGTGGTGTCGAAGTCGACGAGGTCGGCCCAGTCTGCGCGGATGGTGAGGTCGGCGATCCCGGTGTGGGACAGGGTGCGTTCGTCGAGGGTGACGTGGCGGCGCTCGAGTGCTTCCAATGATTCGATCTCGACGAGGTCGGCGTGGAGCAGGAGCATCGCCTCGCCCATGAGGCGGTCGAGGGTGATCGGGCCCGGCGGTGGCGGCGATGGGGGCCACGAGGGTGTCGAGGTGCTCGGTGACGTCGCGTGGGGCGCCGAGGACCTTCTGCGCGATCCGGCGGGCCCGCCACACGGGGACCTTCCCGGAGCAGACCTTCGCGTGGAGGCGGGGCATCCGGTGGCGCAGGACGAGGGCGTCGCGGAGGTAGGCACGTCCGGCGGAGGTGGTCATGTGGTTCGCGGCGGCGAAGGGTGCGGCGGCGGACCAGGTGATGGGTGGGATGCCGAACCACTCGACGACCTCGAGGTCCCCGGAGGTCGGTGCCCCGTCGTCGAGGCCGCCACCGGGTCCGGGGACGTAGGTCGCCCGTGGTGCTTTCCAGGACTGGTCGCCGGGCAGGGCGGGGTGGGCGTGGGCCCACTCGATGGCCAGGAGCAGCACGTCGAGCTCGGCGGCTTCTGCTGCTGCCCGGCGGGCACGAACCCGGGTGATGAGGTCGGTGGGGGTGGGCGCGTCGTCGTCGACCTGGTGGGGGTCGATGACGTCGGTTGCCATGCATCTAGTGTAGTCGAAGACCCGTTCGAGTGGCAAGCGACTTCTCCACAGTTTCACGCTCGGCGGCGGCTGGTTGGTCGAGCCCTGCCTTCATTCGGTGGTCGAGCTCCGTCTCATTCGGTGGTCGAGCCCGGTGAGCGCCAGCGAGCCGGTGTCGAGACCCTGGTGACGTCCCTTCGGCCGCTCCCCGGCTTGCGGAGTCTCGACGCGGCCTCGCCTAGCGGCTCGACCGGCTCGACCACCGAAGTGAGCCGGCTCGACCACCAACAGGGGTCGGCTCGACCACCGAACGGCACCTCGTCGTTGGTCGAGCCCGGCGAGCGCCAGCGAGCCGGTGTCGAGACCCTGGTGACGTCCATGCGGCCGCTCCCCGGCTCACGCGGTCTCGACGCGGCCTCGCCTAGCGGCTCGACCGGCTCGACCACCGAAGTGAGCCGGCTCGACCACCAACAGCCTGATGGTTGTTGGTCGAGCCCGGCGAGCGCCAGCGAGCCGGCGTCGAGACCCTCGTGACGTCCCCAGCGGCCGCTTCCCGACTCACGCGGTCTCGACGCGGCCTCGCCTAGCGGCTCGACCGGCTCGACCACCGAAGGAACGGGTCGGCTCGACCACCGAACGGCACCTCGTCGTTGGTCGAGCCCGGCGAGCGCCAGCGAGCCGGCGTCGAGACCCTGGTGGCGTCCCCGCGGCTGCTTCCCGGCTCACGCGGTCTCGACGCGGCCTCGCCTAGCGGCTCGACCGGCTCGACCACCGACACTGGGGCCGGCTCGACCACCGATGGGACTGGCGGACGGCGGGCGGGAGTGGCCTCAGCGGGCGTGGCGCCAGAGGTCGAGGGCGATGTCGACCAACCCCACGCGGGGCAGGCGGCGTACGTCGGCGAGCGGCCACCACCGCGCCTCGTCGGTGCTGCCGTCGATCTCCTGGGTCAGCTGGCCGCCGACGACGCCGGCCTCGTAGACGACCCGCACCGCCTTCATCGGCCGATCGGTGTCGGCCAGCCGCCGGGCCACCGGGATCGTGTAGGCATGCACGCCGAGCAGGCGTCCCAGCCGGGCCTCGTAGCCGGTCTCCTCCAGCACCTCACGCACGGCGCCGTCCTCCGGCGACTCGGCGAAGTCCACCCCTCCGCCCGGCAACGTCCACTTCTTCTCGTCGCCCTCGTTCCACAGTGCGAGCAGCACCTGGTCCTGGTCGTCGACGATGACGGCGTAGGCGGCCAGTCGTGTGTCGTAGTCGGTGTACTCCATCTCCCCATCATGGAATAGACCACCTGACCCGGGACGCTGTGCCCCTATGACCGTTACTGCGATCACGCTCAACGACCACACGTCCATCCCGCAGCTTGGCTTCGGCACCTACCAGGTCCCGCCCGCGGAGACTGCTGCCACCGTGCGCACCGCGCTCGAGGTCGGCTACCGCCACATCGACACCGCCCAGATGTACGGGAACGAGGAGGGCGTGGGCCAGGCCATCGCGGCCTCCGGCATCCCACGCGACGAGCTCTACGTCACGACCAAGCTCAACAACGGCTTCCACGACCCCGCCGACGTACGGCGCACCTTCGAGGAGTCGCTGACCCGGCTCGGGCTCGACCACGTCGACCTGTTCCTCATCCACTGGCCGCTGCCCACGAAGTACGACGGCGACTACGTGTCGACCTGGAAGGCGATGGCCGAGCTCACCCAGGACGGGCGGGCCCGGTCGGTCGGGGTCTCCAACTTCGAGCCCGCGCACCTCGAGCGCATCATCGAGGAGACCGGCGTGCTGCCCGCGGTCAACCAGATCGAGGTGCACCCCTACCTCACCAACGAGGCGGCCCGAGCCGCGTCGATCCGGCACGGCGTGGAGGTCGAGGCCTGGTCCCCGATCGCCCAGGGCGGCGTGCTCGACGACGAGGTCATCAACAAGATCGCCGCGTCGCACGGCAAGACCGCGTCGCAGGTGACGCTGCGCTGGCACCTCGAGCGAGGCGACATCATCTTCCCCAAGTCGATGCGCGAGGAGCGGATGCGGGAGAACTTCGAGATCTTCGACTTCTCCCTGAGCACCGACGAGGTCGCCGCGATCACGGCCCTGGACCGGGGCGAGGAGGGCCGCACCGGCCCGCACCCCGACACGTTCGACTACATCCCGGGCTGATCCTCAGCCTGCGGAGAGCTGGTCGGCGAGGGTCGTCACGTCCTCCTCGTCGAAGTCACCGGAGATCTGCAGGCGTCCGTCGGTGATCGGCGCCGCCACCATGGGGGCGCTGATCACCACCCCGGCGACCAGCAGCGCCACGCGGCCGCCCGTGGCGGTGAGCTCTGAGGTGAGGTCGCCGAGCGTCTCGCTCGCACCCGCCTCGAACTCGACGTCGACGACCCACAGGCCCGAGGGGTCCTGCCCGGCCTGAGCGCTCTCGATGCCGCCGACCACGACAGCGGGGCCGAGGCTGTACTTCGTGCCCTCGGCATCACAGGCGGCTCCCTGCTCGTCGGCGGCCACGGGCACCGGAGCCGCTTTGCAGTCGAGCGCGTCGAACTGCTGCTTGACCAGCGAGTCGGGCGCGGGCGCGGCGCTGGTCGCGATCACGGCGCGGACCTCGGACGGCGGCACCGCCGGACCGGTCGGCTCGGTCGGCGACGGCCCCTCCTCGGCGCACCCGACCAGGGCGAGCGCCAGCACCGCCACGAGGGCCCACGGTCGCAGTCTCATGCGAGTGAATCTCTCATGCTCCACACGATCCTGCACGCCACGATCACGCACCCAGCGAGCGTCCCCAGGTCTCGAGCAACCGGGCGAGCCGAGCCCGCTCCAGCTCACCGAGCGAGGACACCAGCCGGTGCTCGTTGGCGAGGTGGGCGGTGAAGGCCTCGTCGATGAGCTCGCGACCGGCCTGCGTGAGCGCGACGACCCGCCCACGGCCGTCGCGGTCGCTCACCCGCCGGGTCACCCACCCCTTCTCCAGGCACCGGTCCACCCGCTTGGTGATGGCGCCCGACGACACCATCGTCGAGGAGCCCAGCTCCCCGGGCGTCAGCTCGAAGGGCGCACCGCTGCGACGCAGGGTGGCCAACAGGTCGAACTCCCCCTCCCCCAGACCGAAGGAGCGGTAGACGACCGTCATCTCCTCGTCGAGGTGCTGGGCGAGCCGGGTCAGGCGGCCGATGATGCCCTGCGGCGAGCCGTCGAGGTCGGGACGCTCCTGCGCCCACTGGGCGATGATGCGGCCGACGTGGTCCCGGGTGTGATCGAGGTCGCGCTCCATCGCTGGAATATATCTCACTGGGAAACTATTCTAGTTTCCATGGAAACTATCTCCTGGCGCAACGTGGCGATCACCAGCGTCGCGCCCATCGCGTGGGGTTCGACGTACGTCGTCACCGAGCAGCTGCTGCCGGCCGACCGGCCGCTCTTCGCTGCCGTCGTCCGCGCGCTCCCGGCCGGCCTCCTGCTGCTGGCCTACCGCCGTCAGCTCCCCCAGGGCGACTGGTGGTGGCGCTCCGCGGTGCTCGGCGTGCTCAACATCGGCCTCTTCTTCCCGCTGGTCTTCCTCGCCGCCTACGAGCTGCCCGGCGGGCTCGCCGCGACGCTCCAGGCGACCATGCCGCTGGCCGTGATGGCCCTGGCGTGGCGCCTGCTGCGCGAGCAGCCCGGCACGGCCCGCGTCGTGGCCGCCCTGGTCGGCATGCTCGGCGTGGCGCTGCTCGTGCTGCGCTCACCCGGTCAGGTCTCGGGCCTGGGGATGCTCGCCGCCTTCGGCTCCGTCGCCGTCACGGCCCTCGGCTTCGTCCTCCTCAAGCGCTGGGAGCCGCCGGTCGACATGGTCACGCTGGTGTCCTGGCAGCTCGTCGCGGGCGGCCTGTTCCTGTTGCCGGCGGCCGTGCTCGTCGAGGGCGCACCGCCCGCGATCGACCTGCCCGCGGCGGCCGGCTTCCTCTGGCTCGGCGTCGTCGGCACGATCGTGGCCTACACCTGCTGGTTCCACGGCCTGACCCGGATGCCGGCCGGGGCCGTCTCCCTGATCGGGCTGCTCAACCCCGTGGTCGGCACCCTGCTGGGGGTGGCCCTCGCCGGCGAGCTCTTCGGCTGGCCGCAGGCGCTGGGCATGGCGCTGGTCCTCGGCGGCGTCGTCGCCGGCCAGCCCGCCCTGGCTGACGTCGTACGCCGTCGGCGCGCCGCGCCGCGCCCGGTCACCGTGTCCATCTCGCGGGTGGCTCCCCGCGAGCTCGTCCCGGCAGGAGCCGGGCGAGACTAGGTCGGTGCCCCACCCGCCAGACACCGAGAGCCCCCGGTCCCCGGGGCCGGGTTTCCGGCTGCGCGACGTGGCGCTGACGGCCTACGGCCCGACCGTCGTCAGCTCCACCGGACACGGCGCGGTCATGCCGATCCTGGCGCTGCGCGCCCGCGACCTCGACGCCGACGTGAGCACCGCGGCCCTCGTCGTGGCGCTGCTGGGCATCGGGATGCTCCTCGGGTCGCTGCCGGCAGGTGCTCTGGTCGCACGGATCGGTGAGCCGCGCACGCTCCTCCTGGCCGGGCTCGTCGACGCCGTGGCGATGGTGGCCGCAGCCGCGAGCCCGACGGTCCCGCTGCTCGGTGCTGCGGTCGTGGTCAGCGGGATGAGCTGGACGGCCTTCCTCATCGCCCGTCAGGGCTTCATGATCGACGCCGTGCCGGTGAGCCACCGCGCCCGGGCCCTCGCTGCGCTCGGCGGGTCGCACCGGGTCGGGATCTTCATCGGTCCGCTGCTCGGCGCCGGCCTGATCCACCTCACCGACCTGCGCGCGGTCTTCGTGCTCGCCGCCGTCCTGGCGGTCGTCTCGGCGCTGATGGCCCGCCTGATGCCGGACCTGGGCTCGGCCGGTCGCGCCGAGCAGCAGGCCACCGGCCACCAGAGCGTGAGGTCGGTGCTCGTCGCGCACCGCCGGGTGCTGCTGACCCTCGGGGTCGCCGTCATCGTCATCGGCGCCTCACGCTCCCTGCGCAACGGCCTGCTGCCGCTGTGGGCCGACCAGGTCGGCATCTCGGCGACCCACACGTCGCTGATCTTCGCCTTCGCGGCGGCCATCGACATCGCCTTCTTCTTCCCCGGCGGGTGGCTGATGGACCGGCACAGCCGCACGGTCGTCGCGGTGCCGGTCGTGCTCTCGGCCGCCCTGGCGGCGCTGGTGCTGCCGCTCACCTCGGAGGTCGTCGGGGTCGCCGCCGTCATCGCGCTGACCGCGGTCGGCAACGGCCTGGGCTCGGGCATCGTGATGACGCTCGGCGCCGACGCGGCCCCGCTGGCCGGTCGGGCGCAGTTCCTCGGCGGGTGGCGCCTGTGCGGCGACATCGGCAACAGCGGCGGTCCGCTGCTGGTGGCCGCGGTCGCGGCGACGGCACCCCTGGCCACCGCCAGCGTGCTGATCGGCGTGCTGGGTCTCGCCGGGACCGTGTGGGTCGGCTACTGGACCCGTCAGGCCGACCGGGACCGGATCACCCGATCGTCACCTTGACCTCGTTGGAGGCCTCGTCCTTGTCGGTGTCGACCACCCGGAAGCGGTTCGGCCCGGTCTGGCTGGTCTGGATGTAGGTCGAGAAGGTCTCGTTGGTCACCGACGCGGTGACCGGGAAGTCGCCCCACGAGCCGTTCTCGAACTGCTGCACCTGCAGGATCGCGCCCTCGCCACCGGGGTAGATGCCGGTCAGGTCGATGCGCTCCATCACCCCGACCTGCGTCTGGCCTGCCGACAGCGAGATCGCCACCTCGGGCTCCTCCTCCGAGGGCTGCGCGCTGGGCGGCTGGCCCGTCGAGCCCTCCGGTGCCGGGGCGAGCGTGATCAGCGGGTCGGAGTCGGCCGTCGTGGGCTCCACGGGCGGGAGGAACATCGTCTCCTGCACGGTCGAGCCCGACGTCGCCTCGTCGGAGCCCCCGATGCCGAGCACCCGGCTGGCAGCCAGGGCGCCGCCACCGAGGATCAGCCCCACGGTCAGCGCGACGGCGACCAGCGCGACCACCCCGGTGATGACGGGGTGCTCCTGGGTCGGACGGTCGGTCTCTTCGTCAACCACGTGCGGTCACTCCCTGGGTCCTCGTGCGTGGGGCCCATTGTCTGCGACGAGGCCAAGCACACCAAACGACAGGTCGTCAGCGCGGTTCGAGGACGACGACCGGGATCTCCCGGTCGGTGATCTGCTGGTAGGTCTCGAAGTCGGCGTAGAGCTCCACCAGTCGCGGCCAGAGCGCGGCCCGCTCCTCGGGCGAGGCCGTGTGGGCACGCACGGCGCGCTTCTCGGTGCGGACCTGGATCGTCGTGTCGGGCGAGGCCACCAGGTTGGGGTACCACTGCGGGTTCTTCGGCAGGCCACCCTGCGAGGCGACGACGACGACGTCCTCACCGTCGAGGAGGTAGAGCAGCGGCGTGCGGAAGTGCTTGCCGGACTTGCGGCCGACGTGGTCGAGGAGCAGCGTCGGGACCGGCTTGCGGAAGCCGGCGCCCACGCGCCACTTGCTGCCGATGCGCCCGCCGGTGAGCACGAAGACCTTCACCTGCGCCTTCGCCATGTACTTGATGATCTTCGCGGTCGCCGGGCTCGCGAGCGCCGCCTTGCGCTTGGCCAGGTCGTCCGGACTCAGTGACATCACAGGCCACGCTTCCAGACGATCTGCTCGTGCAGGTGGCGACTGCGCCAGCCGTCCGCCATACGGACCAGCGTGTGGTGGTAGATCCCGCCCAGCTCGACGATCTTCTCGCCGCCGGCGCCGTCGTCCATCGGCATCGGGTTGTGGAAGTACGCCGAGCAGGTCGCCGCGTCCGGGTCGGCGCCGTCGATCCGGATGTCGAGCTGGCCCAAGGTGTGCATCCGTTTGGGGAAGAACGCCGGCAGCACCTCGGCCAGCCACGGCTTCACCTCGGCGTAGGACCCCGCGATGCCCCCCGACTCGACGTAGTCGATCCGGGCGTCGGGGGTGAAGACGGTGTCCAGCAGGTCCCACTCCCCGGTGTCGATGGCGCGCGTGTAGCGCGTCAGCACGTCGGAGATCTCGGCCCGGTCACTCAGCATCTGGAGGTCCACACCCCAACCCTGGCACAAAACTGGAACACGTTCTAGTGTAGGCGCCATGCGATTCACCTACGCCGAGGCGATGACCCAGGTCCACCACTACGTGCCCCTGGCGCAGGCCGCCGAGGCCGCCGGCTACACCAGCATGACCGTGGCCGACAGCCTGATCTACCCCAAGGAGTCGGACTCCAAGTACCCCTACACCGACACCGGGGACCGTGCCTTCCTCGACGGCAAGGAGTTCATCGAGACGATGGTGCTCTGCGCGCACCTCTTCGCGCACACCACGACGCTGCGGCTGACGCCGTTCGTGCTCAAGCTGCCCGTGCGTCCGCCGGTCCTGGTCGCCAAGCAGGCCTCGTCCCTGGCCTACCTGTCCGGCAACCGCCTCGGGCTCGGCGTCGGCCTCTCGCCCTGGCCCGAGGACTTCGCCAACCTCGGCGTCGACTGGGCCAAGCGCGGCAAACGCATGGACGAGTGCCTCGACATCCTGCGCGGGCTCACCCTGGGTGAGTACTTCAGCTACGACGGCGACTTCTACCAGGTCGACGAGCTCAAGCAGACCCCTGGCGCGTCCGAGAAGATCCCGCTCCTCGTGGGCGGCCACGCCGACGGCGCACTGCGTCGAGCCGTGCTCAAGGGCGACGGCTGGATGCACGCCGGCGGCGACGGGGAGGAGCTCGACCGGCTCCTCACCCGTCTCGGCGAGATCCGGAAGGAGGAGGGTGACACCCGCGACGACTTCGAGGTCCACGTCATCTCCTACGACGCCTACGACGTCGACGGCATCAAGCGCCTCGAGGACAAGGGCGTCACCGACTGCATCGTCGGCTTCCGCGTCCCCTACATCATGGGGCCCGACACCGAGCCGATCGAGAAGAAGGTCGACGCGATCGAGAAGTACGCACACGCGGTCATCGACAAGGTCAACCGGTGACCAGCTCACCAGGCGGCAGCCTGGGGCTCACCCAGGTCCTCCAGGACGCGATCGCCGAGGCCGAGGAGCTGGTCGCCAACGCGCCGTTCATCCGCACGGAGGCCGACCGGCTCGAGGGCTACGACTACCTCTCGGGGCGCATCCGGATGGCCATGCAGATGGCCTTCGACCACGACCTCGACCGCCCGCTGTTCATCAACCCCACCCACCAGTTCTCCCGCCAGGGCCTCGACAACCCCGACGCGGTCTACTTCAACGCCTTCCTCCGCGAGGGCGTCGAGTACGTCGTGCGCGGACGCCGCGGCACCAGCGCGGACCTCTCCTTCCAGGTGATGGGCGGGGCCTACACCGCCGACTCGGCGGCCACCTCGCTGATGGCCTTCGACGACCGCGAGCTCGACATCGCCGACGACGGGACCTTCGAGCTCACCTTCGTCGCCGAGCCCGGCGCCAAGACCCTCATCGTCCGCGAGGTCTTCAACGACTGGGACACCGAGGAGCGGGGGCTGATCACGATCGAGCGCACCGACACCCTGGGCAAGGCCGGGCGCGAGCTGACCGAGGACCTGCTGCGCCGCAAGTACGAGATCGCCGCGCGCAGCCTGGTGGGGAGCATCCAGACGTGGTTCGCGTTCCCCCAGTTCTTCCAGTACAAGGAGCCGGTCAACACCCTCACCGCGCCGCAGTCGACGCCGGGCGGGCTCGCCTCGCAGCGCTCCTCGATCGGCCACTACGAGCTCGCCGAGGACGAGGCGATGATCGTGTCGGTCCCCGAGTGCACCGACTGCGCCTACCAGGCGATCCAGATCGGCTCGGACTGGTATGCCTCGACCGACTACGAGACCCACCAGACCTCGCTCACCAAGGCCCAGGCCGTCACCGACCCCGACGGCGTCATGCGCTTCGTGATCTCCGAGCGGCCACCGGCCGACGGCGCCCCCGTCGCCAACTGGCTCGAGACGACCGGGCACCGCACCGGCTCGATGATGCTGCGCTGGCAGCGCCTCGAGCGTGACCTCACCCAGGACGACGGCCCGACGATCCAGGTCGTCAAGACCGCCGACGTCCCCGACCTGCTCCCCCACCTCACCCCGCTCACCACCGAGGAGTACGCCGCGCGGATCGCCGCACGGCAGCGCTCCGTAGCCCGAAGGATGATCTCGTGACCTCCACCCACGGCACCGCCGCCGCACACGTCACGGCGGTGGCCGACGCCTACGCCCCCGTCCCCCTGCTCCAGGGCAAGGTGATCGTGCTCTCCGGGGTCGGGCCCGGGCTGGGTCGCTCCCTCGGCGAGGAGGCCGCCAAGATGGGCGCCGACCTGGTCCTGGTCAGCCGCACCGAGCGCCGCCTGGAGAAGATGGCCGACGTCGTGCGCGGGCTCGGACGCCGCGCCCTCGTCGTACCGACCGACATCACCGACGAGGCCTCCCGGGCCGCGCTGGTCGAGAAGACGCTCGAGGAGTTCGGGCGGGTCGACTGCCTCATCAACAACGCCTTCGGCATCCCGCCGATGGACCCGATCACCACGATCAAGGTCGAGGACCTGCGCGCCGCCAACGAGACCAACGTCTTCGCGCCCCTGCGCCTCTCGGCCCTCTTCGCCGACGCCCTCGCCGCGAGCAACGGCTCGGTGATCATGCTCAACTCCTGCGTCGCCTTCAGCTCCCAGCCCGAGTACGCCGGCTACAAGCTGTCCAAGGGTGCGCTCGAGCACCTCGCCAGCTCGTTGGCCACCGAGCTGGGCCCCCGCGGCATCCGGGTCAACAGCGTGGCGCCGTCCTACATCTACGAGGACGTCAACAAGAGCTACTTCGACTGGCTCGCCTCCGAGGCCGGCGTCACCCACGACGACATCTACCGCGACAAGGCCGAGCCGACCGACCTCAAGCGTCTCGCCTCGGCCGAGGAGGTCGCCCGGGCGGCGCTCTTCCTCGCCAGCGACCTCGCCTCCGCCGTCACCGGCCAGATGCTGACCGTCGACTGCGGCGAGTTCCACAGCTGATGAGCGACAACGTGATGGCGCGCACGCGCCCCGACGTGGGCTCCTACGACGACATCGTGGCCGCCGCGGTCCGCACGACCGGGATGACCGACACCGGGGGCGACTCCCACGAGGAGGGGCTGCGCACGCTGGTCGAGGACCTGTCCTCCCCCGAGGCGGGGCTGACCCCCTTGGGCAACTACTTCCAGCGCTCCGAGGTCAAGAGCGCACTGGTCGGCCGGCTGCTGACGCAGGCGAAGTTCAACGAGAGGCCCGAGCACGCTGACGTCGCGATCGAGCGACCGGTCTTCGTGATGGGGCTGCCCCGCACCGGGACCACCGCGCTGCACCGGCTGCTCCACGCCGACCCGGTCGCCCAGGGCCTGGAGATGTGGATCACCCAGTTTCCCCAGCCGCGCCCGCCGCGCGAGACCTGGGAGAGCGACCCGATCTTCACCGCCATGCAGCAGGCGTTCTCCGCCCACCACGTGGAGTCCCCGGAGTTCATGGGGATCCACTACATGGATGCAACGTCCGTCGAGGAGTGCTGGCGGCTGCTGCGCCAGACCGGCAAGTCCAACTCCTACGAGTCGCTGGCCCACGTGCCGCGCTACACCGAGTGGTTGGCCGGCCAGGACTGGACCGACGCCTACGCCCGCCACAAGCAGAACCTCCAGCTGATCGGCCTCAACGACCCCGAGAAGCGCTGGGTGCTCAAGAACCCCTCGCACATGACCGCGCTGGACGCGCTGATGACGGTCTACCCCGACGCGCTGGTCGTCTACACCCACCGCGACCCCGTGGTCTGCATCGCCTCCTCCTGCTCGCTGTCGGCCGAGACGACGGCCGGTCACTCCACGACGTACGTCGGTGACGTCATCGGCCAGACGCAGCTCGACCTGTGGTCGCGCTCCTTCCACGCCTTCCACGACGCGCGCCCGGCCTACGACCAGGCGCAGTTCGCCGACGTGGCCTTCCGCGACTTCGTCGGCGAGCCGGTGAAGACGATGCAGGGCGTCTACGAGCAGTTCGGGCTCGACTGGACCCCCGAGGCGGCCGCCGCGATCGAGGAGATCGACCGGGAGTCCAGGTCCGGCTCCGCCAAGCCGTCGCACCGCTACGACCTCGCGGACTACGGCCTCACCGAGACCCAGGTCCACGGGGCGTTCGACCGGTAGGCCCCGCTAGGCTCCGCTGACACGACGCAATGACATGACGGGCTGCCATGACGGGTGACGAACGACGGGTCTTCGGGACCGCGGACCGCGTGATGGCTGTCGTCGCCATCCTCGGCGTCGCCCTGGCGGCGATCGGGATCTCGATGGACCTCACCGGGCTCGCGATCGGCGGCGTGCTCACCGTGTTCGTGGCCCTGACCTGGTTCGGGCTCGGGTTCTAGCCCTCCGGGTGCAGGGACCTACGCCTTCTTGACCACGCTCGACTTGAGCTGCATCGCACCGAAGCCGTCCACCTTGCAGTCGATGTCGTGGTCGCCCACGCCGTCGACGAGGCGGATGTTGCGGACCTTGGTGCCGACCTTGATCGCCGTGGCGCGGCCCTTGATCTTGAGGTCCTTGACGACCACCACCGTGTCGCCGTCGGCGAGCACCGTGCCACCGGAGTCCTTGACGACGCGCGGCCCGTCGGCGGGGTCCGGCTCGACCGGGTCGGCGTCTCCGGACGACCACTCGAACGCACACATCGAGCACACCGTGAGGCCGCCCAGCTCGTAGGTGTGCTCGCTGGAGCACTCCGGGCAGGACGGGGCGAGGGGCTCGGTCATGCGCTCATCCTAGGCCTGTCCGGGCGGCCCTCCACAGGTCGAGCGTGGCCCGGTTTGGGCAGCCCCGCCCGGCGAGCAGGCTGCGGCCATGTTCACCCTCGAAACCCGCGCCCTGCAGCGCGCGAGCCGCGAGCTCATCCGCCACGGCCTGGACGTCGACGACCGGCTCCAGGTCCCCCTGCCCGACACCGGGCGATCCGGCTGTGCGACCCAGGAGGGTCTCCAGCGGGTGCTCGGCCAGACCGCCGCGGTCGCCGACGACCTGCGTCGTCTCGGCGACGCGCTCGACGGCTTCGTGACGAGCTCCTCCGGTGTCGACGGCGGGATCGCCGGCGCCCTCGACCGGCTCCTGGCGGGCGGGACGCGATGAGCCTGTCGACGGCGTTCGAGGGCGACCCGGAGTCCTGCTGGCTCACGGCCCGCCGACTCCACCGGCTGGCCGGTGCGGTGGCCGACGCCCGGTCCTTCGCCGCCACCCAGGCGGGTGTCTCCCCGGACGTCTTCGACGGCTGGGCCGCCGACGCCTACCGGCTCAGCGCCGGGCGCTTGGGTGATCGGGCGCGGGGCTGCCGATCGGCCTGCCGCGCGCTGGCCGTCGCGCTGGAGGACTTCGGCACCGACCTCGACGCCGTCCGGCTCGCGCTGCACCGCACCCGCGGGGTCGCGCGCCGGCACCTGGTGGTCCGGGGTGAGGAGGTCCTCCACCCGGGGCCCTACGCCGACGACCTCCAGCGCCAGGTCTTCGGGCTCGTCGAGCACGCGGTCCACGACGCACGTCGCCTCGAGCACCAGGCCCACCGCGACTGGCAGCGCGCGCTCGCCGAGCACGCCGGCACCCCTGCCGTGCCACCGGCGGGGCTGCCCGCCCCAGCTCCCGGCGGAGCGCCCGCTGGACCACCCCCTCAGGTGGCTCCTGGGCTGCCCCCGCGACCAGCCGAGCGTCCCGCCGCCGCGACCTCCCCCCAGCCTCCGGCTCCTCCCGGGGCAGCGCCGCTCACGGCCGGCGTCCTCACCGTCGCGCGGCGCGCGCCGGAGCCGGTCGACCTCGACCTCGTGCTGGTGTCACCGGACGACTGGGCCCCTGCGATCAACGGGGCGATCAACGGGGCGATCAGCGGGGCGATCCCGTGGGAGGTGCCCGATGGCCCGCGGTGACCTCGGCCTCGTGGTGCCACCCCGGTGGCGCCGCCGCTCCGACCCCGACCACGGGGTCCTGGTCAGCGCCCGCTCGCCCGTGCTGCCGGCGAGCGGCGTCCGCCCGGAAGTGGTGCTGGCGTGCACCCGCGTCGACCAGGGCCTGGCCGCGTGGCGCGACGAGGCGATGCGTGAGCTGGCACTGCGCCTCGACGACCTCGACGTGGAGGACGAGGACGTCTTCGACCTGATGGACCACGAGGTCGCCTACCGACGCTTCGCGCACCGACGTGGCGCGGCCGACATCGTGAGCGAGCAGTGGGCCTGGGTGGTCGACACCCTGGGGGTGACGCTGACCTGCTCGGTCGCCCGCGAGGACTACTGGGACTGGTGCGAGGTCTTCGAGACGATCGCCGAGACCGTCGACGTCGGATCGGCGGCCAGGTCGGCTCGCTCCACGGGGTGAGCGCCCGGCCTACCCGCGGATCGCACGACGTACACCGCGCCCGCCTTGAGCTTGTCGTCCGCGCACGACTGGCGCCGTGGCTCGCCCCGGGTCTCCTCGACGTCGACGTGCCACTCCTCGCCGTCGGCGCGCAGCAGGACCGTCTGGCCGCTCCGGCCGATCGGCGTGACGAGGGTGCAGCCGAGCTCGCGCAGGTGCAGCTCGGCGACCTGCTCGGCACCGCTGCGTCCGGCGCGCCCGCGGGTGAGGCCCAGCGGCACGTCACCGGCCTCGACCTGCTCGCACGCCCGCACCGCCGAGCCCTGGTCGAGCCGACCCAGCGTGAGGCCCGACGGCAGGGCGAGCAGGGTCCCCGAGAAGCGGTGCCCGCCCAGGTGACTGGTCTCCCACGTGGCCTCCGGCCACCGGGCGGCGAGGGCTGCGGCGACGGGTCGGCCGAGCTCGGCGCAGCAGACGTCGCGGCGACCGTGGGTGCAGACCAACCACAGCGGGTCGTCGTACGCCGTGAGGGCGGTGCGGTCCGACAGGTCCAGCGAGGGCAGGTCCCTCAGGTCGTCGAGCACGGCGGAGCGGACCTCGACGTGCGCGCCGAGCGAGGCGGTGAAGACCCGCACCCCAGCGGCGGCTGCGCGACCGTGGCGACGGATCAGCTGCACGCGCACCCCGGAGAGCCCGAGCAGGTGCTCTCGCACGGCGTCGGGGAGCCTGGTGTCGGCCACCGCCTTGCGCCCCCAGGAGCCGGGCTGCTCGACGAAGAGCCACTCGGTGTCGCTCGGGGCCGTCCCGGCCAGCGGCTCGGCGCCGGCGAGGCTGAGGGTCGAGCACCTGACGTCCACGCCGACATTCGACCAGACGTGCGCGGCCGCGCGGGGATCGACCCGAGTCGGACTACAGTCCGAGAGGTGTCTCGCACCCTGCTCGCCGCCCTCGTCCTGCCGCTGGTCGTCGGGCTCACCGCACCGGCGCTGCCGGCCGCCGGCGCCCGCGTGGGCGCCCCGGACTCGTCGTCGACCGCCGCGCCCGCGGGCCGGGCCAAGCCCGACACCCTCTTCCCCGCGCAGGGCCACACGGGCTACGACGTCCGGCACTACGACGTCCGGCTCCGCTACGAGCCGGTGACCAACCGGTTGGAGGCGTCGACCGCGCTCCGCGCCGTGGCCAGGACGACGCTGCGCTCCTTCCGCCTCGACTTCGTCGGCATGCGCATCGGCTCGGTCGAGGTCGACGGCAGGCCGGCGCGCTGGCGACGCACCGACGAGCAGCTGGTCATCACGCCGCGGACCCCGCTGCGGGAGGGGAGGCGCTTCGTCACCACCGTGGCCTACGCCGGCACCCCCTCGACCTACACCGACGCCGACGGGTCGAAGGAGGGATGGGTCCGCACCGTCGACGGCGCCATCGCGCTGGGCGAGCCGGTCGGCACGATGACGTGGATCCCCTCCAACAACACACCCGCCGACAAGGCCCGCTACACCTTCCGCATCGACGTGCCCAGCACGGTGCAGGCCACGGCCAACGGCAACCTCGTCTCCCGGGTCCGGCGCGGCCTGCGCACCACCTGGACCTGGCAGGCGCGCGACCGGATGTCGACGTACCTCGCGATGGTGGCGATCGGCACCTTCGACGTGCACCGCTCCTCGGTCGCGTCGATCACCGGCCGCACGATCCCGTTGTGGAGCTTCGTGGACCGCGCCAGCGACGACACCGGGGCGGCCCGTGCGCTGCTGCCCCAGGTGATGCGCTTCCAGGAGCGGGCCTTCGGTCCCTACCCCATGCGCTCGGGCGGGATGGTGGTCGACAACGCCGAGGTCGGTTATGCGCTGGAGACGCAGACCCGGCCGTTCTACCCCTTCTCCGTCGACGCCGTGACGCTCGTGCACGAGACCGCGCACCAGTGGTTCGGCAACTCGGTCACCTTCCGCGACTGGCACGACATCTGGCTGGCCGAGGGCTTCGCGACCTACGCCGAGTGGCTCTGGGAGGCGGCCCACGGCCGGAAGTCACCGGCACAGCGCTTCGACGACCTCTATGCCACGCCGGCCGACGAGGCGCTGTGGCACCCGGCGCCGACGGAGTTCACCCGCTCCGCCGACCTCTTCGGGGAGCCGAGCTACAACCGTGGCGCGATGACGCTGCAGGCGCTGCGCGAGCGCATCGGCTCGGCCGACTTCTTCCGCTTCGTGAAGCGGTGGGCCAGCCTGTACCGCCAGGGCAACGCCGGCACCCGGCAGCTGATCACCCTCGCCGAGCAGGTCTCCGGCGAGCAGCTCGACGGCCTGTTCGCCGACTGGCTCGAGCTCGACGGCCGCCCCCTCGGTTATTGAGCCGGTTACTGCTCAGACGGTGAGGCCCGCCGTTCCCCCGACCGCGCCAACGTCAGCCACAGGCTGAGCGCGACGTAGTAGACGAGGTAGCCCACCGAGCCGACGACCACCCAGGTCTGGGGGTCGGGCAGCTGGGCGACGATCACGGCGAAGGCGATGAACCACAGCGTGGTGAGCACGAAGGTGAGCTGCCACAGTGCCTCGGTCCGCGAGGGGTAGACGTAGCGGATCGGCACGAAGACCAGCACCGTGCAGATCAGGATGGCGATCGCGGTGGAGGTCGTGCCCATGCCGGTGGCGATGACGTAGAAGGCCAGCACGTTCCAATAGCTGGGGAAGCCCAGGAAGAAGTGCTCCCCCTCGACGACCGGCTTGGCGTCGGTGCGGCAGAACTGCACGCACGAGGCCATCAGCGGCACGGCGGCGACGATCCCGCCGAAGGTGCCGTCCGGCAGGTAGCCGTTGGCCCAGAGCAGCACCATCGGCGCCAGCACGTAGGTCATGTAGTCGACGATGTTGTCGAGCAGGGCACCGTCGAAGCCGGGCACGAGCTCCTTGACCCGGAAGCGTCGCGCGAGCATCCCGTCGGTGCCGTCGACGAACATGGCGGCGAAGAAGAGCCACAGCACCGTGTCGACGTCGCCGCGGTAGGAGAAGTGCACCATCAGCAGCGCCAGCACGGAGCCGGTCGCCGTGTAGGTGTGCACCGTCGCGGCCGCGAGCCACGGGCCCCAGGCCTGGACCCCCGCGGGGGACCGGCTGTCCGGGGGGGTGCGAGGGGTGGGTGTGGTGGTCATGGGCGGCCTCCGACCCAGGTCTGGGCAACGATCGGCGTGCCGGGGCGATATGCGAGGTGGACGTGGCTGGGGGCGTCGAGGACGACGAGGTCGGCGCGGGCGCCGGGCACGAGGACACCGACGTCGTCGCGACCGAGCGCGGCCGCGCCGGTCGCGGTGGCGGCGCGCAGCGCCTCGGCCGGGGTCATCCCCATCTCGCGGACGGCGAGGGCGATGCAGAACGGCACGGAGGAGGTGAAGCAGGAGCCCGGGTTGCAGTCGCTCGCGATCGCGACCCGCACACCGGCGTCGAGCAGGGCGCGGGCGTCGGGGTAGGGCTGGCGGGTGGAGAACTCCACCCCCGGCAGCAGTGTCGCGATCGTGCCCGAGTCGCGCAGGGCGTCGACGTCGGAGCGGCTGAGGTGGGTGCAGTGGTCGACGGCGTGCAGGCCGAGCTCCGCGGCGAGGCGTACGCCGGGTCCTGCGGTGAGCTGGTTGGCGTGCAGGCGGGGCAGCAGCCCGGCGGCCCGACCGGCCGCCAGGATGGTGCGGGCCTGGTCGCCGTCGAAGGCGCCCTCCTCGCAGAAGACGTCGATCCACCGCGCGTGCGGTGCGGCCGCCTCGAGCATCGGCCCGGTGACCAGCGCGACGTAGTCCTCGACGCTGGTGCCCGTCGGCACGACGTGGGCGCCGAGGAAGGTCGTCTCCTCGGTGAACTGACCTGCCACGGCCAGGCTGCGCGCCTCGTCGTGGACGCTCAGCCCGTAGCCGCTCTTGATCTCGACGGTGGTGGTGCCCTGACGCCGCATCTCGGCCACCAGGCTGCCGACGCGGGCGGTGAGCTGCTCGTCGGTGGCCCCGCGGGTGGCGGCGACGGTGGTGCGGATCCCGCCGGCGGCGTAGGCCTCGCCCGCCATGCGGGCCGCGAACTCCGCCGAGCGGTCGCCTGCGAAGACGAGGTGGCTGTGGCTGTCGACGAAGCCGGGCACGACCGCGCGGCCGCCGAGGTCGACCTGGACATCGGCCGCGGGCGCCTCGCCGACGGAGCCGACCCAGGCGACCCGGGCTCCCTCGATCACCAGCGCGGCCGCGTGGAGGACCTGCTCACCGGCCGGGTCGTGCGTCGTGAGCTCGCCGATGTTGGTCAGGAGCGTGCTCGTCACGTCCACAACCTCTCGATGCTCGCGGCGAGGTCACGGCCGACCTGCTCGCGTTCACCCTGCTGGAAGACGACGCGTCCGTCGACCACGACATGCGTGATGTCCGCCGCAGTCGCGGCGAACACTGCCGTGTGGGCGTCGGCCCCGGTGCCCGCGGTGCGCGGGCTGGCGGTGTCGAGGGTCACGAGGTCGGCCCGCTGGCCGACCGCGATGGCGCCCGCGTCCGGGAAGCCGAGGCTGGCGTGGCCGTGGCGGGTCGCCGCGTCGATCAGCTCGTGGGCCGTCCAGTGGCCGCGGCTGCGGGTGGCGAGCCGCTCGTCCATCTCGACCGCCCGCATCTCCTCGAAGAGGTCGATCACCGCGTGGCTGTCGGATCCGAGCGTCAGCGGGCTGCCCGCGTCGTGGAGGTGCCGGCTGGGTCCGACCCCGTCGCCCAGGTCGCGCTCGGTCGTCGGGCAGAAGCAGGCGTAGGTGGCGCTGCCGCCCAGGTGGACGAGGTCGTCCTCCATCAGGTGCGTGGCGTGCACGGCGCTGGTCAGCGGGCCGAGGACGCCGTGGTCGGCCAGCAGCTGGGTCGGGGTGGCGCCGTAGGCCGCGATGCAGGCGTCGTTCTCCGCCGTCTGCTCCGAGAGGTGGACGTGCAACGGTCGACCCGTCGCCGCCTCGACCACCGTCGCGAGCGCATGGTCCGGAACCGCGCGCACCGAGTGGATCGCCGCGCCGATCACGGTCGTGTCGTCGCCCGGCAGCGCGGCCGCCCGGACCGCCCACGCCTCGGCGTCGCCGTCGGAGTAGCGCCGCTGCACCCCCTGCACCGGCTCGCCGAACCCGCTGCTGAGGTAGCAGGTGTCGAGCAGCGCGATCCGGATGCCCGCGTCCTTGGCCGCCGCGACCAGCGCGTGGCCCATGGCGTTGGGGTCGTCGTAGGGCGTGCCGTCGGGCTGGTGGTGCAGGTAGTGGAACTCGCCCACCGTCGTGATCCCCGCCGCCACCATCTCGCGGAACGTCGCGCGCGCCAGCGCGTGGTAGCTGTCCGGGTCGAGCCGCTCCGCCACGGCGTACATCTGCTCCCGCCACGACCAGAACGTCCCCCGCTCCCGCTGGGTCCTGCCCCTCAGCGCACGGTGGAACGCGTGGCTGTGGCAGTTGGCCAGGCCGGGGAGGGTGAGGCCGGGGAGAGAGACAGTTTCACCGGCCGGCCGGTGAAACTGTCGGTTGGCCGATGAAGGTTCATCGTCCAAGCGTGAGTTTCCTCGTCCCAGTGTGACTGAGGTGAACCGTGAGTCGACGATCTCGACGTGCACGTCGTCGTGGACCGCGCCGTCGACCCACGCCCGCTCCAGGACGTACGACGAGCGGCCCGCCCCCGCGCCGGCCGCCGGGCCGACCGGGCTCACCGGGCTCACCGGGCTCACCGGGCCAGCCGCTCGAGCGTGTCGGCGAGGGCGGAGACGCCGACCAGGCAGTCGGGGATCGTGGCCGACTCGGCCGGGGAGTGCGAGATGCCGGTGGGGTTGCGGACGAAGAGCATCGCGGTGGGGATGCCGGCGGCGGAGAGGACGCCGGCGTCGTGGCCGGCCTGGGTCGGGAGGACGGGCCAGTCGCCACCGGCGTGGTCGGCGGCGATCGCGGCGGCGAGCGACGGATCGAAGGCGACGGAGACCGACACCGACTCGGCGGTGACCACGAGCGAGGTGCCGTCGCGCTCGGCGCGCTGGGTGGCCTGGCGGGTGACGGCCGCGACGAGGTCGACGAGCTCGGCGTCGGTGGCGCACCGCGCGTCGAGCCAGGCGGTCACGCGCGACGGGACGGCGTTGGTGCCGTTGGGGGCGACCTCGAGGCGACCGAAGGTGGCGCGGGCTGCGGAGAGGCGCGCCTGCTTGTTGGCCGCGAGGGCTGTCATCGCATAGGTCAGCATCGGGTCGGCCCGGTCCTCCATGCGGGTGGAGCCGGCGTGGTTGGCCTCGCCGGTGAAGTCGAAGCGGTAGCGCCCGTGCGGCCAGATCTCGCTCGCCACCCCGACCGCGGCCCCGCGGTCGACCAGGTCGCGGCCCTGCTCGACGTGCAGCTCCACGAAGGTCCCGACACCAGACAGGTCCAGCAGGCCCGCGTCGGCGCCCGGCAGGTCGACGGCGGCCAGAGCGTCGGCCAGGAAGACCCCGTCGCGGTCACGCAGCTCCTGGGCGGCGGCCCACGACAGCGCACCGGTCGTCAGCCGCGACCCGAGGCAGGCCAGCCCGAAGCGCGAGCCCTCCTCCTCGACGAAGGCCGACACCCCGATCGGTCGCTGCGGCACCACGCCGCGCGAGCGCAGCAGGTCGAGCGCCGCGAAGGCGGAGACCACGCCGAGCGGGCCGTCGTAGGCCCCGCCGTCGATGACCGAGTCGAGGTGCGAGCCGGTCAGCACGCCTTGCGCATCTCCTGGAGAGGAACCCCCGGCCGGCCTCCACCACGCCGCGAGGTTGCCGACCCCGTCGGTCTCGACCTCGAGCCCACGTGCGCGGGCCTGGTCGACGAACCACGCGCGCAGCTCGGTCTCGGCGCCGAGGAAGGGCGAGCGGTGGTAGCCACCGGACGTCGCGGACCGCCCGATCGGGGCCAGGTCGGCCCACATCCGCTCGAAGTCGTCAGCCATGGTGCGTCCCATACTGGGGCACATGGAGTTCCAGGACGTCGTCAGGCGTCGCCAGATGGTCCGCCGCTACACCGCGGAGCCCGTCGACCCGACGATCATCGACCGCGCGCTCGACAACGCGACGCGCGCGCCCAACGCCGGCTTCAGCCAGGGGTGGGCCTTCCTGCGCCTCGACCGCCCCGACGACGTACGACGCTTCTGGGCCGCCTCCACGGACGCCGCGAGCCTCGCGCGGCCCAGTGCCTGGCTGGCCGGGCTGATGACCGCGCCGGTCGTGATCGTGCCGTGCTCGAGCAAGGCCGCCTACCTGGAGCGCTACGCCGAGCCCGACAAGGGCTGGACCGAGCGCGACGAGACCCGCTGGGCCAAGCCGTTCTGGCACATGGACGCCGCGATGGCCTCGCTGCTCATTCTCCAGACCGCCACCGACGCCGGTCTCGGTGCATGCTTCTTCGGGGTGCACGCCGCCCAGGAGCCGCGGCTGCGTGAGGAGTTCGCCATCCCCGCCGACCACGACCCGGTCGGCGTCATCACCATCGGCCACCGGCTCCCGGACGAGGAGGGCAGCCGGCAGTCGGGATCGCCGACGCGGCGCCGGCGCCGGCCGTGGCGCGAGGTCGTGCACGAGGGTCGCTGGCAGCAGACGGGGCAGCAGACGGGGCAGCAATCGGGACGGCAGTCGGGTCACTGACCCAGTCCACCGTCGGCGCCGCCGACGGTCAACGGGTCCCCGGCGCCTCCGCGTCTCGTCCCCGAGACACCACCGGGAAGGCGCACCAGGCGGTACGGTCACCGCCATGACCTTGAGGGAGGGGCCGTCTCCGCACGCCCGCGCGGTGGAGAAGCTGCAGGCGCTGGTCCGGATCCCGACGGTCAGCGACCGCGACCCGGCCCTGGTCGACACGGCGCTCTTCGACGAGTTCCTCACCGAGCTGGCCCGCCAGTTCCCGGTGCTGCACGCGCGCCTGGAGCTGACCCGCATCGACTCGCACGGTCTGCTCTTCTGCTGGCCCGGCGCCAGCAGTGAGCGGCCGGTGGTGCTGATGGCCCACCTCGACGTCGTACCGGTCGAGGGCACCTGGCAGCACCCGCCCTTCTCGGGCGACGTGGTGGACGGCGTGATCTGGGGTCGCGGCACGCTCGACGACAAGGGGTCCCTGGTCGCGATCTGCGAGGCGGTCGAGTCGCTGCTGGAGCGCGACGTCGTCCCGGCGCAGGACGTGTGGCTCTCCTTCGGCTGCAACGAGGAGGTCTCCGGCACCGCCGCGGTCCTCGCCGTGGCCGAGCTGCGGCGCCGCGGCGTGACCGCCCGTGGTTCGTCCTCGACGAGGGCGGGGCGATCGCCAGCGAGGCGTTCCCCGGGGTGACAGGCCCCGATCGGGGTCATCGGCCTCACCGAGAAGGGCGTCACCTCCGTCGAGCTCCGGGTCGAGGGCCGCGGCGGCCACGCCAGCACCCCCAGCCGGATGGGTCCGACCGCCCGCATCGCGCGCGCCGTCGTCCGGCTCGACCGCTCCCCCATGGCGCCGCGCACCCCGTCGCCGACGATCGAGCTGTTCCGCCGGATGGCGCCGCACGGACCGCTCCCGCTGCGCCCGGTCTTCGCCAACGCCGCCCGGCTCAAGCCGCTGCTGACCCGGGCGCTGCTCGCCGCGGGTCCCGAGACCGGCGCGATGACGCGCACGACGTTCGCCGTGACGACCCTGTCGGGCTCACCCGCCCTCAACGTGATCGCCGCGACCGCCAAGGCCGGCGTCAACATCCGGATCATGGTCGGCGACACGGTCAGCGACGTCCTCGAGCACGTGCGCTCGGTCGTCGCGGACGACGAGGTCCACATCGACGTCGTGGAGCAGAACGAGCCGAGCCCGGTCTCCCCGATGGACGACGCCTTCGCCCTGCTCGAGGCCACGATCGGCGAGGTGTTCCCCGACGCGGTGCCGGCGCCCTACGTGATGATGGCGGCCACCGACTCACGCTTCTTCACCGAGATCTGCGAGCGGGTCTACCGCTTCGCGCCGTTCCGCATGACCCGGGCCCAGCGGCAGGCCATCCACAGCTTCGACGAGCACCTCGGTGTCGAGGCCTTCCTCGACGGCGTGCGCTGGTACGAGCGCCTGATCGAGAGGCTCCCGAGATGAGCACCGTCCGCAGCGTCCGACCCGCCGCCGAGGGCCTGGCCATGGTCGTCGGCTTCCTGGTCGCGGTCGAGGTCGCGAGCGGGGTGCTCCAGGGCTACTACACGCCGATCTTCCCGCAGATCGCCGACCACCTGAGCATCAGCGAGGGCGACGTCAACTGGTTCGAGGCGGCGCAGCTGATCGTCAGCGCCCTCTGCGTCCCGCTCCTCGCGCGGCTCGCCGACCTGATCGGGCACCAGCGGGTCCTGCTGCTGTCGACGGCCGTGACCGCGCTGGGCTCGTGGGTGCTCGCCTTCGCCCCCTCCTTCTCCACGTTCCTCATCGGCTGGGCACTCCAGGGCGCCTACGTCGTGTGGCTGCCCCTCGAGGTCGCGATCATCCACCGCCGCACCCGCGACTCGGGCCGCCAGGAGCTGCTCACCCGTCGCGGTGCCGCCGTGCTGGTCGGCGCACTCGAGCTCGCGGTCATCATCGGTGCGCTCAGCAGCGGCCTGCTCGTCGACACCCTCGACATGAACGTGCTCCTCGCCCTCCCCGCGGTCGTCGTCACCGCCGTCTTCTTCGTGATCCTCGTCGGCGTCAAGAACCAGCCCGGCGAGGCCACCGGCGGCATCGACTGGACCGGCCTGGGCCTGATCACGCTCGCGCTCGGACTCGTGATGGCCGGCTTCGTCGTGCTCCGTCTCCAGGGCGCCGGCAGCCTCCTCGCGTGGGCGCTGGTCCTCGCCGGTCTCGCGACGCTCGTCCCGTTCTGGCGCTACGAGGCCGCCCAGGCCGAGCCGATCGTCGACGTACGGCTGCTCGCGACGCCGCAGCAGTGGCCGGTGCAGCTCACCGCCTTCCTCTTCGGCATCCCGGTCCTCGGCGGCCAGATCCCGCTCTCGACCTTCGCGCAGGCCGACCCCGACCTCCGCGGCTACGGCCTGGGCGCCGACTCGGCGTTCGTCTCGACCCTCATCGGCGTCTACGTCATCACCCTGGCGATCGGCGCCTTCACGCTGCCCCTGACCTCGCGCTGGCTCGGCGTACGCCGGGCGCTCGTCGTCGCCTGCCTGCTCATCGCGCTGGGCTACGCGCTGTGGATCCCCTTCCACGACAGCACCGGCCAGGCGCTGCTCAACATGGGCATCGCCGGCCTCGGCTCGGGCGCCCTGGTGGCCGCCCTGCCGGCCGCGGCCGCGGCCGCCGCCCCACCGGACCGCACCGGTTTCGCGACCGGCATGACCAACGCGACCAAGACCGTCGGTGGCGCGATCGCGTCCTCGATCTTCGCGATCGCCCTGGCCAGCAAGGGCATCGAGGGCGTCACCGAGGCCGAGGCGCCCCTGTCGGGCTACCTCACCGTGTGGGCCGTCTGCTCGGTCGCCTCGCTGCTCGCGGCGCTGTCGCTGATGGCCGCGCCGAAGCACGCGTTCTCCGACAAGCCGGGAGCAGCCGACGATCAGAGCGTGCGCGCGAACAGGCCGTCCAGCTCGACGTAGTGCCGCTCGGCCGCCGCCTCGTCCCACATGGCGGTGTCGGCCATCGTGAAGCCGTGGGCCGCTCCGGCGTAGACCTCGTTGGTCGCGAGCAGCCCGTGCGCCGCCAGGGTCTCGCCCAGCGCCGTCACGGCCTCCGGGGGCATCGAGCGGTCGTGGTCGGCGTGCCCGAACACGATCTCCGCGCGCGCCGTGGCGAGGGCGAGGTGCGGGCTGTCCGGGGCGTCGGTGACCAGCCCGCCACCGTGGAAGCCGGCGCACGCCGCGACGTGCTCGGGGTGGGCGCCCGCGGCCCGGACCGCCAGGCGGGCGCCCATGCAGTAGCCCGTGACCCCGATCGGGCCGGCCCCGACGCCGTCGAGGCCGCGCAACGTGTCGACGTACGACGCGATGTCGGGCCCCGCCAGGTCGGCGGTGAGGGCACCGATGCGCGACATGGCGAGGGCGAAGAACGCATCACGCTCCACGGGGTCCGCGAGGTCGCCGGTCGGCGCCAGGTCGGCGACCGTGCCGTCGCGGTGGAAGACGTGGGGTGCGAGCACCACGAAGCCCCAGCTCGCGATCCGGTCGCACATCGCCGCGACCTGCGGGCGCAGCCCGATCGCGTCCATGAAGAACAGCACGCCGGGCAGCGCCCCGAGGTCGGCGGTGGAGGCGGGGCGGGCGACGTAGGCCTCGGCCGTGCCACCGGGCACCGGGATGTCGATCAGGTCCATGCCGTGCAACCTAGCCAGCCGTTGCACGGCACCTCGTAAACTGAGGCCCTCGGAGGTGACGACATGAGCCACGACGAACCCCTCAAGGACGAACGCACGGGCCGGACCGCCGCCCAGTCGCGCATCGCGCACCAGGCCTCCTGGGTCGACCAGCAGATCCGGGTCGCCATGGCCAAGGGCGAGTTCGACGACCTGCCCGGGGTCGGCAAGCCGATCGCGGGGCTCGGGCGCGACCACGACCCCGACTGGTGGCTCAAGAAGCTCGTCGAGCGGGAGAAGATCAGCGTCCTGCCGCCCTCGCTGCAGCTGCGCAAGGACGACGCCGGGCTCGACGCCCACCTGGACACCCTGCCCACCGACACCGAGGTGCGCCGCGAGGTCGAGGACTTCAACGCCCGGGTCTTCCGCGCGCGCTACTCCGCGCAGGACGGCCAGCCGCCGCTGGTGACGATGCCGCGCGACGTCGAGGCGACCCTCGCCGACTGGCGCCGACGCCGCGCCGAGCGGGCCGCCGCGCGCGTCCGCGAGCCGCAGCAGCCACTCGCGTCACCTCCGCGTCGCCGGTGGCGGCGACGGCCCAGCCGCTAGGTCGGCCCGGCCGACGCGGGGCACGAGGCGCAGGTCGAGAGATCCGTCATACCGGAGCACCGGCGTGCGCTGGTACTTTCCGCGCATGACCGGATCCTCGCGCAGTGCCAAGGACTTCTTCCGCCCTCTCGCCGTCGGAGCGCCCACCCCGCTCACGGAGGTCCCGGCCCGTCCGAGTCGCGCGATCCACTTCTTCGACCCGAGCAACGAGAAGATGGCGGCGAAGATCCCCGCGATGGTCGGCACCGTCGACGTGCTCCTGGGCAACCTCGAGGACGCCGTCAAGGCCGACAACAAGCTCGCCGCCCGGGAGGGCCTGGTCAGGATCGCGCAGGCCACGGACTTCGGGCCGACCCAGCTGTGGACGCGGATCAACTCCCTCGACAGCCCCTGGGTGCTCGACGACCTGACCACCCTCGTCCCGGCCATCGGCGACAAGCTCGACGTGATCATGGTCCCGAAGGTGCAGGGCGCCGAGGACATCCACTACGTCGACCGGCTGCTCGCCCAGCTCGAGGCCAAGGCCGGCCTCACCCGCCCGATCATGATCCACGCGATCCTCGAGACCGCGCGCGGCGTGGCCAACGTCGAGGAGATCTGCGGCGCGAGCCCCCGCATGCAGGGGCTCTCCCTCGGCCCCGCCGACCTCGCGGCCGACCGTCGGATGAAGACCACCCGCGTCGGCGGCGGCCACCCCGGCTACCTCGTGCGCCAGGACCCCGCCGGCAGCGGCGAGGACGCCATCAACGCCGAGCGGACGATCTACCAGCAGGACCTCTGGCACTACACGATCTCCCGCATGGTCGACGCCTGCGCGATGCACGGCATCTACCCCTACTACGGCCCCTTCGGCGACATCGCCGACGTCGTGGCCTGCGAGGACCAGTTCCGCAACGCCTTCCTGCTCGGCTGCGTCGGCACGTGGAGCCTGCACCCCAAGCAGATCGCCATCGCCAACCGGGTCTTCAGCCCGTCGGTCGAGGACATCCAGCACGCCCGCCGCGTGGTCGCCGCGATGGGCGACGGCACCGGCGCGGTCATGCTCGACGGCAAGATGGAGGACGACGCGTCGCTCAAGCAGTGCCTGGTGATGGTGCGCCTGGCCGAGGAGCTGGCCGCGATCGACCCGGAGCTGAAGAAGCAGTACGACGCGATCGAGACGGTGGCCTGATGTCCGAGCAGTCGACCTTCACCCCGCTCCGCTCGGTCCTCTACATGCCCAGCTCCAACGAGCGGGCGCTCGAGAAGGCCAAGGCCATCGCCTGCGACGGGCTGATCCTCGACCTCGAGGACGCGGTCGCCCCCGACGCCAAGCCCGCCGCCCGCGAGTCCGCGGCGGCGGCCGCGTCGTCGGGTGACTACGGCCGTCGTACGGTGACGATCCGGGTCAACGGCATCGGCACCGAGTGGCACGACGACGACATCGTCGCGGCGTCGCAGGCCGGGCCGGCCGGCATCGTGGTGCCGAAGGTCAACAGCGCCGACGAGGTCCGCTCGCTGGTCGCCGCGATGGAGAGGGCCGGGGCGCCCGACCACACCCGGCTGTGGGCGATGGTCGAGACGCCCGAGGCGATCTTCAACGTGCGCGACCTCGCCGCGGCCTCCGACCGGCTGGCCGTGCTCGTCATGGGCACCAACGACCTCGTCAAGGAGCTCTACGCCGAGCACGTGCCCGGCCGCGCCCCCCTGCTCACCTCCCTGTCCCTGTCGCTGCTCGCCGCGCGCGCCGCCGGCATCGCGATCCTCGACGGCGTCTACAACGACGTGAAGGACGAGGAGGGCTTCCTCGCCGAGTGCGAGCAGGGCCGTCAGCTGGGCTTCGACGGCAAGACGCTGATCCACCCCGGCCAGGTCGTTCCCGCCAACGAGCAGTTCGCGCCGTCGGAGCGGGCCGTCGAGGACGCCCGCGGCATCCTCGAGGCCTGGGAGTCCGGCAAGGGCTCGGGCGTCGTCACCTACCACAACAAGATGGTGGAGAACCTGCACGTCGAGTCGGCGCAGCGCACGCTGAGCATCCACGAGGCGATCCAGGCGCTGGGCTGAGCCCTCCGCCGCTGCGGCTCAGCCGGCGTCGAGCCGGCTGACCAGCCGTGCGGGCGCCGTACGCCGGAACGACGCGTCGAGCAGCTCGCCGACCTCGTCCCATCCCTCGACGTCGGGGGCGGGCAGGTCCACGCCCAGCCACCCGCTCGGCCCCAGGTAGGCCGGCACGAAGGTGCGCTCCTCGTCGAGCAGGGCAGCGCGGTCGTCCTCGTCGAGCAGGACCATCACGGAGCGGGGGTGCTGCCGCCAGTCGCCGTCGACCTTGAGCGACCCGCCGTAGTAGGCGAAGACCTTGGTCGTGAAGAAGGCCGGGCGACCGTGGGAGACCTTCTCCTGGGCTCCCGGGAGCGCGAGCGCGAGCGCCCGCACCCGGGCGAGGGACGGGTCCTCGTCGTCGTACATCTGCGGGTGCGCCACGACTCAGCCCCAGATCTCTCGCACGCGATCGGCGCAGGACGCCGCCTGGGCGTGGCCCGCCCGCGCGGAGGCCGGGCGGGCGGCCGGGTCGAGGACGTTCTTGCCGATCGCGGCGAGCGCGCCCTCGTCGGGCGTGAGCACGAGGTGAGGGACGCCGAGCTCGCCGAGCAGGTCGCCGGCGGTGCGCATCGGACCGAAGGACCGGTCCGAGGGGGCGAGGGCGATCACCCGGTCGCAGCCGGCCGCCAGGTCGGCGTTGGTGCCCGAGCGCATCCCGCCGTCGACGTAGGTGCGCGCGTTGATCGGGATCGGCGGGTAGACGCACGGCACGGCGCAGCTCGCGTTGACGGCGTCCTCCAGGCTCACGTCGTGCCCGGGCTGGAAGCTGACCAGCGCGCCGGTCTCGACGTCGACGGCGGTGATCCGCAGGTCGCGGTCGGGCCACTCGGTGGTCGTGAGGCGCTGGCGCACCTGGTCGTAGCGCTCCTCGACGCTGGGGGTGCGGCCCTTCGCGCTCGCCTCGACCGCACGACGCCCCAGCAGGCGCCCGAAGGCCTCGATGTCCCCGCGGGCGCGCAGCAGCGTGAAGCCGAACGTGAGCAGGACGCGGGGTCCGATCGCGGCGAGCGTCGTCTCCGTGGGTCCGTCGGGGTGGCCCGGCGGGAGGAGCTGGCGGCGGTAGAGCTCGTCCAGCGAGGTGTCGCTGGTGATCTGGGAGCCGACGATCGAGCCCGCCGACGTGCCGATCACCCGGTCTGCGCCGGTCAGGTCGACGCCGGCCTCGGCGAGCCCGGTGAGGAGCCCGGTCTCCCAGGCGATGCCCGTGATGCCGCCGCCGCCCAGGACCAGTCCACGTGTGCTCATGGGCCGGAGTCTTCCAGGGCGACCGAGGCGTCCGATGACCGGACGCTCCAGGGCGCCGTCCACGCTATCCGGGCGTCAAACCACCCCAGGGGGTGATTCCAGACCTCGTAGGACGCGGGATGGTGGTCGACGAACATCTCGAAAGGATGGTTTTCCCCATGGTTGTACTCGGTCTGATCCTGCTCATCATCGGCCTCATCGCGAGCATCCCGGTGCTCACCACGATCGGCGCGATCCTGCTGGTCGTCGGCCTGATCCTCAACGTCGTCCCGATCGGTGGTACGCGCCGACGGGTCTTCTGACCCGGCTCGAACCGCTCGACGACAGGACCCCCAGCCTTCTGGCTGGGGGTCCTGTCGTTGGTGCACGTGCCTTGGTCCCGTCGACGGCGACCCGCCGCCGAAGCCCGTCACGCGCACTAGTGCGCGTGACGTAGTACTGTGCCTCGCATGGACACCACCCAGCTCCTCCGGGGCGTGCTCGACCTCGCGGTCCTCGCCGTCGTGGAGGTCGACGACGGCTACGGCTACGACGTGCTGCGCCGCCTGCGCGCCGGCGGGCTCACCGAGGTCGGGGACGCGTCGGTCTACGGCACGCTGCGCCGCCTCTACGCCGCCGGCGCCCTGACCTCCTACGTCGTGCCCTCCGACGAGGGCCCCCACCGCAAGTACTACGGGATCACCCCCTTCGGGCGGGCCCAGCTCGAGCGCCAGAGCAAGGACTGGGCGAGCTTCTCCGAGACCGTCACCGCCCTCCTCGACCACCAGCCCCACGACCACCAGCCCCGCGACCACCAGCCCCAGGGAGCAGCCTCGTGAACGACCACCTGCACACCGCCACCCGCCCCGAGGTCGAGGCCTTCGTCCGCGAGGTCCGCGCCCGGCTCGCCGATCTCTCCGACGAGGAGCGCGAGGACCTGCTCGACGGGCTCGAGGCCGACCTGTCGGACAAGCTCGCCGACGGCGCCGCCCTCGGCGACCCCTCGGCGTACGCCGAGGAGCTGCGGGGCGCCGCCGGCCTGCCGGTCCGTGCCCGTCGGCGCCGGCTGCGGCGACCGGGCGTGCGGGTGACCACCGCGTCGATCGAGGCGGACCTGGACCGCGCCCGTGAGGGGTGGCTCGACCTGGTGCAGACCCGCGACTGGAGTCGGCAGGCCTGGGAGGTCCTCGTCGCCGTCCGACCCGCGTGGTGGGTGCTGCGTGCCTGGATCGCCGTGACGCTGCTCGACCAGATGGCCGGCCCGTGGGAGTACGTCACGCTCCTGCCCACCCTGGGACTTCCGCTGCTCGGCCCGGCGGTGCTGCTGGCCGCGATCGTGGTGAGCGTCCTGATCGGCCTGGGTCGCCTGTGGCCGGGCTCGGGCCCGGACCGCTCGGTGGTCGCTCGGCTGCTGCTGGTGACGCTCAACGCGACCGCGGTGTTCACCCCCCTGGCCCTCGAGCTGAACCGGCCTGGGCAACCGCTCGCCGAGGGCAGCGGCTACGGCGCCGGCTACCGCGACGGGGCACGCCAGCCCGGACTGCGCCAGGACAGCGACGAGGTGCGCAACCTCTTCGTCTACAACGCCAACGGACGGCTCGTCCAGGGCGCCCAGGTGTTCCGCGGCAACGGCGACCCGCTGCTCGTGCGCCCGCAGGACGCCCACACCGGGCGGGGTGAGGAGCGCCTGGTCGGCTGCGGCTGGGTCAACGGCTCCACCGAGCTCTTCAACGTCTTCCCGCTGGCCCAACGTCCGCAGCTGCGCGGCTCGTGCCTCGACGAGCCCGGCCGTCGCGACCCGGCCGGCCCGGTCGTCGAAGCCGAGCCGCCCTTCGCCCAGGTGCCGCCTGTGACCTCTCCCGTGCCCTGATCCCCACCGGAAAGTCCGTGACGTTTCAGCCCCTCCGAGTGCGTGTGGAGGTCGATATCGTCACGTACTTTCCGGAGGTCAGCGTCGGATCAGCCTCGGGTGAGCGCATCGACGAGGCCGAGGCGCGCGAGTCGCTGGTCGAGGTTCTCGGGCTGGGGGTCCCAGGCCGGCCGCTCCAAGGTCCAGGCGCACGACTCGGGCGGCAGGAACTTCGCACGCGCATGCGCGGCGCGCACCCGCTCAGCCGCCGTGCTGCGCGAGTCGCCCTGCACGATGGTGACGAACTCCAGCCCGTGGTCGCGGAAGGCGCCCTCCCGGCGTACGTCGCGGCGGTGCTGCTCCACGCCCTTGTGGTGCGCTCCGTCGTACTCACCGACCAGCCCGGCGACCGGGTCGAACAGGTCGGGAATGCCGATGAGGCGTCCGTCGAGGTCGTAGATCGGTTCGTTGACGAGCGGTTCGTCGAGGCCCGCCAGGAGTGTCCAGACGAGGCGTAGCCAGGTCTCGCGAGGTGACAGGCTCTCGTCGACAGCCAGGGACACGGCGTGCCGGGCGAGCGGAGCGCCGTTGCGGGAGTTCATGTTGCCGACATACGTGGCGAAGAGCCACACCGAGATCAGCCCGGCTGCCGCTGCCATGTCGATCGCCTGGACCGCCTCCCACAGGGTGCCGCGGCGGCGTACCTCGTCGAAGAGCGCGCGTTGCGGCGTCGTGACCGGGAGCCCAGCGACCACCTCACGCTCCACCGGGGCCAGCTGGAGGCGCTCGATCGCGCAGCCCGACGACGGACGTAGCTGCCCCCTGGTCGGACCGAGCGACAGCGGAACCGGCAACTCGACCTCGCCGTCAGGCGCGCGGCCGTCGAAGAACGCCGCGCCCCGCCAACGCAGCGCGGCCCACGCCGTGACACACCCCGACCTGGAACCCCGTCCCAGCCGGCCCGCCTGCTCGAGGATGCGCTGCTCCACCGATGACTCGGTCGTCGAGGGCACATAGAGACCGGGAGCGACCCGTCGCCACCGTGGACCGTTGGCCGCGCGCCACGTCGGCCCGTCCTTGCCCGTCTGGTCGACCCGGGACGCAGCCACCAACCCCTCGGGCCGCATGCTCGTCGGGTCCCAGCGCGTCGTCGCCATCCCCAGAGCGTTGCCCCGGCCAGCCGCGCTCCCACCGCGCTCCCGGGCGCCCTGTGGACCACTCTCCCTCGCCCCTGCCGGTGAACGACTTCCGGGCCGCCGCGGGCACTGGTCCCGGAAAGTCCGTGACGTTTTCGACCCCTTCCGGGCCGTAGAGGGGCGAAAACGTCACGGACTTTCCGGGCAGGGTCCCACGCCGATCTACTCCGCCATCGGCACCCGCACCCCGCGCTCGTGGGCGACCTCGGCCGCGGAGTCGTAGCCCGCGTCGACGTGGCGGATGACGCCCATGCCGGGGTCGTTGGTGAGGACGCGCTCGATCTTCTCCGCGGCGAGCGCGGTGCCGTCGGCGACGCAGACCTGGCCGGCGTGGATGGAGCGGCCCATGCCGACCCCGCCGCCGTGGTGGATCGAGACCCAGGTGGCACCCGAGGCGGTGTTGACGAGCGCGTTGAGCAGCGCCCAGTCGGCGATCGCGTCCGAGCCGTCGAGCATCGCCTCGGTCTCGCGGTAGGGCGAGGCCACCGAGCCGCAGTCGAGGTGGTCGCGGCCGATCACGACCGGCGCGGACAGCTCACCGGAGGCGACCATCTCGTTGAACTTCAGGCCCGCGAGGTGGCGCTCGCCGTAGCCGAGCCAGCAGATCCGGGCCGGGAGGCCCTGGAACTGCACCTTCTCCTGCGCCATGGTGATCCACTTGTGCAGCCGCTCGTTGTCGGGGAACAGCTCGAGGATCGCCTTGTCGGTGGCCGCGATGTCAGCGGGATCACCGGAGAGCGCCGCCCAGCGGAAGGGGCCCTTGCCCTCGCAGAAGAGCGGCCGGATGTAGGCCGGCACGAAGCCCGGGAAGTCGAAGGCCCGGTCGTAGCCGCCCTTGCGCGCCTCGTCGCGGATCGAGTTGCCGTAGTCGAAGACCTCGGCGCCGCGGTCCTGGAAGTCGACCATCGCGCGGACGTGGGTGGCCATCGACTCCTGCGCCCGCTTGGTGAAGCCGACCGGGTCGGCCTCGCGCTCGCTCGCCCAGTCGTCGTACGCCGTGCCCGCCGGCAGGTAGTAGAGCGGGTCGTGCGCCGAGGTCTGGTCGGTGACGATGTCGATCGGCGCGCCGGTCTCGAGCAGCTCCGGCAGCATCTCGGCCGCGTTGCCGAGCACCCCGATCGACAACGGCCGACGCTCGTCGCGCGCGGCGACCGCCATCGCCACCGCCTCGTCCAACGAGCCCGCCTCGACGTCGAGGTAGCGGTGCTCGATGCGCCGCTGGATGCGCGAGGCGTCGCACTCGATGCAGATGACGACGCCGTCGTTCATCGTGACGGCGAGCGGCTGCGCACCGCCCATCCCACCCAGGCCCGCGGTCACGGTGATCGTGCCGGCCAACGTCCCACCGAAGCGCTTGTCGGCCACGGCGGCGAAGGTCTCGAAGGTGCCCTGCAGGATGCCCTGGGTGCCGATGTAGATCCACGACCCGGCCGTCATCTGGCCATACATCGTCAGGCCGAGGTCCTCGAGGCGGCGGAACTCCTCCCAGTTGGCCCAGTCGCCCACCAGGTTGGAGTTGGCGATCAGCACGCGCGGCGCCCACTCGTGGGTGCGCATCACGCCGACCGGCTTGCCGGACTGCACGAGCATCGTCTCGTCGGGCTCGAGGTCGCGCAGCGTGCGCACCAGGGCGTCGTAGGCCTCCCAGCTGCGGGCCGCCTTGCCGGTGCCGCCGTAGACGACGAGGTCCTCGGGACGCTCGGCGTTGTCGGGGTCGAGGTTGTTCATCAGCATCCGCAGCGGCGCCTCGGTCTGCCACGACTTCGCGCTCAGCTCGGTGCCGCGCGCGGCCCGGATGGGCAGCCTCGGGTTGGGCTCGTTCATCGACGCACTCATCTCAGGTCTCCGATCACATCTTGGACGGCATGCAGGACGGCCCCGGAGCGCACGAGCTCCACGGCAGCCTCGATCTCGGGCGCCAGGTGCCGGTCGGGCCCTGGCCCCGCGACACCCCCCTCCCGCAGGAGTCGTACGACGGCACTCGTCGCCGGCGACGCGACGAGCGGTGCGCGCAGGTCCAGCGCACGGGCGGCCGTCATGACCTCGATCGCCACGACCCTGGTCAGCCCGTCGACGGCGCGTCGCAGCTTGCGGGCCGCCGACCACCCCATCGACACGTGGTCCTCCTGCATGGCGCTGGAGGGGATCGAGTCGACCGAGGCCGGGTTGGCGAGGCGCTTGAGCTCCGAGACGATCGCGGCCTGGGTGTACTGCGCGATCATCAGGCCGCTGTCGACGCCCGGGTCGTGGGCCAGGAAGGGCGGCAGCCCGTGGCTGCGGGACTTGTCGAGGAACCGGTCGGTGCGCCGCTCGCTGATCGAGGCGACGTCGGCGGTCACGATCGCGAGGAAGTCGAGCACGTAGGCCACCGGCGCCCCGTGGAAGTTGCCGTTGCTCTCGACCCGGTCGCCGACCACCACCGGGTTGTCGACCGCGCTCGCGAGCTCGCGACCGGCCACCAGGGCCGCGTGGTCGAGGGTGTCGCGCGCACCGCCGTGCACCTGGGGCGAGCAGCGCAACGAGTAGGCGTCCTGCACACGGTTGCAGTCGGGCCCGCGGTGCGAGGCCACGATCCCCGAGCCCGCGAGCAGCGCCACCAGGTTGGCCGCGGACGCAGCCTGCCCGGGATGCGGTCGGATCGCCTGCAGGTCGGCGGCGAAGACCCGGTCGGTCGCCAGCTGAGCCTCGACCGACATCGCGGCTGCGACATCGGCCGTGCGCAGCAGGACCTGCAGGTCGTGGATCGCGAGCGCCAGCATGCCGAGCATCCCGTCGGTGCCGTTGATCAGCGCGAGCCCCTCCTTGGCCACCAGCTCCACCGGCTCGAGGCCCGCGGCCGCCAGCGCCTCGGCGGCAGGCAGCAGCTGCCCCGTGGCGTCGCGCACCGAGCCCTCACCCATCAGCGCCAGCGCGCAGTGCGCCAACGGGGCGAGGTCACCGGAGCAGCCCAGCGACCCGTACTCGTGGACCACCGGCGTGATGCCGTGGGTCAGCAGCGCCGCGAGGAGCTCGGCGGTCTCCGGGCGCACCCCGGTGTGCCCGGTCGCGAGCGTCGAGAGGCGCAGCAGCATCAGCCCCCGCACCACCTCGCGCTCGACCTCGGGGCCGGACCCGGCCGCGTGGGAGCGCACCAGCGAGCGCTGCAGCTGCGCGCGCATCTCCGCGGGGATGTGCCGGGTCGCGAGCGCACCGAAGCCGGTCGAGATGCCGTAGGCCGGCGTCGCCGCGGCCGCCAGCTCGTCGACGACCGAGCGGGCTCGCGCCAGCGCGGCCAGCGCGTCGGCGCCGAGCCGCACGGGTGCGCCGTCGCGGGCCACGGCCACGACGTCCTGGACGGAGAGGGGGCCGACATCGACGACCACGGAGGGCAGCGGGGAGGACATGGATCCATCAAACGCGGACCCGCCGCGCGGCGACAGACCCGTGACCACGAGACAGTCTCAGATCCGAGATGTGAGACCGATATGCCCAAGGAGGTATGGACCCCCCTCAAATGGGGTAGTACTGAGGAGCAGCATCACGCTCACGCACCACGCGTGGCCAGGCTCGGGCCGGGGGGCCGCTCGTCACTCACCACGACCAGGAGAGCTCCCATGAGCCACCAGCACCGACTCGGCGCCACCATCGCCAGCGCCGCCCTCGCCCTCACCGCGCTGGCCACCGCCTCCCCCGCCACCGCCTCCCCCGCCACCGCCGCCGACGTCGCCCCGCGGGTCGTGAAGACGGGCTTCGCCCTCAACGCCGCCGGCTACGGCACCCTCGTCAGCGGCGGACGGGTGCCGGCCAGCTCCGACAACACGGCCTTCACCGTGATCGGCTGCACCGTGCGCGCCGGCGTCGCGCGCAGCAACTTCGAGGCCGAGGTCCAGGTGCCCGGGCTCGGCACCGTCAGCGCCGTACGCACGCGGGTGTGGACCGAGAAGAAGGGGTCCGTCGTCTCCTCCTACTCCACCCACAGCATCGCCGAGGTGCTGCTCGCGGAGTCTCCCCTCGGCAGCCTGAGCATCGAGGGCGTCACCTCCCTGTCCCGCGCCTTCCACGACGGTCGCAAGTTCCGCACCCAGACCCGCACGAGCATCGCGCGGATCCTCTTCACCCCGCCCGGCGGTGGTGAGGCACAGGAGCTCGACCTGCCGACGCCCGGTCAGCCCCTCGTCATCCCCGGTCTCGCGAGCATCGCGATCGGCAGCTCCGTGGAGGCCAAGATCCTCGACGGCGTGAGGGCTGCCGCGGACGCGATCGACATCAAGGTCTTCCCCTCCGGCACCCGCAGCCGCATCGCCCACACGGCCACGCGGATCCAGCGAGGTGCGCCGTTCGGCACGTTCCGTGGCTTCTCCGCCGGGGTCCGGGCCCGCGGGCTCGACGACAACGTCGGCGTCGGCCGCACCCCGCTGTCGGTGATGCCGTGCAAGGGCACGAAGGGCAAGGAGCAGACCAAGGCCGCGGCTCGGGTCAACCTCGGCGACCAGATCGTCGTGCGCGGGGTCGACACCCGCCAGAAGGCCACCCAGACCAAGCGGTTCGGCGGCGGCTACGAGATGGCCGAGATCGCCAAGGTCGACCTGGGTGACGGTGCGCTGGTCATCAACGCGATCGTGGCGAAGGCCAACGTCACGCGCAAGGGCAAGAGCCTGGTCCGCAACACCAAGGGCACGACGGTGGGCTCCATCGTCGCCAACGGCACGACCTACTCCTTCCCCGAGACCGGCGTGCTCGAGATCCCCGGCCTGGTCAAGATCCAGGACACGATCGTGCGCAGGATCAAGAACGGCATCTCCGTCATCGCGCTGCGCATCACGCTGCTCGACGGCACCGGCGCCACGCTCGACCTCGGCATCGCCGAGTTCCAGGTCCGCAAGGGCTGATCGACCGATCACCGGGGCTGGGTGGCGGACCGACGTGTCGCGCCACCCAGCACCGCGATGCGAGGTCCGTCCCTCATGACGCAGGTCCCGGCCGCCACGCGAGCCCTGAAGGTGCTCACCTTCCTCGCCAGCCAACCCGACCCGGTCCCCCTCGAGCGGATCGCCCGCGCGTGCGACCTGCCGCGCAGCACCGCCTACCACCTCCTGGCCGCGATGATCGCCGAGGGCTACGTCGTCCACCTCACGGAGGAGCGCCGCTACGGCCTCGGCGTGGCCGCCTTCGAGGTCGGCTCGGGCTACTCGCGCCAAGCCCCCCTGCAGCGCATCGCGCGCCGGCAGCTGGCCCTGCTCGTCGACCGGGTCGGTGAGTCGGCGCACCTCGCGGTGCTGCACGGCCGTGACGTCCTCTACGTGGTGGAGGAGCGGGCACCGGGCCGACCCTCGCTGGTCACCGACATCGGGGTGCGCCTGCCGGCCCACCTCACCGCGAGCGGTCGCGCCCTCCTGGCGAGCCTCCCGGCTCCCCAGGTGCGCGCGCTCTACCCCTCGCCCGCGGCGTTCGTCGACCGGACCGGGTCGGGCCCGCGCACCCTCAGCGCGCTGCGGACCCTGCTGACCGACGTACGACGGCGCGGCCACGCCGTCGAGGACGGCGAGGTCACCGCCGGTCTCGCGAGCATCGCGGCGGTCGTGCTCGACCACAACGGCCATCCCGCAGCGGCCGTCGCGGTCACCTTCGAGGGCGAGGCCGACCCAGGACTGGTCGACGAGGTGCAGCAGGCGGCGGCTCTGCTGACCCGACGCATCAGCGGTCGCGCGTAACGGAGACCCCTGTGGCGCGTTGCACCCTCGACAGCGTCCGGCTCGTGGGCGATCCTGTCCTGACCCGAGCCAGGAGAGCACATGCGCGCACCCGATCCCCGATCACGACGACAGCTCGCGTGGACGGCGGTCGCGGCAGGCACCGTCCTCGCCCTGGCCATCGGAGCGGTGCCGTCCTTCGGGCAGCGCACGACCAACCTGCTCGACTCCTACGACGCCAGCAAGGCGGCCGCCCTCGAGTCCCTGCCCCATGCCGACGAGCCCGGCAGCAAGGCCGGTGACGGGCACGACCACGGCGACACGTCCACGAAGAACGCGATCTCCCGGGCGGGCGAGGTCGGCGCCGACGCCCAGGACCCGACCTCGGCGACCGAGCGACGAGCCGGCGCGGCCTACGTCGCCGGCCAGCGCACGCTGCCCGAGCCCAAGCTGCGCCGCCTGTCCCTGCTCTCGAAGCGCACCGCGCTGCCGAGGACCCGCTACGCCATGGCGGGTGGCTGCTACGCCCTGCGCGCCCCCAGCGGTCGCTACGTACGCCGCGTCGGCGGCGACGTCGTCCTCGCCAAGGTCGCCCGCGCCCAGGCCGCGCCCTTCTTCTTCAAGGCCACCGACCTCGGCAGCTACCTCGTCTTCGGCTCCGAGCGCGACTTCCTCGCCGCCGGCGGCCTGGCCGGCATGCCGAGCCCCGATGCCGACTGGCAGGTCCGCAAGAGCGGCAAGGGCTTCACGTTCACGCTGCGCGGCGGCCGCGACCTGCGCGCCTCGGGCTCCTCGCTGAGCCTCGGCACCACCCCGACGGCGTTCCGCCTCGAGCTCACGCGCGGCTGCACCGCCTACCCCGAGTCCCAGATCGACATCGCCGGCAACCCGCACGGCGGGGTCACGTCCTTCCAGGAGGTGCGCGGCTACGTCGACGCCCACACCCACGGGATGGCCTTCGAGTTCCTCGGCGGCGAGGCCCACTGCGGCAAGCCGTGGGACCGCTACGGCGCTCCCTACGCGCTCCAGGACTGCGAGGACCACACGCTGACGGGCGGCAACGGCGCCGCGCTCGAGACGTTCCTCTCCGGCAGGCCCAGCCACGATCCCGTCGGCTGGCCGACCTTCAAGGACTGGCCCGCACCTGACTCGCTGACCCACGAGGGCACCTACTACCGCTGGATGGAGCGGGCCTGGCGAGGGGGGCAGCGACTCTTCGTCAACCTGCTCGTCGAGAACAACAAGCTCTGCGAGGTCTACCCCCTCAAGCGCAACTCGTGCGACGACATGACGTCGGTGCGACTGCAGGCCAGGCAGATGCACAACTTCGAGGACTACATCGACGCCCAGTTCGGCGGACCGGGCAAGGGCTTCTACCGGATCGTCACCAGCCCCTTCCAGGCTCGCAAGGTCATCAACGAGGGCAAGATGGCCGTGGTCATGGGCATCGAGACCAGCGTGCCGTTCGGGTGCACGTTCAAGCGGGTCGGACCGGTGGAGGTGCCGGCGTGCAGCGCCGCGGAGATCGACCGCCAGCTCGACCAGGTCTACGACATGGGCGTGCGTCAGATGGAGCTGGTCAACAAGTTCGACAACGCGCTCGCGGGCGTCGCCGGCGACGCCGGCCCGACGGGCATCGTCATCAACGGCGCCAACTTCCTCGAGACCGGCACCTTCTGGGACATGAAGCACTGCGAGCCCGCTGACGGTGAGACCACCGACCGGCCCCAGCTCGCCGTGCCCGAGATCGACCCGGAGCAGCAGGACGCGCTCTTCGGCGCGGTCGGCCGGCTCTTCGGTCCCGTCCTGCCCGCCATCCCGCTCTACGGCCCGCCGTCACACTGCAACGCCCGCGGTCTCACCACGCTGGGCGCGAAGACCATCAGCGGCCTGGCCGAGCGGAAGATGATCTTCGACCCCGACCACCTCAGCGTGAAGGCCCGCAAGGCCGCGGTGAACCAGGTCGCCCGGATGAACTACCCCGGCATCATCTCCAGCCACTCCTGGTCCACCCCCGACACCTACCCGCGGATCTACAAGCTCGGCGGCTTCATCACCCCCTACGCGGGCGACTCGACGGGCTTCGTGGAGAAGTGGCGTCGTCACCTCGGCTGGGCCGACGAGCGGTTCTACTTCGGCATGGGCTTCGGCGCCGACATCAACGGCCTCGGCGCCCAGGGCGCTCCTCGCGGCACCAACGTGGCCAACAAGGTGACCTACCCCTTCAAGGGGATCAACAACATCACCGTCAAGCGTCAGCGGGCCGGCAAGCGCGTCTACGACATCAACGCCGACGGCGTCGCGCAGTACGGCCTCTACCCCGACTGGATCGAGGACCTGCGCAAGGTCGCCGGCCGCCAGGGCCAGGCGATCGTGGACGACATGGCACGCGGGGCCGAGGCCTACCTGCAGATGTGGGAGCGCACCGAGGGGATCGCGGCCGACTCCTGCCGCAACCCCGGGCTGCGCAAGCCGGTCGCGGCGGTCAAGCGCCTGGTGCGTCCCGGGATGAGCACCCGCGCGGTGATGCAGGCGGTCGGACAGCCCTACCAGCGGCTGGGCACGTCGTACCAGTTCTGCGCGCGCAGCACCGCCGATCCGAAGGTGATGGTGACCGTCCTGTTCCGGCAGGCCGGGAAGGTCCGCCGGGTCATCGCTCGCTAAGATCCTTCTCACCTCCGCGAGGGACTGACGCAGTGGGTGTGGGCCAATAGGCTCACCCCAGCCGGTCGCGCTCTCGACGGCATCCGATCCACGAGGAGTCCTCGCGCATGCAGATCGTCGCCATCGTCGTCTCGCTGGCCTTCACCGCCGTCGCCGTGGTCCTGACCACGCGTGCCGTGCGGTCGATGGTCGCCACCATGAAGATCGGTCAGCCGGCGGTGGGCCGCACCGACCAGCCCCTGGCCCGCACGGTGACGATGTTCAAGGAGACGTTCCTCCACACCCGCATGCTGCAGTGGACCGTCGTCGGGGTCATGCACTGGTTCGTCTACCTGGCCTTCATCATCCTCTCCTCGGCCGTCTTCGCCGGCTACTTCCAGCTCTTCGACCCCGAGTTCGCGCTGCCGGTCCTCGGCCACTTCTTCATCTTCGAGTGGATCTCGGAGGTGATCGGGCTGCTGAGCACGGTCGGCATCCTCTACCTGATCTACTACCGCCAGAAGAACCACCCGCGCTCGCTGGGGCGCAAGAGCCGCTTCTTCGGCTCGACCCAGTGGCAGGCCTACTTCGTCGAGGCCATGGTGCTGCTCGAGGGCAGCGCGATCCTCTTCATCCGCGGCGCCGAGTACAACCTGGGCCAGGCCCTCGGCGGGGACGCGAAGTACGACACGCTGCACTTCCCGGTCAGCCAGTTCTTCGGCAACCTCTACCCCACGGGCGAGGGCTCGATCGGCACCCTCGAGAACATCATCATCGCCATCGCGATGTTCAAGATCCTCCTCGCGATGATCTGGCTCATCGTGATCTCGTCCAACCTGACGATGGGCGTCGCCTGGCACCGCTTCACCGCGTGGCCCAACATCTGGTTCAAGCGCGAGTCCTCCGGCCGCACGGCGCTCGGGGCGCTGAAGCCGCTCACCTCCGACGGCAAGGCGATCACGCTCGACGACATCGACGACCTCGACGAGGACTCCACGCTCGGCGTCGGCTCGATCGAGGACTTCTCCTGGAAGGGCATCCTCGACTTCACGACCTGCACCGAGTGCGGTCGCTGCCAGTCGCAGTGCCCCGCGTGGAACACCGAGAAGCCGCTCTCGCCCAAGCTCCTGATCACCGCGCTGCGCGACCACGCCTACGCCAAGGCCCCCTACCTGCAGGCCGACGAGGCCGACCGCGCCGCGCTGCTCGAGGGCAACGACACCCTGCAGCGCGAGGTCGACCGGCCCCTGGTCGGCGACACCGGCGACGACTGGTTCTACAACCCCGACAGTGGCGTCGCGGTCATCGACGCCGACGTGCTGTGGAACTGCACGTCGTGCGGCGCCTGCGTGCAGCAGTGCCCCGTCGACATCGAGCACGTCGACCACATCATCGACATGCGCCGCTACGCCGTGCTGGTCGAGTCCAACTTCCCCTCCGAGCTCAACGGCCTCTTCAAGGGCCTGGAGAACAAGGGGAACCCGTGGAACATGTCGCCCACGGCGCGGATGGACTGGACCAAGGGCCTCGACTTCGAGGTCAAGGTCGTCGGCGACACCATCGAGTCCCTCGACGAGGTCGAGTGGCTCTTCTGGGTCGGCTGCGCCGGCGCCTACGAGGACCGCGCCAAGAAGACGACCCGTGCGGTCGCCGAGCTGCTCGAGATGGCCGGGGTCTCCTTCGGCGTGCTCGGCAACGGTGAGACCTGCACCGGCGACCCGGCCCGCCGCGCCGGCAACGAGTTCGTCTTCCAGGGCCTGGCCCAGCAGAACGTCGAGGTGCTGACCGAGGCCAGGGCCAAGAAGGTCGTCTCGACCTGCGCCCACTGCTTCAACACCCTCAAGAACGAGTACTCCGACTTCGGCATCGAGCTCGAGGTCGTGCACCACACGCAGCTGCTCAACCGCCTGGTGCGCGAGGGCAAGCTGACCCCGGTCAAGGAGGGCGAGGGCGCCCACAAGCGCTCGATCACCTACCACGACCCCTGCTACATCGGTCGCCACAACGGCGTCTACACGCCCCCTCGCGAGCTGCTCCAGGTCCTGCCCGGGGCCGAGTTCGTCGAGATGGAGCGCAACTCCGAGCGGTCCTTCTGCTGCGGTGCCGGTGGCGCGCGCATGTGGATGGAGGAGAACATCGGTGAGCGGATCAACGTCAACCGCACGATCGAGGCCGTCGGCACCGGCGCCGACCAGATCGCGGTCGGTTGCCCCTTCTGCCGGGTGATGCTCTCCGACGGCCTCACCGCCCAGCAGGCCAAGGGCGAGGCGCGCGAGGAGGTCGAGGTCCTCGACGTCGCGCAGATGCTGCTCTCGGCGGTCAAGGGCGAGGTCGCCACGAAGGTCAAGCCGGGCGGCGGCGCTGCTGCTGCCGCTCCTGCCGCCGAGGCGGTGCCCGCCGAGGACGTCGCCACGAAGGCGGAGCCCGAGGCCGGCGACGAGACCGTCACCGAGGACACCGTCACCGAGACCGCTGACGCAGGGCCGCTCGCCAAGGCCTCCGGCGGGTCGTCGCTCTTCGACACCCCCGAGGCGAAGGCTCCGGCCGCCACGGCCGACCCCGACGCGTCGGTCACCGAGGAGGCCGAGGCCGCGCCGAAGCCGGCCGCCGCCGGCGGGTCATCACTCTTCGACCTCGGTGGCGACGATGCTCCTGCCGAGACGCCGGCCCCCCAGGCTGAGCCTGCCGCCGAGGCTGCGGCCGAGCCCGAGTCTGACGCGGGCCAGGCGGAGCCCGCCGCCGATCCTGCCGACGACCTCGGCTCCGGTGGGTCGCTCTTCGACCTCGGTGGAGAGGCTCCTGCTGCACCTGCCAAGGCCGAGCCTGCCAAGGCCGAGCCCGCGCCTGCACCGAAGGCGGACCCGAAGCCGGCAGCCGACCTGGGGTCGGGGGGTTCGCTCTTCGACATCACCCCTGAGGAGCCGGCCGCTCCCGCCGCGAAGGTCGAGCCGAAGTCCGCCGAGCCCGAGCCCGAGCCGGAGCCGGAGCCGGAGCCTGCACCCGCGCCTCCCGCCGAGTCCGTCGCCGACCTGGGATCGGGCGGCTCGCTCTTCGACATCGCCTCCCCCGAGCCCCAGGCCCCCGTGGCGGCAGCGACGGCGACGACGCCTGAGCCTGAGCCTGCCGAGGCCGCGTCCGAGGACGCGGCCGCGGCCGCCCAGGAGCCTGCTGAGGAGCCGGCCGAGGCGACCGAGGAGCCGGTTGCCCCTGCTGCCGCGACCTCCACCCCGGCAGCCCAGCCGGCCGCGGAGATCCCTGAGGGCGGCTCGCTCTTCGACATCGTGGCGGCCGAGCCCGCACCGGTCGCAGCCAAGCCGGCCGCCGAGCCCAAGCGCGGAGTCCGAGCCCGAGGCTGAGCCCGAGCCCGAGCCCGAGCCCGAGCCCGAGCCCGAGCCCGAGCCCGAGCCGACCGAGGCACCCGAGCCCGCGACGGACCTCTCTGCGGGAGCCGCGCTGAGCGCGGCTGCGACGGCCGTGGCCAGCACGGGCGACACCCCGGTCGACGCGAAGGCGAGCGAGCCCGAGCCCGAGGTCCGAGGCCGAGCCCGAGGCCGAGCCCGAGGCCGACGCCGACGTCGACGTCGAGCCCGAGGCTGAGCCGGTGGCTGAGCCCGACGTCCCTGCTGAGGACGAGCGGGAGGCCGAGGACGAGCCGCGGCCGGCCGGCTCGGGCGCAGCGCACCAACCCAAGACCGACGTCGAGATCTCGGACTCCGGGTCGCTCTTCGACCTCTGATCCCGACCACGATCATTGCGGTGGATCGGACGCACCTGGTGCGTCCGATCCACCGCAATCATTTCCACCGCAGTCATTTCCACCGCGCTCCTGTCCACAGCCGGCAGCGCCCGATGCCCGCGGTCGGCCCCGGGGGCGCACCCTCGTCGGCATGGACGATCTCTCAGAGCTGCTGCGCGACCAGGACGGGGTGCTCGCCCGCCACCAGGCGCTCGACCTCGGGTTGAAGCGACACGACCTCGCGCGCATGCTGCGCAGGCGTGAGCTCGCGCCGGTGCACCCGGGCGTCTACGTCGAGCACACCGGTCCGCTCACCTGGAAGCAGCGCGCGTGGGCAGCGGTGCTCCTCACCGGACCTGACTCCGCGCTCACCCACACCTCCGCGGTGCGGGTCGCCGAGGGTCCCGGTCGGCGGGGCGTCGACGAGCGCGACCTCGAGGTTGCGGTGGACTCCGATCGCCGCATCGCCTCCGTCGCGGGCGTGCGCATCCGCCGGACCCGCGGGCTCGCGGAGCGGCTCCAGGCCAACCTCACCCCGCCGCGCATCCGCTACGACGACGCCGTCCTGGACGTCGCGATCGATGCCGGCGCCCGGCTCGACACCATCGCGGTGCTGGCCGACGCCTGCGGCGGACGTCGTACGACGGCAGCACGGCTGCTCGTCACGGCCCGCTCGCGTCCCCGCCTGGCCGATCGCGCGTGGCTGGAGGGTGTCCTGGAGGACGTCGCCGAGGGCACCTGCTCGGTGCTGGAGCACGGCTACCTCGACCGGGTCGAGCGCCCGCACGGACTGCCCGAGGGTCGACGCCAGGTGCGCCGCCGCCACGCCGGGGCGACGACCTACGCCGACGTCACCTACGACGGGCTGGTCGTCGAGCTCGACGGCCGCCTCTTCCACGACTCGGCCGAGACCCGTGACCTCGACCTGCGGCGCGACCTGAGCGCCGCGGTGGAGGGTGTCGAGACGCTGCGGCTGGGCTACGGACAGGTCTTCCGCGACGCGTGCACCACCGCGGTCGCCGTCGGGGCGGTGCTGCAGCGGCGCGGCTGGGACGGCCGACCGGCCCGCTGCCCCGACTGCCGGTGACGCGCCAGTCAGTCGTCTGGTGTCGACTCCGGCACGACCACCGGTCGCAGCCGCACCCAGAGCAGGAAGCCGAGTCCGACCCCGACCAGCACGAGGCCGGCCCAGAGGTTCGCGTTGACGCCGCCGGTCTTGTCGGTCTCGGGGTCGGCCACCAACCCGGTGACGGTGAGGATCACGCCGTAGACGGCGAGCAGGCCGCCGATGATGTTGCGGATGTCGAGCGCGCCCGCGGTGTGCTTGCGTCCCGTGGGGGTGCTGGTGGGCTGGTCGGACATGGGTCCCTCCTCAGAAGGCCAGGTTGAGGGCGATGACCATCACCAGGGCGAGCCCGGCCAACGGCATGGTGCGGCGGTACCACGGGTAGGACGCCTCGTCGGCGTCCACCAGGTCCTCGCGGGGCGTCTCGGAGTAGACGAGCCCCTTGAGCTCCGAGAGCGGCTTGGGGGTGGTCACGAGCGAGACCGCGACGCTGACGGCGATGTCGACGACGAATGCCGTGGCCGCCGCGACGAAGGCCGCTCCCTGCCCGCCGAGCGGGATGATGCCCATGCTGAGCGAGCCGAAGGCGTCCTCGCTGAGGAAGGCCACCGCCACCGCCGACAGCGTCCCGGCCACCAGCCCCATCCACCCGGCGGTCGCGGTCATCCGCTTCCAGAACATGCCCAGGATGAAGGTGGCGAAGAGCGGGGCGTTGAAGAATCCGAAGAGCACCTGGAGGTACTCCATGATGTTGGAGAAGTTGCTCGCCAGGCCGGCGGTGAAGATCGCGATGCCCGTGGCCGCGACCGTGGCGATCCGCCCGACCCGCAGGTAGTAGCCGTCCTCGCGGTCCTTGACGACGTACTGCTGCCAGAGGTCATAGCTCAGGACGGTGTTGAAGGCCGAGATGTTGGCCGCCATGCCGGCCATGAACGCCGCGAGCAGCCCGGCGATCGCCAACCCCAGCAGTCCGTTGGGCAGCAGGTCGCGCATCAGGTAGAGCAGCGCGTCGTTGTAGGCGACCCCGTCTCCCGATGCCCCTCCCGGGACGCTCTCCCCGGCCTTGACGTCGGCGATCTCGGTGACCAGGACGGCCGCGATCATGCCCGGGAGGATGGTGATGAAGGGGACGAACATCTTGGGGAAGGCACCGATGATGGGCGTCTTGCGGGCCGAGGAGATCGAGTCGGAGGCCATGGCGCGCTGCACCTCGACGAAGTTCGTCGTCCAGTAGCCGAAGGAGAGCACGAAGCCGAGACCGAACACGATGCCGATGACCGAGAGCAGGGGTGAGTCGAAGCCGGAGAGCGCCTGACCCGGCCACGAGTTGAGCTGCTGCTCGGCCGGCGCGATGTCGGGGTTGTCGGCGGCGGCCTCGGTGATCTTGTCCTTGAGCCCGCCGTAGCCGCCCACCTTGTTGAGCCCGATCAGGGTCAGCGGCAGGAGGGCCGCGACGATGACGAAGAACTGGAGGACCTCGTTGTAGATCGCCGCACTGAGCCCGCCGAGGGTGATGTAGGACAGCACGATCGCCGCCGCGACGACGAGCGCCACCCACAGCGGCCAGCCCAGCAGCGCCCGGATGATGCTGCCGAGGAGGTAGAGGTTGATCCCGGCGATGAGGAGCTGGGCGACGGCGAAGGAGATCGAGTTGACCAGGTGCGCGCCGGGGCCGAAGCGGCGGAGCATGAACTCGGGGACCGAGCGGACCTTGGAGCCGTAGTAGAACGGCATCATCACGATGCCGAGGAAGAGCATCGCCGGGATCGCGCCCACCCAGAAGTAGTGCACCGTCGGCAGCCCGAACTCCGCCCCGGAGGCCGACATGCCCATGATCTCGACGGCGCCGAGGTTGGCGGAGATGAAGGCGAGCCCGGTCACCCAGGCCGGCAGGGAGCGCCCGGAGAGGAAGAAGTCGACCGAGTCGGAGACCTGGCGCCGGGCGATGAGGCCGATGCCGAGCACGACCGCGAAGTAGAGGCCGACGATCAGGTAGTCCACGAAGGTCGCCGAGATGATGGTGTCAGTGGCCATGACGGTCGCTGTCGACATTGCGCTGCCCCGTTGCAGACGGATCCGGTGGCGATCACCCGGACGAACCGCGTTCACGGTGCCCGGTCGCCCCGCCGGGCAAACACCGACCAGGCAGGCCTCTCGTGATGCCATTGTGACAGCACCAACCCTTGACGTGACGTCATAGTGATGTCACAGTGGTGCGCATGGACGTCACCCCCTTCATCGAGAGCCTGCGACGAGACCTCCTGGCCGCCGCGGAGGGCGCCGGGCCGGAGGCACGTCAGGCCGCCGAGCGGCTCGGCTTCGCGCTCGACCCGGCAGCCCGGCTCGCCCTGATGGAGGCGATCTCGCAGGCGGCCGCCGAGATCACGGCCGAGATGCCGACGGGGGGCGTCGACGTCCGCCTGCAGGGCCGCGAGCTCGACTTCGTCGTGCACACCTCGGGTCGCGGCGACCTTCCCTCCCCGCCGACCCCGCCGGCGCCGCCCGCCCCTCCCGGCGACGCCGACGAGGACGGCGGCGTCGCCCGCATCACGCTGCGCCTCCCCGAGACCGTCAAGACCCGGGCCGAGGACGCCGCCGCCCAGGCCGGCCAGTCGCTCAACACCTGGCTCGTCAACGTCGTGCGGTCCGCGACCCACCACGGCGTCGTCAACGTCGACATCGACCTCTCCAGCATCCCGTTCCTCGGCACCACCGACCCGCTGCGCGGGAAGGGCAACCGCCGCATGACCGGCTGGCTCTGACCTCCGGCCCACCCGCACCCGCACCCGCACGCCACGACGCCCACCCCGGGGCCAGCTCCTGCTGGTCCTGCGCTCGACCACACCCTCGAGGAGCCACCATGACCGAGCACCACTTCGCGACGCTGCGCCCTGTCAGCCTCTACGTCGAGATCGGCAAGGGATCCGCGTCGGTGCATGCCGTCGACACCACGGAGTCCCGGGTCGAGGTCACGGGGCGCGACGCCGACTCCGTGCGCGTCGAGCAGGACGGGGACGAGCTGGTCGTGATGGCCCCGCGTCAGCGCACCGGATTCCTCGGCGGCAGCGACTCCGCGCTCCACTTCGTCGTCACCGTGCCCACCGGCAGCAACCTCGCGGTCAAGAGCGGCAGCGCCGACCTCCGCGCCCACGGCACCTACGACACCTGCCAGGTCCGCTGCGGCTCCGGCGACGTGACCCTCGAGTCCATCGGCGCCGCGACCATCGAGACGGGCTCCGGCGACATCCGGGTCGCGCACGCGGGCCAGGAGCTCCGCATCAAGAGCGGGTCGGGCGACGTCACGATCCGGCACGCCGCGGCCTCGCTCGCCGTCTCGACCGGCTCCGGGGACGTCGAGATCGGGTCCGGCCTGGGACCGACGTCCCTCAAGACCGGCAGCGGCGACGTCACCGTCACCGAGTCCCACGCGGACGTCCAGCTCGCCACCGGCAGCGGTGACCTCGCCATCGGCACGGCCCGCCGTGGCCGCATCACCGTGAAGGGAGCCTCGAGCGACGTGCGGATCGGGGTGCCGGAGGGATTGCCGGTCTGGACCGACATCACCTCGCTCACCGGACGCATCCACTCCGGCCTCACCGGCGCCGGCCAGCCCGAGCCGGGCGCCGACCACCTCGAGGTCCGGGCCACCACCGTCAGCGGCGACGTCACCCTCACGCCCGCCTGACCACCGCCGGCCTGACCCCCCGCCAGCCTGACCCCCCGCCAGCCAGCCAGCCCGCCATCACCAGCAGCCGAAGGAGCACGACCATGAGCGACCTGCACCCGATGATCGAGACCGAGGCCCGTCACCGCATCGCGGAGCGCGTGGCCAAGGCGTCCTCGCCACGCCTGCCCTCGCGCCGCGCCACCCGCATGGCGCGCCGGCTGCGCACGATCGCCGACCGGCTGGAGGGCTGACCCGCCGTCAGGACCGCATGGCGACACCTTCGCGCCAGTAGCCCATGAACGCCACCTGCCGCCGATCGACCCCGAGGTCGCGCACGAGCGCCCGTCGCAACCCGGTGACGACCTTCGCCTCGCCGGCGATCCAGGCGTAGAGCCCGTCGAGGTCGTGCCCCACGAGGCTGACCGACTCCTCGACGACCTCCCCCGACGACGAGTACGTCGGCGTCTCCCACAGGTCCCCGTCATCCCCGACGTCCCCGGCTTCTTCGCCGGCACCGGCAGCGCCGGCCGGCACGCCGAGGTGGTCGAGCACGGCCCGGTGGAGGGCGACCCCGCGCGGCGACCCGTCCCGCGGGAGCCACCTGACCGAGACCCCCGCGGGGTGCTGGAGCGTCTGCACGTCCGCGCCGACCGGGACCTCGAGGAACGCCGCACCCCGCGCACCCGGATCGAGGTCGCGCAGGATCCCGGCGACCGCCGGGACGGCGGTCTCGTCGCCGACCAGCAGCAGCTCGCCGGCGGTGCCGGGCTCGAACTCGACACCGCCGAAGTCCTGCCCTCGGCGCGGCGCCAGCGTGATGACCCGGTCACCCAGCCCCGCGCGGGCGGCCCATGCGGCCCCCGGCCCCTCGCGACCGTCGCCGGCGTGCAGCACGACGTCGACGACGAGCCTGGTGTCGGTCCCGGCACCGCGCACCTCGCGCACCGTGTAGGTGCGCATGTGACCGCGCTCCTCGACCGGGAGGTCCAGCCAGGAGGCGGTCCAGGACTCGTCGGCCTCCTCGACGCTGGGCAGCGGCCCGTCCCCGTCCGGGAGCACGAGCTTGATCCGCTGGTCGAGGACGGGGCCGTCGAGCCCGAGGTCGGCCAGGGCCGGCGAGCCGAGCTCGAGCCGGACGAAGCTCGGGGAGAGCCGGTCGACGCCGGTGACCTCGACCTCGGTCAGCAGGAACGGCAGCGGAGCGACAGTGGTGGCGGTGGGGGTGGCGGTGGGGGTGGGGGTGGCGGTCACCATGGATCCTCGGTTCATTTTAGGTAAGCCTTACCTTACACGTGCACTTCTTCGACCCAGAGGCCACCATGAGGTCATGCCCCCTCTCACCCCGCCCCCAGCCTCACGTGTGGTCGCCGCCCTCGCGGCTGCCCTGTTCCTCTCCGGGTGCTCGAGCGCGCCCGACGGACCGACCGGGGCCGCCCCTGCACCGGAGCTCGGTCTGGCTGAGTGCTTCGCCGTGCAGCAGCTCTCCTTCGAGCTCTCCCCCTCCTCCTCAGACGTGGCGCCCGCGCGCCTGGACGCGGGTGCCGGTGTCGGCTTCACCCGCGACGCGATGTGCCTGGACCTCGCCGTGGGGTCGCTCGAGACCGGGTGGACCTTGCAGGAGACGCGTGTCCGGGTCGAGCGTGCCAACCGGCAGGACGCCTGGGCCGGTGCCGCCTTCGAGCGGGTGCTCCCGGGTGGGGCCAGCGACGAGGGCGCCGACACCGCGCTGCCCCTCGTCGTGCCGTTCAACTACCAGCGCGGCTTCGCGGGGTGCTTCCGCATCACCCTGGAGGCCAGCGTGTCCCGCGGACCGCTCGAGGGCACCTGGGCGGCCACGGGGCGGCGCGGCATCTGCCCAGGCACCCGCTTCACCCGCGCCACGCTCGAGGAGCTCGCGGGGTGAGCCTCAGATCTGGGTGCGGTGGAAGCTCTGGAACGAGCGCGACGGCGTGGGTCCGCGCTGACCCTGGTAGCGGGAGCCGTACTTCTCCGAGCCGTAGGGGTGCTCCGAGGGCGAGGTGAGGCGGAAGAAGCAGAACTGGCCGATCTTCATCCCGGGGTAGAGCTTGATCGGCAACGTCGCCACGTTGGCCAGCTCGAGGGTCACGTGACCGGAGAAGCCCGGGTCGACGAAGCCCGCGGTCGCGTGGGTCAGCAGGCCCAGCCGCCCCAGCGACGACTTGCCCTCGACGCGGGCGGCGATGTCGGCCGGCAACGAGATGACCTCGTACGTCGAGCCCAGGACGAACTCGCCCGGGTGCAGGATGAAGGCCTCGTCGCCCTCCGGCTCGACCTCGCGGGTCAGGTCCGACTGGTCGGCAGCCGGGTCGATGTGGGGGTAGCGGTGGTTCTCGAAGACCCGGAAGAAGCGGTCGAGGCGCACGTCGACCGACGAGGGTTGCAGCATCGCCGGGTCCCAGGGATCCAGGGCGATGCGCCCCTGGTCGATCTCGGCCAGGATGTCGCGGTCTGACAGCAGCACGGTCGCACCCTAGCGGCCCGACGAGACCACGCGCGCGCCCCAGTCGCTCCCCGACACCCGAGAAGTGCCGTTCACGCGTGTCCGCGGGGTGCTGCGTGGGATCGTTTCCCCGTGAAGCTCTCGAGTCAGGTCGGTCGACTGATCCTGACCGGGCTCCTGGTGGTCGGGGTCGCCGTCGTCCTCAACATCGCGCTCCTGGTGTTCCTGGCCGGTCACGTCAACCTCGTCACCGGGCGCGCCTTCGACGCCGGGCGCCAGGTCCGTCTCGCCCACCTGGCCATGCTCGACCAGGAGACGGGGCTGCGGGCCTACCTGATCACCGGCGACGCCGCGGCGCTGGAGCCCTTCCAGATGGGCACCGACGCCGCCCCCGGCCACCTGGAGGCCGCCCGCGAGAACCTCGCCGGGCAGCCCGAGGAGCTCGCCCTGCTCGACGAGCTGGTCCGCCGGGCGGACGCGTGGCAGGAGCAGTGGGCCCGGACGGCGCTCACCGAGGGAGCGAGCATCGCGAAGGCGCCGCTCGACGCCTCCAAGCGTGACTTCCTCAGGACCGGCACACTGCTCTTCGACGACTACCGCGAGACCCACGAGCGGCTCCAGTCCGCGGCCGACACCCTTCGTCAGGACGCGGAGACGCTCCAGCGCCGGGTGATCCTCGGCGCCCTCACCGTCGAGGTCCTGCTCCTGGCCGTCGGCCTGATGCTCCTGCGCCGCCAGGCGAGGGCGCTGCGGGCCGCTGTCGTGGAGCCCGTGGAGGACCTGGTGGGCACCATCGGCCGGATCCGGGACGGCGACCTGGGGGCGCGGACCACAGCGCGCGGCCCCCTGGAGCTCCGCGCCATCGGCGACGGGCTGGGCGAGATGGCCGTGGCGCTCGACGAGCAACGGCACGCGGTCGAGAGCCGCTCCCACGACCTCGCGGTGGCCCGACTCGAGGCAGACGCGGCCAACGCGGCCAAGTCGGCGTTCCTCGCGACCATGTCGCACGAGATCCGCACCCCGATGAACGCCGTGATCGGCATGACCGGGCTGCTGCTGGACACGCCGCTCAACCCCGAGCAGCGTGAGTTCACCGAGACGGTGCGTCAGAGCGGCGACTCGCTCCTCACGATCATCAACGACGTGCTGGACTTCTCCAAGATCGAGGCGGGCGAGCTGGAGCTCGAGCGCCAGCCCTTCGTGCTGCGTGACTGCGTGGAGACCTCGCTGGACCTGGTCGCCGCCCAGGCGTCCGCCCGCGGTCTCGACCTGGTCGCCCAGATCGAGCCCGATGTCCCGCCGGTGATCGAGGGTGACGTCACCCGGGTGCGGCAGGTGCTGGTCAACCTGCTCAGCAACGCCGTCAAGTTCACCGAGCACGGGGAGGTGCTGCTCCAGGTGGGCGTGCAGGACGCCGCTCCCGACGCCGACGGTCGCCTCGTGCTGGCCTTCGCGGTGCGCGACACGGGCATCGGCATCCCCCAGGACCGGATGGACCGGCTCTTCCGCAGCTTCAGCCAGGTCGACAGCAGCACCACCCGCACCCACGGCGGCACCGGCCTGGGCCTGGCCATCAGCCTGCGGCTCGCCGAGGCCATGGACGGGCGGATGGACGTGGCCAGCGTGGTGGGCTCGGGCTCCACCTTCACGCTGCTCGCTCCCTTCCGCCCCGGACACGAGGCGCAGGACCGGGTGCGGGTCGCCCCGGCCGAGCTCCCGGGACGCTCGGCCCTGGTGGTCGACGACAACGCGACCAACCGACGCATCCTGCGCGGGCAGCTCGAGGCCTGGGGCATGAGCGTGCGCGACGAGGGCGACCCGGTCGCCGCCCTCGCCCATGTGGTCGACGACGGAGCGGTCTACGACGTCGCCATCCTCGACATGCACATGCCCGACCTCGAGGGCACCGAGCTGGCGGGCCGGCTGCGGGTCCTTCCCGAGTGGCACGAGGTCCCGCTGATCCTGCTCACCTCCCTGGGCGAGCGGGTGGAGAGCGAGGTCGACGGCCTCGTGCACCTCACCAAGCCCGTGAAGGCCGCCGCACTCCGCAGCACCGTCGCGCGTGCCCTCGGCGCCCGGGAGGCGGCCCCGCTGGCGGCCGACGACGAGGAGTTCCGTCGCATCAGGATCCTGCTGGCCGAGGACAACCAGGTGAACCAGAAGGTGGCGGCCCTCATGCTGCAGCGACTCGGGCAGTCGCCCGTCGTCGTCGCCAACGGGCTCGAGGCCCTCGACGCCGTGCGCGCCGCTCGCTTCGACCTCGTGCTGATGGACGTCCAGATGCCCCTGATGGACGGGCTGGAGGCGACCCGACGGATCCGTGCCGAGGTCGCGGCCGACCACCAGCCGCGCATCGTGGCCATGACCGCCAACGCCCTGCTGGAGGACCGGGAGGCCTGCCTGGCGGCCGGGATGGACGACTACCTGTCCAAGCCGGTGCGCTCCGAGGACCTCGCCCAGGTCCTGCGCCGGGTGGGCGCCGGCGCAGGACCTCCCGCGATGGACCCCGCGATGGACCCTGCGCTGGACCCCGTCCTGGGTCCGGCGCCGGACTCCGCACTGGATCCTGGGCTGGATCCTGCGCTGGATCCTGCGCTGGATCCTGGGCTGGATCCTGGGCTGACCCTGGCGCTGGCCAGGGTGGCGGAGCAACCCGCGGTCGACCACGCGACGCTGGACACCCTCGTCACCCACATGGGCGCGGCCGGCCCCGACCTGCGGGCCTCACTGGTCTCGGCCTGGCTCGAGGAGTCGCGCCGCCAGGTCGAGCAGGTCGATGCCGGGGCTGCCGCGGGCGACCGGGCCGTCGTCGCCCAGGTGGCCCACAGCCTGCGCTCCGCGAGCGAGAGCCTCGGCATCCTGGCCGTCGCCACGCTGTGCGCCGGCATCGAAGGGATCCTCCGCTCCGACGCCGAGCTCGACCTCGCCGAGGCGGCGACACAGCTGCGCCGCGAGATCGACCGAGCCGGCGACGTCTTCCGCGCGCCGGTGTGACGGGCGAGGGCACTCCTGGCACCCGATGAGGACCCGGGCGGCAGGATGGTCCCATGCCCTTCCACCGCTACGTCGCCCTCGGCGACTCCTTCACCGAGGGCTACGGCGACCCCGACGCCCACCGACCCAACGGTCTGCGCGGCTGGGCCGACCGGGTGGCCGAGGTGCTGGCGTCGGGTCCCGACACCGTCGGCTACGCCAACCTCGCGATCCGCGGCCGCAAGCTCGAGGCGATCCTCGCCGAGCAGCTCGAGCCCGCGCTGGCCCTCCAGCCGGACCTCGTCACGATCTATGCGGGCGCCAACGACATCCTGCGACCCAAGGTCGACCTGGACGCCCTCATCGCGCGCTACGACGAGGCCCTGGGCCGGCTCGCCGCCACGGGCGCTCGGCTGCTCGTGTGGACAGCCTTCGACCCCGGCGGCTCGGCGACCTACAAGATGCTGCGCGGGCGCTTCGCGCTCTACAACGAGCTGGTCCGTGAGAGCGCTGATCGGCACGGGGCCGACGTCGTCGACTTCTGGCGACTCCGGGAGTACCGGGACTGGCGGCTCTGGGACGACGACCGCATGCACATGGGACCGGCAGGCCACCAGCGCATGGCGATCGAGGTGCTCGACACCCTCAACGTCGACCACGACCTGGAGCCGCTCCCCCTGCGCCACCTCCCGGTGCTGGGTCGCCGTGAGCAGCTGCGCGAGCACGCCGACTGGGTGCGCACGTCGGCTGCGCCGTGGGTGCACCGGCGACTGACGGGCCGCTCCTCGGGCGACACGATCTCGCCGCGCCACCCGGCCTTCACCCGGCTGACCTCCCCCGGCTCCGAGCCCGCCCCCGGTCCGTCGATATAGTCTGAGCGCCGACCCGGGTGACCGGGTCGTGCGGACGTAGCTCAGTTGGTAGAGCGCGACCTTCCCAAGGTCGATGTCGCGAGTTCGAATCTCGTCGTCCGCTCCATCCCGCTCCGGCTCTCGCCGACCCCACCGGGCCGCGCCGCGCCGCGCCGTCATCTGCGTCACCCGTGACCTCTGGTCTAGTCCAGCGTTGGACCAGGGTCGGGTGGTTCCGCCGCCCGGCACCAGACGGGGTGATGGCGGGCAGCGGCAGCACCTCCGCCGTCTCCCCGTCGCGGCCGCCCTAGGCTGGCCGGGTGGAGTTCACCGGTTTCCCCGTCGCGGCATTCGACTTCTACGACGACCTCGAGGTCGACAACACCAAGTCGTTCTGGGAGGCCCACAAGGGCGTCTACGACGAGGCGGTCAAGCAGCCCATCACCGCACTGACGGCGGCGCTGGAGGCGGAGTTCGGCAGCCCCAAGGTCTTCCGCCCCTACCGTGACGTGCGCTTCGCAAAGGACAAGACGCCCTACAAGACCCACCAGGGCGCCTTCGTCGCGGCCGGTCAGTCGATGGGGTGGTACGTCGAGATCGCCCCCCGCGGCATGCGCGTCGGGGGCGGGTTCTACGAGGCGTCCGGACCCCGGCTGGCCGCCGTGCGCGACGCGATGGCCGACGACACGACCGGGCCGGCCCTGAGGAGGCTGCTCACCAAGCTCGAGAAGGACGGCTTCGAGGTGGGCGGCGAGCAGCTCAAGACCTCGCCCCGTGGCTACCCGGCCGACCACCCGCGCATCGGGCTGCTGCGCCACAAGCAGCTCGTCGTCGGCAAGCCCTACGGCTTCGCGCCGTTCATCCACTCCGCCGAGCTGCTCGACCACGTGCGCGCCGACTGGCGTGCCCTCAAGCCGCTGATCGGCTGGCTCGACCGGGCCTTCGCCGCGACGCCTTGACCCGAGCCACCCTTCAGGGCTTGGTGAAGCTCGCCATCGTCCGCTCGGGCTCCCAGTAGGCCTTCATCGAGGCGACGGTCCCGTCGTCGTTCACGACGTAGACCATGACCAGGTCGGTCGTGGTGTGGCTGCCGTCGGCGAAGCTCGTGCGGATCGAGCCCACGTTGGCGCACGTGTTGCCGCCGGGGTTGGCGAAGGAGTCGGTGATGGTGAACTCGAAGGTGTCGATCGGCTCGATCGCCAGCTTCCAGAAGGCCGCGATGCCCTCGTGCCCGCGGTGGCCCCTGCCCTCCTCGTCGAACATCGAGGGCCCGACCGGGTCCTCGAGCACGGCGTCGGGCGCATAGACGCTCAGCCACTCCTGCAGGTCGCCGTTGGCCACGGCGGAGTAGGAGCGCTGCGACGCGGATCGTGCCGGGTGCGGGTCGTCGGGAGCATTCCAGATGATGGCGTCGGACGAGATCATGAGGCATCGTAGGCCGAAACTAGAACTTGTTCTAGGGGCTCGGGTCGGAGAGTCCCTGGAGGACGGGACTTCGGTCCCGCTGGTCAGCCTGGTCGCCTGGACGATGGTGATGCACGGCGACGACCGACGCGGAGCCCCGGGCACACGAACCCGGCACACGGACCCGGCACGTGCTGCGCCGAGGACATCCGCCCCGGTCGTGAGCGACACCTGACGTTCACCCGCCCGCCACCCGCTCCCCACCCGGCGCTCGTCCCCCGCTGGCCGGAGGGTGTCAGCGTGGCGGCATGGCCAAGCGCAAGGCATTCCTCCACGTCGGGCTCGACGACCGCTCCGCCGACTTCCTCGATGCCGCGCTCGCGCTGCACGGACACGCCCTCGCCGACCTCGGCGTACGACGCCCCGCGGTCTCGAGCGAGGAGATGTTCCGCGCCGCGCTCGAGATCCGGCGCGAGCACCGCGCCTGGGGCTACACCCGCGCGGAGGTCGAGGGCGCCTGGTCACGCATCTGCCGCCGTGGCCTCAAGGGCAAGGACACCCTGGTGTTCAGCCAGCCCCTGCTCGCCGACTCGACGAGGGACCAGGTCGCGCTGCTGCTCGACGCCCTGGCCGGCTTCAAGACCCACGTGGTGATCACCGTCGCCGCACCCGACACCTGGAGCGACCTGTCGCTCGACCTGGGGGCGGTCCTCGACCGGTGGACGAGCGCCGTGGGCAAGCCGGAGCGCGTGCACGTGGTCGTGGTCCCGCCCGACCGCGGCCGCAAGGCCGTGTGGAAGGCCTTCGGACGCATCGTCGGCTTCGGCACGGCGTCCCTGCCCCTGGACGGCGTCGGCAAGCCGCTCGTCGCGCGCCCGCCGCGCCTGGTCTCGGTCGAGCGTCAGGCCGCGCTGCGCGAGCTGGGACAGCGGTGGGCGCAGCAGGTGGCCGAGCGCGACGTGGACGTGCACGGCGACCTCGCCGACCTGTCCGACAACGGGTGCGCGGTCGCCGGCGCCGAGGTCCTGGCAGACCGCTCCGACCAGGCCCTGGGCGAGGCGCTGCGCGAGCTGGAGAGGCTCGTGCGACGCAACGACACCCTCACCAGCCGCCTGGGCGAGCTCGAGCGCAAGCGGTCAGTGCGGCGCCCAGGCGTCCTCGTCGCCCGTGCGTGACGTGACCGCCTCGGGGAGCTCCTGGTCGGCGAGCTGCTGGATCGAGACCTGCTCGAAGACGTCGCGCAGCGAGCGGCGCGCGGCGATCCAGACGTGCTGGAGCACCTCGGCCGAGCCGTTGTAGCTGACCGACTCCGGCCGCAGGCCGTAGACGGACACGAGCGGCCCGTCGACGGCGCGGATGACATCGGCGACCGAGACCTGCTCGGGCGTGCGACCCATCCGCCAGCCACCCGACTGACCCCGCTGCGAGAGCACGATGCCGGCCCGACGCAGGTCGGCCAGGATCGCCTGGAGGAAGCCGTGCGGGATGTCCTGGAGCCTGCCGAGCTCCTCGGCGCTCACCGCACGCCCGTCGACCCGCGAGGCCATCTCGATCAGCGCTCGCAGCGCGTAGTCGGACTTGGCGGAAACTCGCATGAGTCGAGTGTCTCAGACGGGTTGAGCCACACACTCGACAATGCGGCCCGGGCCTCACCCCGGTCCGCACCCTGGGCCCGTGCTCCGAGCAGCGCCGCGCGGCGCGACGAGATCCGCGTCACGGTGCTTGCAACGGCTTGCATGCGGCTAGCGCGCTGCCTATCATTATGTTACCGGTGAGTAGTGAAGGACGTCCGCCTCAGGTTCTCGCCCCTCATCGGCCCCAGTCGTACGCTTCCCGACACAGAAACGGTGGGTCCGTGAGCCACTACAAGAGCAACCTGCGAGACATCGAGTTCAACCTCTTCGAGGTCCTCGGCCGCGACGACATCCTCGGCACCGGTCCCTTCGGCGAGGTCGACGGCGAGACCGCTCGCTCCATCCTCGCCGAGGTCGACCGTCTCGCTCGCGAGGAGCTGGCCGCGTCCTACGAGGACAGCGACCGCTTCCCGCCGGTCTTCGACCCGCAGACCCACACCGCACCCCTGCCCGAGAGCTTCAAGAAGAGCTACCAGGCGTGGATGGACGCGGAGTACTGGCGCCTGCAGATCAGCGAGGAGCTGGGCGGCACGCCGGCTCCCTCCACGATCAACTGGGCGATCGGCGAGCTCGTGCTGGGCGCCAACGCCCCGATCCACATGTACGCCGCCGGCGCACCCTTCGCGGGCGTCGTCCACCGCAACGGCAACGACCGCGACAAGCGGATCGCCGAGCTCATGGTCGAGCGCCAGTGGGGCTGCACCATGGTGCTGACCGAGCCCGACGCGGGCTCCGACGTCGGCGCCGGTCGTGCGAAGGCCACCGCCAACGAGGACGGCTCGTGGAACATCACGGGCGTCAAGCGCTTCATCACCAGCGCGACGCACGACATGAGCGAGAACATCATGCACCTCGTCCTGGCCCGCCCCGAGGGCGTCGACGGCGTCGGCGGCCCCGGCACCAAGGGCCTCTCGCTCTTCTGGATGCCCGAGCACCACTTCGACCACCAGACCGGGGAGCCCACCGGCGAGCGCAACGGCGTCTACGTCACCAACGTCGAGCACAAGATGGGCATCAAGGTCTCCAACACCTGCGAGCTCACCTTCGGCGACCCGCAGGTCGGGGGCGGCGAGCCCGCCAAGGGCTGGCTCCTCGGCGAGGTCCACAACGGCATCGCCCAGATGTTCCAGGTCATCGAGAACGCCCGCATGATGGTCGGCACCAAGGCGATCGCCACGCTCTCCACCGGCTACCTCAACGCGCTGGACTACGCCAAGACCCGCGTCCAGGGCGCCGACCTCACCCAGTCGGGCGACAAGACCGCGCCCCGCGTGACGATCACCCACCACCCCGACGTGCGTCGGTCGCTGATGACCCAGAAGTCCTTCTCCGAGGCCATGCGGGCCCTGGTGCTCTACACCGCCTCCTGGCAGGACACCGTCATGCTGGCCGAGCACGCCGGCGAGCGTGACGACCTGGCCGAGAAGGTCAACGACCTGCTGCTGCCGATCGTCAAGGGCTACGGCTCGGAGCGCTCCTGGGTCCTGCTCGGCACCGAGTCCCTGCAGACGTTCGGCGGGTCGGGCTTCCTGCAGGAGTACCCGATCGAGCAGTACGTCCGCGACGCCAAGATCGACACCCTCTACGAGGGCACCACGGCGATCCAGGGGCAGGACTTCTTCTTCCGCAAGATCGTCAAGGACCAGGGCACGGCGCTGAACCACCTCGCGGGCGAGATCTCGGCCTTCGTCGAGTCCGAGGCCGGCAACGGTCGCCTCAAGGTCGAGCGTCAGCTGCTCGCGACGGCTCTCGACGACGCCAACGCGATGGTCGCCCACATGATCAACGACCTGATGTCGGCCCAGGACGAGATCCGCAACATCTACAAGGTCGGCCTCAACACCACGCGCCTGCTGATGGCGCTGGGCGACGTGGTCTGCGGCTGGCTGCTGCTCCGCGGCGCCGAGGTCGCCCTCGGCAAGCTCGGTGGCGACGACCTGTCCGCCAAGGACAAGGCGTTCTACGAGGGCAAGGTCGCGGCGGCGCAGTTCTTCGCGCAGACCAACCTGCCGCGCCTCACCGCCGAGCGCGCCATCGCCGAGGGCATCGACCTCTCGCTGATGGACCTCGACGAGGCCGCCTTCTGATCCTGCTCCACCGCACCACGACCCCCGCCCGGGCTCCGGGCGGGGGTCGTGGCGTCTGCCGGCACCGGGCCCACGCCCCCAGGGGGCGGTCCGGCGCTCAGGCGGGTCGCCCGCGGAGCTTGCCGGGCTTGCGGTAGCGCACGGCATCGAGCGCGGAGGTGAACGCGCGCTCCGAGTCGCCCTTGACCAGGACGCTGTAGGGCCCGTCGCGGTAGAGGTGGACCCGGCGCTGCACGACCTCGCGCTTGGGTGTCGACTTCGACCACCGGAACCCCCAGCTGCGCCAGGCGTCCGGGCGAGCGGCGTACTCGTCGCGGAAGAAGCCCTTGGCCGCGGCGACCGACGACCAGTGCGTGTAGGTGATCGTCGCCCGGCCACCGGGAGCGGAGAAGCCACACGTCAGGACCGTCAGACGGTTGGCGCTGCCACCCTCCTGGACGCACCCCGACGGGTCCTTGTAGACCCAGGCGAGCCCCGCGACCCCGCTCGGCTCGCTGCACTCCTCCGGGCCGTCGGTGCCCGTGCCGTCCCAGCACTCGTAGGTCGGGGGCGGCGGTGCCGGGGTCGGCGACGGGGTGCGGCTCGGCTCGGGCGCGCGGCTCGGCTTCGGCGTGCGGCTCGGCTTCGGGCTGCGGCTCGGCCGCGGGCCGGACGTCGAGCCGGGCGTGGAGCCGGGCGCGCTGCCGGACGTGGGCCCGACCGTGGACCCGGGCGTGCTGTCGGGCAACGCGGTCGGTCCGGGGCCCTGGGTGCCGGGCCCGCCCGGCAGCGCGGCGCCGGGGCGTACGTCGGGCGCCCCCGGCGCGCTCTCGGTGCTGAGGGTCACCCCGCCCACGATCGAGGGCGGCACCTCGGGGGCGGGAGCGGTGACGGTGGCGCCGGCGGTGGGCTCCCGCACCTGCCCGCCGGTGTCGCGGACGGCGAGCGCGACGCCCGTGGTGACGACGAGGACCCCGGCGACGGCGAGCGCAGCCAGGGCGCCGCTGCGGCGCGCGCTGCGCCTGGGTGCGGCGGGCGGGGCGGGCGGGGCGGGCTGCGCGGCCGCGACCACCCCGGGCAGCACCGAGTGCCGCACCTGGGTCGCCTCCGGGAGCGCGAGCACCTCGGGGGCGGAGGCCACGATGGCGGCGAGGTCGGCCCGCATGGCCCGGGCGGAGGCGTAGCGGTCCTCGGGCAGCTTGGCCAGCGCCCGGCCCAGGATCGCGTTGACGGCCCGGGAGAAGTCGTCGGTCGGGGGCAGCTGCGGCAGCGCCGCCTGCAGGTGGGCGACCGCGATCTCGACGTCGGTGCCGGCGTAGGGAGCGGTGCCGGTCAGCACCTGCCACAGCACGCAGCCCACCGAGTAGACGTCGCCGGGGACGCCGGCCTGCTCGGCGCGGTGCCGCTCGGGCGCCATGTAGGGGAACGAGCCGACCAGCGCGCCGGTCCGCGTGACCTGCTCCCCCGGCGAGCTGGCGATGCCGAAGTCGCACAGGTAGGCGTGGAGGCGCTCGCTGCGCTGCCGGAGCAGGATGTTGCTGGGCTTGACGTCGCGGTGCACCACCCCGGCCCGGTGGGCGTCGTCCAGGCCGTCGAGCACCTGCATGACCAGGTCGACCGCCTGACCTGGCGGCAGTCCGTCGGGCCGCTGCAGGCGCTGGAGGAGGTCGCCGTCGGGGACCAGCTGCGTGACCAGGAAGAGGCAGCCGTCCAGCTCGCCGTGGTCGTGCACCTGGACGACGTGGTTGCTGTCCATCCGCGACAGCGCCAGCGCCTCCCGCTTGAAGCGCGCCCGGTAGTCGTCGTCGCCCGCCAGCTGCGGCGCGATGATCTTCAGCGCGACCTCACGGTCGAGCGACGCGTCGAGCGCCACGTAGACCACGCCCATGCCGCCGCGACCGAGCTCGCGCAGCAGCCGGTAGCGGCCGAGCTCCTCACCGACGACGGGCAGGCGGATCATCTGTCGGCTCCAGGGGCAGGCGGTGCGGGCGTCGCCGAGCCTACCCACGGACGTGTCGGTCACGCCCGTCGTCACCCCCGTCGTGACCCCGTGCGCGGCGGCGCCTACCGTCTGCCGGGTGCTCGACGCCACCGTCGCCGGCCTGCTCACCGGTCTGACCCTGATCATCGCCATCGGCGCGCAGAACGCCTACGTGCTGCGCCAGGGCCTGCTGCGCCAGTACGTCGGACCGGTGGTCGCCATCTGCGCGATCTCCGACCTGGCTCTCATCGTCGCGGGGGTCAGCGGCATCGGGACCGTCATCGAGCAGGCGGGGTGGGTCATCGATGTCGTGCGGTGGCTCGGCGTCGCGTTCCTGACCTGGTACGGCGTCTCCTCGCTGCTGCGTGCCCGCCGCCCCCAGACGCTGGAGGCCGCCCGCGCCGGGGCGCCGTCCCTGCGGGTGGCCGTCGGCACCGCGGTCGCGCTGACCTGGCTCAACCCCCACGTCTACCTCGACACCGTCCTGCTGCTCGGCTCGATCGCCAACGCGCAGGGTGAGGGCCGCTGGTGGTTCACGCTCGGCGCCTGCGCGGCCAGCCTGCTGTGGTTCACCGCCCTCGGCTACGGCGCGCGGCTGGCCGAGCGCTGGCTCGCGACCCCGCGGGCGTGGCGCATCCTGGACGTGCTGATCGGGCTGACGATGCTCGCGATCGCGGTCCGCCTCGCGCTCGGCGCCTAGCCCGTTCACTAGGCTTCGCCCATGACCGACCAGGAGCGACTCACCGGCTACACCGACATCTGGTGGAGCGCCATCGATGACTTCACGGCCCTGCTCGAGGACCTCGCCCCCGAGGAGTGGGACGCCCCGACGGACCTCCCCGGCTGGGACGTGCGCGCCGTGGCCTCCCACGTCGCCCACCTCGAGGGCATCCTCGCCGGCGGCGCCGAGGAGACCGCCGACGTCGGTGAACCGCCCCACGTCCGGGGGTTCCTCGGCCTCTACACCGAGATCGGGGTCCTCAACCGGCGTGCGAGCAGCCCCGACGAGATCATCAACGAGATCCGCGAGGCGGCCACCGCACGCCACACGATGCTGCTCGCGGACCCGCCCACCGACGCCGGCGGCAAGCCCGAGGTCGTCTTCGGTGGCGTGCCCTGGACCTGGGAGGTGCTGCTGCGCAACCGTCCGCTGGACGTGTGGATGCACGAGCAGGACGTACGCCGCGCGGTCGGCCGGCCCGGCGGGCTCGACACCGCCCAGGCCAAGCACAGCGCGGACTACCTCGCCGAGAGCCTCGGCTTCGTCCTCGGCAAGAAGGTCGGCGCGGCCGCCGGGACGAGCCTGGTGCTCGACATGGCCGGCAGCGACCCCTTCTCCTTCGTCATCAACGACGCGGGTCGCGGCGAGCGCCTGACGGCTGCGCCGAGCGAGCCGACGACCACGCTCCGCATGGACCGCGCGAGCTTCGTCGTGCTCGCCGGCGGCCGCTGCCCGGCCGACCCCGACGCCGTGGCGATCGAGGGCGACCAGGCCCTGGGCCGGCAGGTCCTGGACGCGATGGCCACCACGCCGTGAGCGCAGCCTGGCGACTGGCCGACATCCCCGACCAGAGCGGGCGCACCATCCTCGTCACCGGCACCACGGTCGGGGGCCTCGGGCACTTCACCGCGCTCGAGCTGGCCCGCCGCGGCGCCCGGGTGGTCCTGGCCGGCCGCACCGCGAGCAAGCTCGCCGAGACTGCTGCAGACATCGGCGCCGCCGTGCCCGACGCCCGGCTCGAGCAGCTCCCCGTGGACCTGTCGGACCTCGGGTCGGTGCGGTCCGCTGCTGCTGCCGCGTCGGCGTACGGGTCGATCGACGTGCTGGTCAACAACGCCGGCGTCATGGGCACCCCCGCCACGCGCACGCCCGACGGCCTCGAGCTGCAGATGGCCACCAACCACTTCGGGCCGTTCCTGCTCACCGGCCTGCTGCTGCCCCAGCTGGTCGCGAGCGGCGCCGGTCGCGTCGTGACGGTCTCGTCGTCGCTGCACCGCAGCGCCCGGAAGGCGCCGCTGGGCGATCCCCGGCAGCCGACGGACCGCTACCGCAGGTGGCCGACCTACGGCGCCAGCAAGCTCGCCAACCTGCTCTTCACCTACGAGCTCGACCGCCGCACCCGCGAGGCCGACCTGCCGGTGGAGGCCCTGGCTGCACACCCCGGCTTCGCCGGCACGCACCTGGCCGCCAACGGTCAGTACGGACGCTCGGCGGGCGGCATCGCCTCGATCCTCGACGCCACCATCAAGGCGGTCTCGCAGTCGGCTGCCGCCGGCGCCTGGCCGACGCTGATGGCGGCGACGGCCGACCTGCCGGGCGGGACCTACTGCGGTCCGAGCGGGCTCGGGGAGATGGCTGGTGCGCCTCAGGTCGTGACGAGCACGCGCGCCTCGCGCGACCCCGTGGCGATGCGGCGGCTGTGGGAGATCAGCGAGGAGACGACGGGGCTGCGCTACCCCTGACCCGGTCCCGGACGCGCACCAGGCCGGCGAGGGTGGCGACGTAGGCCGAGCCGTCGGGGCCGAGGGTCACGGCTGCGTGGTGGTTGTCGAACATCGCGCCGATGCCGGTGCGCACCGAGAAGGCGGTGCGACCCGTGCGGGCGGAGACGGCGGTGACGTACCACGCGTCGACGCCGAGCAGGCTGCGGCGCTTGGTGTAGGCGTAGACCAGGCCGTTGGTCAGCGACACCGTGGCCACCGACGACGGGGCGACCTGGGGGCTGGTCCAGACGACCGCGCACTCGCCGTCGACCACCTCGACGCGGGCCAGGCCGCCCGGTGTCGTGCGGCCCAGGACCGTGCGCCAGGGGCCGGTGTAGCCGTAGTTGTTCTCCACGACCACCGCCCTCGGACCGACCGCGACCAACGAGGCGTCGGTGGCGCTCTCGCCGTCCTCGAAGACCGTCCGCTGGCAGAGCAGGTCACCGTCGTCGACGGCGTAGAACTGCACGTTCATCCTCGGGTCGGCGTTGTCGGTGATCGCCACGAGCCCGCCGGGCAGGACGGTCGGCGTGCTGCCGCTGCCGCGGCTGGGCTGACCGTCCTTGAGCTCGGTGCCGCGGTCGTAGATCGTGCGCCACCGCACCGTGGGTCGCCCGGCGCGGTCGACGCCGAGCTTGTAGAGCGCCTCGACGCTCACGACGTAGACACCGCCGTCCTCCCCGACGGAGATCGTGTTGGCGATCTCCTCGCCGAGGTCGAGCAGCCGGACCGCGCCGGTGCCCGGGTCGACGAAGCCGACCCGCCCGGCCGCGGTCGCCCACCAGGTGCGCCCGGACCAGTCGGGCATCACCGCGACGAGGCAGTCGTCGTCGGGCACGTCGCTCGCGAGGTCGTAGGACGTCTGGATCGTGAGGTCGGGCGTCCCACGGCCGTCGGCGGTCGTCACCGCGACGATCTCGCGGTCGGCGGTCGCCAGCACGGCGCGGTCCTGGTCGTCGAGGACGAAGGAGGAGGTGCCGCAGAGGGCGCGCCCGTCCTGGTCTCGGCCGGGCAGGGCCAGCGTGTCCTGCGCCCGCATCGTCTCCGGGTCGAGCACGTGCAGGGCCGACCCGGCGCCGCTCCCGCAGAGGGCGACCAACCGGTCGCGGCTGTCGAAGGCGAGCGCGCCGCACTGCCCGGTGCCCCACCACGCGGTGTCGATCGAGGGCGACTCCCCGAGCGGGCCCGGGCCGGGGTGGGCACCGGTCGACCAGGCGTCCTGGTGCGTGCTGCTGGTCCCGTTGGCGGCGAGACGCGGGTGCTGCGGGACCGGCAGGTCGATCGGGTCGGGCGTGGCCGGACTCCCGAGGTAGCGCGGCGTGCTCAGCGACCCGATGCCCGGCGGGATCGGCAGGAGCCCGTCGGGGGCCAGCACGACCAGCCCGGCCACCACCGTCACCGAGGCGGCCCAGGCACCCACGACCCGCCACGTGGGGCGCAGCCAGCGTCGTACGCGCGGGACGGCCAGCGTGGCGAGGGCCGCGACGAGCGCCACCGGACCGACCGCCCAGACGACCAGGAGCACGGCCGTCAGGGCGAGGCTGCGCTGAAACCTCACAGCCACTGTTCTACAGGGCGGGCTGCGCCGCTCGACGCCCCGGTCGCCCGGGTGCGGCTCCTCGTCCAGCGGAGCCACGCCAAACGTCTCGGGCCCTTCCCGTGGGTCGTGCCACGCCCTACCATGCGAGACATGCGTCGCCGCCTCGTCGGAGCGCTCGTGCTCCCGCTGCTGATCGGTCTGTCCGCGCTGCCCGCCGCGCAGGCCGACCTCCCGAGCAGCCCGGCTCAGTACGACGCCTTCGACGCGGTCACCTACAACCCCGAGGGCCCGACGGGCACGGAGCTGCCGGTGACCCGCGCCTACTCCTTCGTCACCCCGACCGCTTCCGCCTTCGACACCTCGTCCTTCACCCTCCAGCCCGGCGAGGGAGCGGCCGTCGACAACCACAACGGCTGCGTGGTGGGGCCGGGGCAGGCCGCCTTCGTCGGTCGCACGGCCTGGGTGCGCTTCGACCCGGAGGTCGACGGTCGGCTCCTCGTCCAGGCGATCACCCCGGGCTACGACTCCGTGATGATCCTGCACCAGACGCAGGACGTCCTCTGGGGCGCGGGGGACCTCTCGACGCTGCAGAACGCCGACTGCGCCTCCAACAACCCCGCCCCGGGCAACGAGGCGATCGGCTCGTGCAACGGCACTCCGTGCCTGCCGGTCAGTGCCGACCTCGTCTACTACGTGCAGGTCGGCGGACGTTGTGCCAGCAGCACCGACCCCACGAGCTGCGACCAGGCAGCCGTCCCAGGCGGCCCCACGCGCCTGGAGATCCGCTTCGTCCCCGACGACTCCGACGGCGACGGCGTGCCCGACACCCAGGACCTCTGCGTGGGCGGCATGCCGGGCGAGGTCGACGCGTCCGGCTGCCCCGACCAGGACCACGACGGCCTCGCGGACACGGCCGACGCCTGCCCGACCCTGGCGGGCAACCCGGATCCGCCCTACAACGGCTGCCCCGAGGGTCCCGTGCCACCCGACCCCGCAGGTCCCGTGGACGTCACGATCGTCGCCCTGGACGGCAATCGCTTCAACACCCGCACCACCGACGTACGTCTGCACCTCAACTGGCCCCAGGGCGCCACCAGCGCCGTGGCCAGCAACGGCGACGGCGCCTTCAGCCCGATCCCCCTCCAGGCCATCGTGCCCTGGGATCTCGAGCCGAGCACCAAGAGCGAGTCGCGGGAGGTCAAGGTCGTCTTCTCCGGCGCCGGACCCACCGAGCGCGACGGCGACATCATCACCCTGGATCCCGTGGCGCCGCGACTCTCCAAGTCGTTCCTGATGCGCACGGCCAGCGGCTGGAACCTCAGCCTCCGAGTCATCGACGACAAGACCGGGGTGCGCCGGGTCCGGGTCGTCGACGGCGCCGGTCGGCTCGTCGCGGGACGGCTGTTCTGCACGGCGGCGCAGGGATGCCGGCTGGTCCGCGACGGTCGCTTCACCGGTCTGGGTCGCCAGCCCCGGGCTGCGCTGGTCCAGGACGCCGCGGGCAACCAGCGCCGGGTGCGGCTCCTCGCCCGTCAGTCCTCGTGCTCGGGCAGCGAGGTCACCGTCCTGTCCAAGCTCAACATCGGCCGGGTCGGTTGCTTCCACGTCGGTGAGAACGTCACGCGCAGCGAGGCGCGCGAATACCAGTGGCCCGACGCCAAGCTGCGCGTCAAGCGCATCACCTTGCGCACCTTCCGAGTGCTGCGGCGCGCCTCGTGAGCCGGCCCGACAGCCGCCGCTGACGTGGGCTCCGTCGGCTGGATCGCCCTCGGACTCCTCGCCGCCGCAGCCGCCCTGGTCATGCTCCGGTCCCGGGGGACGGCACGCTCACCGCGACGATCGCGTCGCCTGGCGGTGGTCCTCGGTCTCGCGACCACGGTCGCCGCGGTCGTGGCGGGCGCGACGCTCATCGGGGTGCGGTCGGTGCAGGCTCCCGAGCAGCGTGGGATCGGGATCCTGGTCGAGGGCACCGACAGCCTGGCCTCGCGCGGCTTCGACACCGGGTTGATGCTCTCGCTGAAGGCGAAGGTCTCCGACTGCGGTGAGCCGGTCGCCGTACACCTCACGGTCGCGCCCACCGCGGAGTTCTGGCGCGACAACGCCTCGGTCCTCCGGTCGCAGGCGACGGTGCGCCTCGCCGTACCGGACGCCTCCATCCGACAGGTCGACGCCGACACCGGGGACGACGCCCTCGCCGCCGTGATCGACCCGCAGACCCCGAGCACGGTGGAGGACGGCGCGGAGGTCACCTCGACCGAGTCGGACCGGGAGACCGACACGACGTTCCTGGAGGTCCGGGTGCCCGCCTGGGGGCGCTCGCTCGCACCGGTCGTGATCTCCTTCGAGGCCGACTGGACCGCGCGACGCAGCCTGCTCGGCGGTTGCTACCTCAGCCTGCCCGCTCTGGCCGGACACCCGACCGTCCTCAGCGGCGCACTCCTGGCCGGCACCGCGGTGCCGTTGGGAGAGGACCTCGGCACCCGGGACGCCAACGTGTTCGAGGTCGAGTCGCGCGCGGCCGGGATGCACGCCTACTGGAACTCCGACTACGAGGTCACCCGCGGCGTCGCGTCGATCGACCTGGGTGACCACACGATCCAGGACGGCCTCTCGACCGCCCCCGACACGACGCTCGCCGGTTCCCCCGCGTGGACCTGCCGCACGACCATCCCCGACACCTTCGCCAACCTGGACACCCAGGACCCCGGCGACCCCACCGCGGACTTCAACATCACCGGCTCGCAGGAGACGACCGTCGCCTTCTCGGCCGAACGCATCGAGCAGATCCTCGAGCAGCGCACCTGTGCCACCTTCGTCGCGATCGAGGCACCCGGCTCAGGCACCAAGCGCGACCTGCTGCTGATCATCATCGGCGCGCTGTTCTCCATCGGCATGGAGCTCGTGCTGTCCGGCCTCGTGCTCCACCGGCGAGTCCCCTCTGCCTGAGCGGGCCGGGCAGGTCAGCGGCCCCGTCGTACGAACTCAGGCCCGGCCTTGGCGTAGGCCGCCTGCCGGGCGAAGGTGGGCTGTGGCGGGGACAGTTTCACCGGCCGGCCGGTGAAACTGTCGGTTGGAGTACGAAGTTTCATCGTCCAAGCAACAGTTTCATCTCGAGCTCGCCTCAGGCAGCCTGGCGTGAGACAGAAACACCGGCCGGCCGGTGAAACTGTCGGTCGGAGTACGAAGTTTCATCGTCCAAGCAACAGTTTCATCGCAGAACCAGCGCCGAGCACCGCCTCCGGCGTCACCGTCGTACGACGGACCCGGCGGCGGAGCGACGGTGCCGGGAGGCCGGGGGGACAGGTCGACCGGCGACCGGGCACCCTGGGGACATGACGACGCGCCTGCACCTGGACCCGGAATCACCCGAGGTCAACGCCTACAGCCTGCTGACCTCCCTGGTGGTGCCGCGACCGATCGCGTGGGTGGCGTCCCGCTCGGCGGACGGGGTGGGCAACCTGGCGCCGCACTCGTTCTTCACCGTGGTGTGCGCGGACCCGCCGATCGTGGCGTTCGCCTCGATCGGCGACAAGGACACGTTGCGCAACGTGGTCGAGACGGGCGAGTTCACGATCAGCGTCGCGCCGCAGACGCTGATGGGCGAGGTCAACGCGACGAGTGCCCGCTTCGACGCCGACACCGACGAGGCCGTCGCGCTGGGCCTGACGATGCGGCCGAGCCGGGTGGTGGGTCCGCCGTCGGTGGCGGCGTCGCCGGGGGCCCTGGAGTGCACGCTGCACTCGACGGTCGACCTCGGCACGTCCACCCTCGTCCTGGGCCGGGTGGTGTCGATCGGGGTCGACGACGACGTGATGGTCGACGGGTTGCCGGCCTACGACCGGCTCGGGCTGGTGGCCCGCCTCGGGGGCAGCGAGTGGGGGCTGCCGTCGCCGACGCTGTCGGTGCCGCGCCCGGCGCGGCCCGAGGACATCGCCCCGGTCGTGAGGCCCGAGCAGTAGCCGCATGAGCGCGCCGAGCACGATCCGCGACTTCCTCGACCTGGTCGAGCAGCTGCCCGGGGTCACCAGCAGCGACCACGGGCACTACACGCGCCTCCAGGTCGCCGCGCACACCTTCGGCTACCTGTGGCCGGCCACCCGCACGGTCGGCCTCAAGCAGACGCGCGCCGAGCAGCTCGGGCTCGTCGCGGAGCGGCCGGAGGTCTTCGAGGTGCAGTTCACCGCCGGCGCCTTCGGGTGGGTGGTGGCCCACCTCGAGGGGGTGGAGCGCGACGAGCTGGCCGAGCTCGTCTTCGAGGCGTGGCGGCTCACGGCTCCGGCCGCACTGGTCGAGGAGCGCGACGACCGGCTGCCCACCTGAGCCCGCACGCAGGTGTCCGTAGGCTGGAGGGATGCTGACCCTGGGCGACCTCTTCGCCCGCACGCTCCCCGAGCTCGCGGTGCCGTGGCAGGCCGAGGCCACCCCCGAGCCGACGCTCCTCGCCCTCAACGAGCCCCTCGCGGCCGAGCTCGGCCTCGACCCGGCCGTCCTGCGCACGCCCGAGGGCCTGGGGCTGCTGACCGGCACCCGCGTCCCCGAGGGGGCGCGCCCGGTCGCGCAGGTCTACGCCGGGCACCAGTTCGGCGGCTACTCGCCGCGCCTCGGCGACGGCCGCGCCCTCCTCCTCGGCGAGCTCACCGACCGCGCCGGCGTGCTGCGCGACCTGCACCTCAAGGGCTCGGGCCGCACCCCGCTCGCCCGGGGCGGCGACGGGCTCGCGGCCGTCGGGCCGATGCTGCGCGAGTACGTCGTCAGCGAGGCCATGCACGCGCTCGGCATCCCGACCACCCGAGCACTGTCCGTCGTGGCGACGGGACGCACCGTGCGGCGCGAGACACCGCTGCCCGGCGCCGTCCTGGCCCGCGTGGCGAGCAGCCACCTGCGGGTGGGCAGCTTCCAGTACGCCCGCGCCACCGACGACCTCGACCTGCTCCGCCGCCTGGCCGACCACGCGATCGAGCGTCACCACCCCCACGCAGCCGGCACCGAGAACCCCGCCCTCGCGCTCCTCGACGCGGTCGCCGCCGCCCAGGCCCGGCTGGTCGCGCAGTGGATGGGCGTCGGCTTCATCCACGGGGTGCTCAACACCGACAACGTGACGATCTCGGGCGAGAGCATCGACTACGGCCCGTGCGCCTTCCTCGAGGTCTTCGAGCCGACGACCGTCTTCAGCTCCATCGACGAGGGCGGCCGCTACGCCTTCGGCAACCAGCCCCCGATCACCGAGTGGAACCTGACCCGCCTCGCCGAGGCGCTGCTCCCCCTGATCCACGACGACCAGGACCAGGCCGTCGCGCTGGCCACCGAGTCGCTGGTGCGCTTCCGCGACCACTACGCCGCCGCCTGGAAGGCAGTCACGCACGCCAAGCTCGGCCTCCCCGAGGGGCTCGACGACGCGATCGCCACCTCCCTGGTCGACGACTTCTACGTGCTGCTGCGCGACGGCCGGCTCGACCACACCGCCGCCTTCCGGGCGCTCGGTGCGGCCGCGCGCGGTGACCTCGAGCCGCTGCGCGGCCTGGCCCTCGACCTCGCGGCGATCGACGCCTGGCTCGAGCGATGGCGTGCTCTCGGGCCCGACGGCGACGCGATGGACCGGGTCAACCCGCTCTACATCCCGCGCAACCACCTGGTCGAGGAGACGCTGACCGCGGCCACCGCCGGTGACCTGGCGCCGCTGGCCGCGCTGCTGGCGGCCGTGCGCGCGCCCTACGACGAGCGTCCGGGGCTGGAGCGCTACGCCGAGCCCGCACCCGACGGCTCCGGCGACTACCAGACGTTCTGCGGCACCTGAGCCGACCGCTCGTCGGCGAGGACCTCGTCGCGGTCCTCGACGAGCACGAAGCCGAGCGCGATCGCCGACTCCGCGGCGGCGGCGTAGGCCGCGCGGTAGTGGTCGGCGTCACGAAAAAGGGCAGCAATCCGCTCGCCGGGCAGCACCGAACTGCTTCCGAAGAGGCGACAGATCGCCGACGCTCCCGGGGCTGCCTGTCCCGAGAGCACTTCGACGGGGGCGTCCACCACGGGGGTGCGGACGCCCCCTCTCACATTTCCGACGTCGTCGAGCACGAAGTCGCCGTCGACCACCTCGAGGGCCGACGCCGCCGGGGCGGCCTCACCGCCGCGGGCCCAGCGCTCGAGGTGGTGCAGCGCCGCCCGGAGCACGAAGACCTGCTGGCCGCGGTTGACCGGCTGTGCGCAGCCGAGGAAGTCCTCGAAGTCACCGATGACGTGCTTGTCGGCGTGCGCCGACCCGGCCACCTCCCACACCCGCAGGAGGTCGTGGTCGGGCTGGCGCGCGGGCAGGAAGGCGAGGTGGCCGACGAGGTCGGTCTCGGTCTGGACGACGAGCACCGGCACGCCGAGGTCGGTGCGCAGCCGCGTCGGAGCCCCGCGCTGACGGTCCTGCAACCGGATCGCCTCGCCGCGACGCCCCAGCGGCAACGCCGCCCCACCCCGACTGTGGATGAGCAGCCCGTCGAAGAAGCCGGCGAGCGGCTGCACCCCGTCGGCGTACGACGTGAGCGCGAACGCCGACTGCGACTCACCGGTCGCGAGCACACAGGTCGCACCCCGATCGTCGGCCACGGCGCGGGCCACCTGGGTGAACATGTCGTAGCAGAACGCGTCGCCCGGGTGGGTCAGGTCGCCGTAGCGAGCGGGGTCGGCGCCGCGCAGGCCGGGGCTCCCCCGACCACCCACGTCGATGAGGGAGTGACCGCCCTCGACACCCACGTGCTGGGCGGAGACCGCGGCGTAGGCGTGGCCGCGCCGCACGACCTCCTCGGCGTAGAACGTCCACCCGGGGGCGGCGTCCTGGCCGCTGCTGACGTTGAGCCACTCGACGACCAGGGTGCCGCTCGCGCGGTCCGGGGCCGGCGCGCGGACCACGACGCGGGTGGCGAAGTCGGCCGTCTCGTCGACCTCCAGCGACCAGTGCCCGTCGGTGGGCAGGTCGTCGCTGCGGTAGGACACCGCCGTGCCGCTCGCGACGTGCTCGGTCTCGGTGTAGCCCCAGGCCGCCAGGTCCGGCCCCGGCCGGGCCGCCGCGATCCCGGCGTCACCGACGGGCAGGGTCCGCAGGGTCGCCCGCCCGGTCACGAGCCGTCCCGGGCCCGCGCTGCCTTGGCGATCGTCTCCTCGACGATCGAGTTGAGGCGAGCGGCGTTGGGCCACCCGGCGTAGTGGCACAGGAAGATCACGATCTCCCGCAGGGCCTGGTCGTCGAGCTCGCCGTTGGCGTGGGCGGCCGGGATCTGGATGCCCAGCACGTCGGCGCCCCCGGTGCCGGCGAGGAGCCCGATCAGCAGCAGCCGGCGGTCGCGGTCGGAGAGCCCCTCGCGTCGCCAGATGTCACCGAAGAGGTGGTCGGCGGTGTAGCCGAAGAAGTCGCCGACCCCGTCGGTCATGTCGAAGCCGTAGACCTCCTCCATCTTCTCCAGGCCCTGGCGGCGCTTCTCGGGGAGGTCGTCGAACTTGCCGGTCATGGGTGCTCCTCCTGCTGGTGCTTGTCGAGACCCAGCCCCGGCGCCAGCCGCTCGAGCGCGAGCCGGGCGAGGGGCACGTCGACGCCGAGCCGGTCGGCGAGGTCGGTGGCGAAGCCGAGGTCCTTCTCGCCCAGCGCCACCACGTGGGTGAAGACACCGTGCCAGAAGTCGTCCTCGGCGAGCGGGGCCGTGGTCTCGCGGTGCATGATCGCGCCGGGGCCGCCGGTGATCGCGTCGGTGTGGCGCACGACGTCCCCCAGCGCCCGCAGGTCCAGCCCGGCCGCCTCGGCCAGCCGCTGCGCCTCGGTGGCCGCGGTGAAGGCCACGAAGTGCATCAGGTTGCGGGCCAGCTTGAAGGTCGTGCCCGCGCCGATCGGTCCGGCGTGCACGACCTTGGTCCCCATCGCGTCGAGCACCGGCCGGGCGGCTGCGAAGGCGTCGTCGGAGCCTCCGACCATGATCGCGAGCGTGCCGGCCGACGCGCCCATGGAGCCGCCGGAGACCGGCGCGTCCACCAGTCGTACGCCGTGGCGCGCGGCCGTGGCGGCCAGGTCGGCGGGCGTGGTCGGTGCGACGGTGGAGTGCACCACGACGGTCAGCCGGTCACCGGCGACACCGAGCACCTCGCCGAGCACGTCGCGCACCTGGTCGTCGTCGCGCACCATCACGCACAGCACGTCGACCCGCGACGGCCAGCTCGGCCACGCTGCCGGCGACCCGGGCCCCGGCTGCAGCGAGCTCGGCCAGCGGCTCCGGGGCGACGTCGTAGACCCCCAGCGTGAGACCGCGCTCGGCCGACTGGGCGGCGAGCCGCAGCGCCATCGGCTTGCCGATGTTGCCGAGCCCGATGAAGCCGACCTCGAGCACGCTCACGACCGGAAGGTCTGTCCGCCGTCGACGGCGAGGATCTGCCCGGTCACCCACGACGCCTCGTCGGAGAGCAGGAAGACGCAGGCGCCGACCATGTCCTCGGGCTGGCCCATGCGCTTGAGCGCGAGGCCCTTGACCAGGTCCTTGGCGGCATCGCCGGCCTGGGTGCGGGTGGCCTCGGTGTCGGTGGGGCCGGGGGCGATGGCGTTGACCCGGATGCCCATGCCGCCGACCTCGTGGGCCAGCTGGTGGGTCAGCCCGTTGACGCCGACCTTGGCGAGCCCGTAGAAGCCGGAGTAGAGGTAGGCCGCCGTCGAGCTCTGGTTGACGATCGAGCCGCCACCGCGCTTCTGCATGTGGCCGAAGACCGCGCGGGTCATGACCAGCGCGCCGTCCATGTTCACGCTCATGAACTTCTTGTAGTAGTCCCAGTCGACGCTGATCAGCAGGTCGAACTGCATCTCGCCGTAGATCGCCGCGTTGTTGACGAGCCCGTCGATCCCGCCGTAGCTCGGCCACGGTGCGCTCGGCCATCGCGGCGGCCGACTCGGCCGAGGACACGTCGGTGCGCACGAAGATCGCGCGCCCGCCGTCGGCCTCGATCTCGGCCGCCACCCGCTCTCCCGACTCGGCGTTGAGGTCGGCGACCACGACGGCCGCGCCCTCCGGCGCGAGCGCCCTGGCGTAGGCCTCGCCGATGCCCTGCGCCGCGCCGGTGACGACGACGACCTTGTCCTCGAGTCTCATGCGATGTCCTTGCTGGTCTGGGGTCTGGGGGTCACGCGGGCTCGGCGATGGTCTTGGTCTCGAGGTACTCCTCGAAGCCGGCGACGCCCATCTCCCGGCCGATGCCGGACTGCTTGTAGCCGCCGAACGGCGCGTCCGGGCTGAACCACACGCCACCGTTGACGACGAGCGTGCCGGTGCGGATCCGGGCGGCGACGGCCTTGGCCCGCTCGAGCGATGCCGGAGTCGACCGACCCCGACAGCCCGTAGGGCGAGTCGTTGGCGATGCGCACCGCGTCGTCGTCGCCGTCGTGCGCGATGACGACGAGCACGGGTCCGAAGATCTCCTCCTGGGCGAGGCGCGAGGAGTTGTCGAGGCCCGCGACGACCGTGGGCTCGATCCAGAAGCCGGCCTGGTCGATGACGTGCCCGCCGGTGGCGAACGTGCCGCCCTCCTCGGTCGCCAGGCGGAGGTAGGCCTCGACCCGGTCGCGCTGGACCTGGCGAGATCACCGGCCCGCAGATCGCGCCCGGGTCGGCCGGGTCCTTGGCGCCGATCGACTCCATCGTGGCGGCGGCGACCTGCACGGCCTCGTCGTACCTCGCGCGCGGCACGATCAGCCGTGTGGTGATCGCGCAGCCCTGGCCCGCGTGGATGCAGGCGGTGAACGCCGTGGCGCCGGCCACCGCGGCGATGTCGGCGTCGTCGAGCGCGATCGCGGCCGACTTGCCGCCGAGCTCGAGGAAGACCTTCTTGAGCGTCGGCGCCGCCGCCGCCATGATCGCGCGGCCGGTCGCGGTCGAGCCGGTGAAGGACACCATGTCGATGCGCGGGTCGGTCGAGAGCACGGCGGCGACCTCGTTGGAGCGCGGGGTGACGACGTTGAGGACGCCCGCCGGGATGTCGGTGTGCTCGGCGACGAGCCGCCCGAGCTCGGCGGCCACCCAGGGGGTGTCGGGGGCCGGCTTGAGCACCACCGTGCAGCCCGCGGCGAGGGCCGGCCCGACCTTGGCGAGGTTGATCTGGGTCGGCACGTTCCACGGCGTGATCGCGGCGACCACGCCGACCGGCTCCCGGCGCACGGTCCGACGGCTCGCGATCCCCATCGGCGCCGCGACGCCGAGGTCGGTCTCGAACTCGTAGGACTCGAGCAGGTCGGTGACCCACGCCAGCCCCTCGACCGGCACGTCGAAGCCGGCCGCGACCATCATGAAGCCGGGCATCCCGACCTCGGCGGTCGTCAGCGCGCGGATCTCGTCGGCGTGGTCGAGCAGCGCCTGGTGCAGCTGGCGCAGGCAGCGCACGCGCAGCGCGACGTCGGTCGACCAGTCGCTCTCGTCGAAGGCCCGACGCGCGGCCCCGATCGCGGCGTCGACGTCCTGCGGCGGTCGCGTCCGGCGCCTGCCCGATCTCCAGGCCCGTGGCCGGGTTGAGGATCGGGTACGTCGCTCCGTCGCTCGCCGCCGACAGCGTGCCGTCGATCAGTGAGCCGGGCGGGCACGCTCATGCCGGGCTCGCCTCGGCCGGGACCTGCGTGACGAAGTCGCCCGCCTCGACCGGCGGCGGCCACACCGGGCTGGGGAGGTCGGCGTGGCGGTAGTGGCCGGGGACGTCGAGACCGGTGACCGACATCCGCTCGAGCAGCGTCTCGGACGCCTTGCCCGCCTTGAGGATCTCGAGGAAGGTGTGCGCGGTCGACGGCATGTCGAACCAGTCGCGCTGCCAGGCGATCTTGACCAGCCCGTCGTCGGCGCCGCCGCTCTGGCGGGCCAGGCCGAACCACGAGCCCCCGATGCCCAGGACCTCGTACTCCTGACCCGCGTCGTCCAGGATGCCCGAGCGCTGCTTCCAGAAGCCGAGCACCATCGATTTCTGGTCGTCGACCATGGCGCACTGGTAGTCGTAGTGCCAGCCGTCGAAACCGTCCATCTCGATGCCGATCGCCCAGTCCCGGATCTGGTCGCGCCCGACGGCCATGAAGTGCTCGTCCGGGGAGTACATCCAGCCGTAGGTGGCGTCCTCGGCGTAGCACTCGGCCATCGGCCGCCAGTCGCCGCTGCGCTCGGCCTCGCGGTTGACCTCCAGCCAGCTCTCCCAGAAGTCCTCGATCTCGGCGCGGGTCAGGTCACTCATGCTTCCTCCTCCAGGGCCAGGGCCATTGCTGGGCAGTACTTCACGGCGGCCTCGACCTCGGACCGCAGCGACTCGTCGGGGTGCTCGTCCAGGACGACCACGACGTCGGCCTCGTCGTCGAAGCCGAAGACGTCAGGGGCCTCGCCCTGGCACATCTGGTGGCCCTGGCACAGGTCCAGGTCGGCCCGCACGTGCAGCGACCCGCTCACCCGACCCGTCACCGGACCCGCCTGCGGTAGCGCACACGGCAGGGCTGCTGGAGCTGGATGACCATCTTGGAGACGTCGTCGCGGTAGTCCTCGGACGGCTGGGCCATCTCGAAGTCGTAGTCGCGCAGCATCACCGAGAAGATCGCCTTGAGCTGCATCATCGCGAACGCCGAGCCGACGCAGCGGTGCTTGCCGGCACCGAAGGGGATCCAGGTCCAGCGGTTGACCAGGTCCTCCTGGCGCGGGTCGAGGTAGCGACCCGGGTCGAAGGTGTCGGGGTCGGGGAAGTCCTCCGCGATCCGGTTGGACACCTTGGGCGAGGCGGCCACCATCGTGCCCGGCGCGATCGTGTGCCCGGCCAGCTCGATCTCCTCCTGCACCAGGCGCAGCAGGATGATCAGCGGCGGGTGCAGCCGCAGCGTCTCCTTCAGCACGGCCTCGAGCCGGGGGATCGAGCGCAGCGCCTGGAAGGAGATCTCGACCGCGCCCGTCCCGTCCGGGTCGGCGTAGAGGTCGTCGAGCTCGGCGACGACCTGCGCCATCTCCTCGGGGTGCCGCATCAGCTCGATCAGCGCCCAGGCGGCCGTGCCCGACGACGTGTGGTGCCCGGCGAACATCATCGAGATGAAGATCCCGGTGATCAGGTCGGCGCTGTAGTCGACGGAGATCAGCACGTCGAGCAGGTCGCGCTCCTCGCTTGGGCACCGTGCCCCGCGCCAGACGCTTGTCGATGATCGCCTGCACCAGCGCGACCAGCTCCACGCGGGCTGCGTCCCGCTCGCGGAAGGACTCGATGTCGGCGTAGGGGTCGACGTAGGCCAGCGCGTCGGTGCCCTTCTCGAGGTCGGTGGTAGTGCGCGGCGAAGGAGCCGTCGAGCTCCTCGCGGAAGGGCTTGCCGATCAGGCAGCTGCTGGTGGTGTAGATCGTCAGCTCGGCGAACCAGTCGAGCAGGTCGATCTCGCCCTCGTCGCCCCACGGGGCCACCATCCGGTTGATCTCGGCCTCGATGGTCGAGGCGTGGCCGCGCATCATGTCGCCGCGCAGCGCCTGGTTCTTCAGCATCTGCTGGCGCTCCTCGGGCGAGGCGTCGAAGACGACGCCCTCGCCGAAGATCGGCGTCATGAAGGGGTAGGCCGCCGCCTGGTCGAGCGTCGAGTCGGGCGCCCGGAAGAACTGCTCGTTGGCCTCGGCGCCGGAGACCATCACGACGTCACGGTCGGCGAGCCGGAAGCGACCGATGTCGCCGCACTCCTCGCGCACCCGCAGGAGCAGGGCGATCGGGTCGATGCGCAGCTCGGCGAGGTGGCCGTGGCCGTCGTCGGGCACGACGTAGGACACCTCGGGGATGTCGGCCTGCGGCGCTGCGGTCGAGCCTGGCGAGCCTGTTGAGACGCTCATCTGTCCTCCGGCTGGTCCTGTGGCGAGACGATCGGGGCCTCGGGCGAGACCTCGACGAGGTTGAGGTGGACGCCGCGGGGTGCGCTGACGACGGAGGTGATCGCGTCGGCGACCGCGGTCGGCTTGAGGAAGTGGGGGTGGCGGGCCAGGCCGAAGCGCACCCAGTGGTCGAGCACGAGGGCGGCCTGGTCGACGTCCCAGTCGCCGCCCATCTCGCTCCAGGTCGGTCCGGGCCGCACGATGCTCGCGCGCACGCCGGTGCCCTCGAGCTCCATCTGCAGCGCGTGGGCCATGCCCTCGAGCCCCCACTTGCCGGCGGCGTAGGACGACATGAAGGGCCGCGCCCGCACGGCCACGTCGGAGGACACGAAGACGATGTCGCCACGGGTGCGCCCGACCATGGCGGGCACGAAGGCCCGCACCAGCCGGTGCGCGCCGAGGACGGCCAGGTCGAGCTCGGAGGCGAAGCGCTCGGTCCCGACCTCGTGGATGGTGCCGGGCGCCACCGAGCCCGCGTTGCTGATGACGACCTCGATGTCGCCCAGGTCCCGGGTCGCGGCCGCGGCGAAGGCCGCCACGGAGTCGTCGTCGGTGACGTCGAGGGCGTGCACCACGGCCTCGCCCCCCGCGTCGCGGATCGCGGTGGCGACGTCGTCGCACCTGTCCGTACGACGAGCCCCGAGCGCGACGGGGAAGCCTGCGGCCGCGAGGGCCAGGGCGGTGGCCGCACCGATCCCGGACGAGGCGCCGGCGACGACCGCAGGGCGGCGGTCGGGCTGGGCGTAGCGACCCATGCTCAGCGCCTCTCGACGGTGATCGGCAGGGCCGCGTAGCCGCGGACGTTGATCGAGTGCACCCGGACCGCACGGTCGTGGTGGACCTCCAGGCTGCGCACCCGGCGTTGCAGCTCGGCCAGCGCGACCTGGGCCTCGAGGCGGGCCAGGTTGGCGCCCAGGCAGAAGTGCCGGCCGCCGCCGAAGCTCACCAGCTGGGCGACCTCGGCCGGGGAGCGGTGCAGGTCGAAGTCGTCGGGTCGGGAGAAGACCCGGTCGTCGCGGTTGGCAGCGCCCAGGGCCAGCACCAGCTTGGAGCCACGGGGCGCGACCCTGCCGTGCAGCTCGACGTCCTGGAGGAGGTGGCGGGCCAGCATCTGGGTCGAGGGGTCGAAGCGGAGTGTCTCCTCGATCCACGGGGCGACCAGGTCCGGGTCGGCCAGCACGTCGGCGAGCTGATCAGGATGGCGGGTCAGGTGGACCAGGGCGTTGCCGAGGAGCTTGGTCGTGGTCTCGTTGCCGGCCACCACCATGAGGAAGAGGAAGGCGATGATCTCGCCGTCGTCCAGCCGCTCACCGTCCACCTCGGCCGCCAGCAGCGCCGAGGTCAGGTCGTCGGTGGGCTTGCGGCGGTGCTCGGCGAGGAGGTCGGTGTAGTAGCCGAAGAGCGTGATCGCCGCCTCCATGCCCGCTGGCGGGACGTCGCGGAGGCCCTCCTCGCGGTGGACGAGGAGGTCAGCCAGCCGGCGTACCTCGTCACGGTCGGCGGGCGGCACGCCCACCAGCTCGCAGATCACGTCCATCGGCAGCCGACCGGCGAAGTCGGCGATCCAGTCGAGGTCACCGTCGAGGACCTCGTCGAAGTACTGCGCGGTCAGCTCCTGGATGCGAGGGGCGAGCTCGCGGACGCGACGCGGGGTGAAGCCCTTGGAGACCAGCGAGCGCATGCGGGTCTGGTCGGGTGGGTCCATGGCCAGGATCGACATGGTCTGGTGGGCCCGCGGGCCCCAGGCGCTGGCGTCGAGCGAGACGCCCATCGCGTTGGAGTAGACGTCCTCGGAGCGGAAGGCGCGGGACACGTCCGCGTGGCGGGAGAGCACCCAGAAGTCGTCGCGCTCGTTGTGGTGGAGAGGATCCTCGTCCCGCAGGCGGGCGTAGAGGGGGTAGGGGTCCTCCTGGACGTCGTAGCTCCAGGGGTCGAAGTCGATGGGGGCCTCGGCCGTGCGGGGGTTCACGGGTGTCCTTCCAGGATCACGGCGACGACGGCATCGAGCCGCTCGCCCATCTCGGTGTAGGTCATCAGGCCCATCCCGGCCTGCAGCAGGGCGCCGGAGAAGGCGAGGGTCAGCGTCTCGAGGACGGCCTCGTCGGCCGGGTCTCCTAGCGCGGAGCGGAAGCGCTCCACGAACACCGCGCCGATGCGCAGGCGCAGCCGCGCCACGTCGGGGTCGGTGCCGAGCAGCGCCTGCGTCGCACCCGCGGCCAGGGCCGGCTCGGTCGCCAGCGAGGTCGCCATGCTGCGTGTCACCGCCTGCACGCGGGCGGTGCGGTCACCGGGTGCCGTCTCCCCGTACGGCTGCTCGGCCGCGAGGTGACGCAGGAAGAGCTCGGCGAAGAGGTGGTGCTTGGAGGACAGGTAGGTGTAGGCGGTGGCCGCCGAGACCCCGGCGCGCCCCGCCACCGTGCGGATCGTGAGGGCCTCCACCCCGACCTCGCGCAGCTCGGCGGCCGCCGCCACGAGGAGCCGCTCGGCGGTCTCGGCCTGGCGCGCGTTGGGCTCCCGGCGCGGGATGCTGGACACCTGACTGGACACCTGTCTAATCTAGAACACGTTCTTGCTTCACGGCAAGGGGCCCGCAGCACCGGATGCTCGATCCCGATCTCCACGGAGGTGGCGCATGACCAGCACCTACGACGCCCTGACGCGCGAGCAGCTCGCCGTGCTGGTGCCCGAGCTGCTGCTCATCGGCCAGCTGATCGACCGCTCGGGGATGGCGTGGTGCATCTCGGCGTTCGGCCGCGAGGAGATGGCGCAGATCGCGATCGAGGAGTGGTCCGGCGCCAGCCCGGTCTACACCCGGCGGATGCAGCAGGCCCTGGGCTATGAGGGCGACGACGTCGTCACGATCTTCAAGGGGCTGCAGCTCGACATCGGCGCTCCCCCGCAGTTCATGGACTTCCGCTACGCCGTGCAGGACCGCTGGCACGGCACCTTCCACCTCGACCACTGCGGCGCCCTGATGGACGTCGAGCCGATGGGGCCGGAGTTCGTGCGCTCGATGTGCCACGACATCGAGGACCCGACCTTCGACGCCACCGCGGTCGCCACCAACCCGCGCGCCCAGGTCCGGCCGGTCCACCGACCGCCGCGGATCCCGACCGACCGCAAGCCGCACTGCGCCTGGACGGTGGTCATCGACGAGTCCCACCCACCGGTGACGGCGCTTCCCGCCTTCGAGGTCGTCTCACGGACGCTGGCCGCGACCGTGAAGCTCTCGCCGATCGACACGTCCGACGAGGGAGCCTCCGACTACTCCGGCCCGCTGCTCGCCGACGTCGACTTCGGCGCCTTCTCCCACTCGGCGCTGGTGCGCATCGCCGACGAGGTGTGCCTGCAGATGCACCTGCTCAACCTCTCCTTCGTGCACGCCGTCGGGCAGCGCACCGATGCCGCCGGCGCCGAGGAGATCTGCCGCAAGCAGCTCGTCGGGATCGCCGGCATCGCGGCCGAGCGCCTCCACCGGGCGCTCGGGCTCGACACCGGTGCTGCGGGGGCGCTGCAGGTGCTGTCGCTGCACCCGCTGCTCAACCCTGCGGCCTACGTCGCCGCCTCGGTGTCGGGCTCGGGCGCAGAGGGGACGCTCACGGTCACGCCGTCCCCGGCACACCGGGACGGCGGTTGGCTCACGCTCTGCGGCCCGGGGTCGACCGACGCCCTGAGTGCCGTCGTACAGGCCGTGGACGGGTTGCTCGACGTCGAGGTCGTCGGCTCGGCCGAGGAGTGGACGCTCCAGGTCGTCACCCGCGACACCCCGGCGAAGGAGCGCGGCGAGGTCGCCGTGACACGCTTCTCGACCGGAGCCGCCTTCGAGTTCGAGCCGCGGCGGTCGCTGCCGATCACGCCTGTGTGAGTCGTGGGGAGTAGCCCACACCGCCCACATTGACGCAGGTCGGACCGCTCGGAATGCATCGCATGTCTGACCGGGTCGACACCGATTGCCTCCACGCCGCCCCTGCCTTTCACCCTCCGTAGTAGCGGTGAAGGGCAGCGCCCTTGCGCTTGCCCTTTGACGGCGGGCGTGCCGGTTGTCGGCCTCCGAAGATAGGGTCAAAGCCCAGCTGGTACTAGGAGACCCGCCTCGTGATCGATTACGACACCACCAAGCCTCCATCCGGCCACCTCGGGCGCCAGCGCCTCCTCGACGCCATCTACAACGCTTCAGATGCGGATGAGAATGAGTGGGTCGAGTTCAAGGCGGGTGTAGACCCATCCACTAAGGCCGGATACGCACACATGGCCCGCGCAATCGTCGCGTTCGCCAACCGAGATCCCACGCGTGCACAACGCTGGATGGGCGGAAATGCGTACGTCATCGTCGGTCTCGAACCAGGCAATGCACCGGGCGCAGTCGTCGTAGATCCCGCCATCATTCACGACGGTGTTAACGCCCTCCTCGCTGCTCCCGCCCCGGGCTGGGACCTTGAATACAACAGCTACAAAGGGACCAAGGTTCTAGTTGTCACGGTCGAGCCACCCAAGACCGGTGACCCGATCCATTGCATCGGCAAGGCAGCGCCAGACATCGACAATGGCAACATCTTTGTCAGACGTCCTGGGAAGTCCGACCGTGCGAAGGGCGACGACATCCGGCGGCTCTCGACCCGGCTCACATCGGTCAACCGGGATGCGGTTTCCATCGAGGTCAGCGCCACCGTGCCGGCGTGGGAAGGACTTCCGCGGTGCACCTGGCCGGACGACTGGATTGAGTCGTGGATCGACGCGGAACGAGCAGTCCTCCTGGAGCCACTCGAACGTCACCTCAACCCTGCACCACAAACAGCGGCGGGCCGGCTAGGACTGTCGTCCTTGGGTCGTGCGGGTGGCGCCGCCTCCATGTTGGCGCATGGGATTGGCGAGACACCCGAGGACCGGTCACCCGACGACTACCGGGCCGAAACAGAGAAGTACTTGGAACGATGCCGCGCCGGGTTTGAAGGAGCCGAAGGTAGAGCAGCAGCCCGTGCACTTCCTGTCCTCGCGTGGGGCGTTGAGAACCTGTCCGACGACAACCTGGAGAACCTGCTCGTCACGGTGCACGTTCAGGGCGACGTGTTCGCCTTTGAGAAGCTCGACAATTTCACCCTGCGTCCGCAGGCTTACCAGCGCCCCCGACTGTGGGGGCCTCGCGGGATAGCCGACCGATTCGACCGCCTCACCCCGCAATCGATCACGCAATCTTTGCCGGTCTCGTATTCACGACCCTCACCACGACCGACCATCCAGAATGGCGGGTCAGCAACTATCGAGTTCCCGGCGCTGCACCTCCGTCCACGCACCACGGAAGCCTTGGAAGCGGATTTGGCGCTCATGGTGATGCCAACTGTTCCGGGGCCAATACGCTGCACCTGGAGGGCGACAGCAACCAACCTGTCCGCCGTTGGAACCGGTGATTTTGAAATTCCCGTCCTGGATGACGCGGCCGATCTCGGCTCGCTTCTCTCCCACCGAGAGCCGCGCCCGTGGACAATCAGACCGGGGCAGCATTCCGAAGATCCTGCGGACGACCACGATTGGTGACCTCGTTCGAGGCCAACACGTCGACACCTCGGGTCTGTCTTTCCGTCGCCTGTCAGGAACGTCCGAATCTGCTTGGCAGGACCAGCGGGCTCACACGACCCTGCCGCCGCAAGCGCGGTCCAGGCGAGATGATGAGCCATGACCCAGGCTGAACTCTCCTACCTGCTGCCGCTGTTCGACCTAGCCAGTTCTCTAGTCGATGACGACGACGTAGAGCACATGGAGATGGGCCTCGGTGAGATTGCACCTGACAGCTTGCTGGCGGGAGACGACCGAGACCTAGCAGGCTTTTGGGTCTCGATGGTGGTCACGAACGGCATTACGGCTTCCCTGGACCACGTCGTCACCTTGCGAGACATCGTGACCCGTGATCGAGGCACCATCACTTTGAACGCCCCGTGGACGCTCTTGCGCGCCGCCGTCGAGTCGGCAGCCATGGCCGTTTGGGTTATGGAGTCGGGACAACGTGCCACCCGTCGCGGCCGTGCTCTGCGGTTATGGCACTACGACTTCGGCCAACGTCAGCTTTGGGAGGACGACACAGGCCGCGTCCCTCCACCGAAGGGGAGCAGTGGCAAGGACCGGGCGAAGGAAGTGCTTGCACTCGGCACCGCTCTGGGAATCAAGCCCACTCAGGTCTCTACTGACATCAACTACGCCGACATAGTGGGCCATGGTGCCGTGGCAGTGGGGTTGGACCGAACTGAGGCCCGGGCACGGTGGCGTGAAGCATCTGCTTTCGCCCATGGTCGTTCCTGGCCCTTGCTTGCGCTCACCAGTCCGACTGCGGCCCAGGAGATTGAGGGTGGGTTCGGCCTGTCGCTGACTCTGAACGAGGACCGGCTGCGACCACTCGCGGACCTGGTACACGACCTGCTCAACGGTGCGGTCACGCGCTACGCCGAATTGGCCGCCTCACCGGACGAGTAACCACTACGAGCTACCGGCCTGCTCATGCCGCGGTAGTGCGTCATTGCACCGCCTGGGTCGCTACCTTCGGTTGCGCGCTCCTCGACGCGAAACTGGCGCACGCAGCGCGCGGTCTGCTGCAGTCATGGCAGCCGAGACCCGCACATCCCTTCCCTGAGGAAAGTAAGAACGGCGCCGTCGCTCCAGTCCAATGATGTACCACCATGCCGGCCGCACGTTGGACTTTGAGCGATTGCAGTCACGACATAGCGCCTGTCCATTGCTCGGCACTGTGGCACCTCCGCGTGACCAGGGGTACACGTGGTCTGCCTCCACCGCCACGCGGCCGCACCGACCCCAGAGCAGCACGACAGATCCCTCACAACGCCCTCCGGCGCGCTCCATGACATGTCGACGGGCCTCGTACTTGAACAGTCGCCACGGATCCCGGGAGGAGAAGAGCCCCGCCCCGCGACCAGGCATGGGGAATCTCAGCACGACGGCGAGAGCCGCCAAGGAGACGAGCCATGGAGCGACGGGAGCTAGTCCCGCGACGATTCCGTCGAGCATATTCTCGAAATCGATATCGGTGGGGGTAGTCGCAAGAATCACCATGAAACAGTAAGGAGCGGTAACTGCGCTGTCAGACGAATGCGCGACTCCACACTTAAGTCTGCGCCGCTCTTCTAGGTGCGGTCAGTAATGCTGTCGGTGGACGACGCGCTGGGGACCGCCGTTCGTGGCGTAGTTGTTGTACTGAACCTGCACCTTCGAGTCGCCCGAGGCCCTTTTCCATGCCGCGCACATTGGGTACTCGCGTGCGGAGTTGTGCACCGCGCCGGGGTTCTCGAACAGCGACATGCCCTTCGTGTCGAAGATGCGTTGCACCTTGGCGCGCGTCATGCCGTCACGCACGTCCCGAAACTCTCCGGCTGTCACACAACCGGGGCTATCGGCTGCCGCAGGCCCGATTGAAACCATCGGCGACAGGCACAGGATCACGGTTGCGATCATCCCTAGGGCGGTGCGAGGCGCGTCCATGACCCGTAGGCTAGCTCGCCCGTTGTGGCCCCACAGACGGTTCCTCAGGCGCGACCTGGCGTCAGTGGCCACCATGCGTCAATCCACCGCGAAGTGGCTAAGGGTCTGCGCCGTCGTTCTGCAAGGAATCGATCATGCTGGTCAGGATCCTGAAGGCACCCGACTGCTCGGCCGGGGTCACCCCCGCCAGCATCCTGACCTCTACAGAGCGGACAGCTGCCGACGCCTTCTCGAGGCTCCGCCGACCACTCGGGGTGAGCCGCGCGGGCAGGGCCTTCCCCACCGGCGCCTTTGCTGGTCGGGTGACGAATCCGTCCTGTTCCAGGCTCTGGAGCAGGACGTTCATTGACTGCCTCGTCACGAACGCTCCCCGCGCCAGATCAGAGTTGGACAAGCCAGGACGCTGCGCCAGCAGCTCAAGACAGGAGTAGTGCGTCACCGTCATCCCGAGCGGGCGTAGGACTTCCTCCATGGCTTGGCGCAGGGCGGTAGACGCCTCCTTCAGGAGGTATCCCAGCGATGTGTCGAGGTCGATCCCGGAAGTGCGTTGACTCATGTCAGTATCCTGACATAGTCTCCGCGTGTCAGATAACTGACACGAACTGGAGGAGTAGCACCATGCCAACCATCGGACCCGACTTCCTTTCCCTGCAGGTCAGGGACCTGGACGCCTCACAAGCGTTCTACGAGAACTACCTCGGGCTTGATCGATCCAAGGAAGGCCCGCCGCACGCCGTCGTCTTCGAGACCAAGCCGATTGCGTTCGCACTCCGCGACCTTCTCCCGGGGACTGACCTCGACACCGTCGCTCAGCCCGGAATCGGCGTGGCCCTCTGGTTCCACGCCACCGAAGTCCAAGACACCCACGACGCACTGCTCTCCGACGGCTACCCCATCGTCTCCGCACCGATCGACGGTCCCTTCGGCCGGACCTTCACCTTCGCCGACCTCGACGGCTACCAGATCACTCTGCACGACCGCGCGTAGCCGAATCCTGGGCACACGGGGCCACAGCCACCTCGCCGCCTGTTGGCGCGGGTCAAACGGCCGACGCCGCCCTGTCTGAATGAGCCAACAAGTCGGGCTGCTCTGCGCCGGTCGCGTTCAAACATCCAGATCTAGCCGCAAGGAGTGAGTGCTTTCCGGTTGGGGATCTGCTCGCGGTGGCAAGATGCGCCGATTTTCGCGTCGGATAGCGTTCCAGACATGACGTTGAACCATGTGCGCCGCGGAAATGGCAGCCCTCTGTTACTGGTGCACGGTCTGGGCGCTGGGTGGCGATCCTGGTCTCCGATCATCGACGAACTGGCCGAGAGCCGTGAGGTCATCGCCGTCGACCTGCCGGGGTTCGGTGAATCGCAGCCTCTGATCGGCGAGGTCTCGATCGCCACCCTGACCGACTCCGTCGCGGAGTTCATCCGCGAGCAGGGTCTGGACGGGGTCTCGACCGTCGGCCAGTCGATGGGTGGACGAATGGTGCTCGAGCTCGCGCGGCGCGGCGTCGGGGGCGACACTGTGGCGTTGGACCCGGGCGGCTTCTGGAGCGACCGCGAACTGGCCGTCTTCGGCGCCACGCTGCGACCGTCGATCGCCTTGGTCCGGGCGCTGCGAGACAGGCTGCCTGCCTTGCTCGGCAGCCCTGTGGGACGGACGCTGCTGCTCGCGCAACTCTCTGCGCGGCCCTGGGCGCTCCCGCGCGAGACGGTGCTACCGGACGTGCGCGGGCTGGCCGACTCCCCATCGACCGGCGCGGCCTTGGACGCGCTGACCAAGGGGCCCAAGCAGGAGGGTGCGCCAGCTGGCACGGTGCCCGGCCGGGTCACGATCGGCTGGGGTCGTCGTGACTTGGTGACCCTGCCGCGACAGGCCGCACGCGCGACGGAACTGTTTCCGGACGCAGTGCTGCACTGGTTCGAACGGTGTGGTCACTTTCCACAATGGGACGCACCGCACGAAGCGACCCGGCTGATCCTTGACAGCACCAGTTGAGGTCGTCCGCGCTGCCCTGCCGACGTCAGTGCCCGTCGCTGTAGCCGGACCAATTCGGAGCAGGTCGAGCTGAGTCTTAACACCGCGATCAGGCGACGGTGAAGACGACGCGAGAGGTACCCGTTCCCGGACTAGGCTGAGCCCCATGGCGGCCGGCGCGACGATGCACACGTTTGAAGTCGAGTTGGCCGACACGGATCGCGGCGTCTACGAGGAGTTCACGCTGCGCGCGGCGCGGCATCCGTCAGAGACCGAGGCGTACCTCGTGACGCGCGTGCTCGCCTACTGTCTCGAGCACGAAGAGGGCATCACATTCAGCGAGGGCATCTCGGCGACCGACGCCCCGGCGGTGCTGGTGCGTGACCTGAGCGGGAAGCTGCTCGCCTGGATCGAGGTCGGCGCACCGGATGCCGCGCGGCTTCACACGGGCAGCAAGGCTGCCGAGCGCACGACGATCTACACGCACCGCGACCCGGCCAAGGTGCTCGCGCAGTGGGCAGGGGCGAGGATCCACCGCGCCGCCGAGATCGTGCTGCACAACTTCGATCCCGGGTTCATTGATTCAGCGGTGGACACGATGGAGCGCCGCAACACGATCACGCTCACCGTCACGGAGCGGCAGCTCTATCTGGAGCTGAACGGCGTGCACCTCTCATCGGCGGTGCATGACCACCCGATCAGCTAGCGGGAGCGACGTCCCGTTGCCGATCCTGATGCGCGACTTCCAGGCGCGTCAATGCACCGCCATCGCGCTTGCATTCCGTCGTTCCGGCGCCTGGGTTCTCCGCTCTACGGTGGCCCTCAAGGGTCTCGTCGCATCGGCGGCGGGTGAGGCGAGCCGACTCGGCCCCGCCGCGGAGCCCGCCATGTCAGACCAATCGCAGCAACCGACAGCACTGCTGCCGTTTCAGCCATCCACGATGACCCCCGCCCAACTGGCGGCTGTCTCGTTCCTGGCGCGCTACAGCGGACCCACGCACCACCTGTACGCCTACCAGTTGCGCCGATGGTTCGGCTGGTGCGAGTCGAACGGCCTTGACGCGCTGGTCGGGATCGAACGAGCTCACATCGAGCTGTACGTCAGACACCTCGGAGAATCGGGCCTGATGGCCTCCTCGATCAACACGATGATGCACGGCGTTCGCGGCTACTTCCGGTTCGCTCACATCGACGGGGTCACCCCATCCGACCCGGCGGTCTACGCCCGACTACCCGAAGTCCACCGCGACGAGACCCGCACCCAAGGCCTTGACCGGCTCGAGCTCATCCGATTCCTTCAGGTCGCGCAGACGATCACCGTTCATCACGGGGCCCTGGCCTACCTCCTCGGCATCAACGCGCTCCGAGCATCCGAGGCTGCGGCGGTGCGGATCGAGGACTACGCCGAGACTCTGCGCGGCCACCGCGTGCTGCGCCTCGTCGGTAAGGGCAACAAGCCAGCAACCATGCCGATCACCGTCCCGGTCTTGCGCGTTCTCGAGGCCTGCCGCGGCGAACGGACCAGCGGCCGGCTGATCCTGCGACCGCTGACTGGCAAGCCAGTCGACCGACGCGACGTCTACCGCATGGTCCAACGCATCGCCCGCGCCGCCGCGATACCCAGACACATCAGCCCGCACTCACTGCGCCACGCCGCCATCACCAACGCCCTCGATGCTGGCGTGCCTCTTAGGGACGCCCAGATCCTCGCGCGTCACGCCGACCCCCGCACCACCGAGCACTACGACCGCGCAAGAGGCAACCTCGACCGCCACGGCGTCCACTTCCTGACCGCCTACGTTGCTGGCGTTTGACCTCCGAGACTGCCGACAATCGGCGAATCTGCAATGGACCGATCCAATCTGCAAATCTTGCAAATCGGGCCGCGTTCGCAGGTTCGCCTGACCCGAGCCGTGCGAATCTGCAACAGACACGCGTGTTGGTCGAGCGTCACGGGGCCCGCCGAAACGACCGACTCTGCCGATGAGCGGACGGTAGGAGGAACCGAAGTCCGTCGCTCGGAGTCATACTGAGACCTAGGAAGGGATTCAAGTGCTTCATCGCTGGTTGGTGGCCATAGCAGCCTGTGCTGCCCTCGCAGGATGCAACACACCGGCTCCACCGAGTGACGACTCGGAGCCAGCAGGAAAGTCCACTGCGACACAAGCCAGCACGTCGGGCCCAGACTTTCGGGTCTCCCTCGATTGCGGCACGTACAGGCGGACACAGGCCTACTTGGGCCGTTCGTTCGCCTCAGTCCGTCAGGCCGCGAGGTGGAACGTCCCTGACGGCGGTCGTGTCGGAGATGTGCTCGCACGCAACAGGTACACGCGCGTGCTGGCCGTGCTGGACAAGTCAGGCGAGGTCGTCGCCGAGGTGGGAGTCGAGCGCACCGACGAGGGATGGGCACGAGGCAGCCTGACAACCTGCCGCTAGACGCGCTCTTCTGCCGCGATGGGGGCGGTTGCAGATCCATGTCGGCTCCTGTTGCGGTTCCGCGTCTGTTGAGCGTCATCGCGTTGCAGCCTCACTGATCGTCGGCAGAGACGAGCGTCCCGGCGCCCAGAATGGGCGTGTGGCCTCAGCACAAACCTCGGCACGTTGCGATGATGCTCGGCTGCGATAAGGGGGAGCGCCTCCCGGCACGCGTGCCATACGACGCGCCATCCGCCATCAAGGCAGCCCGGGAGTGTCCTCGCGGGACTTGCGAGTGACCTGATGAGACCGCAATCGCCTTCATGCCACGAAGCCGATCGGATGCCGTTCACTTGGACTGCAGGTCAAGTCTGGCGCCTCCCCCTTTCGGCGAAGTAGTCCTCGAGCTCCCGGAACGACTCGGGTCCGAGTGCGGCGTGAGGGTCGGCCATGAGCTCGCGGTGCACCTGTGTTCGTGCGTGCGCGTAGAGCGGCTTGTTCAGCGCGTAAGCCACGTTCTGGGAGTACCACCGGGGGAAGGTGCGTGCGCCCAGCCACTGCAGCGCCTGGGCGATGAACCCCGGCCTCCCCCGGCGGACCGCGAAAGCGACCGCTCGTCCGAGCAGAAACATGACGGCCACGAGCACGGCCATGGCGGCGATCGTTGAGCCTCGCTCCTCGTGAGAGAAGTTGTCCGTCAGCGTGAGGACTCCTCCGTAGTACGTGGGCACGAGGACCCTGGCCTGCTCGACGGCGGGCCCGGTGACCTCGATGAGCTGTCGCAGCGATTCCCTGTCGGGCATCGCCTCCCAGGCGTCACGGAAGTCGCCGATGTTTGCCCAGAACTTCAAGTAGTCAAGATTGCTCGCTTCCGCCACGCGTTCGTCGAATATCTGCAGCTCGTCAAGCGTCTCCCGACTCCGCTCGATCGACGCCTCCATCTCCGCCTGCGGCGGTGTCTGGGTGTTGAGATGATCGATGGCGTCCTCGATCTGCGTGCGGTGTTCCACGACGTACTGCGTGCGCCGATACTCCTCAGTCAGGGTCGGCACCGCCGCGAGTCCCTCGCGGATCTTCCCGGCCCAGGTCTGAGCATCGCTGAACGCGACAGCGATGGCCGCGGCGGCTCCCCACGCCTTGAAGAAGACCTCCAGCGCCGCGCCCAACAGCATGCGCCGAAGCTCGAAGCGTGGCCTTCGCCGCATCTTGACCTGATTTGTCACCGGCCGAGGGTATCTCCGACAAAATCGGAGCGCTGGCACGGTGGGTCTCGTCGCACCGGGACACTCGCAAATCGGCGCGGTGTCCTGATGAGACGGGCACGCTCAGGGACCCGGACACTCTCGCGGGCCTCCGCAGCAGCGCTTGCGGTTCGAGAGGTCAGGTCGGACGGTGTTCAAGCGTCCCTCAAACCCCCATCATCGAAGGATCCAGCATGTTGATGCAACCTGCGTGCAGGAAGTACCGGGTCGAGGTCTTCGGCGGAGCGTCTTTCCGCCGCCTGTCGGACATTCCGATTTGCCCCTCGTGCCCGGAACCCAATGCGGCGCTCCCGCACGTGATGCTCAGGCGTCGCCCGGTCGCACCAGGCCTGACTCGTAGGCCAGCACGACTGCCTGGACTCGGTCGCGCACGCCGAGCTTGGCGAGGACCCGGTTGAGGTGGCTCTTGACTGTCCCTTCGCTGACGACCAGTTCCCGGGCGATCTCCATGTTGGACAGGCCGCGGGCCACGAGGACGAGCACATCCCGCTCCCGATCAGTGAGGGCGGAGACCGCGTGGGGGACTCCGCCTCCCGGGGGGCGTCGGGTGAACTCGTCCAGCAGGCGGCGGGTGATGGACGGCGCGAGCAACGTCTCCCCGGCGGCGGTGGCGCGGACGGCGGCCACCAGCTGTTCGGGTGGCGCGGTCTTGAGCAGGAAGCCGGTGGCACCAGCGCGCGCGGCGTCGTACAGGTGGTCATCGTGGTCGAAGGTGGTCAGCACGAGGATGTGCGGCGGATCGCCAGGTGAGGCACAGATGCGGGCGATGGCGGCGATCCCGTCCATGCGCGGCATCTGGATGTCCATCAGGACCACGTCGGGATGCTGCTCGCGGGTGAGCCTGATGGCCTCCATGCCGTCGCTGGCCTCGCCGACCACCTCGAGGTCGCTGTGCGCCTCCAGAATGAGGCGGATCCCGCTGCGCACGAGCGTCTGGTCATCAGCGACGAGCACGCGGATGGGTGCCCCCATCACAGCGCCCGGGAGTGACCGAGGGGGATGCGGGCTCGAACGGCGAAACCGCCGGCCTCGCGCGGACCGACGTCAAGGCTCCCGCCGTAAAGCTGCACCCGCTCACGCATCCCGACCAGCCCGTTACCGCCGACCACGGTTGCGCTGCTGCTGCCACGGGAGCCCTCGTCGAGCACCGAGAGCACCAGCTCCCGCTCCCCGTACTCGATGCTCACCTCGGGGTGCGCCTGTGGCGCGTGCTTGAGCACGTTGGTGAGCGCCTCCTGCAGGATCCGGTACGCCGTGAGGTCGAGACCCGGGGCGAGCGGCTGGGGGGTGCCACGCACGTCGAGGCGCACCCCGACCCCGGCCTGGCGGACGTGCTCTATGAGCTGGTCCACGTCGCGCAGCCCCACGATCGAGGACGGCTCGTCGTCGCTGTCGCGCAGCACCTGCAGCAGCCTCTGCAGCTCCTCCAGGGCCTGGCGGCCCACCTCCTCGACCAGCAACAACGGCTGGGTGGCCCGTGCGGGGTCCAAGGCCACGTACTGCCGCGCCGCTCCTGCGTGCAACACCATCACGCTCACGCTGTGCGCCACGACGTCGTGCAGCTCGCGGGCGATGCGCTGCCGCTCCTCGGCGACCGCGGCGGTCACGCGTTCCTCCCGGCTCCGCTCCAGATCGTCGGCCCGGCGCTCCCACCAGGCACCGCGCTGCCGGAGCTCGCGGACCACACGTCCTGCTCCCCACACCAGTGCGAAGAGACCGAGGTTTCCTACTGCATCGCCGATCGACCTCGCCTCGCTGCGCGTCGCGGGCTCCACGAGGAGGGCGACGCACAGGACGAGCAGGCCGATCACCGCAGCCTGATACCGGGAATGGGCGGCGACGGAGTAGGTCAGGACCAGGACCGCCAGGAAGCCGCCGGCAACTGGCGCCTCGCCCAGAGCCACCGTCTGGACGGTGAGGGCACCGGCGCAGAAGGCCAGCGCGAGGAGCGGCGCCCGACGTCGTGCTGCGAGGCTCAGCGTCGCCACCGCGAAGCAAGCAGCCTGACCCGCCAGCGGCGGGACAACCCCGTCGCTGGTCCACACCTCGTACTGCGTGAACGCCGTGAGCAACGCTGCAGCGACGACGTCCCACAGCGGGAGGCTCCGGCCCTCCAGCAGTCGCAGCGACATGCCACGGACGCTAGTGCACCACCACCCCCCTGTCCTGCACCCCAGGACAGAGCCGGCCCAACTCAGGTTGCAGGCCGGTACGTCGGCATCTCGACCCGGCAGGGCGACGATGTGGCTCCAGGATGGACGAAGGATGTCCTGGCACGGCCATAGCGTCTCGGCATCCGACGTCCCCTCCGCTCAGGAGCACCACGATGACGATCCTCACCGACCACGCGACCATTCGACGTTCCCAAGGCACAGCGCTCATCGCTGCGCCGATCGGCGGCCTCGTGACAACTCTCGTGTGGCCGCGCACGCCGCTCGACCCCGCCGAGCGACTCGCGATCCTCGCCGACGCCGCGGAACGCACCCAGGCGGCCCACATTCTCAACCTGCTGACGATCCTGCTCTTCATCCCGGCCGTGGCAGGCATGTACCGACTCCTTCAGGCCCGGCGTCGACGCGCAGCCATGATCGGCAGCAGCCTGGTTGCCGCAGGCCTCATCGGATGGAGCGGGGTGTTGGCGCTCAGCAGCGCCGAGCTGCAGATCGCGCGCAACACCGACGGAGCAGCCGGCCTGGCTGCAGCGGAGTCCTTGCCCAGCAGCCCGGTGTCGGTCGCGATGACCGCGATGTTCCTCCTCTGCACTTTCGGCGGTCTGCTCGTCCTCACGATCGGCCTGTGGCGGTCCGGCGTCACCCCCGGATGGGTGCCGGCCGCGGTGGCGCTCGCCGTCGTCGGCGACATGGCAGCAAGCACGCTCACGGTCGTGGTCGTGACTGTCTGGGTCCTCATGACGGGCGCTTTCGCCGCCATCGCACGCGCGCGGATTGCTGCACCCGAGTCGATCAGCCCGGTGGCAGCCTCCGCGCCGGCATGAACGCCGGTTCCGGTTCCCGTTCCGGTGCATACGGCGCGGCAGAGCTGCGCTATATCGCCGCCTTTTGGGCGGCGCCATACCTGTCCCCAATCGGGTGTGGATCTAGGTGACCCGCAACGATGAGGCCGCCAGCCGGCCGCATCGCGGCATCCCGCAGTCGTCGGTGAGATGAACCTCCACCAGGACCTCGCCCTGGTCCCGGGGCAGGTCGTTCAGCATCAACTTCGCTCGCCGGAACATGCTGAAGCTTTCCTGCGGACACGTGCCCCACGTGAGGTAGATGAACCGGTCGCCCTTTCGGCCCTGCACGGCCGGGCCCCGAAAGTCGCCGTCGGCCACCTTCACCTCGGTGACCCACTCAGCGTTGCCGGCGTCGCCAGCGACAAGACCCTCAGGGTCGCGACCAACCTGAAGTGCGACGTGCACATCTTCATATGGGCCACACTCGCGGCCAGGCAGATGATGGCCGCGGATCACCAGGCGCACCGCGTCAGCATAGGACGGACGGCAGCGAGGCTGCCTCGCATCGCCGCTCCTGCGCGTGACTTGACGCCGCTTGAGTGCGTTCAGACATCAGCGGCAACGCACGGATCTGGACGTCCGGGCGCGCCGGGTCTGCTCCGGCGAGAGACTCGATGCCGTCCCGAGGGAGACAGCCCTCGACGATCCGACGCCCGTCGACGCAGCGGGGTCCACGTGCCGCCTCGGCGCACGCCATCCCCGCGCCCGGGGGACGGTCAGGACTCGACATCTAGGCTGGGTCCATGTTCAAGCGCCGCGCCCGACCCGAGCCCGCAGTGGTGCGCACTGACGCCGAGTGGCAGGCGAGCCTGGGACCTGAGGCCTACCGCGTGCTCCGCAGGGCGGGCACCGAGGCGCCCGGGAGCAGCGAGTTCGTGCACCCGTCCGACTCGGACGGTGTCTACCGGTGCGCGGGTTGCAGTGCCGACCTCTTCCTGTCGAAGGACCAGTTCGACTCCGGGACGGGTTGGCCGAGCTTCTCGGACACCGCGACGAGCGATGCTGCACTCACCCGCACCGACTTCAAGCTGCTGTTCCCACGCCGCGAGGCGACCTGCGGCAGCTGCGGAGGCCACCTGGGTCACGTCTTCGGCGACGGCCCTGCGCCCACCGGCCAGCGCTGGTGCATCAACGGCGCCGCGCTCACGTTCGACGAGCACTGACCCGCGACCTTCGGCGCTACGTGGTGGCGCCGTGGACGGCACGCTCGATGCTCGCGCGGCCAGCCGGGTGGGCCAGCCGCAGGCCAGCCAGGTCCTCCGGCAGGAACCACCCGAGATCGTCGTGCTCGTCGGGTGCCGCGTTGACCGGCTCACCGTCCCAGCGGGTGACGACGAACGCGTGCAGGTCGAGGGCAGGGTCGGTGACAGACATCGCCATGGGTCGCGGGTCATGGACGTGGACGCCGAGCTCCTCGAGACACTCCCGCACGACGGCGTGCTCGGGGAGCTCACCCTCCTCGATGTGCCCGCCGACGAGGTCCCAGCAGTCGGCGTACGCCCGGCGCGAAGGGTGGCGATGGCCCAGGAGCACGCGACCGTCGCGCACCAGCGCGGCCACGGCGATCTCCACCCGGTCGACCATGACGGCACAGTAGGCCGTCAGGTGGACGTCGAGGCGACCGAGCTCGCCGGGTCCCAGGAGCTGACGGACGGCGACCGACGGCCACCCAGCTCCAGCGGGAGCACAATGAGCCCGTGAGCTCGACGCCTGCCGACCCGCTGTCCGTGCCCGGGCCCGACCTCGACCTCGACTCGCTGCGCGCGTCGGTGCGGGAGCTGTGGGGTCTCGACGGCGACCTCACCGCGCTGCACGGGGAGCGCGACTGCAACTTCCGGCTCGACTGCGGGGCGACGCGACACCTGCTGAAGGTGCACAACCCGGCCGATCCCGAGCCCGTGCTCGACCTCCAGCGCTCGGCGCTGGACCACCTGCGCGCGGTGGCTCCGGAGCTGCCGGTGCCCGGCGTCGTAGGCACCCTGGACGGGCGGCCATGGGTGCGCCTGACCGGGCGGGACGGGCGGGTCTCGCTCGCGTGGGTGCACACCTGGTTGGCGGGCCGGCACCCCGACCCGGCGGAGCTCGACACCGCGGGGCTGCGCGAGTGGGGCCGGACGAGCGCCCGCCTCGGGCGCGGGCTGCGGGGCTTCGCGCACCCGGCCGCGACCCAGCCGCTCGTGTGGGACGTCAAGCGCCTGCCGCAGCTGCGGTCCTGGCTCCCCGCGGTCGAGCCCGACCGGAGGGCCGCGATCGAGGCGGTGCTCGACCGCTTCGACGAGCGGGTCGCGCCGGTGCTGCCGCGTCTGCGCGCGCAGGTGGTGCACAACGATCTCGCGCCGACCAACGTGCTGGTCGACGACGACCTGGCCCTGACGGGCATCACCGACTTCGGCGACATGACCCACACCGCGCTGGTCTGCGACCTCGCCGTCACGGTGGCCGACCTGGTCAGCGGTCGCGCCGACGGGCTCGAGGCGGCGCGGGAGGTCGTGACCGGCTACGACGCCGTGACCCCGCTCGAGGCGGACGAGCTCGCGCTGGTGGCCGACCTGATGGCCGGTCGCTATGCCGCCACGGTCCTCATCACCGCCTGGCGCACCCGCGAGCAGGGGTCGGCGCCGGAGATCGACGACGAGGCCTACGCCCAGCTCGAGGCGATGCTCGGCGCCGGGCTGGACGGCCTGGCCGCGGGCTTCGTCGTACGACGTCGGGCCGGGCGGTCCACGGCGGCGGTGCTCGAGGCCCGCACGAGCGCCTTCGGCAGCCAGGAGCTCAGCTATGACCGGCCGCTGCACCTCGTGCGTGGCGACGGCGTGGTGCTCGAGGCGGCTGACGGCAGGCGCTACCTCGACGCCTACAACAACGTGCCCGTGCTCGGGCACTCCCACCCGGCCGTGGCCTCGGCGGTGGGGGCCCAGCTCTCGACGCTCAACACCAACAGCCGCTACCTCCAGGACGCGCCGGTGGAGCTCGCCGAGCGGCTGCTGGCCACCGTGCCCGACCACTTCGACCGGGTGCTGCTGGTCAACTCCGGCAGCGAGGCCAACGACCTCGCCTGGCGGATCGCTCAGCACGCCACCGGGGCCTCGGGCGGCATCGCCACCGAGTGGGCCTACCACGGCGTCACCGAGGCGACCTATGCCTTCTCCCCCGAGACCTGGCACGGCGCGGCCGCGCCCGACCACATGCGGCTGGTGGCACCCCCACCTGGGAGCTCGGAGATCGACGAGGCGATCAGCAGCCTGACCGCGACGGGCCACGGCGTCGCGGCGATGCTCGTCGACGGCGTCTTCACCAGCGACGGCGTGCGCGGACCCGCCCACGCGTGGACGCGGGCCGCGGCGGAGGCGGTCCACCGGGCCGGTGGGCTCTACGTCGCCGACGAGGTCCAGGCGGGCCACGGCCGCACCGGGCAGCACCTGTGGAGCTTCGTCGCCGGTGACGTCCCGGCCGACCTCATCACCCTCGGCAAGCCCATGGGCAACGGCTATCCGGTCGCCGCCGTGGTCGGCCCGGCGGCGCTGGTCGACCCCTTCGTGCGGGGCACCGACTACTTCAGCACCTTCGGCGGCAGCACCGCCGCCTGCGCTGCGGCGCTCGCGGTCCTGCGCACCATCGAGGACGACGGCCTCGTCGAGCACGCCGGGCGTGTCGGCGCGAGGCTGCTCGACGCCCTGCGTCAGGTCGTCACCCAGCGCGACGACCTGGCCGTCGTACGCGGCTGGGGCCTGGCCCTCGCCCTTGACGTCGTCGACCCCGACACCGGCGAGTCGAGCGCCGACCGGGCCAACCTGATCGTGGAGGACCTGCGCGAGCGCGGCGTGCTCATCGGCCGCACCGGCCGCGACCGTGCCTCGCTGAAGATCCGGCCCCCGCTGGTCTTCGCCGACGAGCACGTCGACCAGCTCGCCTCGGCCCTGGCATCGGCGATGACTTCGCCGCGTCCGGGTGGTCCATCCTGGTGACGAGCCACGAGTCCGAGGAGCAGCGATGACGCAGATGGTCCGGGTCCACAACTTCGGGGTGTCCAGCGACGGCTACGCCTCCGGTGAGGGGCAGAGCCTCGAGACCCCGTTCGGCCACGCCGATCCGGCGACGATGGTGGGCTGGGCCTTGGGCACGGCGAGCTGGCCCAACCGTGCCGACGCCGGCGGCAGCCGCGGGCTGGAGGACTACCTGGTCCGCGAGTTCCACCGCGACATCGGCGCGGAGATCATGGGGCGCAACAAGTTCAGCCCCCACCGCGGTCCGTGGGCCGACGAGGAGTGGCAGGGGTGGTGGGGGCCGGAGCCGCCGTTCCACACCCCGGTCTTCGTGATGACCCACCACGAGCGCCCGTCGTTCACCCTGTCCGACACGACCTTCCACTTCGTGAGCGGCGACCCTGCGACGGTGCTCGAGCGCGCCCTCGAGGCCGCCGACGGCAAGGACGTCCGGCTCGGCGGCGGCGCCGACACCGTGCGCCAGTTCTTGGACGCCGGGCTCATCGACACGCTCCACGTCGCCGTCGCACCCGTCGAGCTGGGCGGCGGGTCACGGCTGTGGGACTCACCGGACGACCTCCTCGACCGCTACCACCGTGACGTCGTGCCCCGACCCGGAGGCGTGGTCCACCACCTGTTCTGGCGCGACTGACCCCCGCGTCTCGGTCTCAGTCCTCGGCTAGCATGCGCCGATGACCTCTCGGCTGGCCCGCGCGCTCGTGCTCATGCTGCTGGCCGCCGGGTCGGCGCTGCTCCCGTCGGCCGCCCTCGCCGAGGACGTACCTGACACGACGGCACCCCAGGTGAGGCTGAACCCCTGCTACGACGCGACCAGCTGTCGTCGCGTCCACGCCCAGGTGTTCGGCGACCTGGAGCCGGGCGACGACCTCGCCGTGCTCGGGGCCCGCATCGGGGACCGGGTGCTCGAGGAGCACGTCTACGACGACGGCACCGGCTTCCAGCCCCACGGCCCGTTCGGTCCCTACGGCAACGACGTGTTCTTCCAGGTCGACTACGCGCTCAGCATCGAGGTGCCCCGCGGGACGAGCGAGATCACGTTCTACGCCCGCGACCTCGCGGGCAACACCAGCGAGCTCACCACCACGGTCCACGGCCCGATCGCGCCAGGCCCGGTCGGGCACCTGGAGGCACGACTCCGAGGCCCCCGCACGGCGGTGGTGTCGTGGCGTCGGCCCAACCTCCACAGCAGCTGCTGCGTGCGCTACGTCGTCACCACTCCCGGTCGCCCCGCCAAGTCGTTCTCGTCGCTGCCGCCGTCGTTCCTCCCCACGCGCGTCTCGTTCGCCAGGCTCTCGGTCGGGTGGCACCGCTTCACCGTGCGCCCCAGCACCACGGGCGGGGTGGGGCCGGCGCGCACCGTGCGCGTCTTCGTGCCTCGCCGTCAGCAGCGCTGACGCCAAGTCGCCGGGACCGGAGGATCTCCCGCACCGACCACCGGCACCGGAGCATCCCGCGTGGCACCGGGCATGCTGGACGGACGACCAGAAGGCGCGCAGGATGACAGTCCGCCCACGAACCGCTGGAGAGACACATGCGCACAGACGTCGAGCTCGTCACCGAGGACCGCACGACGCTGCGGGGGTGGCTCTACCAGCCTGAGGGTGAGGGGCCCTTCCCCACGGTCGTGATGTCGCACGGCTTCTCCGCCGTCAAGGAGATGCACCTGGACGACTTCGCGGACGTCTTCTGCGCGGCCGGTCTGGCCGTCCTGGTCTACGACCACCGCAACTTCGGCGCCAGCGACGGCGAGCCGCGCGGGGAGATCGACCCCTGGCAGCAGATCCGCGACGCCCGTGATGCGATCACCTGGGTCGCCCAGCAGCCCGCGGTCGACGAGGGCCGCATCGGCGTGTGGGGGTCGAGCTACAGCGGCGGTCACGTGCTGGTGCTCGGCGCGATCGACCGTCGGGTCAGGTGCGTGGTCTCGCAGGCCCCCGCGATCAGTGGCCTCGACAACGTGCGACGGCTCGTCCGGGCCGACCAGTTCGCCCCGCTCCGCGCCGCCTTCGGCGCCGACCGCGAGGGGCGAGCAGCGGGACAGGCTCCGCTCACGATGCCGGTGGCCTTCGAGAACGACCCCGCGGAGCCCGCCGCCCTGCCGACCCAGGACACCCACGACTACTTCCTCACCACGGCGGCCGAGAGGGCGCCGTCGTGGCGCAACGAGGTGACGCTGCGCTCGGTCGAGATGCTCACCGAGTACGAGCCCGGCGCCTACATCGCCCACATCTCGCCCACGCCGTTGATGATGGTCGTCGCGTCCCAGGACCACGTGACCCCGACCGACCTGGCCCTGAGTGCCTACTCACGCGCCTTGGAGCCCAAGTCGCTGCTCCTCCTCGATGTGGGGCACTTCGAGGTCTACAGCGGTCCGGCCTTCGAGAAGTCCAGCGCCGCCCAGCGCGACTGGTTCCTCACCCACCTCTGAGCCCTGCGGGCACCACGGGGCCGCACCGGACGCCGTAGTGCTCCGCGAGAGTGTCGAGCGATGCTCGATACCTCGGACGCTTGCGCTTGTGCGCGGCCACGAACCTGATCGTGTCCACGAGCGTCCGCGGTGCGGCGTACCAGCGGTTGAAGTCGAGGCCGAAGGTGGAGAAGACCTTGGCCGGGACGGCGTCCAGGGTCAGGCCGAGGTTGTACTGCACCAGGGTCGCGGTGGCGACGGAGAAGGCCGGCTTCGACTTGAGGAGCAGCGCGTCGCCGTCGAGCTGGTAGAGCGGGACCGTCGTGATCTTGTCCAGGAAGGCCAGGTGGGTCAGGAAGTAGCCGGCGAACGAGCTGAACCCGAACATCGGGGTCCGTCCGATGACCACCGTGCGTCCCGACGCGGAGACGTAGGGCTCGGCGACGTAGCCCTCCTTGCCGTTCAGGTAGCCCGTGCAGTTGACGATCCAGCTGCCCGGCTCGAGGAGCAGGCACTCGCCGCTGCGCAGGCGCAGCTCAGGGCCGGCACCGGTGTCGACCACGTCGGAGAAGTAGTCCAGGCGCACCCGGTCCAGTCCTGACCTCACCCGCTGCGCCTCGTCGTCGGACAACATGCCGTAGACGAAGCGATCGGCGCGCTCGGTGACGGACACCCCGAACTTGCGGTGCGCCGTGTCGAGGACCTGCTGGCCGTTCGTGCCGTCGAACTCGTCGGCCAGCCAGGTGATGAAGCGGTCCGTCAGGACCCGCCGCCACCAGCGGGCACCGCCGGTGGCGAAGAAGTAGTCGCGCCGGGCGAAGAACGTCCCCGAGCCCGCGAGCAGGTTGATGCTGCGCCCCGGCTGCGCGGCGATCAGCGCCAACGCCGTGTCCATCGCGGTCTTGCCGCCGCCGACGACCCACACCGGCGCAGAGTCGCCGGCGATCACCCCGTCCCGCATGTCGCAGAAGTCGGGAGAGACCGAGTGGATCGCGGCGCTGGTCAACGTCAGCGCCGGGTTCGTCTCCACCGCGAACCCGCTCGCCTTGATCAGCCGGTCGGCGACGACGGTGACGGAGTGCCCGTCAGCGTCGCGACACACCACCCGCACCTGGTCGCCGACCTCCTCGTCACTCACCAGCTCGTGGCCCAGGAGCTCGACGACGGTGACGTCCTTCTTGATGGCGCTCCCTCGTCCGGCTCCTTCGGCATCCTGCCACTCGTCCGCGCCGGGGGGAACAGCAATGACGCACGCCGATCCGGCGACGATGCTGGGCTGGGCCCTCGGCACGGCGAGCTGCTCAGTCCTCCGGCAACGCCGCAAAGGCTGCCTTCGTGTCGCGGTACCACCCCATCGACCTCTTCGGGTGCCGCCAGCGGCTCTTCATCGCGTCGCGGGCGTCCTGGTGGATCGCGTCGCCGGCCTTCTCCGCCTCCTTCAGGTGACGGTCCTGGGCGTTGATCACGTCGTCGGCGCTCTCGCCGTGGTGCTCGAGGTCGCAGGGTCCGCCGAGGGCACGGCAGGTCATGGTCTTCATCGGTCGGTCTTCATCGGTCGGTCTCCTGGTGAGGTGGGACGGTGCCGTCGACACGGCGTACGACGCGCGCGAGGACGGCGGGCTCGGCACGGAAGGTGATGGTCTCCACGAGACCGTCACGGATGGCGAAGTCGAAGGCGACCCGGGCGCGGCCGAGGTGGAACCACGCCGCGCCCGGACGGTCGTCGACGAGGACGGGGAGCGCAGCCCGGGCGCTGCCGTCGAAGAACGTCGCCACCTCGTCGCGGCCGGCGATCCGCTGCGGTGTCCCCACGAGGACCGCGGCGTCGTCCGCCGTCACGGTGACGTCCGGGGCGAGCAGGCCCAGCAGCCGCTCGAGGTCGCCGCCCCTGGCCGCGGCCATGAACGCATCGACCACCTCCCAGTCGGCCAGACGGTCCTCAGGTGCGGGTTGGGCGACCTTGGCGCGGGCACGGGAGGCCAGCTTGCGGGCGGCGGCGGGCGTGGTGTCGAGGACTCCCGCGATGGTCGGGAAGTCGAAGCCGAAGCTGTCGTGGAGCACGAAGGCGACCCGCTCGCGCGGGGCGAGCCGATCGAGCACGACGTGCAGGGCCAGGCCCACGGTGTCGGCGAGCGCGACGTCGTCGAAGGGGTCGCTCGCGGGGGCACGGGCGGTCTGGTCCTCCTCGACCTCCTCGACGGGGACGGGGGTGCGGGAGCGCAGCCGGTCCAGGCACAGCCTGGTCGTGACCGTCGTCAACCACCCCGGCAGGTTGTCGATCTCGGCCGCGGTGCCGTGCAGCCGGAGCCACGCCTGCTGCACGATGTCCTGCGCCTCAGCGGGGTCACCGAGCACCCGGCTCGCGATCCGCTCCAGGCGCGGCCGCTCCGCCTCGAACGCCTCGATCTGATCCACGGCTCCACCCTTCCATCTCTGCGCGTCACCCCCCTGACGCACCGGCGGCCGGAAGTGTGACCGGCTGTCGCTGCCAGCACCGTCGCGAGCCGTCGGAGTCCTCCACAGATCGCGTCTCGCCTCTTTCGCAACGCGCTCAATTGACATATAATCGTACGTATGCTCGAACTCGGGATCGACGACCTGGCCCAGGTGACCACCGCCCTGGCCCAGCTCCCCCGCGACCTCGACGACGCGCAGCGGATCGACCTGGTCGCCACCCTCGAGGACCTGAAGAACGCCGCCTGCGCAGCCCAGGCGGTCCTCGCCGTCGACTTCGACCGCTCCCAACGGGCCACCCAGGTCACGGCTCACACCCCGCGTCGCCGGGTCGGGGAAGGCATCGCCGCCCAGCTCGGCCTCGCCCGCTCAGAGTCGCCCTTCAAGGGCGCCCAGCACCTCACACTCGCCCACGCCCTCGACACCCAGATGCCCCACACCCTGGCCCGGATGCAGGCCGGGCAGCTCAGCGAGTGGCGCGCCACCCTCATCCTGCGCGAGACCGCCTGCCTCGACCCCGCCGACCGCAGCCACGTCGACCGAGCCCTCTGCGGACCCGACGGACCCGCGACCACCCTCAGCGACAAGGCCCTCACCCGGGCCGCCACCAGGCTCGCCCTCGAGCTCGACACCGCATCCGTCGTCGAGCGCGCCCGCAAGGCCGAAACCGACCGCCACGTCTCGGTCCGCCCCGCGCCCGACACCATGACCTGGGTCGGCGCCCTGCTTCCCGTCAAACAAGGCGTCGCCCTCTTCGCCGCACTCAAGCGGGCCGCCGACAGCGCCACCGCAGCCGGCGACCCCCGCTCCCGCGGCCAGGTCATGGCAGACACGTTGGTCCAGCGAGTGACCGGCACCCCGACCACCACACCCGTCCGCGTCGACCTCGACCTCGTCATGAGCACCACCACCCTCTTCGGCACCAGCCACGAGCCCGCGCACATGGGGGGCCACGGCCCCGTCCCCGCCACCTGGGCCCACGACCTGGTCCGCGACGCCGCGAGCGCCGGCCAGCTCTTCGTACGCCGCCTCTTCACCACACCGGACACCGGCGCCCTCATCGCGATGGACCGCACCACCCGACGCGCGCCCCGCACACTGGCCCACCTCGTCCAGGTCCGGGACCAGGACCTGTGCCGCACCCCCTGGTGCGGCGCTCCCCTCGCTCACATCGACCACGTCACCGAGTGGCACACCGGTGGCCCCACCACCGCACGCAACACCCAAGGCCTCTGCGCCCGCTGCAACCACGCCAAACAGGCCCACGGCTGGACCGCCCGCACCAGCTCAGGCCCCGACACCGAGCGACACACCGTCGAGACCACCACCCCCACCGGCCACACCTACCACTCCCGCGCCCCCGCCCCACCCGGCCACACCGACGCCATCCCCTCACCGGTGACCTGTCAGGCGTCCGGCGCGGCGTAGGCGCCTGAGGCGAGTCCGAAAATCCTGCGCGTCGCAGTGGACGTGGTCGCCCCGGTGGGTCTGTATAGAGACATGGAGTCCATTCCGCCCGCGGCGAGGTGCACCGGTGACCGATCCGGATGATCAGGAGTTCTCCGACTTCTTCCGCCGCGAGTTCGAGCGGACGGTGCGGACGACGTACTTGGTGCTGCACGACCAGCAGTCGGCCGAGGACGTCGCACAGGACGCCTTCGGCCAGCTCTACCGGAGCTGGGCGAAGGTCAGGACCTACGACAACCCCCAGGCCTGGGTGCGACGCATCGCGATCCGGATGGCGGTCCGCGCAGCCCGCCGGGAGGGGACCCGCCGCACCCTGAGCCGCGGTCAGTCGCAGCGCTCGCTGCCACCCGAGCGCGACCTGGACCTCGCGGCCGCGCTGCGTGCCCTCCCGGCGCAGCAGCGCGCGGCCGTGGCACTGCACTACTACGAGGACCAGTCGGCCGAGGAGGTCGCCAGACTGCTCGGGTGCTCGGCGTCGACGGTGCGCACCCATCTGATGCGGGCCCGCTCGCGGCTCGCCGAGCTGCTGGCGGACGAGGAGGTCGACCATGCTGAGTGAGGATCGAGTTCGCGCCGAGGTGCACCGGATCGCGAGGGGCATCGACGTGGATGCCGACGCGCACCTGACCGCCGTCCTGTCGCGGAGGGGCGGCCCCCATCGGACCGGGGCACAGCGCGTGGACGGGTCACGCCGACGCGGGCTTCTCCTGCCGCTGGCGTCCGCTGCGTTCGTGGCCGGACTGGTCGTGGCCGGGAGCGCCCTGACCGGCATCCTCGACGGTGGTGACCCGGATGTCGCCCAGCCCGCATCCGAGGTCGTCTCCGGCACGCCGGACGGCACCGTGCCGTCGGTCTTCGGGCACACCCGGGAGTCGTCCTCCGTCCTGCTCCGGGACCTCGGGCTCGACGTCCGCTACGCCCAGGAGATCAGCTGTGACCCGGAGGGTCGCCCGGTGGGGACCGACCCGGTCGCGGGGACCCCGACGTCGCCGGGCGACACCGTGACGGTGCTGGTGTCCTACCAGGGGGCGACGACTGACTGCGCGGCTGATCTGCGCGAGCCCTGGGGATTCCTCGACTTCGCCACCGACCGCGGTCCGTCTCCTCGTTTCGCCGACGAGGTGGGTCTGTTCGTCGACGGTGCCCGGACCGGGACGCTCTCCGGAGAAGATGCGGCGCGCGGTGACTGGGGAGCCGGCTCGGCGCTGAGCATCCTCAGCCGGGGCAGCGAGCAGGTGCTGCGCGTCGGCGACTCCTACCGGGTGCCGCAGCTGCAGGTCACCGCAGGCACTCCGCCCGACACCTGGTGCGGGATCGAGCGGCCGCGCGTCGTCGCAGGTCGTGAGGCGCTCACGCTCACCATCGGCTTCGACGAGGAGGTGGCGCAGCCTCGCTGCGACGCCCGGGTCGCGCTCTACGACACTGCCGGCGCGATCGACACCGTGGTCGCCTGGTCCGCGAGCGCCCGCCGGAGCGACCTCAGCCCGATCCCCGACGTCGTCGGCCTCTCCCTGACCCAGGCGAGAGACCGGGTCACGGCTGCCGGCTACCCCGCGCGCGTCGAGGAGCAGGAGACGTGCCAGCCCGCGCCGCACCGTCGTGGAGCAGGCGCCGACCCAACAGGCCCTCGAGGAGGACGCCGAGGACGACCCCGGCTGGCACGGACCCGTCACGCTCGTCGTGGAGGTCCCCCACTCGACCCGCGACTGTGCCGGCCTGGACGCGGCGGCGAGCGCCTTCCTGGGCTTCGCCCGCGGCGGTCCACCTCCGACGTGGGCACCCGAGGTGCAGCAGCTGCTCGGCTACGCGCCCTGGGCCACGGTCACCGCGAGCGCCGCCGACGATCCGGCCACGTGGTCGCTCTGCTCCGGAGTCACCCCGCAGGATTGTGAGGTGTCGCCCCTGGTCGTCGCCCGACGCGACGGTGAGGTCGACACGGGCGAGTTCAGCGACGTGACCCGCCTTCCCGAGGGCGAGACCTGCGAGCTCATCGATCTCGGGGGTCTTCCCAACGGCCTGCCTCTCGAGAAGCAGATCGTGCTCTATCCCGCAGAGCTCACGTCCTGCGACGACGACTGGTCGGTCTGGTTGTGGATCGACGACCAGGGACGGATCACCGCCGTCAACCTGCTGGTGCCGGACAGTCCGGCCTGACCGGGTCTTTCCTCCTCCCCCGCTCGAGCGAGCTCAGGGCACGCACGGATTCAGTGCTCCCCGAAGTGTGGGCGGGTGAGCTCCTCGACGAGGGCCGCGAGAGCCTGGAGATCGTCAGCGTCGCCCTCGTGCTGGACCCTGGAGCCACCTCGCAAAGCTCCACACCTCCGAGAGCCGCCACTCGAGGTCGAAGAGCCGGACCATCGCCGCGTCGCCGTCCGTCGCGACCCCGGCGTGCACCAGGGTCGCGAGGTCGCGCTCACGCGGAGCCAGGCGCAACGACTCCCAGTCGATCAACCAGGTCCGTCCCCGGGCACGCCACTGGTTGTGGAGCCCGGGCTCGCCGTGCGTCACGACGTACGTCGAGGGGTCGGCGCGTGCGACCAACGCCGCGTGCTCCGCGACCCACGCGGCCACCTGGTCGACGTGCGCGGCCACGTGCGACCTGGCCGCAGCCCCGAGCGGACCCGCCCAGGGCGCCTGCAGGAGCTCACGCAGCCGGTCACCCAGGCGTGGATCGACCTCGGTCCTCCAGACCGGCGCCCCGACGGGGGCGGGTGCGCCGTGCAGTGCCCTCAGCAGGTCCTCGAGGTCCGGTGACGAGGACGTCGGACGCTCCCCCTCGAGCCACTCCGTGACGCTGAGGGTGCGGCCAGCGAGAGGGAGCGTGAAGGGTCCGCCCTGGCTCGGGACGGAGGGCCAGACGAAGTCGAGCCCGAGTGCGGCAGCCGCGGCATAGGCCCCCTCGATGGATGCCGCGGTGTGACGCTCGGTGGGAGGGTCCAACGTGACGAAGAGCTGTGGCGCTCCCGCGGAGAGCGCGCACCAGTGATGCGCTCCCCAGCCCACCGCGAGGTGCTCCACCGCGTCGACGCCGCCGTGCCAGTGGCGGCGCACGGCATCCAGCACGGCTTCGTCGCTCACGTCGCTCGGTCGCTCCAGCACGGGTCCAGTTCTACACAGACCCGACCCGGCCATCGGCAGCGGCGCCCACTCCTGCGGGGCGTGGGTCAGGATGCGGGGGTGCACCGCCTCCACGCCGACGAGCTCCCGATCGACGTCGCGCTCGTGCGACGGCTCGTGGACCGGGCCTTCCCGCAGCTCGCGTCCCTCGCCCTGACACCGGTCGACCGGTCAGGCTCGAGCAACGCGCTCTTCCGGCTCGGCGACGAGCTGGTGGTGCGGCTCCCCCGCCAGCCGGGTGGGGGAGCCGTCGTGGCCAAGGAGGCACGCTGGCTGCCGCTCGTCGCAGCCGCCGTGAGCGTGTCGGTGCCCGAGGTCGTGGCTGTCGCGGCGCCCGACCTGGGCTACGGCGAGGCCTGGTCGATCACCCGCTGGCTCCCCGGCTCCGTCGCGCTCCCGGGCGTGACCGGGTCCGTCGCGTTGGCGCAGGACCTGGCTCGCTTCGTCACCGAGCTGCGCGCCCTCGAGGTCCCGCAGGGCGACGTCGCCGATGACCTGGCGTCCTACCGTGCCCTGCCGCTGGCGGAGATGGACCCGGACTTCCGTGAGCTGGTCGAGGAGTGCCGTGGCCTCGACGTCGGGCTCGACCTGGACGAGGCGCTGCTGGTCTGGGACCACGCGACCGAGGCGTCCCGAGAGGTCGAGGGCGAGCGCGCCTTCCTCCACGGCGACCTGCTGGCCGAGAACCTCCTCGTCGAGGACGGCCGGCTCGCCGCCGTCCTCGACCTCGGCGGGCTCGCGGTCGGCGACCCGACGGTGGACCTCGTCGTGGCGTGGGAGGTGCTCGACGCCGAGGGCCGGGCTGCTTTCCGCCGGGCCCTGGCGGTGGACGACGCCACCTGGACCACCTCGCGCGGCTGGGCTCTCCTCCTCGCCCTGATGACCTTCCCCTACTACGGCGAGACCATGCCCCGGCGCTGCGCCGAGCGTCTGACCATGGCACGGGCCGCGCTCCGGGGATAGGCCGCAGCCCTCACGCGGTCCTGCGCGAGACACGGAGGTGCTGCACCACGCGGTCGACCGCACCGAAGGAGTACTTGTAGGGCTCGTTGCCGTGGCAGAAGTCGTAGGTGGCGAACCGGTTCTCGATGGCCCACCTGATGTTGTGGGCGTGCAGCACGAGGCCGACGAACGGGTCGGCCGTCGCCTCGTCCCGGCCACCCACGATGAAGTGCAGGCACCCGCCGGGGCGGTCGACGATGCTCGCCACGGCACCGAGGGGTGTGTCGTCGCGCCACAGGACGACGAGGCGCACCGCGCCCAGCGCGTGGCTGTGCGACAGGATCTCGCGGTACTTGCTCCTCACCACGTCGGCGGTGTCCACCCCGCGCCGCGGTGCCCACTTCGTGTGCCAGAGCCCGAGCAGCAGCTCCAGGTCCCGGTCGAAGGTGTCCTGGTCGGCCACGGTGACGCGCAGCCCGTCGCCCGCCTCGACCCTGCGTGTGAAGCGTCGGATCTTCTGCCGCGTGTTCCGGCTGACGCTGGAGCGGAGGTAGGTCTCGAAGTCGGCCGGCAGCGGCACGAACGGGCAGACCCGACCGTCCACGGTGCCGCCGTTCATCGTCGAGGGCACGGACCTGACCCGGTAGTCACGGTCGTCGAACCCGTCGACGAAGAGGCGCGAGCGGTGCTCGGGCTCGGAGAGGTGCTTGAGGGTGATCCTGGTCCACGGGCGGGCCCGCAGGGCCTCGCCGAGCGCCGGCAGTGCCCGCTCCTCCCAGTCGGGGTCGCACACGAAGCCGGAGTACTGGCCCCACAGGAGCCTGCCGGCAGGCTCGAGCTCGGTGACGACCTCTCGTCGCGAGCGGCTCCACCGCTCCTTGACCCGCAGCGGGAGGAAGCAGACGTAGGAGCCGTCGGGGGTCTCCGGGCGTACGCCGAGGACGACCCAGCCCTCGGGGTAGGCGCGGAACACCTCGGCCAGCCACGGCCACGAGAGGAAGTAGCCGGCGTGCGGGTCCCGGCGATGGATCGCCTCCCAGCTCGACTCGAGGGCAGCGAACGCTTCGGGATCGTCGATGACGTCGACCCGCAGGCCGGGTGCAGGCACGGGACCGGTCGCCCGCACGCTCCGCAGCCGTTCCTCCGGTGGGCGGGGTGGGATCGAGCGCAGCGTGTTGACCCAGTCGGGCCACAACGTCTCGGCGTCGGGTGGGAGCGCGGAGACGAGCAGGTCGATCGCCTCCGAGGCGGTCGCGGGCCGGTCGTCGGGGTCGGGGCGCATCATCGTGTCGATGGCGCTGGAGAGCGGCGGCCACACCCCGGGGTCGAGCTCGGCGACGGTCGGGATCGGGGCGCCCAGCTGCCGGTAGCCGGCCGCGTCAGCGCGGGGCAGTCCTCGGTCGTCGCTGCCGGTGTCCTGCCCGAAGGCCAAGGTGGCCGTGGCTGCCTCGTAGAGCACGGCACCCAGCGCGTAGACGTCCATGCCGGGCCTCGCCGGCTCGCAGCGGATCTGCTCGGGCGGCATGTACCAGCGTGTCCCGCGGGGCTTGGACCGTGATCGCTGGCCCCCGACCGGCAGCGCGATGTCGAAGTCCAGGACGACCGCCCGGTCGCCGCGCAGCGCGATGTTGGCCGGCTTCAGGTCCAGGTGCACGAAGCCGCGCCCGTGGATGTGGCGCAGCGCGGCGGCGACCTGGATGCCGAGCAGGACGACGTCGTTCGACGCCATCGCCCCGTCCTCCCTGAGGACGACCGAGAGCGGCCTGCCCTCGATGAACTCGTAGACGATGAACGGCGGATCGGCGCTCAGGTCGCTCGCGAAGACCCTCGGGATCGCGGGATGGCTGAACGACGAGGCCGCGTCGAGCTCGCGCCGCAGCGCGTCGAGGGTCCGCCTGGTGCGGTCGTCGCCCCGGGGGATCTTGACGCACACGGGGGTGAGCCTCTCGGCACACCAGGCGATCCACATCTCGAAGCGGCGGCCGATGCCGAGCAGGTCCCACGCGAAGTAGCCCGGCACGATCTCGGTCTGCTCGCAGAAGCCCCAGGTCGTGACGTCGTCCCCGTCGCTGCAGGCCTCGCTCATCGGTGCCCCCTCCCTGGCGCCCCGCGTCCGGGGATCCTGGGTGGGTGCGTGACCCACCCGGGACCCCCGGAGCTGCTGCTGGTGATGCTCCTAGCAGCTCTTCGAGCTCTTCGAGCTCTTGGAGCTCATGGAGCTGCTCTCGGAGCTGCTGCTCTTGGAGTACTTGTATCCGCCCATCCTCTTCACCTCCCCCTGCTTGTTGCTTGCCGACTCCTCGGAGGCGCCCCCCAGGGGTCCCCCGACAACTGTTGTCGCGCCCACATCGACCGGTAGCGACCGCCTGACTCCAGGAGCTCGGCGTGGGAGCCCTGCTCCACGACCCGGCCGGCGTCGAGCACGACCACGCGCTGCACCTGGGCCGCCAGCGCGAGGTCGTGGGACACCGCCAGGGTCATCCGGCCCTCGGACGCCACCGCGATCGCCGACAGCACGGTGGCTGCCGACGCGGCGTCGAGCCCGCTCGTCGGCTCGTCGAGCAGGAGGATGGGGGCCCGGCGCACCAGCGCCCGGGCCAGTGCGATGCGCCGGCGCTGACCACCCGACAGGAGCACGCCCCCCTCGCCCACGGGCGTGTCGTAGCCGGCCGGGAGCTGCTCGGCGAAGTCGCCGACCAGGACGAGGCGGGCCGCATCGAGCATGTCCTGGCCAGAGATCCCGGAGCAGCCGTAGGCGATGTTCTCGCCGATCGATCCGTCGATCATCCACGGATCCTGCGGCACGAGCGCGATGCAGTCCCGCAGCGAGTCCAGCGTCAGGCGACGGGTGTCGATCCCGCCCAGCTCGATCGCACCGTCCGTGGGCTCGTAGAGCCGGAGCAGGAGCGAGAGCAGCGTGGACTTGCCGACGCCGCTGGCCCCCACGATGCAGATCGACTCCTCGGGGCCGGCCTCGAACGAGACGTCCGACAACACCGGCACCCCGGGCTCGTAGGCGAACGAGACACCGCGGAACGACAGGGGCGCGGTCCGGCGAGGGGCCGGCACCGCGTCGGGGTGGTCCCGCACGAGGTGCTCGTCGGCGAAGAGCTCGACGAGGCGCTCGCGGCTGGCGGCGCCCTTGGCGAAGGTCGAGACCAGCCTGGAGAGGCTCCGGATCGGGCCGTAGAGGCTGGAGAGGTAGGCCACGAACACCAGCAGGGTGCCGAGGCTCAGCGACCCGTCGATCACCCGCAGCGCGCCGACGTAGGTCACCACCGCCGTCCCGAGGGCGAGCACGACGCCCGCGATCGGCGAGTACTTCGCCGACACGTCCAGCGAGTCGAGGTCGGCCGCGGCACACCGGTCGAGCTGGCCACAGAAGCGGCTGGACTCCTCGTCCTGACGTGAGAACGCCTGCACGAAGCGCACGTTGCGGATCACCTCGGTGGCCTGCGTCGCCATCTCGCCGCGGCGGTCTCTCGCCTCGCGGTGCGCGGCGCGGATCTGGGGTCGCTTCTTGGCCGCGTAGTAGAGCAGGGCCGGCAGGACCGAGAGTGCGGCCAGCGTCAGGAGCGGATCGATCAGGAGCATGATCACCAGCACCCCGACGAGCGTGACGACCTGCGGGAGCACCGTGTCGAACCAGGCCACGATGACGCCGCGGACCCTCTCGACGTCGGTGGTCAGCCTGCTGATGAGGTCACCGGACCGGTTCTTGTCATGGAAGCGGAGGGACACGTCCTGCAGGCGCCGGAACACGATGGCCCGGATGTCGGTGGCGATCCGCACCTCCGTGGCCCCGACCAGGTAGGTGATGAGGTAGCCGAGGAGGGTGTTGACCAAGGTGAGCCCGAGTCCCATGCCTGCTGCGACGAGCGCCAGCCGGGCGGGGGACAGACCCCGCAGCGCGGCGAGCGCGTCGGGCAACGGCTCATCGCCCAGGGCGTTGTCGACGAGGATCTTGAGCGACCACGGCGCAGCCAGACCGACCGCGGTCGCCGCAAAGGTCAGGGTGATGGCGGTGGCCAAAGCGAAGGCGTAGGGGCGGACGAACCGTCCGAGCCATCCGTGGTCGATCGCGCCGAGCGAGGTGGTCGTCGAGGGGTCCGCGCGCTTCAGACGGGCGCGGCTGACGAACCCGGCGACGACGAGCGCCAGGAGCAGGACGGGCACGAGCACCGTCGCCCACACCATGACCAGCACACCCTCACCTCGATCACGGCTCGAGAACCATGGGACCACCGGGTGGCTGGGGTGGGTCGAAATCCTGCTGCAGGGTCTGGGCAGCGGTGCACGAGCAGGCTATGTCGACGTTTCGCCGACCCGCAACCCCCAACGGGGTGACCGGAAGTGGGTCACGGTCGGGAACGGATCGTAGAAGTGGTGCAGCAGCGCGCGCCACTGCTGGTAGTCCTCGGAGCCGCGGAAGCCCACCTCGTGGTCCTCCAGCGTCCGCCAGCTGACGAGCAGCAGATAGGTGCCCGGGTCCTCGATGCCGCGCGTGACCGACGCCCCGAGAAAGCCGGGCTGGCGCCGGATGAGGGGCAGCGCCGCGGCCATCGCCTCCTCGAAGGCCTCGCCCTGTCCGGCCCGCACGTGGAGGAGCGCGTGCTCGAGCACCGACGGTCGCGCGTCGACGGAAGTCATGGGGACCATCCTCATCGGTGACCCGAGCGAAATGAGCCCGACCCGCGGGGCCGGAGCGGCCCCGCGGGTCGGGTTCAGTCGATCAGGTGGTGCTGGTCGTGCTGGTCGTGCTTGTCCTCACTCGCCGTCGACGAACGCGGCGACGTCCTCGCCCTCGTAGAGGTCGGAGACGGAGACGGCGCCACCGGGGACGTCGTCGGCCTGGAAGATGTAGCTGGAGTTGGACGGCGACTGTCCGACGATGAAGTCGAGCGGCACGGCGATGCCGTCGGTCTCGACGGTGCCGATGCTCTCCTTGGCGGCCACGACACCCTCGGGCGTCAGGTCGCCGTCCTCGCAGGCCTTCTCGAGGATCTGACGCATGACGTCAGCGGCGGCGTAGCCGAACATGACGCCCAGGGTCGGGTTGCCCTTGTACTCGGCCTGGTAGGCCTTGAGGATGTCCGGCTTCTGGTCGAACGGCGCGACGGGAGAGGCGACGTAGAGGTTCGCCTTGAGCGCAGCACCGGCAGGCGTGTCGAGCAGGCCCGGCGCGTAGACCGGGTTGTTGCCGGCGATCGGGACGTTGAGGCCACCGGCCGCAGCGACGCCGGCGACCGAGGCCGTCTGACCCGGCGCCACGGTCAGCGCGATCACGTCGACGTCCTCGGACTTGAGCTTGGTGACCTGCGCCGTCATGTCGGTGTCGGTGGGCTGGATCTGGGCCTCGACCACCTCCATGCCGTGCTGCTCGGCGAAGAACTCCGAGCCCGCGAGCCCGCCCTCGCCGTACTCACCCTCGAAGTAGATGTGGCCGATCTTGGCGCCCTCCTTGATCTTGCCCTCCTGCAGGAGGTAGTCGAGGACGTTGATCATCTCGACCTCGTAGGTCGCACCGACGATCGTGTTGGAGGGGACCTCGGTCAGCGACTGGGCCCACGCACCGGGGATGTTGACCATGCTGTCGGCCTCGAGCTGCTGGGCCAGCCCGGTGTTGATCGGCGAGCCGATGGTCTGCTCGATGGCCAGCACGTCGGCCTTGAGCGAGCTGTAGAGCTGGATGCCGCGCTGCGTGTCGTAGCCGTGGTCCTTGACGATCTCGTCCACCGAGTAGGTGCCGCAGATCTTGTCGCCCTCGTTGAGGGTCTTCCAGTAGAGAGACTGGGCGTTGGTGATGTCGGTGCCGAGCGCGGCGAAGACACCGGTCAGGTCGGTCAGCGACCCGAGGCTGATGGTGTCGCCGTCGATGCCGCGACCGATCTTGACGCCGTCCTCCGTCGTGGTCTGGCCGCCGCCCTCCTCGGCCTTGGTGCTGCAGCCCGTGGCAGTCACGAGCAGGACGGCCGAGGCGAGCGTGACTGCCCGGCGCTTGTTGATGTTCATCTGGGTGTTCCTCCTGGGGACGATTCGGCCGGAGCCGACGGGGTGACGCTGACTGGCTGGTTGGCGTGCTGCGGGTCGTGCTGGGGGTCGTGCGGGACGTCCGGACCTGCTTCGGGGGCAGGGGCCGGCGCGCGTGGGGGCCGCCGGAAGCGGCGGGCGAGACCGGCGAGGCCGCCGGGCTCGAAGAGGACGACGAGCACGATCGCGCCGCCGTAGAGGAAGGCCGCGGCCTGGCTGGCCACGATGCCCTGCTGTCCCGGGTCGACGATGAAGGGCAGGACTCCGGAGTACTGCTGCAGCACCAGGGGCAGGGCGCTCACGAAGGCGGCGCCCATGACGGCTCCGCCGACCGAGCCGAGGCCGCCGAGCACGATCATCGCGAGGAACTGCACCGAGAGCAGCAGCGAGAAGGACTCGGGGGCCACCGAGCCGATCGAGAGGGCGTAGAGCACCCCGGCGAGTCCGGCATACATGGAGGACACGGCGAAGACCTTCGCCTTGTACTCCTGGACGTTCACGCCCATGACCGAGGCAGCGACCTCGCTGTCGCGCACGTTCTGGAGCGCTCGGCCAGGTCGCGACTTGAGCAGGTTGGAGGCGAACCAGCACGCGAGCGCGCAGAGCGCGAGCCCGAGGTACCAGAGCCGCTCGGCCTGTCCGAAGGGCACTCCCATGACCGCGAGGTACGGCGCGTCGTTGCCGCCGAAGCTGAAGCCGAAGAGGTCGAAGGACGGCGCCAGCCGGCCGTTGAAGCCACCGGTCACCGACTTCCAGGTGTTGAGGACGTGCTGGCCGATGAAGACCAGCCCCAACGAGGCGACACCGAGGTAGATGCCCCGCAGCCGGGCGGCGATCGGGCTGAAGAGGATGCCGGCCAGGCCGGCCATCAGGACCCCGGCGATCATGCCGAGGATCGGGGGCAGCCCGAAGCCGCCGTACTCCGTCGCGGAACCGCCGGGCTCACCGGAGACGTAGACGTAGGTGAGGGCGCCCACCGCCAGGAAGAACGCGTGCGCCAGGGAGAGCTGTCCGGTCGTGCCGACCAGCAGGTTGAGGCCCACGGCGCCGATGACAGCGGCGAAGACCGCGAAGCCGGTGCGCAGCCAGAACTCCTCCACGTAGAGGGGCAGGGCGAGCAGCACCACGAGCAGCGCCAGGAAGGCGACGATCTTGATGATCTTGCCCGTGGCGGGCAGCTGACGGCTCTTGGCCGGGCTCGCTTGACGAGCGACGGTGTCAGACACGGGTCACATCCCTGGTTCCGAAGAGGCCGGAGGGTCTCACGAGCAGGACGGCGACCATCACGACGTAGGGCACGACCTCGCCGAAGCCACGGCCGAGGAAGGCGATCTGGTCCTGGTAGCCGGCTGCCATGGCCGTGGCGACCCCGATGATCAGTCCACCCACGAGGGCGCCGCCGGTGGAGTCGAGCCCGCCGAGGATGGCGGCCGGGAGGGCTGCCAGCGCGACCGCCCAGATGGCAGGGGTCACGCCCGGGGTCGGTGAGCCGGTCGCGAAGAGCCCGGCGACCGCGGCCAGCACGCCGGCCACCAACCAGGCGACCATCGAGACCCAGCCGAGCCGGATCCCCATGAGGGCGGCGGCTTCGCCGTCCTCCGCAGCGGCCCGCATGGCGACGCCCCAGCTGGAGTACTTGAAGGCGATGAAGAAGGCACCGATCAGGACCCCGGCGACGACGATCGCCAGCGCCCGGTTGGTGGTGAGGCCGACGCCACCGATCGAGACGGCGTCACCGCCCCAGGGGTGGCCGACGCTGAGGATGTCGGAGCCGATGCGGCGGGTGATCTCGGTGAGGATGATCAGGTCGACGCCGATCGTGAGGATCGCGAGGCTGATCACGGGCGCACCGCGCAGCCTGCTGATCAGCAACCGCTCGACCAGCACGGCCGCACCCGCGGTGCCGAGGATGCCGACGGCCAGCGCCGGCCAGAAACCGATCGAGTCGTTGAGCCGGGCGACCAGGTAGGCGCCCAGCAGCAGGAGCGAGCCCTGCATGAAGGTGACGACCTCGCTGGCCTTGAAGATGATCACGAAGCCCAGCGCGATGAGCGCGTAGATCGCGCCCAGCGAGAGCCCGTTGAGGAGCAGGGACAAGAACTGGTTCATGGTGTTGCCTCCTCGTCCTTGCCGTGGGCGGCGGCTGCCGCCGGATCGGTGTCGTCGCCCGAGCCCAGGTAGGCCCGGATGACCTCGGGGTCGGCCTGCACCTCGTCGGGTGTGCCGTCGGCGATGCGCTTGCCGAAGTCGAGCACCGTCACCCGGTCGGCGATGCCCATGACCATCCCCATGTCGTGCTCGACGAGGATGACGGTGATGCCCAGCGCGTCGCGGATCTCCAGCACCGACTGGGCCATGCGGGCGGTCTCCTCGGCGTTCATGCCGGCGACCGGCTCGTCGAGGAGCAGCAGCCGTGGCTCGGTCGAGAGCGCGCGGGCGACCTCGACCCGCTTCTGGTCGCCGTAGGACAACACCCCCACCGGCACGTGCAGCTTGTCGCCGAGCTCGAGGAACTCGGCGATCTCGCAGACCCGGGCGGTGTGGCGCTTCTCCTCGGCACGGGCCTTCGGCAGCCGCAGACCGGCCGCGAGGAAACCGGTGGAGGTGAGCCGGTGACGTCCCAGCATCAGGTTCTCCACGACGCTCTGGGAGCCGGAGAGGGCGATGTTCTGGAAGGCACGGGCGACGCCGAGTCGAGCGATCTGGTGGGGTCGGCGGCCCGTGAGGAGCTCGTCCCCGAAGCGAACCTCGCCCTCGCTCACCTCGTAGACGCCCGAGAGGACGTTGAACATCGTCGACTTGCCGGCGCCGTTGGGGCCGATGACCGCATGGACCGCACCCGGCTCGACGGTGAAGGAGACCTCGGAGAGGGCCTGCAGCGCACCGAAGCGCACGGTGACGTTGTCGACCGTCAGGGGCCGGACGTCCTCACGCAGCTGGGTCGTCGTCGCGCTCATGCCTTCCACCTCGCCAGTGTCTTGCGGGTCCCGGGCAGGGCCTGCGCGGTCTCGGTCTCGGTCTCGTCGCCGCCGTGCCCGAGGTAGAGGCGCTGCACCGCGTCACTCTGGGCGAGCTCGGCGGCCGGACCCTGGAGCGAGACCTTGCCGACGTCGAGGACGAAGGCGGTGTCTGCGACCCCCAGCGCCATCGTCGCGTTCTGCTCGACGAGCAGGACCGAGGTGCCCTGCCGGTTGATCTCGCGGATCACCTCGCCGATCTGTCCGATGATCCGAGGCGCCAGGCCGAGCGAGGGCTCGTCGAGGAGCAGGAGCTTGGGCCCGGCCATCAGGCCACGACCGATCGCGAGCATCTGCTGCTCGCCACCGGACAGGAGGCCGGCGCGCTGGGTGCGACGGTCGGCGAGCACCGGGAACATGTCGTAGACCCGCTCCTGGGCCGGGGCGCGCGAGGACTTGTCACGGGCACCGAGGCTGCCGGCCTTGAGGTTCTCCTCGATCGTCAGGCGGGTGAAGATGCGGCGCCCCTCGGGCACCTGCACCAGACCGTCGGCCACGCAGCGGGCGGGGTCACGCCCCTTGAGGCTGTCACCCCGGTAGCGCACCTCCCCCGAGTCGACCCGGCCCTTGTGCAGCTTGAGGGTCCCCGAGAGGGTGCGCAGCAGGGTCGTCTTGCCGGCACCGTTGCTGCCCAGCAGCGCGACCACGCTGCCCTCCTCGACCGTGATGTCCACGCCCCGCAGGGCCTGGACCACCCCGCCGTAGGTGACCGCGAGATCCCGGACCTCCAGGATCGGCGTTGCGCCCATCGTCAGTTCCCTTCCGTCGTCACCGGCTCGTGCAGCTCCCCCACGTGTCATGGGCAGCCCTACGGCTCCGAGTAGGTCGGGGCCGAGAGGTCGACGGTCTGACCACCGAGGGGAGCGCGGTGGTGAGGCTCAACCCTGCTGCCCGAGCACATGTCGCCACCATAGTGACGCCACTCACATGACATGTCATTCTTTGTTCGTGGGAACAAAAAGGTCAGATGGTCCGTCGCCTGTCGAGGCGACCGATCCTCGCATCGTCGCCGTGTGTCAGGAGCTGCTCGACGAGCTGGAGCCCTTCTCGCTCGAGGTCGCCCACCTGATCCGTCAGGAGGAGCCCTACTACGGCGAGGTCATCACGATGCGTCAGCTCGAAGACTCGGTGCGTCCCAACATCGTCGGACTCCTGCAGAGCGTGATGAGCAACGAGACCAACACGTTGGCTGCTCCTCGACGCACCGGTCGCACCCGCGCGGAGCAGCAGGTGCCACTGGCGATCGTGCTCCACGCCTACCGGCTGGTCGCCCTGCACATCTGGAACTCCCTGGTGAAGCGCTGCGGCGACGACCCGCGCGTCAGCCGCGCCCTGCTCGACTCGGCCTCCGCGCTCTGGACCGCCCTCGACGTCTACTCCCAGGAGCTCGCCGTCGCCTACCGCGACGTGGAGACCGAGCACCTGATCCGCGACGCCCGGTTGCGCGAGACCGCCCTGGTGGCGCTCTTCAGCGGCCTGACCGCGGCGGGCCAGTCCTTCTCCGACGTCGCAGAGACACTCCGTCTGCCCCAGGTCGGGACCTTCGTCGTGGTCTCGTGCGATCCGCCTCCCATGGCGGGTGAAGGTCTCACACCGTCACCGGAGCGCACGTTGACCTCCTTCGGCGTCCGCTCGGTCTGGCGCTCCGAGACCGACTGCGACCTGGGCCTGGTGGCGCTGACCCGCAACTACCGCCTCGAGCGACTGCTGGGCCACCTGGCCTCGCTCGGCCTGGGTCGGGTGGGGGTCAGCGAGGTCTACGAGTCGATCCTCGACACCCCTGGAGCCGCCAGGGAAGCACGCATGGCCCGTGAGGCCGCGACCCCCGGCACCAGCACCGTCACCCGGTTCGAGGACGCCCGGGTCGCCGCGCTCGTCGCCGCCGCACCCGAGCTCGCCATGGGCCTGGCCCACCAGGTCCTGGGCCCCGTCCTCGCGCTCGACGTGGTCGAGCAGGGCCTGCTGCTCGGCACGCTCCGGGCGTGGTACGACGCGGACGGGTCGGCGGCGCAGGCCGGGCGGCTCCTGCACTGCCACCCCAACACCGTGAGGTACCGCCTGGGCAAGCTGACCCAGCTCGTCGACCGCGACCTGCGCAGCCCGACCGACGTCACGCACCTCTACCTCGCGCTCGAGGCCCGGAGACTGCTGCCCCCCGCTGAGACGGGCTGAGCCGTCGCGCGCGTGATTGTGCCCGCGGACAACATCAGGGCTTGTGCGCAGTGCCCGCCCGCGACTCCGGTCGCACGCCCGTCCGGGTCGCCGCGTGCGGATCCCCGCGGTGTCGCGCGACCTGGGCCCGCCCCCGTCGGGGCTGCTCCGGCGATGCCGAGGTGACGAGCCAGACCACCCCCGCGGCGCAGAGCCCCCCGAGGAGCCACCAGAGCCAGGTGGCGAGGGTGGCGGCAGCCGGCGGGGCGTCGGTGGCGGCGCTGAGGTCCTGACCCGCGTCGACCTGCAGGGTCGAGCCCGTCGCCGGCGCCGCGCCTCCGGTCGCGGCCACCCGGAAGGACCAGGTGCCGCTGATCACGTGCCCGTCCCCGCCCACCACCCGGTAGATGACCAGGTGCTTGCCGGGGTGCCGCAGGTCGAGCCCCACCTCCACCACGCGGGCCATGGTCGAGGTCTCGCCCCGTGTCACGTCCGTGCCGTCGGGGTCCCGCACGACGATCCGGCTCCCGTCGGCGGCCACGTCGTCGGCGAAGACCAGGACGACCTTGGGCGTCGTGATCGACACCAGCCCGTCGGCCACCGGCGCCGTGCTGACGAGGTCGGTGTGGGCGGCGGCCGGCCCCGCACCCGCGAGGGGGGCGAGCACGAGGAGCAGGAGGGTCAGGACGGCTCCGGCCCGACGTCGCGGGGTCCGGGCGGCGACGGTCCCAGGACCGCGCCGAGACAGTGCTCGCTCATGACTCATCTGGTGTCCCGTCCCTCGAGGCTGGTCGCTCGTGCGCGTGCTCGCCTCGACGATGCAGGGAGGAAGTTGGGTCGACCTTGGGCTGGGGCGGGCGACCCGCGTCGGCGTGCACCGAGGTCACGTCGCTGGGGAAGCTGGCCACGAGCGTCGTGCCCCCCGGGTGCGGCCGCTCCCCGACCTCGAGCGTGCCGCCGACGTCCTCGATGGTGTGTCGGAGCAGCCGCAGCCCGAGGTGGCCGTCGCCGCGATCGAAGGACCGGTCCCCGGGCCCCCGGCCGTCGTCGGCGACCCTGACCATCGCATGCGAGGGGTCCTGTCCCACCTCGACGATCACGGACCGGGCCCGCGCGTGCTTGAGGACGTTGCGCAGCGCCTCACGGACCACGCGGTAGACCAGCCGATCGGTGTCGAGGGTCGTCCTCAGCTCGGGGTCGACCGCGAGGTCGATCCGCAGGTCACCCTCCCGGGACACCTCGTGCACCAGCTGCTGGAGAGCCACGTGCAGCCCGGCGTCCTCCAGGTCGGGCGGGTAGAGGCTCGTGGTGAGGGTGCGCAGCATGCCGACGTCCTTCTGCACCAGCGCCGCGGCCACCTCCAGCCTCGAGCAGGCCTCCGCGAGGTCGCCGCCCACGCGGAGCTCGCGCACGAGTCGCGGCATGGCATAGCTGAGGCCCGCGAGGTCCTGGACCACCCCGTCGTGGAGGTTCTCCGCGATCCGGCGCCGCTCGAGGTCGGACGCACGCAGGGCGTGTCTGGTCATGTTGGACGACCGGCGCTGGGCCCGGCGGACCCGTCTGGTCAGGAGGATCGCCAGTGGGACCGTGACGACCTGGAAGAGCAGGAGGACGCCCACGACGAGTGGGATGAACACGGAGGTGATCTGACCCTCGAGGCGCTGCATCTGCCCGGACCGCAGCTCGGCCTCGATCACGAAGGGGCGACCGTCGTCATCGACAGCACCAACGAAGACCTCGATGGCCTGCTCGCCGGCACGCTCGCCCGTGTCGTCGACGCGCGAGAGGTCCGAGACCCGCGAGGTGACCTCGTCGGTGCCCATCAGCCGCTCGACGTCCCCGGGCAGCGTGAGGCGTTGCCCCATCAGCTCGCGGTCGTCGGACCACAGCACCCGTCCCGTGGCGTCCCAGAGCGTCAGGTGCCGCAGGTCGCTCGCTGCCAGCTCCCGCCCCAGCTCCCGGTCCAGCCGCGCCACCGCGGCGAACTCGCCCGCGCGGACGGACCCGTCGACCAGCGGCCCCGCGATGCCGGCGCCCAGCCCGACCACGTGGTCCCTGGCCTGGTCCAGCGCCCCTCGCTGGGCGATCCGGTCGGCGAGGAGGACGGTCCCCAGGATGAGGACCAGCATGAAGCTCATGCTGCACATCACGAACCAGGCGACCGGCGAGCCGAGCAGCCCGGTGGGTCGCTCGTCGGAGGAGGGGTGTCGCTCAGCGCGGTCTGGGGCCATCGACCAGACCGTGCGTCGTCGCGATGACGACCGCCTCGAGCTGCGAGTGCGCGCCGAGCTTGGCGAGCAACGACTTCACGTAGCCACGACACGTGTGGATCGAGATGTGGAGGTCCTTGGCGATGCGCCGGACGTCGTGGCCCGAGGCCAGGAGCTCGAGCACGAGCTTCTCCCGGCCGGTCAACGCCGGGAACGGGACGTGGCCGGTGTCGGGAGCGACCGCCGACGCTGCGCCTCTGGCGACCATGCTCTGGAGCATCGCGGTCTGCACGACCAGGCCGCCGGGGCGCGCGTTGCGCAGGTGGTGCAGCAGCTCGGGGAGCGATCCGTCCTTGGGCAGCAGGGCACACGCCCCCGAGGCGGCAGCCCGCCGCACCAGGCGCACGTCCTCGCTGTGGGCGGTGAGCACCACGATCCGCAGCTCGGGTCGAGCCCGCACCATCTCCGCGGCAAGGTCGAGACCGTCCTCGTCGCGGAGCTCGACGTCCATGATCACCACGTCGGGCCTGGTCGCGGCCGCCAGCCGCAGTGCCTGGGGCCCGTCGTGGGCGGCCCCGACGCAGGCGAGGTCGGCGACGTCCTCGAGTGCGAGGACCACGAGGTCGGTGAAGGTGCGGTGATCATCGACGATCATCACCTTCGTGACCTTGGCGCCGAGTGCTCCTTCCGACCCTGCTCTGTGCCCTTCTCCGTGCCCTGTTCTGTGCCCTGCCATGACTCCCCCTCTTACCCCAGGATCACCCAGGTTGAGGGGCCTGTCACCCCCGAAATGGGGGGTCACAGGTCTAAGGAGACCTCTGAGTTCG
>CAWGZT010000006.1:0-222107 GCA_963827195.1 uncultured Actinomycetota bacterium
GGGGGTGGGCTGACGGGGTGAGCGTCGTCAGACCCGCTCGCGCAGCCACGCGAAGTCGGCGACGTGGGCGTCGACGGGGCCGGGGGTCTCGCAGATGACCGGGGCGCCGGCGTCGCGGACGATGGCGGCGAGCTGCTCGGGGTCGATGGTGCCGGCACCGAAGTTGGCGTGCCGGTCGGCGCCGGAGTCGAACTGGTCCCGGCTGTCGTTGCAGTGCACCAGGTCGATGCGTCCGGTGATGGCGAGCACGTCGGAGACCACGGTCTCCAGCGGGTTGCCCCCGGCGTGGGCGTGACAGGTGTCGAGGCAGAAGCCGACCCGGTCGGCCTGCTCGGTGCCCGAGATCGCCTCCCAGACCTGGGCCAAGCGGTCGAGGTGACGGGTCATCGCGTTGTCGCCGCCGGCGGTGTTCTCGATGAGCAGCGGCACCTTGAGGTCGGTGGCCTCGACGGCCTTGCGCCAGTTGTCGAAGCCCACGGCCGGGTCGTCGGCCTTGTTGACGTGGCCGCCGTGGACGATGAGTCCCTTGGCGCCGATCGAGGCCGCGGCGTCGACGTGCTGCTGGAGCAGCTTGCGGCTCGGGATCCGGATCCGGTTGTTCGTCGTGGCGACGTTGATGATGTAGGGCGCGTGCACGTAGAGGTCGACCCCCGCCGCCTCCGCGTCGGCCCTGAGCCCCTCGGCGCCACCGGCGTAGGCGAACTCCGGGCCCTTGTAGCCCTGCGGGTCGCCGAGGAAGAACTGCACCAGCGGCGCCTGCCGCGCCCGAGCCTCGGCGATCGGGTCGGTCTGGTCGACGTGGGCACCGATGGCGAGGGGGGCGGTCATGGGGCCATCGTAAGGAGGGGATCGGGCGGCCTCGGGGGGAGTCGTGTGCCGGGGGACGCGCTGGAGCGCCGGGTGCGGCACACGACCCGCCGGCCGCGACCCGCCAGCCGGACCAGCCCGGGTCGTCGCCCGGCGCCGCGGTTGCGCCTAGGCTCGCCCTCGTCACGCACGAGGAGGTCGCCTTGAGCACCATCAGCATCCGGTCCTCCGACCGGACCTGGAGCGCCGATGCTCCACGCGTCTTCCGGGTCGGCCGCGAGGCCGCCTGCGACATCGTGGCCGAGGACCCCACCGTCTCGCGCCAGCACGCCGAGATCCGCGCCGCCGGGACCGGCTGGGAGGTCGTCGACGTCGGCAGCTCGCACGGCACCTGGGTCAACGGTCAGCGGGTGGTCCGCGCCGCGCTCACCGGCACCACCGTCGTCAGCTTCGGTGCCCAGGGTGGGGGGCTCGCCCTCACCGTGACCGTTGGCGCTCCCGCTCCGGCTCCTGCGGCCTCGCCACCTCCGCCCCCGGCCCCCGGCACGAGGCCGGCGGCCCCGGGGTCGGCGTACGCCCCACCGAACGCCGGGCCGAACGCCGTGCCCCACGCCGGGCCGCCGCCCTACGTCCCAGGCCCTCCGGCACCTCCAGGGCCTCCCGCACCTGCCGGCGCGCGGCCGTACGCCGGCCCGCCGGCCTACCAGCCCCCGCCGATGCTGGCGCAGACGGTCGTGGGCGGGCCCGGCGCGGCCCATCGCGGACCGGGAGGCGGGCCCGGTGGCGGGGCCGGTCTCCTGGTGCGTCGCCGCGACGGCGGGGACCTGCGCTTCGGCACCCAGACGCTCGTGCGGATCGGTCGGGACCCCAGCTTCGAGGTCGTGGCCGATGATGCGGCCGTCTCCCGGCTGCACGCGGTCGTCGAGCCGCGGCCCGACGGCTGGTGGTGGGTCGACCGCTCGACGAGCGGCTCCTACGTCGACGGCGAGCGGGTCACGACGTTCAAGATCACCGAGCCCGTCGAGGTCCTCCTCGGGCACCCGACCGCCGGTCTCGAGGTCGAGGTCATCCCGGTCGTGGCGGCCGGTCAGGCGGCGGCCGCCATCGTCAAGAAGAAGCGGCGTCGGACGCTCACGATCGTCGGGGCCTCGGTGGCGGCGCTGGTGCTGCTGGGCGGGGGTCTCACCGCCGCGGTCGTGCTGGGCGGCGACGACGACCGAGCGCCGGTCGCGACCCAGGGCGGGCTGAGCGACGCCGACCTGGCCCGGGCGAAGGCGGCCGCGGTGTTCCTGATCGCCGTCGACGACTCGGGCCGGCCCACGCACTCCGGGTCGGGGAGCATCATCAGCGCCGACGGGCTGATCCTCACCAACGCGCACGTGGCGGCGCCGTCGGCTCCCGGGCAGGGCGCCAGCGACACGCCGGATCCCGACTACCTGCTGGTCTCGCTCACCTCGCCCGAGGACGACAAGCCGGCCACCGCGGCCTTCCGCGCCGAGCCGATCGTGTCCGACGGCTACCTCGACCTCTCGGTGCTCCAGATCGTGGCCGACGCGGACGGCAACCCGATCGAGGACGGGGCGATGGACCTGCCCGCCCCCCTGCCGATCGGCAACAGCGCCGACCTGCGCACCGGCGACGAGATCACCGCGCTCGGCTACCCCTCGATCGGCAACGTCACCGCGTCGCTGGACCGGCCGCTGACCGTCACCCGGGGCGTCGTGTCGACCTTCCAGGCCGACGAGGTGGTCGGCACCGAGCGCGGCCTGATCGACAGCGACGTGCGGCTCGGCTCCGGCAACTCCGGCGGTCCCTCGATCAACGACGAGGGCCAGCTGATCGGCATCAACACCGCCGTCATCACCGCCGGCTCCTCCGACGCGGGTGCGATCACCCAGGGCTCGGCCCTGATCCGCCCCGTCGACCTGGCCGCCGAGGTCCTGCGGATCGCCGAGGAGGGTGGCGACCCGGCCTACGTCTCGCCCTACGTCGACGACCTCCCCGTCGTCGAGGACGCGCCCGTGGACGCCGACTTCGAGGCCGCCGGCTGGGTGCGCGACGGCGAGCAGGGTGACTGCGACGGCGAGAGCAGCTCCGACCAGCCCCAGATCATGAGCGTGACCCCCGGCGAGACGGTCTATGCGGAGTACGTCGTCTCGGGTCTCGCCGACGGCACCCCGGTCGGGGTCGCCCTCTACCCCCTCGACGGCGGGAGCCAGCTCGGCTCCCTCCAGGACACCTGGGAGTTCGGGCCCGACGCGGTGTGCACCTACGTGCCCTTCGAGGTGCCCGCGGGCGAGCCCGGGATGAACGGCGTCTTCGTCGTCGGCGTGGACGGCGAGGAGGTCGTCGAGAACCCGCTCGCCTTCCAGTAGCAGGCGGGGCTCGTCAGGTCGTGACCCGGACCGCGAGGACGCTGAGGGCGCCGAGGGCGACCGCGACCGCGACGCCCAGGCAGGCCAGCACCACCAGCCGCAGGACACGACGCGCGGCAGCGGCGCGCGCGGAGGCGGGGGCGGGGCAGGGGCCCAGCCGGTCGGGCACGTGCGGCCACGCGTCCGGTGGGGGCACGGCCAGCCGGCGCAACGTGGTCAGCGCCGCGGCCGCGCTGGCCGGGCGCAGGGCCGGGTCGGGGTCGGCGAGCGCGTCGAGCAGCGGACCGAGCGTGCCGTGCGGGCGCACCAGGAGCGCAGCCGGCAGCGCGGGCTCGTGGCCGGTGAGGAGCCGACGCCCGAGCACGCCGACGGCGTAGAGGTCCTGTCGCGGGTCGGGTCGTGCGCCGCGCTCCTGCTCAGGGGCGGCGTAGCCGAGCGTGCCGACGGGCCCGGCGCCCGTCAGGCGACTCTCGCCGAGCACCCCGGCCACACCGAAGTCGGCCAGGCGCAGGTGGGGGGTGGCGGCGCCGGTCGGCTCGAGGAGCAGGTTGGCCGGCTTCACGTCGCGGTGCACGACGCCGGCCGTGTGGACCGCGTCGAGGGCCCGCAGCAGCTGGTCCAGCAGCTCGGCGACCACCCCCTCGGGCAGCCGGGGGTGCTCGAGGAGGAGCCCCGCGAGCGAGCCGCCGGCCACGACGTCCATCGTGAGCAGCACCCGGTCGTCGACCGCCGCCCAGCCCGTGGGCGCGACGACGTGGGGGTGCTGCACCCGCACCGCCTGCTCGCGCACGAAGCGCTGCAGCACGATGTCGTCGTGGCGGCCGAGCACCTTGACCGCGACCAGGCGCCCGTCGCGCACGTCCCGGGCCCGCCACACCGCCCCCGTCGCGCCCGCGCCGATCTCGTCGAGCAGCCGGAAGCGACCCGCGAGCGGTGCGCACACGTCGTACATGGGAGGACGATAGGCACTTCCTGTCCGTCCGTGGGCCGCGATTTCCACAGGGTCTCCGCGCGCTGTTAACCTTGCCTGTCTTCGTGACGCCCCACCGACGGGTCACCGGCACGAGATGAACTGCAAGGCCCTCCTGCCACGGAGAGACCGTGGCCGCCAAGTCCAAAGGAGGTAGCACCGCTTTGCGCAACTATGAAGTCATGGTCATCCTCGATCCCAGCATCGAGGAGCGAACCGTTCAGGACTCGCTCGACAAGTACCTCAACGTCATCCGCAACGATGGCGGCACCGTCGACAACGTCGATGTCTGGGGCCGCCGTCGCCTCGCCTACGAGGTCAAGAAGAACGCGGAAGGCATCTACGCCGTCATCCGCCTGAGCGCCGAGCCGGCCACGGTCAAGGAATTCGACCGCCAGCTCACGCTCAACGAGGCCATCTTGCGCACCAAGGTGATCCGGCCGGGCGCTCGTTCGCTCACGTGAGCCGTCGTCCACTTGTGGACGGCCTCTTTCCTATGTCGGCGCTCAGGGCTTGGATGAGCCTGGACACCGACCGGGAACCACACAACGGATCAACTAGGGAGACCTGACATGGCAGGCGAGACCATCATCACCGTGGTCGGCAACCTCGTCGACGACCCGGAGCTCCGCTTCACCCCCTCGGGTGCTGCGGTCGCCAACTTCCGGATCGCGTCGACGCCGCGCACCTTCGACAAGCAGACCAACGAGTGGAAGGACGGCGACGCCCTCTTCCTCTCGTGTGCTGTGTGGCGCCAGGCGGCGGAGAACGTCGCCGAGTCGCTCCAGAAGGGCATGCGCGTCGTCGTGCAGGGGCGGCTCAAGTCGCGCCAGTACGAGACCCGTGAGGGCGAGAAGCGCACCGTCATGGAGATCGAGGTCGAGGAAGTCGGCCCCTCGCTGAAGTACGCCACGGCGAAGGTCACCCGCGCCTCCCGCTCCGGTGGGGGTGGTGGCGGCTACGGCGGCGGCCAGCCCTCCGGCGGCGGACAGCAGTCCTCCGGCGGCGACGACCCGTGGGCCACCCCGGCCGCGCGTCCTGCTGCCGGCGGTCCCTCGGGCGGCGCTCCGGCGGCCGACCCGTGGGGAGCACCCGGCGTGGGCTCCGAAGAGCCTCCCTTCTGATCCACCGCACCACCCCATCGCAATCAACCCGAACCATTCCGGCGTCGCCACGCACGTGTGGCTGGGCCGGGCTTCTAGAGAGGAAGCACCACAATGGCCAAGGCAGTGATTCGCAAGCCCAAGAAGAAGGTTTGCCAGTTCTGCAAGGAGAAGGCGACCGGTGTCGACTACAAGGACACCGCCCTGCTCCGCAAGTTCATCTCCGACCGCGGCAAGATCCGTGCGCGTCGGGTCACCGGCAACTGCGTCCAGCACCAGCGTGACGTCGCCATCGCCGTCAAGAACGCGCGTGAGGTTGCCCTGCTGCCCTACACGTCCACCGGTCGATAGGGCGAGGAGACAACCATGAAGCTCATCCTGACGCAGGAGGTCACCGGTCTCGGTGCCCCCGGCGACATCGTCGAGGTCAAGGACGGCTACGGCCGCAACTACCTCATCCCGCGCAACGTCGCGATCCGTTGGACCCGAGGCGGTGAGAAGCAGGTCGCCTCGATCAAGGCCGCCCGCTCCTCGCGCTCGGTCCGCGACCACGACCACGCCGCGGAGATCAAGACCAAGCTGGAGTCCGCTCCGGTCGACGTCAAGGTCCGTGCCGGAGAGGGTGGCCGCCTGTTCGGCGCCGTCACCGTCGCCGACATCGCGGACTCGATCGCAGCCGTCTCCGGCGAGGCTGTCGACAAGCGCACGATCGTGGTGACCAACCCCATCAAGGCGTTGGGCAGCCACGAGGTCTCGGTCAAGCTGCACGACGAGGTGTCCGCCAAGGTGGCCCTCAACGTCATCCCGGCCTGACCTTCCGCACCACGCACGACCTCGACGGGGCCGTTCTTCCTCACGGAAGGGCGGCCCCGTTGTTGTTGTGGGGGGCGCGTGCGGGCCGGCCGGGGGGACAGTTTCACCGGCCGGCCGGTGAAACTGTCGGTTGGACGATGAACCTTCGTACTCCAAGCGACAGTTTCGTACACCGAGCCGGAGCCGACCGTGCCCACCGTGCCGCCGTACGCCGTCGGGCGTCGTCGGGCGTGGGGCGTCGGGCCCGGCGACCGCGTGCGGGCTCGACCAGGTGCGCGCCGTCGGGGAGCCGGGGTTAGCGACCGCCCACGGGCTGGATCAGGAGCGCGTCGATGCGGGCCACCTTGTTGGCACCCAGCGAGCGGACGCGGATGGTGATCTTGCCGCTGGCGAGCGGGCTGAACTCGTCGCGGATGACGTAGACCTTGGAGCGGGTGTAGGTGGGGGCGGAGAGCCGGATGACGCGGCGCTGGCCGTTGCCGATCTGCAGGTCGATCGCGCCCAGGTTGGGGCCGGCGGGGGCGATCAGACGCAGCTCGCGGACCTGGACCGGGTTGGTGCGGATGGTGGCGCCGACGCGGCGGGCCTCGAGGTAGTCCGCGGCGAAGTAACCGCCCTCGCGCACGCGCCGCCAGCCGCTGTTCTTGGCGGCCTTGAGGTTGCGCGGGACCGCGAAGACGAGCTTGGCGGGCTTGCTGGCGGTGTTGCCGGCCAGGTCGGTCGCGGTGGCCAGGAAGGTCTTGTTGCCGGGGGTGAGCTTGCGCAGCTTGGTGAAGCCCTCCTGGCAGGCGACGTCGGCGCCGTTGAGGGTGCACTCGTAGGTCGCCCCCTCGCCCGACTTGCTCTCGCTCGAGGTCAGTCGCACCTGGATGTTGCGCGAGGTGACCATCGGGAACTCGGGGCGGATCGGGTCGTAGGTGGCGGGCTGGCCGAAGACGAAGGTCGACGGCAGGGCGGTGTCGACCTTGAAGCCGGCCGAGGCGGGTGAGGCGCTGTCGTCGTCCGGCATGGCCGGGTCCTCGGTCTTGGCGCCGAAGAGCGAGCCGTCGGTCCAGCTGTTGGCCGCGTCCCGGGCGTCGACGGCGTAGACCTTGAAGGTGTAGCCGCTGCCCTTGAGGTCGGGGAGCTTGGAGTAGGTGATGCTCTGCGGGGTCTCGGTGGCCTGGGGGTCCTTCGCGCCGCAGGACTCCCACTTGCCGGCGGTGGCCCCGTCGAGACGGCACATGAAGGACCAGGGACCCGGGTCGCCGTCGCTCACGACGGCCTGGAAGGTGTAGGTGACCGAGTCGTTCTTGAGGTAGTCGTTCTTGTTGGGCACCGGGGCGGTCTTGGTGATCTGGGTGTCCGGCGGCGTCACGTCGTCACAGACCGGCGACGGCGGCGCGGGGAAGGGCAGCGGTGACCCGTTCTGCTCCAGGGTGCAGCTCTCCGCGGCGCCGGCGGGGGCGGCGAGGGTCAGCGCAGGCATCAACCCGGCGACGAGGATCCCGGTGGCGAGCGCGGCGGCGCGGCGACGTGAAGGGACGGGCTTCGACATGGGGATCTCCTGGAACGGGACGCGTGCGGTGGGGGTACAACGCCGTCGGTGGGTCCAGGCTACGAAGGAGTTGGCGGCGGCGTGGCCGATTCCAGGATCGGGGCCCCGCCCCACGCGCGCCCGGAGGCGCTGAAGAGCAGCCAGATGAGGGCCAGGTAGGAGAACTGCGCCGCGGCGGCCGCGGGCGCGGCGAGCTGCTCGAGGCCGGCCGCGAAGACGAGGACCGGGACGGCGGCGACGATGACCAGGACGGTCCGCACCGTCCTCAGCCACCGGGCGGGGCGGAGGTCGCCGGCCTCGGTCGCCGCCTGGGCCAGGCCGTGGCAGAGCAGGGCGGCACACACGAACGCCGGCAGGTCGGCGGCCCAGGCGAGCGACGGGTCGAGGTCGGCGAGGGCCGCCCGGGGCGCCTTGAACCACAGCGGCACGGAGACCGCCAGCGCCAGGCACCCGGCGTACAGGGTGGCGAAGCGCAGCGGGGTGCTGGGGGGCAGGCGGCGTACGCCGAGCAGCACCAGCACCCAGCCGACCGGGTCGGCGTAGGCGTCGTAGCCGCTGAAGAGGGCGTAGAGCGCGATGAAGATGAAGCCCATCGCGGCCGACTGCAAGGGCTTCATGGCGCCACTGTAGGGGCGCCGGTCACCAGCCAGCGGTCCCCGCCGGCCCGCACCCCGAGGACGACCAGCCGCGCGCCCATGAAGACGGAGCCGAAGACCGCCCAGACGACCACGAGGCCGGCACCGAGGTGGGCGGCGACCAGGACGAGCGGCGCGTAGGCGACCAGCGTGACGAGCCCGCCCCAGGCGAGGTAGGAGCCGTCGCCCGCGCCGATGAGCACGCCGTCGAGCACGAAGACGACCCCGGCCACGGGCTGGGCGAGCGCTGCGACGAGCAGCACCGGCACGAGCAGCCGCTGGACCTCGGCGTCGTTGCTGAAGAGCGGGCCGAGCAGGGGGCTGAGGGCGGCGAGCGCGAGCCCGGTGACCACCCCGCTGAGCGCTCCCCACCGCACCATCCGGCGGGTCACCGCTCGGGTGCCCGCGACGTCGCCTGCGCCGAGGTAGCGCCCGGTGATGGCCTGCGCGGCGATCGCGATCGCGTCGAGCGTGAAGGCGAGGAAGGTCCACAGCGTCAGCGCGAGCTGGTGGGTGGCCAGGTCGCGCGTCACGTCCTCGGGTGCCCCCGTCGAGGCAGCGCCCTGGGTCACGGCGTACGTCGTGACGAGCAGCGCGGCGCGCAGGGTCAGGGTGCGCACCACGAGGGCGACGGCGGCCCGGGCCGCGGCACGGACGCCGGGCAGGTCGGGGCGCAGCGAGGCGCCCTCGGCCCGCGCGGCCCGGGTGACCACGGTGAGCAGGGCGGCCGCGCTCGCGACCTGGGCGAGGACCGACCCGAGCGCGGAGCCGGCGAGCCCGAGGCCGTCCCAGGGCCCCACCCCGTAGACCAGCACGACGTTGAGGACGATGTTGAGCGCATTGCCGGCGACGGCGACGACCAGCGGGGTGCGGGTGTCCTGCAGGCCGCGCAGGACACCGGTCGTGGCGAGCATGACGAGCAGCGGGACGGTGCCGAGGAAGGCGATCCGCAGGTAGGTCGCAGCATGCGCGGAGACGGTCTCACCGGCCCCGAAGAACCCGACGAGCGGCTCGGTGAGCGCCAGACCCGCGAGCGTGGTGACCAGCCCGATCGCGACGGCGAGCCAGATCCCGTCGATGCCCTGCGCCAGCGCGGCGCGGCGGTGACCGGCCCCGAGGTGGCGAGCGACGCTGGCGGTGGTGCCGTAGGCCAGGAAGATGCACAGGCCCACGGCGGTCTGCAGGACGACCGCCGCGATGCCCAGGCCGGCCAGCTCGGGCGTGCCCAGACGCCCCACGATGGCGGCATCGCTGAGCAGGAACATCGGCTCCGCGACCAGGGCCAGGAACGCTGGTACAGACAGCCGCCAGATTTCTCGGTCGAGTTCGTGACGCACGACCACATTGTCTGATATTGACCGGTGGATAACTCCCCCCGGTCTGTGGACAGCCGTTCGGAGGGCCGGGATGTCGACATTGGATCCCCCCACGGGGAGAGCGACGACACATCGGCCAATCCCGGGCGGTATTTCTTTTCGTGCACAGCCCGAAATACCTGTTTCTGCAGGTCAGAGGCCTTTCGCGGTCTCGAGATCCCCAGTTGTCCACAGGCTCCTCCCCAGGCCCTGCACAGTTCCCCGCGTGTCGTCCACGGGCTGGACCCAGTTATCCACAGGGCCTGTGGACAAGGCGCTATCCACGGACCCGTCGACCCCGTAGGTTCGCGCACTGACTCGGTGTCGGTGCGGCCACCTAGCGTGGCCTGCGTCAGCCGGTCCGACCGACTGCCAGCACCGTCCAGCACCGATCATCAGTACCGCCCGGACGCGACATCCGGGCACGAGGGGACCTGCGTTGAGCATCACCGACTCCGACACCCGGGGGATGCCCGAGCCTCCGTTCGAGGAGTGGGGCGACGGCCCGGTCGCCTACGCCCCCGGTGAGCGACCCAGCCGTCCCGGTGACCGGACCCCGCCGCAGGACATGGCGGCCGAGCAGTCCGTGCTCGGCTCGATGCTCATCTCCAAGGACGCCATCGCCGACGTCTCCGAGGCGTTGCGCGGCACCGACTTCTACCGCCCCTCCCACGAGACGATCCACGACGCGGTCATCGACCTCTTCGGTCGCGGCGAGCCCGTCGACATGGTCACCGTCGCCGCCGAGCTGCAGCGTCGCGGTGAGCTGGCCAGGATCGGCGGTGCGCCCTACCTGCACACCCTGGCCGCCAACGTCCCCATCGCCGCCAACGCCTCCTTCTACGCCGAGATCGTCCGCGAGAAGGCCATCTTGCGCCGCCTCGTCGACGCCGGCGTCAAGATCGCGCAGTACGGCTATGCCGGTGAGGGGCAGGTCGACGAGATCGTCGACCGCGCCCAGGCCGAGGTCTACTCGATCACCGACCGACGCTCCAGCGAGGACTACGCCCCGCTCTCCGACATCATGGACGGCGTCCTCGACGAGATCGAGGCCATCGAGAACCGTGAGGGCGGCATCTACGGTGTGCCCACCGGCTTCGCCGACTTCGACGACCTGACCAACGGCCTGCACGCCGGTCAGATGATCATCGTCGCGGCCCGACCCGCGATGGGGAAGTCGACGTTGGCCCTCGACTTCTGCCGTGCGGCCTCCATCCACAACAACCTGGCCAGTGTCTTCTTCAGCCTCGAGATGACGCGCTCGGAGATCACGATGCGTCTGCTGTCGGCCGAGGCGAAGGTGCCGCTCAACCACATCCGCAACGGCAAGATGGACTCCTCCGACTGGGACAAGCTGGCCCGCCACATGGGCAAGGTGTCCTCGGCCCCGATGTTCATCGACGACTCGCCCAACATGACGATGATGGAGATCCGGGCGAAGGCCCGCCGACTGCGCCAGCGCCACGACCTGCGCCTGATCGTCATCGACTACCTCCAGCTCATGACGTCCGGCCGCAAGGTCGAGTCACGTCAGCTCGAGGTCTCGGAGTTCTCCCGGCAGATCAAGCTGCTCGCCAAGGAGCTCGGTGTCCCGATCATCGCGCTCTCCCAGCTCAACCGAGGGCCGGAGCAGCGCGCGGACAAGCGCCCCATGATGAGCGACCTGCGTGAGTCGGGCTCCATCGAGCAGGACGCCGACATGGTCGTCCTGCTGCACCGCGACGACGCCTACGAGAAGGAGTCGACCCGCCCCGGCGAGGCCGACCTGATCGTCGCCAAGCACCGCAACGGCGCGACGCGCGACATCACCGTGGCCTTCCAGGGGCACTACTCGCGCTTCGTCGACATGGCCCACTGATGTGCTGCCACTGCCGACGATCGGCGAATCTGCGATGGACCGATCCAATCTGCAAATCTTGCAAACGGGGCCGCGTTCGCAGGTTCGCCTGACCCGAGCCGCACGAATCTGCAACAGACACGCGTGTTGGTCGAGCGTCGCGGGGCCCGTCGAAACGACCGACTCTGCCGATGAGAGGGCTTCCTAGGATGTACAGACATGGGAGTGACCATTCGGACGGCTACTACTGACGACCTTGACGGGACCGTCGCGTTCGGTTCAGCGGTGGTTCCGCAGTACTACACGCCGATCCTCGGTGAGAGAGCCGCTCACGAGCAGTTGGCGTGGTGGACACGAGAACGCCTGTCACCCGCCGTTCAAGCCGGCCGCCTCCACGTCGCCAGCACCGCGGATGGCAACGTTGTGGGGGTGTGCCAGACCGGTGAATTAGCGCACGACCAGGTGATCTGGAAGTTGTACCTCGCACCGGAGTACCGGGGGCGTTCCCTGGGCGTTGAGCTCCTCCGTCACGCGGTCGCCCTGCTCCCGGACGGGGTGGATCACGTCGACGTTGAACACTTCGCCGGCAACGTTGGCGCGGCCAAGTTCTATGACCGCGAGGGGTTTGCGGTAATCCGGACGGACCCCGCTCCCTCGGGCGAGTCACCCAACGCCGCGATCGTCTGGCGTCGGCTGCCACTGCCATAGCGCACGCACATGCCGGCGCTATCCGGGCGCACCCACGTGCCGATGAGCGGATGTGGCCACGCGACAGGCCCGTACGAACATGCACTGCTGCAATCAGTTACTTGCCCGCGACCAGCGTGTAGCCGTCGAAGTTGGCAGTAGGGATAGTGGCCTCCACCTTGAGGTCGACCCTGCGGAGTTGCTCCACGAGTTCCTCGTATCGGAACGGCCAGATGGACAGGCGCTCTGAGCGAGTTCGGACGTTCCCGTCTGATTCGAGTTGCGCGACCGTGATTTCCAAGTGGTGCTCCTGCTCCCACTGCTGTTCGATCTCCCATCGGTACATGAGCAATGCGTCGCGCCCCTGTCGGCGAATGAGTCGGTCGCTGATGTCGAAGCGTGATCCGCTGGCACGCACGTGCTCCCAGTCACGTGAGGTGAGCACAAGGCGTCCGCCCGGCTTCAAGAGCCGCGCCATCGCGGCGAGTGCGGCTGAGCGTCCCGAGGCACCTTCGGCGTGTCCGAGGGAGTTGCCCACACAGAAGATCATGTCGAACGATGAGGCATCGAGGTGGTCGGGCAACTCGTCCCAGCGGGCGTGAAGGGTCTGCATCGAGACGCCATGTTCGGCAGCGAGTTCTTGCGTTCTGCGGATCATCCCCGGGCTGGCGTCTGCTGCGACGACGTTCATGCCGAGGTCGGCGAGCCCGACGGCAAGTTGTCCGGTCCCGCATGCGCAGTCGAGGACGCGTGTGTTGACGGGGAGGGCGTGCACAAAGTCTTCGACTGCCGCGACTGCGCCTTGAGGAGTCAGTTTGGCGTCGGGGATCAGCCATTCGTACACGTCGGGAAGTGCCCCGTAGTTGTCGTCGTTCATCTGGCTCTCTCTGTTGTGGACATCGCGCAGGTTGTCCGACGTGTCCTCACTGCCTTGCCGAGTGAGGAGTGCGGGTGACTAGGTGATCATTAGCGGGCACTCCGTCGCGACCCGTTTCCGTTGCGCACGAGCGGTGGCGTCTGGCTGAAGCAAACGTCCGGATCTGCCGCGACCCGTGCGGTCGATCATGCCGATGGGCGGACGGATCTGCGTTAGCGTCGGGCGCACCCAGGCGTCGGGGGTGGAGCCGTCTCCCTTTGCACGTCGCGGCCCGCCTGAAACCGGGACTCCGATGCCTACCGCACCTCTGACTTGGCGCCATCCTGTCGCCCGAACCGTGCGAGGCAATGCCATAGCCACTTGACGGCCTGCGGATCGTGGTCGCCGGTCCGCGATGCGGCTGCGAGCCGTGCAGGATCGACATCTCCACCGAGTCTTCGGGCGAGTTCCACGGGTACGTGACTGCGATACGCAGGGTCGATAACGTCGGCGCTTACCCGATACCCCGGATGCACTTCGACCGGGCACCCCAGACGACCGAGCGCATGTGCATGAACCGCACGGTCGGTTGGGTCCAGCACCAGCGCCTCAACGTCTCGGGCGATGACCAGACCACCGTGAACATGAGCCTCGACGTAGTCGTTGAGCGGATCGTCCAAGGAGAGGTCAGCCGCGGACTCAGGCAGGAGAGAGTTGTCGAGCAGCCCCGCGTCGGCGAGACGGCAGAACTCGTCCAGCCTTTCGGCCCCCCCGACGGCCGTGGGCGCGAAGACGCTGTCGGGCCAACAGAAGGTCGAGCGCTCGACAACGTCAGCGCGGATCCGGAGATAGGCCGATCCGAAGCGCGGAGCAGCGCCATAGGGGTCAGCGCGGCGGTTCCATGCGCCGTAGAGCGGACGATCATCGGCCGCTGAGTTGTCGTAGCGACCCTCGAACATTCGGCTCTCCCATCGCCAGCGATCTCCGCCCAGATGCGCTGTCAGACCGCCGTTCGACGTTCGTGTCACCCATTGGCTGAGATAGACGCCTCCATCCGCGAGCGCGTCGATCACCGTGGCTTCTTTGAAGCCCCACCCCGGGTGGAAGTGAAGAGCGATGCGTGGAGACATCGAGCCCTCTCGCTAATCAAGACGACCGGTGTCGGCCGAGGCATCGGCCGCCTGACATGCATCCCGACGACCTTTCGGGCCCCGATCCTCCACCAACTAAAGCCGCATGCCCAGTCCTTACCGTCCGGACCCTGCCGCGATGAGGTCATTCGCTCATGGCACCCCTCTGTGTCAAGACGCAGTCGGTAGTGGGGTTCTAGGGTGTGTCTTGGACGGGCTCGGGTGTGGCTTTTCCGAAGAGCTGGTGTGGGGCTGCAAGCCGGTCGCGCTGGAGTCAGAGTCGTTGCCCTGTTGCCCACCCGGGTCCGTCCCCTGAGCACCGAAGTTGTGGCCGATCGCGTCGTCGAGCATGGTGCGGTAGACGATGTCGGAGAGTCGTCGTTTCAGGGCGCGCATCGCCTCGTTGGATGTCTTGCCCTCGGCTTTGCGGCGGTCGTAGTAGCTGCGGCCTTCGGTCGGGTTGCGTAGCTGGACGGTGGCCATGATGTGCAGGGTCCGGTTGATCTGTCGGTTCCCGAGTCGCGATAGCCGGTGCCGGACCTGGTCGCCGGAAGAGGCGTCGATCGGCGCGGTGCCGTTCCACGACGCGAAGTGGCCGCGGTCGGGGAACCGGGTGATGTCAGCGACATCGACCAGCAGCTGTGCGGCACCGGATGGTCCGATGCCGTGGAGCTTCATCAGGGTGCTGCCGGTCGCGGCGACCAGCTCGCGCAGTTCCTTGTCGGCTGCCTTCTTGCGCTGGTAGATGCGTTCCAGGTCGGCGATGAGTTCGGCCGCGACCCGGCGGCGGGTCTTGCCGGCGACGTCACGGGGTCGGACCTTGGCGAGCAGTGCTTTGGCCTGGGCTGCGGACAGATCGCGCTTTGCCCCGCCTGGGATCAGCTCGAGCAGGTGCTGGTGCAGCTGGGACACGACCCTGGTGTGGTCCTCACCCAGGGACCGGCGACGGTCGGCCAGGACCCGCAGGACGGTGAGCTGGTCGTCGTCGACGACCGGTCGCAGCCCGGCCATCCGCGTCCCGACCAGGGCGACGGAGTGGGCGTCGGTTGCGTCGGTCTTCCTGCCCTGACCGGTCGCGAAGAGTCGGGTGCGCGCTGAGAGTTTCGGTGGGACATCGACGACTTGCTCGCCGAGCGCGAGCAGACGCACTGCGATGTGGTGGCCGATCCCGTTGCACCCCTCGACCGCCCACGTCCGTCGGTCCCTGTCGGGCTGGATCCGGTTGACGTAATCAGACATCGCGGCATACCCGGCGTTGGTGGTGTTGAACCGACCGCCACCGAGCAGCCGCTCGTGGGTGTCGACGACCTCGATCGTCACCGACATCTTGTGGGGATCGACCCCGATGATCACGCCCTTCTTCATGTGGCTCATCTGCTCACCTCGTCCTTGCCTACGAACCGACAGAGTCGACGAGGTGGGCTTTGCCACTACGAGCTGGGCAGACCCCTCTGGAGCCACTCCTCGTCACGGTGACCGGCGGTCGGCATGCCAGATGTGAGCCACACCCAAAATGCTGGTGGGCAGCCGCAATGAGAGCCTCCCGCCAGCCACCTAGATCAGAGTCTGGCCAGACACCGATCCTGGGGGGAGGGGACTGCTGCGCGGCTAGGTGACACCTGATGGTGCAGCAGACCCCCTCCGAGGAGGTCGCGAGGTGGGTTCAGCTGCGGATGCGGACCTTGAAGGTGCGAGCCGTCCTGGCGCCTGAGGTGTCTCGGGCGGTGAGGGTGAACGTGTAGGTGCCCGCCCGTCTCGGCTTCCCTGTGAGGGCGAACGCTCCGGCGCCGGCTGCTTTGAGGGTGGTTCCGCGAGGCAGGGTACCGGCGGTGACCTTCGCGGTGGGGGTGCCCGTTCCGCCGGTGACCTTGATGGCGGCCCGGTAGACCTTCGCTCGGGTGCCGGCGGGCAGGGTCGGGGCGGTGGCGAAACGCAGGGGTGCCGCTGCGGGCAGGACGGTGAGGGTGACGTTGCGGGTGCCGGTGCGGCGGTGGGTGCCGGTCCCGGATGCGACGTTCACGGTGAACGTGTAGGTGCCCGCGGCCAGGGTGCCGCGCAGGGTCCCCGTCCCGATGGGCGCAATGCTGAGCCCGGCGGGTGCGCCTTGCAGTGACCATTCGTATCGGCCCTCGACATAGGGGTCGAGGGTGACCGAGTCCGCACCTGCGCCGAGGAGGGGTTCGAGGGCCAGGGGGCGGCCTGCGGTGGCGGTGAGCGCCGCGGGGGTGAGGATGGTGATGTCGCCGCTTGCGCCTGGGGCACGCCGGACGGTCCAGGGCACTTCGAGGAACGCGCCGGTGCCGGTACGATCGCGGACCCACACATACCCGGTCCCTTCGCCCGGAGTGAGCGGGCTGCCGGAGATGGTTCCGGTGCCCGGGTCGATGGTGACACCGGCCGGGAGGTCCTTCGCCGCCCACGTGAACGGTCCGACGCCCCCGGTGCGCGCGACGATGCGTCTGGGGGTGAGCGGTATCCCGGCGGTGAAGGTGGGGGACCCCTCTGCGGTGAGGGTGGTCGGGTTGTTCGCACCGGCGGCGGGTCGCACCGTGTAGGTGGCGCCCCGGGTGGCGTAGTTGCCGGCCTGGTCGGCGACCCACACGTCGAACGTTCCGACCCCGGACAGGGTGGGCGAGCCGTCGCTGGAGTTGATCAGGGGTACGGCGGCGTTGAGGCCGGTGTCGACGATGACGACTAGCTCGGCGGAGGGGTTACGGGTGGCGACGAGGGGGTCGCCGGGTGCGCCGCCGGTGATGGTCATGTGCGGTCCGGGAAAGTCAGGTTGCCGGCCGACTTGCCACTGGTAGTCGGTTGTCCCGCCCAGCGTCAGCGGCAAGTGGGTGGGTGCTGTCGGTGCGGGACCGTCTTCGAGGGTGAGGGTGTACTCGCCGAGCGAGGAGTAGTCGTCGCGGGCGAACAGGGTTCCAGCTCCGTTGCCGGCACCGTCAACCAGGACGGTGTAGGTCTGGGGTGTGGTGGTGGCGGGGATGGTCGCGGTGGCGCCGAGACCACCGGTGGTGTGGTCGTCGACGAAGCTCATCGGCGGGTTCGACGTCGCCACGGTTGCCCCGCTGGCGTTCAGGACTCGCAGTTCGATGTCAAGGTTCGATGCGGGTCCGACGGGGGTGGCGCCGAGGTGGGCGGGGCCGGTGGTGGTGAAGGTGTAGGCGTCGATGTCGTCGCGTTCTTCGATGTTCGAGGTCACGGGGTCGGCGTTGGTGAGGGGTGCCGCGTTGGCGACGGCGTTGCCGACCGTGTCGGGCCGGTGTCCGAGCTGGGTGGCGAGGATCGCGATGTCGTCTTGGGTGTTGAGTGCCCCGCGGTGATCGCCGGCGTTCCACCACGTCGCGGAGCCGTAGGTGCCGCCGAGGATCGAGTTGTTCAGGTTCGTGTCGTACCAGTACTCGGCGGCGGCTGTGCTGTCGTGGTGGAGGCCGAGCTGGTGCCCGAGTTCGTGAGAGATGGTGTTCCCGAGGTCGTACTCGGTGAACGTCCACGACGAGATGAGAGTGTTGAACTCTGCCGGGTCGTTACCTGGGAGCTTCACGTTCTGCCGGATGGCGAACCCGCCGCAGAAGCAGACCCCGGACACGGCGCCTCCGTCGTCGCTGGTGACGATGTTGGTGAACCCCCAGGTGGGGTCGGTGGGGGAGGATGAGGTGAGCGCTCCCGCGGGTGGCTGCTTGGTGGTGACGTTGACGTCGAAGGCCGCGAAGTCTGCGGCGACGGTCTCCCAGGCGTACTGCATCTCGGCGAGCTCGGTCTCGGAGAACGCGCCCGGGTTGTCGTCGAGGTCGTAGGGTGCCGCGTTGATGACAGGTTCGATGGCGTTGTAGCGGGTGTCGGTAACGCGGGCCCCGTCGAAGTCGATGAACAGCGTCTTGTCCGAGCCCGGCAAGGACGACAGGTTGAGCGTCTCGCTCAACGGAAACCGGGGAGCCTGACGGGCACTGGTTGCGGTTGCGGCCTTCCGCCCGGTGGGGCTCTGGGGGCCGGGTGGTGCGACGAGGGGCTCGGTGAACACGTCGACATCGGCACCGAACGTCAGCGGCTCGGCGGCAGTGCGGGTGGTCTCGGGCTCGGTGGTGGCGTTCACTGGGGGCGCGGCGACTGCAATGACGGCCAGGCACGTCACAACGGCGGAGAGATGGGCCGAGAGGTGGCGCAAGAGCACAGAGAACTCCAAAGGAAAGGGTAGGGAGATCTCTCATTGTGCCGTCCGGGGAGGCGGCGGCGCAGCAGTTCACCCACAACGCCGCGGCGCTTCCCTACACCCTGATGCGTGCAGTTCGGCATGTTGTGCAGGGGACAATTGCCTGCCCCACCGTGTGGGATGTGGCGCCGTTGTCCGTTAGTGGTGCCAACGGCTCTCCTGGCTCTCGTGCTGCCGTGTCGGTCGCGGTCAAGCTGCAGGCCGGGCAGGTCACGCGCAGGCTGCGAGTCGTCGCGTATCGTCCCGCAACGAGGTCTCTCAAGGTAAGAGGGCGGGCACACCCTTCACGCGACACGAACGGAACCCCCTCGGGCGCCGCGACAGTCGTCGTCGCGCCAGCGGAGGAATGCTGCGTGCAGCGAGGTGGTGGGCGAGACGAGTTCGGGCACGGGTGCATCGTGGCACGGCGGCCGGACCCGTCGGGGTGGCCGGCCGCCGGGATGCGGGTGCCCACGCGCCCGGACGGTCAGTCCGTGGGGCGACCCGAGACCTCAGTCCTCAAGGACATCGACGTGTAGTTGTCGACGGGCTCGAACCCGAGCTGCCGGTACAAGCTCAGGGCCTCGGTGTTGCCGGCCTCCGTGGTCAGGGAGACGCGCAGCGCCCCCTCGGCCGCCGCCCCATCTCGGACGCGGGCCAGGAGCGCGCGGCCGACGCCGCGGCGTCGGTGGCCCTCCGCCACGTAGAGGTCGCGGAGCTGCCAGAAGTGCCCGAGCCGCAAGGAGGCGGGGGTCGGCGCGACGAGCGCCATGCCTTCAGGCTCGCCGTTGCGGTGGGCGAGAAATCCACGCAGGGCACCATGGGCAAGCTGGGACTGCAGCCAGTCCCGCGCCTCGTCCGAGCTCCCCGGCTGCTCGTAGTGTCGCCGGTAGTCCTCGAACAGGGCGACCAGGCCCGGCAGCCAGGCAGACGCGGCGTCGACGTCCGCGATCTCCGGTACGGCGTTCATCCGGGTCACCACCTCATCCGGTCCGGGAAGCCCGTCCACCGCAGCTCGTCGGGCAGGTGTGACATGTCGTTGAAGACCACCACGGTCGGTGCCCGGTCGGGGCAGTAGCGCAGCACCGTCAGGGCGGCGTGGCCGCTGTCGAGCCCCAACCACCTCCAGGGGGGCGCAGCGCACGCATGGCGGACCAGCCATCCGATGGTGAACGCATGCGTCACCACCAGGTGGTGGCTGTCCTCCTCGCCCTGCTCCGGTCCGGTCAGCAGGTGGACTGCCTCCGCCGCCAGCCTCGCTCCCCGGGCCGCCTCAGCCGACGAGACCCCGGCCAGGAAAGCCTCCACCCCAGCCCGGTGCTCCGGGTCCACCTCGCCCGACGACGGCACGTGGGGGACGTAGTCCCCGGCGGCCTCGAGCTCGACGACCGGGACGTCGCTGCCGAGGTGGTGCGCCACGAGCCGCGCGGTCTCCGCCGCCCTCGGCAGCGGGCCGTGCTGGACCGATCCGAGGGGCACGCCCGACAGGCGCTGTCCGAGCAGCGCGGCCTGCTGGATGCCCCGCTCGGACAACCGGCCGTCGTCGTCGGGCTCGGCGTGCCGCGCGAGGTAGAGGTGGCGCACGGACATGGACGGCATCCAATCATGGGCCACGACGGTCAGTCGGAGCTTCCTGCGGTGGCCTGCCCCTCAGGTGCAGCAGCGCGTCCGGACGTACGAAGGGCCCCGACCGCAGTGCGGTCGGGGCCCTTCGCGGTGAATCAGGAGACGCGGACGTTCTCGGCCTGGGGACCCTTGGGGCCCTGGGCGAGGTCGAACTCGACCTTCTGGTTCTCGTCCAGCGACTTGTAGCCGTTGGTCTGGATCGCGGAGAAGTGGACGAAGACGTCCTCGCCGCCGTCATCCTGAGCAATGAAGCCGAAACCCTTTTCGGCGTTGAACCACTTGACGGTTCCCTGAGCCATGATCTTGTCCCTTGTTTACGTGTCGAGGGCGGTGTGCCCACGAGCCGCTGAAGACATCCATCTGTGCTGATGTCCAGCGAACCGAAAATCAGTAGTACGAGATACAAGCCGCGACATCGTGTGCGGCCAGGACAGCTTGCAGAGCCATCCCTTCAACGAGTCAAGGATAGAGCATGGGTCGCCGGTTCAGGACTTCGGCGTGTCCGGGCGGTGTTTCGACCCCTCGAGACGGGCCGGTCGAGGGGGATCACCCGGGGGTCTCGCGGCCACCTCAGCGGCGGCCGCGGGCGAAGTAGGCCAGCGGTCCGACGGGCTGCACGAGGCACGCCAGCGCCCAGGCCGCTCGCGGCCCCCGGACCTCTGCCGCCGGTCGTTGCGCGAGGTCGCGCCACGCCGCGGCGGTGAGGATCACCTCGGCCACGCCCACGACGCCAACGACCCGCTTCTGCCCGGTCGAGAGGTCCGACCACTTCTTCTTCGCCATGGATCGACGTTACCGCCGTGCGGACCCTGGCGCGTGAGGATCCCGAGCCCTATCGTCACAACCCCGACCTACTACCCCCTGCTGAAAGCAGACCTTGGCCCACCGACTCCTGGCTCGTCCCGACCGCGACGAGGTCGTCGCCACGATGACCGTGCTGGCCGAGCGGGTCGCGGCCCTGATGGACCAGGTGACCGAGTGGGACGCCCCGGTCCACGGCTCGCACTCCTGGACCGTCGTCGACCTCGTGCGGCACATGTCCTTCCTCCCGGAGCTCTATGCGGCCACGTCGGTGGTGATCCCGCTCGAGATGGCTCCCTCGGCGAGTGGGATGGCGGCGACGAACGCCAAGGGCCTCGCGGCCTCCGCCCACGTGCCGAGGGAGGACCTGACCGACAACTTCCGCCGACACCTCCCGCCCCTCCTGGACCGGCTGCGCAGCGCCGACGTCGAGGCACGGCTGCCCTGGCACACGGGCCTGACCCTGTCGCCCGGCGAGTTCGGAGCGATCGCCGTGGGGGAGTGGCTCGTGCACGGGTGGGAGCTGGCGAAGACCATCGGGGCGCCCTGGCAGGTGCAACCCGAGCACGCCCGCCTGGTCCTCGCGGCCTTCGATGCCGTGCTGCCCGCGTGGCTCGACGTCGACAAGGCGGCGGGCCACACCAACCGCTACGAGTACCGGCTGCGGGGCACCGGTGACCGGCTGCAGCACACCTTCACCGACGGGGTGCTCACGACCCGACCGGAAGCGGGGGTGCCGTTTCGCCCCGACACGATCATCTGGGCCGAGCCGTCGGCGTTGCTCCTCTACTTCTACCGCCGCACCGGCCTGTGGTCCAACGCCGTCCGGGGGAGCCTGCTGGCCGGCGGACGACGCCCCGACCGGGCGCTCACGGCGCGCAACCGCTTCCACCCCGCCTGAGCCCGCCCTGGAGCGCTCGCGGCCCGATCGTCGGGCCTCAGCGACGCCGGCGGAGGTGGGCGACGAGGTCGCCGCGGAGTGCTGGGAGCTCGTCACCGCCGACCAGCAGGCTGGCGAGCACCTGCAGCCGCCGCAGGTCACGGCAGTCTGCGAGCCGGTCCCGGTCGATGGTGCCCGGGTAGGCCTGGAGCGCCTCCTCGGTGATGGTCAGCGAGGCGAGGTCCCACTCGACGGGACCGACACAGACATCCTCGAAGTCGGTCCACCGGGGGCCGGACGCGGTCATCAGGACGTTGCCGGTGTGGCTGTCGCCGTGCAGTGGTCGGCGGGGCCACGTCAGGGCCAACGGCACCAGCTCGGCAGCAGCGCGGTGCAGGTCCGGGTCGTCGGAGACAGTCAGTGCGCTGGCGATGTCGCTCAGCGGACCGACCAGCGGGGGGAGGTCGGCCCCGTAGTCGGCCAGGGCCGCGTGCAGCTCGCCGACCATCCGGCCGAAGAGCGGCTGGGGGACGACCTGGCCCGGCTCGTGCTCGGCCCACGTCCACAACGAGACCTCGAGGCCGGCCGCGAGGTGCGGCCCCGGGTCGGCCCAGGCCTCGACGATCGCGACGTCGGCGGCGGCGAGGAAGGTCGCGACCCGCACCTCGCGCTCGAGCCACGGCCGGGGGTCGGGCCGCAACGACCTGCCCACGGTCACCACGCGGGTCACCACGGGTGCCGGCCGCAGCCGGACGCGCACGCTGTAGCCCTCGGCGAGGACCTCGGGATCGTCGTACGGCAGGCCCAGCGCCCGCCCGCACGCCACCGAGGCCGCCACGGCCTCGGCCGTGGACGGGATCAGTGCGGGGGCTCGCTCAGGTGTCGTCGTGCTCCGCCGGCGTCGTCAGGCGCAGTCGCGGCAGATGTCCGCGCCAGGCGAGTCGCGCCGGGACGTGTGCTGCACGAGGAAGCAGGAGGTGCAGGTGAACTCGTCGGCCTGCTTGGGCCGAACCTCGATGTCGAGGGTCTCGTTGGAGAGATCGGCGCCGGGCAGCTCATAGGTGTCAGCCAGCTCGGTCTCGTCCTCGTCGACCTTGCCCGAGGTCTTGTCCTGCTCGCCCGAGGTCAGACGGCGTGCCTCGAGGCTCTCTTCCTTCTGCTCGTCCTCGGTCTTGCGGGATGCGTCGTAGTCGGTGGCCATGTGAAGGTTCCTCTCGGGGCGGAGCGCGATGCTAACGCCGACCTCGGTCAGGGCCTCAATCACGGCGTTGCTGCGCAGCGTACGACCCCTTGCCGAACGGTGGACGTCGTGTGGGGACAGCGCGCGCCGTGGCGTGGGCTGGGGCACACGACCCGATCCGGCGCCGGTGAGGGCTCAGCCGGCGAGGTGGCCGTGGTCGACGACCTGGATGCTGCCGTGCACGGCGCTCGCGTCGTCGGAGGCCAGGAAGCAGATGACGGCCGCGACGCTGTCGGCGCTCATGAAGCCGCGGGTCGCCGAGACCCGCATGATCAGGTCGAAGTCGGCACCGTCGGGGATGTCGATGGTGTGGACCTGCGGGGTGTCCATGCCGCCGGGACACACGCAGTTGACCCGGACCGGTGAGCGCAGGTGCTCGACGGCCAGGGCCTTGGTGAGGCCGACGACCCCGTGCTTGGCGGCGCTGTAGGCCGCGGAGTAGGCCTCCCCGACCAGGCCCGCCACCGAGGCGACGTTGACGATGTTGCCGCTCGTCGCGAGCAGGTGGGGGAGGGCGGCCTGGGAGCAGAAGAAGGCTCCCCCCAGGTTGACCGCGATGTCGCGGACCCACTCCTCCTCGGTCACGTCGGCGGTGAGCCGGAAGTCGTGGCGTCCGGCATTGTTGACGAGCACGTCGAGCCGGCCGAAGCGCGCCACGCTCGCAGCGACGGCCTCCCGGCAGGACTGCGCCGAGGCGACGTCGAGGTGACCGGTCGCGACCTCGCCGGGCAGGTCGGCGCAGGACGCCGCGACCTCGGCCAGCCGCTCCTGGTCGCGGGCTGCGGCATAGACGTGCGCGCCGGCGCCGGCCAGGCGTCGTACGCACGCGGCGCCCAGGCCGGAGGAGGCGCCGGTGACGAGGACGGCGCGGCCGGTGAAGTCAGAGGTCATGGCCGCACGGTAGCCAGTCCGGACGGCGGGGGATGACCGATCGGTCGGACGACCTGACCCCAACGGGCCATCCCACTCATCCTTTCGGTCAGACCTGCGCCGACCGGCGACGCGCGGCGTGTCGGCGCGATTACGTTCCACGCACCTCCCCCAGGTCACTCGGGGTGTCCTCCTTTTGAAAGAAGGCATGGATGCTCGCGTTCACTCTCGCGCGCCTCCGGACGCCATCGGTACGTCGTACCGTCGCGGCCGGTGCTGCTGTCACGCTCCTCGCTGCCCTCGGCACGCCCGCCCTCGCGGGTCCTGCCCCGGCCCCCACGACCACCGCCTCGGCGGTCGGTCCCCCTGCCGGTCCCGGCATCGCCCCCTCCGGTCCCGCCGCCGGCAGGTCGGGCTCGGTCGTGCGGGTCGACTGGCACGAGCGCAAGGTCCGGGCCGGTCACGCCAGCCTGGTCACCGGCGCCGCCCGCCCCGTCCACGTCGAGCGCGCCGTCCGGCTCCAGCGTCGTGGGCCGTGGGGCGGCTGGCAGAACGTGCGGATGACCCGCACCGACGCCCGCGGCGCCTTCGCCCTGCGCGTCAAGCACCCGCGCTCGGGGACCTTCGCCTACCGGGTCCGCGTCAACGGTACGGCGCACGTGGCGCCGGCGGCCACGGCTCCGGTGCGCTACACCGTCGCGCGGGTGCCGGTCGCGATCACGGCCCGGGCCTCGCAGGACACGGTCGCCCCCAGCACGACGGTCGACCTGGTCGGCACGCTGGCACCCGCCTCGGCGTCCTCGGTCGTGCGACTCCAGCGACGCACCGGGGAGGGTGCGTGGTCCACCTATCCCAACGCCGTGCCGGTCTCCGCCTCCGGCAGCTGGGCGGCCTCGCTCGACACCTCCCAGCCGGGGACGGTGACCTACCGCGCCATCACCCTGGGCTCGCCCACCCACGCGGCAGGCTCGAGCTCCGCCGTCACCCTGACCGTGGTGCCCGCCGGGTCCCCGCCGCCCGAGCCGACCCCGACCCCGACCCCGGCGCCTGAGCCAACGCCGACGCCGTCCCCGACGCCCGAGCCGTCCCCCACGCCCGAGCCATCCCCCACGCCGTCCCCGACGCCCACCCCCACCCCCACGCCGTCCCCGACGCCCACCCCCACGCCCCCGCCCGCTGCGGCGCCACGCTTCGTGTTCGGCGCGGCCCATGGCGGCAACACCGACCCGGCCCAGCTCGAGAGCGACGCCGGCGTCCCGCTGCAGGTGCGTCGCACCTACTACACCGCGGACAAGGTGGCGCGGGCCGTGCAGACCGCGCAGCAGGACATCGCGAAGGGGCGCATCCCGTTCGTGTCCTTCAAGCTGCCCTACACCTGGGCCGAGATGGCCGCCGGCCGAGGGGACGCCTGGGCCCAGGACGCCGCGCGACAGCTCGCGGCCGTCGACGGCGAGGTGTGGGTGGTGCTGCACCACGAGCCCGAGCACGACCAGCCGCAGATCCTCGACTGGACCAGGCTGCAGCAGCGCCTGGCGCCGACCTTCGACCTGCCCGGCCTGCGCTTCGGCATCTGCGTGACCGGGTGGAACCAGTTCTTCTCCGGCAACAAGGAGATGTCCTTCGAGCACCTCTACCCCTTCGGTGCCCCGATCGACTTCATCGCCCTCGACGTCTACCAGGCCTACGGCACGCCCAAGAACGAGACCAAGTGGACCGACCTGACGGGCTACTGGACCCGGATGAAGGCCTTCGCCGACCGGGTCGGTGTCGACTGGGGGCTCGGCGAGCTCGGCATCACCGACGAGGGGTTCGCCAGCCCGAACGGCGCGACCTTCTTCGACGACACGGTCGCCGGGATCCGGGCGCACGGCGGCACCTTCGCGGCGTACTTCGACAGCGAGCTCAACACGAGCGGCAACTCCTGGTGGCTGAGCGGCGCCAAGCGGACGGCCTTCCTGCGGACGCTCTCGAAGGTGGCGAACGAGAAGCAGTAGGGCGTGGGCGTGTGCGGTGTTGACCGGTCGGGCACTGTGGAGTGATGAAGACACGACACCTCGGGAACCCGACCACCGGACGCGTCGAGGTCGGCGCCATCGGCCTCGGGCTGATGACCTTCGACCAGACCGGCACGCAGCCGCGCGAGCAGCTCCTCGACACCGTGCGGGCCGCGCTCGACGCGGGCGTCACCCTCTTCGACACCGCCGACGCCTACGGCCCCGGCGACGAGCTGGGTGCAGAGGCGCAGGGCGCCAACGAGCGGTTGGTCGCGGGCCTGCTCGACGAGCTCGGGGTCCGGGACCAGGTCGTGCTCGCCACCAAGGGCGGACACGTGCGCACCGACGGCGGCGGGTGGGACACCGACAGCACGCGCGAGCACCTGCACGCGGCCGTCGACGCCAGTCTCGGCCGACTCGGGGTCGACCAGATCGCCCTGTGGCAGCACCACCGGCCCAGCTCGTCGGTCCCCTACGACGAGGTCATCGCCACGCTGAAGGAGATCGCCGACTCCGGCAAGGTGCGGATGATCGGCCTCTCCAACGCCGACCCGGCCCAGATCCGCGCGGCGCACGCGGTGCTGGGCGAGTCCCTGGTGAGCGTGCAGAACCAGTTCTCCCCGAGCTTTCGCAGCAGCCTCCCGGAGATCGAGGTCTGCGAGGAGCTCGGCCTGGCCTTCCTGCCGTGGAGCCCGCTGGGCGGTCTGGGCGACGCCAAGGAGCTGGCCGAGAAGCACCCGGCCTTCCAGGAGGTCGCCGAGGCGCGGGGGGTCAGCGCCCAGCAGGTCGCCCTGGCCTGGGAGCTCGCCCAGTCGCCGGTCGTCATCCCGATCCCCGGCGCCAAGCGGCCCCAGTCGGTCACCGACTCGGCCGCCGCCGCCGACCTCGAGCTGACACAGGAGGAGATCGCGCGGCTCGACCAGGACTGACGGCCTACGGCGCCGAGCGTCGACGGTGCTCCGGACCGACCCGAGGGTGGACCCAGGGTCACTCCTGATGCACGAACCCGGGCTCGATCTGGTGAACTGACCCCATGCAGATCGTGGGGACGCTCAAGCGCCGGGTCGCGGCCCGCCTGCTGGCGCGCTCGACCCGCGACGGCATCGACCTGCGCAAGCTGCGCTTCCTGCCCGACTCGATCACGATGCCGCTCAAGCGCGCCGGCCTCGACCCGTTGCCCGAGATGGCGCAGGTGCGCGCCGCGACGCCCGTGGTCAAGCTGACCGAGATGTTCGGCAAGGGCATCTGGCTCGTCAGCGGCTACGACGAGGCGCGGGCCCTGCTCGCCCTGGGGGACAAGCTCTCCAACGACCTCGGCCAGTTCGTCTCGCAGGAGGGCCGCGACCCCTCCGAGCAGATCGGCGGGCTCGGCATGACCGACCCGCCGCACCACACCGTCCTGCGCAAGCACCTCACCCCCGAGTTCACCAAGCACAAGCTCGCCCGGCTCGAGCCGGTCATCGAGCAGGTCGTCGAGGCCCGGCTCGACGCGATGGACGCCGCCGGACCGGTGGTGGACCTGGTCGACCAGTTCGCCTTCCCGATCCCCTTCGAGGTGATCTGCGAGCTGCTCGGGCTGCCCGTGGACGACCGCGCGCGCTTCCACAGCCTCGGCGCGGCCCGCTTCGACCTGACCCAGGGCGGGGCCGGTGTCTTCGGCGCCGCTGCGCACACCCGGGAGTTCCTGATCAGCCAGGTCGCCCGGCAGCGGCTCGACCCGGGGGACGGCCTGATCGGCTCCCTGCTGCGCGACCACGGCGACGAGCTCGACGACGTCACGCTCGGGGGGCTCGCGGACGGGGTGTTCCTCGGGGGCTACGAGACCTCGGCCAGCATGCTGGCCCTCGGCACCTACCTGCTCGCCCAGGCCCCCGAGGCGATGGCGATGCTGCGCGAGGACGACGCGTCGGTCGACCGCGTGGTCGAGGAGCTGCTGCGCCACCTGACCGTCGTCCAGCTGGCCTTCCTCCGCTTCGCCCGCGAGGACCTCGAGCTCGGGGGGCAGCAGATCAAGGCCGGCGACTGCCTCGGCATCTCCCTGCTCGGCGCCAACCGCGACCCCGCCCTGACCCAGGACCCCGACACCTTCGACCCGCGCCGCGACCCCACGCGTCACCTCGCCTTCGGCCACGGCCTGCACCGGTGCGTCGGCGCCGAGCTGGCCCGGATGGAGCTCCGGGTCGCACTGCGCGCCCTGGCCCACCGCTTCCCGGACCTCGAGGTCGCGGTCGCCGACGACGGGCTCGACTTCCGCAGGCTCTCGGCCGTCTACGGCGTGGAGAAGCTGCCGGTGCGGCTGCGTCCGGGGCAGGTCAACCCCCAGGCCTCCTCTGCGGCTGCCGCCAGCGTGCGAGCGTGAGTCGAGCGACGCTGCGCGCCAGCCTGGTGGTGCTGCTCCTGGGCACCCTGGCCGCCTGCTCGGACGATGCCGCCAACGAGCCCAGCGCGGCGGTGGCGACGGCCGACGCCGCCGACGTGGTCGCGGCCGAGGACGAGCTGAGCACCATCGAGGTCGTGGCCGGGCTGATCAGCCCGTGGGGGTTGGTGCAGCTCGCGGACGGGGCGGTGCTCGTCGGGGAGCGCGACACCGGGCGGATCCTGCGCGTCGACAGCCGTACGCCGGTCCCGCTGCTGACCGTGCCGGGCGTGAGTGCCGGTGGTGAGGCCGGGCTCCTGGGCCTCGTCACCACCCCCGAGCAGGACCGGGTGCTGGCCTACTACTCCACCGACGACGACAACCGGATCGTGGCGATGACCTGGGACGGCGAGGCGCTCGGGGAGCCCGAGCTGCTGGTGTCGGGCATCCCGGGCGGCGCGGGCTACCACCAGGGCGGCCGGCTCCTGCTCGGTCCCGACGACCTCATCTACGTCAGCACCGGCGACAACGGCTCACCCGACGACGCCCAGGACCCCGGCTCCCTGTCGGGCAAGATCCTGCGCTTCACCACCGACGGCGACCCGGCCCCCGGCAACCCCTTCGGCTCGGCGGTCTACAGCCTGGGCCACCGCAACATCGAGGGCCTGGCCTTCGACGACCGCGGCCGGCTGTGGGCCAGCGAGTTCGGGCAGGACTCCTGGGACGAGCTCAACCTGATCGAGGCCGGCGGCAACTACGGCTGGCCGGAGGTCGAGGGGTCCGGGGGCGGCTCCGACTACCTCGACCCCGCCGTCGTCTGGCGCACCGAGGACGCCTCCCCGGCCGGGCTGGCCTTCTGGGACGGCTCGCTGTGGATGGCGGCGCTGCGCGGACGGACGTTGTGGGAGGTGCCGCTGGCACCCGGGCCGGACGGCGCCGCCGGAGCGCCGGTGGCGCACCTGCAGGACCGGCTGGGCCGGTTGCGCACGGTGGCGACCACCCTCGACGGCGACGGCCTGCTGCTCACCACGTCCAACACCGACGGCCGGGGCGACCCCACCGGCGGTGACGACCGGCTGCTGCGCGTGGGTCGCTGAGCCCGGTGGGGTTCACCCCGGTCCAGTACCGTGCCGCCATGCCCCAGAAGTTCGCCGACATCGAGGAGTACGTCGCCACCCTTCTCCCCGAGGCGACGGCAGCGGTGCAGCGGGTGCGGGGCTGGGTCCACGAGGAGATCCCCGGGCTGGTCGAGACCATCCGCTACAACCTCCCGACCTTCCAGCGCGACGGCCACACGCTGCTGCACGTCGCCGGCTGGACCGAGCACCTCTCGATCTATCCCGAGCCGCCCGCGCCGGTCCACGACGCCGGGCTGGTGCTGGACCTCGCCCCGCACGCCTCGGGCCGCGGCACGCTGCGCTTCGACCTCGACCGACCGCTCCCCGAGGACCTGGTGCGTCGGCTGCTGCGGGCCTATCCGCGCTGAGCGACCCCGCGTCTGCCGGTTGCACCGATTTCATCCGCTCGCCACCGGCGCGTGCCAGGCTGCCCGGGTGACGCCACCACTGCCTCCCGCCACACGTCGTACGGTCCTGGGAGGCGCGGCCGCCTCCTCGCTGCTGTGGATCCCGCCCGCGAACGCCGCCGGCCCGGCCCGCGCCGTGCACCTCACCTACGGCGCCGACCCCCGCCGCCAGATGGCGGTCTCGTGGTCGACGCCGGCCTCCGTGCGCCGCCCGCGGCTCGAGATCGGTGTCGACCGTGGCCTCGGGCGGGTCGTCGACGTCGACTCGCGCGCCTCGAAGGACGTCCGGTCGGTCTACCACCACGCCCGGGTGGACGGGTTGCGACCGGGGACGACCTACCGCTACCGGATCGAGCACGGTGGGTCCACCGGGGCCACCGCTCGCACCGGCACCTTCCGCACGGCGCCCGCGCAGCCCGAGGCCTTCCGGTTCGCGGCGTTCGGCGACATGGGGGTCAACGCCGCGGCCGCTGCGCACGTGGCGCTGATCCGCCGCCAGGACCCCGACTTCTCCTTCGTCGTGGGCGACCTCTGCTACGCCGACTCCAGCGGCGGCACCGGCGCGGGCGGGCCCGACACGCAGGACTTCGCCGAGTGGGACCGCTGGCTGCACCAGATCCAGCCCAGCGCCCGCAGCACGCCCTGGATGACGACGGTCGGCAACCACGAGATGGAGGCCGGCAACGGCGAGCTGGGCTACGCCGGCTACCTCGACCGCTTCGCCCTGCCCCGCAACGGCGTCTCCGGTGCGCCGGTGACCTACTCCTTCATCTACGGCAACGTCGGCTTCATCGCGCTGGACGGCAACGACGCCTCCTACGAGATCGATCGCAACGCCGACTACCTCGGCTCGGCGCAGGACCGCTGGCTGGTGCGTCGGCTCGCGGCGATGCGCGCGCGCGACGACCTGGACTTCGTGGTCGTGGGCTTCCACAACTGCATGTACTGCACCAACCTGGTCCACGGCTCCGACGGGGGGCACCGGGACCGCTGGGAGGCGATCTTCGACCGGTTCTCGGTCGACCTGGTCGTCAACGGACACAACCACTGCTACGAGCGCACCCACCCGGTGCGCGCCGGCGCCCCCGTCGTCGAGGCGCCCCGCGGTGCCGTGGTCGACAGCCGCCGCGGCACGACGTACCTCACCGCCGGCGGAGCCGGGCAGGCCGTCTATCCGGTCGGCGGGCAGCCGGTCTCCTACGTGACGATCGCGGGCGGCGCCCGGGTGCCGGAGAGCACCAGCTGGTCCTCGGTCACCGCGGCCCAGCACTCGATCGGCTTCGTGGACGTGACGCCACGCGACCGCTCGGGGACCGCGCGGATGCGGCTCACCGCGCTGGCGACCGACGGCAGCGTCATCGACAAGGTCACGCTGCGCCGCTCCTCCGACCCCCGGGCCCAGACCGCGAGGTAGCGTCACCGCCGTGACAGTCGTGGTGATCGGCGGGGCCAACCTCGACCTCAAGGCGTGCACCACGAGCGCGGTCGTGCCCGGCACCAGCAACCCCGGAAGCATCACGACCAGCGCCGGCGGGGTGGGGCGCAACATCGCGGAGAACCTGGCGCGCCTCGGCACCCCGACCCTCCTGGTCGCGGCGGTCGGCCGCGACCCCTTCGGCGACGACCTGCTGGGCGTCACGGCCGAGGCCGGCGTCGACGTGTCGCGCGTACGACGGGTGCCCGGCGTCACCGGCACCTACGTCGCCGTCCTCGACGACGCGGGCGAGCTGCACGTCGCCGTGTCGCACATGACGGCGACCGCGATGCTGCGCCCCGAGGACATGGACGCCGAGCGGGCGGTGATCGGCGCGGCCGACCTGGTCGTGCTGGACGGCAACCTCCAGCCCGACACGCTCGACCGCGCGTGGTCGCTCGCCGCCGCCGCCGGGGTGCGTGTCGTGCTCGACCCGGTGAGCGTGCCCAAGGCCGCGGCCCTGGCGCCGGCCCTGCGTGACCGGCCGCTCTGGGCGGTCACGCCCAACACCGCCGAGCTCCACGCCCTCGGGGCCGCGACGCCGGCCGACCTCCACGCCCGCCAGGTCTCCGTGGTGTGGCTGCGCGAGGGTGCCACCGGGTCCCTGTTGAGCACGCCCGACGGCGAGGTCCGCCTGGCGACGCTGCCGGGCGCGGTGGTCGACGTGACCGGAGCCGGCGACGCGATGCTCGGGGCGTTCTGCCACGCCCTGCTGGGCGGAGCCGCCCTGCCCGACGCCGCGGCCTACGGTCACGCGGCCGCCGCACTGACCATCGCCTCGACGTCCACCGTGCGATCCGACCTGACCGACGAGCTCGTGAGGAGCCTGCTGTGAGCACCCCCGACACCGGCCACCCGTTGCTGACCCTGACCGACGAGGTCGCGACCGCGCTGGCCGAGGGCCGGCCCGTCGTCGCCCTCGAGAGCACCATCATCAGCCACGGCATGCCCTACCCCGCCAACGTCGAGATGGCCCTCGAGGTGGAGGGCATCGTGCGTGACCTCGGCGCCACGCCGGCCACGATCGCGGTGCTCGACGGCCGGCCCCGCATCGGTCTCGGGCCCGACGACCTCGAGCTGCTGGCCAGCCACGACGACGTGATGAAGGTCAGCGTCCGTGACCTGCCCTACGTCGTGGCGCGCGGCGTCCACGGCGCCACGACGGTCGCCTCGACGATGCGCCTCGCCGCGCTGGCCGGCATCCGGGTCTTCGTCACCGGCGGCCTGGGCGGGGTCCACCGCGGTGCCGAGACGTCGTACGACGTGTCCGCCGACCTGACCGAGCTCGGCACGACCGACGTGGCGGTGGTGTGCGCCGGCGTCAAGAGCATCCTCGACATCGGGCTGACGCTGGAGGTGCTCGAGACGTTGGGCGTGCCCGTCGTGGGCTACGGCACCGACGAGTTCCCGTCGTTCTTCTCACGGGCCAGCGGCCACCGGGCCCCGATGCGCGTCGACACGCCCGCCGACGTGGCGGCGATGATGCGCGCCAAGTGGGGACTGGGGATCGACGGCGGGGTGGTCGTCGCCAACCCGATCCCCGCCGAGGACGAGATCCCGGCCGACGAGATCGGCGTCATCATCGACCGTGCGCTCGCCGACATGGACGCGCTCGGCATCATCGGCAAGGAGGCCACGCCCTACCTCCTGGGCCGGATCGTGGAGCTCACCGACGGTGCCAGCCTGACGGCCAACATCGCCCTCGTGCGCAACAACGCGCGGCTCGGCGCGGCGATCGCGGGGGAGTTCGCTGGCTGGCCCGGTGGCGTCGAGTGACGCCGATGGCAGGTTCTGACCCCCGAAAAACATGCACCACGCGTCGTTCGACGCACCCCACCCCCCGCGACTAGGGCAGGGTGACCCCGTGCACCACATCGGGATCGACCTCGCCTGGGGAGAGCGCCAGCCCACGGGCCTGGCCGTCCTCGACGACGACGCGCGGCTGCTGCTCCTCGCCGCGGTGCTCACCGACGAGGAGATCGTCACCGCGCTGGCGCCCTACGTCGAGGGCGAGTGCCTGGTCGCCATCGACGCGCCCCTCATCGTCACGAACCCCACCGGGTCGCGAGCGGCCGAGAAGGCGCTGACCAAGGACTTCCGTCGCTTCGAGGCCGGGACGCACCCCGCCAACACCGGCAAGCCGGAGTTCGCCGACGGCACCCGGGGGGCGCGCGTGGCCAGCCTGCTCGGTCTCGACATGAACCCGCGCTCCGGGAGGGCCCGCCGCGCGATCGAGGTCTACCCGCACCCGGCGACCGTGGTGCTCTTCGGCCTGTCCCGCACCTTGAAGTACAAGGCCAAGGCCGGTCGCGACCTCGAGCTCCTGCGCAGCGAGCTGCTGGTGCTGATGACGCACCTGGAGTCCCTCGTGACGACCGACGACACCTGGGCCGCGCTGCGCGCCCAGGTCGTGACCGCGTCCCGCAAGAGCCAGCTGCGTGTCGTCGAGGACCAGGTCGACGCGGTCGTGTGCGCCTACGTGGCGCTCTTCCGCCAGCGCCACCCCGAGCGCGTCACGACCTACGGCGACTTCGAGACCGGCTACATCGTCACGCCGTCGTTGCCCGACGCGCACGCCGCCACCCAGGAGTACGCCGCCCAGCAGCCGGCGCTGATCGAGGCCGGGCGCCAGTTCGCCGCGCTCGTGACCAGCATCCTCGACGAGGCCGGCATCAACTACCTCTCCGTCACGGGCCGCACCAAGGGCGTGCAGTCCTTCGCCAAGAAGGCCGCCCGGATGGTCGACGGACGCCCCTTCTTCACCGACCCGATGCGCGAGATCACCGACCAGATCGGCGTGCGCGTCATCACCTACGTGCACAGCGACGTGTCGGCCGTCGCCGACCTCCTCAGTGACCAGGTGGTCGTCAAGGAGGACCGCGACATGGGGCAGGAGACGGCCAGCGAGGGACGCTTCGGCTATGCCAGCCGGCACCTGCTGATCGAGCTCGACGCGGCCCGCGAGAGCGACCGTGCGCTGGCCGCGCTGCGCGGCAGGGTCGCGCAGGTGCAGGTCCGCACGGTGCTCCAGCACGCGTGGGCGGAGTTCGAGCACGACATCCGCTACAAGGGCGACGTACCCGTCGAGCACGCGCGCGACCTGGACCGCCGCTTCACCCTCGCCGCCGGGCTGCTCGAGCTCGCCGACCAGGAGTTCTCCACGATCCGTGAGCGGCTGCGCTCGTCGGGGTCGACGCAGCGCACCGAGGCCGTGCCCGACGACCCGCGCATCGACCAGCGTGAGCTCGCCGCCTTCCTGGCCGGGCAGTACGACGACGCCGGCTGGTCGCGCACCGACCACTACGAGTGGATCTCGGGGCTGCTCCTCGAGCTCGGCATCACCTCCCTCGACGAGCTCGCCGACGTGCTGCGCGGGCTCACCGAGGACGTCAACGAGCGGATGGACTACCGCTACCCGCCCGGCGCCGTACGACGGCTCGACGACGCGCTCCTCGCGGCCTACGCCGAGCGCTACGTCGACCTGCACGGCAACGCGCACCGGCGCGACTCGCTCGTCGTGCGGCTGGCCAAGCTGCGCGGCTGAGCGCGCACGCACGACCGCTCCCGTCCTCCGGGCGGGACGTGCGGCGACCTGGGCCGCCGGGTGAGCGTCGAGTGACGCCGATGGCAGGTCAGGAGCCTCCCAAAGCATGCTCCTGGCGTCACTCGACGATCCCCACCTTGACCCCGGGCAGTTCACTGGAGCCATGCGACGACCCGTTCCAGAGAAGCCCGGACCCGGCCAGGAGTCGGTGTGGGACTACCCGCGCCCACCGGCGCTGGAGTCCACCAACGCCAGCATCACCGTCGAGCTCGGCGGCCGCGTGATCGCGCGGACGACGGCGGGCTGGCGGGTCCTGGAGACCAGCCACCCGCCGACGTACTACCTCCCGCTCGAGGCCTTCGAGCCCGGTGTGCTGCGCGACGCGGTCGGGGGCTCGTGGTGCGAGTGGAAGGGCGAGGCGAGCTACTTCGACCTCGTCGTCGGCGACGTGGTCGCGCGCAGCGCCGCCTGGACCTACCGCACGCCCACCGCGCGCTTCGCGCCGATCGCCGGCACCATCGCGGTGTCCGCGGCGGGAGTCGACCGCTGCACCGTCGACGACGAGGTCGTGGAGCCGCAGCCGGGTGGCTTCTACGCCGGCTGGATCACCAGCGGCGTCGTCGGTCCCTTCAAGGGGATCCCGGGCTCGATGGGCTGGTGACCCCTGGCCCCTGACCCCTCCGGATCCGAGCCGGAGGTCAGTCCAGCGTGCCCAGCAGGCGTCGCGCCCCGTCGGGCCACCACTCGCCGGAGGCCGGGCCGCCGTTGCACGGCCCGTCGGACTCGCCGGGGTTCTTGATCCAGAGCCGGCCGTCGAACGGGCCCTTGAAGACCATCCGCGGGGTCGCGCCGAGGCGGGCGGCGAGCGGGTTGCAGACGTCGCCGTTCTCGGGCCCGTTGCGTCCGGCGCCGTTGCGGCCGGTGTCGATGACGTACTTCACGCCCGTCACGCCGCGCCTCTTCAGCTCCGCCACGATCGCGCGGGAGTAGACGACCTCGTCGGGGGTCGGCCGGTTGTTGGCGGCGTTGGTGCTGAAGCCGCGGGCCATCGCGACCCCGGCCTGCTTGAGCAGCACGGCCATGCGGTCCGGCGGCTGCCACCCCGAGTGGCCGGCGTCGATGTAGACCCAGGCGCCCGCCCGCGTCAGCCGCGTCACCGCGAAGCGCAGCAGCCCGACCCGGTCGCCGCGGCCGGTGCACTGCGGGTTGTCGATGAAGGCCAGCGCGTCCGGCTCGAGGACCACGATCGGCTTGGAGCCCTTGAGGCCGGCGGCGACCTTGGTGACCCACGTGCGGTAGTAGGCGTCGGTGATCTGCTCGTCCTGCGAGGAGTAGAGACCGCAGTCGCGGTCGGGGATGTTGTAGACGCTGAGCAACGGGGTCTTCCTGGCCTTGACCGCGCGCGCGACATAACGGCGTACGTCGGCCTGGACGGTCGCCGGCCGGTAGTAGTCGGTGATCCACAGGGGCTGCGCGCGGCTGCCGATCCGGGCGAACTCGGCGCCGGCCTGCGCGGCCTTCATCAGCGGGTCCACGAAGAGCCCTCGCGTGCGGCGTACGTCGGACGCGCGCCGCCTCTCGCTGCTCGCCTCCGCCCGCCCGCCCGCCGCTGCCCCGGTCCCACGCGTCGCCGAGGTCGCTCCGTCCCTCTCCGCCGCCCCGAGGGAGGGGCCTGCGGCCAGGAGCAGGGCGCCGGTCAGCGCGAGCACGGTCACGAGCACCGCGGCGGCGCGCGGGGCGGCAGCGCCCGGGGGGAGGGAGGTCACCGGCTCGAGGGTACGGCGGGCGGCGCCGTCGCGAAGTCGTTCGCACCGACCCGCACCGCCGTGACAGGCTGGGAGCGTGACGATGACACCCCTCGCCCTGCCCGCCGCCGCCGACGCGCTCGCCTGGGTGGAGACCCGTGCGAGCGAGGCGATGAGCACCGCCCGCGGTCTCGTGGACGCCCTGCGGGCCAGCCCGCCGACCGATGCCCTCGACGCGCTGCGGCAGTGGGACGAGGTCAGCCTCCAGCTGTCCAACGTGGCGGCGGCAGGCTCGCTGCTGAGCAACGTGCACCCGGCCGAGGACGTGCGCGACGCCGCCGAGAAGGCCGAGCAGGACGTGATGCGGCTGATCACCGAGCTCAGCCTCGACCGCGGCCTCTACGACGTCTTCGCGCCGCTCGACCCCACCGGCCTCGACGCCCAGGCGAGCCGGCTGCTGGGCAAGGTGCTCGACGACTTCCGCCGATCCGGCGTCGACCGTGACGACGAGACCCGCGCCCGCATCACCGCGATCCAGGAGCGCATCACCGAGCTGGACCAGGAGTTCGGCAAGGTCATCCGCGACGACGTCCGCACCATCCAGGTCACCCCCGACCGCCTCGACGGGCTGCCGGCCGACTGGCTCGCCGAGCACCCCGTCGGCGAGGACGGGCTGGTCACGGTCACGACCGACTACCCCGACGTCGTGCCGGTGCGGATGTTCGCGCACGACGCCGACGTACGCCGTGACCTCACGCTGGCCTTCCTGAACCGTGGCTGGCCGACCAACGACGCCCTGCTCCAGGAGCTCTTCGCGCTGCGCCACGAGCTGGCCACCCTCGTCGGCTACGACGACTGGGCCTCCTACGACGCCGACGTCAAGATGATCGGCACCGGCCCGGCCATCTCGGCGTTCATCGACAAGATCACCGCGGCGGCCGAGGAGCCGATGCAGCGCGACCTCGCGATCCTGATGGCGCGCTTCCGCCAGGACCACCCCGACGCCGAGCACATCACGGGCGCCGACGCCTCCTACTACGAGGAGCTGGTGCGCAAGGAGCAGCTGCAGGTCGACGCGCAGCAGGTGCGCACCTACTTCGACTTCGCGAAGGTGCGCCAAGGACTGCTCGACGTGACGGGCCGGCTCTTCGGCCTGCGCTACGAGCCGGTGACCGACGCGGCCGTGTGGGCCGAGGACGTCACGGCGTACGACGTGTTCGACGCCGACCCCTCCGGTGCCGGTGAGGGCCCGTTCGGGCGGATCTACCTCGACCTGCACCCCCGCCAGGGCAAGTACAAGCACGCCGCGCAGTTCACCCTCACCGACGGGGTCCTCGGCAAGCAGCTGCCCGAGGGCGTCCTGGTCTGCAACTTCTCCCGCGGGCTGATGGAGCACGACCACGTCGTCACGCTCTTCCACGAGTTCGGCCACCTGGTGCACCACGTGCTCGGCGGCCGCGCGCAGTGGACCCGCTTCGCCGGGGTCGCGACCGAGTGGGACTTCGTCGAGGCGCCCAGCCAGATGCTCGAGGAGTGGGCGTGGGACCCCGCGATCCTGGCGTCGTTCGCCACCGACGCCTCGGGTGCGCCCATCCCCGCGGACCTGGTCGCACGGATGCGCACCGGCGACGACTTCGGCAAGGCCTACCTCGCGCGCCAGCAGATGTTCTACGCCGCGATGTCCTACTGGTTCCACACCGAGCGGCCCGCCGACCTCACCGCCAAGGCCCGGGAGCTGCAGACGCGCTACTCGCCGTTCCCCTTCATCGAGGGCACCCACATGTTCGCCAGCTTCGGCCACCTCGGTGGCTACAGCTCGGCCTACTACACCTACATGTGGTCGCTCGTCATCGCCAAGGACCTCTTCAGCGCCTTCGACCCGAGCGACCTCTTCGACACCGCGACCGCCGCCCGCTACCGCGACCGGGTGCTCGCCCCCGGCGGCAGCCTGGACGCCGCCGACCTGGTCGAGGACTTCCTCGGCCGGCCCTACACCTTCGACGCCTACGCCGCCTGGCTCGCCGGCTGATCTCGGGGCGGCGGGGGCCCCTTACGGCCCGGTGGGTGCCGCTTCATCAAGGTATGGCGCTCGGACTCCGCTTCCCACGGTCGAGCGGAGCCGGCGTCCGTGCTTCCCACGGCGACACGCCACCTCCCACGGGGTGTGCGCCGTGGGAGGTGGCGTGTCGCCTGCACACCTTGATGAAGCGGCCGCCCAGCGGTCCCGTGACCCGGTGGCGCGTACGGCGTTGAAGCACCATGACCACCGTCCCCGTGCGTGCACCCGGCACACCGGCGGGCGCGCTGCCGGCGCACGCGTTCGACCTGCCACGCCCGCTCGCGCCGCTGGTGCCGGTGTGGCTGTGGCGCCTGACGATCGCCGCCTCGGCGCTGGGCGGCGCGATGCTCGCGCTGGCGTCGTACGGCGGCGAGGTCCGCACGCTCCCCACGGCCGCGAGCGTGCTGGTCGGGGTGGTCTACCTCGGCCTGACCGGGAGCGCCGTGCTGGCGCCGCGCCTCGAGGCGACCGCCCTGCGCGGGATGCTGGCGACGCTGATGGTGCTGGTCGCGGGGATGCACCTGGTGCTGCTGACCGGTGACTACACGCCGGGCTGGTCGGTGCTGGTGCACGCGGTCACGCCGGCGCTGGTGGTGGCCGACTACCTGCTGCTCGCGCGCGGCCCCTTCCGGTTGTGGCACCCGTTCGCCGGGCTCCTGCTGCCGACCGCCTACCTGCTGGCCTACCGACACGCCGACCTCGACTACTACGGCTTCCTCGAGCCGGGCGTCCGCAACACGCTCGTCGTCCCGACACTGGCCGCGACCGTCCTCGGCGGCGCGCTGCTCCTGGCCTGGCTGGCCTCGGTCCGCGCCGGGCGCGCTGGGCGCGCCAGGCGCACCTGGCGTCTCTGATCCCGACCGCACGCCTCCTTGGCCCCCCAGCCCCACCGGCGTAGGCTCGCGATATATCGCGAACGGTCGCCGACAGTCATCCGGACACCGGGCGGACACGGTCGCGACGAGCCGAAGGAGACTCCGATGGGACACCCCGGGCGAGACGACCAGGGACGCGACCGGCAGTGGGCCCGCGCGTCCGACGACCCCCGTCAGCAGCACCGGGGCGGCCGGGTTGGTGGCCTGGGCTGGGATCTCGCCGGGTGGGGTCGCGCCGGCCAGGGCGGCACACCACCGTGGATGGCCGGACTCTTCGGCCTGGCCCGCCCCGAGGAGCGTCGCGGGGCCCGCGTGCGTCGCGGTGACGTGCGCACCGCGATCCTCGACGTGCTGCGCGAGTCGGCGCTGACCGAGGAGCCGGTCAACGGCTACCAGGTGATCCAGCGGATCGCCGAGAAGAGCAGGGACGCCTGGCGCCCGAGCCCCGGGTCGGTCTACCCGACCATCCAGCAGCTCGAGGACGAGGGTCTCGTCGAGACCGACGAGGGGCGCGGTCGCCGCGCCCTGCGGCTCACGGTCGAGGGTGCGACGTACGTCGCCGAGCGCGCCGACGAGCTGGCCGCCGTGTGGGCGCCGTTCGAGCGCCGGGACCGCGACGCCGAGGAGTCCTCGGGTGCAGGTGACCTGAAGCCCGAGATCGGCCAGCTCATGGGCGCCGTGTGGCAGATCGTCACCTCCGGCTCCGAGCAGCAGCGTGCGGCCGCGATCGAGGTGCTGGTCGACACCCGGCGCAAGCTCTACGGGATCCTCGCCGACGGAGCGGCCCCCGACGGCTCCGACGAGGACGACACCCGCAGCTGAACGACCAGCACCCACGCAGCGACCTGTCCACGATCGTGTCGGGCAGGTCGTTGCTGCGGGCGCCTCACGCCCCGATGGCGAGGTGCTCGATCACCTCCCCGGCGACCTCGAACGTGTAGGTCAGGTCGACCTCCCCGCCGGGGAAGTCGCCGGTGACGTGACCCAGCACCCGGTGCTCCCCGGTCACCAGCTGCTCGTGACCCACGATCCGGGTCGCGTAGGCGAACTCCGAGACCGTCCCCTCCTTCCACAGCCGCACGCCTTCGCGACCGGAGAAGGTCCGGCCGTCGTCGACCACCACCGCCGACTCGGCGAAGAGGGCGACGAACGCGTCGAGGTCGGCGGAGGCGTCGGCCGCGAAGTAGGCGGCGACGACGGGAGGCAGGTCGGTCAGGGGCAGCTCGGTCATGACCTCAGTGAAGCCGCCGCCACCGACAGTGCTCGGGAGACTCCTCAGCACAGTCCCCGGGATCGCCCACACGGCTCCCGGTCCCTGGTTACCCTCCAGTACGTGACGACTCCCTCCTTCGAGCTCGGCCCTGACCACCTCGAGCTGAAGTCCTGGCTCCACGAGTTCTCGGCCGAGGTGATCCGCCCGGCGGCCCACGAGTGGGACGAGCGCGAGGAGTTCCCCTGGCCGGTGCTCGAGGAGGCCGCCAAGGTCGGAATCTATTCACTCGACTTCTTCGCCACGCAGAGCTTCGACACCACGGGCCTGGGCATCCCGATCGCGATGGAGGAGCTCTTCTGGGGTGATGCCGGCATCGGCCTGGCGATCGTCGGCACGGCGCTCGCGGCGGCCGGGGTCAGCTCCAACGGGACCCCCGAGCAGGTCGGCGAGTGGGTGCCGCAGATGTTCGGCGAGCCCGGGGACCTCAAGCTCGGCGCCTTCTGCTCCTCCGAGCCCGATGCGGGCAGCGACGTCGGCGCGATGCGCACGCGCGCCCGCTACGACGAGGCGAGCGACGAGTGGATCCTCAACGGCACCAAGACCTGGGCGACCAACGGCGGGCTGGCCGACGTGCACGTCGTGACCGCGGTGGTCGACCCCGACCTGCGCACCCGTGGCCAGGCCAGCTTCGTCGTACCTCCCGGGACCAAGGGCCTCAGCCAGGGCCAGAAGTTCGCCAAGCACGGCATCCGCGCCTCCCACACCGCCGAGGTCGTCCTGGACGACGTGCGCGTGCCCGGCCGCTGCCTGCTCGGCGGCAAGGACAAGCTCGACGCCCGCATGGCCCGCGCACGCGAGGGCGCGAGCTCGTCGGGCAACGCCTCGATGGCGACCTTCGAGCGGACCCGTCCGGCGGTCGGCGCCCAGGCCATCGGCATCGCGCGTGCCGCCTACGAGGTGGCGCTCGACTACGCCGGGACCCGGGAGCAGTTCGGCAGGCCGATCATCGAGAACCAGGCGATCGCCTTCGCGCTGGCCGACATGGCCACCCAGATCGAGGCGGCGCGCCTGATGGTGTGGCGGGCTGCCTGGATGGCGGCCCAGGGCAAGCGCTTCGAGAAGGCCGAGGGGTCGATGTCCAAGCTCTTCGCCGCCGAGACGGCCGTGCGGGTGACCGAGAAGGCGATGCAGATCCTGGGCGGCAACGGCTTCACCCGCGACTACCCCGTGGAGCGGATGGCTCGCGACGCCAAGATCTACACGATCTTCGAGGGCACCTCGGAGATCCAGCGGCTCGTGATCGCGCGGACGATCTCCGGCGCGCCCATCCGGTGACCCAGCGATCGACTCGTCGGCGCAGTCGCTTCCACGGATTCATCTCGGGGCTCGGGAGCACCGGCGGCACCCGGGTGGTGGTGGGGCACTGGCTGACCTCGCCCTTCGGCGCGTTCTCGGACGCGATGGTCCAGCTCCCCGACGGTCGTCGGGTGCTGGTGGCGCCCGAGGGGCGGCCCGCGGGCGGTCCGGGGTGGAGCCCTGCGCAGTTCGTGGCGTCGACATATGACTTCGAGGAGGTCCGTGTCGAGCCCGTCGAGGTGCTCGTCGACGGCGACCACTGGCGGCTGCGCTCGCCGTCGCTGTCGCTGGACTGGACCGTGGGGCGGCGTACGGCGCTCGGCTGGCTGCTGCTCGCCGTGCCGCGCCGCGTCGCGCAGGCGCCCTGGTGGTGCACGGTGACCGACGTCGTCGCGCGGCTGCTGCTGCCGGGGGTGCGCACCGCGGGCTCGGCGGGCAACGGGCGGCGCGAGTGGTACGGCGCCACGGACCATCGCAGCGTCCGGACGCTGACCGGCTCCTTCGAGGGTCGCGACCTCGGGACGCTCGCCCCGCTCGACCCGCCCGCGACCTTCGGCTTCTCCTCCGCGCCCCGGCGTCCCTCGCTCACGCAGGTGCTCTCCACCGTCGAGCACGCGACGGACGAGGCGCCGTCCTGAGGGTCGCGGGCGACGTCCCCCAGGCCGTCCGGACCACCTCGTACTAGCCCGATCGGACTAGTACGAACGGACTGTTTTTCGTCGTTCGGCTGCGCGATCACGACACAGACCGTTGGCTGGGCGTCCCCCCGCAGCACTTCAGCACGACCAGAGGACAACCCATGAGCTTCCCCCCGAGCGCCACCATGACCAGGACCGTCTTCGACAGCCTGGAGTCCATCAACGTCAACCGTGAGGCGGACGCCGGCGTCATCGCCCAGCACGTCGGTCGCTTCGACCGCGCGTCCGACTTCAACGCCGACCTCGTCCTCGTCAACGACGGCAGCGGCTGCGCCGGCACCTACGGCGTCGTCGTGCGGGCCCTGCTCGCCGACGTCCTCTCGCGCGGTCCCGTCCGCGCCGTGGTCGGCTACTGGGTCGACCCGGCACCGGCGGCCGGTCGTCCGGACTACACCTTCGTGATGGCCACCGGCGTCATCGAGCGCCAGGAGGGCGACGTGCTCGAGTTCTCCGACGGGCACCGCATCGTGCTCGGCCCGGACGTCGCCGCGATCCTCGTCTGACGGGTCGCTCGACACCCGCCGGAGGCCGGCACGATCCGCGTGCGGCGCGACCGGTCAGATCCAGCCCAGCCGCCGCGCCTTGGCACAGGCCTCGTGCCGGTTGGCCGCGTCGAGCTTGGCCACGGCGTTGGACAGGTAGTTGCGCACGGTGCCCGGCGACAACGACGCGCGTCGGGCGATCTCCTCGATCGGCGCGCCCTCCGCTGCCAGCTCCAGCACGTCCGACTCCCGGGGGGTCAGCGGGCTGTCGCCGGCCGCGATGGCCTCCGCCGCCAGCTCCGGGTCGACGTAGCGACCACCGGCGTGCACCTGGCGCACGACCTCGGCCAGTGTCGCCGCCGAGGTCGTCTTGGGCAGGAAGCCGCGTACGCCGGCCGCCAGGGCCCGCTTGAGGTGGCCCGGCCGGCCGTGGCTGGTGACGATCACGACCCGGCAGGCGGGGAGCGCCGTGACCAGCCGCTCGGCGACCGCGATGCCGTCGGGGGCCGGCATCTGCAGGTCCAGCACCGCGACGTCGACCCGGTGCTGCAACGCCGCGGCCAGCGCCTCCGACCCGCTCGCGGCCTCTGCGACCACGTGGAGGTCGTCCGCGAGGTCGAGCAGCTGCGCCAGGGCGGTGCGGATGAGGTGCTCGTCGTCGGCGACCAGGAGGCGGATCATGCGTCGGCCCCCTGGCGTGAGCGCTCCGGCAGCCGCACGCGTACGACGTAGGACCCGCCCCCGTCGGCGATCCCGTCGGCGGTCCCGTCGGCGGGCGCTGCTGCGGGCCCGGCCACCAGCGCGGCGCCGAGCGGGGCGAGCCGGTCGCGCAGCCCGAGCAACCCGTTGCCGTCCTCGCTCGGCCGGCCAGCGCCGACGCCGTCGTTGCGCACCTCGAGCCAGCCGTCGACGTAGGAGATCGTGACGGTGGTGGCGCTGGAGTGGCGCAGCACGTTGGTGACCGCCTCGCGCACGACCCAGGCCGCAGGCTCGTGCCACCGCGCGTCGAGTCCTGTCACGGCGATGTCGGTGCGGATGCCGGCCGCGGCGAGCAGGGAGCGGGCGCCGTCCAGCTCCTGGGCGAGGCTCGCGCCTCGGTAGCCGCGGGCCAGCTCCCGGGCCTCGCGGAGCGCCTCGTGGGCCAGCGCGCGCACCTCGAGCATCCGGGCGGGCGCGGTCGCGTCGCCGCGGCTGGCGAGCGTCGCCCCGAGCTCGGCGCGGACCGCGATCGTGGAGAGGTGTCGTCCCAGGACGTCGTGCACGTCACGGGAGAAGCGCAACCGCTCCTCGGCGACGGCCAGGGCCCCGTGGGCCGTCCGGGCCGCGTCGAGCTCGGTCACGACGCCGAGCAGCCAGAGGGAGGCGCGCACGGTGAAGAGGAAGAACAGCCCGACGACGAGTCCGTAGGGGGCTGCCCACCACACGCCGGAGACCGCCGGGGGGATCAGGGTGAGGGCCGCCAGCAGGGTGATCGCGACGCTCCGGTCGCGCAGCCCCCCGAGTGACCAGGCGAGGACGACCCACACGACACCCCCGGCCGCGAGGTGCAGGTCCGCGGGCAGCAGCACGGCGCCCGAGAGCGCCAGCACCGAGCCCGCGAGCACAGGAGCGACCTCCCGCCAGGGCAGCGGGCCCGGGGCGGGATAGAGGTCGGCGACCGCGGTCAGCGCGCGGGTCCCGAGCACGCCGAGGACGACGGCGCCCGTCACCGTGCACGCGAGGGCCAGCACGTCGTCGGGGGCCTCGGGCAGGCTCCCGACCAGGATGCACCCGATGCTCGACCAGAGCAGGACGTAGAGCGACTGGCGCGTGTAGAGGTCCACCCGCTCGACCTGGTCCAGCGAGGCCCAGCTGCGTCGCGGCCACGTGCCCTGCTCGCGTCGCGCACCCGTCATCGGTCCTCCTCGATCGTGGTGGGGTCCGAGCCTACGAGGCTCAGCTGCGTGGCTCCCACTGCAACGAGCGGGCGGCCAGCCAGACCGCGAGGGCCGTCCAGGCGAGCAGGGCCAGCAGGGGCGCCCCTGCCGCGACCCAGCCGTCGAGGAAGCCCACACTGCGCGACCCGTCCTCGCCGAACCACGAGATCCGCACGAGACGGTCGAGCGCACCGCCCGGCGTGCTCGCCGCGACGTCGGCGAGACGTGGCGGCATGACAGCGCTGAAGGTGCCGACGAGTGCCAGCGTCATCACGGGGAGGCTGGTCATCTGGGCGGCCTCGGCGGTGCGGGTCCAGGCCGCGGTCCAGAAGGCGAACGCCACGAACATGACCGCCGCGACGAGCACCCCGACGACGTAGAGCGGGAGGTTGACCGGGACCGGCAGGCCGGCCGCCAGCCCGACGCCCAGGGTCAGCACGGCGACCACGAGCGCGACGACGACACCCGGTGCCGCGAGCGCCACGATGAGCTCGCTGTCGCGGGTCTCCCCGGTGCGCAGCCGCTTGAGGACCAGCTCGTCGCGTCGCGACACCACGAGCGACAGCACGTTGTAGTAGACCGGGAACAGGAACGCCATCAGGAGGGTCGTGGTCACCGCGGACCCACCCACGCTGGTGTTGCCGCGCTCCCCGGCGAGCAGCAGCAGCAGCGGCAGCAGGGGCACCACGAGCCCGTAGACCAGGGTCAGCCGGTTGCGGGTCATCAAGAGGGCGTTGGCCCGGGCCAGGCCGAGCACGCGGCGGCGCGACGCGGCGGAGGGGCTCGGGGTCGGTGAGGGAGTGGTGGTGGTCATCGCGTCGTTCCTTCCTGGTCGGCGACCGCGAGGAAGACCGACTCGAGGGTGGCGGTGCGGGCTGACAGGTCGGTCAGGCGTACGCCGGCCCGGTCGGCCCACGTCAGGAGCACGGTCAGCGTGACCTGCAGGTCGTCGGTCTCGACGAGCACCGTGCCGCGCTCCGAGCGGAGGGTGCCGCGCAGCTCGCGGGGGTCGGGCAGCGCGACGTCGGGCACGTCGAAGCGCACCGTCGAGGGGTGGCCCTCCACGATCTGCGCGACCGTGCCGCGGCGCACGATGCGCCCCTCGTGCATGATCGCGAGCTCGTCGGCGAGGACCTCGGCCTCCTCGAGGTAGTGGGTGGTGAGCAGGACCGTCGTGCCGCCCTCGCGCAGCTCACGCAGCAGCTGCCACACGTCGCGGCGGCTCTCCGGGTCGAGGCCGGTCGTCGGCTCGTCGAGGAGCACCACCTCGGGGTGCCCCATCAGGGTGCAGACCAGGTCGAGGCGGCGCTGCTCGCCGCCGGAGAGCGACACGACGCGGGTGGCGGCGCGATCCTCCAGACGCAGCGCCGCGAGGAGGTCACCGACCGGGCGGGGGTTGCTCAGCGTGCTGTGCCACATCCGCGCCGTCTCGGCCACGGTGAGATCACCGGAGAAGCCGCTGCGCTGGAGCAGGATCCCCATCCGGGGCCGGAGCAGCCGGCGCTCGGCGAGCGGGTCCAGCCCCAGCACCCGGACCTCACCGGCGCTGGGTCGACCCAGCCCCTCCACGAGCTCCATCGTCGAGGTCTTGCCGGCACCGTTGGTGCCGAGCAGCGCGCTGATGGAGCCGGCCTCGACGTCGAGGTCGACCCCGCGCACCGCCTCGAACGCGTCGCGTCCGGTGCCGTAGCTGCGCCGCAGGTCGCGCACCCGGATCGCCGGCTGGTCGCCGGCCGAGGTGTCGTCGCCCCGGTCCGGTCGCGGAGTCGTGGTCGTCGTGTCCATGCCTCCACCGTCTCGCGCCACGCGCCCGCGCGACAGTGTCATGTGTCATCGGCTGGTCGCGGTGCGTCATGGGAGGGCGGTGACATCTGTCATGGGGCGGTGTCGTGGCGGGCCGGCGGGGCCGGCAGGGTCGATCGGCCGCTTCCTCAAGGTGTGCAGGTGAAACGCCACTCCCCACGGCGTGCACCCCATGGTCGGTGGCGTGTCGCCGTGGGCAGTGCCAGGCGGCGCCGGCGGTCCACCGTGGAGGGTGGAGGTTCGTCGGCATACCTTGATGAAGCGGCGCCGGCCACCAGCGCGCCCAGCCACCAGCGCGCCCAGCCACCAACGGCCCACACGCGAGGTACGCCGGCCGAGCAGGTCAGCCGAGCGCGTCGGGTCGGCCGGGGGTGGTGGCAGCGGCGCGGTTGACCCACGTGGAGGTGACGAGCATGCCGACCTTCTCGTAGAGCCCGAGCGCCCCGGTGCGGGAGTCGGTCGCGAGCGCGGAGCGCACGGCACCGTGCGCCCGCCCGACCGCGAAGGCGTCGACCAGCAGTGCCTGGGCCAGGCCGCGGCCGCGGTGGTCGGCGCGGGTGGCGAGCCGGTCGACGTAGGCCTCGCGCTCCCCGGTGAGCAGCACCAGCGCGAAGGCCACCAGGTCGCCCGCGGCGTCGGTGACGACGCGGAGGTTCCACGGCTCGAAGCCGGGCCGGCGCGGCACCGCTGCCTGCCAGTCGGCGAAGCCCTGACGCTCCCTGTCGGACCACTCGAGGAAGGCGTCCTCGTTGAGGGTCCACACCGCCTCGTGGTCGCGCTCGGTCGCCTCCCGCACGGTGTAGCCGACCGGCAGCGCCCGCTCGGGGATGGTGGCTCCCTCGGGCAGGCCCAGGACCCAGCTGGTCCAGCGCACGTGGTAGCCGAGGGACTCCAGCAGCCGGTCGCCGGCCGATCCCCGGGGCACCGGCATCCCGACGACCGGCGTCCCCTGCTCGCGACCCCGCTCACGCATCCAACGGGCCAGCTCGGTGCCGATGCCGCGACCGCGGTGGTCGGGGTGGACGGCCGCGTCGCCGCGGTCGCCGCCACCGAGCTCGGCGTAGCCGACGAGCCGCTCGCCCTGGAAGACGCCGACGGTGCCCCGGGTGACGTCGTACGACGGCCGCTGCCAGTCGGCGACGATGTCGGCCTCCTCGATGACGACCTCCCCGACGTCGTGGAGCTCCTGCGCGGCCATGACCGCGGTGACGGCGGCCGCGTCACCCAGCGTCAGCGCGCGCTGGGTGAGGCCGGGGGGCAGGCGCAGCGGCTCGGGCATGAGGTCATCGAAGCAGGAAATCGGCCGCGGGGCCGCCCCTTTTCCAGGGCGGCCCCGCGGCCGTGACGCGTCGTGCGGGAGCCCCGGAGGGGCCGGTGGCTCAGGCGTCCTGGATGGCCGAGATGTCGAAGTCGAGCTTGACCTTCTCGGAGATGAGGACGCCGCCGGTCTCGAGCGCCGCGTTCCAGGTCAGGTCCCAGTCCTTGCGGTTGATGGTGGTCTCGCCCTCGAAGCCGACGCGCAGGTTGCCGAAGGGGTCGCGGGCCGAGCCGGTCTGCTCGAAGACGATGGTGACCGACTTGGCGGTGCCCTTGATCGCGAGGTCGCCGGTGATCGACCAGTCGTCGCCGTCGCGCGAGACCTCGGTGGAGGTGAAGGTGATCTCGGGGTTCGCCTCGGCACCGAAGAAGTCGCCGGAGGTGAGGTGAGCGTCGCGGTCGGGGTTGCCGGTGCTGACGCTGGCGGTCTGGAGGACGAGCGAGACCCGCGAGGCGGACGGCGTGGTCGCGTCGATGTGGGCGGTGCCGGAGAAGTCGGCGAAGTGGCCGCGGACCTTCGTGACCATGGCGTGGCGTGCGGTGAAGCCGAGACGCGAGTGGCTCGGGTCGATCGTGTAGTCGCCGGTCAGGTCGGTGATGGCGGAGGTGGCGGCGTCGAAGTCGGTGGTCATGGGGGCTCCTTGGTGAGGGTCGTTGTTGAACTTTCAACTACCCTAACAGGGCTCCACTTCATTTCATTCCCGCCCCCGGTCGAGGGGGGCGGACCTCAGCGGAAGGCGGAGGCGCCGGTGACGGCCTGGCCGATGACGAGCTGGTGGACCTCCGAGGTGCCTTCGTAGGTCAGCACGGACTCGAGGTTGTTGGCGTGCCGCATCAGCGGGTAGTCGAGCGTGATGCCGGCCGCGCCGAGCACCGTGCGGCACTCGCGGGCGATGCTCAACGCCTCGCGGGTGTTGTTGAGCTTGCCGATGCTGATGGCGGCGGGCTCGACGTGCCCGGCGTCCTTGAGCCGGCCCAGGTGCAGCGCGAGCAGCATGCCCTTGCCGAGCTCGACGGTCATGTCGGCCAGCTTGGCCTGGGTGAGCTGGTAGGCCGCGAGCTGCTTGTCGAAGATCTCCCGCTCCCGCGCATAGGCGATCGTGGTCTCCAGGCAGTCGCGGGCCGCCCCGATCGAGCCGAAGATGATGCCGAAGCGCGCCTCGGTCAGGCACGACAGCGGCCCGAAGAGGCCACGCGCGTGCGGCAGGACGGCGTCGGCCGGCAGGCGTACGCCGTCCAGCGCGAGCTCGGAGGTGACCGAGGCGCGCAGCGACATCTTGTGCTTGATGGCGGTGGCGCTGAAGCCGGGGGTGTCGGTCGGGACGACGAAGCCGCGCACCTTGTCCTCGGTCTGGGCCCACACGACCGCGACGTCGGCCACCGAGCCGTTGGTGATCCACATCTTGTTGCCGCTCAGCACCCAGTCGCCGCCGGCGTCCTGCTTGGCCCGGGTGCGCATGCCCCCGGGGTTGGAGCCGAAGTCGGGCTCGGTCAGCCCGAAGCACCCGATCGCCTCGCCGGTCGCCATCCGCGGCAGCCAGGCGTCCTTGTGCTCCTCCGACCCGTGCGCGTAGATGGCCTGCATCGCCAGCGAGCTCTGCACCGACGCGATGGAGCGCAGCCCGGAGTCACCGGCCTCCAGCTCCATGCAGGCCAGGCCGTAGGCCGTGGCGCTGGTGCCCGCGCAGCCGTAGCCCTCGAGCTTCATCCCGAGCAGGCCGAGCTTGCCGAACTCGAGCGCGAGGTCGCGCACCGGCACCTCGCCGGTCTCGTACCACTCGGCGATCTCCGGGCGGAGCCGGTCGTCGACGAAGGAGCGGACCGTGTCGCGGATCGCGCGCTCCTCCTCGCCGATCAGCGAGTCGGTGTCGAGCAGGGCGAGGGGGGCAAGGGGGGCGCTCACCCTCCCATCATGGCCCTTCGCCACGGCTTCCGATCAGGACGTGGCGCGAGGGTGACCGGGTGTCGTGGGTCAGGCGGCGTGCGACCGGGTGGTGTCGACGGCGACCGGGTCAGCCGTCGGGGGGCCGGTGGGGAGGCCGGTGGTGACTGCCGCGTCCTGGGCGGGGACCCAGCGGCACTCGAGGACGGTGCGACCGCGGGTGTCGGTGACGGGTGTCCATCGCATCTGCGGCGCTGCGGGAGCGCCGGGGTGGGGACTGGTCAGGACGTCGTGCAGTTCGCGCATGGGTCACCTCGTGTTCATCTTGTGTTCACCAAGACTAGCATTTCCCCACCTGGGTGCACGGAAACGGCCGATCTGGCGGTGGATGCTCCTCAGTGAGACCCCTGAGGGTCCCGGAATGGGTGGGTCGCTCCACCGCAGCGGGACATGCTCGACCGGACTCCCGGGGACGTCGTGCGCAAGATCGAGCGCATTCCTGCCCGATTTCGGGCAAGAACTTGCCAGGACCGCCGCAGCGGGGTCACAGTCCTCCTTGTGCCGATCGATGAGGACCTGGTCGCACGCGTCGCCGCGAGCACCGGCCTCACGGCCGCCGAGGCGGCCCGGGTGGTCGAGGACGTGCTGGCCTTCCACGCCGAGCCCGTCGAGGACTACGTACGGCGCCGGCACACCCAGCTCAAGACCCATGGCATGAGGAACCCCGAGATCTTCGCCCGCATCTCCGAGGAGCTGGCCCACCGCGTGGTCGCCGCCCCCCGGCTCACCGAGCGGCAGCTGCGCCGCCTCATCTACACCTAAGGACTCCCCCCATGTGCGGCATCGTCGGCTACATCGGCACCCAGCAGGCAGCACCCCTCCTCCTGGAGGGGTTGGCCCGCCTGGAGCACCGCGGCTACGACTCGGCGGGTCTCGCCGTGCTGGGCGGTGGCCTGCGCGTGGCCAAGAAGGCGGGACGCGTCCGTGACCTCGGCGCCGACCTGCCCAAGCGGTTCAACGGGAAGATCGGGATCGGGCACACCCGGTGGGCGACCCACGGCCCCGCCAACGACGCCAACGCCCACCCGCACGTCGACGCCCGGGGTGACGTCGCCGTCGTCCACAACGGCATCATCGACAACGCCGCGACCCTGCGCCAGCGGCTCACCGACGACGGGGTGGAGCTCACGAGCGACACCGACACCGAGGTGCTCGCCCACCTGATCGCCCGCTCCACCGCCGACACGCTCGAGGAGCGGGTCGCCGAGACCCTGGCCGTGATCGAGGGGACCTACGGCATCGCGGTCGTGCACGCCGACTTCCCCGACCGCATCGTCGTGGCCCGCAACGGCAGCCCGCTGATCATCGGGGTCGGCGACAAGGAGATGCACCTCGCCTCCGACATGGGGGCCCTGGTGCGCTACACCACGACCGTCGCCCACCTCGACGACGGAGAGATGGCGACCCTGACCGCGACCGGCTTCACGACCTACCGCCAGGACCTGACCCGGGTGGCGCGCGAGGCTGCCGAGGTCGACATCGACCCCGCGGCCTACGACACCGGCGAGCACGACTCCTTCATGCGCAAGGAGATGTTCGAGCAGCCGGCGGCGGCCGAGCGGGTGCTGCGCGGTCGCCTCGACGAGCGCTTCGGCACCGGGCACCTCGGCGGGCTCAACATGGACGCGCGGGAGACCCGGGCGATCAAGCGGGTCAAGATCCTGGGTTGCGGGTCCTCCTACTACGTCGGGCAGATGGGCGCCTCGCTCGTGGAGGAGCTCGCGCGGATCCCGGCGGACGCGGAGGCCGCCAGCGAGTTCCGCTACCGCGACCCGGTGATCGAGGCCGACACGCTCTACGTGGCCGTCAGCCAGTCGGGCGAGACCATCGACACCCTGCTGGCCGTGCAGGAGATCCGTCGCAAGGGCGGGCGTGTCATCGGCCTGGTCAACGTGGTCGGCAGCGCCATCGCCCGCGAGTGCGACGGCGGCATCTACCTCCACGCCGGGCCCGAGGTGGCGGTCGCGAGCACCAAGGCCCTGACCAACATGTTCCTGGGGTTCGTCCTGCTCGCGCTCCAGCTCGGCCGGGTCCGCGACCTCTCGGTGGCCGAGGGCAAGCGGCTGATCGCCGGCCTGTCCCGCCTGCCCGGGCAGATCCAGGAGATCCTCGACGGCGAGGACGCGTTGGCGGCCGTGGCCGCCGACCTCGCGGGAGCCGAGTCGCTCTTCTTCATCGGCCGGGTCCGGGGCTTCCCGGTCGCGCGGGAGGGTGCCCAGAAGTTCAAGGAGATCAGCTACCGCCACGCCGAGGCCTACCAGACCTCCGAGCTCAAGCACGGTCCGCTCGCCCTGATCGCGCCCGAGGTCCCGACCGTCGCGATCGTCCCCGACGACGAGCTGACGGGTCGCAACGTCGCCGCCCTGCACGAGATCGCCGCCCGTCGCGGTCCGCTCGTCGTGGTCACCCACGCCGACGTCGACCTGGGTGAGGTGGTCTGCCAGCGGATCGACGTGCCCCGCAACGAACGCGAGCTCGACCCGATCCTGCTCACCATCCCGCTGCAGCTGCTGGCCTTCCATGCTGCGCAGGTCCTGGGGCACGACATCGACAAGCCCCGCAACCTGGCCAAGAGCGTCACCGTGGAGTGAGCCTCGTTTGCGCCGGCGCATCCGGGGGTAGATCACCTCGCACTGCACCAGCGCCACCACGGACGTGAGGACTGACATGACCGGCGGACAGATCACGATCGAGTGGGGCAACCTCGAGCGGATGTTCGCCGCGATGAACAAGGTGGGCGACCAGGCGCTCGAGATCGACTTCTACTTCGGCGACCAGGTGTGCAACCCCAGTGGCTTCGACTACGACTCGTGCGCGCTCAAGCCGATCGGCGACGCCCTTCCCGTGGTCGCCGGATACTTCGACGGCATGCGTCAGCTCTTCAACGAGCGCTGGCAGGGCGTGAGCGACGCCGTCTACAACACGGCACACCAGATCGACCTGCGCGACGGGGAGATCAACCAGGTCTTCACCCACTACCGCGGTTCCAACGTGCCCACGCACCTGCTCCCCGCACCCGTCGACGTGGACATCGAGCTCTTCGAGATCGCCGACCTCGGCTCGGCGCTCGGCGAGCCTGCGGCGGGGAGCGAGAAGCTGGACCACAACAACGCCTTCGACGCCGCGGCAGCCACGTGGGAGAGCGCGCGAGACACGATCAACTGGGGCATCGACCTGATCAACAAGGCCGGGGTGGGGGTCTCCCGGCTCAGCGAGCTGAGCCTGCGCGACTACATCGTCTTCCCACTCTCGGCCAACTACGCGCAGATCCAGACCAATGCCAACGCCTGCAAGATGGTCGACGGGGCCATGCAGCAGTGGGGCGGCAACTTCGCGCAGCTCTCCGGCAAGGTCGCGATGGGGCTCGAGGGCCAGGCCGGCCTGGCCCTGATCGCGCAGCTCAACCTCTACGGCGTCGTGATGCGGCTCGTGGGCAAGGGGGTGGGCGCCGGATCGGTCGTCTTCGACGACATCGCCCTGATGTCGGAGAAGATCGCCGTCGAGGTCGAGGACGTGCTGGTGATCCTCGGGAAGAAGCTCGCCAAGCTCAGCTCCAAGATCGCCAGCCGTTTCGTGCCCGGACTCGGGTGGGCGCTGCTGGCCATCGACATCGCGCGCACCAAGGGTGCGGTCATCCAGGACATCCTCGACGACATCGAGCAGTGCCGGCAGATCATCGATGACTGCTTCGCCCTGGTCGAGGAGATCAAGGCCTGGGCGGAGACGCAGGCCGACCGCCTCGCCACGTTCCAGGAGCTCCTCGAGACCGTGAAGGACCTGCCCGTCATCGGCGACATGGTGCCCCTCGAGGACCTCGCCACGGACCTCGGCGACATCGAGAAGCGGCTCGGCGAGATCAGCGACTTCGGCAGCCCCGAGGGGGAGGAGACCGAGGCCCTGGACGCCGAGCTGGAGGGCATGGACGCCGACTCCTACGAGGACTCCTCGGACGAGCCCGACGACGAGCCCGACGACGAGTCCGAGCTCGACTACTCCAACGACGACGGGGACCTGATGGCCCCCGGGCCGCCGCTCCAGATCGACCCCGAGACCGGGGAGCTCGTGCTGCCGTCCTCCGGCAGCACGGGGACGATCGCATGACCGGGCTGACGGACGGGTTCTTCGACGCCGCCACACCCGCCGAGCCCGAGGTCGAGGACCCGCTCGACCGGCAGCAGCTCGAGGTCACGACCCGGGGTCTGGAGACGGTGCTCGGCCGGATCGCCGAGCACGTGGCGCTGGCGCGTGAGCAGGAGGTGGCGGAGGGACTGGACGCCTCCACGCTCGGTCTTCTCGACAGCCTGACCGCAGCCGACGACGCCTCGCTGGAGCGACGCTCGCTGCACGACCGCGTGGCCGCCGGCAGGACCACCTGGGAGCTGGTCTGGACCGATCCCGGCGCCGAGGCGGGGGGCCGCTCGTTGGTCCTCGACGTCCTCGCGCAGCAGGCACGGGACGCAGCCGCTGCGCGTGATCGCTTCGCCGAGGTGGAGGCCTCCGCGGAGCACGAGAGCCGAGAGTGACCAACGACTCCGCGCCCAGAAAATGGGGGCAGGGTCACACAAGCACTACCGTCGTACCGTGAGCACCGAAGAGACCGAAGCCGTCCAGACGCCTACCTTTGCCGATCTGGGGCTGGGTGATGCGGTCCTCAAGGCCCTCAAGGACGTCGGATACGAGAGCCCGTCGGCCATCCAGGCCGCCACCATCCCGCCCCTCCTGGCGGGCAACGACATGGTCGGACTGGCCCAGACGGGCACCGGCAAGACGGCCGCCTTCGCGCTGCCGATCCTCGACCGTCTCGACGTCAAGCAGAAGAAGCCCCAGGCGCTCGTCCTGGCCCCGACCCGTGAGCTCGCGCTCCAGGTCTGCGAGGCCTTCGAGAAGTACGCCTCGCACACGCGTGGCGTCCACGTCCTGCCGGTCTACGGCGGCCAGGCCTACGGCGTACAGCTCAGCGCCCTGCGCCGCGGCGTGCACGTGGTCGTGGGCACCCCCGGCCGGATCATGGACCACCTCGAGAAGGGCACGCTCGACCTGAGCGAGCTGCGCTTCCTGGTGCTCGACGAGGCCGACGAGATGCTCAACATGGGCTTCGCCGACGACGTCGAGACGATCCTCGCCGACACCCCGGACACCAAGCAGGTCGCGCTGTTCTCCGCGACGATGCCGCCGCAGATCCGTCGTCTGTCGAAGAAGTACCTCAACGACCCGGTCGAGATCACGGTCAAGAACAAGACCACCACGTCGGCCAACACCACGCAGCGCTACCTCATCTGCAGCTACCCGCAGAAGGTCGACGCCCTCACCCGCATCCTCGAGGTCGAGAACTTCGAGGGCATGATCGTCTTCGTCCGCACCAAGAACGAGACGGAGACGCTGGCCGAGAAGCTGCGCGCCCGCGGCTTCTCCGCGATGGCGATCAACGGTGACGTCGCCCAGGTGCAGCGCGAGCGCACCGTCAACCAGCTCAAGTCGGGCAAGCTCGACATCCTCGTCGCGACCGACGTCGCCGCGCGTGGTCTCGACGTCGACCGGATCAGCCACGTCGTCAACTACGACATCCCCACCGACACCGAGTCCTACGTGCACCGCATCGGCCGCACCGGCCGCGCGGGCCGCAAGGGCGACGCGATCTCCTTCGTGACGCCACGCGAGCAGTACCTCCTCAAGCACATCGAGAAGGCCACCCGCCAGCCGCTCACCAAGATGTCGCTGCCGACCGCGGAGGACGTCAACGTCACGCGCCTCGCGCGTTTCGACGACCAGATCACCACCGCGCTGAGCTCGGAGTCGATCCCGTTCTTCCGTGACGTCGTCACCCACTACATGCGCGAGCACGACGTGCCCGAGGTGGACGTCGCCGCTGCGCTCGCGATCGTGCTGCAGGGCGACACGCCGCTGCTGCTCGACCCCGCCGTCGAGCGCCGCGCGGCCCAGCGCGAGCGCGAGAAGGCCCCCCGCAAGGACCGCCCGGAGCGCAGCAACGACCGCGGCGACCGGGGCGACCGGCCCGAGCGTCGCCCCCGCGGCAACCCCGACACCCCGATGGCGACCTACCGCATCAACGTCGGCAAGCGGCACAAGATCGAGCCCCGCCAGATCGTCGGCGCCATCGCCAACGAGGGCGGCCTGAGCCGTGGCGACTTCGGCCACATCCAGATCCGGCCCGACTTCTCGCTCGTCGAGCTGCCGGCCGAGCTGCCCGCCGAGGTCTGGAAGAAGCTCGAGGCCACCCGCATCAGCGGCAAGCTGATCGAGCTCTCCGAGGACGGCGGCCCGACCCGCTCGGCGCGCCCCGCCGGTGCCGGCGAGGGCTCCGAGGAGCGTCCCTTCAAGAAGCCCCGCCACAAGAAGCCCTGACCGGCGTCGTGGCCCAAGACGTCGAGTGACGCAGATGGCAGGTCTGAGACACCCTTGGACCTGCACCCGGCGTCACTCGACGGGGCCGGACGCCCGACCTGCCACCGCCCCGTCACCCGCCGGTGAGGTGCTGACGCTGCCGGCTGGTAGAAGGGACCCATGCGTTCTCGACTGGCCGGCCTGACCACGCTCGTGCTCCTGGTGGCCGGCTGCACCTCCTCCGGCGACGACGACGGTGACGGCGGTGCCGCGGACGCGTCCGCCGCGGCGTTCGAGACGGCCGCGACCACGCTGGCCGCAGCGCTGGCCTCGGGCGATCTCGGCGACGTCGTCTTCGCGGAGCAACCCGGCGACCAGGTGCAGGCCGACCACGACGAGGTCGTCGAGGGGATGGGCGGAGCCGCACCGACCGTCACCGTGGAGGACACGCGGGTCACGGGCGACGCCGCCACCGCGACGCTCACCTGGTCGTGGCCGGTCCAGGCCGAGCAGGCCTGGACCTACGACAGTGAGGCCGCCTTCGCCCTGGTCGGCGAGGAGTGGCAGGTGACCTGGGACCGCAACGTCGTGGAGCCCTCGCTGGTCGGCGCCACCACCCTCGACCTGAGCTCGGTCGGCGCTGCACGTGGCGACATCATGGGCGCCCGCGGGCTGGCGCTGGTGACCGAGCGCCCCGTCGTGCGCCTCGGGATCGACCGCTCCCAGGTGCCCGCCGCCCGTGCCGGCCGGTCCGCGCAGCGCCTGGCCCGTCTCGTGGGCGTCGAGGCGGCGCCGTACGTCGCGCGCGTCGAGGCCGCCGGCGAGCTGGCCTTCGTCGAGGCGATCGTCTACCGCGCCGACGAGGTCCCGGCCGACGTCGCTCGTCTCGTCGACCGCATCGGTGGGGCTCGCGCCATCGACGACGACCTCCCCCTGGCGCCCACCCGCACCTTCGCCGCACCGCTGCTCGGCACCGTCGGGGAGGTGACCGCGGAGATGGTCGACGACGCGCCCGAGCGCTACCAGCCCGGCGACGAGGCCGGCCTGTCCGGCCTCCAGGCCCGCTACGACGAGCAGCTCCGGGGCGCGCCCGGCGTGGTCGTGGACGCCGTGTCCTCCGACGGGGTGGCGCGCGAGCTCTTCCGGGTCGAGGAGCAGCCCGGCGAGCCCCTCGAGCTGAGCCTCGACCTCGACCTCCAGCTGGAGGCCGAGCGGCTGCTGGCCGTGGTCGGGCCCGCCAGCGCGATCGTGGCCGTCCGACCGAGCAGCGGCGGGATCCTCGCGGCCGCCAACGGTCCCGGCGCCGGCGGGCTCAACATCGCGACCTTCGGCCAGTTCGCCCCCGGGTCGACGTTCAAGAGCGTGACGTCCCTGGCGCTGCTGCGAGCCGGCCTCACACCCGACTCGCTCGTGCCCTGCACGCCGACGATCACCGTGGACGGCAAGTCGTTCAAGAACTACTCCGACTTCCCCTCCGGCGCGCTCGGGCGGGTGCCGCTGCGCACGGCCCTGGCCAGCTCGTGCAACACCGCCTTCATCTCCCAGCGAGGCAGGCTCGGCGAGCTCGGCCTCTTCGACGCCGCGGCGGCGCTCGGCATGGGCATCGACCACGACCTCGGCTTCCCCGCCTTCCTCGGCACGGTCGAGCCGGCGGGGACCGAGACGGAGAAGGGCGCCAACCTGATCGGCCAGGGACGCATCCTGGCCTCCCCGATGATCATGGCGACGGTGATGGCCTCCATCCAGCGCGGTGACCTGGTGATCCCCAGCCTGGTGAGCGCGACCGAGGTCGCCCCGCCGGACGTCGAGCCGATCACGGGGCCCCAGGCCCGACAGCTGCGCAGCATGCTGCGCAGCGTGGTGACGCAGGGGAGCGGCCGAGGCCTCCTCGACGTCCCCGGACCCGACGTGATCGCCAAGACCGGCACCGCGGAGTTCGAGCGCGACGGTCGGATCCAGACCCACGCCTGGATGATCGCGGCCCAGGGCGACCTGGCGGTGGCGGTGTTCGTCGAGCTCGGCGCCTCGGGCTCCCGCACCGCCGGCCCGATCCTGGAGGCCTTCCTGCGGGCCGCTCGCTGAGCCCGGCCCCGAGCGCCGGAGCCGTGCTGCAGGCCCCGTGCTGCAGGCCCCGGGCTGCCCCGAGCCGTCCGGGAAGGAGAGAACCCCTCGCCGCATGGGGTCGGCAAGGGGTTCTCGGTGTCTACTTCAAGGTGCTCCCTCCGAAGTCGACAAGATGAATGTTACGCCCCCACCCCAGGCGCGTCACCCGTTTCCCTGAGTTACAGAAGATGGCAGGCTGGAGGGCATGACCGGACTCGACCTGCTGCCCCCCGACCGACGCCTGCTGCTCATCGGCGGGAGCTGGCAGGAGGCTGCCGGCGGTGAGCGCTTCGAGGTCGTCGACCCGGCCGACGGCTCGGTCCTGACCACGGTCGCCGACGCGTCGCCGGACGACGCGATGGACGCCCTCGACGCCGCCGTGGCGGCCCAGGCCGACTGGGCGCGCACGCCCCCGCGCGAGCGCGGGGAGATCCTGCGCCGTGCCTTCGACCGGCTCACCGCGCAGGCCGGCGACTTCGCCGAGCTGATGAGCCTCGAGATGGGCAAGACGGTCGCCGAGGCCAAGGGCGAGCTGACCTACGGCGCGGAGTTCTTCCGTTGGTACGCCGAGGAGGCGGTCCGCATCCACGGCCGCTGGATGCAGGCCCCCGCCGGCGGCAGCCGGCTGCTGACGATCAAGAAGCCGGTCGGTCCGTGCTTCTTCGTCACCCCGTGGAACTTCCCGCTCGCGATGGGCACCCGCAAGATCGGGCCCGCCATCGCGGCCGGCTGCACGATGGTGATCAAGCCCGCGGCCCAGACGCCGCTCACGATGCTCGCCCTCGCCGGCCTGCTCGCCGACGCCGGCCTCCCCGACGGCGTGCTCAACATCGTCACGACCACCTCCGCGGGCGCGGTGGGCGAGGCCGTCATGGCCGACGACCGGCTCCGCAAGGTCAGCTTCACCGGCTCCACCGGGGTCGGCAAGGTGCTGGTGCGCCAGTCGGCCGACCAGCTGCTGCGGGTGAGCATGGAGCTGGGCGGCAACGCCCCCTTCGTCGTCTTCGAGGACGCCGACGTCGACGCCGCCGTCGACGGCGCGATGATCGCCAAGATGCGCAACATGGGTGAGGCCTGCACGTCGGCCAACCGCTTCCTCGTGCACACGAGCGTGGCCGAGGAGTTCGCCGACAAGCTCGGTCGGCGGATGGCGGCGCTCACCGTGGGGCGCGGTCAGGATCAGGGCGTCGACGTGGGTCCGCTCATCGACGAGAAGGCGGTCGAGTCGGTCTCCCAGCTGGTCACCGACGCCGTCCACGACGGAGCCACGGTCGTCACCGGTGGCACGGTCTCGGAGGGCCCGGGCTACTTCTACCCGCCGACCGTCCTGATCGACGTACACCCCGAGTCGGCGATCAACACCGAGGAGATCTTCGGCCCCGTCGCGCCCATCACGACCTTCGACACCGAGGAGGAGGCGATCCGGCGGGCCAACGACACCGACTACGGCCTCGCGTCCTACGTCTACACGCGCGACCTGGCCCGGACGATCCGGATCGCGGAGTCGCTGGACTTCGGGATGGTCGGGATCAACACCGGCCTGATCTCCAACCCCGCGGCGCCCTTCGGCGGGATGAAGGCCAGCGGCTTCGGGCGCGAGGGTGGCTTCGAGGGCATCGAGGAATACCTCGAGACGACCTACGTCGCCCTGCCGGCCGGCTGACCGGCTGACCGGCAGCGCTCCCGGCCCCGGACGGCCGGTGGCGGCAGGTCAGGCGGGGATGCCGAAGATCGGGGTGAGCCCGGCGCGGGACGAGATGTCGAGCTTGCGGTAGGTGCGGGAGAGGTGCCACTCGACGGCCTTGACCGACACCAGCAGCCGCTCGGCGATCTGCCGGTTCGTCATCCCGTCGGCAGCGAGGCGGGCGACGCGGCGCTCGGTGACGGTCAGCAGCGCGAGGGCCTCGGAGGTGACGCGGAGGGGAGCCTCACCCAGCCGGTCGAGCATCCGCCGCACCCGGGCCTGGAGGGGCCACAGCTCCTGCAGACCGGCGTAGACCTCGGCGCGGCGCAGCAGTCCGACGGCCTCCGTGGCGGCCTCGGGCGCGGACGTGAGCATCAGCAGGCCCGCGAGGTCGGCGTCGATCTGGGCGGCCAGCCGCTCGGCCCGCCCGGCGCCGAGCAGGGCGCGCGCCTCGCGGAGGTGGGCGACGCGCTGACCTGCGGTGTGGGTGGCGGCGAGGACGCGCAACGCGTGGGCCACGGCGTACGACGACCCGTGGCGCACCGCGGCACGGTGGTGGTCGCTCGCGAGCACGGCGGCCTCGCGGGCTCGCTGGGTGCGCACCAGCGCCAGGGCCTTGCTGGCCCGCCACGGGAGCAGGTCGGGCGACTCGGGGAGCCCGTCGCTGGCGAGACCGGCCGAGAGGTGGTGGCTGGCGGCGAGCTCGGGGTCGCCGAGCGCGGCCGCGAGCTCGCCCCGCGCCTGATGCGCCAGGGCCAGGGCGAGTCCGTGGGTCTGCCCGTGCGCGGTGAGGTGGTCGGCGAGCTCGCCGCCGAGGTTCATCGCCTCGCTCATGTCACCGCGCGCGAGCCGGCACTCGAGGAGCAGGGCGAGGAGCCGGGTCTCGTCGGTGACACCGAGCTGGGCCCGGGCGGAGGTGTCCGTCGCGAGCAGCTCGAGGGCGCGCAGGGCCGCCGTGATGGCTCCGTCACGGACCTGGGTGGCGGCGGCGGACAGCCGGAGGGCCGGCACCTCGACGGGCGCAGACGAGGCTGCGGGTGACGGCATGCGGGCAAGGCTAGGAAGCGGGGCCGGGCTCTGCGCCCGGCTTGAGCCATTCTTGAGGTAGTGGACCAGTCATCGTCCGCCCGACCTGCGCGAGCAGGCGGACGCAGGCGCCGTCCGAGGAGCGGGTCGGTGCCGGGGGAGCGAAGCGCGGTCCGCGGTCGGCCGCGGTCACCAGGGTGTCCGCGACGGGCAGCAGACAGGTGGCGAGGCTCTCGGGGATCGGTCGGTCCAGGCCGAGGGACCGGCCGACGTCCCACCCGTGGACGGTGATCTCGAGCGCCGCGGCGAGCGCGAGCACCGAGGTCTCCACGGCGTGCTGCCCGACGGTCACCGACGGGGGCACCTCGGCGCTCCAGGCACCGAGCAGCGCACACGCCTTGTGCTGCAGCGTCTCGACCCGGCAGGCCTCCGGCGTGGTGGTCCTCAGCCGCACCGTCCCCGAGGACCCCTCGGCGAAGGCATCGAGGGAGTCCTCCATGTGGGCGAGCAGCTGGTCGAGGTCCCAGGCACCGCACGGGGTCCGCGCAGGCAGTCGGTCCCGGGTGACGGCGGCCAGGATGACGCGGGTGTAGGCCAACGAGCGGTCCAGGAGCTCGAGGGCCTCGGCGAGACCCACCGGACCTCCGGGCCCGGAGGTCACCTCCGGTCCGGGACCCGGTCGGCCGGTGCGCGCCCCGCCCCGCCACCGGCCCCGGCACCGGCCCCGCCACCGACCCCGGCACCGATCGGGAGGTCCGGCGTGAAGCCGGCGGGCAGGTGCGGCGGGAGCCCGAAGGTCTCGAAGAGCGTGACGTCGAAGAACGCGCCGACGTGGCGGACCTGGTCGCCGACCAGCTCCAGCACCTGGAGGTGGAAGGGCGCGAAGCTGCCGTCGGGCGTGCGCATGTAGAGCCCGAAGGCCGGCTGGCCGTTGGCCACGGTCGGGATCATCGGCATGTCGTGGGAGCCACCCGGGCACTGCCCGCCGATGAGCGCGGCGATCTGCTCGCGACCGAGGTACCAGCCCAGGAAGGGCGGCATCTCCCAGACGGCCTCGGCGGTCAGCATGCTGACGATGGTGTCGACGTCCTTGCGCCAGAAGGCGTCGACGTAGCGCTCGAGCAGCGACGTCTGCGCCGGCGTCAGGTCGGGCTGGACGGTGTCCTCGGTGAGGTTGCGCTCAGCCATCTGGGCGTGGGCACGCTGCAGCGCCGAGTTGACGGCGGCCGCGGTGGTGTCGAGGGCCTCGGCGACCTCGGCCGCGCTCCAGCGCAGCACGTCGCGCAGGATCAGGACCGCACGCTGGCGGGCCGGGAGGTGCTGCAGCGCCGCGACGAAGGCCAGGCGGATCGAGTCGCGCTCGGCGACGACGACGGCGGCGTCCGGGATCGGCTGGAGCCAGGCGATCTCCCGGTCCTCCTCGAGCGCGTCGCCGGCCAGCGAGTCACTCGTGCCGAGCCCGGTGGGGAGCGGCCGCCGGGGTCGGCCCTCGAGGTTGGTCAGGCACACGTTGGTCGCGATCCGGTAGAGCCAGGTGCGCACCGACGAGCGTCCCTGGAACGCCGCGCTCGCCTTCCACGCCCGCAGGAACGTCTCCTGGACCAGGTCCTCGGCCTCGTGCACCGAGCCGCTCATCCGGTAGCAGTGCGCGAGCAGCTCGCGCTGGTAGCGCTGGGTCAGCCCGTCGAAGTCGGCGAGCTCGGCCTGCTTCTCGGCCACCTCGACGTTGCCGGTGCTGCCCGCCGTGCTGCCTGCCGTGCTGCCTGCCGTGCTGTCCATCGGTCCGGTCCTCACTGCTGTGCCCTGCTGCATGCCCGCTCCTCCGCGTCAGTCTGCCTCTCTCACAGACCGGCGTCGAGCGGAAAAGTCATCGGGCGGCAGCACCGGCCAGGCGCAGCGCCCGCTCGGCGAGGGGCACGGCCACGGCCCGGTCCTCGGCGACCAGGCCGACCCGCGTACGACGGTCCAGCAGGTCGGCGACGTCCGCGGCGCCCTCGTGGGTCACCCCGAAGAGCAGCTCGGCCAGGGTGACCGGGATCCGCTCGGAGACGGGGGCCAGCAGCTCCTCGTCGGTGAGACCGCTGACCGCCCGGGCTGAGGTCAGGACCAGGTCGGCGTCCGTCCCGTAGCGACGCACCAGCCGCGCCGGCGCCTCCAGCGCGGCCAGCACCGGGCGCGGTGCGGCGCCGAGCAGCGGCAGCGTGCGGGTCCGGCAGGCGCGCGCGACGAGGCCGGAGCCCTCGACCGCCGCGTCGACGGCGTCCTGGGCCATCTGCCGGTAGGTGGTGAGCTTGCCTCCGACGATGGTCACGACACCGGTCGTGCTGGTGAGGACGGCGTGCCGACGCGACAGGTCGGCCGTGGAGCCCTCGCCGGCCTGCGACGTGGTGTCGAGCAGCGGGCGCAGACCCGCGAAGGCCCCGACCACGTCGGAGCGGTGCAGGGGGCGCGCGAACGCCGCCGAGACCACGTCGAGCAGGAAGCCGATCTCGGGCTCCGACGGCTCGGGCACGTCGGGGACCTCGCCCTCCACGGGCACGTCGGTGAGCCCGACGTAGATCGTGCCGTCGGCCTGCGGCAGCACGAGCACGAAGCGGCTGCTCTCGCCGGGGATCGGGGCGAACACCGACACCGTCAGGCCGGGCAGCGACTCCTGGCGCAGCACCAGGTGGGTGCCGCGGCTGGGCCGCAGCGTGACCTCCTCGACCAGGTCGCCGGCCCAGACACCGGTCGCGTTGACGACGGCCTTGGCGCTCACGCGGGAGACGACCCCGGTGAGCTCGTCGCGCAGCTCCGCGGACGTCCCGGTCGCCGAGAGCACGCGGGCGTGCGTGCGGACGTGGGCGCCGTACGACGTGGCGGTGCGGGCGATGGTGGTCACCAGGCGGGCGTCGTCCTCGAGCTGCCCGTCCCAGGACAGCAGCCCCCCGCGCAGGCCGGCCGAGCGCAGGGCCGGCGCCATGGCGAGCACCTCGGTGGCCGAGAGGCGTCGCGGGGAGGGGAGGGTCTCGGCGTCGGTCCTGGCCGCCCGGCGCAGCGCGTTGCCGGCGACGAGCCCGGCGCGGGTGAGCAGCGCCTGCCCGCGGCTGACCGAGGAGCTCAGCGGCACCACCATCGGCATCGCGTGGGTGAGGTGGGGTGCGGTGACCTCCATCAGGATGCCGCGCTCGACGGCGCTCTCGTGGGCGACCCCGACCTGGCCGTTGGCGAGGTAGCGCAGGCCGCCGTGCACGAGCTTGGACGACCAGCGCGACGTGCCGAAGGCCAGGTCGTGGGCGTCCACGGCGAGCACGGTGAGCCCCCGGGTGACGGCGTCGAGGGCGACCCCGGCACCGGTGACGCCGAGCCCGACGACCAGGACGTCGACCTCGGTCGGGGCGCCGACGAGGCCGGGGGTGATGACCGGGGTGGGGCTGGTCGTGGGGGCGCTCACGGGCGCAGCATCCGCGTGAGCAGGAGCGAGAGCTCGGCGTCGAGGTCGTCGACGCCGATGTCGTCGTCGATCATCGTGTGTGCCGAGAGCACGAAGCCGTGGGCGGCGAGGAGGAGGGCGCGGGCGAGGGTGACGGGGTTGCCCGCCCGGACGGCGCCGGTCGGCTGGGCGGTCGAGATCGCCTCGCTGAGGATGCCCAGGATGAGGTCCTGGGAGCGGCCGCGGCGGGAGAGGACGTAGGGCAGGATCAGCTCGGGGTCCAGCTCGATGATCCGGACGAACAGCTCGTTGTCGCGCAGCACCCGCACGGTCGCGACGATGCCCTCGACCATCCGCTCGACGGCGGGCTGGGTGGGGTCCTCCTCGGCCACGGCCGCCTGGACGACCCCGGTCCACTCGCGGGTCATCAGGTCGGCGAGCAGCTGCGGCATGTCGGACCAGCTGCGGTAGATCGTCATCCGCGACACGCCCGCGCGTCGCGCCACCTCCGTCAGCGTCGTGCGCCGCCACCCCACGTCGAGGATGCAGGCGCGGGCGGCGTCGAGGTAGAGGTCGCGCGGTTGGTGACCAAACCGCAGCGGGTTGTTACGGAGTGACGTCATGTGTCACACTGTAACACATGACCCGATTCGTGCAGACCGAGATGCACCCCCACCGCTGGGGCGACCCCGACGCCGCGACCGACCTCCCGGAGGCCGCCCGCGGCCTCATCGAGATGGCGTTCGGCATCGACGAGCGACCGGCCACGCCGGCCGCTGCCCCACCCGCCGCGATCCTGGCGCCCGAGCGGCTCGACGCGCTGGTCGAGGAGCTGGGCGCCGTCGTCGGCGCCGCACACGTCCTCATCGACGACGAGTCCCGGCGGCTGCGGACCCGGGGCAAGTCGACGCCCGACCTGATCCGCGCCCGCCGGGGGGACCTCGACGACGCCCCCGACGCCGTCGTACGCCCCGCGAGCCACGAGCAGGTCGCCGCCGTCCTGGCGCTCGCCGTCGAGCACCACCTCGCGGTGGTCCCCTTCGGGGGTGGTACGTCGGTCACGGGCGGGCTGGTCGCCCGCCGGGAGGGCTATGCCGGGCTGGTGTCGCTCGACCTGGTGCGGATGAAGCAGCTGCTCGCCGTCGACCACGTCTCCATGACCGCCACCCTCGAGCCCGGCCTGCGCGGCCCCGAGGCGGAGTCCCTGCTGGCCGAGGAGGGGCTGACGCTCGGGCACTACCCGCAGTCCTTCGAGTACGCCACCATCGGCGGCTTCGCCGCGACCCGCTCCAGTGGCCAGTCGAGCGCCGGCTACGGACGCTTCGACGCGATGGTCGTCGGTCTCCGGGTCGCCACCCCGCGCGGCGAGCTCGTCCTCGGCAGCTCGCCGGCCAATGCCGCCGGCCCCGACCTGCGCCAGGTGCTCCTCGGCTCCGAGGGCGCCTTCGGCGTCATCACCGCCGTGACCGTGCGGGTGCGCCCGGTGCCCGCCGAGAAGGTCTACGAGGGGTGGAGCTGGCCGTCGTTCGAGGCCGGCGCCGACGCCATGCGCACCCTCGCGCAGAGCCAGCTGCTGCCGACCGTGCTGCGCCTCTCGGACGAGTCCGAGACCGCGATCAACCTCGCCAAGCCCGACGAGATCGGCGGCGAGGCCGCCGGGGGCTGCATGATGATCACCGGCTACGAGGGTGAGCCGGCCGCCAACGCCGCCCGGCGCGCCGCCGTCACCGCGGTCCTCGAGGACCTCGGCGGCACCTGCCTGGGCGAGGCTCCCGGTCAGTCGTGGGCCCACGGACGCTTCAACGCCCCCTACCTGCGTGACTCCCTGCTCGACCTCGGCGTGCTGACCGAGACCATGGAGACCGCCACCTTCTGGTCCAACCGCGACCGGCTCTACACCGCGGTCAAGACCGCGCTGGAGACGTCGTTGGGCGAGGGCGCCCTGGTGCTGTGCCACATCTCGCACGTCTACGAGACCGGGTGCTCGCTCTACTTCACCGTCGCGACCAAGGAGTCCGAGGACCCGCTGCCGCAGTGGCGGGCCGCCAAGGCCGCCGCGAGCGACGCGATGATGGCCGTCGGCGCGACGATCACCCACCACCACGCGGTCGGGAGCGACCACCGCCCGTGGCTGGCCCAGGAGATCGGCGAGCTCGGCGCGTCGATCCTGCGAGCCGTCAAGGCCGACCTCGACCCGACGGGGATCCTCAACCCGGGGGTGCTGATCCCGTGACCACCCCCCGCAACTTCACCCTGCTGGTCAACCCCGCCTCCGGTGGCGGCGCCGCACCCGACGCCGTCGTACCGGTGGCCCAGCAGCTGCGCGAGGCGGGTGCCCGTGTCGACGTGTCCTACTCGCCCGGTCCCAGGGCGATGGACGGTCTCGTCGGTGCCGCCGTCGACCGCGGCGACGTGGTCGTCTCGGTCGGCGGCGACGGCATGCTCTCCTCGCTCGCCGGCGCCGTGTCCCTGCGCGGCGGCACCCTCGGCCTCCTCCCGGCCGGCCGCGGCAACGACTTCGCCCGGATGCTGGGCGTGCCCTCCGAGCCCGCCCAGCAGGCGCGGCTGCTGCTCGAGGGCGTCGTACGACGGGTGGACCTGCTCTCGGTCGCCCTCGGCGACGCGGGTCCCCGACGGGTGGCCGGGTCGGTCTACTCCGGCGTCGACGCGCGGGCCAGCGAGATCGTGGACACCCTGCACTGGCTGCCCAAGCAGCTGCAGTACCCCTTCGCCGCCCTGCGCGCGCTGGCGACCTACACCCCGGCGCGCTACCGGGTCTCGGTCGACGGCGAGGTGCGCGACTTCGTCGCCGCCACGGTGGTGGTCGCCAACTCGTCCTTCTACGGCAAGGGCATGAAGATCGCGCCCCACGCGACCCTCGACGACGGCCTGCTCGACGTGGTCGTCATCGAGGCGGCGGGCCGGTTGGACCTGATGCGGTCCCTGCCCCAGGTCTACGACGGTCGCCACGTCGAGCTCGACGAGGTCACGGTCCTGACCGGTCGCCGCGTCGAGATCTCGGCCGACGCCCGCCTCCCGGTGCCGGTGGGCGGCGACGGCGAGCCGCTCGGCGTACTCCCCGGCCGCGCCGGCGTCCCCGCCACCGTGGAGATCCTGCCGGACGCGCTGTCGGTCATCGCCTGATGCCCGCTCGCGGAAAGTCCGTGACGTTTTCGACCTCCCTGGTCCCGGTGAGGGGCGAGAACGTCACGGACTTTCCCGGGCCCAGGACCAGCCCGGGCTAGAGCCGCAGGTCGAACGTGTACGCCGGGCACTCGTGGTCCAGGCGCGCCAGGATGACCCGCGCGGCCGTCTGGAGCTCGGGCAGGCCGGGCATCGCGGCCCACGACTCACCCCAGATCACCAGCGCCTCGTAGAGGTCGCGCCCCAGGCCGAGCCGGGCATAGAGGTAGTCGTAGTCGGCCGGCAGCGCGCCCGCCCCGTCGTGCAGCGCGAAGGCGCCGGACCCCACGAGAAGCAGCTCGGTGCCGACGATCTCGCGCCCGCCGGCATCCGCGGGCGCGGCGGCCGGGGCGGTCGTCTGTGCCGAGCGGGTCGAGCCGGCCTCGCCGGTCCGTGAGTCGCGCAGGTCGGAGAAGGTCCAGACCAGCAGCTCGCTCGGCAGGGCGGTGGTCACCGACACCCCGACGGCGTCCCGGATCAGGAAGGCATCGCCCTGCGAGAGCGGCTCGGCCATCGACGAGCGGGTCAGCGCGCCGGTCGCGACGAAGACGTGCACCCCGTCGGCGTCGGGCAGGTCGAGCGTCACCCCGGCGTCGAGCCGCGCGACCAGGAAGGTCGCGGTCGCCGAGTCGAGGCGCACGGGTGCGTCGCGCTCCCCGGACGCGACGACGACGAGCTCGTTGGGCACCAGCGGCACCGGCGCGACGTCGTACGACGGGTCCCCGCCGGGGTGGTCCGGCGTCAGCCAGACCTGCACGAAGCGGGTGGGGCCGCCGGCGTGGGAGTGCTCGGCGTGCTCGACGCCCGCCCCGGCGGACAGGACGCCGACCGTGCCGGGCTCGAGACGCACCGGCTCCCCGGCGGCGTCGCGGTGCTCGAGGGCGCCCGAGACGACCCACGTCACGATCTCCAGGTCGGCGTGCCGGTGGGTGTCGAAGCCCTGGGTCGAGCCGAGCAGGTGGTCGTCGTGGCAGACCATCGGGCCGAAACCGAGGTGGTCGGGGTCGTAGTGCTGGCCGAACGCGAAGGCGTGGTGGGAGATCCGGCCGGGAGCCTTGTCGACGAAGCGTGCGGAAGCCCTGCGGATCTCGACGGTCACGGACATGATTGTGCCGTGCCAGACCAGCCGTCCCCCCATGAGCCTGCTCCGGCCCCACAGCCGACCTGTCCCCAGCTCCCGCCCGGGTTCCGCTTCGGCACCAGCACCGCCGCCTACCAGGTCGAGGGGGCCGCGACCGAGGACGGCAAGGGACCCAGCATCTGGGACACCTTCGCCCGCACACCCGGCCGGATCAACGACGGCTCGACCGGCGACGTGGCCTGCGACCAGTACCACCGCTTCCCCGAGGACGTCGCGCTGATGCAGCAGCTCGGCGCCGGCGGCCACCGCTTCTCGATCTCCTGGCCGCGGGTGCAGCCGACGGGTGCGGGCCCGGCCAACGTGAAGGGCCTCGACCACTACGACCGGCTCGTCGACACCCTGCTCGCCCACGGCGTGCAGCCGATGGCGACGCTCTACCACTGGGACCTCCCGCAGGCCCTCGAGGACGACGGCGGCTGGCTCAACCGCGCCACGATCGAGCGCTTCGCCGACTACGCCGCGATCGTGGGCGAGCGGCTGGCGGACCGGGTCGAGCACTGGATCCCGGTCAACGAGCCCAACGTGGCCTCCTTGATGGGCTACAGCGTCGGGCTGCACGCCCCCGGCCGCGCCCTGATGTTCGACGGGCTGCCGGCCGCCCACCACCTGCTCGTCGCCCACGGCCGTGCCGTCCAGGCGCTCCGCGCAGCCGGGGCGACCAGCGTCGGCTGCGCCAACAACCACGCCCCGATGTGGCCGGCCAGCGACCTGCCCGAGGACATCGGCGCCACGAAGCTCTTCGACGCCCTGTGGAACGGCATGTTCCTCGAGCCGATGCTGCTCGGTCGCTACCCGGTCGACCTGATGCCGCTGCTGGCCGACGACATCCGCGACGGCGACATGGCCACCATCCGCCAGCCGCTCGACTTCTACGGCGTCAACTACTACAACCCGATGCGCATCGCCGCGGCTGACGAGGACGCCGAGATGCCCTTCGAGATGCGCGACCTGGTCGGCTACCCGGTCACCGACTTCGGGTGGCCCGTGGTGCCCGACGCCCTGCGCGAGTGGCTCATCATGTTCCGCGCGCGCTTCCGGGCCGCGCTGCCGCCGATCATGATCACCGAGTCCGGGTGTGCCTACAACATGGGCCCCGACGAGCACGGCGTCGTCGACGACCAGCCCCGCATCGACTACCTCGACGCCCACCTGCGCGCGGTGGCCACGGCCGTCGAGCGCGGCGTCGACGTCCGCGGCTACTACACGTGGTCGTTGCTGGACAACTTCGAGTGGACCGAGGGCTTCAGCCAGCGCTTCGGCCTGGTCCACGTCGACTTCGAGACCCAGCAGCGCACGCCCAAGCGCAGCTTCGCGTGGTACCGCGACATGATCGCGGCCCAGCCGACGTAGGTGGGGAGCGTCGAGTGACGCACCGTGCATGTTCCAGGCCCTCCAAGACCTGCCATCGGCGTCACTCGACGCATCCAGGCCGGCCCACCGTTGCCGGGTCTCGGCCCACATCGAGAGCGCCGAGCCGTACGATGACGGCCATGTCGAGCCCCGCCGAGCCGTTGCCCGCCAAACGACGGGTGGTCTTCGTCGTCGGCTCCGGCCGCAGCGGCACCAGCACGATGAGCGGCACCCTGCAGACCCTCGGCATGCACGTCCCGCAGCCCGAGGTGAGCGCCGACGAGACCAACCCCAAGGGCTTCGGCGAGCCGCAGTGGGTCGTCGACTTCCACGACGAGCTGCTCAAGCGCTGCAACGTGCAGGTCTCCGACTCGCGTCCGCAGGCCTGGTTCGAGGCCGGCAAGCTCAGCAACCTCGAGCCGCTGCGCGGGCGGTTGCGCGACTGGCTGGAGACGCAGTTCGTCGAGGGCGGTCCCGAGCTGGTCGTCAAGGACCCCCGGCTCGCGTGGTTCATGGGGTTGTGGCGCTCGGCGGCGATGCGCTGCGACGCGACACCGGCCTACGTCACGATGCTGCGCCCGGTGACCGAGGTGGTCGGCAGCAAGCAGAAGTACTACGCGTCCAAGTTCGGCGAGGTCAACCGCACCGCCGCGTGGGTCAACATGATGCTCCACACGGAGCGGGCCACCCGCGGCTCGACGCGCGCGTTCGTGCGCTACCACGACCTGCTCACCGACTGGACGGTCCCGGTCTTCGGCCTCGGCCAGCAGTTCGACCTCGATGCGGTGAAGTCGGCCAGCGCCAACGACATCCGCTCGGTCCACGCCTTCATCGACCCCAACCTGCGCCGTGTCCAGCTCACCTGGGCCGACGTCGACGTGCCGCCCCGGCTGCGCGAGATCGCCGAGGAGACCTGGCAGGGGCTCAACACCCTCGCCGAGCCCGACGGCGACGCGGTCGACATCCACGCCACCCTCGACGAGCTGCGCGCGGCCTACGCCGACCTCTACGACGAGGCCGAGGCGATCGCGCAGTCGACCGCGCTGGCCGCGCACCGCGACGGCCTCGCCCAGCAGCCGATGCCGGCCGAGGTCACCCGTCGCGGGGTCGACCGGGTCCCGCACGGCGTGCGGTCCATGGTCCCGGCCAGCGCCCGCCGAGGCCTGCGCAAGGCCCTCGGCCGCGAGCGATGAGCGCCCCCCACCTCGAGCGGCGCCCCGCCGACATCCCCTGCCTCGAGGGCGAGGAGGGCTACGACGTCCGCTGGGCCTGGCAGGACGGCAAGCTGCCCTCGGGACTGACCTGCGTCTTCCGGGTGAAGAACGAGGCCCGCAACCTGCCCTGGGTGCTGCCGCCGATGCTCGCGGCCGTGCAGCACGTCGTGGTCGTCGACAACCAGTCCGACGACGGCACCCCCGAGGTCGCGACCCGGGTCGCCGCCGAGGTCGGGGCGGCCCACCGCCTCACCAGCACGACGTACCCCTTCCGCGTGAGCCGCGCCGGCGCCGAGCACCTCGCGACGCCTCCCGACTCGGTGCACTCGCTGACGCACTTCTACAACTGGTCCTTCTCCCACGTGCGCACCTGCTACTCGATGAAGTGGGACGGCGACATGGTCCTCACCCCCGAGGGCGTGGGCATGCTGGCCGACCTGTCGTGGCAGCTCGAGGACTCCAACGCCGTCGTCGCGATCCCGCGGCACCCGCTGTCCATCGAGAGCGAGTCGGTGGCGTGGATCGACCTGGGCTTCCGCTTCCTGGAGCCGTGGGTCTACCCGATGGGCCCGGAGTTCACGTTCGTGAAGGCCTTCGAGTGGGAGGTCCGCGAGTTCCCCACCAGCTCCGAGCGCATCGTCGCGCCCGAGGGCATGTGCGTGGAGCTGAAGTGGCTGGACTCCGACGAGTTCTCCCACTGGAGCAGCCACGACGACTTCGGTGCCTCACGGGCGCCACGCAAGCTGCGTGAGCTCGAGGTCTACCGCGCGCTGATGGAGGGACGGGGCGAGGACATCCCCGGCCTGCAGCGCATCGAGGCGCCCCCGGGCGTGCACATCGTCGACCACGTGATCCGCACCTGGCTGCCGCAGCAGCCGCGGCCCCTGGTGCGCCGGCCCGGCCGGATCGACGTCTGAGCGCGATGGCCGACCTCGCCCCCGCGGTCCAGAAGGTCCTCGACCAGCCCGGGTCGTCGCTGCTGCTCCCCTCCGAGGAGCACGTCGAGCCCGGCCGTCACGACCGGGTCCTGGTCTCGCTGCCCGACCGTGGGGCGTTGCGGACCTACGTCGCCCCCGCGGGCCTGCGCACCACCGTCGTCGCGCTCCACCTCGCCGGGGGCCCGACCCCGGTCACGATGGTGCCCAAGCCCGAGTGGCCTGCCCTGCAAGGGATCCACGCCCGCGCGGCCGGTGACGGGTGGCTGACCGTGCTGCGCTTCGAACGACCGGTCGACCTGGCCGAGGTCGTCGCCGAGGCCGGTCGCCAGTCGGTCTGGGGTGACGCGGTCGGCAACCGCGGCCTGTGGGTCGACGGGGTGGACGCCGTGTCCGAGAAGGTGCCCGCCGACGTGCTGGCCGCAGGCATGGCCGACCCGGTCGTCTCCGAGGTGACGGGGCGTACGCCGGCCGTCCTCGAACCGCACTCCGGCCCGCTCTCCCTCGGCCCGCTCTCCCTCGGGCCGCTCGACGAGCGGGTGCTCAACCCGATCGGCTTCCTGGCTGCGCCGTCGGGGTCGCCCGACGTCGTGGCGCTCTCGTCGCTCGACCTGCGCGGCGGGCCTGGTGAAGGCCTGGTCGCCTCGCTGCGCGGTGCTGCCGGCGTGCGGGTCGACGTCGACGACGCGCGCGTCGTGGCCGGTCTCGCGATGGCCGGCGTGCCGCTGGTGACGAGTGCTGCCGGTGGACTTTCGCCAGCCCTGGCTGGGCTCCTGGGTGCGACGGTGGCCGACGCGATCACTGCTCCGGTCGACCTGGCGGACCTGTTGGCGCGCGAGGAGCACAGCCTGGTGCTGCGCCGCGCGGCGCTCGACACGTTCTCGACGCGTGCCTGGCGGACCGCCGTCGCGGCGTCCGTGGGCGTGCGCGTGGCCCTGCAACCGACCGTCTCCGTCGTCCTGGCGACCAGGCGTGCCGACATGCTCGACTTCGCGCTGCGCCAGGTCGCCAAGCAGCGTGGCGTCGCGTCGCTCGAGCTGGTGCTGGCGCCCCACGGCTTCGACGTCGACGAGGCCGCCGTCCGGGAGCACCTGCCCGCGACGACCGCCCTGCAGGTGGTGCCGCAGCCCGGGACGACTCTCTTCGGGGACGTGCTCGCGGCCGCGGCACAGGCGGCTGCGGGTGACGTGGTGCTCAAGATGGACGACGACGACTGGTATGCCCCTGACGTGATCGCGGACCTGCTCCGGGCCCGCGACTACAGCGGGGCCGAGATGGTCGGGATGCCGGCTGAGATGCACTACCTGTCACCCAAGGACCTGACCGTCAAGCGCGGCCACCCCAGCGAGCTCTACGCCCGCTTCGTCGCGGGCGGCACGATGCTGCTCGACCGCGGCCTGCTCCGCGAGGTCGGCGGATTCCGCTCGGTGCGCAAGTTCGTCGACGCCCAGCTCATCGCCGCCGTCACCGCTGCGGGTGCGGCCGTCTACCGCACCCACGGTCTCGGCTACGTCCTGCGGCGCAACGCGACGGGCCACACCTGGGAGGTCGACATGGACTACCTGCTCGACCCGGTGCGCGTGGAGCGCACCTGGGAGGGGTTCCGGCCCTCGCGCCTGCTCGAGCACGAGATCGCCGAGCGTCCCTGAGCCGTGCCGGCGTTTGGAGGGCCGAGGCAGTGTGGGGACAGAATTGTCCGCAGGGCACGGCGATCGGCTGACTGATGCGACGGCGACTCGGAGCAGGTGCGGCGCCTCCGCCCGCCCTCGCGGTGGTCCTCGCCGCGGTCCTCTCCCTGGTCCTGCTGGCCCTCGTCGTGGGCGGGTCGCCGCTCGACCAGACCCGGGACGGCGCGGGCCAGGTCCGGCGCGACCCTCCCGCAGCGGGATCGCCCGGCCGGGCGGCAGCCCCCGCAGCTCCCGGGTCCGGACCGTCCGGCACCGTCACCCTGGCGTTCGCCGGTGACGTGCACTTCGAGGGAGCCCTCGTCGACGTCCCCGGCCGACCGCGCTCGACCCTGGGGCCGCTGTCGCAGCACCTGCGCAGCGCCGACCTCGCGATGGTCAACCTGGAGAGCGCGCTCGCGTCCCCGGGGGTGCGGGCACGCAAGGAGCTGGAGGACCCGGCCGACCGCTACTGGTTCCGCAGCCCGGGGGCAGCGCTCGACGTGCTGGAGCGCTCCGGGGTCGACGTGGTCTCGCTCGCCAACAACCACGGAGCCGACTACGGGCTGCGGGGGATCCGCGACTCCGTGCGCATCGCCCGGGAGAGCCCCGTCGCGGTGCTGGGCGTCGGACGCACCGCCCGTCAGGCCTTCTCCCCGCACCGGCTGAGGGTCCGCGGCACCGACATCGCCGTCCACGCGGCCGATGCCTCGCGACGCGAGAGCCGGGAGCCGACCTGGGCCATCGGCCCGGTGTCCGGACCGGGACTCGCCTCCGCCCGCAGCCCGCTGGCACCGCAGCTGGTCGACGCCGTGCGTGCCTCGGCCGCCACCGCCGACGTGGTGGTGGTCTACCTGCACTGGGGTGAGGAGTACGCCGCGTGCCCGAGCGTCGAGCAACGCGACCTGGCCGCCACCCTCGCCGCCGCAGGGGCCGACGTGATCGTCGGCACCCACGCCCACGTGCTGCTCGGGGCGGGGATGCTGGAGCGCGCCTACGTGAGCTACGGCCTGGGCAACTTCTTCTGGTATCACGGCGGCCAGCCCGCCACCGGCGTCCTGAGGCTCACCCTGCGCGACGGCGAGGTCGTCGCCGACGACTGGCGGGCTGGCGCGATCCCGCCGGTGGGCGGCGGGCCGGAGCCGCTGGCATCCGGTGCGGACGCTGCCGCGGTCCGTGACTGGCGGGCCCTGCGCGGCTGCACCGACCTCGCCCCCGCGCCCGGGTCGGACCCCGACCCCGGGACCGGGTCGCCCGGCGGGGCGTCCGCGGGGGCTGTGGACCTCCCGGCCTTCACCTCCCGGGTGCGCCGGATCGGACCGGCGCTGCGGGCGAGGATGAGCAGCAGCCACGACCCGGCGAGCTGCCCGGTCCCGTGGCGCGACCTCCGGCTGCTCCGGCTGACCTACGTCGGCTTCGACGGCCGTGCGCACCCCGGGGCGATGGTGGTGCACCGGGGCGTCGCCCGCGACGTGGTCGACGTCTTCGCCACGCTCTACCGCGCCCGGTTCCCGGTGCGCCGGATGCGCCTGGTCGACCGCTACGCCGGGGACGACGACCGCTCGATGGCCGCCAACAACACCTCGGCCTACAACTGCCGCACCGTCGCCGGCCAGGACACCCTCTCCGACCACGCCTTCGGCCGCGCGATCGACCTCAACCCGGTGCAGAACCCCTACCTCAGGGGCGACGACGTGCTGCCGCCGGCCGGCAGACGCTTCGTCGACGCGGACCGCCGGGCGGGAGCGCGACCCGGGCCCGGTGTGATCGCCCGCGACAGCGTGGTGGTCCGCGCGTTCGACCGGGTGGGCTGGACCTGGGGCGGCACCTGGCGTGACCCCGACTTCCAGCACTTCACCGCGCCGTGACCCGGCTGGGGCCGCGTGGCATCGTGACGGCATGAGCGACTCCACTGCCAGCCCCCCGTCCGCCGTCGCCCCCGTCGTGGTGGTCACGGGAGCCAACGGTCTCGTCGGGGCCGCGGTCTGCGCGGCGCTGGTCGAGCGCGGCGCCCACGTGCGTGCCGTCGTACGACGACCCGGCACCGCGCCGCGGCTGCCCGGTGTGGAGGAGCGGGTCGGGGACTTCCCCGACCCGGCCTTCGCGGCCGACGTGGTGGTCGGCGCGAGCGCGGTCGTGACGACCGTGCACCCGATGGGCAGCCCGCTGGAGCACCAGCGCGAGATCGGCGTCGAGGGCACCCCGGTCATCGCGCGGGCAGCCGTGGCGGCGGGTGTCGACCGGTTGGTCCACGTGTCCACCGCGGCCGTCTACGACCGCTCCCCGCAGGCCGCTGACGTCGACGAGTCCGCTCCGCTGGTGGGCGACGACGGCGGCGACTACCCCGTGACCAAGCGGGACACCGACGCCGCCCTCGCCGAGGTCGGCGGCATCACCCGCGTCCTGCTGCGCCCGCCCGCGATCCTCGGCGCCGGGGAGTCCTCGGTGTGGAACACCCTGCGCCCGGCGGCGGTCCGGGACCAGGAGCGAGCCCGGCGCACGCTGCCCGACCAGACCTTCTCGTGGGTGCACGTCGACGACCTGGCTGCCTTCGCCGCCGACCTGGCCAGCGGTCGGGTGGCCACCTCGACGGACCCGGACGTCGGTCCGGTCGACGGCGGCTGCACCCCGGTCAACGTCGCCGGCGGTCCGGCGACCAACCGTGACTACCACGCCGCCGTGACCGGGGCCCTCGGCGTCGAGCCGGTCTGGGAGGACGGTCCCGCGTGGACGGGCCAGGTCCTGGCCTCGCGCGCGCACGCCTGGGGCTGGTCGCCTCAGGTCACCCTCGACGCCGCGCTCGCCGAGATCGCCGAGGGCCTGCGCACGGCGGAATGACCCCTCGTCCCCGGTTGTTGATCATTCAACCACCGGTCGCGCCGCTCCTGGGCGACCACCCGGCAACCCGCCGGCAACCCACCGGCACCCCACCGCGAGAGGCACTCCCATGCACGTAGGCGTCGACAGCTTCGTCTCGACCGTGACGGACCCGAGCACCGGCCACGTGATCGGCGCGGCGGAGCGGATGGAGCACCTGCTCGAGGAGATCACCCTGGCCGACCAGGTCGGTCTCCACTCCTTCGGCATCGGCGAGCACCACCGCAGCGAGTACTACGACTCCGCGCCGCCGGTGATCCTCGCCGCGGCCGCGGCCCGCACCGAGCGGATCCGTCTGGGCAGCGCGGTGACGGTGCTCAGCGCCGCCGACCCGGTGCGCGTCTTCCAGCAGTTCGCCACGCTGGACCTGATCTCGAAGGGCCGCATGGACCTGGTCGTCGGCCGCGGCTCCTTCACCGAGGCCTTCCCGCTCTTCGGGCTGGACCTCGCCGACTACGACTCGCTCTTCAGCGAGAAGCTCGACCTGTTGCTGCAGGTCCGCGACAACCTCGAGGTCACCTGGTCCGGCCGGCACCGCCCGCCCCTGGTGCGCCAGCGCGTCTTCCCGCGCCCGCTCCAGGACCCGCTGCCGATCTGGGTCGGCGTCGGGGGCACCCCGGAGTCGTTCGTGCGCGCCGGGCTCCTCGGGCTGCCGCTGATGGTCGCGATCATCGGCGGGGAGCCGCGCCAGTTCGCGCCGCTCGTCGACCTCTACCGCCGGGCCGGGGCCGAGGCCGGTCATGCCCCCGAGAAGCTCCAGGTCGGACTGCACGTCTTCGGCTTCGTCGCCGAGTCCACCCAGGCCGCGGCCGACACCATCTATCCCGGCTGGGAGCAGATGTTCACCACGGTCTCGCGCGAGCGCGGCTTCCCGCCCCCGACCCGGGCCCGCTTCGACGCGACCGCCGGTGAGAACGGCGCCTTCTTCATGGGTGACCCGCAGACCGTCGCCGCCAAGATCCGCCGTGTCTCCGAGCAGCTCGGCGGCGTCGACCGGCTCTCGCTCCAGATGACCAACCCGCGTCTCGCCCACGCCGACCTGCTGCGGGGCATCGAGCTCCTCGGCACCGAGGTCGCGCCGATGGTGGCGTCGGCCTGACCTGCTGCGTGGCCCAGGCCGAGACCGGCTGTCAGCGCCCGCCGGGCTGCGGGCCACGCGTGCCCTGGAGCGTTGGGTCGGGGGCGAAGTAGCCCGACAGGTCCTCGAAGTCAGCCAGGTCGGAGGGGCCGACGAACGCCACGAGGACGAGACTGCTGATGACGACGCGACCGGGCACCGTGATCGATCCTAGAGTCGAGCGCGCTGCTGCTGCGCGGCCAGTGCCGCGCACACGACGGCGAGCCCTGCGAGCAGCACGGCCACGTCGACGTACGCCGAGAACGACGCGAGCAGCAGCGGCAGGGAGAAGCCGAGGTAGGCGAAGCCGTAGAACGCCGCTGACACGGTGCCCAGGCGTCCCTCGGACGCGACCCACGGCAGCCTCGACAGACCGCTGGCCAGCGCCAGCCCACCGCCTGCGCCGAGGAGGCACGCGGCGGGCACGGCCAGCAGGAGCAGCGCGGGCACCGCCGCAGCCAGGGCGGTCATCGCGTAGCCCACCGCTCCACAGGTCGCGGCCACCGGCGCTGTGCGCACCCCGAGCCGACCCTGGAGCGGTGCCGCCAGGGCGCCCATGCCGAGGGTCATCCCGGCGAGCAGGCCGGTCAGCGCGACGGGTGCGACCGGGAAGCCGATCAGCACCGGGATGCCGCCGACCGCGCTGGCCGGGAAGGCATAGACGCACACGGCCAGGGGGGCGATCACGAGCAACGCCGTACGTCGGGTGCCCGGGCGGATGGGGCCGCTCCGGGCCGGGGCGTGGTGGACCCGGCGGCTGGGCAATGTCTCGTCGACCGACCAGGCCACGGCGACGGTCAGCAGCAGGAAGGCGGCGTGCAGCAGGTAGGGGAGCACGAGCGGCCACGGACCCCACTCGCCGATCAGCCCGGACATGACCGGCCCGAGCGCGAAGCCGCCGGTCATCGTGACCGCGGCCGTCCGGGCTCCGGACAACCGCCCCTCGCGGATCGCGGTCTCCACCAGCCAGGCGCTGCCGACGCTGAAGACCGCACCGGCGCCGGCTCCCTGGAGGAAGCGCACGACGAAGAGCAGCGGCTCGCTGTCGGTGGCGGTCACGAAGAGCAGCGACGCCACCGCGGACAGCACCGCGGTCGGGATCACCACCCGGCGGCGACCCCACAGGTCGGCGGCCGGGCCCGCGAGGGTCAGCGCCGGCACCAGGCCCAGCGCGTAGACGCCGAAGAGCGCCGTCAGCGACGTGGAGGACATGCCCAGCTCGTCGCGGTAGATCAGCAGCAGCGGGGTCGGGATGTTGGTGCCCGCGGCGACCCCGAGGAGCAGGATCCCGAGACGACGATCCTGGGTCAACGGCACCCGGTGCAGCCTAGGCGGAACCCCGCTGCCCGCTCACGCACCCCGGGCCCCGGGCAAGCGCTGGGCCGCGCCGCTCCGAACTACGAGGTGAGGCACTACTCGCCCGAGGTCGAGCGGGTCCACACTTTCGCGAGAGGCGAAGCCATGAAAGAGATCGGAACAGTCACCCACCCGTCGCACCGCAAGCACCTGCTCACCCACGAGGAGGTCACGAGGTCGGCGGGCACCAGCGGAGATGCCGATCTCACGCGAAGTCACGGACAGGGCAACGGGGTGCGCGTCCACGGCCTGTACTTCGCGGCGGTCTCCCTGGCAGCACTGGCGCTGGTGATCGCCGCCATCGTCCTGGCCACCACGATGAGGTAGCCGCCTACGCTGGGCGCATGACCCCGGACGACGTCGGTCAGCACGCGGAGTCGCTGCCCCAGGTGAAGCGCAAGGGCACCGAGGCGCGGCCCGCGTGGTATGTCCGGGACCGCCTGGTCGCCCGTCTCGCCGATCCCGGGACGCTGGTGGTCCGTGTGCCGCTGGAGGCGCGGGAGTCGCTGCTCGAGGCCCACCCCGACACCTTCGGCGTGCCGCCGCGCATGGAGTCGCACCACAAGGTCGAGGTCTACCTCGACCAGGCTGACCCTCGTGCGGTGTGCACCGCCATCGACCTCGCCTGGGAGATGCAGCGCCGCTGACCGCCGCCGTCGACGGCTCTCGGCGAGAGGGGCTCGCGTCCGGGGTTCGCGTCAGGCGCCCGCGGCGCCGGGGTCAGGCAGGACGTCGCGCCACGAGTGGGTCGGGGCCCAGCCGAGGAGCTCACGTGCCTTGTCGATCGCGTAGAACGTCTCGTCGCGGCCCATCTCGCGACGGACCTCCACCCCGTCGTAGAAGCGCTCGAGCACCTGCTGCGTCGACGCGGCCACGGACATGTCGGCGTTGGCGACGTTGAAGACCTCGTAGCCCAGACCGTCGGTCTCCAGGCAGCGCTGCACCATCGTCCCGAGGTCGCGCACGTCGATGTAGGCGAAGACGTTGCGTCGTCGCAGCGCCGGGTCGACGAGGAAGGCGGGGAACAGGTCGGCGTACTCGTGCGGCTCGATGACGTTGTTGATCCGCAACCCGTAGATGTCGGACCCGGTGCGCGCGTGGAACGAGCGTGCCGTCGTCTCGCTGGCGACCTTCGACATCGCGTAGGAGTCCTCGGGCACGGTCGGGTGCTCCTCGTCGACCGGCACGTAGACCGGGCGGCGCTCGCCCTGCGCGAAGCAGACGCCGTACGTCGTCTCCGACGAGGCGAAGACGACCTTGGGCACGCCCAGCCGGGTGGCGGCCTCGAGCACGTTGTAGGTGCTCACGACGTTGGCCGCGTAGGTCGCCGAGTCGGGCTCACGCAGGATCGCCGGCACCGCGGCGAAGTGCACGACCGCGTCGTAACCGGGCTTCTCGGGCAGGTCCAGCTCGTCCAGGGTGGCCAGCCCGGCCAGGGCCGAGTAGGTCTGCCCGGCGTCGGTGAGGTCCACGCGGAGGTCGGCGACCCCCGGGTGGCGCAGCGGCACGAGGTCGGCGTTGGTGACGTGGTGGCCAAGCTCGGCGAGATAGGGCGCGACGTGCCGCCCGGCCTTGCCGCTGCCGCCGGTGAAGAAGATGCGCATGGTTCCTCCGTTACCCCGATGTCCAGGTCCGAGCCACCCGAGCCGCCCGGGTCGCTGGTCGAGCCACGCTGTTCGCTGGTCGAGCCGCCCCTGGTTGGTGGTCGAGCCGCGCTGTTCGCTGTTCGCTGGTCGAGCCGCCCCTGGTTGGTGGTCGAGCCGCGCTGTTCGCTGTTCGCTGGTCGAGCCGCCCGAGCCCCTGGGCGAGGGCGTGTCGAGACCCCCACCGGCGCCCGGCCCGCCTCAGCGGCGCCCGAGCCCCCGGGCCGTCCAGCCGGCCGAGCGCCAGGCGTCCAGGTCGAGCAGGTTGCGGCCGTCGAGCACCTGCTTGCGTCGTACGACGTCGCCCACCGCCGCGACGTCGACCGAGCGGAATTCGGGCCACTCGGTCAGGTGCAGCAGCAGGTCGGCGTCGTGGGCGGCCCCGATGGCCGAGTCGGCGTAGTCGAGCGTGGGAAACATCGCCCGCGCGGTCTCGTTGGCCTGCGGGTCGTAGACGGTCACGCGCGCGCCGCGCAGGTGCAGCTTGCCGGCGATCGACAGCGCCGGTGAGTCGCGCACGTCGTCGCTGTCGGGCTTGAAGGCCGCGCCCCACACCGCGATCCGGGCGCTCGTGATGTCGCCGCCGAGCATGGCCGTGGCGATCTGGGCGACGCGCGAGCGTTGGCGCTGGTTGATGTCGTCGACCTGGCGGAGGAACGTCATGGCGTCCTCGACCCCCAGCTCGCCGGCGCGGTGGACGAAGGCGCGGATGTCCTTGGGCAGGCAGCCGCCGCCGAAGCCGATGCCGGCGTTGAGGAAGCGGCGTCCGATCCGGGCGTCGTGGCCGATCGCGTCGGCGAGGTCCACGACGTCGGCGCCCGAGGCCTCGCAGACCTCGGAGACGGCGTTGATGAAGGAGATCTTGGTGGCGAGGAAGGCGTTGGCGGACACCTTGACGAGCTCGGCGGTCGCATAGTCGGTGACGATCAGCGGCGTCCCGGTCTCGAGGATCGGGGCGTAGAAGTCGCGCAGCTCCCGCTCGGAGCGCTCGGAGCCGACGCCGAGCACGACCCGGTCGGGCTCGAGGGTGTCCTTGACGGCGAAGCCCTCGCGGAGGAACTCGGGGTTCCACACCAGCTCGGCCTCGGCGCCGACGGGCGCGAGGTCGGCCAGGATCGCGGCCATCCGGTGGGCGGTGCCGACGGGCACGGTCGACTTGCCGACCACCGTCGCGGGGCGGGTCAGGTGCGGGGCGAGGCCGGTGACCGCCGCCTCCACGTAGGACACGTCCGCGCCCATCGAGGACGCGAGCTGCGGCGTGCCGACGCACACGAAGTGCAGGTCGGCGAAGGCCGCGGCCTCCTCGATCGAGTCGGTGAACGTGAGCCGACCCGACGCCACGTGCGTGGCGAGCAGGTCCTCGAGTCCGGGCTCGTAGAACGGGACCTTGCCGGCGGTGAGCAGGTCGCGCTTGCGCGGGTCGACCTCGACGCCGAGCACGTCGTGGCCGAGCTCGGCCATGCAGGCGGCGTGCGTCGCGCCGAGGTAGCCGCAACCGATGACGGTGATCTTCACGCGCTCACCCTAGGAGGCGTCGGCGCCGCCGGGCACCGGGGCGGGCTTCAGGGCAGGCGTCAGGGCAGGCGTCAGGGCAGGAGTCAGGGCCCGGTCAGGGCGCCGGCCAGGCGCCGGACGATCTCGGTCAGCCGCTCGGGCGACGTCGCGAAGTTGAGGCGCACGTGCCCGCCCAGACCGGGCTGGTAGTCGTGTCCTGCGGCCACCCACACCCGGCCCCGCTCCAGGGCGAGGGCGGCCGGGTCGTCGTGGCCGTAGGCGCGCAGGTCGAGCCAGGCGAGGTACGTCGCCTCGACCGGCCGCATGCGGGCCTCGGGCAGGTGCTGGGCCAGGAGGTGGGCCAGGAGGTCGCGCTGCTCGCTGAGCCGCGCGCGCAACGCGTCGAGCCAGGCGTCGCCGTCGGTGTAGGCCGCCACCGCCGCGACCACGCCGAGCGGCGACCACGAGTCGTTGCGCACCATCGGCACGTCGACCAGGCGGCGGTGGGTCGCAGGGTCGGCCGTGACGATCTGCGCGCAGCGCAGCCCGGCGGTGTTGAACGCCTTGGACGCGGCGACGACGGCCACGGCGTGGTCGGCGGTGCCCTCGAGGGAGAGGTAGGGCACGTGCTCCGCGCCGGCCAGGACGAGCGGGGCGTGGATCTCGTCCGAGATCACCCGCGCCCCGTGGCGCACGACGACGTCGCGGACGCCCTCCAGCTCGGAGCGGGTGAAGACCCGGCCCCACGGGTTGTGCGGCTGGGTGAGCAGCAGCGTGCGCGCACCGTCGGCGAAGGCCCGGTCGAGCCGCTCGAGGTCGATCTCGGCGTGCGGTGCGTCGGGATCGAGGAGCAGGTCCACCCGCGCGCGCCCGGTCACCTGCGCCACGTCGAGCTGCGGCGCGTAGGCAGGCCCCGGCATGACCATCGGCCCGGGCTCGGACAGCACGTCGAGCGCCACCCGCACCCCCGCGGTCACGTCCACCACGGGCAGGACCTGCCCCGGGTCGACCCGGTGGCCGAACTGCCGGCCGGCCCACCCGGCGTACGCCTCGCCGAGGGCACCGCCACCGGTCTCGAAGCGTGGGTAGCCGGTGATCCCCGCCTCGATCGCCTCCCGCAGCGCTGCGCTGACCGGCGGGGCCAGCGCGTAGTCCATCTCCGCCACCCACGCCGGGATCACGTCGGCATCGGCGGTGCCCCACTTGAGCACCAGGGCGCGGCGGGCTTCGGCGTCGGTCAGGTCCCGGATCATGGGCCCGACGCTAGTCGGCGGCGGGGGCCCGGCGGCGGTCGGCGGCGGTCGGCGCGTGGTGGCGGAGACGTTGTCACGGAGCGTTGCCTCATCTACCTGACCCGTATACCGGTCGGCAAGATGACCTAACGCTCCGTTGCAAGACGTGGCCGACCCCGCGCTCAGAGCCCAGCCGCGACCCGCGTGCCCTGGTCGATCGCGCGCTTGGCGTCGAGCTCGGCGGCGACGTCGGCGCCGCCGATCAGGTGGCCGGAGCCGCCGGCGGAGACGAGGTCGTCGTAGAGCGCGCGCACCGACTCCTGGCCGGCGCAGAGCACCACGTGGTCGACGTCGAGGACCTGGGAGACGCCGTCGACGGTGAGGTGGAGGCCGTCGTCGTCGACCAGGTCGTAGGACGCCCCGCGCACCTGGACGACGCCCGACTGCTTGAGGACGGCGCGGTGGGCCCAGCCGGAGGTCTTGCCCAGGTCGATGCCGATCGGGGTGGTCCGTCGCTGGATCAGGGTGACCTCGCGCTGGGGCGTGCGCGGCTTCTTCTCGGTCAGCCCGCCCGGGTGCAGCGACGGGTCGCCGACGCCCCAGTGCGACATCCAGTCGTCGAGGTCCTCGGACCGGTCGTGGGTCAGCCACACGCTGACGTCGACCCCGATCCCGCCGGCGCCGACGACGGCCACGCGGCGACCGGGCACGACCGCCCCGGACAGCACGTCGGCGTAGGACACGACCTTGGGGTGGTCGATGCCGGGGAAGGACGGCACGCGCGGCACGACGCCGGTCGCGACCACCACCTCGTCGTACGACGTGAGGTCGGCCGCCGTGGCCTCCTCGCCGAGGCGGACGGTCACGCCGAGCACCTCGAGCCGGCGCGTGTAGTAGCGCAGCGTGTCGGCGAAGTCCTCCTTGCCGGGGACGGCCATCGCCAGGCGGAACTGGCCGCCCAGCTCGGTGCTCTTCTCGAAGAGGGTCACGGCGAAGCCGCGCTCGGCGGCGGAGACCGCGGCGGACAGCCCCGCGGGGCCGGCGCCGACGACGGCGACCGTGGCCGCGCGCTGGGTCGGGCCGAGGACCAGCGTCGTCTCGCGGCAGGCGCGGGGGTTGACCAGGCAGCTCGCGCGCTTGTTCTCGAACACGTGGTCCAGGCACGCCTGGTTGCAGCCGATGCAGGTGTTGATCTCGTCGGCGCGGCCCTCGGCGGCCTTGGTCACGAAGAACGCGTCCGCCAGCAGCGGGCGGGCCATCGAGACCAGGTCGGCCTCGCCGGCGGCCAGGATCGACTCGGCCAGCTCGGGGGTGTTGATGCGGTTGGAGGCACACACCGGCACCGACACCTCCGCCTTGAGGCGGGCGGTCGCGGAGCGCCAGGCGCCGCGGGGGACCTGGGTGATGATCGTGGGCACCCGCGCCTCGTGCCACCCGATCCCGGTGTTGAGCACCGTCACGCCGGCGGCCTCGAGGCCGTGGGCGAGGTCGGTGACCTCCTCCCAGGTCTGGCCGCCCTCGACCAGGTCGAGCAGCGAGATGCGATACATGATCGGGAAGTCGGCGCCGACCAGCTCGCGCGTGCGGCGCACGATCTCGAGCGGGAAGCGCATCCGCTTCTCGGCGGTGCCGCCCCAGGCGTCGGTGCGCTGGTTGGTGCGCTCGGCGAGGAACTGGTTGATCAGGTAGCCCTCGGAGCCCATGATCTCGACGGCGTCGTAGCCGGCCTTCACCGCGAGTGCGACCGACTTCGCGAAGTCCGTGGCGGTGCGGTCCACGGCCCTGGTCGAGAGCGCGCTCGGCTTGAACGGCGTGATCGGGCTCTTGGTGGCGGACGCCGAGACGCTGAACGGGTGGTAGCCGTAGCGGCCGGCGTGCAGCACCTGCAGCGCGATCGCGCCACCCTCGTCGTGCACGGCGCCGGTGACGTCGCGGTGCCGCATCGCCTGCAGGCGCGTCGTCAGCTCGGAGGCCAGGGGCTTGAGCCAGCCGCGCTTGTTGGGCGCGTAGCCACCGGTCACGATCAGGCCGACCCCGCCGCGCGCCCGCTCGGCGAAGTACGCCGCGAGGGCCGGCAGGTCGCGCCGGCTGTCCTCGAGCCCGGTGTGCATCGAGCCCATCACCACGCGGTTGCGCAGCTCGAGGGTGCCGAGCGTGATCGGGCTGAGCAGGTGGGGGTAGTCGGTCATGCGTGTGCCTCCAGGTATTCGGTCAGCCACTCGGTCCAGAACTCCTCCACGCGGATGCCGCCGCGCAGCACGAGGTACTGGTCGAGCTCGAGCCCCGCCAGGTCGGCGGGCCCGTCGGTGTGGTCGCGCGCCATCAGCTGGCGGTAGTGCTCGAGACGGACGTGGTGGTCGGCGAGGCTGGCGCGTACGACGTCCAGCACGGCCGCGCGATCGCCGAAGGAGGCGCCGCGCAGCTTGACGGCCAGCTCGCTGCGCATCGCGTGCGTGTCGGTCGGCTCGGCGAGCCACGCGGCCAGCACGTCGGCACCCGCCGGGGTGACGTCGTAGACCTTCTTGGCGGGCTTGCCGGTCTGGGTGACCTCGGTCGCCGCGACCCAGCCGTCGGTCTCCATGCGGCCCAGCACCTTGTAGATCTGCTGGTGGGTGGCCGGCCAGAAGAAGCCGATCGAGCGGGAGAAGCGCTTGGCCAGCTCGAGCCCCGATCCGGGCTGCTCGCGCAGCGCGACGAGCAGGGCGTGGTCGAGGGGCATGGACGCCAGGATGCCAGCCCTATGCAACGAGTTGCAAGCGTAGGGAGGTGCTGAGGGGGTGGCTCAGCGGGGAGGTCTTGACCAGACATACCCCCTAGGGGTATAAAGACGCTATGGACGCCACGTGGAGGACCGCGATCACCGCCACCCGGCACTGCCTGACGGGCTGCGCCATCGGCGAGGTCCTCGGCATGGTCCTCGCCACCTGGTGGGGGTGGCACGACTATGCCGCCGTGGCCCTGGCCGTCGGGCTGGCGTTCTTCTTCGGCTACCTGCTGACCTTCCAGGGCCAGCGTCGCAGCGGGGCCACGGTCCGCGACGCGGTGCGCGTGGCGCTCGCGGCCGACACCGTCTCGATCCTGGTGATGGAGGTCGTCGACAACGGCGTGCTGCTCACCTGGCCCGGGGCGATGGACGCGGGTCTGGTGAGCGTGACCTTCTGGGGCACGCTGACGGCCGCGCTGGCCGTGGCCTTCGTCGTGACCGTGCCGGTCAACCACTGGATGATCGGACGTGGCCGGGGTCACGCGGTCGTCCACCAGGCGCACGAGCACGACCACGCGGGCTGAGCGCGGCCTTACGATGCGGTCATGCGCCTGCGTCGTTCTGCCATCGCCGTCCTGCCGCTCCTCGCCCTCGCCACCGTCGCGTGCGCCCCGGAGGCCGACGAGGACACGGCCTCCGAGCCGACGTCGAGCAGCGAGTCCGACGGGTCCGGCGACGGGACCGGGACTGGGACGGCCGACGCCTGCGCGACCGACTCGCTCCCGACCCTGACCCCCGGCACGCTCACCATCGGCACGGACTCCCCGGCCTACGAGCCGTGGTTCACCGACAACGACCCCACCAACGGCGAGGGCTTCGAGTCGGCGGTCGCCTACGCCGTGGCCGAGCGTCTCGGCTTCGCGGCGGACCAGGTGACGTGGGTGACCGTGCCGTTCAACACCTCCTACGCGCCCGGGCCGAAGAACTTCGACCTCGACATCAACCAGATCTCGATCACCCCGGCGCGGGCCGAGGTGGTGGACTTCTCCGAGGGCTACTACTCCGCCGCGCAGGCCGTGATCGCGCTGAAGGGCGCCCCGATCTCCGACGTCACGAGCATCGCCGACCTGGCCGGCTACGACCTCGGCGCCCAGACCGGCACCACGTCGCTGACCGCGATCCGCGAGGTCATCCGGCCCGGCACCGACCCGGCCGTCTTCGAGGACACCAACGCCGCCAAGCAGGCGCTGCTCAACGGCCAGGTCGACGGCATCCTGGCCGACCTGCCGACGGCGTTCTACATCTCGGCCGTCGAGATCCCCGACAGCGCCATCATCGGTCAGTTCCAGGTCGAGGACGGCGACGAGGAGGAGTTCGGGATGCTCTTCGAGAAGGGCAGCCCGCTGGTCGGCTGCGTCGACGAGGCCCTCGCCGCGCTCGAGGAGGACGGTGGCCTCGACGCGATCGAGCAGCAGTGGCTCTCCGACGTCGTGAGCGTCCCCGAGCTCCAGTGACCTCCTCGTGAGCACCTCCTGGTCCCCCAGCGACCGGGAGCGGGAGCGGCAGCGGATCCGTCGGCGCCAGCGCGCGCGCTCGGTCGTGATCGCGACCGTGGTGACCGTCGTGGCCTTCGTCGGCCTCGGCCTCGCCGTCACCGGGTCGCCGGGCTGGCCCAGCGTCCAGGACCTGTTCTTCAACGGCTTCCACGCCCGCGAGTCCTTCGACGCGGTCCTCGAGGGCTTCTGGGTCAACGTCAAGCTGTTCCTGATCTGCCAGCCGGTGATCCTGGTGGTGGCGCTCGCCGTCGCGCTGGCCCGCACGGCGCGCTCGGCGTGGCTGGTGCCCGTGCGGCTCCTGGCCGCCCTCTACACCGACGTCTTCCGCGGCATCCCCACCATCTTGCTGGTGATCCTGCTGGCGTTCGGGGTGCCCGCCCTGCGCCTGGAGGGCCTTCCCGACGACCGCCTCTTCTGGGCCGGCGTCGCGCTGGTGCTCTCCTACGGCGCCTACGTCGCCGAGGTCTTCCGCTCCGGCATCGACTCGGTGCACCCCTCCCAGGTCGCGAGCGCCGAGGCGCTGGCACTGAGCCGCGCGCAGACGATGCGCCACGTCGTCGTGCCGCAGGCCGTGCGTCGCGTCGTGCCGCCGCTGCTCAACGACTTCGTCTCCCTGCAGAAGGACACCGCGCTCGTGGCCGCCGCCGGCATCTTCGACGCCGTCTTCGCCGCGCGCGACTACGGCAACTTCAACTTCAACTACACCCCGCTCGTGCTCGTGGCCGGCTTCTTCGTCGTGATGACCGTGCCGCTGGCGCGCTTCACCGACTGGCTGCAGCGCCGCTACGCCGAGCGCGAGCGGGCAGGTGCCCGGTGAGCCCGCTGCTGGAGGTGCGCGGGGTCCGCAAGACCTACGGCGACCGCCTGGTCCTCGACGACGTCTCGCTCGACGTCCACCCCCACGACGTCATCTGCCTGATCGGCTCCTCGGGGTCGGGCAAGTCCACGCTGCTGCGCTGCCTCGACCTGCTCGAGGACATCGACGACGGCGTGATCCGCTTCGACGGCACCGAGATCTCCGACCCGCGCATCGACCCCCGCGTCGTACGCCGTCGCATCGGGATGGTCTTCCAGGCCTACAACCTCTTCCCGCACCTCAGCGTCCTGGACAACTGCACCCTGGCTCCGCGCAAGGTGCACGGCCTGTCCAGGCGCCAGGCCGAGGAACGGGCCCGTGACCTGCTGTCGACCTTCGGCCTCTCCGACCAGGTCGACAAGCACCCCGACCGGCTCTCCGGCGGGCAGCAGCAGCGCGTCGCCCTGGTGCGGGCGCTCTGCGCAAAGCCCGACCTGCTGCTGCTCGACGAGATCACGGCGGCCCTGGACCCCGAGCTCGTCGGCGAGGTGCTCACCATCGTGCGTGAGCTGGCCGAGCGCGGCACCACGATGATCCTGGCGACCCACGAGATGAGCTTCGCCCGGGAGGTCGCGACGTCGGTGTGCTTCCTCTCCGAGGGCCGCATCCTCGAGCAGGGGCCGCCCGAGGAGATCTTCAGCGATCCCCGCGAGGAGCGGACCCGGCAGTTCCTGCGCCGGGTCCTGCCCGGCTGAGCACGGGCCCACCCCCACCCACGTCGCGGACGCGCCGTCGAGGGTGACAGCGGTTCTGTCATCATCGGCGCCATGAGTCATGAGCTGGGCAAGGGAACCGGGCCGCTGAGCGGTGTGAAGGTCGTCGAGATCGCCGGGATCGGCCCCGGGCCGCACGCCTGCATGATCCTCGCGGACCTCGGCGCCGACGTGATCCGCATCGAGCGTCCGGGCGGCCAGATGCTCTCCGGCGGCGCGACGATGCTGCTCAACCGCGGCCGTCCGAGCGTCGCGCTGAACCTCAAGGACCCCGAGGCGGTCGCCACCGTGCTCGCGCTCGTCGCCGGTGCCGACGTCGTCGTCGAGGGGATGCGCCCGGGCGTCACCGAGCGGCTCGGCATCGGCCCCGACGACTGCTTCGCGGTCAACGAGCGGGTCGTCTACGGCCGCATGACCGGCTGGGGACAGAGCGGCCCGCTCGCCACGGCGGCCGGCCACGACATGAACTACATCGCGATCACCGGGGCCCTGTTCGGCATGGGCCAGGACCCCGCGCGCCCGCACTTCCCGACCAACCTGGTGGGCGACTTCGGCGGCGGATCGACCTACCTGGTCATCGGCATCCTCGCGGCGCTGCTGGAGTCCAAGATCTCCGGCAAGGGCCAGGTGATCGACGCGGCCATCGTCGACGGCACCGCGCACCTCAACGCCATGACCTCCGCCTTCCTGGCCAGCGGCGGCTACCAGGAGGCGCGCGGCGCCAACCTGCTCGACGGCGGTGTGCCGTTCTACGACATCTACGAGACCTCGGACGCCAAGCACCTGTCCGTCGGCGCGCTCGAGCCGCAGTTCTTCGACGCGCTGGTCACCATCTTGGGCATCAAGGACAGTTGTCCCGGCCAGCACGAGCCCGACCGGTACGACGAGATGCGCGCCGTCCTGACCGAGACCTTCGCGTCCAAGACGCAGGCGGAGTGGGTGGAGATCTTCGAGGGCACCGATGCGTGCGTCGCGGGCATCATCCCGATCAGCGAGGCCGCCGAGCACCCGCACCTCAAGGCCCGCGGCACGTTCGTGGAGAAGGACCAGATGATCCAGCCGGTCCCGGCGCCGCGCTTCTCGCGCACCGAGGCGACGCTGACGCTGCCGCCCTCGCGCGAGGCCGGCGAGCACACCCGCGCGGCCCTGACCGCGTGGGGCATCGCCGACGTCGACGGGCTGATCGAGCGCGGGGTGGCCGTCCAGGCGTGAGCCGGACAACACCGTCCGATGCTTGTCGAGCGGTGGAAGTGGGTAGTGGTCCCGGAGAGGGTGCTCCTGCGGAGCACCGATCGCACACCACATGGAGGTACGCAATGGGACTGGGCGACAAGATCAGCAACAAGACCGAAGACCTCGGCGGCAAGGCCAAGGAGGGCACCGGCAAGGCGACCGGCAACGAGAGCCTGGAGGCCGAGGGCAAGGGCGACCAGGCCTCCGCCTCGGTCAAGGACGGCGTCGAGAAGGTCAAGGACGCCGCCTCGGACGTGAAGGACGCGTTCAAGAAGTAGGCACCACAGCACCCGCTCACCCCTCGCCCGTAAAGTTTCGGGCGAGGGGTGATCTGTGTGCGGACCTGGCTAGAGCGATCGTTGTGGGACGTCGTCCCGCGCGACCACCAACAGACCCCACGGGGGTTACGGCGTCGCCAGCTGGTGACGGTCGTCTTCGTGCTGCTCGGTGCCGGCGTGCTCGGCGTCTCGCTGCGCATCGAGCCCGGCAGTCCCTGGTTCTACCCCGCGACGTTCGGCCTGGCGGCCGTCTGGGCCGTCGGTGCCTTCGCGTCCGGGCCGCTCCACCTGGGCCGCATCACCCACCGCGACGCCCAGGTGCGCCCGATCGTCACCCCGATCCTGATCGGGCTCGTGATCGCGCTGATCTTCGCCGTGGGTGGGCTGGTCGTGCGGCAGGTCGACTTCCTGGAGCGGCAGGTGAGCTCGGTCCTGGACTTCGCCGACCAGGGCTCGCTGCCGATCCTGATCGTCGTCACCGCCGTCAACGGCATCGCCGAGGAGCTCTTCTTCCGGGGCGCGGTCTTCGCCGCCATCACCCGCAACCCCGTGCTCTGGACGACGATCGCCTACTTCGTCGCGACCCTGGCGACCGGCAACGTGATGCTGTCCTTCGCCGCGCTGCTGCTGGGCGTCGTCGTGGGTCTGCAGCGTCGTGCCTCGGGCGGCATCCTGGCGCCGATCCTGACCCACTGCACCTGGTCGCTGTCGATGCTGATCGTGCTGCCGCTACTTTTTGGCGCCTGACTCCTCGATCGCCAGCTTGACCGCGTCGGCATACGACATCGGCTCGCCCGGCACGACGTCGAGGATCGCGTGGTCGGTGACGATGACCTCGGTGCCCATCGAGTCGATGAGGTTGCGCCCCGTGGTGACGTCGACGTTGGTGACGAAGGAGATCCAGTAGGACGACAGCTTGGGGGTCAGCACCGGCACCTTGAGGACGGTCACCTTGCGGCCGTTGATCACCTTCGCCGCCTGCTGCAGCATCTCGATGTAGGTCAGCTGGTCTGGACCACCGATCTCGAAGACCTTGCCCAGGGCGTCGGGGTGGTCCACCACGCCGGCGAGGTAGCGCACGACGTCGGTGATGCCGATCGGCTGGGTGCGGGTGGCGGCCCACTTGGGCACGACCATCGCGGGCAGGTTCTTCACCAGCTGGCGGGTCATCTCCCACGAGATGCCGCCGGCGCCGACGACGATGGCGGCGCGCAGGACCGTGACGGGCACCCCCCGCTCGCCGAGCAGGCTCTCCACCTCGCGCCGCGAGCGCAGGTGCGCGGACAGGTCGCCGTCGTCCCCGAGGCCACCCAGGTAGACGATCTGACGCACGCCGGCCTCGGCCGCGGCCGCGCCGAAGGCGGTCGCCGCCGCGGCGTCCTTGCGCTCGAAGTCGTCGTCGTCGAGGGCGTGCACGAGATAGATCGCCACGTCCACGCCCTGGAGCGCCGGCCCGAGGGTGGAGGCGTCGTCGACGTCGGCGCCCACGGCCTCGCCGGGGCCGTCGTAGGCGTCCGGGCGGCGGGTCATCGCCCGCACCTCGTGGCCGGCATCGATCAGGGCGGGCACCAGGCGGCGACCGACGAAGCCGGTGGCGCCGGTGACGAGGACAGTGGGCATGCTCACACCCTAAGCGGGCCTGCTAATGCACTGTCACGGCCGTCGTTGCCCTAGGCTCGTGTCAGCAGCTCGTACAGTCTTGCCTCGAGCTCCCGCGCAGAACGGAACTTAACCGTCTCGCTGCGCCCCTCCTTCGTGAGGCACATGCTTCTTTCTCCCGCCGCCGGCGGGACGGCTTGGTGAGACACACCAACGTAAGTGACTTCTTCTGTGAACTCCGCTTCTGCATCTTTCGCCGACCTCGGCGTCCCCACCAACCTCGTCACGCTCCTGGCCGAGATGGGCATCACCGTGCCCACCCCGATCCAGGCCGCGACGCTCCCCGACTCCCTGGCCGGGCGCGACGTGCTCGGCCGCGGCCGCACCGGCTCCGGCAAGTCCTACGCCTTCCTGCTGCCGCTCGTCACGCGCCTCTCGGCCAAGAAGGGCAACCGCGTCTCGGGCATGCCCCGCGCGATCATCCTGGCCCCGACCCGCGAGCTCGTCGGCCAGCTGCACCAGGCCCTGCAGCCGCTGGCCTCGGCCGCCGGCCTCAACTCCATGACCATCTTCGGTGGCGTGGGCCAGAACCCGCAGGTCGCCAACCTCAAGCGCGGCGTCGACATCGTCGTCGCGTGCCCCGGTCGCCTCGAGGACCTCATGCAGCAGGGTCACTGCGACCTGAGCCGCGTCGAGGTCACGATCCTCGACGAGGCCGACCACATGGCCGACCTCGGCTTCCTGCCCAGCGTGCGTCGCATCATGGACAAGACCCCGCAGGACGGGCAGCGCCTGCTCTTCTCGGCCACCCTCGACAAGGCCATCGACGTCCTGGTCAAGCGCTTCCTGCACTCGCCCAAGGTGCACGAGGCCGACTCGGCGCAGTCGCCGGTCGCCAAGATGGACCACCACGTGCTCCACGTCGCCCGCGAGCACCGCATCTCGGTCCTGGTCGACCTGACCAGCGCCCCCGGCCGCACCGTGGTCTTCACCCGGACCAAGCACGGCGCCAAGGCCCTGGCCCGCCAGCTCAACAAGTCGGGCGTCCCCTCGGTCGACCTGCACGGCAACCTGAGCCAGAACGCCCGCACCCGCAACATGGAGATGTTCCACTCCGGCAAGGCCACGACCCTCGTCGCGACCGACATCGCCGCCCGTGGGATCCACGTCGACGACGTGGCCCTCGTGGTCCACGCCGACCCGCCGACCGAGCACAAGGCCTACCTGCACCGCTCGGGCCGCACGGCACGCGCCGGCGCCGCGGGCACCGTCATCACGTTGATGACCGACGAGCAGGTGCGTGACGTGCGCCAGCTGACGCGTGCGGCCGGGATCACCCCGACGACCACGCGCATCGACAACGCCTCGCACCCGATGCTCACCACGCTCGCCCCCGGTGAGCGCACCGTGGTCGTCGGTGGCATCGAGCTCGACCGCCCGGCCGGCACCTCCCGCCCCTCGGGCGAGGGTCCCAGCGGGCGTCAGCGCTCCAAGCGCGGCAGCTCTGCTCCCGCCTCCTCCGGTGGTGGTCGCAACCGCGGTCGCTCCGGGTCCTCGGCACCGTCCTCCTACTCCACGTCCACCCCGAGCGGTGGCGCGGGCGGCTCCGGCGGCAAGGGCTCCGCACCCAAGACCGGAGCCAAGCGTGGCGCCGGTGCCGGTCGCTCCCGTGGCGGCTCGACCTCCGGTGGCAGCACCCACAACGCCGCGTCGTTCAGCTCGGGTCGCCGCTGACCCCCAGCACGACCCCGACCACCGCAGCGCCCGTCACCTCACGGTGGCGGGCGCTGCGTCGTCGTAGGTCGGGGTGCCGGGGGTGGACACCGGCGGGCGACGTCAGCGCCGGCCCTGGGCCTTGCGGGTGATGTTGTCGCGCTTGGTCTGGTCCATGCCGGCCTCGTAGGCGGAGACCAGGCTGGCCACCGAGAGCGGCTTGAGACGCTCGACGACCTTCTGGATCGTCTCCGGGGAGGCGCCGGACTCCTGGTAGACCGGCCACACCATGTGCCGGAACACCTCGTAGAGCTCCTGCGCGATCTCCTGGCCGTGGCGGCGGTAGACCGCGGCGGAGGCCATCGCCGCCTCCAGCGGGAAGCCGAGGTCGAGCAGGCCGAGGCCGACGGAGAGCTGGGAGAGCGCCACCTCGTAGTGGCCGCGCCGGCTCGGGAAGACGATGCCGAGCGCCTGGAGGATCTCGAGGTCGTCACTGCCGAGCGTGCGGTCGATCCGCTGCTCGAGCTGGGCCCTCGAGAGCTCCACGGGCAGGTCGGCCTGCCACGGCGCGAGCATCGAGCGACGCAGCGCGATGTCCTCGGGGCTGGCGTCGTCGGGCAGCCCGGCGACGTACTTCTCGATGGCCGACAACGTGAAGCCGTGGCTCTGCAGCTCCTGGACCAGCTCGAGGCGCGCCACGTGGTCGGGCGTGTAGTAGCCCGAGCGGCCGCGGCGCAGCGGCGGCGGCACGAGGCCCTTGGTCGTGTAGAAGCGCACGTTGCGCACGCTCATGCCGACCCGGTTGGTGAGCTCGTCGAGCGTGAGCAGGCAGCGCAGCTCCTCCACCTGGTCGGCGACGGACTCCGAGGTCATCCGGTCCCCTTCGACAGCGTGAGTCAGGCCACATCGGCTCTGCTCTTGACGATGCTGACAGCAATAATGTCACAATCGAGCGTCGTCCGACTCCTTCGGGCGCGCAGGCACCGCAGACAACACCGAGGACGGTCATGGCAGAAGCATTCGTGTACGACCACATCCGTACGCCGCGCGGCAGGGGCAAGGCCAACGGCTCCCTGCACGAGGTGAAGCCCGTCGACCTGGTGGTCGGCCTGCTGGACGCGGTCAAGGACCGCAACCCCGGCCTCGACACCAACCGGATCGACGACATCGTGCTCGGCGTCGTCTCCCCGGTCGGTGACCAGGGTGGCGACATCGCCAAGACCGCGGCCCTCGCCGCCGGCTACCCCGACACCGTCGCCGGGGTGCAGCTCAACCGCTTCTGCGCCTCGGGCCTCGAGGCCGTCAACCAGGCCGCCTCCCGCGTGCGCGGCGGCTTCGAGGACCTGATCCTCGCCGGTGGCGTCGAGTCGATGAGCCGGGTGCCGATGGGCTCCGACGGCGGCGCCTGGGCCTCCGACCCCGCCACCGCCTTCAAGGCCGGCTTCGTGCCCCAGGGCATCGGCGCCGACCTGATCGCCACGATCGAGGGCTGGGACCGCGGCGACGTCGACGCCTACGCCGCCGAGTCGCACCACCGTGCCGCCAAGGCCTGGGCCAACGGCTACTTCGCCGACGGTGTCCTGCCCGTCAAGGACGTCAACGGCCTGACCGTCCTCGACCACGACGAGACGATCCGTCCCGACACCAGCCCCGAGGGTCTCGCCGGCCTGAAGGCGTCGTTCGCCCAGATCGGGCGCGACGCGGGCTTCGACGACGTGGCGCTCGAGAAGTACCACTGGATCGAGAAGATCAACCACGTCCACCACGCCGGCAACTCCTCGGGCATCGTCGACGGCGCCGCGATCATGGCGATCGGCTCCGAGCAGGTCGGCAAGGACCTCGGTCTCACCCCGCGCGCCCGCGTCATCGCGACCGCCGTGTCCGGGGCCGACCCGGTCATCATGCTCACCGGACCCGCCCCGGCCGCCCGCAAGGCGCTGGCCAAGGCCGGCCTCACCGTGGACGACATCGACCTGTTCGAGATCAACGAGGCCTTCGCCGCGGTGGCGATGCGCTTCATGCGCGACATGGGCATCAGCCACGACATCACCAACGTCAACGGCGGCGCGATCGCGATGGGCCACCCCCTCGGTGCCACCGGCGCGATGATCCTCGGCACGCTCATCGACGAGCTCGAGCGCCGCGACCTGCGTCGCGGCCTCGCCACGCTCTGCGTCGGCGGCGGCATGGGCATCGCCACCATCGTCGAGCTGGTGTGAGCGCCGGGTCCGCGCGAGCGCGGACCCGAAGGCGCCCCGTGAGCCGAGCAGCAGCCGCGAGCCCGGGCTCCGTCGTACCCCACGAACTCCTTGATCCCAGAACGAACAGGACACCACCTCTGATGAGCACCACCACCGAGACCTCCGTGCACTACGAGCGCGATGCCGACGGCATCGTCACGCTGACCCTCGACGACCCCACGTCGAGCGCCAACACCATGAACGAGCTCTACATCTCCTCGATGACCGCCGCCGTCGACCGGCTCTACGACGAGCTGGCCGCCGACGAGAAGAGCGTCACCGGCGTCGTGATCGCCAGCGCCAAGAAGACCTTCTTCGCCGGCGGCAACCTCAAGGGCATGGTCACCACGACCAAGGACGACGCCGCGTCGGTCTTCGCGATGGCGGAGAGCGTCAAGGCCGGTCTGCGCCGGATCGAGAAGTTCCCCCGCCCGGTCGTGGCCGCGATCAACGGCGCCGCCCTCGGCGGCGGCTACGAGATCTGCCTGGCCACCAACCACCGCGTGATCGTCGACGACCCCAAGGTCGAGATCGGCCTGCCCGAGTCCAGCCTGGGCCTGCTGCCCGGCGGCGGCGGCGTGACCCGCATCGTGCGCATGCTCGGCATCCAGTCCGGCCTGATGGACGTCCTCCTGCAGGGCACCCGCTTCAAGCCGGCCGCGGCCCTGGAGAAGGGTCTCGTCGACGAGGTCGTCGCGACCCGCGAGGACCTCGTCCCCGCCGCGAAGGCGTGGATCACGGCCAACCCGGACGCGTCGGCGAACCCGTGGGACCTCCCCGGCTACAAGATGCCCGGCGGCAGCCCCAAGACGCCGGCCCTCGCGGCCTTCCTGCCCGCCTTCCCGGCGCTGCTGCGCAAGCAGACCAAGGGCGCGGTCTACCCCGCGGCCCGGGCGATCCTCAGCGCCGCCGTCGAGGGCGCCCAGGTCGACTTCGACACCGCGTCCCGCATCGAGTCGCGCTACCTGACGAGCCTGATCGTCGACCAGGGCTCGAAGAACATGATCCAGGCGTTCTTCTTCGACCTGCAGGCGATCAACTCCGGCTCGCTCCGCCCGCAGGGCGTCGAGCCCTGGAAGGCCACCAAGGTCGGCGTCCTCGGCGCCGGCATGATGGGCGCCGGCATCGCCTACTCCTGTGCCCGCGCCGGCATGGAGGTCGTCCTCAAGGACATCTCCGACGAGAACGCCGCCAAGGGCAAGGACTACAGCGAGAAGCTGCTCGACAAGGCCATCTCTCGCGGCAAGTCGACCGAGGAGAAGAAGGCCGAGCTGCTCGGTCGGATCACCGCGACCGGTGACCCCGCCGCCCTCGCCGGCTGCGACCTGGTCATCGAGGCGGTCTTCGAGGACCCGTCCCTCAAGGCCAAGGTGTTCGCCGAGATCGCGCCGTTCATCAACCCCGACGCGCTGCTCTGCTCCAACACCTCGACGCTGCCGATCACCGAGCTGGCCCAGGGCGTCGACCGCCCGAAGGACTTCATCGGCCTGCACTTCTTCAGCCCCGTCGACAAGATGCCCCTCGTCGAGATCATCCGCGGCGCGGAGACCTCCGACGTGGCGCTCGCCAAGGCCTACGACGTCGTGCAGCAGATCCGCAAGACGCCGATCGTCGTCAACGACAGCCGCGGCTTCTACACCTCGCGGGTCATCGGCTTCATGGTCAACGAGGGTCTCGCGATGCTCGCCGAGGGCGTGCGGCCCTGGACGATCGAGCGGGCCACCAGCCAGGCCGGCTACCCGGCCCCCGTGCTGCAGCTGACCGACGAGCTCAACATGGAGCTCATGGACAAGATCGCCACGGCGACGCGGGAGGCCGCCGAGCGTGACGGCTCCCCCCACACCGAGCACCCCGGCACCCAGGTCGTCGGTCGGATGCTGGAGGCCGGCCGCGCCGGTCGCCTGCGCAAGGCCGGCTTCTACGACTACGACGAGAACGGCTCGCGCCTCTCGATGTGGGAGGGCCTGTCCGGGCTGTTCCCGGTCGCCGAGGAGCAGCCCTCCCTCGAGGACGTCAAGGACCGGATGCTCTTCGCCGAGGCGCTCGAGACCGCCAAGTGCTTCGAGGAGGGCGTCATCACGTCGGCCGCCGCGGCCAACATCGGCTCGATCATGGGCATCGGCTTCCCGCCGATGACCGGTGGTGCGGCCCAGTTCATGACCGGCTACGTCGGCCCCGACGGCACCATCGGCCTCACCGCGTTCTGCGGGCGGGCCGACGAGCTCGCCGCCCGTTACGGCACCCGCTTCGAGCCCACCGCGTGGCTGCGTGAGCTCGCCGCCTCGGGTGGCTCGTTCCCCGCCTGATCGAGCGCGCCTGATCGCTCCCGCCTGATCGAGCCACCACCGACCCGCCCGAGTCCCTCGGGCGGGTCGGTGTCGTCGGTGGCCCCCCGAAATGTCCGATCGGCTGATTTTGGGGACGCTCAGCCGCTTCCGGTGTGCCGCGACGGCCCATCCGTCAGGATGGCTCGGTGACCGAGATCCCGGCCGTCGTCGACGTGCGCGCCCTGCACGTGCGCTTCGGTGAGGTCGAGGCCGTCTCCGGGGTCGACCTCCAGGCCCACGCCGGCCAGGCCACCGCGCTGCTCGGCCGCAACGGGGCCGGCAAGTCCACGACCATGCGCGTGCTCGCCGGCGTCGTCCCGCCGACCTCGGGGCAGGTGCTGGTCGCGGGGCACGACGTACGCACGCACACCCTGCGGGTGAAGCAGGCCATCGGCTACTGCCCCGACGTCGGCGGCCTGGTGCCGCGGGCGACACCGTGGGAGCACGTCCAGCTCGCCGCCCGGCTGCGGCGCATGGAGCACTGGGAGGAGCGCGCCCGCGACCTGTTGGAGCGCTTCGAGCTCGGTGACGTCGCCCACCGGGTCACGGCCGGCTTCTCCCACGGCATGGGCCGGCGGCTCTCCGTGCTGCTCGCCGCCCTGCACGAGCCGCAGGTGCTCCTGCTCGACGAGCCCTTCGACGGCGTGGACCCGATCGGCGTCGAGGCGACCTTCGAGGTGATCAGCGACGCCCGGGCGCGCGGCGCCTGTGTGCTGGTCTCCACCCACCTGCGCGAGCTCGCCGTCCAGAGCTGCACCCAGGTGAGCGTCCTGCGCGGCGGCGCGGCCGTCGCGACCGTGACCGCCGGGGAGATGGCGGGCGAGGAGGGGGCCCGTGCCTACCGCAGCCTCCTCGACTGACTCCTCGAAAGGCCCCTCGACGCGCGAGGGGTTCCTCGCCGAGACCCGGCGTGCCGTGGCGGACGTGGGTCACCTGGTGCGCTTCCGCACCGCGTCGTTGAGACGACGACGTGCCGGCGCAGCAGCGCTCGGGGGCTTCGTGGTCGTCACGCTGGGCGCCGCCGTCGTGCCGGCGTTGGTGCCCGGCGCGGGAGCGGGGTCCGGGCGGGCCCTGGACCTGCTGCTCCTGCTGCCGACGATGCTCACCGGCTTCCTCGCGCTCACCATCGTGTCCGCGACGGTCTCCGGTGGTGGCCGCGAGCTGCTGGCCCGCGACCCGGCCGCCGTGCACCCGATCAGCCCCACGACCGACCACCTGGGCGCGCTGCTGCTCGCCCCGCTCAACATCGCCTGGCTGCTCCAGGCCTGGGCCCTGCTCGCCGTCACCGCCTACGCCCTGGGCCCCGAGCTCTACCTCGCCCAGGCGCAGGTGGTCGTCGTGCTCTGGGTGGGCGCCGCGACCGCGATGGCGCAGGTGCTGGCCTGGATCCTCGAGGGCGTACGCCGCGTCCCGCACGGCATCGTCGGCATCCGGGCGCTGACCGTCGGGGTCCTCGGCGCCGCCCTGGGCCTGCAGGTCTCCGGCCAGCTCCTCCAGGCCTTCGACGAGCTGCCCACCCGCTGGTTCGTCGTGGGCATGGTCTCCGACTCGGCGACCCGGTGGGCGCTCACCGTCGCGGTCGTGCTGGCGATGCTCGTGGCCGCGGTGGTGCTCGGCGCGGTCCCCGCGCACATCGCGGCGCACCGCATCCCGCAGGACGAGCTCGACGGCGAGAGCGGCCAGCACCCCGCCCGGCGGCTGTCGCGCTCGGTCCTGGGACAGCTGGTCCGCACCGACCGGGCCTCCGTGTGGCGCGCCGTACCCATGCGACGCGGCGTCGCCGTCCTCGCCCTCGCCCCCGGCCTCGTCGCCCTCGCCGGCAACCTGCCGTGGACCCAGCTCACCGTGCTGCCGGGACTGGTCGCGTCGGGTGGGGCCCTGCTGTGGGGGGTCAACGCCTGGTGCCTGGACGGTCGCGGCGGGCTGTGGCGCGAGAGCCTCCCGGTCTCGCCGCAGACGGTCTTCGACGCGCGGGCCTGGGTGCTCGGAGAGTTCCTCCTCGCGGCCTCGCTGGTCACCGTGGCGCTCGGCGCCGTGCGCGCCGGCGTGCCGTCGGTCGCCGAGCTGACCGCGCTGGTCTGCACCCTGGTGGTCGTCACCGTGCAGGTCGTCGCTGCGTCGCTGCGCTGGTCGGACCAGCGTCCCTTCGCCGTCGACCTCCGCTCCGCCCGCGCCACCCCGGCGCCGCCGGTGGTGATGGTCGGCTACTCCGCGCGGCTGGCGTTGAGCACCACCGTCACCGGCCTGATCTTCTCCGGGCTCGCCAACGTCGAGGCCTGGCAGGTCTCGGCGCTGGTCGCCGTCCCGTTCCTCGCCTGGTCCACCGCCCGGCTCCTCCGCACCCGCGCCCTCTGGGTCGAACCCGTCGCCCGCGCCCGGGTCATCACCGCCGTGGCCGTCTGAGCGGGCTGGCTCGGGCTCGGCCTGGCGAGTCGTGTGTCGCAGCCCGCGCTGGGGCGCGTTGTGAAGGCTCAGGACCGCTCGGGGGGGCGCACCCGCCGGGGCCGGCGTACGGCGCACTCCCCACGGCGACACGCCACCCACCACGGGGTGCTCACCGTGGGAGGTGGCGGTTCGTCTGCATACCTTGATGGAGCGGCCGCTCAGCCGCGCCGAGACAAAGCCAGCTCAGTCGACCGGCAGGGCCGCGCGGACACAGTCGAGCTGGGCGGTGCTGAAGGCGGCGACGGCGTCGCTGGAGAGGTCGCCGAGGAGCGAGGAGACGGCCACCTCGCGCAGCTGCTCCTCGGTGACGGCGGCGCGCAGGCAGGACTCGTAGGCGGCCCGGTCGACCTTGCCCTTGGTGGCGGCCACCTGGGCGCGGACGGACTCGGTGATGAAGTCCGAGCAGGCGAGCTGTGCGTCCACCCACAGCCCGGCCCCCTCGCGGGAGAGATCGGTGAGCCCGGGGTCCACGACGTACGACGGGTCGAGGATGCCCACGTCGCGCAGCTCGTCGGGCGTGGCGCTGCCGGCGAGCGCGTCGGCGAAGCAGGTCCCCGTCGCGGTGTCCTCAGGCGACTCGTCGTCGCCCACCCAGAGCGCCACCAGGCCGGAGCGGATCACCGCGGGGTCCGGGACCGCGGCGTCGGAGGGACTGACCGCCGGCGCGGGGGAGGCGGACGGGCTGCCGCTGCCTCCCGAGCAGCCGGCGACGAGCGCGAGCACGGCCAGCGCGACGACCGACCGCAGAGCGGACGAGCGGACCACGGGGACTCCTCACGACACCGGCCAGGGACGCGCTGATCCTCCCACTACTGTGCAGGAGTGGACTTCTCACCGTCACCCAGGGCCGCCGACCTCACCGCCCGGGTCAAGGACTTCATCGACACCGAGATCGCCCCGGCGGAGGAGGGCTACCACCGCGACCTCGCGGAGGCCCGCCGCACGGGCGATCCGTGGCAGCCGCTGCCGCTGCTCGAGGAGCTGAAGTCCAAGGCCCGGCAACGCGGGCTGTGGAACCTCTTCCTGCCGCACGAGCACGCCGGGGAGTACGCCGCCCGCTTCGGCACCGACGGCGGCGAGGGGCTGACGAACCTCGACTACGCGCCGATCGCCGAGCTGACCGGCCGCTCCGCGATCGCTCCGCTCGTCCTCAACTGCAACGCCCCCGACTCCGGCAACATGGAGGTGCTGCTCCGCTACGGCACCGAGGCCCAGCGCGAGGAGTGGCTCGAGCCGCTCCTCGACGGCAAGATCCGCTCGGCGTTCACCATGACCGAGCCCGGCGTCGCGTCCTCGGACGCCACCAACATGGAGGCCACCGCGGTCGTCGACGGTGACGAGGTCGTCGTCAACGGGCGCAAGTGGTGGTCGACCGGCGTCGGCCATCCCGACTGCAAGATCTTCGTCTTCATGGGGCTCACCGACCCCGACGCCGACCGTCACCACCGGCACTCGATGGTGCTCGTGCCGCGCGACACCCCCGGCGTGAAGATCGAGCGGATGCTCAACACGATGGGCGTCTACGACGAGCCGCTCGGGCACGGCGAGGTGTCCTTCACCGACGTCCGCGTGCCGCTCACCAACATCATCAGCGGACCCGGCGAGGCCTTCGGCATCGCCCAGGGCCGGCTCGGCCCCGGTCGGGTCCACCACTGCATGCGGCTGATCGGGCTCGCCGAGATGTCCCTGGAGCTGGCCTGCACGCGCGGCCTGGCCCGCACGGCCTTCGGCAAGCCGATCGCCAACCTCGGCGGCAACCGCGAGCGCATCGCCGATGCCCGCATCGCCATCAACATGGCCCGCCTGCTGGTCCTCGACGCCGCCTGGAAGCTCGACGTGGGCGGCCCGATCAACGCGCTCTCCGAGGTCTCCCAGATCAAGGTCGCGGTGCCGGCCATGGCCCAGCAGGTCATCGACTTCGCCATGCAGGTCCACGGTGGCGCAGGGCTCTCCGACGACTTCCCGCTCTCCGGCGCCTGGACCGCGGCCCGTGCGCTGCGCCTGGCCGACGGACCCGACGAGGTGCACCGCGGCGTCGTCGCCCGCCTCGAGCTCGGCCGCTACGGAGCGAGCCGATGAGCCGGGTGCTCGTCACCGGAGCCGCATCCGGGCTCGGGGAGGCGCTCGCCGACGCCTTCGAGGCGCGCGGCGACCAGGTGCTGCGCACCGACATGTCCCCGGGCGTCGAGCTGCACCTCGACATCACCCGGGACGACGACTGGGCCGCGGCCCTGGCGCACGTCGAGGAGACGTGGGGCGGGCTGGACGTGCTGGTCAACAACGCGGGCGTGGCGGGCGGCGGTCGTCTCGACGTCGCCACGATGGACGAGTGGCAGTGGATCACCGAGATCAACCTCTTCGGCGCGGTCCGCGGCACCCGCACGTTCGTCCCGATGTTCAAGCGCCAGGGCTCGGGCCGGATCGTCAACACCGCCTCGCTCGCCGGTCTCGTGCACCCGGGTGGCATGGCGTCCTACAACGCCAGCAAGGCCGCGGTCGTCGCCCTCACCGAGACGACGGGCCACGAGCTGGCGGCCTACGGCGTGACGGCCCACGTCATCTGCCCGTCCTACTTCAAGACCAACCTGATGAGCTCGCTGCAGGGCGCCGACACCGCGCTCGCCGAGGTGATGACCAAGCTGGTGGACCACTCCACGGTCAGCGCCGCCGACATCGCCGCCGCCGTCCTCGAGGGCCTCGACCGCGGCGACGAGGTGATCATCCCGGACCAGGCCGCCCGCGACGCCTACGGGCTCAAGCAGGCCGACCGGGCGACGTACGACGTGATCATGCGCGACCAGGCCGCCAAGCTGGACAGGGGAGCACGATGAGCACCACGGACGGATCGGGCGGATCGAGGGGCACGGACGGCACCGACGTCGGCAACCCGGCCAAGCCGGTCCGCGACGAGGACGCCTTCGACGTGGAGGCCGTCGCCGGCTGGCTGCGGCAGCACGCGCTGGCCTTCCGCGACGACCTGGAGGGCACCCCGGAGGTGCGCCAGTTCCCCGGCGGCGCGTCCAACCTGACCTACCTGCTGCGCTACCCGACGCGCGACCTCATCCTGCGCCGGCCGCCGGCGGGCGAGAAGGCCGCGGGCGCCCACGACATGGGCCGGGAGTTCGTCATCCAGCACGCGCTCGCGCCCCTCTTCCCCTACGTCGCCACGATGGTCGGTCACTGCACCGACCTCTCCGTGATCGGCTCGGACTTCTACGTCATGGAGAAGATCGACGGCACCATCCCGCGCCGCGACCTGCCGTGGGAGCTGCCGCCCGAGGAGGTCTCGCGGATGTGCGAGAGCGCCCTCGACGTGCTCATCGCGCTGCACTCCGTCGACGTCTCGCAGTCCTCGGAGCTGGAGTCCTACAGTCGCGGCGACGGCTACGTCGACCGCCAGATGCGCGGGTGGACCCGCCGCTTCGGCGACGCCCGCACCGACGACACCGGTGACTGGAGCGACATCGTCGCGTGGCTCGAGGAGCACAAGCCCGGCGACGTGGCGCAGACGATGATCCACAACGACTTCCGCTTCGACAACCTCGTGCTCGACGCCGACGACCCGCAGAAGGTCGTGGGCGTCCTCGACTGGGAGATGGCCACGGTCGGCGACCCGCTGATGGACCTCGGCGGCATGCTGTCCTACTGGGTCGAGGCCGGCGACGACGAGTTCTTCCAGATGTTCCGCCGCCAGCCCACCACCGTCCCCGGCATGTGGACGCGCGAGCAGGTCGTCGCCCACTACTGCGAGCGCATGGGCTTCGACATGTCCGCCGAGCGGTGGCGCTTCTACGAGGTCTTCGGCCTCTTCCGGCTCGCGGTCATCGCCCAGCAGATCTGGTACCGCTACTTCCACAAGCAGACCACCAACGAGCAGTACGCCGTGTTCGGCCCGGCGGTCGGCTACCTCGAGACCCGCTGCCGCTCCATCGTCGCGACCGCCTGATGGGCCCACACTGATGGGCCAGGTGCTTCTGGTCCGGCACGGACAGGCGTCCTTCGGCGCCGACGACTACGACGTGCTCTCCGACACCGGCTGGGCCCAGGGCCGTTTGCTGGGTGCGTTCCTCGCCGAGCGCGGCGTACGACCAGACGTCGTCGTGCGCGGCGACATGCGGCGCCACCGCGAGACCGGCGAGGCGATGATCGACGGCGCCGGCTGGGTCGTCCCGCCCATGGAGGTCGACGCCGGCTGGGACGAGTTCGACCACGTCGGCCTGGTCGCGACCGCCCCCGACCTGCCCCCCGAGCCGATGGACCGACGTACGTTCCAGGCGGTCTTCGAGCGCACCACCGCCCGCTGGACCGCCGGGGAGCCCGGCGACTACCCCGAGACGTACGCCGCCTTCGCGGCCCGGGTGCGCAACTCCCTGGCAGCGGCGGCCGAGCAGGCGGGCCCGGGCCGCACGGTCGTCGTCGTCACCTCGGGCGGCACCATCGCGGTGGCCGCCGCCTCCCTCGTCGACCCCGACGGGGACCCGGCCGCGCTGGCCCGGCTGTGGTCCCGCTTCAACACCGTCATGGTCAACTCGTCACTCTCCCGCGTGGTCGTCGGCTCCACCGGAGCCCGGCTCCTGAGCTTCAACGAGCACAGCCACGTGTCGGGAGGCACCCTCACCTACCGGTAGGTGGGCTCCACGCCGCGCGTCGTTCGGTGGTCGAGCCGTGAGGAGCGTCAGCGACGAGCGCGTCGAGACCTGGTGCGTGCGGGGTGGGTCTCGACGCGGGCTCGCTGGCGCTCGCCCGGCTCGACCACCGATGTGGCCCGGCTCGACCTCCGATGTGTCGGGGTTGTGCGGTGTTCTGGACCTACGTGGTGCGTCGGATCCACCGCGTTGTTCGGTGGTCGAGCCGTGAGGAGCGTCAGCGACGAGCGCGTCGAGACCTGGTGCGTGCGGGGTGGGTCTCGACGCGGGCTCGCTGGCGCTCGCCCGGCTCGACCACCGATGTGGCCCGGCTCGACCTCCGATGTGTCGGGGTTGTGCGGTGTTCTGGACCTACGTGGTGCGTCGGATCCGCCGCGTTGTTCGGTGGTCGAGCCGTGAGGAGCGTCAGCGACGAGCGCGTCGAGACCTGGTGCGTGCGGGGTGGGTCTCGACGCGGGCTCGCTGGCGCTCGCCCGGCTCGACCACCGACCTGTGGCCGCGGCTCGACCACCGATGTGTCGGGGTGTGCGGTGTTCTGGACCTACGTGGTGCGTCGGATCCGCCGCGTTGTTCGGTGGTCGAGCCGTGAGGAGCGTCAGCGACGAGCGCGTCGAGACCTGGTGCGTGCGGGGTGGGTCTCGACGCGGGCTCGCTGGCGCTCGCCCGGCTCGACCACCGACCTGGCCCGGCTCGACCACCGACCTGGCCCGGCTCGACCACCGACCTGGCCCGGCTCGACCACCGACCTGGCCCGGCTCGACCACCGACCTGGCCCGGCTCGACCACCGACCTCGCCCGGCTCGACCACCTACCTGACCGAGCTCGACCCCGACCTGGCCCGGCTCGACCAGTGAGCCGGGAGGGGACGGCGACCGGGGGAGGGGGAGGGTGGGGGCATGGTCACGACGCTCGCCCGACTGCTGCTCGCCCTCGCGCTGCTCGTGGCGGGGGTGGGTCACCTGGTGAACGTGACGGAGTTCCTCGGCCAGGTGCCGACGTTCCTGCCGTGGCGCGAGGAGATCGTGGTGGTCTCGGGGCTGGTGGAGATCGTGCTGGCCCTGGCCCTGGTGCTCACCCGGGGCGAGCGCCTGGCCGTGGTGGGTGCCGTGGTGGCGCTCTTCTTCGTGGCGGTGTTCCCCGGCAACGTCTGGCAGGCCGTCAACGGATCGACCTCCTTCGGGCTGGACACCGCGACCGGTCGCGTCGTGCGGCTGTTCTTCCAGCCCCTGCTGGTGGTGTGGGCGCTGTGGTGCACCGGCGCCTGGGCGGCCTGGCGCGGCCACCGCGAGCAGCGGGCTACATCAGCCGCTTGAGCACACCGAGCGGTGCGTGCTTCAGCACGACCGACAGGGGCGCCCACGGCAGTGCCGGCACGCAGGCGTCGGCGACCTGCTTCTCGATGGCTGCGACCATGCTGGCCACGCCCTTCTCGGTCGAGGCCATGAGAGGCGCCTTGTCCTTGACCTGGTCGTTCATCTCCGAGGCGATGTAGCCGGGGTAGAGCACGGTGACCTTCACCGTCTTCCCCAGGGTCGTGCCGTGGAGCTCGTGGCGCAGCCCCTCCGCCAGGTAGGCGACGCCGACCTTGGTGGCGGCGTAGGTCGTCAACGCCTTGGGCATCGCCCGCATCGCGGACATCGAGGACACCATCACCAGGTGGCCGGCCCGCTGGTCGCGGAAGATCTCCATCGCGGCCTCGGTCTGCGCCAGCGCGGCGACGAAGTTGGTCATCGCCGTGTCCCGGTTGGCCTCGAAGTGACCGGTCCCGAGGGGGGATCCCTTGCCGACACCGGCGTTGACGACGACGCGGTCCAGGGTGTCGAGGTCGGCCCGGAAGGCGTGGAACACCTCGAAGACCTGGTCGTGGTCGTCGACGTCGAGAGCGCGGACCTCGACCCGACGTCCCGGGTGGGCCGCGAGGATCTCGGCCTTGAGCTCGTCGAGACGGTCGGTACGTCGGGCGCACAGCGCGAGGTCGTGGCCGCGCGCGGCGAACTGGCGGGCCATCTCGGCGCCGAGGCCGGACGAGGCGCCGGTGATCAGGGTCGTGGTCATGGGAAGAGTCTGTGGCACCGGGCTCCCCCTTGACGATCGCCCTCCCGTGCACTGAGGTGATCTGGAACACACGCGCTCACTGCGGACCATCGGGGCCCGGGGAGCGCGACCGTCACGGAACGAGGACCCCATGTCAGTGCCACGTCCCCCCGGATCGACCAGGGGGCGGCTCGCCGTCGCCTCGGTCGGTGCGCTCACCGCCGGCCTGCTGGCGGCGCTGCCGCTCGGCGGAGCCCAGGGCGCGTCAGCGCCCGCCGCCCCAGCAGCCCAGAGCCCAGCCCAGAGCCCAGCAGCCGGGGGAGGGGCCGAGCGCTTCACCGACGGCCGCTACCTCGTGCTGCTGCGCGAGGCCGCCGCCACCGGCTACGCCGGCACCAGGAGCGGCTACGCCGCGACCAGGTCGAGGAGCGGTCAGTTCCGCTCCGACACCCAGGCCGTCGCCCGCTACACCGACTACCTGCGCACCGCGCAGGAGCGGGTGGCCGACTCCGTCGGCGCCAGCGTCGACACCAGCTACACGATGGCGAGCAACGGCTTCGCCGCCACGCTCACGGCAGCCCAGGCGCTCGACCTCGCCACCGACCGTCGGGTGCTCCTGGTCGAGAGGTCCAGCCTCCGCAAGGTCACCACCTGGGACACCCCGAACTTCCTCGGCCTCGCGGGCAAGGGCGGGGTCTGGGCCCAGAAGGGCGGTCGCGCCAGCGCCGGCAGCGGTGTCGTCGTCGGCGTGCTGGACACCGGCATCTGGCCCGAGTCCAAGTCGTTCAAGGGTCGCCGCCTCTCCAGCAAGCCGCGCACCCGGTGGGACATCACCATGTCGGGCGGCAAGACCCGCATGGAGAAGGCGGACGGCACGCTCTTCCGGGGAGAGTGCGAGACCGGCGCCTCCTTCGAGGTGACCGACTGCAGCACCAAGGTCGTCAGCGCGCGCGTCTTCGGCGACGCCTTCCTCGCCGCCACACCCGAGGACCAGCTCTCCGAGCACGAGTTCATCTCGCCACGCGACGGCGGGGGGCACGGCAGCCACACGGCCGGCACGGCCGCCGGCAACATCGTGAAGAAGGTCTCCACCGCCGGTCTCAAGTTCGGCCCCCTCTCGGGGATGGCACCCGGCGCGGCGATCGCGGTCTACAAGGTGTGCTGGGAAGCCGCCGACCCGGACCAGAGCGGCTGCTTCACCGAGGACATGGTCGAGGCGATCGACCAGGCCGTCATCGACGGCGTCGACGTCGTCAACTTCTCCATCGGCGGCGGACCGCAGCCCGACCTGGACGCCACGGAGCTGGCCTTCGAGGGTGCGGCCGAGGCCGGCATCTTCGTCGCCGCCTCCGCCGGCAACAGCGGACCGGACAACACCACGCTCGACCACCCGTCGCCGTGGCTGACGACGGTCGCGGCGGGCACCCACACGACCGCGTTCGAGAACACGATCGTGCTGGCCGACAAGAGGAAGATCCTGGGCGCCTCGAGCTCCCAGACCCCGGTCTCGACCCGCCGCATCGTGCGGGGTGCCGATGCCGTCGTCGCCGGTGGGGACGCCGACGACGCGCGGCTCTGCGGGCCGGACACCCTCGACCCTGCCAAGGTCAAGGGCAAGATCGTCTTCTGCTTCCGCGGGGTCTACGACCGTGTCGCCAAGAGCGCCGAGGTGAAGCGAGCGGGTGGCGCGGCGCTGATCATGGCCAACCCCTCACCCAACAGCCTCGACGCCGACCTGCACGCCGTCCCGACGATCCACATCTCCGACGTCGCCGGCAAGGTCGTGGAGAAGTACCTGACGGCCAAGGGAGCCGACGCCAAGGCGGCCTTCAAGCTCGGCAACCTGACCAAGAAGCAGACGCCGCTGCCGCAGGTGGCCGGCTTCTCCTCGCGGGGCCCGGTGCTGGTCGCTGACGGCGACCTGCTGAAGCCCGACATCATCGCGCCCGGCGTCGACGTGCTCGCCGCCGTGGCGCCGCCGTCCAACAAGGGGCGCTCCTACGACCTCTACTCGGGCACCTCGATGTCGGCACCCCACATCGCCGGCCTCGCGGCGTTCATCCTGGGCGAGCGGCCCAGGTGGACGCCGATGACGATCAAGTCGGCGATGATGACGACCGCCACCTCGATCCGCAACGACAAGGGCGGCCTCTCGCGTGACGGTTTCGCGCAGGGCGCGGGTCACGTCAAGGCGAAGAAGTTCTTCGACCCGGGCCTGTTCGTCACCTCGGACGCCACGCAGTGGCGCGGCTGGTTGGCCGGCCTCGGCTACAACACGGGGGTGCCGGCGCTCGACGCCAAGAACATCAACCTGCCGTCCCTCGCGGACGGGTCCATGACCGGTCCCACGACGTTCCGGCGGACCTTCCGGGCCAGCCGGAAGGGCACCTGGCGGATCAGCGCCGACCTCAAGGGGTTCAGCGTGAAGTCGAGCCGGCCGAAGGTCAGGTCGACCCGGTCCAACGACCTCATCGACGTGAGCTTCACCGTCACGCGGACGACCGCACCGCTGGGTCGCTACACCAGCGGCTTCATCACCCTGAGCGGCCCGACCCGGGTGCGCATCCCGGTGGTGGTCCAACCCCTGTCGGTCCAGGCTCCGGCGGTCGTCACGGGCACCGGGGTGACCGGCGCGAGCGACGTCGAGATCGTCCCGGGCTTCACCGGCGACCTCGACCTCACGACGACCGGGCTGGCGCTCGGCGAGACGACGGTCGACACCGTGGACGTCAACGCCGACCACCTGTCCTGCCTGACGGTGCCGGAGGGGTCGACGCTCACGCAGGTCGACCTGGACTCGACGGATGACTCGGCCGACCTGGACCTCTACCTCCTGGCGGCAGACTCCTGCGACCCCGACACCGCCTTCGCGGTGGCTGCCCAGTCGGCGACGGGCTCGGCCGACGAGTCGATCACGGCGCCCGGCCTCCCGGCCGGCACCTACATCGTCGACGTCTTCGGGTTCTCTCCCGGAGCCGACGGGGCCCCGATGGGATTCACCCTCGACACCTACACGCTGGGCGGCGGTCCGGGCCTGGGTGCCTTCACCGCCACACCGGACCCGGTGCCGGTCGTCAGCGACACCCCGACCACCTTCGCGGTGTCCTGGACGGGTCTCGTCCCGGACCGGCGCTACCTCGGGACGGTCGAGTACGAAGGCTCCAGCGACCTCACGCTGGTGAAGGTGGACACCTCCGGGTGACCCGTCAGGGATGAGCAGTGACGGTGCCCGGGGTCCACGGACCCCGGGCACCGTCGTGCCGCCCGGCCTCCGACCCCGGACTAGATAAAGTCAGGCTTGACTGTTTGTTCTAGACGGGCCATGCTGCGGGGGTGAGCACCTCCGCGAGCACCCGCGTCCCCCAGGAGGAGCGCTCCCGGCTGATGCGGGCCCGGCTCCTGGACGCGACGGTCGAGTGCCTCGTGGAGCGCGGCTTCGGGGGCACGTCGACCACGCTGGTCTCCGAGCGGGCCGGTGTCAGTCGTGGCGCGCAGCTGCACCACTTCCCGACGAAGAACGACCTCGTCGTCGCGGCCGTCGAGCACCTCACCCGGGTGCGCGGCGCCGAGCTGGCCGCGGCTGCGGCCCGCCTGCCGCGGGGAGCACGGCGCACCCGCGCGGTGGTGGGCATGCTCGGCGACCACTTCAGCTCGCCGGTCTTCGACGCCGCTCTCGAGCTGTGGGTCGCGGCCCGCAGCGACCCGACGCTGATGGCGGCCGTGGCGCCGCTCGAGCAGCGCGTCGGCCGGGACACCCACCGGATGACCGTCGAGCTGCTGGGCGCCGACGAGTCCGTGCCCGGTGTGCGGGAGCTCGTGCAGGCCACCCTCGACCTCGTGCGGGGTCTCGGCCTCGCCAACACCCTCACCGACGACACCCGTCGCCGCGGCCGGATCCTCGACCAGTGGGCCCGGACCCTCGACACCGCACTCGCCGCAGCGCACGAGCCCGCAGCCCACGAGCCCGCAGCGCACGAGCCCGCAGCCCACCAGGAGACCCCATGACCATGCTCGACACCCTCCTCGACGACCTGCGGCTCGAGGGCGACCAGCTCTGGGCCGTCGTCTCCGGGCTCGACGAGGCCGGCTGGGCGATGCCCACCCCCGCTGCGGGCTGGAGCATCGCGACGCAGGTCGCCCACCTGCTCTGGACCGACGAGACCGCTGCCACGGCCGCCCGCTCGCTGGACGGCGAGACCGGCAAGGCCGCGTGGGACGTCCTGGTGCTCGAGGCGATGGCCGACCCGACGGGCTTCGTCGACACCGGAGCCCACGAGGTGGCCAGGCTCGCCCCGGCGGCGCTCCTCGCCCGATGGGGCACGGCGCGGCAGGACCTCGCGGAGGCGTTGCGGGCGGTCCCGGCCGGGGAGAGGATGCCGTGGTTCGGTCCGCCGATGTCGCCGACGTCGATGGTGACGGCGCGCTTCATGGAGACCTGGGCCCATGCGCTGGACGTCTACGAGACCCTCGGCGACGGCCCGGCGCCGAGCGACCGCGTCAGGCACGTCGCCCACCTCGGCGTCCGCACCCGCGACTTCGCCTACTCCGTGCACGGCCTGACGCCCCCGTCCGAGGAGTTCCGCATCGAGCTCACCGCGCCCTCGGGTGAGGTCTGGGGCTGGGGCCCCGAGGGTGCCGCGCAGACGGTGAGCGGCCCGGCGCTCGACTTCTGCCTGCTGGTCACCCAGCGCGTCCACCGCGACGACACGGCCCTCGTCGCCCACGGTGACGACGCCGCCCACTGGCTGACGATCGCCCAGGCCTTCGCGGGACCGGCCGGCGAGGGGCGGGCGAAGCGATGAGCGACGTGCTCCGCGTCGGCAACTGCTCCGGCTTCTACGGCGACCGCCTGAGCGCCATGCGCGAGATGGTCGAGGGAGCCCAGGACGGGCAGGGACTCGACGTGCTGACCGGGGACTACCTCGCCGAGCTGACGATGCTCATCCTCGGCAAGGACACGATGAAGGACAGCTCCCTGGGCTATGCGCGCACCTTCGTGCGCCAGGTCGAGGACGTCCTCGGCCTCGCCCTCGAGCGCGGTGTGCGCATCGTCAGCAACGCCGGTGGCCTCAACCCGGCGGGCCTGGCCGACAAGCTCCGCGAGGTGGCCCGCGGGCTGGGCCTCGACCCGACGATCGCCCACGTCGAGGGCGACGACCTGCGCCCGCTCGCGGCCGAGCTCGGCTTCGAGGGTGCGCTCACCGCCAACGCCTACCTCGGCGGCTTCGGCATCGCCCGCGCGCTCGACCAGGGCGCCGACATCGTCGTCACCGGCCGCGTCACCGACGCCTCGCTGGTCGTCGGGCCGGCGATCAGCCGCTTCGGCTGGACGCCCACGTCCTACGACGAGCTGGCGGGCGCCGTCGTCGTCGGCCACGTCCTCGAGTGCGGCACGCAGGCGACGGGCGGCAACTTCTCCGGCTTCCGCACGCTGCCCCACGACGGTCGTCCGCTCGGCTTCCCGCTCGCGGAGATCGCCGCCGACGGCTCGAGCGTCATCACCAAGCACGACGGCACGGGCGGGGCGGTCACGGTCGACACCGTCACGGCCCAGCTGGTCTACGAGATCCAGACGGCGCGCTACCTCAACCCCGACGTCACCACCCACCTCGACTCGGTCCGGCTGGCGCAGGTGGGCCCCGACCGGGTGGCGGTCGCCGGCGTCCGGGGCGAGGCGCCCCCCGCCCGGCTCAAGGTGTGCGTCAACACCCTCGGCGGCTTCCGCAACTCGATGGAGTTCGTGCTGACCGGACTCGACATCGAGGCCAAGGCCGACTGGCTTCGTGAGCAGCTCGAGCCCTCCCTCACGGCAGCCAGCGTGTCGTGGATCCGCACGGCGCTGCCGGGCGCGGACGCCGACACCGAGGAGGGCGCGTCCTGCCTGCTGCGGTGCACGGTGATGGACCCCGAGCAGGGCCCGGTCGCCAAGGCGTTCACCGGCCCCGCCGTCGAGCTGGCGCTCGCGTCCTACCCCGGCTTCACGATGACCAGCCCTCCCGGCCCGCCGACTCCCTACGGCGTCTACCGCCCGGCGTACGTCGACCGCGACCGCGTCGCGCACACCGTCGTCCACGCGGACGGCTCACGCGAGGTCGTCGCAGACCCGACCGAGCTCGGCTCGGCGGAGGAGCAGGTCGGTCACCGGGAGTCGCCCTTCCCCGCACCGGCCGACTCGCTGACCCGGCGGATGCCGCTCGGCACCTTCGTCCACGCCCGCTCGGGCGACAAGGGCGGTGACGCCAACCTCGGGCTCTGGGTGGTGCACGACGGCTCCGACCTCTACGAGGCCCGCGTCACCTGGCTCGCCAAGCTGATGAGCCCCCGCAAGGTGCGCGAGCTGCTGCCCGAGGCTCGCGACCTCGACGTCGAGGTCTACGTGCTGCCCAACCTGGGCGCCGTCAACATCCTCGTCCGCGGCCTGCTCGGCGAGGGCGTCGCGGCCTCCACCCGTTTCGACCCCCAGGCCAAGGGCCTCGGGGAATGGATGCGCTCGCGCATCGTCCACGTCCAGGAGGACCTGCTGTGACCGCCACCCTCGACCTGGCCGAGCACCGCGGAGCACTGCGGGCGACGGCCTCCGAGTTCGTCCGCCGCGAGGTCGCCCCGCACCTGCAGTCGTGGGAGGACGCCCAGTCGATCCCGCGTCAGCTGCACGTGGCGGCGGCCCGGCAGGGCCTGCTCGGCGTCTCCTTCCCGGAGAGCGCGGGCGGTGAGGGAGGAGACCTGCTGGACACCATCGCCGTCCAGGAGGGCATGTTCGAGGCGGGTGCGTCGAGCGGGCTGATGGCGGGCCTCTTCACCCACGGCATCGCGCTGCCCCACATCGCCGCGCACGGGTCGCCGGACCTCGTCGACCGCTACGTGCGCCCGACGCTGACGGGCGAGCTGATCGGGTCGCTCGCGATCACCGAGCCCGGCGGCGGCTCCGACGTCGGCAACCTCCGCACCACCGCCGTGCGAGACGGCGACGACTACGTCGTCAACGGCGCCAAGACCTTCATCACCAGCGGCGTGCGGGCCGACTTCGTCACGACCGCGGTCCGCACCGGCGGCGCGGGAGCCGGCGGCGTGAGCCTGCTCGTGATCGACAAGGGCAGCCCCGGCTTCACCGTCGACCGGTCCCTGGCCAAGATGGGCTGGCACTGCTCGGACACCGCCGAGCTGTCCTTCGTCGACGTCCGCGTGCCCTCGACCAACCTCGTGGGCGACCAGGACGCCGGCTTCTGGTACATCGCCGAGCAGTTCGTCGTCGAGCGGATCGCGCTGGCGGTGCACGGCTACGGCATCGCGGCCCGCGCCCTCGCCCTGACCGCGGCCTACTGCCAGGAGCGCCACACCTTCGGCGAGCCGCTGGTCACCCGCCAGGTCGTGCGGCACAAGCTGGTCGAGATGCACCGCCAGGTCGAGGTCGCCCGCGCCTACACCCACGCCGTCGCCGCTCGCCACGTCGCCGGGGAGAGCGTGATCGCCGAGGCCTGCCTGGCCAAGCAGACCGCGTGCGACGCCGCGACCTACGTCTGCGACCAGGCCGTGCAGCTCCACGGCGGCACCGGCTACATGCACGGCACCGAGGTCGAGCGGCACTACCGAGATGCCCGCCTCCTGCCGATCGGCGGTGGGGCCACCGAGGTGCTCACCGACCTGGCCGCCAAGCTGCTGGGCTACACGTCATGAGCGCCAACCGCGAGGCGATGCTGGAGAAGATCGCGTCACTGGACGCCGAGCAGGCCAAGGCCGTCGAGGGCGGTGGCGAGCGCAGCGTCTCGCGCCACCACGCCCGCGGCAAGCTCATGCCGCGCGAGCGCATCGAGCTCCTGGTCGACGAGGGCTCGGCCTTCCTCGAGCTCAGCCCCCTGGCGGGCTGGGGGTCCGACTTCACCGTCGGTGCCAGCGTCGTCACCGGCATCGGGGTCGTCGAGGGTGTCGAGTGCATGATCACCGCCAACGACCCCTCGGTGAAGGGCGGCGCGAGCAACCCCTGGACGGTGAAGAAGATCTTCCGGGCCTCGCAGATCGCCCAGGAGAACGGCCTCCCCACGATCTCGCTGGTCGAGTCCGGTGGCGCCGACCTGCCCACGCAGAAGGAGATCTTCATCCCGGGGGGCAAGCTCTTCCGCGACATCACGCGCGCGAGCGCCCGCAAGGAGCCGACGATCGCCCTGGTCTTCGGCAACTCCACCGCCGGCGGGGCCTACGTGCCGGGCATGAGCGACTACACCGTCATGGTCAAGGAGCGGGCCAAGGTCTTCCTCGGTGGGCCGCCACTGGTCAAGATGGCGACCGGTGAGGAGTCCGACGACGAGTCGCTCGGCGGCGCCGAGATGCACGCCCGCACCTCGGGCCTCGCCGACTACCTCGCCGAGGACGAGCTGGACGCGATCCGGATCGGGCGCCGCATCGTGGCGCGCCTCAACTGGCGCAAGGCGCGGGTCTCGACGAGCTCGACCGACGGAGGGGGCGCGGCGTACGCCGAACCGGCGGGCGACCCGGAAGCCCTGCTGGACCTGATCCCCAGCGACCTCAAGGAGCCCTTCGACCCCCGCGAGGTGATCGCCCACCTCTGCGACGGGGTCAGCGACACCAACGGTCAGGTCTTCGACGAGTTCAAGCCGCTCTACGGCACCTCGCTGGTCACCGGCTGGGCCAGGCTGCACGGGCGCCCGATCGGCATCTTGGCCAACGCGCAGGGCGTGCTCTTCAGCCAGGAGGCGCAGAAGGCGACCCAGTTCGTCCAGCTCGCCAACCAGACCGACACGCCCCTGCTGTTCCTGCACAACACCACCGGCTACATGGTCGGCAAGGACTACGAGCAGGGCGGCATCATCAAGCACGGCGCGATGATGATCAACGCGATCAGCAACTCCACCGTGCCGCACCTGACGGTGATCATGGGGTCCTCCTACGGCGCGGGCAACTACGGCATGAACGGTCGCGCGTTCGACCCTCGTTTCCTCTTCACCTGGCCCTCCGCCAAGTCGGCCGTGATGGGCCCGGCCCAGCTCGCCGGCGTGCTCTCGATCGTCGCGCGGGCCGCGGCCGAGGGGCGCGGCAAGGACTACGACGAGGAGGCCGACGCCGGCATGCGCGCCTTCATCGAGAGCAGTGTCGAGGAGCAGTCGTTGCCGCACTTCCTGTCCGGGATGCTCTACGACGACGGGGTCATCGACCCCCGCGACACCCGCACCGTCCTGGGCATCTGCCTCTCCGTGATCGACACCGTCGACTTCGTCGGCACCGACCGGTTCGGAGTGTTCCGCCCATGACCACCATCACCAGGCTGCTCGTGGCCAACCGCGCCGAGATCGCCAGCCGCGTGTTCGCGACCTGCCGACGGCTCGGGATCGAGACGATGGCCGTCTACTCCGACGCCGACACGGATCTGCCCTTCGTCGGCCACGCCGACGCTGCCGTCCGGCTGCCCGGCAACACCCCCGCCGAGACCTACCTGCGCGGCGAGCAGATCATCCGGGCGGCGCGCGCGTCGGGCGGCCAGGCGATCCACCCCGGCTACGGCTTCCTCTCCGAGAGCGCCGACTTCGCCCGGGCGGTCGTGGCGGCCGACCTGGTGTGGGTCGGCCCGCCGCCGGAGGCCATCGACGCCATGGGCTCCAAGATCCGCGCCAAGGAGATGATGGCGGCCGCGGGCGTCCCCGTGCTCGGCAACCTCACGCCGGAGAGCGCCACGGAGGCCGATCTCCCGCTGCTGGTCAAGGCCAGCGCCGGTGGCGGCGGTCGCGGCATGCGGATCGTGCGGCGCCTGGAGGACCTGCCCACCGAGATCGACCGGGCCAGCGCGGAGGCGTCCTCCGCCTTCGGCGACGGGACGGTCTTCGTGGAGCCCTACATCGAGCGTGGCCGGCACATCGAGGTCCAGGTGCTCGTGGACCAGCACGGTGTCGCCGTGGCCCTGGGTGACCGCGACTGCTCGATCCAGCGCCGGCACCAGAAGGTCCTGGAGGAGGCGCCCGCCCCCGGTCTCTCCCCGGACGTGCGACGCGCGCTCCACGACGCCGCGCTCGCCGCGGCCCGGGCCGTCCGCTACGAGAGCGCCGGCACCGTGGAGTTCCTCTACGACGCCGACACGGAGCGCTTCTTCTTCCTCGAGATGAACACCCGGCTCCAGGTGGAGCACCCGGTGACCGAGTGCGTCTTCGGGGTGGACCTGGTCGCGGCCCAGATCGGCATCGCCGAGGGGCGCTCGCTCGCCGACCTGCTGCCCGCGGTGGCCCTCGACGGCACCGCCGAGCCCCGTGGCCACGCGGTGGAGGTCCGGCTCTACGCCGAGGACCCCTCTGCCGACTACCAGCCGCAGAGCGGTCGGCTGGCCCGTCTCGAGGTCCCGCACGACGTGGCGTTCGCGCCGCTCGCCGCCTACGGCACCCGCCTGGACTCGGGCTTCGCGACCGGCAGCGAGGTCGGCACGCACTACGACGCGATGCTGGCCAAGGTGATCTGCTGGGGACCCGATCGACGCTCGGCCCTGCGATCCCTGGCCGGGACGCTGCGACGCTCCCGCATCCACGGGGTCGTCACCAACCGTGAGCTGCTCGAGGCCCTGCTGGGCGACCGCGAGGTCCTCGACGGGGACATGGCCACCGATCTGCTCGTGCGTCGCCGCCACGAGTTCCGTGACGTGTCCGTCGCTGCCGACCCCGAGCTGGCGCCCTTCGTCGCGGCGATCGCGCTGGCCGCCCGCGACGCGAGCCGTCGTACGGTCCAGCAGGGGATCCCGCCCGGGTGGCGCAACGTCGTCTCCCAGCCTCAGCGCACGTCGTTCACGCTGCCGGGCCTCGACGAGGTGGTCGTGGCCGAGTGGCTCGGTGGACGCGACGGCTATCGCCACCCCACGCGCGAGGACATCGAGGTCCGCTCCGTCAGCGCGGAGCAGGTCGTCCTCACGGTCGGCGGCTTCCGGCTGTCGATCGAGGTGCATCACGACGACCTGACCGGCGACGTCTTCCTGGACGACTCCTCGATGGTGCGCCAGCGACTCACCCGCGTCCCCCGTTTCGTCGACCCCGCCGACCAGGTGGCGAGCGGGAGCCTGCTGGCCCCCATGCCCGGCACCGTGATCCGGGTCGCGGTCGAGCCCGGCGCGAGCGTGGAGGCCGGGGACACCGTCGTGGTCCTCGAGGCCATGAAGATGCAGCACACCGTGAGCGCGCCGGCTGCCGGCACGGTCACGGAGATCAACGTCCGGACCGGCGCCCAGGTGGCTGCCGGAGAAGTCCTCGCCGTCGTCGTCACAGGAGATGAAGAAGCATGAGCACCAGCCAGGCATTCCAGCCGTTCGCCGAGACCGAGGAGCGTCAGGAGCTGCGCAAGCAGGTCGCCAAGCTCGCGAGCAAGTACGGGCGCGAGTACTTCACCGAGAAGGCCCGCTCGGGGGGCAAGACGACCGACCTGTGGCTCGAGATCGGCCGCAACGGCTACCTCGGCATCAACATCCCCGAGGAGTACGGCGGGGGCGGCGGCGGCATCGGCGACATCGCGGCCGTGTGCGAGGAGCTCGCCGCCCAGGGCTGTCCGCTGCTGCTCATGGTCGTGAGCCCCGCGATCTGCGGCACGATCATCACGCGCTACGGCACCGAGGAGCAGAAGCAGAAGTGGCTGCCCGGCCTCTGCGACGGCACCGGCACGATGGCCTTCGCCATCACCGAGCCCGACGCCGGCACCAACACCCACAACATCACCACGACCGCGCGCCGGGACGGTGACGGCTGGGTCCTCACCGGGCGCAAGATCTGGATCTCCGGCGTCGACGAGGCCGACAACGTGCTCGTCGTGGCCCGCACCGAGGACGCCAGGACCGGCAAGCTCAAGCCGTGCCTCTTCGTCGTACCGACCGATGCCGAGGGCTTCGAGTTCCACGCGATCCCGATGGAGATCGTGTCCCCGGAGAACCAGTTCCAGGTGTTCATGGACGACGTGAAGCTCCCGGCCGACGCCCTGGTCGGCGACGAGAACGGCGGGCTCGTGCAGCTCTTCGCCGGCCTCAACCCGGAGCGCATCATGGCGGCGGCCTTCTCGCTCGGCCTGGCCCGCTACGCGCTGGAGAAGGCGACCCAGTACGCCAAGGAGCGGGTGGTCTTCCAGGTGCCGATCGGTGCCCACCAGGCGATCGCGCACCCGCTCGCCCAGTCGCACATCGAGATCGAGCTCGCGCGCCTGATGAACCAGAAGGCCGCCGCGCTCCTCGACGCGGGCGACGAGATGGCGGCGGGCGAGGCCGCCAACATGGCCAAGTACGCCGCAGCCGAGGCGGCCTGCGACGTCGTGGACCGGGCCGTCCAGACCCACGGCGGCAACGGGGCCAGCCAGGAGTACGGCATGGCCGGGCTGCTGGTCGCGACCCGTGTCGGCCGCATCGCCCCCGTCAGCCGCGAGATGATCCTGAACTTCGTCGCGATGCACTCCCTGGGGCTGCCCAAGTCCTACTGAGCAGACCGCGAGGGCGGTTGCAGCCGCGCCGGTGGGGGCCGCGCCAGTAGCCTCGGGTCGTGAGCAACCTCGTGGCGAGAGCCGACCGCACCCAGCGGCGGCACTCGGTCATCGGCTATCCGCTGGCGGTCGTCTACAAGTTCTTCGACGACCAGGGCAACTACCTCGCCGCGACCATCACCTACTACGCCTTCATCGCGATCTTCCCGCTCCTGCTGCTCGCCTCGTCGATCTTCGGCTTCTTCCTGCAGAGCAACCCCGAGCTCCAGCAGCAGGCGCTCAACTCGACGTTGAGCCAGTTCCCGATCATCGGCGAGCAGCTGGGGCGACCCGAGGGCCTGACCGGATCGACGGGCGCGGTCGTCGTCGGGTCGCTCGCGGCGCTCTACGGCTGTCTCGGTCTGGGCCTGTCGATCCAGAACGTCATGGCCACCGCGTGGGCCGTGCCCCGCAACAGCCGGCCCAACCCCTTCCTCCTGCGCTTCAAGTCGTTGGGCCTGCTGCTCTTCGCCGGCCTCGGGGTCCTCGGGCTCTCCGTCTTCGGTGCCGTCGGCTCCAACGCCGAGATGCTCCGGGAGGAGATCGACACCACGATCCGGTGGGTCATCCTCGCCGGCACCGTCCTGATCGTCGGCCTGGTGCTGACCTTCCTCTTCCGGCTGGCCTCCGCGCGCAGCCTCCCGCTGAGCCGCGTGGCGCCCGGCGCCTTCTTCGTCGCGGTGCTCTGGCAGGTCCTCCAGCACCTCGGCACGATCTATGCCACCAGCGTGCTCGGCGGCACCAGCTCGATGAACGCCACCTTCGGCCTCGTCCTGGGGCTGATGGGCCTGATCTACCTCGCGGCCGTCATCGCCGTCCTGGGGGTCGAGGTCAACGTGGTGCTCGCCCGGCGGCTCTGGCCGCGGGCCCTGCTGACGCCGTTCACCGACTCGGTCGACCTCACGGAGGCGGACCGCCGGGCCTATGCGATGTATGCCCAGACGCAGCGGCACAAGGGCTTCGAGACGGTGACCGTCCGCTTCGACGGCCGCGACGGCGGCACCCACGAGATCGTCCTCGACCCGCACGTCAAGGACTCCAAGCACGCCCGCACGACCGAGATCCTCGCGCTAGTCGACGAGCCGGGTCCGCAGCGCAGCGAGGGTGTCGGGTCCCAGTCCTAGCCCGTCGGCCAGGTAGCCCTCCATCGACCCGTACGACGAGCGGACGGCGTCGTAGGCCTGCTGCAGGTAGGCCTCGTCGGCGACCATGACGGTCTCGTAGACCGCCACCTTGTCCTCGCCGAGGTTGTCGCGCACGAGCCCGAGGTACTTCTTGCGGGTGGCCGACGCGATCGTGTTGGTGGCGAGGTAGTCCTCGAGGATGGTCGCGGGGTCGACCCCGGCGACGTGGAGCAGCAGCACGGAGGCCCACCCGGTGCGGTCCTTGCCGGCGGTGCAGTGGAAGACCTGGGTGGCGGAGCCGGCGGCGATCGCGCGCAGCAGCTCGCCGAAGGCGGCCCGGCCACCCTCCTTCTCGACGAACCCGCGATAGACCGAGCCCATCACGGCCAGGCCCTGCTCCCGGGTCTCGAGCGTGGACACCGCCTCCATGGGGATGCCCTTGACCTCGACGTGGCGCCACTGCGCGCCGGGCACCGGCGCGTCGGGGTGGGCCGCGACCTCGTGCGCGTCGCGCAGGTCGAAGACCGTCTCGACGCCCAGCGCAGCCAGTGCCTGCGCGTCCTCGTGGGTCAACGTCAGCTCGTTGGAGCGGAACAGCACGCCGCGGCGCACGCGGCGTCCGTCACTGGTCGCGTAGCCCGGCCCGGCGACGTCGCGGAAGTTGTCGGCGGAGGCGAGGCGGACGAGCTCTTCGCCGAGGTCGGCGTGGTCGGAGGTCACCTGCGAAGGATACGAGCCCGGCGCACACCCCCCTGTATTAGTCATGGGTGACTAGTCCTTTCGAGTCATGACGCGGTCCCCTCGCCGGCCCTAGGGTCGTGGACGGCGGCACTGGGGAGGGTCGCCACAGGGAGGGAGTCCCGCTGTGACCGTTTCATGGGCGGTCGTCCGGGCACCCCGACACACCCCTGGGTCGCGAATGCGACACCCGGAGCGGCCATCGAGCACCACGGCCGCCGGGTGACAGGGAGAGGAGCCGGCTCGGGCCGGTGACCCTCTCCCTGCCCAGGAGGTTGCGTCCGACGTCGCGTCGGACGGGCGCGTCCGCCCGTGCTCAGCCTCGCGGCGGCAGCGGGAAGAACATCGACGTGCGCTCGGCGTAGGCGGGGTAGCCCTCGCGCTGCATCATCGTCCTCTCGAGCAGGCGCGCACCGGTGGCGAAGACCAGGAAGTAGGTCATGGCGACCGGGGCCAGCACGGTCGCGAGACCGGCGACCCAGCCGGAGCCGAGGCCGGCCATCAGCCAGATGCCCCACCAGATGCAGGCATCGCCGAAGTAGTTGGGGTGACGGGTGTAGCGCCACAGCCCCCGGTCCATGACCGCCGGACGATCCGGGTCGGCCTTGTAGGCCGCGAGCTGGGCATCGCCCACGGTCTCGAAGGTGAGGCCCACGGCCCACAGCACCATCCCGGCGACGACGACCGGCCAGGACCAGACGTCGGAGACGGCGCCGACCTGCACCGGCAGGGAGATGAACCAGATCGCGACACCCTGCACCAGGAAGACCTTGCGGACCGCGAGCCCCAGCCCGACCTCGTCGAGCGAGCCGCCGAGCATCGCCTCGTAGCGCGGGTCCTCCCCGTGACCGACAGCCCGACGGCGGATGTGCCAGGCGAGGCGCAGTCCCCATGTACTGACCAGCGCCAGCACGATCCACCGTCGGACCGGATCACCGTCCGTCGTCAGCCCGACCACCGTGGCGGCCAGGGCGACGAGGACGAAACCGAGACCCCAGGCGACGTCCACGACGGCCACCCGGTTGAGCCGGCGCGCGGCGAGAGCCGTGACCAGCATCAGGAGGGCGGCCGTGGCGAGCGCGACCAGGGAAGCGAGCAGGACGTCGTTCACCAGTCACGCACCCAGGGCAACGTGTGCTGCCCCCGGGTCGGACCATGAGGATCTGGTCGACGCCCATGCGACCGTCGCGGAACGCCATCGCACCGCCGACCAGGTAGAGGCGCCAGACCCGCACCACCTCGGCACCCACGAGCTCGGTGAGCCGCTCGATGTTGGAGTCGAAGCGCTCGAGCCAGCCGCCGACGGTGAGCACGTAGTGCTCGCGCAGCCCGTGCACGTCGCGGACCTCGAGCCCGCTCGCCTCGAGGAAGCCGACGGTCTCACCGACCGGGCGCATGTACATGTCGGGAGCGATGAAGCTCTCGATGAAGGGACCGCCGCCGGGCCACTTGCCGCTGCGCGACATCTGCTGGATCAGCACCCGACCACCCGGACGGACCGAGCGGTGCAGGACCGAGGCGTACGTCGGGTAGTTGGCCTGGCCGACGTGCTCGCCCATCTCGATGGAGGAGACCGCGTCGAAGTGGTGGCGCTCGGGGACGTCGCGGTAGTCCTGGAGGCGGATGGTCACCCGGTCCTCCAGGCCGCGCTCGGCGATCCGGGCGTCGATGAACTTCTTCTGCTCCGCCGCGATGGTGACCCCCACGACCGTGGCGCCGAAGTGCTCGGCGGCGTGCAGCGAGAGGGAGCCCCACCCGCAGCCGACGTCCAGCAGGGTCATCCCCGGCTCGAGGCCGAGCTTGCGGCAGACCAGGGAGAGCTTGTCGAACTGCGCCTCCTCGAGCGGCTGCTCGGGCGAGGAGTGGTAGCCCGACGAGTAGGCCATCTGCGGCTCGAGGATGAGGGAGTAGAACTCGTTGGACAGGTCGTAGTGGAAGCTGATGGCGGAGCGGTCACGCAGCTGCGAGTGCAGGCGGCCACGGAGCCGGGCCTGCGAGGCAGGCGGGGCAGGTGGACGACCGAGGGCACCGATCCCCATCACGGTGCGCACAGCGCGGCTCAACGCCACGATGCTCGGTCGTCCACCGCTCAGTCCCCGGTCGCGAGCGACCGAGAACGCATGGGTGAGGACCCGGTCGAGGTCCCAGCCGTCGACCTCGTGGACCTCGAGCTCGCCGGTGACGTAGGCCTGGGCGGCGCCGAGCTCGCCGGGGTGCCGCAGCAGCCGGCGCACGGCGTCGGGGGTGCGCAGCTCGACGACGGGCCCGGTCTCGGGTCCGGCCTCGGACCCGTCCCAGGCGCGCAGCCGCACCGGCAGCTCCCCGCCCACGAAGGGTTCGAGGGCCGTCGCGAGCTGGCTCGCGATGTCGACGGGTCGCGTCGCCGTGGGCCGCGTGGCCGTGCCGCTCATGCCTCGTCGACCGGGCGGGCGAAGGTGAGCTGGTTGACGTCGATGTAGCCCGAGGCGAAGCCCCCGCGGGAGTACTCGAGGTAGAAGTGCCACATCCGCAGGAAGCGCTCGTCGAAGCCGAGCCCGACGACCTTCTGGGAGGCGGCGAGGAAGGTCTCGTCCCACAGCCGCAGCGTCTCGGCGTAGTGCGCGCCCATCGAGAGTCGGTTGGTGACCCGGATCGTGGTGTGGTCGCGGGTGATCTGGTCGATCACGTCGACCGAGGGGAGGAAGCCCCCGGGGAAGATGTACTTGTTGATCCACGTGTAGGTGCGCTTCGTCGCGAGCATCCGGTCGTGGGGCATGGTGATCGCCTGGATGGCGACCCGGCCGCCCGGGGCGAGCACCCGGTCGATCGTCTCGAAGTAGGTCTGCCAGTACTCCCAGCCGACGGCCTCGATCATCTCGACGGAGAGCACGGCGTCGTAGGTGCCGGACACGGCCCGGTAGTCGCACAGGTCGACCGAGACCTGGTCGGTGTAACCGGCAGCGGCGATGCGCTGGTCGGCGAGGTCCTTCTGCTCGGTCGACAGCGTGATCGTCCGGACGGTGGCGCCGCGGCGGGCGGCACGGATGGCCAGCTCACCCCAGCCGGAGCCGATCTCGAGGACGCGGCTGCCCTGGCCGACCCGGGCCTCGTCGAGCAGTCGCTCGATCTTGACGCCCTGGGCGTCGTCGAGCTCGGCGACGGTGGGGGCGGTCGTGGGGGCGAGGGCCTGGAGGTGATCGCCGCGATCGACGATCTCGGAGGGGAACAGGGCCGAGGAGTAGCTCAGCGTCGAGTCCAGGAACTCCTCGAAGAGGTCGTTGGACAGGTCGTAGTGGTGCGCGATGTTGCTCTGCGTGTTGTCCTCGGAGTTGCGGTGGAACCGCGGGGGACGAGAGACCACCAGGGCGCGCATCTTCTGCAGCGACTGGGGCACCAGGTCGGAGACCTCGGCGGCCAGGACGGTCATCAGCTCGCCCAGGTCGGCCGGCGTCACGGTGTCCCAGGCCCCGGTGAGGTAGGCCTCGCCGAACCCGATCAGCTGGTGGCGGCCGATGCGGGCGTAGAACTCCTCGGGACGGTGGATGACCATCACGGGTCCACCCTTGCCGAAGCTCTCGGTGCCCTCGGTGACGGTGATGTCGAGACGCTCGACCGCGGCGCGGAAGAGGCGCTTGGCGATCGCGGCGGACACCGAGGCGCGGGGGCCCGACGGGACGGTGTCGAGGCCGGGCCAGTAGTTCGCGGACTGTCGTGCGGGTGCGACGGTCATCGCGAGACTCCTTGTTGGTGGTGGGGCGGTCGTGGACGGATGGGGAGACGGCGCAGCCAGAGCCAGATGCCGTGTGCCCGGATGAGCAGGGAGTGACGCAGGGCGGCGGGCCCGGTGCGCCAGACAGGTGTGTCGCTGCGGCGTCCTCGGAGCGAGGCCGAGAAGACGGCCCCGTCATCGGTGTGGAGGGTCACGGCGATCGCGAGGCTGCGACCCGGCACGGGTACGGCGAGCTCGTAGTGCCCGTCGGTGCCGTGGAAGGGCGAGACGTACATCTGCTTCGAGGTCGTGGCCCGACCGTTGTCGTCGGGGTCGACGAGGTAGGCGTGCCGGTCGCCGTAGGTGTTGTGCACCTCGACGACGGTGGCGGCGCGCGCGCCGTCGGCGTCCCAGCACCAGAAGACCGAGATCGGGTTGAAGCAGTGGCCGAACGCCCGGGCGTTGGCGGCCATCAGGATCCGGCCGCCCCGCAGGTCGATGTCGTGCCGGGCCAGGAGGCCCTCGATGTTGGCGCGGATGCTGAGGTCGGGCGAGCCGAGGTGGTCGCGAGCCTCGAAGCGGCCGAGGACACCGTGGTCCGGCAGCGCGTCGAGGTCGACGAGCCAGGTGGTCGACCTGTTCTCGAAGGTGCGTCGGAAGGGGGCTCGCCGCGTGTGGGAGATCGTGGTGTCGTAGACCTGCCCGCCGGTGGGCAGCGCGGGGACCGGGGTGCGTCCGGGAGCGTCGGTCCAGGTGAGGCCGAGGTGCTCGGCCGCGGTGAGGCCCGAGCGTGCGCCGTCCTCGTGGAAGCCCCAGCCGTGGTAGGCGCCGGCGAAGGCGACCCGGGTGCTGTTGATCTCCGGGAGGCGGGCCTGCGCTGCCACCGAGGTGGGGTTGTAGAGCGGGTGCTCGTACTCCATCCGGTCGATGACCGTCGCGGGGTCGATCAGGTGCTCGCCACCGAGCGTCACGAGGTAGTGGACGTCGGTGTCCAGGCGCTGCAGTCGCGTCAGGTCGTAGGTGACCAGGACGCCGTCGCCCTCGGCCGAGGGACGGCGGAAGTTCCACGACGCCCAGGTGTTGGCGGTCGCGGGCAGCAGCGAGGTGTCGGTGTGCAACGTCGCCACGTTGGGGGCGTAGGGCATCGCGGAGAGCAGCTCGCGCTGCAGGTCGGTCGGCTCGGCGAGCATGGAGAGCGCCTGGCTGGGGTGGGCGGCGATGACCACGGCGTCGTAGGTGGACACCTGGCCGTTGCCGTCGGTGATCTCGACGCCCTCGGCAGTCTCGAGCACCGAGGTGACCTTGGCGCCGGTGCGGATGTCCGGCAGGGTCGCGGCCACCCGCTGCACGTACTCGTGGGAGCCTCCGGTGACCGTGCGCCACTGCGGGGACCCGAAGACGGTGAGCATGCCGTGGTGCTGCAGGAAGCTGAAGAGGTAGCGCGCCGGGTAGTCCAGCGAGACCTCGGGGTCGCACGACCACACAGCGGCGACCAGGGGCTCCATGAAGTGGCGGGTGAAGTAGGGCGTGAAGCCGCCCTCCTCGAGGAAGACGCGCAGGGTGGTGTCGGACCCGGCGTCGCCGGCCTCGGCCGCCGCCAGCACTGCCTTCGCGCGGCGGTGGAAGCGGGGGATCTCGGTCAGCATCCGCAGGTAGCGCGGCCGGGTCAGGTGGCCGGCGGTGGGGATGACGCCCTTGCGGCCGAGCGCTCCGGCCCACTCGAGACCGGTCGCCTCGTCGCTGATGGACATCGACATCTCGGAGGGCTGGGTCTCGACGCCGAGCTCGGCGAACATGCGGAGCAGCACGGGGTAGGTGCGCTCGTTGTGGACGATGAAGCCCGTGTCGATGGCGAGCTCGCGCTCACCTCGCGCCGAGGTCTCGGGCACCCGGTGGGTGTCGGCATGGCCGCCCAGCCGGTCGTCGGACTCGAAGAGCGTGACGTGAGCGGACTTGGCGGCGACGTAGGCAGCGGTGAGTCCGGCAACGCCGGAGCCCACCACCGCGACGCGGCGGGGTGCTGTGGTCATGGGTCAGACCTGCTCGAACTCGAACATGGCGATCGGGAACGTCGTGGGCTGCTGCGAGCCCCCGGCGGGCTCGACGCTGACGGCGGTCGCCTCGGCCGTGCCCGGGTCGCCCTCGAGGACGACGGTCGTGCCGTCGATGTCGCTCATCAGTCCGGCCGGCAGCATCTTGCCGTCGTGCTGGAGCCACAGGGCGTAGATCTTGCCGTCGGGGAGCTGCGCCAGGCCCTTGGCCTCGACGACGGCCTGGTTGAGGCTGCGCGAGCGGGTGACCTTGATGATGCCGCCCGTGACCGGGCTCTTGGTCCACGTCTCCGCGTCCGGGGCCTGCAGGACGCGGTCGGCAGCGGTCAGGCTGACCTGGGTGGTCTCGTCCTGCCAGGGCTGCGTCACGGCGACGCCGGCCCCGATCAGGGTGATCACCGCGGCAGCAGCGACCAGCGCGGGAAACCGACGCTTCCGGCGCTCGGCGGTGAGGGAGACCACGGGAGGAAGGGGGCGGACGGTCTCGATGCCGGCGAGGATCCGGTCGCGGAGAGCGGCGGGAGGCGCCATGAAGGACGTCTCGGCGAGGACCGCGGTGGCCTCACGGAGGCTGTCGACCTCGGCGAGGCAGGTGCTGCACGCCGCGAGGTGACGCTCGAACTGGGCACGCTCGATGTCGTCGAGCGCGTCGACGGCGTAGGCACCCGAGAGCGCGTGGATGTCGCTGCTCATTTTCCCACTCCCATCGTGTCGCGCAGACGGATCAGTCCGTCGCGGATTCGTGTCTTGGCCGTGCCGACCGGGAGGTCGAGCATCGAGGCCACTTCTGTGTGCGTGTAGCCGCCGAAGTAGGCGAGCTCGAGCGCTTCGCGTTGCACCGCCGTGAGGCTCTGCAACGCCACCCTGACTCGTCGCGCTTCGAGCGACGCGTGTGCTGCGTCGGCGGTCACATCGTGGTCGACCGCCTGGTTCTGCGAGTGGTACGTCGTGTCCCGCCTGGTGGACGCCTGCGCGGATCGCACCCGGTCGACCGCCTTGCGGTGGACGATCGTGAGCATCCAGGCCGGCGCACTGCCTCGGGCCACGTCATAGCGGGACGCCATCTTCCAGATCTCGAGGAAGGCCTCTTGGGTGATCTCCTCGGCCTGGGCCGGGTCCCTCACCACGCGGAGCGCGAGCCCGTAGGCCCGCGACGCCATGGCGTCGTACAGGAGTGCGAAGGCTGCTTGGTCTCCCCGGGCGGAGAGGTTCAGCAGCTCTGAGAGGTCCGGCGCCCCCGGCGTCCCCTCCGAGGAGGGGACGCCGGTGACTTCTGGCCTGAGAGGATCCATGCTCAGATCCTCTCGCTCAGATCGCTTCGGTGGGAAGAGATTACTTCGCGCCGGCCATGACGGCGTCGATGATGTAGACCGTCGCGTTGGCGGTGGGCACGTTGCCGCAGATGACGTTGGCGGTCACGGCGCCGTCGGAGACGGTCATGCCCGTCTCGTCACCCTCGACGGTCAGGGTGTCCTTGTTGAGGGTCTCCTGCTCGCCGGCGACGGCGGACGGGTCGAGCTGGCCACCGATGACGTGGTGGGTCAGGATCTTGGTGAGGAGGGCCTTGTCGGCGAGGATCGAGTTGAGCTGGTCCTCGGGGATCGCGGCGAAGGCGTCGTTGACCGGCGCGAAGACGGTCAGCTCGGGGGCGTCGTTCAGGGTGCCCACCAGGTCGGCCTCGCCCACGGCGGTGACCAGGGTCGACAGCAGCGGGTTGTTGCTGGCGGCGGTGGCGACGGGGTCCATGACCATGCCGTCGAAGGAGCCGGCGCCGTCGGCGGGGACAGCAGCGCAGCCCTCACCGAAGGTCTGGTCAGCAGCGCTGGCCTCCTCGGTCTCGGCGGGCTCCTCCTCGGGAGCGGCCTCGGACGTCTCGTCCGTGTCGGAGGCGGTGCTCGTGGTGTCGTCCTCGGAGCCACAGGCGGCGAGGGTGATGGAGAGAGCGATGGCGGCGGTGGCGATGCCACCGTTGCGGCGAAGGGTCTGGAGCTTCATGGGATTTCGTGCCTTCCGATTGGGTTGCTTTCAGGAGTCATTCGGTGCTGATCGGCGACCGGATTGGAGCCGATACATCTATTTGTGTGGCCTGGGCCACGCGTCGGCGTCGGGTCGTGTGCCGCGGGCCGCGCTGCCGCGCGGAGCGGGGCACACGACCGATGGGGCGGGCACCCCAGGCGACCTGACAGCCGGCCGAGCGCGAGATGCGGCCCAGCCCGGACGTGACCAGGCCCGGTCCAGGGGTTGCCTGGGCCGGGCCTGGTGGGCCTGGTGCGCCGATGTGCCGGGCTGTGCCGGTGCTACTCGACGGTCACGAGGAACGACTGGATGCCGCTGGAGCCACCCGGGAAGGGGTTGGCGGCCGTCGCCGTCTGGGTCTCGCCCTCGCCGCTGATGACGCGTGCGGCGACGGTGCGGGAGCCGGGCTTGGCGTCCCACTTGTAGAACCACTGGCGCCAGTAGTCGTTGCCGCCGTCGGGGCCGAGCTCCGCGGGCTGCCACGGGCCGCCGTCGATGCGGACCTCGATCTTGTCCACGCCGCCCTTCTGCTGGGCCCAGGCGACGCCGCCGATGACGACCTCGCCGGCCTTGAGCGTGTCGAGCGCGTTGGGGGTGTCGATGCGCGCGGAGATCTTGATGGGGGCCACCGTGTCCCAGTCGCGCTCGGTCCAGTAGGCCTGGGCGTCGTCGTAGGTCGTCAGGGTGAGCTTGGTGATCCACTTGGTGGCGCTGATGAAGCCGTAGAGCCCCGGGATGATCATCCGGGCCGGGAAGCCGTGCTCACGCGGCAGCGCCTCGCCGTTCATGCCGATGGCGATGATCGCGTCGCGGCCGTCGGTGGCCAGGTCGAGCGGGGTGGAGATCGTCATGCCCTCGAAGTCGGTGCTGAGGATCTGGTCGGCCTTGGAGCCGACGCCGGCCATGTCGAGCAGGTCCTGGAGGCGTACGCCGAGCCAGCGCGCGGACCCGACGTAGGGGCCACCCACGGAGTTGGAGACACAGGTCATCGTGATGTCGCGCTCGATGAGGTCCATGCCGAGGAGGTCGTCGAAGGTGAAGGTCATCTCGTTGTCGACGTCGCCGTCGATGGTCAGCGTCCAGTCGTCGGCGCTGATGATCGGGGTGTCCAGACGGGTGTCGACGCGGTAGAAGTCGGCGTTGGACGTCACGAAGGTGCTGATGCCCTTGACCTGGTCGTCGATGCCCTGGGGCAGCGGCGCGGCCACGTCGGTGGCGGCCGGGAGGGAGATGTCCTCCGGGCGGCTGCGCAGGTTGCCGATGAAGCGGCCCGCGCCGCCCATGACGGCCGCGGCGGCAGCAAGGACGCCCATGGCGACCAGGACGCCGCGTCGGGTCGGGGACGCGCTGGTGCCGTCGCCGGTCGTGTCGTCGGTGAGCGCGTGCTTGGGGCCGTCGGCGGAGACGGTGTCGGGCTGACCCATCGGGTGCGGGAGGCGCTTGGAGGTCGTGTCCGGGGCACTGCCGGCGGTCACGGTGCTGGTGGCCGGGCTGGTGGCCGGGCTGGTGGCCGTGCTCGCGCTCGCGGCCTTGGCGGTGCGGTCGAGCCACCACAGGGCGGCCACGCCGGCGACCGCGGTCAGGAGGCTGGGGACGATGTCGACGATCTCGGAGGCCGGGCGGTTGAGTGCGGTGGCGCCCGCGATGGCCACGAGGAGGACCAGGAGCCCGGCGCCGAGGGCGAACCGCCGACGGGCCAGGATGCCGGCGATCGCGGCGAAGACGAGCACGCCGAGGAGCACCGACCCGATGAGGATCGCCTTGTCGGCACTGCCGAACTGGCGGATCGCCCACTCCTTCATCGGCGTGGGGGTCAGGTCGATGACCTGTGACCCCACGGCGAGGACTGGGGAGGAGGCGGGGTTGAGCAGCGAGGCGACGAGGTGACCCGTCGCCATGCCGACCAGGGTCGCCAGGAGACCGAACGAGGCGTAGAGCAGGCGTTTTTGCATACGAGGGGTTCGTAGCGGCGACCTCGTTGGATGGCTCTGCGGCAGGATGGGCCGCATGACCCCCGTCACCGCCTCGGACAGCAACGACGAGATCGAGCGGCCCACCGAGCTGGTCCACTGCGTGGTCGCCGATGCCGTCGCGACCATCACCCTCGACTCCGCCCACAACCGCAACGCACTCTCCCGCCAGCTCGTGAGCGAGCTCCTCGGGCACCTGCGGGCCACCGCCGAGGACGACCACGTGGCGGTGGTCGTGCTGCGCTCCTCGGGTCGGGTGTTCTGCTCCGGCGCGGACCTGTCGGAGGCCTCCGCAGGCGGGATGGAGGAGGGCGCCCGGGTGCTGGTGGCGATGCAACGGCTGATCGTGGCCCACCCCAAGCCTGTCGTGGCGGCGCTCCACGGTCCCGTGCGCGCCGGCGGGATCGGCATCATCGCGGCCTCCGACGTGGTGATCGCGGCCGAGGAGGCGACGTTCGCCCTCACCGAGGTCAAGCTCGGGCTCGCTCCGGCCGTCATCTCGCTCACCGTCCTGCCGCGCATGACCTCACGCGCCGCCGCGCTGACCTGCTTGACCGGCGAGCAGTTCACCGCCGCCGAGGCGGTCGCGATGGGGCTCGTCACCCGGGCGGTGCCCGCCGACGAGGTGGACGGCGCCATCGCGACCGTCGTGGCCTCGTTGGCCTCCGGCGCTCCCCAGGGCCTGCGCGAGACCAAGGCGCTGCTGGGTCGTGACCTCCTGGCCCACATCGACGAGCACGGGGAGGACATGGCCCGCCTCAGCGCCCGCCTGTTCGGGAGCGACGAGGCGCGCGAGGCGATGGTGGCCTTCCTCGGGCGCAGGAAGTAGGCCCAGGAACGTAGGCCCAGGAAACGTAGGCCCAGGGACGGAGCCCCACGCGTGCGGTCGGCCGCTCGGGCCGGGGGCGGCCCCGGCCGGGCTGTTACCGAACCGTGGATCTTCCGTGGAGATGGCGTGGGCGTCGACTGCGTAGCGTCTTCCCTGTCGGCGGACCCGGGGGGGACTTGCCGACACAGGGGACAACGGAAGCCCCGCACGGATCGCATCGGGGGATGCGCCAGTGCGGGGCATCCGTCATTTGTGGCGACGTTCGTGGCCCCTGCGCCTCGGCGTTATAGGCTTGCGGACTGCTCGGCGCCGGGCTCCCCACCGGGAGCCGCCGCCGGGCGACGAGATGCCGGGCTGAGGGGAAACTGCGTTGTCAGAGGAGCTGGTCGAGCGAGAGGTCGCTCGCGAGCAGGAGTTCGTGGACCGGGTCTACGTCCAGCTGAGCGACTCCGCGTCCGCCGCCCGACGGTTGGCCCTGGAGGGGCACGACCGCGGCAAGCTCGGGCACGAGGGCGGCCTCGTCGAGCGTGATGCGATGGTCTTCCAGGCCGCCAAGCGCATCGCCCAGCTCGACGCCGCCCACGAGGGCCTGGTCTTCGGTCGGCTCGACCTCCAGGCCGACGTCGACACCGCCCCGCGCTACATCGGGCGCATCGGCCTGCGCGACTCCGAGCGGGACTCGCTGCTCATCGACTGGCGGGCCCCGGCGGCCGCCGTGTTCTACCAGGCGACGGCGGCCGAGCCGCACGCCGTCGTACGACGACGGGTGCTGCGCGCGGTCGGCGCGCGGGTCGTCGGGGTGGAGGACGAGCTGCTCGACGCCGAGGCGCACGCGGCCCTCGAGTCCGAGGGCGTCGAGCTCCCCATCGTCGGCGAGGGTGCGCTGATGGCGCAGCTCTCGCGGGCCCGCGACCGCTCCATGCACTCGATCGTGGCGACCATCCAGGCCGAGCAGGACAAGGCCATCCGGGCGCCCAGCAAGGGCGTGACCGCGATCTCCGGCGGCCCCGGCACGGGCAAGACGGTGGTGGCGCTGCACCGCGCGGCCTACCTGCTCTACAACGAGCGCCGCCGCTACGAGGCCGGCGGCGTGCTGATCATCGGCCCCAGCGGCGTCTTCATGCGCTACATCGAGCGGGTGCTGCCCAGCCTCGGCGAGACCGCCGTGGCCCTCCGCTCCCTCGGCGAGGTCGTCGACGGGGTCAAGGCCAGCCGTCACGACGAGCCCGCCGTCGCGGACGTCAAGGGCTCCGAGCGGATGGCCGAGGTCGTGCGCCGCACCGCCCGCCAGCAGGCGCCGGGCAGCCCCGCGGAGTTCCGCGTCTTCTGGCGTGACGACACGATCGTGCTCGACCGCAACGCGCTGGGCCGGGTCCGCCGCAACCTGATGGCGCAGGGCCGGCGCAACCGCCAGCTGCCCCGGGTGGCGACCGCCCTGCTCGACGCCATGTGGCGCCAGGTCCGGGGCGAGCGCGGTCGCGAGCGCGGCCGGGAGGCCTTCGACGACGACATGCTCTCCCACCGCGACTTCATCGACTTCGCGGTCGCCTGGTGGCCGCCGCTCGCGGCCGCCGACGTGCTCGACTGGCTGCGCGACCCCGAGCTGCTCGCCCGGGTCGGCGACGGTGTCATCACCCCCGAGGAGCAGCGGCTGCTGACCAAGTCGTGGAGCGGCGACGGCTCGCTGTCGGTCGAGGACGTGCCGCTGCTCGACGAGCTGCGCTACGCGCTCGGCGACGTGCCCGTCAAGGTCGAGGACGCCCGCGACGACCCGATGGCGCTCATCGACGGTGCCGTCGACCTGCAGGAGCTGACGACGGCCTCCGAGCGGGAGTACGCCCCGTCCGGGCGCGCCTGGGCGCCCCCCACCTACCGCATCGAGGACGACCCCTTCGCCCACATCCTCATCGACGAGGCGCAGGACCTCACCCCGATGCAGTGGCGCATGGTCGGCCGCCGGGGGCGCACCGCCTCCTGGACGATCGTCGGTGACCCGGCCCAGTCGTCCTGGCCGGTGCCGGAGGAGTCGCGCACCGCGAGGGCCGCGGCCCTCGAGGGCAAGGCGCTCCACGAGTTCCACCTCTCGACCAACTACCGCAACTCCTCCGAGATCTACGAGTACGCCGCGGCCTACGCCGAGCGCGTCGGCCTCGACGCCGACCTGCCCACCGCGGTCCGCTCGACGGGTCGCGACCCGCAGGTCATCACCGGGGTCAGCGACCTCGAGGCAGCCACCCGCGCCGCGGTCGGGGAGATCGCCGGCGAGGTCGGCGGGACCGTCGGGATCGTCGTACCCGTGGCCCGGCGCTCGGAGGTCAACGGCTGGCTGGCGTCGTGGACCGAGCTCGCCGACGACGCGCCGCACGCCCGCGACGCCGTCGACTCCTCGGTGCCGCCCTCGGGCGTCGACCGGGTCGTCGTGCTCACCGGGCTCGACACCAAGGGGCTGGAGTTCGACGGGATCGTGGTCGTGCGGCCGCAGGAGATCGAGGACGAGTCGGCCACCGGGCGCGCCACCCTCTACGTCGTGCTCACCCGCGCCACCCAGCTGCTGACCACCGTGAGCTGACGGGGCGCGCCGCAACTAGGCTGCGCCCATGTCTGAGACCTCTGCCGCCAGGGACGCCATCGCCGCGCTCCAGGGGCACGAGGCCTGGGCGATCATCCGCCGCTCCACCCGGGTCGGTGACCGCGACACCGTCGGCCTGGTCGGGGGACGGCGCAGCGTGGTCGAGTCGCTGCTCGACGTGCCCCTCGAGACGGGGGTGCCCGAGGCCGGGCACATCGCCGACCGGCTCGTGGCCGTGCCGTTCCGCCAGGTCGCCGAGCGCGGCTTCGAGGCCCACGACGACGGCACCCCGCTGGTGGTCGTCGACGTCGAGACCGAGCAGGAGTTCTCCGTCGCGGAGATCATCGCGGCCATCGAGGACGTGCCGGTCGAGTTCACCGACCGCGGCGGCTTCGACACCGACGACGAGCACTACGCCCACCTGGTCAAGGCGATCATCGAGGACGAGATCGGTCAGGGCGAGGGCGCCAACCTCGTCATCGGACGCCACTACCGCGCGCAGGTCGCCGACTGGAGCGCCGCCACCGCGCTGACCGTGCTCAAGCGGCTGCTCGAGAGCGAGCGCGGCGCCTACTGGACCTACCTGTTCTTCACCGGCGATCGCTACCTGGTGGGGGCGAGTCCGGAGCGGCACGTCTCCATCCACGGCGGTGACGTGCGGATGAACCCGATCAGCGGCACCTTCCGCATCCCGCGCTCGGGCGATGCCGCCGGCACGGCCAAGGCGCAGCTCCTGGACTTCCTCGACGACGAGAAGGAGATCTACGAGCTCTTCATGGTCGTCGACGAGGAGCTCAAGATGATGTGCGACCTGTGCCACGAGGGTGGCCAGGTGCTCGGCCCCTTCCTCAAGCCGATGACCCACCTGGTCCACACCGAGTACCTCCTCGCCGGGCACACGGACCGCGACGTGCGCGAGGTGCTGCGCGACACGATGTTTGCCGCGACGGTCACGGGCAGCCCGGTGGAGAACGCGTGCCGGCTGATCAAGCACTACGAGACCGAGGGGCGTGGCTACTACGGCGCGGCCCTCGCGATCCTCGGTCGCGACCCCGAGGGCGGTCCCGTGGTCGACAGCCCCATCGTCATCCGCTCCGCCGACGTGTCGCCCGACGGGCGCCTCAAGGTGACGGCCGGAGCCACGCTGGTGCGGGACTCCGACCCGGCGTACGAGGTGGCGGAGACGCACGCCAAGGCCGCCGGCATCCTGCGCGCCTTCGGGCTCGTGCCCGCAGCGCCAGTGCCCGACGTGGCGATCGCCGAGCTCGTCAACGACGAGGACGTGCTGCTCGCGCTCAACAAGCGCAACCGCCGGCTGAGCTCGTTCTGGCTCACCGACCAGGCCGGCTCGCCGCCCGACCGACGCCTGGCCGGCAGGAGCGTGGTGATCCTCGACGGCGAGGACGACTTCGTCAACATGCTGCGCCACGTGCTCGGGGTGCTCGGCCTGACCAGCACCGTCGTGCGCCACGAGGACTACGTCGCCGGCTGCCTCGACGGTCACGACCTGGTCATCGTCGGGCCCGGACCCGGCGACCCACGCGACGGCGACGACCCGAAGATCGCCCGCATGCGGGCGGCCGTGGGCGAGCTCCTCGCTCAGGGGCAGCCCTTCCTCGCCGTGTGCCTGGGCCACCAGACGCTCTGCCACCAGCTCGGCATCCCCCTGGTCTACAAGGACATCGTCTTCCAGGGCACGCAGTCGCCGGTGGTCGTCAACGGCCGCACCGAGCGGGTCGGTTTCTACAACACCTTCGTGGGCCGCGTCGGTCCGGAGGGCGACCCGCTGCCCCCCGGCGTCACCGTGGACGCCGACGAGGACACCGGCGACGTCAACGTCGTGAGCGGCCCGCACTTCCGCGGCATCCAGTTCCACGCCGAGTCGATCCTGACCGAGCGCGGCTACGACGTGCTGCACGAGATCGTCGTCGACCTGCTGCTCGGCGGCCCCGCGCCGGAGCCCGGGCGCGGCTAGCACGGTGTCGGAGCGGTCGGCGGCTCCCGACGTCGTGGTGGTCGACCACCACGACTCCTACACCTACAACCTGGTGCACCTGGTCGCCGGCGTGACCGGGGTCCTGCCGCGGGTGGTCCAGCACGACGAGGTCGACGCCGCCACCGTGCTCGCCCACACCCACGTGGTGCTCTCGCCCGGACCCGGCCGACCCGACGTCGAGTCCGACTTCGCCGTGGGGCGCGAGGTGCTGCTCGCCGCGACCCGCCCCGTGCTCGGGGTCTGCCTGGGGATGCAGGGCCTCGTCACGGCGTACGGCGGCCGCGTCGAGCGGGTGCCCCCCGGGCACGGGGTGACGGCGCGGGTCGACCACGACGGGACAGGTGTCTTCGCGGGCGTGCCCGACGGCTTCCGGGCGGTGCGCTACCACTCGCTGGCGGCCGTCGAGCTGCCCTCGTGCCTGCGGGTGACGGCCGTCGACGGGCACACCGGGCTGACCATGGCCGTCGAGCACCGTGAGCTGCCGCTGGTGGGGGTGCAGTTCCACCCCGAGTCGGTGCTCTCCGAGCACGGCGCCCTGCTGGTGGCCAACTTCCTGGGTCTCTCGTGGCCGGCGCTCTCGTGACCGGCCAGGACCCGGTCGCGTTCTTCCGCGAGGTCGCGGCGGCCCACCCGCGGTGCTTCTGGCTGGACGGTGGCGGAGCCCGCGAGTGGTCGGGTCGCCGCTCCCTGATCGGCTGGCTCGAGCCGGACGACGTCTCGCTCTCCTACGACGCCTCGACCCGCACGGTCACCCGGCACACGGGCGGCCGGTCGACCGTCGTCGGCGACGACGTCTTCGCGGTGCTGGCCGCCGAGCTGGCCGCGGGTGGCCCACGCGACCAGTGGTTCGGCTACCTCGGCTATGCCGCCCGCCCCGACCTGCCTGCGAAGGGGGCTGTGGTCGGTGACGTGCCCGGTGCGCTCCCCGACGCGGTGTGGATGCGGGCGCGGCACGTGCGGCTCTTCGAGCACGCGGCGTCGGCTCCCGGCTCGGGTCGTGTGCCGCAGGACGCGCTGCAGCCCGGTCTGCGGCACACGACCCGACGGCCGGCCGGTCCGTTCACCCCGCCGGCCGCCTACGCGACCGCCTTCGAGCGCGTCCAGGAGGAGCTGCACGCGGGCAACTCCTACGAGGTCAACCTGACCTACCGGATCGAGACGCTCAGCGACCTCGACCCGGTGACCGCCTACCTGCGGCTGCGCGAGCTCAACCCCGCGCCGTACGCCGGGTTCCTCCAGCACGACGTCGCGCAGGCGCGGTCGTGGCTGCTGAGCTCCTCGCCGGAGCGCTACGCGCTGGTGACGGCCGACCGGGTGCTCGAGACCAAGCCGATCAAGGGCACGACCCCGCGTGGCGCGACGCCCGAGGCCGACGAGCGCGAGCGGCGCTCGCTCGCGACCGACCAGCGCTTCGTCTCCGAGAACCTGATGATCGTCGACCTGCTGCGCAACGACCTCGCCATGGTGTGCGAGCCGGGCAGCGTGGTGGTGCCGGAGCTGATGGCGGTCGAGTCCTACGAGACGGTGCACCAGCTGGTCTCCACGGTCCGCGGCCGGCTCGCCGAGGGGGTCAGCACCCTCGACGCCCTGCGGGCGATCTTCCCCGCCGGCTCGATGACGGGGGCGCCCAAGCTGCGCACCATGCAGATCATCGCAGCGGTCGAGGAGTCGCCGCGCGGGGTCTACTCCGGTGCCTTCGGCTGGATCTGCGCCGACGGCCGTGCCGACCTCGGGGTCGTCATCCGGTCCCTGATGACCGGTGGGGACGGGCGCTACGTCCTCGGCACCGGGGGCGGCATCACGGTGCAGTCCGACCTCGGGCTCGAGCACGAGGAGTCACGGGTCAAGGCCGAGCGCCTGCTCGCGGTCTTCGAGCCGCCCTACGGTGCCTGACCGATGGCCGAGTCGTCGGCGTGGGCGGACAGCTCGCGCATGACCTGCTGCACGGCCCGGGCACCCGCTGCGCGGTCGAAGGGTGCCGGGTCGACGAGGTTGACGACCTGGATGAGGTCGTCGTTCTGCACGAAGCCGGTGACCAGCAGCGACCCGTCCTGGGTGTTGACGACCATCCGGGCGTCGTCGGCCAGCGCGATGGTCGGGTCGGTGACCCGGCCGTCGAGGTCGCCCATCGTGTCCCAGGCCTCGTCGAGACCGGCCGGGAAGAGCACGTAGTTGGCGTCGATCGCCGCCCCGCCCTCGATCTCGGGCGTGAAGGCGCAGCGCGGCACCGAGGGCCGCCCGGCATCCATGGTGACCTCCGCGCCGAGCAGCCGGCCGACCCCCTCGGCGCTCAGGCCGTCGCAGGGGTTCCACAGCGGGGTGGTCGGGACGGCGGCAGCGGGCTCGCTCGGCGGCGCCTCCTCGCCGCACGCCGACAGGCTCGCCGCGAGGACCGCCGCGACGGCCAGCCCGAGGGCCGGCGTGCCGAGCGCGGCGGTGCGCCGGCGGGGGAGGGGCCGGCGCTCAGCCATGGACGACCTCCCGCGCCACGGGGGCGGGCGTGCCGGGCAGCCACAGCGAGAGGCGGGCGCCACCGGTGGCCGACCCGTCGGCGGTCACGGTGCCGGAGTGGCGCGAGGCCACCTGCCGCACGATCGACAGGCCCAGACCGGAGCCGGGCATGGTGCGCGACTCCTCCGAGCGCCAGAAGCGGTCGAAGACGTGGGGCCGGTCCGCCTCGGCGATCCCGGGGCCCTCGTCGTCGACGGTGAGCAGCCCGTCGCGCAGGCACACCCGGACGGTCCCGTCGGCGGGGCTCCACTTGGCGGCGTTGTCCAGCAGGTTGGTCACGGCCCGCTCCAGGGCGTTGGCGTCGCCCTCGACCCACCACGCCCGGGTGTCCAAGTCGAAGGTGACCGCGGGAGCGCGCAGCCGGACCCGCGTCACCGCGTGGTCGACGATCTCGGTCAGGTCGACCGTCTCGACGACCGGCGCGAGCGGCTCGTCACGGGAGAGCTCCATCAGGTCACCGATCAAGGTGGTCAGCTCCCCGATCTGCGCGCAGATGTCCTCGAGCAGCTCGGCCCGCGCCTCGGGCGGCAGCTCGGGACCGCCGGGCGCCGAGGCCTGGGTGAGCAGGTCGACGTTGGTGCGCAGGGAGGTGAGCGGCGTACGCAGCTCGTGCCCGGCGTCGGCGACGAGCTGGCGCTGGCGGTCGCGGGAGGCCGACAGCGCGGTGAGCATCACGTTGAACGCCGTGGCCAGGCGGGCGATCTCGTCGTCACCCTCGACCGGCAGCGGGGTGAGGTCCTCGGTGCGGGCGATGTGCTCCACCGAGCTGGTCAGGCGCCGCACCGGACGCAGCCCGTTGCGGGCCACGCCGAAGCCGGCGGCGCCGGCCGCGGCCACCCCCAGCAGGCCGAAGATCGACATGACGATGCCGAGCTTGGAGAGCACCCGCTGCTGGCCGTCGAGCGACTGGGCGATCACGAGCGCCTGGCCCTCGCCGTAGGGGACGGTGACCACGCGGTAGGCGACCGGCCCGCCCACGACCGTGCGGATGTGGGAGTCGGTGTCGCCCTGGGCCACGTCGAGCTCCGGGTCGCCGAGGACGGGTGGGTCCTCGAGCTGCTCGGGTCGGTAGACGGTGCCGTCGGCGTAGACCAGCGCGATGCGCAGGTCGGTGGCCACCAGCGCCCACGCCGGCACCTGGTCACCCGTGCGCTGGTTGAGGATCGTGGGTGCCTTCGTCGTCTGGTAGGCCCGCTCGAAGAGCGTGTCGTCCAGCGTCGACTGCAGCTGCATGCGCACCGTCACGTAGGCGCCGGCGGCGAGGAACGCCACCGTCAGCCCGACGGCCATGGTCGTGAGGAGCGTGACGCGACTGGCCAGGGACCGGCGGTAGCGCCACCGCCCGCTGCCGACCACGGAGTCCACGGGGCCGGCCACAGGGTCGGCCGCGGGGCTCTGGCCGGCGCGCGGCGCGCTCATGACTCCTTCAGGACGTAACCCACACCCCGCACGGTGTGGAGGAGCCGCGACTCGCCCTCGGCCTCGGTCTTGCGTCGCAGGTAGCCGACGTAGACCTCGAGCGAGTTGGCCGTGGTCGGGAAGTCGTAGCCCCAGACCTCCTCGAGGATGAAGGCGCGCTCGAGCACCCGGCGCGGCCGCCGCAGGAACATCTCCAGCAGGGTGAACTCGGTCCGGGTCAGCTCGATGCGTCGCTCACCCCGGGTGATCTCGCGGGTCGCGACGTTCATCGACAGGTCGGAGAACGTCAGCGTCTCCTCGGGGGCGTCCTCGGCGGGCACGACCCGCCGCAGCAGCGCCCGCAACCGGGCGAGGAGCTCCTGCAGGGCGAAGGGCTTGGTGAGGTAGTCGTCCGCGCCGGCGTCCAGGCCCTCCACCCGGTCGCCGATGGCGTCGCGGGCCGTGAGCACCAGGATCGGTACGTCGTTGCCCGCGGTGCGCAGGGCGCGCGTGGTCTCGATCCCGTCGAGCCTCGGCATCATCACGTCCATCACCACCACGTCGGGGTGCAGGCTGCCGATCCCGGCCAACGCCTCGGCCCCGTCGCTCGCCAGGTGCACGTCGTAGCCGTTGAACTCCAGGGAGCGTCGCAACGACTCACGCACGGCCCGGTCGTCGTCGACGACGAGGACGCGGGGCTTCACCGCACTGATAGGCACGGGTCCACTCTGTCAGGGCCCCCTGAGCAGGGCCTGAGACGCACCACCCGCCCCCGTCAGAGGTAGCGCGCGGCGGTGTCGGCGGCCCGGGCGCCGTAGCCCCCGCCGAAGAGGCAGGCGTGGGCGAGGAGCGGGAAGACCTGGTGGAGGCCGACGCGATCCTCCCAGCCGTCGGCGAGGGGGGTGGCCTCGTCGTAGGCGTCGAGCACGCGGGGCAGGTGCGGGAGACCGAAGAGAGCGAGCATCGCCAGGTCGACCTCGCGGTGGCCGGCGTAGGAGGCGGGGTCGATCAGCCACACGTGGCCGTCGTGGCCCCAGAGCACGTTGCCGTTCCACAGGTCGCCGTGCAGGCGGGCGGGCGGCTCCTCGGGCAGCAGCGCGGTCAGCCTCCCGACCAGCGACTCGACGACACCGGCCTGCCCGTCGGTGACCGCACCGCGGTCGCGGGCCAGCTTGAGGTAGGGCAGCACCCGGCGCACGGCGTAGAACTCCGCCCACGTCGAGGCGGTGCGGTTGGGCAGCGGGAGCGGCCCGATGAAGCCGTCGGCTTCCGCGCCGTACGCCGGGGCGCCCGCCGCGTGGGTCACCGCCAGGGCCCTGCCGAACGCGGCCGCGGTGTCGACGCCGTTCTTGCCGGGCTCCACCCACCGCAGGATGAGGCACTCGGGGTCGACGGCGAGCACCTCGGGCACGCGGACGCCGCCGTCGGGGGTCGTCGAGGCGAGCCAGTCGAGGCCGGCCGCCTCGGTCTCGAAGAAGCCGTCGGGGGAGTGGGGCAGCGTCTTGACGATCGCGGTGGTGCCGTCGGAGAGTCGCAGCTTGGTCGCCGTGGAGACATCGCCACCGGCCACGGGCGCCGTGGCCACGACCGACGACCCGAGGAGCTCCTCGGCCCGGCGGGCGACCCACGGCTGGCGGGTCACGAGGACTCGCTCCCGGCGAGCTCGCGCTCGAGCGCGGCCAGGATCACGTCGGTGGTGCGCTCGACCATGGCCAGGACCTCCTCGAAGCCGCTGTCCCCACCGTAGTACGGATCGGGCACCTCGCCCCCGGTCCCGAACGGGTCGAAGGAGCGGAAGAGCAGGGCGCGCCCGGCCTCCAGGCTGCCCGGGGTGCCCGAGCGGATCGAGGCGAGGTTGCTCTCGTCCATGGCCAGCAGCACGTCGAAGCGCTCGGCCCAGGACGGGTCGAGCTGCTGGGCGCGGTGCCGCGTGGCGTCGCGACCGGCGCCCGTCAGCGTGGCGGCGGCGCGGGGGTCCATCGGGCGTCCCACGTGCCAGTCGCCGGTGCCGCAGCTCGCGACGGTGACGCGGTCGGCCAGCCCGGCTGCGGCGACCCGCTCCGCGAGCACGACGTCGGCCATCGGCGAGCGGCAGATGTTGCCCAGGCACACCAGCGCCAGGGCATAGCGACCCGGCGTACGGCCCGGGGGCAGGTCGGGCAGGGCTGGGGTCATCGACGCTCGTCACCGCCGATGACCGAGTCCACGATCCACGTGGTCACGGTGATGACGAGGGCGCCGCCGACGGCGGGCCAGAAGCCGCTCACGTCGAAGCCGATGTCGAGCTTGTCGGCCAGCCACCCGGTGAGCATCAGCATCGCGGCGTTGATCACGACGAGGAAGAGGCCCAGCGTGAGGATGACGAACGGGAAGCTCAGGATCGTCAGCACCGGCTTGACGAAGGAGGTGACGACGCCGAGGAGCACCGAGACCAGCAGCAGCGGGAGCAGCTTCTCCTGCAGCTCGGCGGTGCCGCTCGAGGGGCCGGCGAAGCGGATCCCGTCGATCAGCCAGGCGGCGGTCGCCAGGGCGATGGCGGTGGTCAGGAGCCAGGTGAGGAAGCGCACGGGGCCAGTCTGGCAGCACCCGACCCACCTCACGACAGGCCGAGCGCCTCGATGATCTCGTCGGCAGCACCCAGCAGGTGCTGCTCGAGGGCGGCCGAGGCGCCGTCGACGTCGTCGTCCTCGAGCAGGCGCAGGAGCGCTGCGTGCGCGTCGATCTCGTCGTGCGCGTTGCGTCGCAGGCGCTCCACCTGGGCCAGGGCCAGCTTGAGCTCGACGACCAGCTCGTCGGCCATCGCGACCAGGCGGGGGCTCCCGGTCAGCCCGACCAGGGAGACGTGGAAGGCCAGGTGCCGCTCGTTGAGCTCCTGGTAGGAGCCGCCCTCGTGCGCGGCCGAGGTGTAGGCCGCCAACGTGGACCGGACGGCCTGCCGCTGGGTCTCGTCGGCCTCTCGCCACCGGCGTACGCCGGCACCCTCGAGGACCCAGCGCGCCGCGCACACGTCGCGCACCGAGGCGGCCCCGGGGGCCGACACGCTGACGCCGCGGTGCGGCTCGCGGACCGCGAGTCCCTCGACGACCAGGACCGTGAGCGCCTCGCGCACGGTCGGTCGGGAGACCCCCAGCGACGCGGCGAGCGCGACCTCGCGCAACGGCGTGCCCGCCTCCAGCTCGCCGTCGAAGATGGCCCGGCGCAGCTCCTCGACCGCGCGGTCGACTGTGGAGGAGTGCTCCAGGTGGAGCGTCGCGAAGGGCTCGGGCATGTCCCCATCCTGGCCCACCTCGCCCGGCAGGGTGCGCCGTCTTGCGCGAAGCCCCCGCCGGCCCCACACTGCATCTTGTCAGATTGTCTGACAATCAGGGATGGGGTGATCCGTCATGACCGAGTCCGCAGCCGCGCCCGGCACGTTGGCCTGGGGCCGCCACTACGTCGCCGTGGAGCCGACCCACTTCCGGGTGGACTACGCGATCAACCCGTTCATGGACACCGCCGTCCAGCCCGATCCCGGGCTCGCGATGGCGCAGTGGCAGGAGATGGTCGCCACGCTCCGCGGCGCCGGCGCGCGCGTCGAGGTGCTGCCGCAGCGCGAGGACGCCCCCGACATGGTCTTCGCGATGAACCTCGGCCTCGGTGTCGTGCGACCCGGGACCGGTGAGCGCCACGTGGTGCTCAGCCACATGCGCCATCCCCAGCGCCGCATGGAGACCGGCTCCGCGCAGGCGTGGTTCGCCGACCGGGGCCACGCCACGTCGTACGTCGGGCGAGACGGCGTCGGCGCGCACCTCGAGGCGGGCGACGCCTTCGCCTTCGGCGACGCCCTGGTCGTGGGCTACGGCCCGCGCACCGAGGAGCTGGCGCTCAAGCACCTCGCGGGCGACCTGGGCGTCCGGGTGCGTGGCCTGCGGATCACCCACCCGGGCATGTATCACCTCGACCTGGCCTTCTGCCCGCTCGACGAGCGTCGCGCCCTCGTCTGCCCGGCCGCCCTCGACGACGCCTCCGCGCGAGCCCTGATGCGGCTCGTGCCGGAGCCGCTGGTCCTCACCGAGGCCGAGGCGTTGACGACCTTCGCCGCCAACTCCGTGGTCGTCGGGCGCACCGTCGTGATGCCGGCGTGCCCGCCCCGGGTGCGCACGCAGCTCGAGGCATGGGGCTTCGAGGTCGTGGTCGTGGACGTGTCGGAGTTCCACAAGGCGGGCGGATCGATCCGCTGCCTGACCAACCCCGTCGACATCACCATCGGTCGCGACCTGCCCTCGGTGGAGCGCGGCGAGGTCATCCTCCCGCCCCTCTGAGCGGCCCGCCTGCCCGCGCGACCGGCCGGGTCGCTCAGTCGTGGGCCAGGTGGCAGCCGGTCTCGAGCCGGTAGGTCGTGCGGGTGGACCCCTCGTCGGGCGACGACACCCGGATCTTCGCGCGACGGTAGGTGCGGGTGCCGTCGGCACAGGTCTCCAGCCCGGCCAGCACGATGATCGCCCGGCGCCGCTCCGGTCCTGCGCACGACGCGCAGTCACTGACGTAGACGCCGCGTCCCACGGCCTTGGCGGTGCCCCAGTGGCGCCAGGTGAGCCGGTCGACGTACGGCGAGGAGCTGAATGCCGTGAAGACCCGCTCCGGTCGGACCTCGGGCGACCCCAGGTTGTAGTAGACGACGCGACCCGCAGCCGGTGGGGCACCGGCGGCGGCCGTCGTGGACAGGGCGCCGGCCGTCCCGACGAGGGCGAGCAGGACGGTGGCGGTGGCGGTGGCGGTGATGGTGGCGGCGATGGTGGCGGGCCGGCGGAGGGTCATGGCAGGACGGTAGGGCGAGGACGGATGCCCCGGGGGGTTTGTCGCCCGACCCGAGCAGGTGGTCAAGACCAGGTTGCGGGGCCGGTCGACGGGCCCGGTCGTCGGGTCCGCGCCGCCCGATCGGTAGCCTCGGCCCGGTGTTCCCGGTCGGTGGCGTCGAGGTCATGCTCCTCGGCTGCGCGCTGTCAGGTGCCGTGTGCCTCGTGCTCGCCCTCGTCGTGCAGCGCCGGCTCGGGCTCGCCGCATGGACCTTCTCGGCCCTGCTGTGGTCCCTGGTCGTCATCGCCCTGATCACGTTGATCCCCGCCGACGGGGCACCCGGGATCGTGCCGGCCGAGGGACGTCTGGACACCTGCTCCTTCGACATCGGCGGCCCGGCCCCGGACGGCTTCTGGATCTTCTCCGGCGGTCAGCGGCTGCTCAACACCGTCGTCTTCGTCCCCCCCGGGGTGCTGCTGGTCCTGTCCGCCACCCGGTGGCGCAGCGGCTGGGTGACGGTCCCGGTGGGTCTCGTGCTCCTCGCGGCCTACTCCGCCGGGATCGAGTGGACCCAGCTGGTGCTGGCCCGCATCGACCGTGCCTGCGACGTCACCGACATCATCGACAACGTGACGGGCGCCGTCGTGGGGGTCGTCCTCGGGCTGATGCTCGCGGTGGTCGTGCGGCCCTGGCGGGCCCGGCGCTGAGCCCTGCCCCGCGCCTGGTCGGCACGGCTAGCCTGAGCGCCATGGCCCACCCCCAGCCGCGATCGCACGTCGCCCTCATCCCCACCTACGTCCCCGGCAAGCCGCCCACCCCGCGGCCCGGCCTCACGACGTACAAGCTCTCCTCCAACGAGAACCCCTACCCGCCCCTGCCGGGTGTCGTCGAGGCCGCCACCGCCGCGGCCGCGGTGATGAACCGCTATCCCGACATGGGCAGCACCGCCCTCTACGACGCCCTCGCGGCCCGCCTCGGCGTGCCGGTGACCGACCTCGCGGCCGCCACCGGCTCGGTCGCCCTCGTCTACCAGCTCCTCGCGGCCTTCTGCGACCCCGGCGACGAGGTCGTCTACGCGTGGCGCTCCTTCGAGGCCTACCCGATCGCGGTCACCACAGCCGGTGCCACCTCGGTGCAGGTGCCGCTCACCGCCGACGGACGCCACGACCTCGACGCGATGCTCGCCGCGGTCACCGACCGGACCAAGGTCGTCATGGTCTGCACGCCCAACAACCCGACCGGGCCGTCGGTGACGCAGGCCGAGCTCTCGGCCTTCCTGGCCGCCGTGCCGCCGCACGTGGTGGTCGTCGTGGACGAGGCCTACCTGGAGTTCGTGCGGATGGACGACGCCGTCGACGGCCTCGCGACCTACCGTGCGCACCCCAACGTGGTCCTCTTCCGCACGTTCTCCAAGGCCTACGGGCTGGCCGGCTTCCGTGTCGGCTACGCGGTGGCCGCCTCGCCCGTGGCAGCCGCGCTGCGGGCCGTCTCGCTCCCCTTCGGGGTCTCCCACGTCGCCCAGGCGGCCGCCATCGCCTCCCTGGCCGCCGAGGACGCGCTGCTCGAGCGGGTCGAGGCGCTGACCGTCGAGCGGGCCCGCGTGGTGAGTGGCCTGGCCGAGGCCGGCTGGGCCGTCCCCGAGGCCCAGGGCAACTTCGTCTGGCTCGCCCTCGGCGACCGCACCGCCGACTTCGCGGCCGCCTGCGACGCCGCCGGGATCGTCGTACGCCCCTTCGCCGGTGAGGGCGCCCGCATCTCCATCGGTGAGCCGGAGGGCAACGACCGGCTGCTGGCGGTCGTGGCGGCGTTCGACCCCTTGTAACGGACCGTGACAACTTCTCCGCCGCGCCCCGCCGCGCCCCGCCGCGCCCCCACCCCCTGGCTAGGGTCGGCGGATGAGTGCTGACAGCCAGACCCCGGAGTACGTCGAGCAGGGCGAGTTCGAGCGCGACTCCACCTACGTCGCCGACCGGATCACCCAGGGCGCCCGGCGTCCCGGGCGCGGACCGGTCGACGGCAAGCTGTGGCCGGTGGAGCCCGGTCGCTACCGGCTGGTCGCGGCCAAGGCCTGCCCCTGGGCCAACCGGGCCATCATCGTGCGCGACCTGCTCGGCCTCCAGGACGTCATCTCGCTCGGCACCCCCGGGCCCACGCACGACGCCCGCAGCTGGACCTTCGACCTCGACCCCGGCGGACGTGACCCGGTGCTCGGCATCGAGCGGCTCCAGGAGGCCTACCTCGCACGCTTCCCCGACTACGAGCGCGGGATCACGGTGCCGGCCATGGTCGAGGAGAGCAGCGGCCAGCTGGTCACCAACGACTTCCCGTGGATCACCCACGACCTGTTCTTCGAGTGGCGCGAGCACCACCGCGAGGGGGCGCCCGACCTGTGGCCCGCGCACCTGCGCGCCGAGATGGACGAGGTGATGAAGCGGATCTTCACCGAGGTCAACAACGGCGTCTACCGCTGCGGCTTCGCGGGCTCGCAGGAGGCCTACGAGGCGGCGTACGACCGGTTGTGGGCGAGCCTGGACTGGCTCGAGGAGCGCCTGGCCGACCAGCGCTACCTGATGGGCGAGACCATCACCGAGGCTGATGTGCGGCTCTTCACCACGCTGGCGCGCTTCGACGCGGTCTATCACGGCCACTTCAAGTGCAACCGGGTCAAGCTGACCGAGATGCCGCACCTGTGGGCCTATGCGCGCGACCTCTTCCAGACGCCGGGGTTCGGGGACAACACCGACTTCGAGCAGATCAAGGAGCACTACTACGTCGTGCACGGCGACATCAACCCCACCGGGGTCGTGCCCCTCGGGCCGGACCCGGCCGCGTGGCTCACGCCCCACGGCCGGGGCTGATCAGGGCTGACGCAGGCCCAGGGGGAGCGGGAGCAGGGGGCCGGAGTCGTCGGGCTGGGCCTCCGGCTCGGGGGACGGCTGCTGGCCCGACTCGTGGCGTCCCTTCTTCTTCGTGGGCTTGACGAAGGCACCCAGGTGCGGTCGCCCGCGCCGGTCCCAGCGCAGCCGCGCGGCAAAGAGCGAGCGCTGGGCGCCGTAGCGGGGGGAGCGCTGCAGGTCGCTGCGCGGGCACGCGCGGGCGTGACAGGTCCAGGCGTGGAAGAACAACAGCGACCCACCGACGATGTCGGCACCACCGGGTCCGCAGAGGCGGGTGCTGCTGCGGGTCACGAGCGCCCGCGAGCGCACCTTCTTGAGGCCCTGCAACGTCGGCGCACGGCGCCAGGTCGTGCGGTAGTCGCAGTCGCCGTAGTAGCCCTGCGAGGTGATCAGGACCCAGCCCTTGCGCTGCTGCACGAGCACGGGGTTCTCGATGACGCCGCGCGAGGTGGCCAGGATCCGGGCCCGACCGCCCTTGCGGGCGCGCAGGCCGTCGCGGGTGAGGCGCACCATCCGGATCGACGAGGGGGTGCCCTGCGTGCGGTAGAGCAGGAACCGCGCGCCGTTGCGTGCCTGGTAGCCCTCGGGATCGATCACGCCGCCCGCCCTGGACGCGGGGCTCGGCGGGCGGACCTTGTCGCTCGCGAGCGGGGTGCGGGCGCGCCGCGGGCACGAGATCGGCCGACGCTTGGGGTGGAACTTCTCGAGCGGGGTGCGGGCCACCGCCACGCCGATGCAGCGACCCAGCGGGCCGAGTCCCGCGGCCGGGGCCGCGAAGTAGAGCAGGAAGCGGTGCTTGGCGACCTGCACGATGTCGGAGGCCCAGATGTTGCGCCCCGTCGCCCACGGCGGCAACCGCTTCAGCGCGTTGCCCCGGTCCTTCCAGGGCCCCGAGACCGACGGTGCGATCGAGCGGGGGGCCAGGGAGCCGGTGCCGACGGCGACGAAGCGACCGCGGTAGGCGAAGCCCGTGGGGTCAGGCATCTCGGTATGACGGAAGAGCGGCTTGCCCCGGCGTCCGGGGTGCCCCTTGGTCACCCGGCTCGCCAGGGGGTTCCGGGGGAAGGCCGCACGCAGCGTCAGGTCGCCCCCGCGCGGGCCTCCTGCGGCGGCGACGGCGGCCGCCGTCGCGGTGGCCGAGGTGGTCGACGCGGTCGAGGACGCGGTGCCCAGGCTCAGCACGGTCGTCGTCAGGACGACGACCAGACTGGCGAGCAGCGTCGTGGACAAGGGTCGAGCAGGGAGCACCGACAGGTCCTTCCTCACCGGGAGCACAGAGTGGAGCACAGGGTCGAGCAGGTGGCGCGCTGACGTCCCGAGAGCGCCCGATCCGTGATGCCTTCGTGATCTCGCGGACGAGGTCGAGGAAGATGGAGCAACGGCACTGAGGAGCACAACGATGCAGCACGGTCATGGACACGGTCACGGTCGCGGGGGCGATCCCGGGCACGCCGCCGGTCGCGCCGGCGACCGGTCGCGGTTGCGCCAGGTGCTGGTCGTCACGAGCGTGGTGCTGGTGGTCGAGCTCGTCGGCGCGTGGCTCACCGGGTCGCTGGCCCTCCTCGCCGACGCGGGACACATGGCCACCGACGCCGGCGCCGTGGTGCTCGCGCTCGGGGCGTCGTACGTCGCAGGGTTGCCGGGCGGGCCGCGCTCGACCTTCGGCTACCACCGGGCCGAGATCCTCGCCGCGATGCTCAACGCCCTGGTGCTGCTGGGCGTGTGCGGCTACGTCGGCTACGCCGGGATCTCCCGCCTGGCGGCGCCGGTGGAGGTCGAGGCGGGCGCGATGATCGGCTTCGCGGTGGTCGGCCTGCTGGCCAACGCCGTCTCGATGACGATCCTGAGCCGCTCCGCGACCGGCTCGCTCAACCTGCGCGGTGCGGCCAACGAGGTGTTCGCGGACCTGCTCGGCTCGGTGCTGGTCGTGGTCGCCGGCGTCGTCATCCTCACCACCGGCTGGCACCGCGCCGACGCGGTCGCCTCCCTGGCGATCGCGGTGATGATCCTCCCGCGTGCGCTGCTGCTGCTGCGGGACTCGGCGGTGATCCTGCTCGAGATCGCGCCCGCGGGACTCGACCTCACCGAGGTGCGCTCCCACCTCGCCGGCGTGCCGGGTGTCCTCGACGTCCACGACCTGCACGCCTGGACGATCACCAGCGGTCTCCCCAGCCTGTCCGCGCACGTGACCGTCACCGACGAGGCGCTGGCCGGGCGCGGCGTCGGCGCGATCCTCGACGACCTCTGCGCCTGCGTCGGCGAGCACTTCCAGGTCCGCCACGCGACCTTCCAGGTCGAGCCGCTCTCGCACGAGGCCCACGAGGACCTCGGCGAGCTCCACTGAGCCGCCTCGGCTCCCACCGTCCCCGGTACGCTCGGGCCCATGGGCTCCCACAACCGCTCGGCCAGCACCGTGATCGCTGCGCCGACCGACGTCGTCTTCGCGATCCTCGCCGACCCCCGGCAGCACAGCCGGATCGACGGCTCCGGCACCGTGCAGGGGTCGGTCTCCGGGCCGGACGTGCTGGTCCTCGGCTCCGAGTTCGGCATGGACATGAAGATGGGTGCCGCCTACAAGATCAAGAACAAGGTCGTCGAGCACGAGCAGGACCGCCTCATCGCGTGGCGCCACAAGGGCCTGCACCGCTGGCGCTACGAGCTCACCCCCAGCCCGGACGGCGGCACCGAGGTCACCGAGACCTGGGACCTGTCCCGCTACCCCCTCCCGCTCCGCCTCGGCCTCGCTGCCTCCTTCGGCTCCAAGACCCAGGCCGCCATCGAGGCCACCCTGGTCAAGCTCAAGGCCGCCGCCGAGGCCGACGCCGCCTGACGCTCGGCCCTGCGCGCGGTGGGTCTCGACGCGCCCTCGCCCAGGGGCTCGGGCGGCTCGACCAGCGAGAGGCATGCCCGGGGGCTCGGACGGCTCGACCAGCGAGAGGCGTGTCCGGGGGCTCGGGCGGCTCGACCACCGGAGGTGCTCGTTGGTCGAGCCGGGCGAGCGCAGCGAGTCCGTGTCGAGACCCCCGTGAGCTGCGACCGACGAACGGGTCGACGTCTGCTCGGGCAGCTCGCGTCGCGGGTCGGATTGGCGAGGGGGAGAGTGGGCCGGTACGTTGCTGCCACACCTGATTGTGGTCCCGGTCACAGCTCGCGCCACCCCTGCGAGACTGGCTCGGCGACCATCCGAGCGGCGGTCACCCCGCCTCCCCGGACGAACCTAAGGAGTGCGCGTGACGCCCCAGCCTTCCGGCTTCGGCCCCGACCTGGCGGAGGTCTTCGGACCCTCGCAGCAGGACGGCGGCCCCGAGCTCATCCAGCTGTTGACCCCGGAGGGCGAGCGCGTCCACCACCCGGAGTTCGACCGCGACTTCTCCGCCGAGGAGCTGCGCGGCTTCTACCGCGACATGGTGCTCACCCGGCGCATCGACACCGAGGCGACCGCCCTCCAGCGTCACGGCGAGCTCGGCATCTGGGCCCAGCTTCTCGGCCAGGAGGCGGCCCAGATCGGCGCCGGTCGTGCGCTGCGCCCCCAGGACTACGTCTTCCCGACCTACCGCGAGCACGGCGTCGCGTGGTGCCAGGGCGTCGACCCGCTGCGTCTGCTCGGCCTCTTCCGCGGCGTCGACCAGGGCGGGTGGGACCCCGACGCGCACAACTTCGGGCTCTACACGATCGTCATCGGCGCCCAGACGCTGCACGCCACCGGCTACGCGATGGGCATGCAGCGCGACGGCGACGTGGGCACCGGTGACCCCGACCGCGACGCCGCGGTGATCGCCCACTTCGGCGACGGTGCGTCCTCGCAGGGCGACGTCAACGAGGCGTTCATCTTCGCCGCCTCCTACAACGCACCGGTCGTCTTCTTCTGCCAGAACAACCAGTGGGCGATCTCCGAGCCGATCGAGCGCCAGACCCGCATCCCGCTCTACCAGCGTGCGCTGGGCTTCGGCTTCCCCGGCGTCCGCGTCGACGGCAACGACGTCCTCGCGACCTACGCCGTGACGCAGGCGGCGCTGCAGCGGGCCCGCGACGGCCAGGGCCCCACGTTCGTCGAGGCCTACACCTACCGGATGGGCGCCCACACGACCACCGACGACCCGACCCGCTACCGCCTCTCCGACGACGTCGAGAGCTGGAAGCTCAAGGACCCGATCGCGCGGCTCGAGGTCTACCTGCGCCGCAACGGGCTCGTCGAGAACGACTTCCTGGCCACCATCCAGGCCGAGGCCGACGAGCTGGGACACACGCTGCGCGAGGGCTGCAAGGCGATGGCCGATCCCCAACCGCTGAGCATGTTCGACCACGTCTATGCCGAGATGACCCCGGAGCTGCAGGCGCAGCGCGACGGTTTCGCGACCTACCTCGAGTCCTTCGAGGGCTCTGCCGCTGGGGGGCACCACTGATGAGCACCCAGAAGACCACGCAGAAGATCACCCTGGCCAAGGGCCTCAACATGGGGCTGCGCAAGGCGATGGAGGACGACCCCAAGGTCCTGCTGATGGGCGAGGACGTCGGCAAGCTCGGCGGCGTCTTCCGCATCACCGACGGCCTGCAGAAGGACTTCGGCGAGGACCGGGTCATCGACTCCCCGCTCGCCGAGTCCGGCATCGTCGGCACGGCGGTCGGCATGGCGATGCGCGGCTACCGGCCCGTCGTCGAGATCCAGTTCGACGGCTTCGTCTACCCCGCCTACGACCAGATCGTCTGCCAGGTCGCCAAGATCCACTTCCGCTCACAGGGGCGGGTCAAGATGCCGATCGTCATCCGCATCCCGTTCGGCGGCGGCATCGGGGCCGTGGAGCACCACTCGGAGTCGCCGGAGGCGCAGTTCGCCCACACCCCCGGCCTCAAGGTCGTGGCCTGCTCCAACCCGGTCGACGGCTACTGGATGATCCAGCAGGCCATCGCCTGCGACGACCCGGTGATCTTCCTCGAGCCGAAGCGGCAGTACCACGCCGACAAGGCCGAGCTCGACGAGTCGCTCTCGCCCGAGCCGCTCTTCACCTCCCGCGTGGTCAGGACGGGCTCCGACCTGACGCTGCTGTCCTACGGCCCGATGGTCAAGACCGCCCTCAAGGTCGCGGAGGCCGCCGCCACGGAGGGACGCTCGATCGAGGTCATCGACCTGCGCACGCTCTCGCCGCTCGACATGGCGCCCGTGCTCGAGTCCGTACGCCGGACCGGCCGCGCCGTCGTCACCCATGAGGCCCACGTCAACCTGGGCATGGGGGCCGAGCTGTCCGCGCGCATCACCGAGGAGTGCTTCTACTCCCTCGAGGCGCCCGTGCTGCGCGTCGGTGGCTTCGACACGCCCTACCCGCCCTCGCGGATCGAGGAGGACTTCCTCCCCGACCTCGACCGGGTGCTGGACGCCGTCGACCGCTCCTTCGAGTTCTGAGAGGCCTGACATGAGCGAGTTCCTCCTGCCCGACGTGGGCGAGGGCCTGATCGAGGCCGAGATCGTCACCTGGAAGGTCAAGGTCGGCGACGTCGTCGCGATCAACGACATCGTCGTCGAGATCGAGACCGCCAAGTCGCTGGTGGAGCTGCCCTCGCCGTTCGCCGGTGAGGTCACCGCCCTGATGGTCGCCGAGGGCGACACGGTCTCTGTCGGCACCCCGATCATCGCGATCGGTGCGGCCGACCCGGCCGGCCCGGTTGCCGGCGAGATGGAGATCGACCTCTCCAACCCGGCCGCCAGCGGTCGCGTCGAGGGCGAGAGCCTGGTGGGGCGCAACAAGGCCGAGCGGGGTCCGCAGCGGCGTGCCCGCAAGGGCTCGGTCACACCGTCCTCCGAGGCGGCGGCCAACACCCAGATGCAGGTGCAGGGTGCGTTCGCGCCCGGCGGCGCCCAGTCGCAGGACGTCGCACCCGTCGACGAGCCCGCGGTCCCGGCGACCCCGGCCGTCGAGGCGCAGCCGGTCTCGGAGTTCGTCCCTGCCCGGGCGCTGTCGACCGGCGAGGTGCGGGTGCTGGCAAAGCCGCCCGTGCGCAAGCTCGCCAAGGACCTCGGCATCGACCTGGGCCGGCTGCGCGCCACCGGTCCCGGCGGCACCGTCACCCGCGCCGACGTCGAGGGTGCCGGCTCTGCCGCCCCGGGCGACCACGCGGCCGGCTCGCGCGCAGCGAGCACGTCGTCGGGAGCGGCGAGGCCGGCTCACGAGCGCGAGACACGCGAGCCGATCAAGGGCGTCCGCAAGATGATGGCCACCGCGATGGTGGGCTCCGCCTTCTCCGCACCGCACGTCACCGAGTGGGTGACGGTCGACGTCACCCGCACGATGGAGCTGGTGGAGCGCCTCAAGGCGCGCCGCGAGCTCCGCGACGTCAAGGTCTCGCCACTGCTGGTGCTGGCGCGGGCGGTGATGCTCGCGATGCGGCGCACCCCGGAGATCAACTCCTTCTGGGACGAGCCGGCCCAGGAGGTCGTGCTCAAGCACTACGTCAACCTCGGCATCGCCGCGGCCACCCCGCGCGGGCTGGTCGTGCCCAACATCAAGGACGCCGACGCGCTCTCCCTCCTCGAGCTGGCGGGTGCGCTCGGCGAGCTCACCGCGACAGCACGCGAGGGCAGGACGCAGCCGGCCGAGATGAGCGGCGGCACCTTCACGATCACCAACGTCGGGGTCTTCGGTGTCGACGCGGGCACCCCGATCATCAACCCGGGCGAGTCGGCGATCCTCTGCTTCGGCGCGGTCAAGAGGCAGCCCTGGGTCGTGACGATCGACGGGGTCGAGGAGATCGTCCCCCGCCACGTCACGACGCTGGCGCTGTCCTTCGACCACCGCCACATCGACGGCGAGAAGGGCTCGCGCTTCCTCTCCGACGTCGCCGGGATCCTCGAGGACCCCGCCTCGGCGCTGCTCTTCTGAGCCGGTCCCGAGGCCAGTCGGTCCGCTCGGCCTAGAGGTCGAGCGGACCGATCTCCCAGCCCTCGGGAGCGATCGGGTGCAGGATCGCGTCGGTGCCACCGTCGACGAAGAGGCAGATCCCGACGATGAGGCTGGCGGCGTCGGAGAGCAGGAAGCAGATCGTCGCCGCGACCTCGTCGGCGCGGCCGGGCCGGCCGAGAGCGGTGGGATAGCTGTCGGCGAAGGGGCCGAACTGCGGGTCCTCGCGCAGCTGCTGGGTCATCGGCGTCTCGATCAGGCCGGGGGCCACGGAGTTGATCCGGATGCCCGCGCCGATCCACTCGGGCGTGACGCCCTCGCGGCGCGCCCACCAGGCCAGGGCAGCCTTGGAGGAGGGGTAGACCATCACCGAGTCGACCTTCGCGGCCTCCTCGCGGGCGCCGGCCTCGTCGTCCTCGAGACAGGCCGACGCCACGGCGGCGTTCCAGCCGGGCATGCAGGTGATCGAGTTGGACGCCAGCAGCACGACCGCTGCGCCTCCCGCGGCCACCAGCTGGGGCTGGAGCCCGCGCACGAGCCCGAGCGCCCCGAAGTAGTTGACGCTCACCAGCAGCGCCGAGTCGACACCGGTCAGCCCGGCGATGCCGGCGCACGGCACGACGCCGTGCACCACGTCGGTGAGCGCCTGCACACCGGCCACGGCCTCGTCGCGACCGGCGACGGTCGACAGGTCGGCCGTCACGTCCGCGTCGTGCAGGTCGACGGTGATCACCCGGTGACCCTGGTCGCGCAACATCGCGCTCGTCGCCGCCCCGATGCCTGATGCTGCCCCGCTCACGACGTATGTCCTCATGCTCACGGACCGTAGCGGCTCCGGGTCCCCGACGAGGCGTGGTGTCCCACCCAGTCGGACCCGGCTGAGGGGGGTGCCGGGGCCGGCCACGAGGACTGCCGTAGTTGAAAGTGGTTGGAGGGGGCCGCGATCGGGTAGCGGGGACCGGATCACTCGGCACCCAGACCCCTCGAGGGGGACCCATGTCACTGAACGTCCTCGACCGTGAGCGCACGGTCGCCGGCACCGGCTTCAACCGCTGGCTCATCCCACCGGCGGCGCTCGCCGTGCACCTGTGCATCGGCCAGGCCTACGCGACCAGCGTCTACAAGGCCTCGCTGGTCGAGCACTTCGACGTGTCGCTGACCGCGATCGGCCTGGTCTTCTCGATCGCGATCGTGATGCTGGGCCTGAGCGCCGCGGTCTTCGGGACCTGGGTCGACACCGGCGGCCCGCGCCGCGCGATGGTGGCTGCGGCGCTGTTCTGGTCCGCGGGCTTCCTGGTGGGTGCGCTCGGCATCGCGACCAGCCAGCTGTGGCTGCTCTACCTGGGCTACGGCGTCCTGGGCGGCATCGGGCTCGGCATCGGCTACATCTCGCCGGTCTCGACCCTCATCAAGTGGTTCCCGGACCGCCCCGGTCTCGCGACCGGCATGGCGATCATGGGCTTCGGCGGCGGCGCGATGATCGCCAGCCCGCTCTCGTCGTGGCTGCTCGCGCGCTACGACGACTCGTTCGGCGCGGCGTCCGCCACGGCGAGCGGCAGCGCGGTCTCCAAGCTGTTCATCACCCTCGGGCTGGTCTACCTCGTGGTCATGCTGTTCGGCGCCTGGCTGGTGCGGGTGCCCCCGGAGGGATGGGCCCCCGAGGGCTTCGACCCCGACAAGGTGGCGCACCACGAGCTGGTGACCAAGGCCCACGTGTCGGCCACCAACGCGGTCAAGACCCCGCAGTTCTGGCTGCTGTGGGTGGTGCTCTTCTGCAACGTCACGGCCGGCATCGGGATCCTCGAGCAGGCGGCGCCGATGATCCAGGACTTCTTCCGCGAGGGCGGGGAGACCACCATCGCGGCGGCATCGGCGGCCGGCTTCGTGGGCGTGCTCTCGCTCTTCAACATGGCCGGGCGCTTCGCGTGGTCCACGACCTCCGACCACCTCGGTCGCAAGAACATCTACATGGTCTACCTCGGGGTGGGTGTCGTCCTCTACACGATCCTCGCGCTGGCCGGGTCCAACAGCACCTTCCTGTTCGTGGTGCTCGCCGGCGTGATCATCAGCTTCTACGGCGGCGGCTTCTCCACGGTCCCGGCCTACCTGCGCGACCTGTTCGGCACCTACCAGGTCGGGGCGATCCACGGCCGGCTGCTCACCGCCTGGGCGGCCGCCGGTGTCGCCGGTCCCCTCATCATCAACGGCATCCTGGACAGCCAGGGTGAGCCCGGCAACCTGACTGCGGCCGACTACCGCCCGGCCCTGCTGACGATGGTCGCGATCCTGGTCGTCGGCTTCATCGCCAACCTGCTGGTCCGGCCGGTCGCCGAGCGCTTCCACGAGCCCGCACATGACGAGAGCGCCCCGGAGGCAGCCGTCGAGACCCGTGCCACGGGCGAGGCGCACGACATCCCCCTCCCGACCTCGGCCATCCTGCCCGTGGCCTGGGCGCTGGTCACCGTGCCCCTGGCCTACGGCGTCTACCAGACCGTGGTGAAGGCCGCGGCGCTCTTCGACTGACGGATCCCCGCGGCGCGGCTGACGATCCTCAGCCGCGCGGCGGTGTCTCCTCGCCGAGCAGCCAGGCGTCGAAGAACGACGTGAGCTCCTCGCCCGTCTGCTCCTCGAGCCAGGGCAGGTAGTCGTCGCGACCGGCGTTGCCGTTGGTGTGCTCCTCCGGCCAGGCACGCATGATCCGGAAGAACTCGGTGCTGCCGATCCGGCGGCGCAGCTCGTGCCACATCAGCGCGGGCCCGTAGTAGATGTTGCTCGAGCCGAAGGCCTGCGGGTCGTAGGCGGCCGGCGGTCCGGCGATGGCGCGCTCCTCGTCCTCGAAGCGGGCCCACTGGTTCATCAGCGCGCCGACCTGCATGCCGTCCTGCTCGGCCTGCCACATGCCCTGGAGATACATCGCCATGCCCTCGTTCATCCACACGTCGCGCCAGTCGTCGGGCGTGACGGTGTTGCCGTACCACTGGTGCGCGAGCTCGTGCAGCACCACGGCCGGCGAGGTCGTGTAGTCGTTGTCGCCCAGCGTCACCATGGTCTGGGTCTCCATGCCGCTGTCGGAGTCCACGACCAGGGTGCCGAAGGTGTCGAAGGGGTAGGGGCCGAGCCTCTCCTCGAGCCAGTCGATCGCGGCCGGAGTGGTGCGCAGCCCCTTCATGACGAAGGCGGGTGCGTCGGGCTGGACCCAGTAGGTGATCGGGACCCCGCTGGACGAGACGTCCTCGGTCATCTCGAAGTCACCGAACGCCACCGTCGTGAGGTAGGAGGCGGCCGGCTCGGCGAGGTGCCAGGTCGTCGTGGTGAGGCCGTCCTCGTCCTCGCGCCCGGTCAGCTCGCCGTTGGCGATGCCCACCCAGGGGGTGGGGACGCTCAGCTCGAAGTCGTAGAGCGCCTTGTCGGCCGGCTGGTCGTTGACGGCATACCAGGTGAAGGCGCCGAGGGGCTCCTGCATGGTCCACGTCTCACCGGTCTCGGTGATCGTGAAGCCGGTCTCGTTGAAGTCGCTGCGCGTGGTGGGTGCGGCCACCGGCTCGGGCGTGCCGGCGTAGTCGATGCCCAGGACGTGCCGCTCGTCGGCCACGACGGGTGCGAGGACGACGAGGTCCTTGCCGTCGTGCTCGAAGTCGACCGGCTCGTCGTCGAGGGTGACCTCGGAGACCTCCAGCGGCTCGCCCAGGTCGAGCTGGAACTGCTCGGCGGTGGCGGTGGCACGGAAGGTGAGCTCCTCCTCGCCCGTCAGGACCCGGGCCTCGGGGTCCCACGCGAGGTCGAGGTCGTAGTGCAGGGCGTCCACGGAGGGGTCGCCGATCTCGGGGTAGACCGAGTCCTCGACCGGCTCGCTCAGCGCGACGGCGAGGTCGTCGTCGGGTGCGGTCGCGGACGGGGACGTGGCGGGGGCGGGCGCGGGCCCGGCGGCCGGCTGGTCGTCAGCGCTGCAGGCGGGCAGGACGAGCACGCCCGCGCAGGCGATCGCGGTCAGGTGGCCCTTCAGGTGGCCCGTCAGTGGCCCGTCAAGTGGCACTGTCCCTGAGCAGGGGGCGGACGAGCTTGCGGCCGTGGTGGATCTGGGCCTTGACGGTGCCGAGCGGTGCCCCGACCAGGGCGGCGATCTCCTGGTAGGACATGCCGTAGACGTCACGCAGCAGCAACGGCTCGACGAACTGGGGGTGGTCGCGCTCGATCGTCTCCATCGCCTCCAGCAGGTCGAGCCGGGTCCCGGCGATCACGCTCGTGGTGCGCGGGTCGGGGCGCTCGAGCTGGGGGGTGTCGGTCGCGACCGCCTGGTTCTTGAGCCGGCGGTAGGTCGTGCGCGCGGAGTTGACCGCGACGACGTGCAACCAGGTGGTGAAGCGCCCGCGTCCGCCCCACTGGCCGATCTTGGTCGCCACGTTGATCAGCGCCTCCTGGCAGGCGTCCTCGGCGTCGGAGGAGTAGGGCAGGACGCCGCGGCAGATGTTGAGGGTGCGCGGACGCACGGCGCTCAGCAGCGCCTCGAGCGCGTCACGGTCGCCGTCGCGTGCCCGTCGCGCCAGCTCGTCGGTCTCGTCGGGCGTGGGTCCTTCGTCCGACATGGCCACGCTCCCTTCCCCTCATCGCCTCGTCCCCGTGTGGTCGAACATAATGCAGCGGTGTCCATGCCCAGCCAGATCGGTCGCTACGTCGTACGGCGACGTCTCGGCGCGGGCGGCTTCGCGACGGTGTGGCTGGCCTACGACGAGCAGCTCGACGCGCCGGTCGCGGTGAAGGTCCTCGCGGACAACTGGACCGAGGACCACCACGTGATGCAGCGCTTCCTCGAGGAGGGCCGCTACCTGCGCCGCGTCGAGTCGCCGCACGTGGTGAGCGTCTACGACGCGGGCACCCTCGAGGACGGCCGGCCCTACCTGGTCATGACCTACGCCGACCAGGGCACGCTCGCCGACCGGCTCGAGGTCGACGGCCTGACCACCCACCAGGCGCTCGAGGTCGTGCGGCAGGTCGCCGTCGGGCTCCAGGCGCTGCACGACCGCGACATCCTGCACCGCGACGTCAAGCCGGCCAACGTCCTGTTCCGCACCGTCGACGGCGACCTGCGCGCCATGGTGGGCGACCTCGGTCTCGGCAAGGCGCTCGACGTGTCGTCGCGGCTGACGATGATCGCCGGCACGCCCTCGTTCGTGGCGCCCGAGCAGGCGCAGGCCGAGCCCCTCGACGCCCGCGCCGACCAGTACTCCCTGGGGGTCCTGGCCTTCCTGCTGCTGACCGGCCGCCCGCCCTACACGCACGCCGACCTGACCGCCGCCGCGTCCCCGGGCCCGCCGCCGTCCCTCTCGACGCCGGAGCGTGCGGTGCCCGACGCCGTCGACCACGTCGTACGACGGGCCCTGGCGCTCGAGCGCGAGGAGCGGTTCGCGTCGGTCACCGACTTCGCCGCCGCGCTGAGCGACGCCCTCGGTGCGGGGGCGGGCCGGGCTCGGCGCTTCGCCGCGGGTCCGTGGCTGCCGCTGGACCCGCAGCTGACGATGCCCGGAGCGCGTCCGTCGCCGGCACCCGAGCCGACCCGGCCGGTCGCACCGCCTCCGGTCCGGCGACGCTGGCCGGTCGTCGTGGCGGGGGCCGGGGCGCTCGCTCTCGGCGCGGGCGCGGGCCTGGCGTTGGCCCTCGCGGCCGCGGAGCCCGACATCGAGGTCGGTGACGCCTCGGGCACCGTGTCGGTCACCGTGCCGGCCTCATGGCACGAGGCGGTCGCCGACGGCGGGTGGCAGCCGCCGACGGACGGCGGGGTCTTCCCCGCGCTGTCGGTGGGCACCGAGCCGGGCTGGACGGCCGCCGACTCCGCGGCCGAGGGCGTGTTCCTGGCGATCCTGCCCGGTGACGACCTGCCCTCGATGCTGCCTCAGCACCCCGAGTGCGAGGAGAGCGACGGCCCGGTGAGCGAGAGCGCCGGGGACCCCTCGACGACGGTGGTGCACGGCGACTGCCCGGGTGGTGTGACGGTCGAGCGCGTGGTGCAGGTGGCGGCCAACCGGCTGCTGTGGGTGCAGGTGCGCAGCGCCGACCGGGCCACCGCCAACCGGGTGCTCGACAGCGTGCAGACCCACGGGCTCTAGCTCCCCCGGAGGGCCCCGGGGTCAGCCGCTCGCCCGGCGCGCGCCGTCGGTGACGCGCTGCAGCAGGTCGGCGAGCCCCAGCCGGTCGCGCTCGCGGCCGATGACGACGATCGTGACGTAGGCGTCCTCGGTGCCGTCGAGGGAGAGGAAGCGCTCCATGGTCAGGCGCCGGTAGTCGTCGGAGACATAGCTGGCCACGAAGGTGTCGTCGGTCTGCGACTCCACCTCGAGGGCCGTGACCGCCCCGGCGAGGGCGTCGCGACGACCCGCCAGCGCCTGGGCCACGGTGAGGCGCTGGCCGCTGATGATCTTGACCCGCAGGAGGTAGGTGTTGAGCGGCGCACCGGGGGGCTCCCACTTGGTCTCCTCGAGCAGGGAGTCGTTGCGCGCCCAGCCGTCGGGCACCGGCACCCGCACCCCGAACGCCCTCGACCCCATCCGCTCGTCGTGCAGGTCCAGCGCCGGCTCCAGGGCAGGGGTGTCCGGGTCGGGGAGGACGCTCACCTCGGGATCGCTCGGGAAGGACGGCGACTGACCCACCACGGGCGTCAGGGTCTCGATCACGGCCGGCGGCTCCCCGTCCCGGCCGCCGACGAGCCAGCCGCCGACGAGCCCGACCAGGGCGAGCGCCAGCGCGACCCCGAGCAACCGCACGTTCATGCGAGCACCGTAACTGCCGGCGTACGCCCTCGCGGCGCCAGCCGCTAGCGTGGTCGCAATGCTGATCCGCAACGCCCGCCTGGTCCCGGTGACCCCCGCCTCGTCCCCCGGGGCGGCTGTGCCCGAAGGGCCCGTCGACGTCCTCGTCGAGGACGGTGTCGTCGTCGCGGTCGGCGAGCGGCTGCCGCGACCCGAGGACGTCGAGGAGGTCGACGCCGCCGGGCGCTGGCTGGTCCCCGGGCTGTGGGACCAGCACACGCACCTGGGCCAGTGGGCCCTCACCTCGACCCGCCTCGACCTCAGCAGCACCGACTCGCCCGAGGCCGCCCTCGACCTGGTCGCCGCCTGGCTGGCCGAGCACCCGGGCCAGCCGCTGGTCGGCTTCGGCCACCGTCCCGCGGTCTGGGACCGCCAGCCGACCGTCGACGAGCTCGACCGGGTCGCCGGCTACGTGCCGGTGGTCCTCATCGCGGGCGACGCGCACCACGCGTGGCTCAGCAGCTGGGCCCAGCGGGCGCTGGGGCTGGAGGTCCGCGACGACAACATCTACGAGAACGAGTGGTTCGCCGCCTACGAGGGGCTCCCGGGGCTGGTCGGCAACGACGGCATCTCCCCGGCCGGCTACCGCAACGCCTTGCACCGCGCGGCGGAGAAGGGCGTCGTCGGCACCGTCGACTTCGAGTTCGGCGGCGGGCCCCACGACTGGATCGAGCGCTGGACCGAGGGCTGCGACCTGCTCCGCATCCGCGTCGCGATGTATGCCGACCGGCTCGAGGAGGTCATCGACCTCGGCCTGCGCAGCGGCGACCGGCTGCTCGTCGGCGACGACCGGCTGACCATGGGCCCGCTGAAGATCATCAGCGACGGCTCGCTCAACACCCGCACGGCCTGGTGCTGCGAGCCCGACACCGACGGTGAGTCGGGGGCGCCCAACCAGAGCCCGGAGGAGCTGTACCGGCTCGTCGAGCGGGCCTGGGGCGCCGGCCTCGAGATCGCCACCCACGCGATCGGGGACGCGGCGGTCCGCGCCGCCCTCGACGTCTATGCCGCGACCGGTGCCCACGGCACCATCGAGCACGCGCAGCTGGTCACGCCCGCCGACGTACGACGCCTGGCCGGCATGCCTGTCCGCGCCAGCGTGCAGCCCGCCCACCTCCTCGACGACCGCGACCTCACCGAGCTGATCTGGCCGGGTCGCGCCGAGCGGTCCTTCGCCTTCCGCTGGATGCTCGACGCCGGGGTGCCGCTCGTCCTCGGCTCGGACGCCCCGGTCGCCCCGCTCGACCCGTGGCTGGCGATCGCGGCTGCGGTGCACCGCGGCGACGACGAGCGCGAGCCGTGGCACGCCGAGCAGGCGCTGACGGCGAGCGAGGCCCTGCGCGCCTCGGTCGACGGTCAGCCGACCGTCGGGGTGGGCTCCCGCGGCGACCTGGTCCTCCTCGACCGCGACCCGCTCGCCCCTGCCGACGACAGCCTCGAGACCGCCCGCGCCCTGCGCAGCATGCCGGTCTCCCTCACCGTCGTCAGCGGCGTCACGGTCTACTCCGCGCTCTGAGCCCGGCCGTCGGGCCGAGCCGGGTGCAGGCGGCGAGTGGTGGGGGCGTGGGGCGTCGGGGCGGCTGGATCGCCTGCACCGCTCCGACGGCCGCGACCGCTGTCGGCGACGAGCCGACGGCCGAAGGTCAGAGCAGGTCGAGGATCAGGTCGGCGACGGCCGTCTGCTCGGCGAGGAACGGGTGCAGGGCGAGGGCGGCGTTGGCCTGCGTCTCGATGCCGTTGACCCACGGCTCGTCGGAGCAGATGTCGTGGCCCTTGCTGGCGGTGTAGGCGTCGACGATCTCGGCGCCCCCGGCCTTGCCGCCGGCCGTGACGGCGTCGGAGAGAGCCTTGTTGATCGAGAGGACGAAGGGGTAGTCGCCGGGCGCGAGCGGCAGCCGCTCGGGGCAGGAGCCCTTCGAGGGCACGAACTGCGGGTAGTTGACGACGATCACCCGGGCGTCGGGCGCGCGGTCCTGGATGCCGAGGGTGATCGCCTCGACCCGGTCCTGGATCTTGCGCGCGTTGCCGAGCAGGGTGATGCCCGCAGGTGCCGCCTCCTGGGCGTCCCGGCAGGGCGACCCCTCGGGGTCCTGCTCCGCGGCCTGGAGGCAGGTGAACATCAGGCTGGCGAAGAGGTTGAAGTCGTTGCCGCCGATCCCGAGCGTGACCAGGTCGGTCTCGGGGGTCAGGGAGTCGAACTGCGGCAGCTGCTGGGTGTCGCCGGTGATCTGCACCCCGATCATCGAGGTGCTGTTGGCGCCCGAGCAGCTCACGTCCACCAGGTCGTAGTCGGGGAGCTGTTCCACCACCTGGTGGGGGTAGTTGCTGCTGGAGCGCAGGCAGCCGCTGCTCATGTCGGTCGTGGGCACCAGGGGCGCGGAGACGAACGAGTCGCCGAGGGCGACGTAGAGGTTCTCGGCAGGCGCCTGGCTCTCGGTGGGCTCGGTGGGCTCGGTGGGCGCCGTCGGCTCGCCCGACCCCGCAGACCCGGAGGACGCCGAGGGAGACGGCGCCTTGGCGCTCACGTCGGCCCGGCTGTCCCCGCTCTGGCACGAGGCGAGCAGGAGGACGGCGGGGAGCAGGGCACCGGCGAGCAGGCGTGCTCGTGGTGCGCGGGACGACGACATGAGCAGAACGGTAGCCGTCACCGCCGCACCCGCCCCACTCGTGACGCGTCAGTCGCGGCCCAGGGCGACCGTCAGGGCCAGCACCGTCGCGGGGTCGTCCAAGCGCTCGCCGTAGAGCTCGCGCAGCTGGCCCATGCGGTAGCGCACGGTCTGCGGGTGGACGAACAGCGCCTCCGCGACGTCCTCGCGCCGCCCCTGGTGGAGCAACCACGCGCGCAGGGTGGCCGTGAGCTTCTCGGCCGCTCCGGGGCGCAGGTCGGCGAGCGGTGCCAGGACCTGGGCGCGCAGGTCGTCCAGCGCCGCGGCGTCCGCGGTGAGCACCAGCGCCACGAGGTGGGAGTCGGTGTCGCCGTCCAGGTCGAGGGCGTGCGCGCGCAGGGCCCGCTCGTGGGACGCCCGTGCCTCGAGCCACGGCCGCGCCGGCCCGGTCACGGCCCCGCGACCATCGAGTGCCCGCAGCAACCCGGCCCGGCGGCGACCGTGCGCGTCGGGCACCAGCAGCAGCGCGACGTCGTCGAGGTCCGGCCCGTCGGTCGGGACGGTCTCGGCCTGGAGGGTCTGCGGGGAGATCTCGGCCAGGACCGGACGCACCTGCGAGTCCGGGAGGATCACCGCGGTCAGCGTCGTGGGTGTCGGCCACCCGGCGCGCTCGACGGCGCTGAGCACCGTCGCCTGCGGCGAGCCGACGAGCAGGTGGTGGGAGATGCGCTCGAGGAGCCGCTGACGCACGCGGCCCGTGGTGGCCAGCTCGTCGGTGTGACCCGCGACGCTCGCGGCAGACAGCTCGTCGATGTAGGCGAAGACCAGCTCGGCGAAGGACACCAGCATCTCGGCCGACAACCCGCTGCGCACCGCCTGCATCGACATCTCCCGCCAGGAGACGCGTGCGCCGATCCGGTACGCCGAGAGCAGGGCGTCGGTCGTGCGCCCGCCGCGGGCCTCGCCCCGGCCGAGCTGGTAGGCGCCCTCCACCGCCGGTGCCGCCGGGGTGCGGGGGTCGGCGCCGGGGCTGCCGCCCGCCAGGGAGAGGAAGCCGCCCAGGGCGATCTGGACGGCGTCGCGGATGGTCTCGCCCATCTGGCCGCCGAACGCGTCGGCATAGCTGGGGACCTCGGTGATGATCGCGGCCACCACCTCCTCGGCCACCGCGGGCAGGTGGGCGCGGACCTCGGCGATCGCAGCGGGCGGGATCTGGAGATCGTGCCCGACAGTGACGCGCGCCTCGCTCGCGGCGGGTTCTGACACCTTTTTGTCTCCTGTGAACAAATGTGACGTGGATCTTCACGTCGCTCGGTCAGGACTTTACCCCCCGGCGTGCAGGAGAGTAAGTGACATGACCTCCGTAGCCCTGATGCGCACCGCCGGTGACCCCGACGCGCCTCGCTCCCGCTCGCTCCGCGACCGCTTCGTGCGGCTCGCCGGAGCAGCCGTGACGCCCCTGGTGCCGGCCGACGTCCTCGACATCTTCGACCCGCTGCGCTCCGGCGCCGACCTGCGCGGCCGCATCGTCTCGGTCACCGCCGAGACGGCCGACTCGGCCAGCATCGTGATCCTGCCCGGCAAGGACTGGGCCGGGCACCTGCCCGGTCAGTACCTCCGCATCGGCGTCGACGTCGACGGGGTTCGCCAGTGGCGCACCTACTCCCTGACCCACGGCCCCCGCGCCGACCGCTGCATCTCGATCACCGTCAAGGCGATCCCCGACGGCAAGGTGTCCCACCACCTCGTGCGTCGCGCGAAGGCCGGCCAGATGGTCCACCTGGGCCAGGCCGAGGGCGACTTCGTGCTCGGCGACCCGATGCCGGCCAAGCTGCTCCTCGTCACCGCCGGCTCCGGGGTCACCCCGGTCATCGGGATGCTGCGCAACCTCTTCTCCAAGGCCGTGCCGGTCGCGACCGACATCGTCCTGCTGCACTCGGCGCTCTCGCGCTCCGAGGTCATCTTCGGTGACGAGCTGCGGCGCTACGCCGCCGACGGCCGCCTGCGCCTGGTCGAGCTGCACACCGACACCGACGGGATGCTCGACGTCGCCGACCTCGACCAGATCGTGCCCGACCTCGCCGAGCGCACGACGTTCGCCTGCGGCCCGGTGGGCCTGCTCGACGCCCTCGAGTCCCACCACACCGCCCGCGACCTGCCGCTGCACATCGAGCGCTTCCGCAGTGCCGTCCTGCCGAGTGCCGGGGAGGGCGAGGGTGGCCCGGTCACCTTCACCACGTCCGGCGTGACCGTCGAGGGCGACGGCTCCACGCCGATCCTCGACGCCGCCGAGGCCGGAGGCGTCCTGATGCCCAGCGGGTGCCGCATGGGCGTCTGCTTCGGCTGCGTGCTCCCGCTGCGCGAGGGCGTCGTGCGTGACCTCCGCAACGGCGAGATCACCGTCGCCGCTCCCGGCGACGGCGTGATCATCCAGACCTGCATCAGCGCCGCTGCCGGCGCCTGCCACATCGACCACTGACCACCGATCAGCTCCTGAGGAGATCGACATGACCGTCATCCAGAAGAAGTCCGAGTCGCAGAACCCGATCGCCCACCTGAGCGCCGAGGAGATCGAGCGCATCGGCGTCGAGCTCGACGCGATCCGCCAGTCCGTCCTCGACACGCGCGGCGAGAGCGACGCGGCCTACATCCGCAAGGTCATCGACGCCCAGCGCAAGCTCGAGCTCGCGAGTCGCGTCGTCCTGCTCGCCAGCGTCTTCCCGCCCGCCTGGGTGCTCGGCACCGTCGGCCTGAGCGTCGCGAAGATCGTCGAGAACATGGAGATCGGGCACAACGTCATGCACGGCCAGTGGGACTGGATGCGCGACCCGAAGATCCACTCGACCACCTGGGAGTGGGACAACGCGACCCCCTCCGACCAGTGGAAGCACTCGCACAACGAGCTCCACCACACCTACACGAACGTCGTCGGCAAGGACAACGACCTCGGCTACGGCATCATGCGTGTCGACGAGGACCAGCGCTGGATCCCGATGTACCTCGCGCAGCCGGTGTGGAACTTCATCAACGCCTGCTTCTTCGAGTACGGCATCGCCGCCTACGACCTCGAGCTCGGCAAGAACCTGGCCAGCGAGAAGCGTCGCCAGAGCCCGGAGTTCAAGGCGCGCTACAAGCAGACCCTGAAGAAGATCCGCGCCCAGGCGACCAAGGACTACGTCGTCAACCCGCTGATGGCGCTGCCCACCGGCTCGTTCCTGCCGACCCTGGCAGCCAACTTCACGGCCAACCTGGTCCGCAACGTGTGGACCCACTCGGTCATCATGTGCGGCCACTTCCCCGAGGGTGTCGAGACCTTCGAGCGCACCTCGATCGAGGGCGAGACCCGCGGTGAGTGGTACCTGCGCCAGATGCTCGGCTCCGCCAACATCTCGGGCTCCAAGGCCATGCACTTCATGACCGGCAACCTGTCGCACCAGATCGAGCACCACCTCTACCCGGACCTGCCGAGCAACCGCTACGCCGAGATCGCGCCCCAGGTGCAGGACATCTTCCAGCGCAACGGTCTGAGCTACCACATGGCTCCGCTGCCGCAGCAGGTCGCGAGCGCCTGGCACAAGGTCGTGCGGCTCTCGCTGCCCAACGACTTCCTGTCGCAGACCACGGTCAAGAACGCCCCCCAGCAGCTCAAGCTGCTCTGGGCCATGACCACCAAGGGCCCCAAGGTCCGCCGTGCCGCCCAGGCCCGGCTGACCCAGCAGGCCCGCCGGGCCCAGGTGGCCGCAGCCGCCTGATCGTCCGTCGTACGACGGTGAGGTCAGCGGACCCGGGATCGTGCAGCCGCCCGAGCGGCTGCGTGACCCGGGTCCGTCTGCGTCCAAGGGTCCGGGGTCGGGCCCGCTGGGGCGCGATGAGGAGGAATTCCCCACGCCCCGCCGTGGACGCCGTACCCGTCGGGGCCCTGATGCGTTAGACCTGGGACACCTCAGGAGGTCACCCATGTCTCGTCGTCTGGTCGCGCTCGGCTCGACCCTGCTGCTCCCGCTCGTCCTCGCGCCGGTGGCGCCCGCCGCCTCGGCGCCGTTCGCACCCCCGGCAGCGGTGCAGTCGCAGGCGTCCGTGGAGCCGGTGCAGGCGCCCGTCCGGGAGCGGGTCCAGCGCAAGCCGCTGGCGATCAAGGTGCTGTCCAACCGGGCCGACCTCATCTCCGAGGGTGACGCCCGGGTGGCGGTGTCGCCCGGCAGGGGCGTCTCGCTGCGCAAGGTGCGGGTCAGCCTGGGCAAGCGCAACATCACCAAGCGTTTCGCGTTGCGCCCCAACGGTCGCTTCGAGGGCATCGTGACCGGGCTCGAGGTCGGTCGCAACGTGCTGACGGCCCGGGTCGGCGCGTTCGCCACCCGGGTGACGATCACCAACCACCCGGCCGGCGGACCGATCTTCTCGGGACCCCAGCTGGGCCCCTACCAGTGCCAGGCCACCGCGCGCGACGCGCAGTGCAACGAGCCGGCGTCCTACTCGCTGCTCTACCGCTCCTCCAACCCCCTCCGGGGCGGGCTGCTGCCCTACGACCCGAAGTCCCCGCCGAGCGACGTCGCGACCACCACGACCGACACCGGGGTCACCGTGCCGTTCGTCGTACGCCGTGAGGACGGCTTCCAGGACCGTGACCGCTACACGATCCTGACGCTGGTCCAGCTCGGCAAGCCGTGGAAGCCGTGGGCGCCGCAACCGCAGTTCAACCACAAGGTGCTGATGACCCACGGCGGCAACTGCGGGGCCGCCTACGCGCCCGGCGAGCCGCCCCTGGAGGACTACTCCGGCACCATCCCGTCCGACACCCCGGGCTTCACCCAGAGCTATGTGACCGCGCTGGGGCTGGGTTTCTCGGTCATCTCCACGGCCCTGGACAACACCGGCCACAACTGCAACGTCGCGATGCAGGCCGAGTCGCTGATGATGGCCAAGGAGCGCTTCGTCGAGCGCTACGGGCTGATCCGCTACACCATCGGCACCGGCTGCTCGGGCGGCTCGATCGCGCAGCACACGGTCGCCAACGCCTACCCCGGGATCTACCAGGGGCTGATCACCACCTGCTCCTACCCCGACACCCTCTCGGCGGGCGCGCAGTTCGCCGACTACAACCTGATGCGCCGCTACTTCGAGGACCCGTCGCAATGGGCGCCCGGCGTGGCCTGGCTGCCGACCCAGATGGCCGACGTCGAGGGCCACATCTCGATCCTCAACTCGGTCGTGGCCGACGAGGGACTCTTCAAGACCGCGCTGAACCCCGAGTCCGAGTGCTCCGGCACCAAGGCGCCGCGACCGGGCGACCCCACCACCCGCTACGACTCCGAGACCAACCCCGGTGGGGTCCGCTGCTCGGTGCTCGACATCATGGTGAACCTCCTCGGGCCCCGCCCCGCCTCGGTGTGGACCGCGCAGGAGAAGGCCGCCGGGCGAGGCTTCGCCGGCGTCCCGCTCGCGAACGCCGGCATCCAGTACGGCCTGGAGACCCTCAAGGCCGGCCGCATCACGCTGGCGCAGTTCGTCGACCTCAACCAGGCGGTCGGCGGTCTCACCGTCGACTCCGAGCGGATGGACCGTCGTACGCCGGGTGACCCGGCGTCGGTGCGCCGTGCCTACCGCACCGGCCTGGTCAACGAGGCGGAGAACCTCGACGAGGTGGCGATCCTCAACTTCGGCGGACCCGACCCGGGCATCGCCCACGACTACGCCCACGCGTTCTGGACCGAGGAGCGGCTGCTGCGCGACCAGGGCCACACCGACAACCGGGTGATGTGGTTCGGGGTGACCCCGCTGATCGGTGACCCGGGCTGGGCCAACGAGGCCCTGACCGAGATGGACCGGTGGCTGCGGGCGGTCGAGCGCGACCGACGGGCGCTGCCGCTGGCCCGCAAGATCGTGGTGGACAAGCCCGACGACCTCACCGACCGCTGCTCCAACGTGCCGGGCATCGGCGAGGTCGAGGGCCAGGACGACGAGGTCGACTGCGTGCTGCCGGAGCCCCTGCAGCTGCGGCTCAGCACCCCACGCGAGATGGCCGGTGACGACGTGTTCAACGACCGGCTGGCCTGTCGGCTCCGTCCGCTCGAGCGCAGCGACTACGACTTCCTGCTGCTGCCCCCCAGCGATGCCCAGTGGGCGACCCTCCAGCAGGTCTTCCCCGACGGGGTCTGTGACTACCGTGTCCCCGGCCAGGGTCGGACACGCACGCAGACGTGGCTCACCTACGCCGGTGCGCGAGGCGGTGTCGCCACGGGCGGTCGCAACCTGCCGCCGCTGCCGGCCGGCTCGGGCGACGGCTGGTCGAGCGCGTCGTTCCGGGAGATCCTGACCCGCTGAGCGCGGGGCCGCCGACCTCGTCGGATCCCGGGACGGCAGGACCCTTCGTGCACCACAATCCGTGGAGATGAGGGACGCGGCATGAGGGGCGACGGGGACCAGGGATGGTCCGACTCCTCGGCGCGCGCGGTGCTGCAGCTGATGGTGCACTCGGTGGCCGAGATGATCGGCTTCGAGGTGGCGGCCCTGTCCGTGGTGCTCGGCGACCAGCTCGTGACGGTCGCCTACACCGGCCCCGAGGAGTTCCGCGCCTACCTCGAGGAGCCCGACCCGGTCGGCGTGCTCGACCCCGTCCTCGAGCAGGCGGAGGCGTCCGGTCGGCTGCGGTTCCTGGCCGCCGAGGACTACGACGTCGAGGCGCTCGAGGGCCACTGGGTGGACTTCGGGGTCGCCGGCGGTCAGGGCCCCGACGCCTGGCGCCCGAACGACGTGATGCTGGCGGTGCTCACCGACGACGACGGCCGGCTGGTGGGCGTGCTCTCCGTGGACCGGCCGGTGTCCGGGATGCGACCCGACGACGTGCAGCGCGGGTTGCTCGAGCGCTATGCCGAGCAGGCCGAGCGGGCCGTGCTCACCACCTTCGAGCGCGAGGAGCTCGTACGCCGGGTGGCCATGGCCGAGTCGGCCCGCCGGCTCGTCCGCGCGGCCGCGATGCCCGACCAGGCCTCGCTGGAGGCGGTCCTGCACCACACCCACCGCCCGTTGGTCGAGGGCTTCGGGGCCAGCGGCACCTGGATCCGCCTGCTCGAGCCCGAGGGTGACGACCACGGGTCCGCCCGCACCCACGACGGAGCCGTGGTGGAGCTGCAGCAGAGCACGGTGGAGCTCGCGCACACCATCGCCCCACGCCTGTGGGCCGAGCAGCGGGTGCTCGTGCTCGGTGACGACGAGGAGGGGGACGCCTCCGAGGGGCTCGCGTCGCTCGCCGCGGCGGCACGCCACCAGCTGAGCGAGCTCGGTCTGTCCCGCGCCCTGGGTGTCCCGCTCGGGGTCGGCTCGGAGTGCCTCGGTTTCCTGGTGCTCACGCGACGGGCCGCGGACCCGGCCTGGTCCACCGGCGAGGTGGACTCCGCCCTGCAGATCGGCCACGACCTCGGTGCCGCGCTGATGACCGCCCGCGGGCTGGCGCGCGAGCGGGCCCTGGTCGCCGAGCTCCAGCAGCTCGACGACTACCGCAGCCAGCTCATCGCCACGCTCTCCCACGAGCTGCGCACCCCCCTCACCGTCATCTCGGGCAACCTCGAGCTCCTCGACGACCTGGACCTGGGAGAGCCGGCCACCCGCTACCGCGAGGCGATGACGCGCGGGACGACCCGGATGCGGAAGGTGGTCGACGACCTGCTGCTCCTCGCCCGGGTCAGCCACCCGCAGCACCCCCTGGTGCGGGTCCCGGTCGACCTGCGCCGGGTGGCCGGCGACATCGTGGGGCTGATCGGCTCGGCGGCGACGGCCAAGGAGCTGAGCGTCGTCGTCGACCTCCCGCCGGGCGACCTCGTCGTCCCCGGCGACCCCGGCGAGCTCGACCGGCTGGTCGGCAACCTGGTCAGCAACGCGGTGAAGTACACCGCCCCGGGGGGCACCGTCACCGTCGGGGCCGTCCGCCGCGGCACCACGGTGCTGCTGCACGTCGCCGACGACGGTCTCGGCATCTCCGAGGAGGACCAGGTGGGCCTCTTCCACCCGTTCTTCCGCACGAGCAACCCCGCTGCGCTGCGTGAGCCCGGCACCGGGCTGGGTCTCGCGATCGTGGCGACCATCGTGGAGCGTCACCAGGGCTCGGTCGAGGTCCGCTCGCGCCCCGGTGACGGCACGACGTTCACCATCACCCTGCCGGCAGCCTGACCAGGAAGGTGCTGCCGAGGCCGACCTCGCTGTGGACCGTCACGTCCCCACCGTGCGCCTCGACGATGGACCTCACGATGACCAGTCCGAGACCCGTGCCGGGGATGTGGCGGTCCAGGGCGGCTCCGCCGCGGACGAAGCGCTCGAAGACCCGGTCCACCTCGTCCGGGCCGATGCCGAGGCCCGTGTCGCGGACCTCGATCTCGACCATCCCGCCCTGGGTGTCCGCACCGGGCGCCTGACGGAGGGTCACGGTGACGAGGCCTCCCGGCTCGGTGTACTTCACGGCGTTGCCGACGAGGTTGTCGAGCACCTGGCGCAGGCGCTGCTCGTCGAGCGATGCGACCAGGCACTCCGGGGCGACCAGCTCGAGCGTCACGGACGACCCCGAGGAGGAGAGGTCCACCGCCTCGACCACCTCACGAGCGACCCAGGACAGGTCGACGTGCGTGCGATGGAGCTGCAGGGGACCCGCGTTGCTCTGACCGATGTGGAGCAGGTCCGAGACCAGCGTCAGCAGGCGGACTGCGTTGCGACGGGTGATGTGCAGCTGCGCGGTCACGTCGGGTGGCAGGTCGGAGCGTTCGGCGAGGATCTCGATGTAGCCGAGGACCGAGGTGAGCGGCGTGCGCAGCTCGTGGGAGACCGACGCCACGAAGTCGTCCTTGACCTGCAGGGCGAGGAGCAGGTCGGTGACGTCCTGGTAGGCGAGGGTCGCGCCGATCTTCTCCCCTGACGCGCTGCGCACCTGGCGGGCCGAGGTCGAGAAGGCCGAGCGACGTGCCGGGTCGGCACCCGCCCAGAAGGTGTAGTCGTCGAACTCCTCGCCCTGGAGTGCTCGGAAGGAGGGCATCTCCTCCTTGCTCAATGGCGTGCGTCCGTCGAGGTGGTAGACCTCCCCGAGCTGGCCGGCCTCCCCGTCGTGCCCCTCGGGGAACGCGACCGCCATCGCCTGCTGGTGCAGGATGTTGGTGCGCTCGTAGCGCCCGTCCTCCCCGATCAGCAACAGCCCGACGGCGACGGTCTCGAAGATCGCCTGCAGGGCCTGCCGCTCGCGTTCGAGGTCGGAGTTCGCCGCCTCGAGCCGCTCGGCGGCCTCCTGGTGCTCGGTCACGTCCAGGATCTGGGAGATGAAGTGGAGGGGTTCGCCGTCGCGGTCGCGCTCCAGCGCCGCCGACAGGTCGCCCCAGACCACCCGGCCCTGCGCGTGCACGTAGCGCTTGCGCAGCCGGTAGGAGTCGATCTCCCCGGTCAGGCACTGTGCCACCAGCGCGAGGTCGACGGCGAGGTCGTCGGGGTGGGTGATGTCCTGGAAGCCCCGGGCCATCAGCTCCGGGGCGTCGTAGCCGAGCATGTCGGTGAGGGCGGGGTTGACCCGCAGCAACCGCCCGTCGCACCCCACCAGGGCCATGCCGATCGGGGAGTGCTGCAGGGTCAGGTTCCACAGGTCCGGGGCATGGGGCACCGGCTTCCCTAGCCCAGCGCCGCGGTGACCACGTCGCGGGCCTCGGCCTGGACACGGCCCAGGTGCTCGGGCCCCTGGAAGGACTCGGCGTAGATCTTGTAGACGTCCTCGGTGCCCGAGGGACGGGCCGCGAACCACGCGGAGGCCGTGGTCACCTTGAGACCACCGATCTTGGCGCCGTTGCCGGGAGCCTCGGTGAGCTTGGCGGTGATCTCCTCCCCGGCGAGCGTCGTGGCGCGCACGTCGTCGGGGGAGAGCGCGGCGAGCTTGGCCTTCTGGGCGCGGTCGGCGGGCGCGTCGATGCGCGCGTAGGCCGGGTCCCCGTGCTCCGCGACCAGGTCGGCGTAGTGGGCGCTGGGGCTCCTGCCGGTCGTCGCGAGGATCTCGGAGGCCAGCAGCGCCAGGATGATGCCGTCCTTGTCGGTGGTCCAGGTGGTGCCGTCCTTGCGCAGGAACGACGCCCCCGCGGACTCCTCGCCGCCGAAGCCGAACGAGCCGTCGATCAGGCCCGGCACGAACCACTTGAAGCCGACCGGCACCTCCACCATCGGCTTGCCCAGCGACGCGGCGACCCGGTCGATCATCGAGGAGGAGACCAGCGTCTTGCCGATGCGGGCGCTGCCGGGCCAGCCGGGGCGAGCGCCGCCGAAGAGGTAGCCGATCGCGACGGCCAGGAAGTGGTTGGGGTTCATCAGCCCACCGTCGGGGGTGACGATGCCGTGGCGGTCGGAGTCGGCGTCGTTGCCCGTGGCGATGTCGAAGGCGTCCTTGCGCTCGATCAGCGAGGCCATCGCGTGGGGCGAGGAGCAGTCCATCCGGATCTTCTCGTCCCAGTCGAGCGTCATGAAGCGCCACGTCGGGTCCACCAGCGGGTTGACGACGGTGAGGTCGAGACGGTGCCGCTCGGCGATCGCCGCCCAGTAGTCCACGCTGGCCCCGCCGAGCGGGTCTGCGCCGATCCGCACCCCGGCCTCGCGGACGGCGTCGAGGTCGAGCACCGCCGGGAGGTCGTCGACGTAGGTGCCGAGGAAGTCGTAGGACGCGGCCGCGGCCCGGGCCCGCGCGAACGGGACCCGTCGTACGCCCTCCAGGCCGGCGGCGATCAGGGCGTTGGCCCGCGCCGCGATGACCGAGGTCGCGTCGGAGTCGGCGGGACCGCCGTGGGGCGGGTTGTACTTGAAGCCGCCGTCGCTGGGCGGGTTGTGCGAGGGGGTGACGACGATGCCGTCCGCCAGGCCGGCGCCGGAGGGCGACGTGCCGAGGTTGGCGCGCAGGATCGCGTGGGAGACCGCGGGCGTGGGGGTGTAGCGGTCGTCGGCGTCGACCAGGACGGTGACGTCGTTGGCGACCAGGACCTCCAGGGCCGTGGCCCAGGCAGGCTCGGACAGGCCGTGGGTGTCGCGCCCGATGAAGAGCGGGCCGTCGTAGCCCTGCTCCTTGCGGTAGTCGCAGATGGCTTGCGTCGTCGCGAGGATGTGGTGCTCGTTGAAGGACGTGCGCAGGCTGGTGCCGCGGTGGCCGCTGGTCCCGAAGGCGACCTGCTGGTCGACGTCCTCGGGGTCCGGTGCCTGGGTGTAGTAGGCCGTCACGAGGTGGGCGACATCGACGAGGTCCTGGGGCTGCGCGACGGTGCCCGCGCGTGTTTCGGCCATGGCGCCATCATGCACCCCCGGTCGGAGCCGTCCCGTAGTTTGCGGGGGTGATCTTGGGGCGCAGGGGCTGGTTCGTCGTCGGCGTGGGGCTGATCGCCCTCCTGACCGGTGCCTGGCACGTGTGGGTGGCCGGTCAGCAGACCTGGATCATCGACGACTGGATCTACCTCGACCGGGTCCAGACCTACGGCTTGGTCGACTACCTGCTCCAGGACTACAACGGCCACGTCATGCCCGGCGAGTTCCTGCTGATGTGGGTGCTCACGCACCTCTTCCCGATGTCCTTCGGTGCCGCCGTGGCCGTCGTGGGACTGCTCTCGGTCGGCGCCGTGGTGACCTGGGGCCTCGCGCTGCACGAGCTCTTCGGCCCTCGGCTGCGCCAGCTCGTGCCGCTCGCGATCCTCTCGCTGAGCCCGTTGACGCTGTGGCCGAGCGCGTTCTGGGCCTCGGCCGTCCAGGTCCTGCCGCTGCTGCTGCTCACCGGGGTCGCGGTCCAGCAGGCCGCGCGGGTCGCCGCCGGGCGGTCCCGGGCCGGGTGGTGGCTGGTCGCGAGCTACGTCGTGGCGCTGCTGCTCTGGGAGAAGGCGCTGCTGATGCTGGTGCCCGTGGGCGGGGTGCTGCTCTTCCTCCTCGGTCGCCGGCTGCTGGGCCATCGACGCCTGCTGGTGGCGCTCGGCGCCGTGACCACGGCGTACCTCGCCGGCTATGCGGCACTGCGCGACGGACCGGTCGCCGCGCCGGTCACCTGGGTCGACGAGGGCTCCTACTCGTTCCCCGTGCGGGTGCTGCACCTGCTCGACTACGCGCTGGGCGTCCTGCGTGACCTCGCGGTGCCGGCGCTCTACGGCGGCCCCTGGGGCTCGATCCCGATCGTCAACGACCTGGAGCACCGGCCCCCGCTCCTGCTGTCGGGCAGCCTCGCCGGGCTCACGCTGGTGCTGATGGTCGCGGGCGTGGTGCTCCGTCGCCGGGGCTGGGTGCCGGTGCTGATGACGCTCGGCTATGCGTTCGTCGCGTCGTTCCTGATCCTCTTCAGCATCAAGTACGCCGTGCTCGGGCCCTACGCGCTCTACGAGGACCGCTACTTCACCGACCTGCTGCCGGTGTCCGTGCTCGCCGCGTCGTTGCTGATCTGCCCGACGCGGGTCGAGGAGGAGGCCGGGACAGAGGCATTCCGGTGGCGCCTCGACCCGGGATCGGTGCCGGTCCCGGTGCGGCGAGCAGCGGGTGCGGTCCTCGCGCTGGCGGCCGTGGTCTCCCTCGTGGCGGGCAACCTGGCGCACTGGGATCGCATCGGGCCCAACCCGGCGCGCCACTGGGTCGAGGGCCTGCGCAGCGACCTGCTCGCGGCTCCACCCGGGACCAGCGTCGTCGACGCGCGCCCGCCGGAGGAGGTGTTCACCGCCAGCTACTACCCCGAGGAGGGGCTGCTCTCCCGGATGACCGCGTCGCTCGACACGCAGGCCCGGTTCGGCGCCCCCGGCGCACCCCTCCAGGTCGTCGACCCGGCAGGGCGCCTGGTGCCGGCGATGGTCACCCGGTCGATCGTGAGCACCGTCGGACCCCAGCCGAGCTGCGGCTACGTCCTCGCGCAGGGCGCCCCGGTGGAGGTCGAGATCGTCCAGGCGCTCTTCGCCTACGAGTGGGGCGTGCAGGTCGACATGTTCTCCGGCACCGGGGGCGAGGTGCGGGTCGAGGTCGACGGGGTCACGCAGCGCTTCGACATCCCCGAGGGCATGAGCTCCACCCAGCTCGTGCACGCGGGGATCGTCGACACGGTGCGCATCACCATGCCCGACCCGGCCGACACCGGGTGCGTCACCGAGGTCCACGCGGGGGAGCTCCTGCCGGTGCCCTAGCTGTGCGCCTGGCTCCGCCGACCCTGTCCTGGAGCGAGGGCAAGTCTGCAAATCGGGGCCACCGTCGCCGCGTCTGGGTGAGGATGGCCTGATGGGCTTGGGAGGGCACGGCGACAGCGACGTCTCGACGACTCTCGCGCGCTCGATCCTGCAGGCCCTGCCGGAGGGTCTCTGGCTGCTCGACGCCGAGGGTCGCACCCTCTGGGCGAATGCCCGGATGGCGGCGATGCTCGCGGTCGAGCCCGCGGTCCTGGCGACGATGAGCGTCTACGACGCCCTCGACGGCCCCGATGGTCCTCACGGCCCCGACAGCATCGCCTTCGCGCGGCGGCTGGGGTCGTCGGCCGGCGTCAGCCCTGCCAGCCCCGACCTGCCCGACCTGCCCGACCTGCAGTGCTGCGTGCGCCGCGCGGACGGCACGGAGTTCTGGGCGCTCGTGGGCTGCGCGCCGCTGGTCGAGGAGGGTCGCTTCCAGGGGTGGCTGCACCGCGTCTCGGACCACTCCGAGCACCGACGGCTGCTGGAGGAGGTCGAGGACCGTGAGGAGCGGCTCTCCGAGGCGCAGGCCATCGCTCGGATCGGCAGCTGGGAGCTCGACCTCCTGACGTGGAGAGTGACCTGCTCGGCGGAGACCTTCCGCCTGTGCGGCCTCGACCCGGTCGCGTTCGACGGGTCCCCGGAGAGGTTCTTCGCCCGGCTGCACCCGGTGGACCGGGCGGCCGGCGCCGCGGCCTTCGCCGAGATGCTCACGAGCCACGACGCCCTCGACTTCGTGGCCCGGTTGGACGTCGGAGGTCGAGCGCCGACCTGGGTGCGGGCCCGCGGGGTGGTCACCCGGGCCGCCGACGGCGCCCAGGAGCGGGTGCGGGGCACCGTGCAGGACATCACCGAGACCAAGGAGAGCGAGCAGGCGCTCGCCTTCCTCAGCGCCATGGCGGCCGCGGCCAACGAGGCGACCACGCTGCACGAGGTGCTCGCCGTGGCCCACGAGGAGGTGCGCCAGCACGCCCCGTGGCCGGTGGTGCTGGTCTCGGCACCCGGTGGCGCCGAGGACGACGGGCTGGTGCACATCGACGTGGCGTGGGCCGACCCGGGCGACGGCATGGGTCAGGCGGCGCGCGAGCTGGCCCGGCGCGCAGCCCGCGAGCGGACGACCGTGCTGTCGACCTCGCCGGAGGGCACGGTCCTGGTGGCCGGACCGGTCGTCTGGGACGGCCGGCTCGCCACCGTGGTCGTCGTCGACAGCCTCCACGCGGAGACGCCCCCGCGCTCCGAGGTCATGGTCTTCGAGCAGATGCTCCGCTTCCTGGCCCACGTCGCCGAGCGGGAGTGGGTGGCCCAGGACCTGGCTGCCGCGCGGGACGGGGCACTGAGCGCGTCGCGGGCCAAGTCGGACTTCCTGGCGACGATGAGCCACGAGATCCGCACCCCGCTCAACGGTGTCATCGGGCTCAGCGAGCTGTTGCGCCGCACCGACCTGACGGCCCACCAGCAACGGCTCGCGGACGGCGTCGACCAGGCCGGTCGCACGCTCCTCGCGCTGGTCAACGACATCCTCGACCTCTCCAAGATCGAGGCCGGACGGATGGACCTCGAGGAGGTCGACTTCGACCCGCGTGAGGTCATCGAGCAGAGCGTGATGCTGGTGGCAGACCGGGCCCGCAGCAAGGCGCTGGAGCTCGTGGTCTCGAGCGCCCCCGACGTGCCGGCCCTGGTCAACGGGGATCCGGTGCGCTTCGGCCAGGTCGTCACCAACCTGGTCTCCAACGCCATCAAGTTCACCGCCGAGGGCGAGGTGTCGGTGCGGGCCACCGCGCACGGCGCCAGCGGTCTGCACGTCGAGGTGCGCGACACCGGCGTGGGCATCTCCGACGAGGTGCGCCCCCGCCTCTTCGAGTCGTTCTCCCAGGCCGACAGCTCCACGACCCGGCAGTACGGCGGCACCGGGCTGGGCCTGGCCATCAGCCGTCGGATCGTCACGGCGATGGGCGGCGAGATCGACGTCGACAGCGTGCTGGGGCACGGCAGCCGGTTCTGGTTCACCGCGACCGTGGGTCCGCCGCGCGGGGACGGGGTGGAGACCGACGAGCGCCGCACCGAGGCCATCGCCGGGATGCGCGTCCTCGTGGTCGACGACAACGAGACCAACCGCTTCATCCTGCGCGAGCAGCTCAGTGCCTGGGACGTCGAGGCCACGGTGACCAGCTCGGTCTACGAGGCGCTGGTGGAGATCGACTCCTCGGTCCAGCGCGGGGCGCCCTACGAGGTGGTGCTGCTGGACCACATGATGCCCGGCGTCGACGGTGAGCAGCTGGCGAGGATCGTGCGCGCGGAGCCGCGCCACGACGTGACGCGCCTGGCCCTGCTCTCCTCGGGGCTGGAGCCCACCGCGGAGTGGCTCTCCGAGGTGGGGATCGACCAGTTCCTCAGCAAGCCGGTGCTGCCCTCGCGGCTGCTCGAGGTGCTCGCGAGCGGGCGTCCCGGCGCGGCCCTCCCGGTCGCGCGCGAGGGGGCCGCCGTCGAGGCCCGCAGCGGCCGCCGGCTCCTGGTCGTCGAGGACAACCCGGTCAACCAGCTCGTCGCGGAGGGGCTCCTGCGGGGGTTGGGCTACGACGTGGTGCTGGCCGGCAACGGTGCGCTGGGCGTCGCCGCTCTCGCCGACGACCCGGCCGGCTTCGACGCGATCCTGATGGACTGCCAGATGCCGGTCATGGACGGCTACGACGCGAGCCGCGCGATCCGGGCCATGCAGGTGGGCCAGCCGCGCATCCCGATCATCGCCATGACGGCCGCCGCGGTCGCCGACGAGCGCGACCGGTGCCTCGAGGCCGGGATGGACGACTTCCTCACCAAGCCCGTCGACACCGCGGTCCTCGCGGAGACGCTCGCGCGCTGGCTGCCCGAGACAGGTGCGGACGCCTCGGGCGACGACCGGGCCGAGGTGACGCGGGTCCCCGCCACGGTCCAGGGCCGGCTCACCCAGCTCGCCGAGGAGGGCATCGTCGCGGACCTGCTGCGCGCCATGGTCGGCCGCTTCCTCTCCGGCTCCGAGGTCGCGGTCCAGACCCTCACCGACGCGGCACGGGCGGGGCGACCCGGTGAGGTCGTCGACGAGGCCCACGCCCTGCGCGGCTCCGCGGGCAACCTGGGTCTCAGCGCGGTCGCCGAGGCCTGCGAGGCGATCGAGCAGGCCGCGCGCCGGGGTGACGTGCCCGACCAGGTGACCCTGGTCCGGCTCACCACGCACGTGGTCCGCGGCCACGCCGAGCTCGAGGACGCGCTCGTCACGCTCTGACCCAGGTGCCGGACGCCGGGCGTCGAGCCGTCCGCTCCATCAAGGTATGCAGACGAACCGCCACCTCCCTCGGCGTGCACCCCGTGGTGGGTGGCGTGTCACCCGGGGAAGTACGTCGCCCCATCTGCCCAGCTGCCCAGCTGCCCAGCCGCCCAGCCGCCCAGCTGCCCGTCAGCCGTGCGCCGGTCACCCCGGGCGTCGGCCGGGGGTAGCCTGCCGCACATGTTGGCCGTGACCTGCCAGGGCGGCGTCCTCGACGTCGCCGACGTGCCCGACCCGCAGCCCGCGCGCGGTCAGCTGCTGCTCGACGTGCTGGCGTGCGGGATCTGCGGCTCCGACCTCCACGCCCGCCACCACTGCGACGACATGGCGCAGGACGCCGCGGAGTCCGGCTACGACGCCTTCATGCGCTCCGACGAGACGGTCGTGATGGGTCACGAGTTCTGCGGCGAGGTCGTCGACCAGGGGCCGCGCACCCGCAGCCGGCTCAAGTCGGGGACGCGGGTCGTCGCGCTGCCGCTGCTGCGCAACGCCGGTGGCGTGCACACGACCGGGCTCTCGGCCCTCGCGCCCGGGGCCTACGCCGAGCAGGTCGTCGTCCAGGACGCGCTCGCCTTCGCGGTCCCCAACGGTCTCGACCCCCACGCCGCCGCGCTGACCGAGCCGATGGCCGTCGCCCTCCACGCCGTACGCCGCGGCCAGGTCGGCAAGCGTCAGGTCGCCTTCGTCATCGGGTGCGGACCGATCGGTCTGGCCGTGATCGCGATGCTCAAGGCGACCGGTGTGCGCACCGTGGTCGCCAGCGACTTCTCCGCCGGCCGCCGCGCGCTCGCCACCGCGGTGGGTGCCGACGTCGTCGTGGACCCGGCGGTCGAGTCGCCCTACACCTCCTTCGAGGACCGCTACGTCACGGCGTCGGGCCTCCTCGAGCTCGCGGTCGGCACCATGGAGAAGCTGCGGGCGGTGCCGTTGCTGCCGTGGGCGAAGGTCATGCACGCCGTCGAGGCAGCCGGTGCGACGCCGTCGGGTCCCGTCGTGTTCGAGTGCGTCGGGGTGCCCGGGATCATCGGTCAGGTCGTGGCGTCCGCGCCCCTCTACTCCCGGGTGGTGGTGGTCGGGGTCTGCATGGGCACCGACCAGTTCCGTCCCGCGATCGCCATCAACAAGGAGATCGACCTGCGCTTCGTGCTGGGCTACACGCCCCGCGACTTCCACGACGCGCTGCACCTGCTGGGCGAGGGCACCGTCGACCCGACCCCGCTGCTGACCGGCGCCGTCGGTCTCGGGGGCGTCGAGGCTGCCTTCACCGCGCTCGCCGAACCCGATCGGCACGCCAAGATCCTGGTCGTCCCGCGCAGCGACGCGACGGAGCCCTGAGATGGACCTGCCCTCACCCACCGCCAGTGCGTGGCTCGCGTTCATCGTCGCGAGCGCGTTGTTCATCCAGGTGCCCGGCCCGAGCCTGCTGTTCACGATCGGCCGCGCCCTCACCGTCGGGCGGCGTGACGCCCTGCTCTCGGTGGTCGGCAACGCGCTCGGCATCCTGGTGCAGATCGTCCTCATCGCCGTGGGTCTCGGCGCGGTCGTGGCCGCGTCCGCGTCCGCCTACACCGTCCTCAAGCTCGTCGGCGCGGCGTACGTCGTGTGGTTGGGCGTGCAGTCGATCCGGCACCGGGGCGACGCCCGCGCGGCGCTCGTGGGGCTGGAGAGCGGGGCGATCTCGGGCCACGAGGTCCGCACCAGGGCCAGCCGTTCGCTGCGCATCGGTGTCACCGTCGGGCTGACCAACCCCAAGACCCTGGTGTTCTTCGTGGCGTTCCTGCCCCACTTCGTCAACGACGCAGCCGGCAGCGCGGGGCTCCAGGTGGTCCTGCTCGGCCTGGTGTTCTGCCTGCTGGCGGTGGCGTCCGACAGCGTGTGGGCCGTGGCCGCGGGCAAGGCCCGTGAGTGGTTCGCGCGGCGTCCCGAGCGGCTCGACGCCCTCGGGGTGGCGGGCGGCACGATGATGATCGGCCTCGGCGCCACCATGGCGGTCGTCGAGTAGGCCACGTCTCCTAGGGTTCGGGGCATGGAACAGCGCACCCTGGTGACCCGTCCCGCCTCCGTCGTCGGCCTCGGCACCTGGCAGCTCGGTGCCGACTGGGGCGAGGTGTCCGAGAGCGACGCCCGCGACGTGCTCGAGACCTCTGCCGAGGCTGGAGTGACGTTCTACGACACCGCCGACGTCTACGGCGACGGCCGCAGCGAGCAGATCGTCGGACGCTTCCTCGCCGCCCACCCGGACGCCGGTCTCACCGTCGCGACCAAGATGGGTCGCCGTGCCGAGCAGGTGCCGGAGAGCTATGTCGCCGCCAACTTCCGCCAGTGGGTCGACCGCTCGCGACGCAACCTCGGTGTCGACACCCTCGACCTGGTGCAGCTGCACTGCCCGCCGTCGGCGACCATCGACGACGACCGCACCTACGAGGCCCTCGACGCGCTCGTGGCGGACGGCGCGATCGCCGCCTACGGCGTCAGCGTCGAGACCGCTGCCCAGGCGCTCAGCGCCATCGCGCGCCCGGGCGTCGCATCGGTCCAGATCATCCTCAACGCATTCCGGCTCAAGCCCCTCGAGGAGGTGCTGCCGGCGGCCGGCGCGGCCGGGGTCGGGATCATCGCGCGCGTCCCTCTCGCCTCCGGGCTGCTCTCGGGTCGTTACGACCGCACCACGACGTTCGCGGACGACGACCACCGCACCTACAACCGCGACGGCAGCGCCTTCGACGTCGGCGAGACCTTCGCGGGCGTCGACTTCGAGACCGGCGTCCAGGCGGCGCAGGACTTCGGACGGCTGGTCGCCGCCCATGCTCCCGCCGACGTGAGCCCGGCCCAGGCCGCGATCGCCTGGGTCTGGCAGCAGCCCGGCGTCACCACGGTCATCCCCGGTGCGCGCAACACCGACCAGGCCCGCGCCAACGCCGCCGCCGGCGAGGTGGGGCCGCTCAGCGACGACTTCCTCGCCGGGGTGCAGGACCTCTACGACGCGTGGATCCGCGCCGAGGTGCACGACCGCTGGTGACGGGGTCTCAGGCAGTGCGGGCGGAGGCCTCGGCGAGGAGCCGCTCGACCAGCACGACGAGCCCCTTGAGGCTGAACGGCTTGGTCACGTAGTCGTCCGCGCCGGCCTGCAGCCCGCGCTCGCGGTCGTGCGGGTGGGCCAGGGCGGTGAGCAGGACGATCGGCATGTCCGGGTGCTTGGTGCCGCTGCGGATCTCGCGGACGACGTCCAGGCCCGACTTGTCGGGCATCGACACGTCGAGGACGGCGACGTCGATGTCGCGCTCGGCGTGCCTCTCGAGGGCGATCGCCCCGTTGGCCGCCGCGACCACGTCGTGGCCGGACTTCGTCAGGTGCAGCTCGAGGAGGAAGCAGATGTCAGCGTCGTCGTCGGCGACCAGCACGACAGCCATGGGGTCCCCCAACCCGGGTCGCGGCCGCGACCCTCAGACCTCGAGCATGCCACCTGCGCACCCTGGCGTCCTGCTTTCACCCGGGTACGGCGAGATCGGTTGCGCCCGCCCGGCCCCGCAGGACGGTGCTGCCGTCACGCTGCCAGTGCTGCGCCTCGTCGGACCCAGCGGACTCGACGCTCTCCCAGGTGGCCAGCACCATGCCGTCGACCTCCTTGGCCAGCTCGGTCAGTCGCGCCGCGGAGTTCACCGCGTCGCCGATGACGGTGTACTCGAAGCGCTCGCGGTGGCCCACGTTGCCGGCCACGACCTCCCCGGTCGCGATCCCGATGCCGGCCCCGATCTCCGGCACGTCGACCGCCAGCCGCGCGGCCATCGCCCGGGCGGCGGAGAGGGCTGCGCCGGCATGGTCGGGGAGCTCGACGGGCGCGCCGAAGATCGCGAGCACGGCGTCGCCGATGAACTTGTTGACCAGCCCGTGGTGCCGGTCCACCTCGTCGACCACGATCCCGAAGAACCGGTTCAGCACTGCCACGACCTCGGCCGGGGAGTGCTCGTTGGCGTAGGTCGTCGAGCCCACCAGGTCGACGAAGACCACCGACACCACCCGGGTCTCACCGCCCAGCTCGACCTGCCCCGACGAGGCGGCCTCGGCCACCTCGCGGCCGACGTGCCGGCCGAAGACGTCCCGGATGTGCTCGCGCTCGCGCAGTCCCTGCACCATCCGGTTGAAGCCGCTCTGCAGCAGCCCGAGCTCGGTGCCGTCGTAGACGACGACCTCACGGTCGAAGCGACCCTGCTCGACGTCGAGGAGCGCGTCGCGCACCGAGAGGATCGGGGCGACGACCGAGCGGGCGTTGAGGACCGTGGTCAGCAGCCCGAAGGTCAGCACGACGCCGCACAGCACCAGCGTGATGACCGCGAGCCGCTCCAGCGAGGTCTGGTCGTCGGTCAGGGCGAGGAGCGCGGCCAACGCCGCCCCGACCACCGGAGCCGCGGTGCCGAGCATCCAGAAGATGACCATCCGGGCGCCCACACCGACTCCGCGCGGCCGGTCGCGCGGGCCGTCGATGTCGCCCTCGCCGGCCAGCGCCCTGGCCGAGATGGGGCGCAGGGTGAACTCCGCGAGCAGGTAGGCGATGCCGGCCACGACCAGTCCGGTGATCCCGACCGTGAGCCCGGTCGACACCGCGCGGTCCGGTTGCAGGATCACGGCCAGCAGCGTGAAGAGCACCGTCGCCCCGAGCCAGAGCAGCCCCTGCATCTGGGTGAGGCGCAACGGCACCCGCAGTGCCTTGAGGCGGTCGGCCCGGTCGGGCGTCCGGTCCGCGGTGGCCCAGCGCAGGGCCCGCAGCGTCGCCGCCGTACCGAGCGTGGCGCCGACCAGGACGGCGGCCGCGACGTAGACCGGCACGGCGATGGCCAGGGCCAGGATCGTGGAGCTGGTGGGGCGGGGCGCCGGCACCATGAAGGAGGAGATGACGAAGACCAGGCCGGCGCCGATCAGGTTGGTCGTGACCAGCAGCAGGGTCAGCAGCACCTGGACCCGGATGCGCAGCGAGCGCCCGGACTGGTCCACGGCGCCGAGCAGCCGGGAGCCGAAGGGGTTGCGCCGCCGCCGCGGAGGATCGGCGTGCGCTCGCATGCTCGGACCCTAACGGGGAGCGGCGCTATCGGTGGTGTCGCACGACGTGACCGTCCGGTCGTGTCTCGAGCTGCTTCCAGGTGTCGCGGGGCAGCTCCATCAGGTCGGACACGTCCCACCGGCTCACCAGCCCTCGCTTCACGAGGACCTCGAGGACCAACGCCCGCTGCCCCCGTAGCCACAGGTCCTCGAGGGTCGGCCTCGCCAGGCGCTCCGACCAGGTCCGGCTGGGTCCGGGCCTGGCGAGCACGAGGAGGAACAGGGTGGTGGCCAGGCCGCCGGCCACGGCGAGGGCGGTCATCACGCGGATCGTGGACCAGACCCCGACCTGGTCCTCGAGGCCGAGCAGGACGAAGCTGACCGTCGACACCCCAGCGGTCCCGGCGGAGCTGAGCAGCTGCAGGCCCCCCCGCCTCCTGGTGCTCACCCACATCGCGACCGGGACGACGGTGATGATGATCGAGGCCAGGACGGCGACCTGGGCGATCTGGCCCACGTCGGAGGAGCTCACGCCTGCGACGACGTGAGCCACCACGAAGCCCAGCGCCACGAGGGACGACCCCACGGTGACGAGTGCCAGCGGGGCGACGATCAGCAGCGGCAGGAGCCGACGCCTCGTGGCCGGCGGGAAGATCGGCTCCAGCTCCTGGTGCGAGGGCGTGGGCAGGGCCACGAGGTGGGCCTCCAGCTCGGCCCAGGGGAGCGGCTGGGGGAAGTCGGTCGTCCGGGCCCACCGCTTCAGCTGGTCCTCAGCCTCCCTGAGCGGTGACGTCGGTGTCCTGGGTGTCTTCGCCATCGAGACAGCATCCCCGAACACCCGTGTCGTGTACCGCATCCCGGCAATCGTGTCCGGGGCTAGGGCCGACGTCGCATACTTTGCGCGTGGGAGTCATGGGGAGCACGAGGTGAGTCAGACGACGGTCGAGTCCGTCGACGCCCCGAAGTCCACCAGGTTCAACTACCGACCCGACATCGACGGGATCCGCGGCGCCGCTGCGATCGGGGTCATGGGCTACCACGCGAAGGTGCCCGGCTTCGAGGGCACGTTCATCGGGCTCGACCTCTTCTTCGTGCTGTCCGGCTTCGTCATCACCAACCTGCTCCTCAACGAGTACGACCGCAACGGCGCCATCAAGTGGGGCTCGTTCTACGCCCGCCGCGCCCGGCGGCTGATCCCCGCCAAGATCACGATGCTGCTCGGCGTCCTCGTGATGAGCTACTTCCTGCTCACCCCGGTCGGGGCCCAGCAGGAGACCGCGCGCTCGGTGGCCGCGGCCGCCGGCTTCGTGTCCAACATCTTCTTCTGGCAGATCTCCGGCGAGGTGGAGTACTTCGCCCACCAGCCCGGCACCGGCGTGCTCCTGCACACCTGGTCGCTCTCGGTCGAGGAGCAGTTCTACCTGTTCCTGCCGGTGCTGCTGATCCTCGCGGTGCTCCTCTCACGCCTGCTGCGCCTCGACGTACGCCGGATCCTGCTGGTCGCCTGCCTCGGCCTGACCGCGGGCTCCATCTACCTGGCCGTCGCCCTGGCGGACACCAGCCCCCAGGCCGCCTACTACCTCCCGATGTCACGGGCCTACGAGTTCCTGCTCGGTGTCGCGCTCTCGCTGGTCGTCGCCAAGGTGACCCTGCCCCGGTGGATCCGCGAGATCCTCGGGGTCGTCGGGCTGGCGATCGTGGTCTACGCGGTCCTCTTCCCGCTCTCGACGGTCGGCTACCCCAACACGACGGCCTTGGTGCCGTGCGCCGCGGCGATCGCCCTGGTGTGGGCCGGCTGCGGCTCGGAGACGCTCGCGACCAAGCTGCTCAAGTTCCCCCTGTTCGTGAGCCTGGGGCTGGTGTCCTACGGCTGGTACCTGTGGCACTGGCCGCTGCTGGTGATCGGTGAATCGGTCAACCTGGCGCCGCCGCCGCTGGCCATCCGCATCGGCCTGGTGGTGCTGGCGCTCGGCATCGCGATGCTGAGCTACCGCTACATCGAGGGCGTCTTCTACTCCCGCGGCGGAGGCAGCCAGCCGACGATCAGCTTCAAGCCGGCCGCGTCGATCCTGGTCGGCGTCACTGCGATGGGGCTGATGGCCGCGCTCGCGGGTGGAGCCCTGGTGGTGGCGCGCGACCAGGCCGAGTCGGACAAGTGGGTCCAGGTCCAGGCCGAGCTCGACGACTACCCGCTGATGCCGCCGGTCTGCGTGAAGCGCGAGGACCTCATCCCGCAGCGACCAGGCGCGTGCAACCTCAACGCCTTCGACGAAGATCGCCCGACGGTCGTGCTCTGGGGCGACTCCCACGCCTGGATGATGATCCCGGCGGCGCGGGCCGCGATCGCCGGCCGTGGCGTCAACCTGGTCGCCTTCGTCATGGGCTCGTGCCCCCCGATGGTGCCCAACGTGAGCGCCGAGGAGCCTCGGCGCAAGCTCGACTGCGAGGTCAACAACGACCTGGCGCTCGACTACGTCACCGACCTCGCCGACCGCGGCCGCAGCGTGCGGGTGGTGCTCGGCGCCAGCTGGGAGGTCTACCGCGGAGTCGAGTCGGCCTCGCTGATGACCCGCCGCGCCACCGAGCTCGGCCAGCCGCGCTACCTCGACAGCATCATCCCGCTCTTCGAGAAGGGCACCCCGCGAGCCTTCCAGGCGCTCGGGCGCCTGGGGGTGCCGGTCGACGTGATCGCGCCGACCGCCGAGCTGCCGCGCAGCGCCCCGCTGTGCCTGTCCGGCCCGCGGCCCTACTCCTGCGACGCCGTCGCCGCGGAGGTGAGCCGCAGCGAGGCCTCCACCCGGGTGTGGCTGGCCGGCCAGATGGGTCGTCTCGCGGGCGATCCGCGACTGATCGACGTCAACAAGACGATCTGCGACGACGTCTACTGCCGCGCCGAGATCGACGAGACGATCGCCTACTTCGACGACGACCACCTCAGCGCGAGCATGGCCCGCTCGCTGAAGAAGTACTTCCGGCCGACCGTCGACAGCCTCCTGTGATGCGTCGTCCCCTCCGCAGCGCCGCGTTGTTCCTGCTCGCCCTGGCGACGGTGACGGGCCTGGTGCTCGTGCTCCAGCAGACGCTCTACGCGCGCGACGCCGTCGTCGACCTCACCCCGACTGCGGTGCCCGCCGCCGCGCCGCCGCCCGCCACCGCCGCAGCGGCGCCGGGCAGCAGCGTCCCGGTCGTCGACCCTGTCTGGGTCCGCGAGAGCGCCGCCCGCACGGGCATCCCCGAGCCGGCCCTGCTCGCCTACGCCCGGGCCACCCTCCGGGCGCCGCGCTCGTGCGGTCTCGGTTGGACCACCCTCGCCGGCATCGGGTGGGTCGAGTCCCAGCACGGCACGATCGGGGGCCGCACCATCCGCGCCGACGGCACCTCGTCGACGCGGATCCTCGGACCCGCCCTCGACGGGGTCGGACCGGTCGCCGCGATCCGGGCGACGGCCGAGTCCAGCCGCTGGCACGGGGACCCCGACTGGGACCACGCCGTCGGCCAGCTGCAGTTCATCCCCAGCACCTGGGACAGGTGGCGCTCGGACGGGGACGGCGACGGGTCGTCGGACCCCAACGACATCGACGACGCCGCCTGGGCCGCGGCACGCTACCTGTGCGTCGACGACCGCGACCTCACGACCGGGACCGGGTGGGCCTCGGGCATCTTCAGCTACAACCACGCCCAGGTCTACGTCGACTCGGTGTTCAGCGCGGCCTCGACCTACGCGGAACGGATCGGCTGAACGCTCGTTGTCCTGGCATGACCGCCCTGATCCGTGCGCTGCTCGTCCTCACCGTCGCCCTCCTCGGGCTCACGGTCGTCGGGCCCAGCAGTGCCAGCGCCTCGCCCGAGAAGGCGAAGAACCCGCGCACCGACTACCCCTCGATGCCCAGCAAGTGCGTGGCGCGCAAGGACCTGATCCCGCTGACGCCGACGCGCTGCGAGATGAACGACTACGACGGGTCGCGACCGACCCTCGTGCTGTGGGGCGACTCGCACGCCTGGGAGATGATCCCTGCGATCGACGCGGCGCTGCGGGACCGTGACATCAACTTCGTCGCCTACGTCCTCGGCGGCTGCGCGCCGCTGGACGCCAACGTCAACACCCGGGCCAAGCGCTCGCGTGCCTCCGACTGCGACCTCAACAACGACATGGCGCTGCGGTTCGTCAAGGAGCAGCAGCAGGTCGCCCCCGTCAAGGTCATCCTCGGCGGTGCCTGGCACTACTACCTGCAGGAGATCCGCAAGGGCTCCAAGCCCGACGAGAGCTACCGGGCGCGCATCGCCAACGACGTCAAGACCGACACCCCCCGCCTCTTCCGCACGCTCGCCGACGCCCGCGTCGACGTCGACGTGATCGGTCAGACGCTGACGGTGCCTGACGCGGCCACCTGCAAGAAGGGCCGCAACCCCTTCGTCTGCAGCCTCCCGCGCTCGCGCGCCCTGCCCAAGGCCGCGGCCAACAAGAAGTACCTCCGCAACGTCATGAAGCCGGTGCGCGGCTCGGCGCGCTACCTCGAGGTCAACAACGCGGTGTGCTCCAAGAAGACGTGTCGCGGCAAGATCGACGGCGTCTTCACCTTCTACGACGACTTCCACCTCAGCGCCACCAGGTCGGCGTCGCTCAGCCGCTTCTTCGCGCCCAGCGTCCGCGACATCACCCCCGCCGCCACCCCCGGCGGCCCGGGCGGCGGCGACGGTTGCGTGCTGATCCTGTTCTGCTGACGGCCCGGTCAGGCGGCGGCGTACGACGCCTCGAGCTGCTCGACCTCGCGCGAGCGGCGCTCCTGGCGCACGGCCCAGACGATGCCGCTGATCCACAGGACGGCCAGGGAGAGGACGACGCCGGCGACGGTCCAGCCGGTCGCGCCCAGGGTCTCCGCGATGGTCTTGGAGTTGGTGACGACGATGAGGCCCCCGGCCGCGACCCCGAGCACCCGGGCAGCGAGCTTCTTGACCAGCCAGGCGGCGATCGGTGCCGCGACCACGCCGCCGCAGAGCAGGGCGAGGGCATAGCCCCAGGGGATCTCGGAGGAGCTGAGGGCGAAGAGGAAGCCCAGGGAGCCGCCGACCGCGACCACGAACTCGGAGGTGTCGATGGAGCCGATGACCTTGCGCGGCTCGAGACGCCCCGAGGACAGCAGCGTGGTCGTGCCGACGGGACCCCAGCCGCCGCCACCGATCGCGTCGAGCGCGCCGCCGACCAGGCCCATCGGCGCCAGCATGCCGACCGAGGGGCGGGACCTGAAGGTCGGGCGCTTGCCGCCGAGCACCAGGAAGCGCCAGATCACGTAGGCACCGAGGGTCAGCAGGATGCCGGCGACCCAGGGCTTGGCCGCGGCTCCGTCGATGCTGGCGAGGAACGTGGCGCCTGCGAAGGCTCCGACGAAGCCCGGCACGGCGAGGATCGACACGGTGCGCCAGTCGACGTTGCCGAGCTTGTGGTGCGAGAACCCGGAGACCAGCGAGGTGCCGATCTCGGAGAAGTGGACGGCGGCGGAGGCGGCGGCGGGAGCCAGCCCGACGGCCAGCAGCATCGTCGAGGACGTGACGCCGTAGGCCATGCCCAACGAGCCGTCGATGAGCTGGGCCAGGAAGCCGACGACCCCGAGGACGATGAGCTTGCGCATGTGGTGGACCTTTCGGCGGTGCGGACCCGAGGCAGGACCCGATGAAGTCGAGCGAGAAACACTAATCTAGTGAATTACTAGAGATTATGCACAGTGAGGTCGCCGTCCGCAAACACCGGCGAGGTCTGGGGTGGGAAGTGGGGTCGGGGGTTGCGCGGGCCGGGTCAGGCGGAGGGGCGCAGGACCATCAGCTGCACCCCGTCCGCGAGGCGGTAGGGGTTGGTGGTGACGAGCGCGCCGATCACCCGGCGCAGGCGTGAGATCTCGGCGCGCACCGTGACCGCGTGGGCAGCGTCGCCGAAGACCGCGACGCTGAGTCCGGCGGCGCTCAGTCCGTCCGGCCCGGCGTCCCCCAGGCGGGCCAGCAGGTCGGCGTGCCGCGGGGTGAGCGCCACCCGCCACGGCTCGCTGTCCGAGCGCACCTCCAGGACCGGGTTGCCGGGTGCGGTGAGGTCGAGCCGGGCGGTGATCGTGTGGTCGAGCCCGGTGGGACGCACGAGCCAGCCGTCCCCGAGCCGCTCGGGGAGGCAGAGCCCGAGCCCCGGGATGGCCAGGGACCGGTTGGCGACCGGCGCCGCGATCCGGTCGCGGCGGGCGATGCCGCTGTGGTGCGCGACCCAGCCGTGCTCGTCGACCACCAGCAGCGGTCCGGCCAGGTGCTCCGACGAGCGGCGCAGCCGCTCGAGGCGCACCTCGTGGTCGCGCCGGAGCTGCGACTCCGCGAGACGCACGGCGCTCTCGACCAGCGCGCCGATCGCGGGGTGCAGGGTGAGGGCGGGACCGCTGACGTCGACGACGCCGAGGAGCTCGCCGGTGCGGGGGTCGTGGAGGGGTGCGGCGGTGCAGTACCAGGGGTGCTGCTTCTGCTCGTAGTGCTCGGCGGAGAAGAGCTGCACCGGTGCCGCCTCGGCGAGCGCGGTGCCGATGGCGTTGGTGCCGACCACCCGCTCGGTCCACACGGCACCCTCGGAGAAGCCGAGGTCGTCGGCGCGCACCCGCACCCGGGCGGCGCCCTCACGCCACAGGATCACCCCGTCGGCGTCGCACACCACCATCAGGAACTGGGACGCGTCGGCCACGCTGGTCAGCACCCGGCGCAGCTCACCGACGACCGCGGCGAGGGGGGAGGCGTGGCGCCGTCGGAGCAGCTCGGTGCGTGGCAGCGGGTCGCGAGCGTTGTCGCCGTCGGGGTCGAGGCCCAGCTCCATCACCCGGGACCACGACCGCGCCACCAGGGCCCGCGGCCGCGCCGGGGGACGGACCCCGCCCAGGACCGCGTCGTGGACGCGCTGCAGCTCCTGGGCCCGCCGGGACAGGTCAACGGTCATCGATCCTCCTGTGGCCCCCGTCACTGTGGCACGTCGCAGGTTGGCACGCTGTTGGGCCGAGGCGCTGCAACAGGTTGCAACAGGCTGCAACGCTTCCGGTCAGGCTACGCCCGGTGTGTCCTGGGTCACATGACCCAGACTGTCGACCCACCGACCACGACCTCCCCGCAGGACCGCACCGACGCCTGGCTCGCGTCCTTCGAGGAGGCGCTGCGCGCCCGCGACGTACGACGTGCCGCCGACCACTTCGCCACCGAGAGCTTCTGGCGCGACCTGGTCTCCTTCTCGTGGAACATCACGACCGTCGAGAACCGCGACGGGGTGGCCGACCTGCTCGGGGAGACCCTCGAGGGGGTCGACCCGAGCGGCTTCGCGACCGAGGAGCCGCCGGACGAGGCCGACGGGGTGACGACCGCGTGGTTCACCTTCGAGACCGCGGTCGGCCGCGGCAGGGGGCTGGTGCGGCTGGTCGAGGAGGACGGCGAGACCAGGGCCTGGACGTTCCTCACCACCCTCTACGAGCTCAAGGGCCACGAGGAGCCTCGGGGCACGCACCGACCGATGGGTGCCCACCACGGCGCCGACAAGCACCGCACCACCTGGCTGGAGAAGCAGCAGGAGGAGGCCGCGTCGCTCGGCTCGACGACTCAGCCCGAGGTGCTGGTGATCGGTGGCGGACAGGGCGGCATCGCCCTCGGTGCGCGGCTGCGGCAGCTCGGCGTGCCCAGCCTGGTCATCGACAAGCACGCCCGCCCGGGGGACCAGTGGCGCAGCCGCTACAAGTCCCTGTGCCTGCACGACCCGGTCTGGTACGACCACCTCCCCTACCTGAAGTTCCCCGACAACTGGCCGGTCTTCGCGCCCAAGGACAAGGTCGGTGACTGGCTGGAGTTCTACACCCGGGTCATGGAGGTGCCCTACTGGTCGAGCACCGTGGCGACCTCGGCCTCCTACTCCCAGGAGACGCAGGAGTGGACCGTCGAGGTCGAGCGCGAGGGGCAGGCGGTGACCCTGCGGCCCAAGCAGCTCGTGCTGGCCACCGGCATGTCCGGCAAGCCGTTGATCCCCGTGCTGCCGGGCCAGGACGTCTTCCGCGGCGACCAGCACCACTCCTCCGCGCACCCGGGACCGGACGCCTACGCCGGCAAGAAGTGTGTCGTCGTCGGCAGCAACAACTCCGCCTTCGACATCAGCGGCGCGCTGTGGGAGAACGACGCCGAGGTGACGATGGTGCAGCGCAGCTCGACCCACATCGTCAAGAGCGACAGCCTGATGGAGCTCGGGCTCGGCGACCTCTACTCCGAGCGGGCGCTGGCGGCCGGTGTGACCACCGAGAAGGCCGACCTGATCTTCGCCTCCCTGCCCTACCGGATCCTGCACACCTTCCAGATCCCGGCCTACGAGGCGATGGCGGAGAAGGACAAGGACTTCTACGACCGGCTCGAGGCCTCCGGGTTCCGCCACGACTGGGGTGACGACGGCTCCGGGCTGTTCATGAAGTACCTGCGCCGCGGCTCCGGCTACTACATCGACGTCGGCGCGGCCGAGCTCGTGGCCGACGGGCAGGTCAAGCTCGCCCACGGCCAGGTCGACCACCTGACCGAGGACGCGGTGGTCCTCGCCGACGGCACCGAGCTCCCCGCGGACCTGGTCGTCTACGCCACCGGCTACGGGTCGATGAACGGGTGGGCCGCCGACCTGATCAGCCAGGAGGTGGCCGACCGGGTCGGCAAGGTCTGGGGGCTGGGCTCCGCGACCACCAAGGACCCGGGACCGTGGGAGGGCGAGCAGCGCAACATGTGGAAGCCGACCCAGCAGGAGGCGCTGTGGTTCCACGGCGGCAACCTGCACCAGTCACGGCACTACTCGCTCTACCTCGCCCTGCAGCTCAAGGCGCGCGCCGAGGGGATCGCGACGCCGGTCTACGGCCAGCAGGAGGTCCACCACCTCAGCTGACCCGTCGTACGACGACGCCGCGCCGCCACCCGGAGAGGGTGACGGCGCGGCGTGCGTTACGGACTCGTGCGGGGTGCTGCCGGGTCAGCCGACCAGGTCGCAGACGACCGGGATGTCGAGCGTCGAGCAGACCGTGCTCAGCGGGAGCTGGCTGGTCAGCGGCGCCAGCAGGGCCAGCAGGGCGTCGAGGCCCGCGACGTCGGGGAGACCGGTGAACGGCAGCTCGGGCAGGCCCGGCAGACCACCGGGGATCGGCAGCGTGTCGACGCCGACCTGGCCGCTGGCGAGGTCGCAGATGCCCTGGGGCAGACCGGCGTCACAGAGGGCCTGGAGCGGGTTGTCGCCGCCGGGCACGGAGGGCACGTTGGTCGCCGCGTCGCAGATGGCCTGGGGGAGGCCGGCGTCGCAGAGGGCCTGGATCGGGCTGGCCGAGGTCGAGACGCCGCCGGGCAGCGGGAGCGCGTCGAGCGCGTCACAGATGGGCTGCGGCAGACCGGCGTCACACAGGGGCTGGAGCGGGCCGCCGGTGGAGCCACCGTTGTTGGCCTGCTGGCAGGCGCGCAGCTGCTTGGCCGCCACGGCGACCATGTTGCGGGCCTTCCTCAGCTTCGTGGCCTTCGCGGCCCTGTTGGCCTTGGCGCGCTTCACGTTCTTCTTGGCGCTCTTGACCAGGGCCTTCTGGCCGGACTTCTTGGCCTTCTGCAGACGCTTGTTGGCCTGCTTGAGGACCTTGCCGGCCTTGACGAGCTGCGCCTTCTTGGTCTTCGCGTTGCGCTTGGTCTGCGCCACGCGGGCCTGCTGCTGGCCGCACTCGTTGGCGCGCTCGGCTGTCTGCTGGGCAGTCTGCTGGGCGGCGGCGCGGGCCGGCGCCGCGGTGGCGGTCGCGCCGGTGAAGCCGATCACGAGCGCGACGCTGATGAGGGTCGCGAGTGCGAGCCTCCAAAGGTTCTTCATGGGTTTCCCTCCCCGTCGAGCCCGGGCGGAGGATGCCCGGGCGGTCGCAACGTAGCGTCAGAGCGAGGAGCCGCGCGGCGTTTTTCAGCAGACCGCACTAGAACATGTTCTGGTTCCTTGGTTGGATGGCCCCGTGACCGACCACCGCACCGGATCCTTCAGCGCCGAGGAGATCACCGAGGCCTACGCCGCCCTGCACGCACGGGTCCAGGAGCACGCCCGCACGGGCGACTGGCACGACTTCGCCCTCAGCTTCACCGAGGACGCCGAGTACGTCGAGCACGCCTTCGGCACCTTCCGCGGCCGCGACGCGATCCGGGAGTGGTCGGTGGCCACCATGACGTCGTTCCCCGGGGCGGCGATGACGTCGTTCCCGCTGGCCTGGCAGGTCGTCGACGTGCCGACCTCGCGCCTGGTCTGCGAGGTGCGCAACCTGATGCCGGACCCCGGGGACGGGTCGCTGCACGAGGCGTCCAACCTGACGATCATGACCTACGCCGGCGACGGTCTCTTCAGCCGCGAGGAGGACGTCTACAACCCCTTGCGCTTCATGCGCATGTCCGTGCGCTGGGCGAAGGTCGCCGAGGCGCACGGTCGTCTCGACGACGCGGGTCGCGCCTACCTGGCGCAGTACGCCGGGGCCTGAGCGGCCCGTGCGACGAGCGGTGCTTGCCCCGGTCTGCCAGAGTCGGGGCATGAGGACGGGCATGAGGATCGGGTCATGAAGCGCGCCGTGAAGCGCGTGGGGCTGGAGACCCTCGGGTGGGTGCTGGTGGTCACCGGCATCGCGGCGCTCATCCTGCCGGGGCCAGGGCTGCTCATGCTCTTCGGAGGCCTCGCGATCCTGTCCCAGCAGTACGAGTGGGCCGAGCGACGGCTGGCGCCGATCAAGTACCGCGCCCTGCGCAGCGCCGCCGAGAGCGTCGAGACCTTCCCGCGGCTGATCGCCTCGGTGACCGGGGCCCTGCTGCTCTTCGCCGCAGGGGCGGTGTGGATCTGGGACCCGCCGGTGGCCGGCTGGTGGCCCTTCAGCGACAGCCTGTGGCTGCCCGGCGGGGTCGCGACCGCCATCACCCAGATCGCGTCGGGGTTCATCGCCCTGGCGCTCATCGTCTACAGCTACCGCCGCTTCCACGGCAACCCCGAGGCGGTCGCCGCGCTCGAGACGGCCGACAGCAGTCACGGTGGCGGCCTCGACCGGGGCGACGACTGACTCCCGGACCGCCTCGGGCCCGCGCTGTCGGTCGACCGCACTAGGGTCGGCCGCGATGAGCCTCCACCTCCACCGCGCCTCGCGCGCCGACCAGCTCGCCGACGACCTCGGTGAGCTGCTCGCCACCCCGCCGGCGGACCCCTTCGCCCAGGAGCTCGTGGTCGTGCCCGCCAAGGGCGTCGAGCGGTGGCTGACCCAGCGGCTCTCGCACCGTCTGGGGGTCGGGGCCCGCGGCGCCGACGGCGTCTGCGCCGGGGTGCGCTTCCTCAACCCGCGCTCCCTGGTCTCGCTCCTGCTCGACCGTGACCGCGAGGACGTGTGGGACGCCGACCGTCTGGTCTGGCCCCTGCTCGCGACCATCGACGCGAGCCTCGACGAGCCCTGGGCCGCCGTGCTCGCCGCGCACCTCGGCCACGGACGGGAGGGGGAGGAGGGAGGCCTGCGCCGTGACCGCCGCTTCTCGGTGGCGCGGCGGCTCGCCGGGCTCTTCTCCTCCTACGCCGTGCAGCGCCCGCAGCTCGTGACCGACTGGCGACACGGTCGGCTGACCGACGGTGCCGGAGGTGAGCTCGCCCCCGACCTGGTCTGGCAGGCGATGCTCTGGCCCCGCCTGCTGGAGCGGGTCGACGCCGAGCCCCCCGACGTACGGCACGCGCGGGCGCTGGACCTCCTGAGCGCCGGCGGAGCCGGTCTCGACCTCCCGGACCGGCTGTCGCTCTTCGGTCACACCCGGCTGCCCGCCACCGAGGTGAGCCTCCTGGGCGCGCTGGCGACCTCGCGCGAGGTGCACCTCTGGCTCCCGCAGCCCTCGCCGGCGCTGTGGGACGCGCTCGGCGGGCTCGGCGGGGTCGTGGCCCGCGCCGACGACACGTCCGCGACGACGGTCGCCCACCCGCTGCTCGCCTCCCTGGGACGCGACACCCGCGAGCTGCGCCGCACGCTGGCCGCGGTCGTGAGCGTGGACGAGCCGGGCGGTCCGGTGGGCGACGAGCCGGCCACCCTGCTCGGCTGGCTGCAGCACGACCTGCGGTCCAACCAGGCGCCCCCGGCGCAGGCCCGTGCGGCACGGCAGCACGACGCGTCCGACCGCAGCCTGCAGGTGCACGCGTGCCACGGCGCCGCCCGCCAGGTCGACGTGCTGCGCGAGGTGCTGGTCGGACTCCTCGCCGACGACCCGACGCTGGAGCCACGCGACATCCTGGTGATGTGTCCTGACATCGAGACCTACGGCCCGCTCTTCTCCGCGGGCTTCGGCCTCGCCGACGTCGTCGACCAGGCGGCCGGCGGCGGGCATCCCGCCCACCGGCTGCGCGTGCGGCTGGCCGACCGCGCCCTCACCAGCACCAACCCGCTGCTCGCCGTCGCCGCCGGGCTGGTCGAGCTCGCGTCAGGCCGGCTGACCGCCTCGGAGGTCCTCGACCTGGCGAGCACACCCGCGGTGCGGCTCCGCTTCGGCTTCACCGACGACGACCTCGACCGCGTCGCCCGCTGGGTCGGCGAGGCAGGCATCCGCTGGGGCCTCGACGCCGCCCAGCGTGGGCGCTTCGAGATGCAGGGCTTCGAGCACAACACCTGGCGCGCGGGGCTCGACCGGGTGCTGCTCGGGGTCGCGATGAGCGGCGACGACCACCGCCACGTCGGACGCGGCCTGCCCGTCGACGACGTGGGCTCAGGCGACGTCGACCTGGTCGGGAGGCTGGCCGAGATGGTCGAGCGCCTGGCCACCTGCCTGGAGGACCTCGCCGCGGCGAGCAGCGTCGACTCGTGGATGCAGACCCTCACCGCGGGGGTGCGCGGGCTGACGGACGTGGCGCCGGACGACGCGTGGCAGGTGCCCCAGCTGGAGCGGGAGCTCACGCAGGCCGCGCGCTCGGGCGAGGAGACCCCCGAGGTGCCGTTGCGCCTGGCCGACGTGCGTGCGCTGCTCCGGTCCCGGCTCGGGGGACGCCCCACGCGTGCCAACTTCCGCACCGGCACGCTGACCGTCTGCACGATGGTCCCGATGCGGTCGGTGCCGCACCGGGTCGTGTGCCTCGTCGGTCTCGACGACGGGGTCTTCCCCCGCACGAGCATCGACGACGGCGACGACGTGCTGGCCCGCCGGCCGCTGACCGGTGAGCGCGACGCCCGCAGCGAGGACCGCCAGCTCCTGCTCGACGCGCTGCTCGCCGCGACCGAGACGGTGGTCATCACCTACTCCGGCGCCAACGAGCACTCCGGCGCAGCCCGACCGCCCGCGGTGCCCCTGGGAGAGGTGCTCGACGCCGCCGACCGCACCGCCGCCGCGCCGGTCCGCGGCTCCGTCCTGGTCGAGCACCCCCTGCAGCCCCACGACCCGCGCAACCTCCAACCCGGACGGCTGGTGGTGGGGGACCGCGTGCGCCCCTTCAGCTTCGACCGCGCCGCGCTCGCGGGCGCGCGTGCCCTGGTCGTCGAGCGCACCCCGCCCCCACCGCTCCTCGACGGCCCGCTGGCGGAGCGTCCGGTCGCCGACGTCTCGCTCGCCGACCTCAAGGCCTTCTTCACCCACCCGGTCCGCACCTTCCTCCGCGAGCGTCTCGAGGTGTCGGTGCCGCTGTCGCCCGACGAGCTGCGCGACGCGATCCCCGTCGAGCTCGACAGCCTCGAGGCGTGGCACGTGGGCGACCACCTGCTGCGCGAGGTCCTCGCCGGCCAGGACCCGACCGCCGTCATGACGGCCGAGCAGCTGCGCGGCACCCTGCCCCCGGGGGGCCTGGGGTCGGGCGCCCTGACCCGCGTGGTGGCGGAGTCACAGAAGCTCTTCGCCCGCACCGCCGACCTGCGCGTCGGTGACCCGCAGGCGGTGGACGTCGACGTCGACCTCGGCGGCGGCCGCCGGCTGTCCGGCACGGTCTCGGGTCTCTACGGCAACAAGCTGGTGACCCTGGGCTACTCCCGGCTCAAGCCCCGCCAACGGCTCCTGTCCTGGATCGACCTGCTGGCGCTGAGCGCCGCGCGGCCCGACGCGAGCTACACCGCGCACGCGGTCGGCCGCGAGAAGGCCGGCCCCCGCCGTGCCCTGGCAGGGCCGCTGGACCACCGGGCCGTCGACCACCTCCGCACCCTGGTCGCCCTGCGCGACCTCGGGCTGCGCACCCCCCTGCCGCTGCCGATCCAGACCGCGGCCGCCTGGGCGGAGGGACGGGCCCGCGAGCTGATGGGCGACGACGCCTCGCCCGTCGAGCTGGCCCGCCGGGCCTGGACCACCGACCCGCACAACTCGTTCGGCATCGAGGGCGAGGACGCCGACGCCCACCACGTGCGCGTCCTCGGCCCCGACCAGCCGGTCGAGGTGCTCCTCGCCGCAGGCCTCCCCGACTACGCCTGGCAGGTCTGGGAGCCGCTGCTCACCGGCGGCGAGAGGGTGGCACCGCTGTGACGAGCGACCTGCCCACCTTCGACATCACCGCGCCGCTGCCCGGTGTCGGCACGACGCTGCTCGAGGCCAGCGCCGGCACCGGCAAGACCTGGACGATCGCGGCCCTGGTGACGCGCTACGTCGCGGAGGGCGTCGCCGGCCTCGAGGAGATGCTGGTGGTCACCTTCGGCCGGGCCGCGAGCCAGGAGCTGCGGGAGCGGGTGCGCGCCCAGCTGGTCGAGGCCGAGCGTGCCCTCGACGGCGACGCGAGCATCGACGTGGCCGCGTCCTCCCTGCTCACCCTGCTGGTCACCTGCGACGCCGATGAGCGCGGCCGCCGGCACGAGCGGGTCGTCGCCGCGCTGGTGGGATTCGACGGTGCGACGATCGCCACCACCCACCAGTTCTGCTCGCTGGTGCTCAGCTCGCTGGGGGTGGCCGGCGACACCGACGCCCGCGCCCGCCTGGTCGACGACCTCGACGACCTGGTCACCGAGGTCGTCGACGACCTCTACCTGCGTGCCTTCGCCTTCGCCCCGGGCGCCCCGGTCTTCACCCACACCGAGGCCCAGGAGATCGCCCGGGCCGTCGTGCGGGATCCCCAGGCCTGGCTGGAGCCGGTCGCCGCCGACCGCTCGACGCCCGCCGGGCGTCGGGTCGGCTTCGCGCTCAAGGTGCGCGAGGAGCTCGAGCTGCGCAAGCGTCGGCTCGGGATCCTGTCCTACGACGACCTGCTCAGCCAGCTCGCGACCGCGCTCGGGCCCGAGGACTCGCCGGCTCGCGTGCGGATGCGTGCCCGGTGGCGGATCGTCCTGGTCGACGAGTTCCAGGACACCGACCCCGTCCAGTGGCAGGTCCTCGACCGCGCGTTCACCGGCGTCGCCACGATGGTGCTCATCGGCGACCCCAAGCAGGCCATCTACGCCTTCCGGGGCGGTGACGTCACCACCTACCTCGCAGCCGCCGAGACCGCGACCACGCAGCAGACCCTCGGCACCAACCGGCGCAGCGACGCCGGCCTGCTCGCCGGCCTCCAGGAGCTCCTGGTCGGAGCCGAGCTGGGCGACCGGCGCATCGTCGTGAGGCCGGTGACGGCGCACCACCAGGCGGCACGGCTCGCCGGTGCCCCGTCCCCGTCCCCGTTCCGGCTGCGGGTGGTCCGACGCGACGCCTTCGGTCGTGGTGGGGGCGCGACCCTGCCGGTCGCCGACGTCCGCCGGCACGTCGCCACCGACCTGGCCCTCGACGTACGCCGGCTGCTGGCGTCGGGCGCGACCTTCGAGGGGCGCGCCCTGGAGCCCCAGGACGTCGCGGTCATCTGCTACCGCCACGCCGACCTCGCCGCGTCCCAGCGGGCGCTCCACGAGGCCGGCGTGCCGGCCGTCATCGCCGGGGGCGGCAGCGTCTTCGCGACCGCCTCCGCCCTGGAGTGGCTCACGCTGCTCGAGGCGCTCGAGCAGCCCCACCGGGCACCACGCGTGCGGGCAGCGGCGCTGACCTGCTTCCTGGGCCACACCGCCCGCGAGCTCGACGAGAGTGGCGACCAGCTGACCGAGCGGGTCGGTGAGGTGCTGCGCGAGTGGGTGGAGGTCGTGCCCCGGCGCGGCATCGCCGCCGTGCTCGAGGCGGCCTCGGCTGCCGGGCTGCCGGCCCGCGTGCTGGGCGAGACCGGGGGGGAGCGTCGCCTCACCGACCTGCGCCACATCGGCGAGGCGCTGCACGAGGTCGCGACCACCGAGCACCTCGGCGTGGTCGCGCTGCTGGCCTGGTTGCGGGTCCAGGTCAGCGAGGGTCGCGCCGGCCGGGGACTCGAGCGCACCCGGCGCCTCGACTCCGACGCCGCCGCGGTCCAGCTCGTCACGATCCACGCCAGCAAGGGACTTGAATACCCCGTCGTCTACCTGCCCGCCCTGGGTGACCGCTTCGTCCCCCAGGCGACGCGACCGCTCTTCCACGACGACGAGGGTCGACGGTGCCTCGACGTGGGTGCGGGTGGCGGCGACGGCTGGCAGGACCACGTGCGTCGCTGGGGGGACGAGGAGGCGGGGGAGTGGCTGCGGCTGCTCTACGTCGCGATCACCCGCGCCCAGTGCCAGGTGATCTGCTGGTGGGCGCCCACCAAGAACGCCGTGGCCTCGCCGCTGCACCGGTTGCTGATGAGGCTGGCCGACGTCGACCCGGTCGCCGACGACCTGGTCGAGGGTCCCGTCCCCGCCGCCCCCTCGGTGCCGGTCGACGACGACGTCGTCGCGCTCCTCACCCGCTGGCGCGACCGCGGTGGCCCCGCGCCCGAGGTCGCGACCTGGGCCGAGCGCGGACCCGACCCGGTCCTGCCCGCGGTGGGCGACCTCGCGGTGCGGTCCTTCGGGCGCAGCATCGACACCGAGTGGCGCCGCACCTCCTACTCCGCCCTCAGCCACGTCGACGTCGCGCCGGCGCCGGGCGTCACCAGCGAGCCGGAGCAGGTCGCCAAGGACGACGAGGTGCTCGCAGCCGGCGCCGGCAACCCGGCCGGCAACCCGGGCGAAGGGGCGGGCGACGACACGGGAGACGGGCCGGTGTCGGTGCTCTCGCCGATGGCTGCACTGCCCGTCGGTGCCACCTTCGGCTCGCTCGTGCACGCGGTGCTCGAGCACACCGACCCCGACGCACCCGACCTGCGGGCGGAGCTCGCCGGCCACGTCGAGGAGCAGCTGGGCTGGTGGCCCGTCGAGCTCGACCGCGACGAGCTCGTCGAGGCCCTGGTCGCCGTGTGCGACTCGCCGCTGGGCAGCGCCGCGGATGGTGTGACGCTGCGCCAGGTCCCGCGGCGCGACCGCCTGCGCGAGCTCGACTTCGAGCTGCCGCTCTCCGGCGGCGACCTCGCCGGCGCACCGTCACGCGGTGGAGCGGGAGCGGGAAGTGGGGCGCGCCTCGACGACCTGGTGCCCCTGCTGCTGCGACACCTGCCCGAGGGCGACCCCGTGCGCGGCTACGCCGAGGCGCTCGCCGTGCCGGCCCTGGGCGAGCAGTCCCTGCGCGGCTACCTCACCGGCTCGGTCGACGTCGTGCTCCGGCTCGGCACCCCGGCGGCGCCGCGGTTCCTGATCGTCGACTACAAGACCAACTGGCTCGGCCCGCGCGACGAGCCGCTGACCGCCCACTCCTACCGGCCCGCGGCCCTCGACGCGGCCATGGGCCACTCCGACTACCCGCTGCAGGCGCTGCTCTACGCCGCGGTCCTGCACCGCTTCCTGCGCTGGCGCCAGCCGGGCTACGACCCCGAGCAGCACCTCGGCGGGGTGCTCTACCTCTACCTGCGCGGCATGTGCGGGCCGGAGACCCCGCTCGTGGACGGTGAGCCGTGCGGCGTCTTCACCTGGCGACCGCCGGTCGCCCTGGTCGAGGAGCTGTCCGACCTGCTGGACGGAGAGGTGCGCCGATGACCGAGCTGTTCGAGCCCGTGGGCGACCACGACCGGCGCCTGGCGCTGGGCGCCGAGGGCCTGCTCGCGGACTTCAACCTCGCTGGGGTGCTCGAGGCCGGCGACGTGCACGTCGCGACCCGCGTCGCCGACCTGGCGGGCGAGCCCGACGAGCGGGTTCACCTCGCGGCCGCCCTGACGGTCCGTGCGGTCCGCTCCGGCTCGGTGTGCGTCGACCTGACCACGATCGCCGCGGTGGCCCCCGACCTCGCGTGGCCCGAGCCCCAGGAGTGGGTCGCGGCCGTCGCTGCGTCGCGTCTGGTCGTCGAGGGCGTGCTGCGCCAGGAGGGTCCGCTCACCTACCTCGACCGCTACCACCGCCTCGAGACCCAGGTCGCCACCGACCTCCTCACCCGGGCGCGGGCCGCGGCCCCGCTCGTCGACGAGACCGCCCTGGCCGCCGCCCTGGTCCGGGTGCGGGGCGAGCACCTCAGCCCCGAGCAGGAGGCGGCGGCCGAGGGGGCGGTGCACCGGTGGACCACCGTGCTCACCGGCGGGCCAGGCACCGGCAAGACCACGACCGTCGCCCGGATGCTGGTGCTGCTCGCTGACCAGGCGGCTGCCGCCGGACGCCGGTGCTCGATCGCGCTCGCCGCTCCCACCGGCAAGGCGGCCACCCGGTTGCAGGAGGCGGTCCTGGCCGAGCTGGCGGGCCTCGACCCGAGCGACCAGGAGCGGGTCGGCCGCCCCGACGCGCTCACCCTGCACCGGCTGCTCGGCTTCCGCCACGACAACCGCACCCGCTTCCGCCACGACCGCGGCAACCGCCTCAAGTACGACGTCGTGGTGGTCGACGAGTCGTCCATGGTGGAGCTCACCATGATGGGCCGGGTGCTGGAGGCGGTCCGCCCCGAGGCCCGGCTGCTCCTCGTCGGCGACCCGCGCCAGCTCACCTCGGTGGGCGCCGGCGCCGTCCTCGCCGACGTGGTCGGCGGCTTCGAGGGAGACCCCGACTCGCCGGTCGCGTCCCTGACCGAGAACTTCCGCTCCACCGAGGACATCAAGGACCTCGCCGAGGCCCTGCGGGTGGGTGACGCCGACGCCGTGCTCGCCACGCTGCGTCGCGCCAGCGACGAGGTGGAGTTCGTCGAGACCGACGACCCGGCGGCCGCGCTGCGCGAGGACGCGCTCGCCTCCGCGCTGGCGGTCCGTGACGCGGCGCTCGCCGGTGACCACGCGCGTGCGCTGGCGGCCCTCGACGGGCACCGCCTGCTGTGCGCCCACCGGGAGGGACCGTTCGGCGTACGACACTGGAACAGCCAGGTGGAGCGGTGGGTCGCGGAGGAGACGGGTGTGCCGATCTACACCTCCTGGTACGTCGGGCGCCCGGTCCTGGTGACGAGCAACGACTACGCGCTGGGCGTCTACAACGGCGAGTCGGGGGTCACGGTGCTGCAGCCCGACGGGCGGCTGCGGGTGTGGGTCGCGGGGTCGGAGTCGTTGCGCGACCTCGCACCGGGCCGGCTCGAGGCGATCGAGACCATGCACGCGATGACGATCCACAAGAGCCAGGGCAGCCAGGCCGAGCGGGTGACCGTGCTGCTGCCCGAGGCCGGCTCACGCCTGCTGACCCGTGAGCTCTTCTACACCGCCGTCACGCGCGCGCAGTCCCGGGTGCGGGTCGTGGGCTCCGAGGCCGCGGTCCGGGCCGCGGTCGACACCCAGGCCCAGCGGGCCACGGGCCTGCGGGGCAGGCTCCAGCGGGCGCGTTCCACCGGCTGAGTCGCCGAAACAGCCCGGCAACGCGGTGCGGTTAGGGTCGTCGGGTGCCCTACCTGCTGCGTGTCGAGCTGCCCGACGTCCCCGGATCACTGGGACGGCTGGCAGCAGCGGTGGGTGAGGCCGGCGGCGACATCGAGGCCATCGAGATCGTCGAGAAGCGCCACGACGGCACCGCGGTCGACGACGTGCTCCTCGACATGGTCGACGGGATCATGCCCGACTCGATCGTCTCGGCGTGCAACGAGCTCGAGGGCGTCAAGGTCGTGTGGATCAGCCGCTATGCCGCCGGGGGCAACCTCTTCCTCGACCTCGAGGCCGTGGAGGACCTGACCGAGCACCCGACCGAGGCGATCAACCGGCTCGTCGACCTGCTGCCGATGACGTTCCGCTCCGACTGGGCGCTGCGACTGCACCGGGTCACCGGGGTGGTCCACGCGACCGGCGCCGCCCCCGACGAGCTGGACTTCGTCGAGCTCGAGCGGGCCACCCGGCTGGAGTCCGACGACGACGACACCCTCTTCGCCGCGGCCCGCCTCGACGGCAACGAGATCGTGGTCATCGGTCGCCGCGGTGGCCCGGAGTTCCTCGACTCCGAGATCGCCCGGCTGGGCCACCTGACCGGACTGGCGCTGTCGATCGCGCGCGTCGGCTAGCAGCCGACCCCCGTCACGTCCCCCGTACGACGAGCAGCGGTGCCGCCACGCCGCTCGAGGCTGTAGGCCGAGCAGTAGTAGAAGCTCAGCAGCCGGTCGCGGCGCAGCGTGACGGGGCTCCAGCGACCCGCGCCCACGGGCTCGAGGTAGCGGAACCGACCGCCGAGCAGGGCGGCGGTGTTGTCGCGGTGCTTGAGGTAGCGGTCCAGCCACAGCTGGGTGTAGACGCTGGTGAGGTCCTGGCCGTAGCGGCTGGCCGGCAGCACGAGCGGGATGTCGGTGTACTCCAGGTGGGTGGAGGCCCGCGGGACGACGAGCATCGAGTCGACACCGGCCGCCCGCCAGGCGTCGAAGCCCGTGACCCGCTCGCGCAGCGGGTCGGGCCCCTCGGGCGAGGGCTGCGGCGTGATCGAGCTGCCGCCGCTGGTGAACCACGGCGACACCGAGAAGCCGTACTCCGACTGCACCGCGAGCGCCGGCACCGCGGGGCGGATGCCGTCGCCGCCGCGGAGCTTGTCGAGCGCCACGACCGCCGCGACCCGGCGGTCGGTGGCCTGGACCTGCGACACCGCCTGGGCGCCGAGCGAGTGGCCGATGATCGCGATCCGGGTGGTCCGCCCCGGGGTCGCCGTACGCCGGTCGGGGGAGCGGTCGAACAGGCGCCAGTAGGGGTTGAACCCGGTGGCCTCACCCGGGGCGGCCGCCTTGTCGGCGTAGGGCCGCGACGGCGTGGAGGTGAAGAAGCCGAGCGCGTTGCGGGTGCCGACGACGAAGTTGGAGACCTGCTGGAACGGCACCCCGGGGCAGCCGGTCATCTCCCCGGGGGCGGGATCGGCCGTGAGGTCGCAGGTGGGGAGGACGTCCCCGGTCTCGTGCGGCAGCGTCTCGCTGGTGCCCTGGCCCTGCACGTCGTAGGTCAGCACGACGTAGCCGCGCTCCGCGAGGTCCTGCGCGAGCCACTCGTACATCCCCTCCGAGCCCTGCACCGATCCCTCGGTGAGCACGACGCCGGGGAACGGGCCACGCAGCACCCGACCCGTGTAGGGGTCGCGGGCCCCGGGCTTCGGGCGCCACACGGTGCCGCGCAGGAGCGCGCCGTACTGGTTGGTGAAGGCGACCTCGCGGCTCAGCCCCCGCGTGCCCGACCAGCCGGCGCGCAGCGGGTTGCCGACGTTCCACCCGGGGAAGAAGTTGCCGGCCGTGACCGCCGGCCGCGTCGGCGACGCGACCTGGGTCAGCATCTGCTGCACGCTGCGAGCCGTCGACGCCTGGACCAGCGCCGGCAGGTAGGCCGGGTTGCGCAGCTGTCCGCCGGGTCCGTGCACCCGACCGTAGGCATCGGCGATGTTGGCCAGGTCCCGGGCGGTGTACGCCGGGTCGGACGGCTGCGGGTCCGCAGCGGCGACCGCACCTCCGGCCACCGTGGCGCTGACTGTCGTGGCCAGCGTGGCGACCAGGGCGGTGGCGAGCAGGAGCCGGGCGCGTGGGCGTCTCATGTCCTTCTCAACGAGCCACCGGCGCAGAGGTCTCGGCGCGGGCGAGGAAGCCCCGTGCCAGGGTGGGACCCATGAGCGACTACCCGTTGTGGGCACTGCAGCGCAGCCTGGTGCAGGACCACACCTTCACCGACCTGACGCACGCCTTCCACCCCGACCAGCCGCACTTCCCGGCGTTCCCCAACGAGGAGCGCAGCCAGGTCTTCGACGTCGCGGCGGGTGACGGGTTCAGCGTCCACCGCTACACGATCGTCGGCCAGTGGGGCACCCACGTCGACCCGCCCTCGCACTTCGTCGACGGCGCACGCACGCTGGACGAGGTCCCGGTCGAGCAGATGGTGCTGCCGCTGGTCGTGCTCGACATCTCCGGCCGGGTCCGCCTCGACCCGGACGCCGTGGTGACCCTGGCCGACGTGACGGCCTGGGAGGAGGAGCACGGACCTCTGCCGGCCGGCTCCTTCGTCGCGCTGCGCACCGACTGGAGCCACCGCTGGCCCGACCCCGTGGCGATGGCCAACCACGACGACGACGGGGTGGCGCACTACCCCGGCTGGAGCCGTGAGGTCCTCGAGCACCTGGTCGAGTCGGTCGGGATCACCGCGATCGGGCACGAGACCACCGACACCGACCCGGGCAGCTCGACGGCGCAGGGGGACTACGGCCTCGAGCTCTACCTGCTCGAGCAGGACCGCTGGCAGATCGAGCTCCTGGCCAACCTCGACCGGGTGCCACCCGCCGGCGCCCTGGTCGTGGCGAGCTGGCCCAAGCCGCAGGGCGGCTCGGGCTTCCCGGCGCGGGTGTTCGCGATCTCCTAGGAGGGGGAGCCGCTGTCGGCCCGCTCCAGGACGAAGACCGGGATCTCGCGGTCGGTCTTCACCTGGTAGTCGGCGTAGGGCGGGAACGCGGCGACGGAGCGCTCCCACCAGGCCGCACGCTCCTCGCCCTCGACGATCCGGGCGACGTAGGTGTGCGGCTCGGGGCCGTCCTGCAGGTCGACCTCGGGGTGGGCGGTGAAGTTGTGGAACCACTCGGGGTGCTCGGGTGCGCCGCCCTTGGAGGCGACGGCGGCGTAGGCCCCCTCGTGCTCGACGCGCATCACCGGGTTCTTGCGGAGCCTGCCGGAGCGGGCACCGCGCGAGGTGATCACCACGATCAGCCGGTCCTGGATGGTGTTGCCCTCTTTTCCGCCGGTGGCCTCGTAGGTCTCGACCTGCTCGCGGACCCACGTGCTCGGGCTGGGGTCGTACTCACCTTGAAGTGCCATGCGTGCCACAACACCACAGTCCCGGGCGTGATTCCACCGGTCCGTCGGCACCGATAGCCTCGGCCCCATGAGCGCGATCGACGGAGTGTCCCAGACGTTCGACCCCACCGCGTGGGACGAGGTGCCGGGCTTCGAGCACCTGACCGACCTCACCTACCACCGGGCCAAGGCCCACGGCACCGTCCGGGTGGCCTTCGACCGCCCCGACATCCTCAACGCCTTCCGCCCCCACACCGTCGACGAGCTGCTCCAGGTGCTCGAGCACGCCCGCACCTCCAGCGACGTCGGCTGCGTGCTCCTGACCGGCAACGGCCCCAGCGACAAGAACGGCAAGTGGGCCTTCTGCACCGGCGGCGACCAGCGCATCCGCGGCCGCGCCGGCTACCAGTACACGCGGCCGGAAGGAGCAGACGGCAAGGCGGGAGAGACCTCGGAGCACGTCGACAAGGCCAAGCTCGGTCGGCTCCACATCCTCGAGGTGCAGCGGCTGATCCGCTTCATGCCGAAGGTCGTCATCTGCGTCGTCCCCGGCTGGACCGCGGGCGGCGGCCACAGCCTCCACGTGGTGTGCGACCTGACGATCGCGAGCCAGGAGGAGGCGCGCTTCAAGCAGACCGACGCCGACGTCGGCTCCTTCGACGGCGGCTTCGGCTCGGCCTACCTCGCCCGCCAGGTCGGCCAGAAGTTCGCCCGCGAGATCTTCTTCCTCGGCGCCGAGTACTCCGCCGAGGACGGCGTCCGGATGGGCGCGGTCAACCGGGCCGTCCCGCACGCCGAGCTCGAGGCGACCGCGCTGGAGTGGGGCCGCCTCATCAACGGCAAGTCCCCGACGGCGCAGCGGATGCTGAAGTTCTCCTTCAACGCCATCGACGACGGCCTGATCGGCCAGCAGATCTTCGCCGGCGAGACCACCCGCCTGGCCTACATGACCGACGAGGCCGCCGAGGGGCGCGACCAGTTCCTCGAGAAGCGCGAGCCTGACTGGTCGCAATACCCCTGGTACTACTGAGCGGGCCGCTTTGCGCAAGTCAGGGGCCTGTTCACCCTCCATGCGTGGCAGATGCGCGGCAAGAACTTCGACCGCCATGCCGCTCCCACCAGGCGGCCGGGGCCTCCTCGCCGAACAACCGCGCGGTGAACACGACGTCACCGACGTTGCAGAACTTCCACAGCTCCTTCGCGGCGCGGCTGTACTGAAAGATGACGTGATCGACGTCGAGGTCTGGGGCCTCCAGGATGTAGACACCAGCGACTATGGGTGGTGCGTCCGCCTGAGCCATCTGGAAGCCTCAGCGCTTGGCACACCCCTGCCGCCCTCGATGTTCTGGCGGCTGCACGGCACCGTGGCGCAACTCAACGTGCGCTGAACCGGCTCCCACGTGAGCGGGTTCGATGACTCTCGAGTGCGACGTCGAAGCTCGCCGCCCATAGGTCTGGCATCCAGGTCTCTCGGGGGGTGCGCGACGAGGTGCTGCGTGCACTGACGCGCCGCTCACGTCACTCCTGCAGCGGGGTTGAGCGGGCCGGCAGTAGGCACAAGCGCTCCACGGCCGGTTCGCCCTCCCACTGCCAGGCGGCCACCTGCTCGGCACTGCGCCGACCGGTCATGGCCCGGAACAGCTCGAAGCGGTCGGCCGTGACACCGCTGTCCACCGGCGCCGAGCCGCACGTGGTGCGCGTGCCTTCCGACGTCGTCAGCACCAGGCCGCCCTCGCCGTAGCCGTCCCGCAGCTGCCCGAGCACCGTCGTCGCCCACTCCCAGCCGACGTCGACGCCCTCGCTGGCCCGCTCGCCGGGGAGCAGCAGCGCTCCGCGCAGGTCGTGCTCGTGGGTCGCTAGGTCGAATACCACCTGCGCGGCCTGCATCGCGTCCACCGTCAGCAGTGCGTCGGTCACCGGCGCCTGCGCCCACTCGGTGAGCAGGTCGTTCACCGTGCAGTCCTTACGTGCGCTCACCTGCGCAGCGGTCCACGGGTCGCTACCCGCGCCTTCGATGCGGCCGGCGGCGACGTCGACGGCGACGCCCACCGCGTGCGCCAGCAGGTCCTGCACGCTCCAGTCCGGGCAAGCCGGCACCTGCCGGGCCAGCTCCTCGGACGTCGTCTGCCGCACCATCTCGGTCATGCGCTCGCGCACCGCGACGTACGCCGCCGCACTGTCCTCGTGGGTGGTCATGGCCCCTTCCTAGACCATCAGCAGCGGTCGAGCCACTCCGGGGCTCGGCGTGCCGCGGATCGGCTGAGCAATCCATCCCGGTAGGTCGATGATGTCGGCGTCACTGAACGTCGACCGAACGCGGGCCGCCTCCTCCGGACCATCTTGTGCCGAAGCGTGCCGGCCTCGACGGTGTGCCAGCCCAAGCGACCGGCGAGCTCCACGCAGCGGGGTCGTCGGCGTCGCGCGGCAGGTCAGCCGACGCCCGCGTCGTGCCCCAGCCGGAGGCGGACCATGCTCGACTGGCCCGGTCGGAGGAGCTGCCCTACGGGACGGACCTTGCCGGACCGGAGCCTCGGCGAGCGGTCCCGCGGCTCAGCGCCAGGTGTGCACCGAGGAACCCGGCACCGCTCATGACCACATTTCCCGCGAGGGCGAGCCTGGTGCCGCGCGCGGGGCGGCCGCGCAGGCGCGCGACCAGGGAGCCGAGGAGGAGGAAGGTCGCGATGTCGGTGCCCAGGGCATGGACCGCACCGATCCGACGGTCTTCGCCGGACATCTCGGCCCAGTCACCCGCCCCCGCGATCGCAGTCGGGAGTGAGGCGACGAGGCCGGCCCCCACCCGGCCCGAGGCCCGGCTCTCGCCGACGGTCCGGACCACCCGTTGCACCAGGGAGGCCGTTGCCACCCCTCCACCGTACGCCGGACCAGCGGCGCGGGACAGGCCCGGATCAGGCCGTCGTCGGCACCGGCCGCTCAGGTGAGCAGGCCGCGCAGGGTCGGCTCGAAGGCGGTCGCGATGGCGGCGTAGCCCGCGTCGTTGGGGTGGAAGAAGTCGCTGGCGAGACGTCCGCGCCAGGAGGAGGGTCCGGTCACGCGCAGGTCGACCATGACGATGCGACCGGCGGCGGCGGCCCGCTCGACGTGATGGTTGGCGCGGGTCGCGACGCTGCTCGGCTGGGGGAGCGTGGCGACCACGGACCCGACGGGCACGCGGTCGACGAGGTCGGCGAAGCCCTGCGGGAGCAGGCCTCGTCGGGCGCGGCCGCCGAACAGGTCGTTCGACCCGACCAGCACGGTCACCAGGTCGTCGTCGCGCACGCCCAGCGCCTCGAGGGCCGGGAGCTGCTGGTCGAGCACGTCGGGTGCCCCTGCCCCGGTGGCGGACAGGTTCACCACGCGGAGGTCGTGGCCGTCCGTCCGCAGCCGGTGCCCCAGCTGGCCCACCCAGCCGGCGTCGTGCGCCGTGGCACCGACGCCGACCGACATGGAGTCGCCCAGCACGATCCACCGGCGTCCCGGCAGGTCGAGGGTGGCGAGGTTGTGGGCGTGCCAGGCATCGGCGTAGGGGTCGACCTGGCTCCACACCCGGGCCACCCCCGGCACCAGCGCGCTGAGCGTGCGCACCGCGCGGCCGGGGCCGCGACCGGTCCGGTTGTCGTAGGTGAAGGCGGGTCGGCTCACGGGGTCGAGCATCCCCGAGGGCGCAAGGACGAGAGGGCCGAGGCCAGCAGGGCGCCGAGGTCGGACTCCTCGGGGTCCGGGGTGTCGAGCCATCGACCGACGGCGGCCTGCCAGACGCCGATGGTCGCCGCCGCGACGCTGAGCGCGTCGAGGTCGTCGTGGGCGACCCCCCGTCGCTCGGCCAGGGCGACGGCCAGCGTCTGCTGCCACGACAGCAGGACGTCGTAGGTGCGGCCGCGGAGCACGGGGGAGGTGATGACGGCCTGGCGTTGCAGCAGGAGGATCGCGCGGTCGGCGCGCAGGTCCTCGGCGACGGCGACGAGCGCGGTGACCGCGGTGTCGAGGTCGTCGAGGCCGGCAGGTGCCGCGGCGACGGCCTCACGCAGCCGCGCCTGGCGGGCGCGCCGCTCGGGGTTGAGCACCTCGTCCTTGGTGGCGTAGTGGCGGAAGAACGTGCGCGGCGAGACGTCGGCCTCCGCGGCGATCGCCTCGACGGTGGTGGCGTCGAAGCCGTCGCGCGCGAAGAGCCGCAACGCGGCGTCCTCCAACGAGCGCCGGGTGGAGGCCCGGCGGCGCTCCCGGAGCCCGGGGGTCGGGTCGGCGCTCGGGGCGGTCACGGGTCCGTCCTCAGTCCGAGGCCAGCGCGCTGCGCAGCAGCGTGGCGTCGTCGGGCCGGGCGCCGGGCCGCCCGCTGCGGAGGTCGACCCTCTGGAGGTCGCCGGTGAAGGCGAAGGGCGGGCGGTAGTCGTGGCTCACCGCCAGCCCGCGGTCGCGACCGATCAGCAGCCCGGTCCCGGCGGTCGAGAGGTTGGGCAGGAACATCAGGTGGCCGAAGGGTGCCCGGTCACACTCGGTGTCGTCGACGTGGAGCGACACCGACGCGTCCGCACCCGGCGTGTAGCGCAGCCGGACCACGTGCCGGCCCGGTGCCAGGGCGGTGTCGCCGCTCAGCCGGACGGTGTCGTCGAGCATCGCGAACGTCGCCACCGGGCGTCCCTCGAGGAGGTAGCAGGCCCAGCCGCCGTGGCGGTCGCCGATCGCGGCCAGGATGCCCTCGTCGCCCGCGGCGACCTCGACCTCCGCGCTCAGCTCGAAGCCCCCGACCAGCGAGGGCATCTGGGTGGTCGGGACCGGACCGCCCCCCGGCGTGTACGTCGTGTGGTGCGGCTGGGCGAACTCGCCGGGGTGCATGTGGGCCATCGACGCGGGGAACTCGAAGAGCGGCAGCACCTGGTTGCGACCGGCCTCGGCCCACCAGAGCTCCTCGAGCCGCTTGACGACCTCGGGGTGCTGGTCGGCGACGTCCTGCGACTCCGAGAAGTCGTCGGCCAGCCGGAAGAGCGACCAGCGGTCGGTGTCGAAGTCGAAGCTGCCCGGGATCACGTCGCGCTCACCGAACTGGTTGGAGACGTGGTCGGTGACGGCCTTCCAGCCGTCCAGGTAGATCGCGCGCGAGCCCATCATCTCGAAGTACTGCAGCGGACGGTGCTCCGCGGCCGCGGCGTCGTCGAAGGAGGGCAGCAGGGAGGCGCCGTCGACCGGTTGCTGGGTGACACCGTCGACGGTGCCGGGCACCGGGATGCCGGCGGCGTCCAGCACGGTGCTGAAGACGTCCACCGCGTGGCAGAACTGCTCGCGCACCCCGCCCGGGTCGGGGATCCGGGCGCCCCAGCGCACGACGAGGGGGGTCCGCACGCCGCCCAGCCAGGCGTGCCGCTTCCACAGCCGCAGCGGGGTGTTGCCGGCCCAGGCCCAGCCGAAGGGGTAGTGGTTGTAGGCGTCGTGGCCACCGATCTCGGCGGAGCGTGCGATCGCGTCCTCGACGGGCTCGACCTGGCCGAGCCACCCGGCTGCCTCGTTCATCGTGCCGGTGACACCGCCCTCGGCGCTGGCGCCGTTGTCGGAGAGCACCATGACGATGGTGTCGTCGGCGATGCCTCGCTCCTCCAGGTAGGTGAAGAGGCGACCGAGGTGGTGGTCGGTGTGGGTCATGAAGCCTGCGAAGACCTCCATGTAGCGCGCGAAGAGCCGACGCTGGTCCGCCGGCAGGGTCGACCACTCGGGCACCCACGAGGGGCGCGGGGTCAGGACGGTGCCCTCGGGCACCACGCCGGCGGCCACCTGGCGGGCGTAGACGCGCTCACGCCACGCCTCCCACCCGTCGTCGAACTCGCCGGCGTAGGGCCGGACCCACTCCTCGGTCACCTGGTGGGGTGCGTGGGCGGCGCCGGGCGCCAGGTGCAGGAAGAAGGGCTTGCGGGACTCGGCCTGCTGCTGGTCCTGGACCATCCGGATCGCCTCGTCGACGAGGTCCTCGGTGAGGTGGTAGCCCTCCTCGGGCGAGCGCGGCGGCTCCACGTGGGTGTTGTCGCGCACCAGCTCGGGCGCCCACTGGCTGGTCTCGGCGCCCAGGAAGCCGTAGTAGCGCTCGAAGCCCATCCCCAGCGGCCACCGGTGGAAGGGGCCGGCGGCGGAGTACTCGGTCTGCGGGGTGAGGTGCCACTTGCCGACCGACATCGTGTTGTAGCCCGCGTCGCGCAGGACCCGCGAGAGCATCGCGGCCGACGCCGGGATCCGGCCGGTGTAACCGGGGAAGCCCAGCGCCGCCTCCTCGGTGACCCCCATGCCGACGGCGTGGTGGTTGCGCCCGGTGTGCAGCGCCGCGCGGGTCGAGGAGCACACCGAGGTCACGTGGAAGCGGTTGTAGCGCAGCCCCTGGCTCGCCAGCCGGTCGATGTGGGGGGTGCGGATCGTGGCCCCGAAGCAGCCGAGCTGGGCGAAGCCGACGTCGTCGAGGACCACCATCACGACGTTGGGGGCGCCGGCAGGTGCCTGGGGGTAGCCGACGAAGCGCGGCTGCGAGGTGGCGACACGGGAGGTGACGATCTGGGTGGTCCGGGGGTCAGTCACGCGGGGACTCTAGCGCCGAGAGCGCACCTCTGTCAGTGTCCTGTCACATGACAGTGCACTGCCAGTTGGCGGGCGTAGCCGCGAGGGTCGACATCGACCAGCTGAGCCTCGACCTGCCGCAGGGCTTCCAGCTCGTCGTGAAGATCATGGTGGGCCTCTTCCTCTTCGGCGTCGCGCTGGACACCCGCGCCGAGGACCTGCGCGACGTCGTACGCCGCCCCTGGGTCATGGCGGTCGCCCTCGTCGCGCAATATGCCGTCGCGCCCGGTCTGGCCCTGCTGCTCACCCTGGCGCTCGACGTGCGGGGCTCGATCGCGATCGGCATGCTGCTCGTCGCCTGCTGCCCGGCGGGCAACCTGTCCAACCTGCTCACCCACCGGGCCCGCGGTGACGTCGCGCTGTCGATCTCGCTGACCGGGCTCTCCAACGTGGCCGCCCTGGTGCTCACGCCCCTCACCTTCGCCTTCTGGACCGGGCTCAACCCCGCTGCCTCCGACCTGCTGCGCGACATCTCGATCGACCCCTGGACGCTGATGGGCGAGGTGGCGCTGCTCATCGGGCTCCCCTTCGCGCTCGGCATGCTCGCCGCCTGGCGGTGGCCGACGATGGCCGCGAGCGCCCGCAAGGTCGTCGAGCCCGGCGCCCTGGTGCTCCTGCTGCTCGTCGTGATCGGCGGCGCAGCGGCCCAGATGGGGGTGCTCGTCGACCACCTCGGCCTGGTGGTCGTCCCGATCGTCGCCCACAACGCCCTGGCCCTGGGCGTCGGCTTCGTGACCGGTCGGGCCTGTCGCCTCGCGCCGCCGGGCGTGCGCGCGATGACCTTCGAGCTCGGCGTGCGCAACACCGCCCTCGGGGTGGTGCTCGCCCTCGCCTTCTTCTCCGACCTCGGGGGCGTGGTGTTCGTCGCTGCGCTCTGGGGGCTGTGGGACGTCGCCACCGGGCTGGCGCTCGCGAGCTGGTGGCGTCGTCGTACGACGACCACCTCGTCGGGGGTCCTGCGTCCCGAGGAGACCCGAGGTGCCATCGTGGAGCCGTGACGGTCTCTTCCTGGCGCTCGGCCCGTCGCCGCGCCCTGGCGATGGCCGCGGCCACGGCGGTGCTCGCGACCCTGGCTGCCTGCAGCGAGCCGGACGCCGCGCCCGCGCGGAGCATCAGCGTCGACGAGCTCGAGACCCAGGTGGCCGGGATGTATCCCGCCAAGAACGAGAGGACCACCGTGCGTGTCGTGTGCGAGAGCGAGCTGGACGCCCGGGTGGGCGCCTCCGAGGAGTGTCGTGTGCAGGTGGACAAGCAGCGGGCCACGGTGCGGGTCAGCGTCACCGAGGTCGTCGCCGACGAGGTCAGCATCGACAGCGTGCTCGTCGTCCCCGCCGCCCGCGTGGCCGGCAAGCTGCTCGAGGCCCTGACCGGCGAAGGCTTCCAGGTCGACGAGGTCGTCTGCCCCGGCGAGCTGCTCGGGACCGTGGGAGAGAGCGTCACCTGCACCGTCACCCCCAACACCGGCTCCGGCGAGGTCACCGCCACCGTGACCAAGATCCGCGGCCTCCGCGTCGACTTCGACTACGCGGTCGCCTGATGAGCCTCTGGGAACGGATCGCGACCGCCACCAACGGCGAGGCCTACGCCACGGCGTACGCCGAGCGGTTCCGCGCCCTGGCCGCCAGCGGCGCCGACATCCACGGCGAGGCGGGGCTGGTGACCGGCCTGGCCGGTCCGCCGCCCGCGCGGGTGCTCGACGCCGGCTGCGGGACGGGGCGGATCACGGTGCACCTCGCGGGGCTGGGCTACGACGTGGTCGGTGTCGACGTCGACGCCTCGATGCTGCGCATCGCCGAGGAGGAGGCGCCGGACCTCGACTGGCGTGTCGTCGACCTCGCCTCGATGGACCTGGGCCGGGTCTTCGACGTGGTGCTCGTCGCCGGCAACGTCATCCCGCTGCTCGAGCCGGGCACCCTCGACGCCGTCGCCCGGCGGCTGGCCGCACACACCGAGCCCGGCGGCCTGGTCGTCGCCGGCTTCGGCCTGGACGACGACCACCTGCCCGGCGACTGCCCGGTCACAGCGCTCCCCGACGTCGATGCGTCCTTCGCCCGGGCCGGGCTCGAGCGGGTGGAGCGCTGGGCGACCTGGGACCGCGACCCGTGGCTCGCCGACGACGACCTCGGCGACGGCTACGTCGTGACGCTGCACCGCCGCACCGCGGCGCCCGAGGAGCGACCGTGAGGGTCGTCGTCCTGACCGGGGCCGGGATCTCCGCCGAGAGCGGGGTGCCGACCTTCCGCGACGCCGACGGACTCTGGGAAGGCCACCGCGTCGAGGACGTGGCGACCCCGGAGGCCTACGACCTCAAGCCCACGACGGTGCACCGCTTCTACGACGCCCGACGTGCGGCGCTCGCGCAGGTGGAGCCCAACGCGGCCCACCTCGCGCTGGCCCGGCTCGAGGATGCCTGGGGCGAGAAGCTGCTCATCGTCACGCAGAACATCGACGACCTCCACGAGCGCGCCGGATCGACGCAGGTCCTGCACATGCACGGCGAGCTCAACTCCGCGCTGTGCCGCGGCTGCCGCTGCCGCACCCCCTGGACCCGCGACCTGGTCGACCACCCGCCCTGCCCGCGCTGCGGCGTGAGCGAGCTGCGCCCCGACGTGGTGTGGTTCGGCGAGATCCCCTACGAGATGGACCGCATCCACCACGCCCTGCTGCGCGCCGACCTCTTCGTCTCGATCGGCACCTCGGGCGCCGTCTACCCGGCAGCCGGCTTCGTGCAGGCCGCGGCGTCGTACGGCGCGCGCACGCTGGAGCTCAACCTCCAACCCAGCGAGGGCACCGACTGGTTCGCCGAGGCGCGGCACGGGCCCGCCGGCGAGCTGGTGCCGGCCTGGGTGGATGGCCTGCTCGACCGCTGACCGCGGTCAGGTGCGGGCGATCGCCAGCAGCTCCGCGCTCGCGCCGGTGGGACGCCGGCTGGGCAGCCACACGGCTCGCAGCGCGCGGGTCAGGTCGAGGTCGCGCACGGGGACCACGACGAGGTGACCGGTCATCACCTCCGCGACGACCGACAGCTCACTGAGCACGGCCGGGGTCTCCCCATGGCTCGCGGCCGACTTGAGGGCGGCGGTGCTGGCCAGCTCGAGGTGGTCGCTCCCGAGGCTCAGCCCGGCCTTGGTCAGGGCGCGCTCGAGCGTCTCGCGGGTGCCGGAGCCGGCTTCGCGCAGCGCCAGGTCGGCCGCGACGAGGTCGGCGGGACGCAGGGGAGCCCGGCGTCGGGCCCAGGGGTGGGTCGGTGCCACGACCACGACGAGGGTGTCGCGAGCCACGATCGTCGAGGAGACCGTCCGCGGCACCGAGGGCGCCTCGACGAAGCCGAGCGCGGAGCGGCCGGAGACGACCTCCTCGATCACCCGGCCGGAGTTGCCCACGTCGAGCCGGACGTGCTGGTCGGGATGGGCGCGGCGGAAGGCCGCCAGCCAGCGCGGCGCCAGGTACTCCGCCACCGTCAGGCTCGCCGACACGGTGACCTGGGCGGACTGCTCGGCCACCAACGACCGGGCGCCCAGCGCCACTCGGTCGAGTGCAGTCAGGGCGTCGCGCGCCCACGCGGCGATGACCTGCCCCTCGTCGGTCAGGCGGGAGCCGCTCGTGCTGCGCACGAGGAGCTGGAGGTCCAGGCTGCGCTCCAGCCGGGTCAGCGACCGGCTGGCGTTGGGCTGCGCCATCGACATCGCCCGGGCGGCGGCTCCGAGCGACCCCGTCTCGGCGACGCGCACCAGCAGCTCGAGCGCGGTCACGTCCGGACGAGTGGTCATGCCCAGACGATATGCCCACACTTCCGGCTCGACCGCGAGCGGTCGGATCTGTCGTTCGGTGGTCGAGCCCGGCGAGCGTCAGCGAGCCGGCGTCGAGACCTGGTGAGGTGCTTGCGGACGTGTGGGGTCGGGGGTGTGGGTCTCGACGCGACCTCGCCGGGGGCTCGGTCGGCTCGACCACCGAACAAGGGGTCGCTGGTCGAGCGCTTCACCTTCGCTGGTCGAGCCGGGCGAGCGCTAGCGAGCCCGCGTCGAGACCGAGCACGCCGAGAAGCAACGCGGGGCCGGCTCGTCCCAGAGGAGTCTCGACGCGACCTCGCCGGGGGCTCGGTCGGCTCGACCACCGAACGGGTTGGTGGTCGAGCCGGGCGAGCGTCAGCGAGCCCGCGTCGAGACCTTCGTGAGCCGAGAGCCGCCGCTCACTCTCGTTTGGTGAAGGAGACCTTCCGGTCCGGGTGGTGGGTGGTGTCGTAGTCGGGGTGGTGGGCGAGGTGGTGATGTCGCGAACACAGCAACCGGCCACCTTGGACCGAGGTGCCGCCGCCGTGGGACCACGGGACCTCGTGGTGGGCCTCGCACCACGCGGCGGGTCGGTCGCAGCCGAGGGTGGTGCAGCCGCGGTCGCGGGTGACCAGCGCGATGCGTTGGGTCTCGGAGTGGAACCTGCGTTTGCGGCCGACGTCGAGGACCTGGGAGTCACCGCCGAGGACGACGGGGATGATCCCGGCCTGGCACGCGAGTCGTCTGGCGAGGCTGGGGCTGATCAGGGTCCCGGTGTCGAGCTGTGCTGCTTTCAGCCCACCCAGCAGGGTCTCGTAGTCCATGGTGACGACCATGGTCGCGCACAGGCCGCCGGCGTCGGGGAGCCGGTCGACCGGGTAGCGCTGGAGGTAGTCACCGAACGCGGTCCCCATCCCTTCCGGGGTCGCGCCACTGTTGCCGCGTCTGGGTGAGGCGAGGGCGTGGAGGGCTGTGCGGAGCAGGTCGGCCTGCCAGGTCGGGAGGGTGAACCTCCCGTAGGTCTTGCCGTGTCCGTCGTCGGTCATCGTCAACCGCGCCGCCTTCTCGGCTGCGCGTTCTTCGGCTTCGAGCTGGGCGGCGAGCTGGGCCTCACCGACCTCGGGTGCGACCACGTCGAGGACTCGTTTGCCCAGCACCCGCAACGCCTTCGCGTCGTGGTGTGCCGCCGCGTCCAGGAGGTGCACGCGTGCCTGGTCCCGCACCCGGGGTCGACGTCATCGGGGAGTGCGTCCACGGCGTCGACCACGACCCGTGCCTGGTCGGGACGCAGGCCACCGGCCGACAACGCCGCACCCACTGAGGTGTGGCGGGCATCGACCGCGACGGCGTGCTTGACCAGGCGGTGCGCCTCCACCGCCGTCATCCGGGTCTCGTGCGCCAACCACGCCGCGACCGAGGTCGCCCCGACGGAGTCGACGGCACCCGAGTGGTGGGCGTGCGCAGCGACCTTGAGTCCGAGGCCTTCGAGCTGGGACCTGACGCGGGCGTCGGCGAGCAGCGCCTGCCGGGTCTCGGCGGGGCTCAGGGGCCAGGTCTGGGCGTCCGCGACCGCTGCCAAGGTGGCTTCGAGCTGTGCGTAGGCAGCGAGGATCGGCTGGTGCCGATCGCCGTGCTGGTCGCGGTTGCTCATAGGTCTATTGGATCAGGGGCCACCGACAGTGGAGCCCCTTTCGAGGCCGCCGATCTCACGTGCTGAGACGACAATAGAAAGAAGTTTC
>CAWGZT010000007.1:0-50581 GCA_963827195.1 uncultured Actinomycetota bacterium
CTCGCTGACGCTCGCCGGGCTCGACCACCGAACAAGGCCGGGCTCGACCACCGAACACATCCTTCGCTGGTCGAGCCGTGACGAGCGCCAGCGAGGAGCGCGTCGAGACCCTTGCCGACCGGCCGCCCCCTGCCCACCCGGTCTCGACACCGGCTCGCTGACGCTCGCCGGGCTCGACCACCGAAGCAGGACCGGGCTCGACCACCGAACACATCCTTCGCTGGTCGAGCCGTGACGAGCGCCAGCGAGGAGCGCGTCGAGACCACTCGCGGCGACGGGCTGCTGTCCAGCTCACCCGGTCTCGACACCGGCTCGCTGACGCTCGCCGGGCTCGACCACCGAGAGGGCCGCTCGACCCCGACCAGCGCCGCTCGACCACCGACCAGGTCGGCCCGACCACCGAACGGGGCAGCCGAGCCTGGGGTTCAGCGGACGGGGTGGCCCGCGGTCGCGAGCGCGCCCTTGACGTCTTGGACGCGCAGGGTGCCGAAGTGGAAGACCGTGGCGGCCAGGACCGCGTCGGCGCCGGCGTCTACGGCGGGCGCGAAGTGCTCGACGGCGCCCGCACCACCGGAGGCGATGACGGGGATGGTGACCTCGCGGCGTACGGCGCGGATCAGGTCGAGGTCGAAGCCGTCCTTCGTGCCGTCCGCGTCCATGGCGTTGAGCAGGATCTCGCCCGCCCCCAGCCCGGCCGCACGGATCGCCCACGCGACGGCGTCGAGGCCGGCGGACTCACGACCGCCGTGGGTGGTGACCTCCCAGCCCGAGTCGGTGCCGGGGGCACGGCGCGCGTCGACGGACAGGACGAGCACCTGGTTGCCGAAGCGGTCGGCGATCTCGGCGACCAGCTCGGGGCGGCGGATGGCGGCGGTGTTGACGGCGACCTTGTCGGCTCCGGCGCGCAGCAAGCGGTCCACGTCCGCGACCGAGGCCACTCCCCCACCGACGGTGAGCGGGATGAAGACCTCCTCCGCCGTGCGCGACACGATCTCCATCGTCGTCGCACGCCCCTCGTGCGAGGCGGAGATGTCGAGGAAGGTCAGCTCGTCGGCGCCCTGGGCGTCGTAGATGCGGGCCAGCTCGACCGGGTCGCCGGCGTCACGCAGCTCCTGGAAGTTCACGCCCTTGACCACCCGGCCGGCATCGACGTCCAGGCACGGGATCACCCGCACGGCCAGGGTCATGCCCGGCTCCTCGGCAGGGTCAGCGCGAGGGCGTCCTCGAGGGTGAAGCGGTCCTCGTAGAGGGCGGTCCCGACGATGGCGCCCTCGACCCCGAGGCCGACGAGACCCATCAGGGCCTCGAGGTCGCTGAGCTCGGTGATGCCGCCGGAGGCGACGACCGGGCGGTCGGTGGCGGCGCAGACGTCGCGCAGCAGGTCCAGGTTGGGGCCCTGGAGCATCCCGTCCTTGTTGACGTCGGTGAGGACGTAGCGCGCGCAGCCCTCGGCATCCAGGCGGGACAGCACCTCGTAGAGGTCTCCGCCGTCCCGGGTCCAGCCCCGGGCCGCCAGGGTGCGACCACGTACGTCGAGCCCGACGGCCACGCGGTCGCCGTGCTCGGCGATCGCGCCGGCGCACCACTCGGGCTGCTCGAGCGCGGCAGTGCCGATGTTGACGCGACGGCAGCCGGTGGCCATGGCCGCGGCCAGCGACTCGTCGTCACGGATGCCGCCGCTCATCTCGACGTGGATGTCGAGGGTCCCGACGATCGCGGCCTGGAGCTCACGGTTGTGCCCGCGACCGAACGCCGCGTCCAGGTCGACGAGGTGCAGCCACTCGGCGCCGGCCTCCTGCCAGCGCAGGGCGGCCTCGATCGGGTCGCCGAAGCGCTTCTCCGAGCCGGCCACGCCCTGCACCAGCTGGACGGCCTGACCTCCGGCGATGTCGACGGCGGGCAGCAGCTCGAGGTAGTCGCTCATGGGTCTTCTCGTCTCCGATGGTGGTGGTGGGGCGCCGCGGTCAGCGGCGACGGAACAGCAGGGTGTGCAGGACGGGGGCGGCCAGCGCGCTCACGATCAGGACCAGCAACCAGGCGGCCCAGTGGTCGAGGAAGACCCACCCGATGACGTTGACGAGGACCACGATGAACGCCGTGGCCCAGACCTGTCGACGCGCCCGCCGGGTCAGGACCCCGGCAGGTCGGGGCCGCGACTGCGGCAGCACCGAGGTCAGCGACCTCCTGCGCGCCGCGCGCCGCTCGGTGCGCTCGGCCTGCGCGGCGCGCGCCGACGTCCGCAGGGCCGCCTCGTGCTCGCGCGCCTCGCGCCGCTTCGCCCGCTCCTTGCTCATCGGGGGCTCATCGAGGGCTCATCGGGGGCTCATCGGGCACTCAACGAGGCCACCCAGTTTTGCAGCAGCGCGGCCCCCGCGTCGCCGGACTTCTCGGGGTGGAACTGGGTGGCGCTGAGCGGACCGTTCTCCACGGCTGCGACGAAGCGGTCACCACCGTGCTCGGCCCAGGTCACCAGCGGGGCCCGGGTGCGGTCGTTGGTGACCAACGTCCAGTCGCGCACGCCGTAGGAGTGCACGAAGTAGAACCGCTCGTCCTGGATCCCGGCGAAGAGCGACGTCTCCTCAGGCACCTCCACGGTGTTCCACCCCATGTGCGGCACCACGGGCGCCTGCAGACGCTCGACCACCCCGGGCCACTCGTCGCAGCCGTCGGTCTCGACACCGTGCTCCACGCCGTGGGCGAAGAGGATCTGCATGCCCACGCAGATCCCGAGCACGGGGCGCCCCCCGGCCAGCCGCCGCCCGATGATCCGCTCGCCCTTGACGCCGAGCAGGCCGGTCATGCACGCGGCGTAGGCGCCGACACCCGGCACGACCAGCCCGTCGCACTCGAGCGCGCGGTCGAAGTCGCTGGTCAGCTCGACGGTGGCACCGGTCCGCTCCAGCGCGCGGACCGCCGAGCGGAGGTTGCCGGAGCCGTAGTCGAGGACGACGACGTCGGCGGGACGCAGCGAGGTCACTCCTGCCCCGCGGACGACGCGGTCACAGGGCGCCCTTGGTGGAGGGGACCCCGGTCTCGCGGGGGTCGATCGCGACGGCGTCGCGGAAGGCCCGGGCGAAGGCCTTGAACTGGGTCTCCACGATGTGGTGCGGCTCGCGGCCGGCCAGCACCCGCACGTGCAGCGCGATGTGGGCGTGGAAGGCGATGGTCTCGAAGACGTGCCGGGTCAGCGAGCCGAGGAAGGCGGGCGTGGTGCCGCCGAGGGCGACGTACTGCTGCCCCTCGGGCTCGCCGGTGTGCACGCAGTAGGGACGGCCCGACACGTCGACGACGGCCTGGACCAGCGCCTCGTCGAGCGGCACGGTGGCGTCGCCGAAGCGGCGTACGCCGACCTTGTCGCCGAGCGCCTCGCGCAGCGCCTGGCCCAGGACGATCGCGGTGTCCTCCACGGTGTGGTGGGCGTCGATGTGCGTGTCACCGGAGGTCTGCACGGTCAGGTCGAGCAGCGCGTGGCGCGCGAAGGCCGTCAGCATGTGGTCGTAGAAGCCGACACCGGTCGAGATGTCGTGCCGGCCGGAGCCGTCGAGGTCGACCTCGACGAGCACCTTCGACTCGCTGGTCTGGCGCTCGATGCGTGCGGTCCTGCTCATGCCTGTCCCTCTTCCGTGGCGGCCGTGACGGCCGTGAGTGCGTGCTTGAAGGTCGCCATCTCCTGGGCGGTGCCGATCGAGACCCGCAGCCACCCCTCAGGGCCAGTCTCGCGGATCAGCACCCCGTGGTCGAGCAGGCCCCGCCACACCGCGTGCCGGTCGGCGAAGGTGCCGAAGAGGCAGAAGTTGGCGTCGCTGTCGGCCACCTGGTGCCCCTGCTCGCGCAGCCACGCCACGGTGGCGTCCCGCTCCACCCGCAGCCGGTCGACCTTGCCGAGCAGCTCCGGGGCGTGCCGGAGCGCCGCGAGGGCGACCGTCTGGGTGACCGCCGAGAGGTGGTAGGGCAGGCGCACGACCCGGATCGCGTCGCAGATCTCGGGCGCGGCCGCGAGGTAGCCGAGGCGGGCGCCGGCCAGGGCGAAGGCCTTGCTCATGGTGCGCGTGACGACCAGGTTGCGGTGCCGCGGCAGCATCTCGAGCGCGCTGGGGGTGCCGGCGCGCCTGAACTCGCCGTAGGCCTCGTCGACCACGACGATCCCGGAGTCCCCCACGGTCTCGCAGAGCGCGGTGACCGCCTCGGGCGGCAGGGCGGTGCCGGTCGGGTTGTTGGGCGAGGGCAGCAGCACCACCGAGGGCCGCTCGCGCTCGACGAGGTCGCGGGCCACCTCGAGGTCGAGCGCGAAGTCCTCCTCGCGCCGACCCTGCACCCACCCGGTGTTGGAGTCGCGGGCGTACTCGGGATACATCGAGTACGTCGGGGCGAAGCTCAACGCCGTGCGTCCCGGGCCGCCGAAGGCCTGGAGCAGCTGCAGCATGATCTCGTTGGAGCCGTTGGCGGCCCACACCTGCTCGGGTCGTACGCCGTGCCCCAGGTAGTCGGCCAGCGCACCGCGGAGCGCGCTGAACTCACGGTCGGGGTAGCGGTTGAGCGTGCGGGTCGCCTCGGCCACCGAGCTCGCCACGTCGGCGACGACTGCCTCGGAGGGGGGGTAGGGATTCTCGTTGACGTTGAGCTGGACGGGCACGTCGAGCTGGGGCGCGCCGTAGGGCTCGATGCCACGCAGCTCCTCGCGCAGCGGGGGGAAGGTCACGAGAAACGCACCCTCACGGCCGCGCCGTGGCCCGGCAGGTCCTCCGCGTCGGCCAGCGTGACGACGTGGTCGGCGACCTCGGCCAGGGCTCCCCGGTCGTAGTCGACGACGTGGATGGACTTGGTGAAGGCGCGCACCGACAGGCCCGAGGAGTGGCACGAGCACCCGCCGGTGGGCAGCACGTGGTTGGACCCGGCGCAGTAGTCACCGAGCGACACCGGGGCGTGCGGGCCCACGAAGATCGCGCCCGCGTTGCGCACGCGTGCAGCCCACGAGGCGGCGTCGACGGTGTGGATCTCGAGGTGCTCGGCGCCGTAGCCGTCGACCACCTTGAGGCCCTGCTCGAGGTCCTCGACCAGCACGACGGCCGACTGGGCGCCGCTCAGGGCCGTGCGGATGCGCTCGACGTGCTTGGTGACGGCGATCTGCTGCTCGAGCTCGACATCCACCTCGGCGGCGAGCCGCTCGGAGGTCGTGACCAGCACGGCGGAGGCGAGCGGGTCGTGCTCGGCCTGGCTGATCAGGTCGGCGGCGACGTAGGCCGCGTCAGCGGTGTCGTCGGCCAGGATGGCGATCTCGGTGGGACCGGCCTCGGAGTCGATGCCCACCTGCCCCTTGAGGAGCCGCTTGGCGGTGACGGTCCAGATGCTGCCGGGACCGGTGACCAGGTCGACCTGGGCGCAGGGCCCGACCCCGTAGGCGAACATGGCGATCGCCTGGGCGCCGCCGACGGCGTAGACCTCCTCGATGCCGAGCAGCTCGCAGGCCGCGAGGATGGTGGGGTGCGGCAGCCCGCCGAAGTCCTTCTGGGGGGTCGAGGACAGGGCGATCGACTCGACGCCGGCCACCTGGGCGGGGACCACGTTCATCAGGACGCTGGAGACCAGGGGCGCGAGGCCGCCCGGGACGTAGAGACCCACGCGGCCGACGGGCACCTTCTTGTGGGTGACCCGGGCGCCGGGGCCGAGGTCGGTGATCGCGTCGTGCTCGAGCTCCTGCGAGCACGTGGCACGCAACCGGCGGATCGACTCGTCCAACCCGGCCCGGATGGCAGGGTCGAGCCGCTCCAGGGCGTCGACCAGCGCCTGCCGCGGCACCCGGATGTCGGTCTGGGGCACGCCGTCGTGCTTCTCGGACATCTCGAAGATCGCCTCGACGCCGCGCGTGCGCACCGCCTCGCAGATCGCGTGCACGGCGGGGATCGCGGCCTCGATGTCGAACTCGGCACGAGGCACGGCGGTCCGGTAGTCGACGGGGCCGGTCTCGGCCGCCCCACGGAGGTCGATGCGGCGAATCATGCCCCGATCCTACGAAGCCCGCGTGACGCCTCCCGCATCGGCGGCGCGGGCTGGACACCCGCGGGTCCACCTCGCCGCTCGCCCGGCACCCGACTACCGTGGCAGCCGTGACCTCCACCCTGCCGATGTTTCCGCTGAACTCGGTGCTCTTCCCCGGGGTCAGCGTGCCGCTGCGGGTCTTCGAGGACCGCTACCGCGCGCTGGTCCACCACCTGCTGCGCGTGGAGGACCCGGCCGAGCGCGTCTTCGGCTCGGTCGGCATCCGGGAGGGCTACGAGGTCGGTGACCACGGCGCCCAGTCCCTCTACCGGGTGGGCTGCCGCGTGCAGCTGACCGAGGTCGAGCCCAACGCCGACGGCAGCTTCGACATCGTCGCTGTGGGTCTGGAGCGGATCCGCCTCGGACACCTCGACACCACCGGGCTCTTCCCGCTCGGGCACGTCGAGGACCTCGAGGAGAACGACCACGTCGTGGCCGAGGAGGTCCTCGAGCGGGCGCGCGCCACCTTCACCGCCTACCGCCAGGCACTGTCCGAGATCGCCCACGACCCGTATGACGGCCGCCTGCCGCGCGACCCGTCGTACCTCTCGTGGACGCTGGCGGCCTGTGCGCCGCTGCCGATGCCGCAGCGGCAGGCGCTGCTCGAGGCCGACGACGCCACCGAGCGCCTGGTGATGGTGACCGACCTCCTGCGCACCGAGCTGCAGGCCATGAACGTCATCCCGTCGCTGCCCGCGACCGAGGTCGCGCGCACCCGCTGGTCCCCCAACTAGGACGCTGCCGTGGCCCGGAAGTCCGGTGGTGGCACCCCGGCGACCCTCGCGCTGACCCGCGGCGGCGTCGAGCACCGCCTGCACCCCTACGACCACGACCCGCGCGCCAGGTCGTTCGGCCTGGAGGCCGCCGAGGCGCTCGGGATCGACCCCGCCCGCGTCCTCAAGACTCTGATGGTCGACCTCGACGGTCGGCTCGTCGTGGGGATCGTCCCGGTCTCGGGCGAGCTCGACCTCAAGGCGCTGGCTCGGGCGCTGGGCGGCAGCAAGGCGGTGATGGCCGACCTCGCGGCGGCCGAGCGGGCCACGGGCTACGTGGTCGGGGGGATCTCCCCGATCGCGCAGCGGCGGGCCCACCCCACCGTCCTGGACGACTCGGCACTGGCCCACCCGACGGTCTTCGTGTCGGGTGGGCGCCGGGGGCTGGACCTCGAGCTGGCCCCGGCCGACCTGGTCGCGATCACCGGCGCGACCACGGCCCGGATCGGTCGACAGTGATCAGTTGGTGCTGACCCTCAGCACCCCGTGACCCACGTCGCCGTCGAGCCAACCGCTCAGCCCCAGGCCCGCCAACGGCTCCAGGTTGTCGCGGATCTCGGCATCCTCGCCGACCAGCCGTGCGAGCCAGCCGCCTCCCGCGTCGAAGTTGACGAAGAGGATCGAGCCCGCGTCACCGGCCTCGCGCACGACGTCCTCGAAGACGTCGCTGTCCCCGAGGCCGCCGTCGGCGAGGATCTCGGCCCGGTAGTCGGCGTCGGGCCCGATCACCACGTAGTCCCCGTCGCTGTCGCTGCCGAGGATGTCACCCGCCTCGGGGTCTGACTGAGAGGCGATCAGCCTGGCCAGCACCGACTCGATCCCCTCGGCGTCACCCTTGATCTTGGCGGCGATCGGGAGGTCACGACCCTCGGAGTTGAAGAAGAGCTCGGGGTCGAAGTCACTGCTGACCGCGATGGCCACCGACTCGCCGGCGAGCGTCTCGGCGTCCTCGGGGAAGGACAGCCCCGTCTCCGCCTCGGCCTCGGCCAGCAGGTCCTCGACATCGATGTCGGAGCCCATGGTCGACGCGACGTAGTCGACCGCCTCGTCGAACCACCCCTCCTCGAAGCCGAGCCCGAAGGCGGCTGCGGTGTCCTCGGGAAGGCTCGCCATCGCGAGGCCCCCCTGGTCGCTGCCGAGCAGGGTCTGGAGCCCCATCACGTCAGCACCCGACGCGACCTCGACCTCGAGGGCGCCCCCGTCGAAGCGGACGGTGAGGGCCCCGCCGCGGAACCCCTCCAGCGCCGACCTCATCTCGCCGGGCGCGTCCTCGCCGGAGGTGAGCGGCAGGCCGAAGCCGTCGAGCTCGTCGAGGACCAGCCCGGCCGCCTCGGGCGCGGCGTAGGCCGTCAGGATGCCCGCGTCACCGGCCTCGCCGGTCCAGGTCTGGTAGTCCTCGTCATCCGCGAGAGAGCTCTCCGCAGCAGCCGCCGTGACGTCGTCGACGATCTCCTGCGTCTCGGCGAGCACCGCCCACTCCCCCTCGATCGACCACGCGCCCACCTCGCCCGATCCTTCGACGGTCTCGCCACCGAGGGCGCAGTCGCGCAGCTGCGCGAAGCCCTGGGCGGCCGCGTCGGGGTCCTTGACCTGGACGACGAGGACGGGGGTGGGCGAGTCCTCACCGCGGTCCACGGCGGCGAGCGCGAAGCGGTCCCCCAGCCAGGGCTCGACGTCCTCGGCGTAGTCGAGGTCCGTGCAGGCGTCCTGGTCCTGGAGCTCGGTGAAGATCCGCTCGCGCAGGTCGTCCTCGGCGCCCAGACCCACCTCGTCCTCGAACGCGGGGAACTTCTGCAGCGTGCGGAGCGCCTCGATCTTCTGGCCACCGCTCGGGTCGAGGTCGATGCTCACGTAGCCGATCGTGCCGGCCGGCAACGCCTCCGCCGGCTGCGGACCGGTCGAGAGGAAGCTCGCGGCCGCCCACACCCCGACCCCGACCGCGCCCAGCCCGACCACGGCACCGGCGCCGATCAGGACCTTCTTGCGGCTGCCCGACCCTGGTGTGGGAGGAGGGAGCGGGTAGCCCCGCCCCGCCTCGAGGTATTCGGGCGGAGGAGGCGGACCCGTGGGAGGACCGGACGTGGGCGTCCAGCCGGGCGGCGGTCCGAGCGGGGGGCCGGACGGGTGGCCGGACGGGGGGCCGGACGGCGGGCCGACGGGAGGCTGGTTGTTGGACACGAGGAACCCCTGGGGTGACAGCGGACGGGCTGAACGATCCGCAGCCTACCCACGTCGAGCCGGGTCAACCTCGGGGGCGGACCCGTCGCGGCACCGTGGCGTAGGTCGCGGCCAGTGCGGCCAGTGCGGTGCCGGGGAGCACCAGGAACGGACTGCGACCCGCGACCTCGATCTGGCCGGGCAACCGGTCTCCGTCGGCAGCGGCCAGGGCGAGCTCCCGGGGATCGGCGGGGCCGAGGTGCAGGCCGACTCGCCACATCAGGTAGGTCGCCAACGAGGTGCCGACGAGCAGGGCGGCGAGCGTGACGAGCTCGGAGCGGCTCGACGCCAGCGCGCACACCAGCCCGAGCAGGAGCCCGGCGCCGGCCGCGACGACGACGAACCAGCCGGTGGCGGTGAACTCGTCGCGCAACCCCCGCTCGTCGAGATACCAGACGCCGTCGAAGACGACCCCGACCGGCGGCTCCCAGATCCGGTGCCACAACCAGCCGCAGCCCGCTCCGACCACGGCGCACAGCACGACCACGGCGGCCGCCTGCGCGAGGAGGCGCCGGGAGGCGGTGCCCGACGCGTGCTGGTGAGGAGCCTGGCCCAGCGTCATCCGGCGAGACACCCGGGACCGAGCAGGGCCTTGAGGTCGGCGAACAGCGCCGGGGTGGGCGTCACCCGGAGCCGGTCGTCGAGGCGCATCACCTTGGTGGCGTCGCGGGTGAGGAGCCGCAGCTGCACCTCGGTCATGCCCGGGTGGGTGCCCAGGACGTCCTTGAGCTGCTCGACCACGGGTGCCGTGCAGCGCGTGGACGGCAGGCTGATCACGACCGGACCGCTCGGGCCGTCGGAGAGGTCGGGGACCGACACCTCCTGGCCGTGCAGCTCGGGGGTGTCCTTGCTGCGGCTGAGGCGACCCTTGACGGTGAGGATCGCGTCCTCGACCAGGTAGGGGCTGGCCAGCTGGTAGGAGCTGGGGAAGAGCAGCACGTCGATCGCCCCGTCGAGGTCCTCGAGGGTCACCATCGCCCACGCGTCGCCGCGCTTGGTGATCTTGCGGGCAACCGTCGTGACCAGGCCGCTGATCGTCACCGTCGAGCCGTCGGCGCGGTCCTCGTCGAGCATCAGCTGACCGATGGTGCAGTCGGTGCCGTTGGACAGCACGTGCTCGAGCCCGAGCAGGGGGTGGTCGGAGACGTAGAGACCGAGCATGTCCCGCTCGTGACCGAGCAGCGTCGCCTTGTCCCACTCGTCGATGTCGGGGATCGCGACGGTCATGCCGAAGCCCCCGCCCGGCTCGTCCTCCATGCCGCCGAAGAGGGAGTCCTGACCGATGGCCTCGTTGCGCTTGATGTCGACGTACTGGTCGACGGCCGTCTCGTGGATCGCTACGAGGGCGCGACGCAGGTGCTTCATCTCGTCGAAGGCACCCGCCTTGATGAGGGACTCGATGACGCGCTTGTTGCAGACCTGGGCCGGCACCTTGGAGAGGAAGTCGTCGAAGGAGGCGTAGCGGCCCTTCTCGGCGCGGGCGGCGACGACCCCGTCGACGACGTTGGCGCCGACGTTGCGGACCGCGGTGAGCCCGAATCGGATGTCGTGCCCGACCGGGGTGAAGTCGTTGGAGGACTCGTTGACATCGGGCGGGAGGACCTGGATCTTCATCCGACGGCACTCGTTGAGGTAGATCGCCGACTTGTCCTTGTCGTCCTTGGTCGAGGTCAGCAGGGCGGCCATGTATTCCGCGGGGTAGTTGGCCTTGAGGTAGGCCGTCCAGTAGGAGACCAGGCCGTAGGCGGCCGAGTGGGCCTTGTTGAAGGCGTAGTCGGAGAAGGGCAGCAGGGTGTCCCAGAGCGTCTTGATCGCTGCGTGGCTGTAGCCGCGCTCCGTCATGCCCGCGGAGAAGCCGGCGAACTGCTTGTCCAGCTCCTCCTTCTTCTTCTTGCCCATCGCGCGACGCAGGATGTCGGCCTGGCCCAGGGAGTAGCCGGCGAGCTTCTGAGCGATCGCCATCACCTGCTCCTGGTAGACGATCAGGCCGTAGGTCTCCCCCAGCAGGTCCTCGAGGGGCTCGGCCAGCTCGGGGTGGATCGCCTCGACCGGCTCGCGGCCGGTCTTGCGGCGGGCGTACTTGTTGTGCGAGTCGGCGCCCATCGGGCCGGGCCGGTAGAGCGCGCCCACGGCCGAGATGTCCTCGAAGGTGTCGGGGCGCATCGAGCGCAGCAGCGCCCGCATCGGTCCGCCGTCGAGCTGGAAGACCCCGAGCGTGTCGCCCCGCTGGAGCAACGAGTAGGTGGCCTCGTCGGTGAGCTCGAGCTCCTCGAGCACCACCGTCTCGCCCCGGTTGGCCGCGATGTTCTTGATGGCGTCGTCGAGCACGGTGAGGTTGCGCAGCCCGAGGAAGTCCATCTTGATCAGGCCCAGGGCCTCGCACGTCGGGTAGTCGAACTGCGTGATCATCGCGCCGTCGGCGGGGCGCTTGAGCATCGGGATGATGTCGAGGAGGGGCTCGCTCGACATGATCACGCCGGCGGCGTGCACCCCCCACTGGCGCTTGAGGCCCTCGATGCCGATCGCCGTGTCGACGACCCGCTTCACGTCCTGGTCGCCGTCATAGAGCGTGCGGAACTCTCCGCCCTCGCCGTAGCGCTTGTGGGCCGGGTCGAAGATCTGCTGCAGCGGCACGTCCTTGCCCATCACGGCCGCGGGCATCGCCTTGGTGATGCGATCGCCCATGGCGAAGGGGTAGCCGAGGATGCGGCTGGAGTCCTTGACGGCCTGCTTGGCCTTGATCGTGCCGTAGGTGACGATCATCGAGACCCGGTCCTCGCCGTACTTGTCGGAGACGTAGCGGATCACCTCGCCGCGACGACGCTCGTCGAAGTCGATGTCGAAGTCGGGCATGGACACGCGGTCGGGGTTGAGGAACCGCTCGAAGATCAGGCCGTGCTTGAGCGGGTCGAGGTCGGTGATGCGCATCGCGTAGGCGACCATCGACCCGGCGCCGGACCCGCGACCGGGCCCGACCCGGATGCCGTTGTCCTTGGCCCAGTTGATGAAGTCGGCGACGACGAGGAAGTAGCCCGGAAAGCCCATCTGGATGATGACGCCGACCTCGAACTCGGCCTGCTTGCGCACGTCGTCGGGGATGCCCGCGGGGTAGCGGAAGCGCAGGCCCTGCTCGACCTCCTTGACCAGCCAGGAGTCCTCGCTCTCCCCCTCGGGGCAGGGGAAGCGCGGCATGAAGGTGCCGTTGCCCTCGGTGAACTGCACGTCGCAGCGCTCCGCGATGAGCAGGGTGTTGTCACAGGCCTCGGGGAAGTCGCGCCACAGGTCGCGCATCTCCGCGGCCGACTTGAGGTAGTAGCCGTCGCCGTTGAACGCGAAGCGCTGGCCCGGGCCGTCCCCGGCCGGGATGTCCATCGTCGAGCCGGAGTTGATGCAGAGGAGGTGCTCCTGGCTCTTGGCGTCCTCCTTCATCACGTAGTGCGAGTCGTTGGTCGCCAGCAGCGGGATCGACATGTCCTTGGCCAGCCGGAGCAGGCCGTCCTTGACCCGGCGCTCGATGTCGAGCCCGTGGTCCATCAGCTCGAGGAAGTAGTTGTCCCTGCCGAGGATGTCCTGGAAGTCACCGGCGACCTGCTTGGCCGCCTCGTAGTTGCCGTGACGCAGGTGGACCTGGACCTCGCCCGAGGGACACCCGGTGGTGCCGATGATGCCCTTGCCGTGCTGGGAGAGGAGCTCGCGGTCCATGCGGGGGTGCTTGAAGAACCCGTCGCGCCATGCTCCGGTCGAGAGCCGGAACAGGTTGTGCATGCCCTCGGTCGACTCGCTGAGCAGCGTCATGTGCGTGTAGGCGCCCCGGTTGGAGACGTCGTCGGGCCCGCCGCCGTAGAAGTTGACGCCCTTGCGCTCGAAGCGCGAGATGTTGGGCGCGAAGTAGGCCTCGATGCCGATGATCGGCTTGACGCCGGCCTGCTTGGCCAGGCGGTAGAACTCGTAGGCGCCGAAGACGTTGCCGTGGTCGGTCATCGCCACCGCCGGCATGCCCAGGTCAGCCGCGCGCTGGGTCAGGGAGCCGAGGCGCGCGGCGCCGTCGAGCATGGAGTACTCGGTGTGGACGTGCAGGTGGACGAAGGAGTCGGAAGAACCTGTCGTCATGTCTGCGTGGGGCTCCTCGCCGGTCGAGATAGGGCATGCTGCAGCGGCCACGACGGCCTCGGAGGAGGCAGCCGGACGTCTCGCTGGGGAAGAGCCCCAGACTACGCGAACCGATCCGGGCATGGTGCCAGGGCGCACCGACATCTCACCGTGCCGATCGCCATTCCGATCACCGTGCCGATCACCGGGCCGAGCGGGCCGCCTCGAGGCTCTCGGTGATGATCGTGTGCACGATCCGCTCGATCCGCTCGGCCCCCAGCGCGGGGGCGCGCTCGGCCAGCGCGGCGGCGATCTGGTGCTCCCGCTCCAGGTCGCGCCGGACCGGGTCCGTCTTGAGCGGCTGCACGGCCCGGGTCAGGGCTGCCCGGCGCGCGAGCAGGTCCCCGAGCTGGGCGTCCACCTCGTCGATCAGGCCCCGGAAGAAGGCGAGCGGCTCGTCACCGGGCCAGGCCAGGCGGAGGTCGGGCGAGCGCTCCTCGTTGGCCGACCCGTCCGTGCGCTCGAGCTCGACCAGGCCGTGATGACCGTAGAACGCGCGGGCGGGCAGGTTGGTCTCGAAGACCCACAGGCAGAAGCCGCGGGGCCGCAACGACCTCGCGAGGTCGAGCAGGGCGGACCCGACGCCCTGACGGGCGTGGTCGGGATCGACGTACAGGTCGTCGAGCCAGACCTCGGTCAGGCGCACGTAGCCGACGACGCGCCCCTCGGCCTCCGCCACCCAGACCTCGTCGGCCCGCAGCCGGTCGCTCAGCCAGCGTCGTACGTCGTCGTCGGGGTGGACGCCCGGGGGCATCGGCGCCGCGCGCCGAGCGCGCAGGTGCACCGAGACGACGTCGTCCGCGTCGTGCGGCCGTGCCGGTCGCAGGACCAGGTCAGTCGGCATCGCGGATGATCTCGAGGGCACGGGAGAGGTCGTCGGGGTAGGTCGACTCGTACTCCACGAACGCGCCCGAGTCGGGGTGCTCGAAGCCGAGCTTGACCGCGTGCAGCCACTGCCGCTCCAGCCCCACCCGACGCGACAGCGTGGGGTCGGCGCCGTAGGTGATGTCACCGACGCAGGGATGCTTGAGGGCCGCCATGTGCACCCGGATCTGGTGGGTGCGACCGGTCTCGAGGTGCACCTGGAGCAGGCTCGCGAAGCGGTGCGCCTCGAGCGTCTCGTAGTGGGTCACGCTGGGGCGCCCGTCGCCCATCACGGCGAACTTGTAGTCGGCCCGCGGGTGGCGACCGATCGGGGCGTCGATCGTGCCCTCGTGCGGGTCGGGATGCCCCTGGACCAGCGCGTGGTAGGTCTTGGCGACCGTGCGCTGACGGAAGGCGTTCTTGAGCAACGAGTAGCCGTGCTCGGACTTGGTGATGACCATGACGCCCGAGGTCCCGACGTCGAGCCGCTGCACGATGCCCTGACGCTCGGGGGCACCGCTCGTGGCGATCCGGAAGCCTGCGCCGGCCAGGTGGGCGACGACCGTCGGGCCCGACCATCCCGGCGAGGGGTGCACCGCGACCCCCACCGGCTTGTCGATCACGATGATCGAGTCGTCGTCGTGGATGATCTTGATGCCCTCGACGATCTCCGGGACGACCTCGAGCGGGTCGCCCTCGAAGGGGATCGTCACGTCCAGGCGGGTGCCGGGCAGGACGCGGTCGCTCTTGACGACGGGGGCGTCGTCGAGCGTCACCATGCCGCTGGTGATCAGGTCGGCCGCGCGCGTGCGGGACAGACCGAACATCTGGGCCATCGCGGCGTCCACCCGCTCGCCTGCCAGACCGTCGGGGACCTGGAGGCTGCGGTGGTCGACCTGCTGTGTCACGTCTGGTCCGTCTCGGGTTCGGGGTTCTCGGGTTCGTCGGCGCCCTCGCGGCTGCCGTCGATGCGGATGCCACGGAATGCCTGGAGCAGGATCAGTCCCGCGGCGAGGTTGATCGCGATGTCGGCGACGTTGAAGATCGGCCAGTTGGGCAGCATCAGGAAGTCGATCACGTGGCCACGCAGCGGTCCGGGCTCACGGAAGACGCGGTCGGTGAGGTTGCCCGCGACGCCGGCCAGCAGGAGGCCGAGGGCCGTGGCCCAGCCGGCGCTGCCGAGTCGACGGCTCAGCCACAGCACGACGACGACCGCGACGATCGCGATGACACTGAGCACCTCGGTGAACTGGGTGCCAGTGCTGAAGGCGGCGCCGGGGTTGCGGGTCAGGTGCAGGACCAGGAAGTCCCCGACGAGGGCCACGTCGCGGTCGGCGAGCTCGTCGACCGCGATGATCTTCGTGACGAGGTCGACGAGGTAGATGACCAGCGCCACCGCCGCGAAGTGGAGTCGGAGACGACCGCTCCCGCGGGTCGTGGCCGAGGGCTCGGGGTGGGCGTCGTCGCTCAGCGACGTTCCTCGCGCTGCTTGCATGTCATGCAGAGTGTCGCACGGGGGAAAGCCATGAGCCGCATCTTGCCGATGGCGCTGCCGCACGACTCGCAGACGCCGTAGGTGCCGTCGTCGATGCGCGCCAGGGCGCGGTCGATCTGGGCGATCTTGTCGCGCTCGCTGGTGAGGACCGTGAGCTCGTAGTCACGCTCGAAGCTGGTGGCGCCCATGTCGGCCTGGTCCTGACCGGCGCCGTCGCCGGCGTCGCGCAGGAGCCCGGACAGCTCGCTCTCCTGGGCGGCGATGATGTCCTGGCTGTGGGCGCGCTGCTCACGGAGCTCGTCGAGCACCTCCTTGAGCTCGGACTTGGTCCACGCTCCCTCGCCCTCCTTGACCACCAGGGCGCTGACAGGGGCCTTCTTGGCGGGCGCGGCCTTCTTGGCGGGCGCGGCCTTCTTGGCGGGCGCGGCCTTCTTGGCGGGCGCGGCCTTCTTGGCGGGCGCGGCCTTCTTGGCGGGCGCGGCCTTCTTCGCGGGCGCGGCCTTCTTCGCGGGCGCGGCCTTCTTGGCGGGCGCGGCCTTCTTGGCGGGCGCGGCCTTCTTGGCGGGCGCAGCCTTCTTGGCGGGCGCGGCCTTCTTGGCGGGCGCAGCCTTCTTCGCGGGCGCAGCCTTCTTCGCGGGCGCAGCCTTCTTCGCGGGCGCAGCCTTCTTCGCGGGCGCAGCCTTCTTCGCGGGCGCAGCCTTCTTCGCGGGCGCAGCCTTCTTCGCGGGCGCAGCCTTCTCGTCAGCCGGCTCGGCCGCGGTCTTGGCCGGGCGGCGCGAGATCACCTTGCGGGCTGCGGACGCGGCCTGACCGGCCAACGACTTCCTGGTGCTTCGAGCCATGGAAAAGCCCTCCCTAGGACCACACGGACCCGCGACGACAGCCACGGGCTGCACGGAGGCTAGCCGGTGGACGAGAGGCGCTCAAACCGCCGCACCGCGAAAACGCAGAAACGGCCGGCCCCGAAGGACCGGCCGTTCGTCGAGCGAGGAGGGACTCAGCCCTCCTCCTCCCCGAGGATCGAGCGCAGGCGCTTGGGCGCCGGCGTCTCGTCGGTGGAGGGGGCGGCCGTCTCGGCCTGGCCCTGGAGGGACTCGAGCTGCTGGGTGAAGTAGCTCTTCAGGCGCGAGCGGTACTCGCGCTCGAAGGAGCGGAGGTTCTCGACGTCGACACTGAGCTTGTCGCGCTCCTTCTCGAGGTCGCCGAAGAGCTGCGTACGACGCTCGGCGGTCTCGGTGTCGAGCATCTGCGAGCGGGTGCGGGCGTCGGACTCGAGCCGGTCGGCCTTGCTCTTCGACTCGGCCTCCAGGCGCTCCGCCTTGGTGCGGGCCTCACCGACGATCTTGTCGGCCTGGTTCTTGGCGTCCTCGACGAGCTCGTCGGCGTTGCGCGTGGCGATCTCGAGCAGCCGGGCAGCAGCGTTGGAGGCCTGCGGCACGGTGGCGACGCGGATGGTCTCCACGGGGGCCTCCGGCGCGGCAGCCGGGGCTGCGGCGACGGGCTCGGGCTTGGGAGCCGGCTCGGGAGCCTTCTCCATCACCACGGGCTGAGCGGCAGTCTCGGCAGGAGCGGACACCGGAGCACCGCTCTGCGCGGAGGAGAGCTTGGACCGGAGGTCCTCGTTCTCCTTCGTCAGACGAGCGAGCTCGGTCTCCACCTCGTCGAGGAACTGGTCGACCTCGCCCATGTCGTAGCCCTCACGGAGCCGGACAGGCGTGAATCGCTTGTTGCTCACGTCCTCAGGCGTCAGCGGCATGACCTCACCCAATTCATAGATCGATCGGTTGGTGCAGTACGTGTGTGGTCGAACAATAGCGTCTGCGTGTGACTGGTGTGACGTCGCACCGGGTCCGTGGCCCAGAAGTCAGGACAGCAGGACGACGCGGTTGACGTAGCGGAGCAGGTAGGCACAGATCATCACGATGATGAAGCTGAGGTCCAGGGCGAAGTTGCCGATGCGCAGCGGCGGGATCACCCGTCGCAGTGCCTTGATGGGGGGATCCGTCGCCGAGTAGACGAGCTCCAGCACGACCAGCACAGGGCCGCGAGGGCTCCAGGACCGCGCGAAGACCTGCACCCAGTCGACGATGAATCGGATCCAGAGCAGTCCGATGAACACCCAGAGGATGACATCGATGATCCGGCCAGCTATTTCCACGATGTCCTAGCTCTGATTGAAGAAGCCACCCTCGGCGATCCGCTGCTTGTCCTCGGCGGCGACCGTGACGTTGGGCGGGGAGAGCAGGAACACCTTGTTGGTGACGCGCTCGATGGTGCCACGCGTCGCAAACACGAGGCCGGCCGCGAAGTCGACCAGACGCTTGGCGTCCTGGTCGTCCATCTCGGAGAGGTTCATGATCACCGGCACCCCCTCGCGGAAGTTCTCGCCGACCGTGCGCGCCTCGTTGTAGGTGCGTGGGTGCAGCGTGGTGATGCGGGAGAGCTCGGCGACGACCCCGGTCGGGCCGGGCGCCGTCGTGTGGCGGCGGCGCTCGGAGAGGTCGGAGACCGGCGCGGGGCGCGGCTCGTGCGACCGGGGGGCGCGGGCGGCAGCCACCGGCGCGGTCTCCTGCGTGTGGTAGTCGTCGCCGTCGTAGTCGTCGTAACGACCGGTGTCCTCGAGCAGGCCGAGGTATTCACCGATCCTGCGCATAGCACCGCTCATGACTGTTCCTCCGGAACTTCGCAGGCGCCCCTGTCGGGACGCACTTTCACTGATGTGGACACTACTTGACCTCGGGCCTTGATCCGAGGACCGCGGAGCCGACGCGCACGTGTGTCGCGCCGGCGTGCACGGCCTCCTCGAGGTCCCCGCTCATGCCGGCCGACAACCAGGTCGCCTCCGGCTGGTGGTGCAGCATGTCGGCGCGCAACGCGGCCAGTCGGGCGAAGGCGGCCGCCGGGTCCTCGCCCAGCGGTGCGACGGCCATCAGGCCGCGCAGCCGCAGGTGCTCGGCACCGTCGACCGCCCCGACGAGGTCGCCGAGCGCTGCCGGGTCGACCCCGGCCCGGTGCCCGGCTCCGGGCGGGTCCAGGCTCACCTGGACCAGCACCTCGACGGCACGGCCTCGCTCGCCCGCCCCACGGTCGAGACCGCTCACGAGCTTGACCCGGTCGAGGGACTCGACCACGTCGGAGTAGCGCGCCACCGCGGCCGCCTTGTTGCTCTGCAGGGCGCCGATGAAGTGCCAGCGCAGCCCGAGCTCGGCACACTCCGTCGCCTTGGCCTCGGCCTCCTGGTGCCTGTTCTCGCCGACGTCGGTGACGCCCAGGTCGGCCAGGATCCGCACGTCGGAACCGGGGAAGAACTTGGTGACGACCACCAGGTCGACGCCCGCCGGGTCACGACCGACGCCGTCGCAGGCGCGGGCGATGCGGTCGCGGACGGTGGCGAGGTTGGCGGCCAGCTGGTCGGCCCGGGACGTCACGGCCGGATCCTGATCAGGCCGGCCTGGCGCCCGGCGCCACGACCGTCGCGTCGGTAGGAGTAGAGGTCCGCACTCTCTCGCGTGCACCGGGCAGCATCGAGGACCGTGACCCCGTCAGCCTCGAGCTGGGAGCGGACGCCCGCGCCGAGGTCGAGCGACGGGGTGCCCCACGAGGTGGTCGCGACCGAGGCCGGGACCAGCGCACCCACCTCGGTCCGCAGGTCCTCGGGCACCTCGTAGCAGGCGCCGCACACGTGCGGTCCGATCCAGGCGGTGAGCGTGCGGGCGCCGAGCCGGCGCATGCGGTCGACGGCGGCCGGCACCACGGCAGCCGCCAGACCGGGGCGGCCAGCGTGGACCGCGCCGATCACCCCGGCTGCCGGGTCGGCGAGCAGGACCGGGACACAGTCGGCGGCGCGCACCATCAGCGTGACACCCGGGCGGTCGGTGACGAGTGCGTCGGCCCGCTGGCGCGACCCGGAGCCGTCGGGCACGTCGACGTCGCACCCATGGACCTGGTGGAGGTCCGCGAGCTCGTCGTCGGGCGCGAAGTCGGCCATGACCAGCGCCAGGTTGCGAGCCGTGGAGGCCGGGTCGTCGTCACCGTCGAGGGCCAGGTTGAGCTCGTCGAACGGCGCAGCACTGACCCCGCCGAACCGGTCGGTGAACGACAGGTCGACGGGGTCCATGGCTGCACGGAAGGCGTACAAGCGGCTACTTCAGGAAGTCCGGGACGTCGAGCTCGTCGTCGTCGTAGTGGACCTGGCGCGGGGCCGGCCGGGGGGTGGTCGGGGCCGGTGTCGTGGTGGCGCTCGACGGGGTGGTGGTCGGCGGGGTCGCGGGCGTGCGCGCCCCGGCCAGCACCGACTGACGCTCCTGCTCCCCCGTGCCCTGACCGGCGTCGTCGCGACGGGTGGCGACCGCAGCGGCCGCCGCCCGCGTCTCGGCCTGGGTCTGGGTCGGCTTGCTGTCGCGGCGCAGGGTCTGACCCTCGTCGCGACGCTTGGGCGCACCGCCGTCGAAACCGGCGGCGATGACGGTCACGCGGACCTCGTCGCCCAGGGCGTCGTCGATCGTGGCACCGAAGATGATGTTGGCCTCGGGGTGCACGGCCTCGGCCACGAGCGCCGCGGCCTCGTTGATCTCGAAGAGGCCGAGGTCGGAGCCGCCGGCGATCGAGAGCAGCACGCCGTGCGCGCCGTCGATGGAGGCCTCGAGCAGCGGGCTGGAGACCGCCATCTCGGCCGCCGCGACCGCGCGGTCCTCGCCACGGGCCGAGCCGATGCCCATGAGGGCGGAGCCGGCGTTGGCCATGACCGACTTGACGTCGGCGAAGTCGAGGTTGATCAGGCCGGGGGTGGTGATCAGGTCGGTGATGCCCGAGACGCCCTGCAGGAGGACCTGGTCGGCCTGCTTGAACGCGTCGAGCACCGAGACGTTGCGGTCGCTGATCGAGAGCAGCCGGTCGTTGGGGATGACGATGAGGGTGTCGACCTCCTCGCGGAGACCGGCGATGCCCTCCTCGGCCGACCCGGCGCGACGCTTGCCCTCGAAGGAGAACGGGCGCGTCACGACGCCGATGGTCAGCGCGCCGAGGGAGCGGGCGATGCGCGCCACGACGGGTGCGCCGCCGGTGCCGGTGCCGCCGCCCTCGCCGGCCGTCACGAACACCATGTCGGCGCCCTTGATGACCTCCTCGATCTCGTCGGCGTGGTCCTCGGCGGCCTGGGCACCCACGTCGGGGTTGGCGCCGGCGCCGAGACCGCGGGTGAGCTCACGGCCGATGTCGAGCTTGACGTCGGCGTCGCTCATCAGGAGCGCCTGGGCGTCGGTGTTGATCGCGATGAACTCGACGCCCTTGAGCCCGACCTCGATCATCCGGTTGACGGCGTTGACGCCGCCGCCACCGATGCCCACGACCTTGATGATGGCCAGGTAGTTCTGTGCAGCTGCCACGGCGGCTTCACCTCTCGGGATAAGTGCTGGGTTTGTGTCGGACTGGGACGTTCGGGTCACGCGGGGAAGAGGTCCGGCGAGTCGGGAACTCTTACCCTCAACCTGAGGGTTATAGTTATGTCAACCTCGTCGTGCCCACGACAGTAGGGACGCCGGAGACCCGGGACGCGCAGACACGCCGCAGTGCCGGTCGGGTTGCTGAACAATTTCCGACGCCCGAGCAGAAGCGCCCGGACCGGAGCAGGCGAGCAGGCCCTAGCGCGTCGTGGTGGGGGTGCCCGGCACGCTGACGTCGTACTCGCGGGCCTCCTGACCCAGGAGGTCCTCGAGGACCGCCGCCTTGTCGGCCGACTGTGCCGCACTCCCCCAGCGGACGATGCGGTCGTCGCGCAGGACCAGGGTGATCCGGTCGACGGTCTCCACCTCGACGTGGTCGACCGTGGCGGCGAGGTCCGCCGGCAGGGCGCTGACGACCTTGGCCACCTCGCGCAGCGCGTCGGCGCTGGTCGAGGAGCCGGTCTGGATGCGAGGCAGGCCCGACGGCGGAGGGCGGGACGTGCTGAAGACGACACCCGCGGAGTCGAGGCCCTGCAGGGAGCCGGCGATCTCGAGGAGCGCGATCGGCGTGCGCTCGACGACGCTCACCAGCACCTCGTGGGGCCACGCCCGGGACACCTCGACGGACTCGACACCGTCGAGCAGGGTGGCGACCCGGTCGCCGATCTCGTCGACGTCGACCCGCGCGAGCGGTCGGCCGATCGGGACCCCGGCGGCCGCGAGGACCTCGTCGTCGCTGAGGACGACGTTGCCGCCGACCTCGACGCCCTCGACGGCCAGGACGTCGGAGAAGTAGACGGTGTAGACACCTGAGGACACCAGCGTCAGGACCGCGAGCACGGCCACCAGCGGCTTCCAGCGCAGCCAGCGCCGGGCCCACTGGCGGCGGGCGAAGCGACGACGCGTCTGCCGGCTCGTGCGCTCCCCCGACTCGTCGGCGCGGGTGGCACTAGGCACGGCCGTCGCCCAGCAGCTCGAGGATGCGTGGACCGAGCGCCGTGACGGTGCCCGCGCCCAGGGTGACGACCAGGTCACCGGGACGGGCGCGACGCACGACCTCGGCCGGCACGGCGTCGAAGTCGGGGACGAAGGCGACCTGGTCGGCCGGCAGCGGCACGGCGTCGGCGACCAGCGCACCGGTGACCTCGGGGTCGGCCTCCTCGCGGGCGAGGTAGACGTCGAGGACGACCACCTCGTCGGCCGCGCCCAGCGCCACGCCCATGGCCTCGCCGAAGATGCGGGTGCGCGAGACGAGGTGGGGCTGGTAGGCGACGACCACACGACCCGCACCGGCGACGGACCGGGCGGCCGCGAGGTCACCGCTGATCTCGGCCGGGTGGTGGGCGTAGGAGTCGTAGACGCGCACTCCCCCGGCCTCGCCCTTGCGCTCCATCCGGCGGCGGGTGCCGGTGAAGCCCTCGAGCCCGCGGCGCAGCTCGTCGAAGGGACAGCCCAGGCGCAGCCCGGTCGCCAGCGCGGCGGCGGCGTCGAGCACGTAGTGGCGGCCGGGGATCTGCAGCGTGATGCGTCCCAGCTCGACGTCACCGTCCAGGACGGTGAACGAGGAGGTGGACCCGAGGAACTCCAGGTCGACGACACGGACGTCGGCTCGCGGGTCCTCGCCGACACCGACGACCGCGAGGCCACGCGCGGCGGCCGTCTCGACGAGGGCCGCGGCGCCGGGGTCGTCGAGGATGCAGACCAGGAAGCCGTCAGGGTCGACCCGGGCGACGAACTCGTCGAAGGCGGCGCGGTAGGCCTCCTCGGTGCCCCACTGGTCGAGGTGGTCGGCCTCGACGTTGGTCACGACGGACGCGAAGGGCTCGTAGACGAGGAAGGCGCCGTCGCTCTCGTCGGCCTCGGCCACGAACAGGTCGCCGGCCCCCTCGGCCGCGTTGGTGCCGGTCTGGGCGAGGTCGCCGCCGATGGCGAAGGTCGGGTCGGCACCGGCGGCCTGCAGGGCGACGGTCAGCAGCGACGTCGTCGTGGTCTTGCCGTGGGTGCCGGCCACGGCGACGACCCGGCGCCCGGCCATGACCGAGGCCAGGGCGGCCGAGCGGGGCAGGACGATGAGGCCCTGGCGCACGGCCTCGACGTACTCCGGGTTGTCCTCGTGGATGGCGGTGGAGACCACGACCGTGTCGACGCCGGCGATGTGGGCGGCCTCGTGGCCGAGGTCGACCCGGGCGCCCAGGGAGCGCAACGCCTCGAGGGTAGGGCTGTCGGTGCCGTCGCTGCCGCTGACGTCGATGCCGCGGGCCAGCATGATGCGGGCGATGCCGGAGAGGCCGGCGCCGCCGATGCCGACGAAGTGCACCCGCCCGAGGTGCTCGGCCGGGGTGATCACCGCGGGGATCGGGACCCTCACCGACGGCCTCCCGCAGCGGTCTCCAGCACGATGGCAGCCAGCTGGTCGTCGGCGTCACGCGGGACCAGGCCCGTGGCCGCGGCGCTCATCGCCGCGAGCCTGTCGGGGTCGCCGACCAGCCCCGGCACGGTGTCGGCGATCCAGTCGGGCGTGAGGTCGGCGTCGTCCACGAGCAGGGCTCCCCCTGCCTCGACGACGGCCCGGGCGTTGCGCGACTGCTCGCCGTTGCCGATCGGCAGCGGCACGAAGATCGCCGGCACCCCGGTCGCGGCCGCCTCGACGACGCTGCTGGCGCCGGAGCGGCAGACCATCAGGTCGCCGGCCGCCAGGAGGAGGTCCATGCGGTCCACGAAGTCCTTGACGACGTACGGCGTGCCCGTCGCGGTCGGCGCGGCCTCGCCCTTCGGGCCGACGACGTGCAGCACCTGGATGCCGGCGCTGCCGAGCGCCGCGGAGGCTCCGGAGACGGCCTGGTTGAGCCGGCGGGCGCCCTGGGAGCCGCCGGTCACGACGAGCGTCGGGCGGTCGGCGTCGAGGCCGAAGTAGGCCCGTGCCTCGGCCCGGGTCGCGGCCCGGTCGAGCTGGGAGATCATCCGCCGGATCGGGAGCCCGACGTATTCGGCGCGGGGCAGGTCGGTGTCGGGGAAGCTCACCACCACCCGGGTGGCCACGCGGGCGCCGACCTTGTTGGCCAGCCCCGGCAGGGCGTTCTGCTCGTGGATGACCAGCGGCAGCCTGCGGCGCCGGGCCGCGAGGTAGGCCGGCATCGACACGTAGCCTCCGTAGCCGACGATCACGTCGGGCTGGATGCGGTCGATGATCGCGAGCGTCTGCTTGACCGCTCCGCGCAGCCGCGAGGGCACCCGCAGCAGGTCGGCGCTGGGCCGCCTGGGCAGCGGGACGGGCGGGATCAGCTCGAGGGCGTAGCCCGCGGCGGGGACCACCTTGTTCTCCAGGCCCCGCGGGGTGCCCAGACAGGTGATCTCCACGCCCGGGTCGAGCCGGCGCAGGGCGTCGGCGGTCGCGAGCAGGGGGGACGTGTGGCCGGCGGTGCCGCCGCCGGCGAGGAGGACGCGCATCAGACCAGTGTCCTCACCGGGCAGCGAGGCCGGCCGACCGGACCGCCCTTCGCTGCGCGAGAGCGCGCGCGGCCTCGGGCTCACGACGTGCGAAGCCGACCAGCAGACCGAGGGCGACGAGCGTGGGCACCAGGCTGGAGCCGCCGTAGGAGACGAGCGGGAGCGGGATGCCGATGACCGGCAGGAGGGCCAGCACCATGCCGACGTTGACGATCATCTGCCCCATCAGCCACACCACGATGCCGAAGGTGCAGTAGCGGACGAAGGGATCGGCCGTCTCACGGGCCACGCGCAGGGCGGCGTAGGCGATGGTGAGGAAGAGCCCGATGACCAGCAGCGTGCCGACCAGGCCCAGCTCCTCGCCGAGGACGGCGAAGATGAAGTCGGTGTGGGCCTCGGGGAGGTCGCCCCACTTCTGCTGGCTGGCGCCGATGCCCTCGCCGAACGTGCCGCCGCTGGAGAGGGCGTAGAGCCCGTGGGCGGGCTGCCAGCCGGACCCCTCGAAGTCCTTGAAGGGGTCGATGAAGTTGGTGATGCGGGCAAAGCGTTCGGCGTTGGTGGTCGCCAGGGCGAACACTCCGACCGCCACCATCATGGTGGCCAGCGCGAACATCCGCAGGGGCGCTCCCACGACCCAGAGCATGCCGAGCAGGATGGCGAAGAGGATCAGGGCGGTGCCGAGGTCCTTGCCGAAGATCACCAGGCCGGTCGCGAGCAGCATCCCGGGGACGACCGGCACCACGATCTGGTGGAAGCTGTGGAGACGACGCTCCTTGTTGGCGTAGATGTGCGCGGCCCAGATGACCAGCGCCAGCTTGGCGATCTCGGAGGGCTGGATCACCAGCGGTCCGACCGCGAGCCAGTTGGTGTTGCCGTTGCGGCTCACGCCGAAGAGCGCGGTCAGCACCAGCAGGACCAGGGAGATGGAGAAACCGACGTAGGCCAGGTTGCGGATCAGGCGCAGCGGCAGCCGGCTCGCGACGAGGGCCGCCGGCACGCCGACGACCACCCACATCAGCTGGCGCCGCACGATGGTGAACGAGTCGCCGGTGTATTGGTAGGAGCGCACGCTCGAGGCGCTGAGGACCATGATCAGCCCGATGGTCAGCAGCAGCGCGGCGGCACCCAGGAGCAGGTAGTAGCACGTCAGCGGACGCCCGATCGCGTCGCGCACGGTGGCCGTCCAGCCGGTGGCCCGGCTGGTGACACCGGCCAGGGGCAGCCGGGTGCGGGACTCCTCGGGAGGGTGCGTGGTGGTCACGTCGCTCCCCTCTCGTGGCTGCTAGCGCTGGTCGTCGAGCCGGTCCCGGACTGCTGCGGCGAAGGCGTCGCCTCGTGCCGCATAGCTGGTGAACTGGTCCATCGAGGCGCATCCCGGTGCGAGGAGCACCGTGTCCCCGGCTCGTGCCATCGCAGCCGCCGCGTCCACGACACGCCCCATCAGGGCCCGTCCATCATCCTGCGCGCCAGTCTGGTCGCCGTCGACGGTGATCACCCGCACATCGGGCGCGTGTCGCGAAAGCGCCTCGGCGATCACGGCGCGGTCGCGCCCGATCAGCACGACACCCTTCAGGCGACCGCGGACGGCCCGCACCAGGTCGTCGAAGCGAGCACCCTTCGCCAGCCCCCCGGCGACCCAGACCACGGAGTCGTAGGCCTGGAGCGACGACTGGGCCGCGTGGGGGTTGGTCGCCTTGGAGTCGTCGACCCAGCGGACGTCGTCGCGCTCCGCGACCAGGGCGATGCGGTGCCCGTCGGGGCGGAAGGCCCGCAGCCCGTCACGGACGGCGACCTGGCTGACCCCGTGCGCGCGGGCGAGCGCCGCCGCGGCCAGGGCGTTGGCCACGAAGTGCGGCGCGTCGGAGGCCAGGTCGGACACGGTGCAGAGCTCGGCGGCGGTGCTGTCGCGCGACTCCACGAAGGCCCGGTCGGCCAGGATGTCCTCGACCAGCCCGACCATCCCGACGGCCGGCATGCCGAGCGTGAAGCCGATGGCGCGGGCGCCCTCGACCACGTCGGCCTCCTGCACCAGCGCCTCGGTGGCGGGGTCGGCGACGTTGTAGACGCAGGCGAGCTGGGTGCGCTCGTAGATGCGGCCCTTGTCGGCGGCGTAGTCGGCCATCGCGGAGGGCCCGTCGTACCAGTCGAGGTGGTCCTCGGCGACGTTGAGCACCGCGGCGGCCTGGGCGCTCATCGAGTCGGTGTAGTGGAGCTGGAAGCTGGAGAGCTCGACCGCGAGCACGTCGTGGGGCGTGGGATCCATGACCGCCTCGACGATCGGGCGCCCCACGTTGCCCACGGCGGCGCTGCGCAGCCCGGCGGCACGCAGGATCGAGTCGAGCATCTGCACGGTCGTGGTCTTGCCGTTGGTGCCCGTGACGCACAGCCACGGCGTCTCGTGCTCGGGGTGGCGCAGCCGCCAGGCCAGCTCGACCTCGCCCCACACGGGGATGCCGCGGGCGTGGGCCTGGGCGAGCAGGGGGGCGTCGGGGCGGAAGCCGGGCGAGGTGACGAGCACGTCGACGTCGTCGGGCAGCGTGAGGGTGGCGCCGGCGTGGAGGTCGATCCTGGCTCCGAGGACCTCCAGGAGCTCGGCCCTCTCCAGCTCGTCGGGGTTGCGCGCACCCTCGGCCAGGGCCGTGACGCCCGCACCGAGGTGGAGCAGGTTGTCGGCCGCGGCGAAGCCGGAGACACCGAAGCCGGCGACCACCGCCCGCACGCCGTCCCAGGCGTCGAGCCGGCCGAGCACCGTGGGGTCGGGACCGGTCACAGCCGCGCGACCCACTCGGCGTAGAAGACACCCAGGCCGGTGGCGACGAAGAGCCCGGTGATGATCCAGAAGCGGATCACCACGGTCACCTGCTCCCAGCCGAGCATCTCGAAGTGGTGGTGGATGGGCGCGATCCGGAAGATCCGTCGCCCGGTGCCGGTCAGCCGCTTGGTGGTCTTGAACCAGGTCACCTGGAGCATCACCGAGACCGTCTCGAGGACGAAGAGGCCGCCGATGATGACCAGCAGCAGCTCGGTGCGGGTCAGGATGGCGAACCCGGCCAGGGCACCGCCGAGCGCCAGGGAGCCCGTGTCGCCCATGAAGATCGCCGCCGGCGCGGCGTTCCACCACAGGAAGCCGAAGCAGGCCCCGGTGATCGCCGCCGCGATCACCGCGAGGTCGAGCGGGTCGCGCACGTTGTAGCACTGGCCGGTGGGGTCGGCCTGGCAGAACTGGTTGTTCTGCCAGATGTTGACCAGCATGTAGGCGCCGAAGACCATCACGCTGGCACCGGTGGCGAGACCGTCGAGACCGTCGGTGAGGTTGACCCCGTTGCTGGTCGCCGTGACGATCAGCCAGATCAGCGCGATCGCGAGGATCGTGGGGAGCACCAGCCAGTCGATCTCCCGCAGGAACGAGACCTTCTCGGAGGCGGGGGTGCGCCCGTTGGCGTCCTCCAGCCACGGCGAGAGCGCCAGGAAGCCGAAGATGACCGCGATGACGGTCTGGCCGACCATCTTGGCCTTGCTCCGCAGGCCGAGGCTGCGCTGCTTGGAGATCTTGATGAAGTCGTCGAGGAAGCCCACCAGGCCCATCCCCACGAAGAGGAAGAGCAGCAGCAGGGCGGAGGCCGACGGAGCGCTGCTGGTGATGAGCTTGGCCGCGAAGTAGGCGACCACCGTGGCCAGGATGATGACCACGCCGCCCATCGTGGGCGTGCCGCGCTTGGTGTGGTGGCTGGTCGGGCCGTCGTCGCGGATCTCCTGGCCGTAGCCCCAGCGGGTGAAGTAGGTGATCGCGACCCGGGTTCCGAGCAGCGAGATGAGCAGGGCGAGGCCTCCGCCCAGCAGGATCGCTCTCATGGTGTCGGGTCCACTCCTCCGGCTGTCGGTCGATCATCTGTCGGGTCTTCGTCGAGCAGCCCCTCGGCCACCACCTCGAGGGCGGCGCCGCGTGAGGCCTTGACCAGGACGACGTCCGTGGACACGGCATTCTCCCGCAACCAGGCCAGTGCGTCGTCGCGCCCCGCCGTGACGATCACCTCACCGTGCGCGTCATCGTGACCCTGGGCGGAGTCCGCGTGCCCCTGGGCGATGCCCCGGGCGGGCTCGCCGACGACGAGCACCACGTCGATGCCGCGCGCGGCCGCGGCGCGGCCGACCTCCTGGTGTCCCGCCTCGGCGTCGGCGCCCAGCTCGCGCATCTCCCCCAGCACCGCGACCGTACGACGACCCGCGCGGTCGCCGATGGCCGCGAGGGCGTCGATGGCCGCCGTCATCGAGGCCGGGTTGGCGTTGTAGGCGTCGTTGACGACCAGGAGGCCGTCGGGTCGCTCGTGCACCTCCATCCGCCACCGCGAGGCCGACCTGGCCGTCGCGAGGGCCTCGACGGCCTCGTCGAACGGCCGCCCCGCGGCGAGCGCCATGGCGACCGCTGCGGCGGCGTTGGCGACCTGGTGGGCCCCGGTCTGGGTGAGGGACACGCGGCGCCAGGTGCCGGCGTGGCCGAGGTCGACGGTGGGGCGCCCGAGCACGTCGAGCTCGACGTCGCGCCAGGCCACGTCACCGGTGAGGCCGAAGGTCAGCGTGCGGGCCCGGGTGCGCGACGACATGACCGAGGTGAGGTCGTCGTCGGCGTTGAGCACCGCCGTGCCGCCCGCCCCCAGGGCCTCGACGATCTCGCCCTTGGCGGCGGCGATGGCCTCCCGGCTGCCGAACTCGCCGATGTGGGCGGTGCCGACGTTGAGCACGGCCGCGACGCTCGGTGGGGCGATGTCGCAGAGGTAGGCGACGTGGCCGAGGCCGCGGGCGCCCATCTCGACCACGAGGTAGTCCGTGGTGGCGTCCGCGCGGAGCACGGTCAGCGGCACGCCGATCTCGTTGTTGAGGTTGTCGGCCGTGGCCACGGTCGGGCCGGCCGTCGCCAGCACGTGCGCGAGGTAGTCCTTGGTGCCGGTCTTGCCCTGCGACCCGGTCAGCGCGAGCACCGGGACGCCGAGCGCGTCGACGACGTGGCGGGCCAGCCGCCCCAGGGCCACCACGGGATCGGCGACGACGACGGTGGGGGCGGCGGTGGGGCGGCTGCCGAGCACCGCGTGGGCACCGGTCGCGTAGTCGTGGCCGTCGACGCGCTCACCGAGCACTGCCACGAACAGCCCGTCGGCGACGGCAGCGCGGGTGTCGACGTAGGCGGGTCCCGTGACGGTCAGGGTGGGGTCGCCGTGGACCGTGCCGCCGACCACGGCAGCGATCTCGGCCAGGGTGAGGGGGATCATCCGCGGGCCGCCAGGGCCTCGCGCACGACGGCCCGGTCGTCGAAGGGGTGCACCACGTCGTGGACCTTCTGCCCGGTCTCGTGCCCCTTGCCGGCGACGAGCACGATGTCGCCGGGACGGGCCCGTCGCAGGGCGTCGTGGATCGCGAGCCGGCGATCGCCCTGCTCGACGACCTCGGCGCGCGCGGTCGCCGGGTCGACACCGGTGAGCATCGCGGCCCGGATCGCGGCAGGGTCCTCGGTGCGGGGGTTGTCGTCGGTGACGATCAGGACGTCGGCGAGATCGGCGGCGATGCCGGCCATGATCGGGCGCTTGCCGGGGTCGCGATCGCCGCCGGCGCCGAGCACGATGATGACCCGACCCTCGGTGAGCGGGCGCAGCGTGCGCAGGGCGGCCGCGACCGCGTCGGGCTTGTGCGCGTAGTCGACGACGACCACGAAGTCCTGGCCCTCGTCGACCTGCTCGAAGCGGCCGGGCACCCCGGCGCCGCCGGCGATGCCGGCCGCGACGGCAGCCGGGTCGAGGCCCGCCTCGCTGCACGCGGCGATCGCGGCCAGGGTGTTGGCGACGTTGAAGTCGCCCGGCATCGGGCAACCGGCGGCGATGCTCAGCCCGTCGGGTCCCTGCACGGTGAAGGACGAGCCGTCGGCGCGCAGCGCGACGTCGACGGCACGCCAGTCGGCGGCGGCGCCTTGCGAGGAGAAGGTGCGCACGGGGATGCCGGCCTCGGTGACGAGCCGGCGACCGTGCTCGTCGTCGATGTTGACCAGGCCGAGACGGGCCCTTGCCGGGGTGAAGAGGGCGGCCTTGGCCTGGAAGTAGTCCTCCACGTCGCGGTGGAAGTCGAGGTGGTCGCGCCCGAGGTTGAGGAAGACGCCGACGTCGAAGACCACGCCGTCGACGCGCCCCATCACCAGGGCGTGGCTGGAGACCTCCATCGCGCAGGCCGCCACCCCGCGCTCGCGCATCATCGCGAAGAGGCCCTGCAGGTCGGGCGCCTCGGGGGTGGTCAGGGTCGTGGCGATGTCCTCGCCGTCGACCCGGGTGCCCACGGTCCCGATGACGGCAGCACGCACACCGGCGCGCCCGAGGCCACCCTCGGCCAGGCGGGTCGTGGTGGTCTTGCCCTGGGTGCCGGTCACGCCGATCATCCGCATCGCGCGGGCGGGCTCGCCGTGCAGGTGCGCGGCCAGCCGGCCCAGCACCCGGCGGGGATCCGCGACGACGAGCACCGGCACGGTCAGGGTCGACGGCCCGGCCTCGGTGGCCTGCCGGAGGCCGGCCGCGTCGGTGAGGACCGCGACCGCACCGGCCGCGAGCGCGTCGGACAGGAAGCCGATGCCGTGCGCGCGGGCGCCCGGGAGGGCGGCGTACAGGTCGCCGGGCTGCACGCGCTGGGAGCTCAACGAGATCCCGGTGACGCGGACGCCCGCGAGGGCCCCGCCGGGGTCCGCGACCTCCACCTCGCCGTAGGTCGCCCTCAGCCAGGCGACGACGTCCGGGAGCGCGACGACCTCGGGGTGCTCGGGTCTCGTGGCCATCGGACGATCATGGCTCATCTCCACTCGACGGGCAGCCGGGAGGCCGGGGTGCCCGTCGGCGGGACCGCGTAGCGGCGCAGCGCATAGCTCATGATGCGGGAGAAGGCCGGGCCGCCGACCGAGCCGCCACCGCCGCCGTTGGACGGGGCCTGCACGACGACGTAGACGGTGAAGCGCGGGTCGTCGGAGGGGGCGAAGCCGGCGAAGGACACCGTGAACGTGCCGTCGTAGCCGCGGCCGTCCGCGCCGACCCGCTGGGCCGTGCCCGTCTTGCCGGCGACGCGGTAGCCCGGCACGGCGGCGCCGGGAGCGACGCCCTCCTCGGGGTCGAGCACCCGCTCCATCATCATCATCGTCTGGTGCGCGGCGTCGTCGCTGACCACCTGCCGGGTGGTGGCGACGTCGGTGCCGACCACCTGGCCGTCGTCGGTCGTGGCCGATCCCTTGATCAGGCTGGGGTCGATGCGCACGCCGTCGTTGGCGATCGCGTTGACCGCGGCGGCCATCTGCACCGCGTTGACCGACAGCGACTGTCCGAACGCGATGCGGTCCTGGGTCTGGCTGGTCCACATGCTCGCGTCGGGCAGCAGCCCGGCGGTCTCGCCGCCGACACCGATGTTGGTGCGCTCACCGAGGCCGAAGCGGGTGAGGTAGTCGCGCAGCTGGCCGTCCTCGAACTTGTCGGCCGCCAGCACCGTGCCGATGTTGGACGACTTGGCGATGACGCCGGCGAGGGTGAGCTTGAGCAGGCCGTGGTCGAAGTAGTCACCGATCGAGCGGTCCTGACGGTCCAGCTGCCCCGGCACCAGCAGCTTGGTGCGGTTGGTGACCTTGCCGGCGTCGATCAGGCCGGCGACCGTCAGCACCTTCTCGACCGAGCCCGGCTCGTAGACGTCGGTCATCGCCCGGGAGTTGTAGAGCTCCTCGCTCGCCTCGCCCGGCTTGTTCAGGTCGTACGTCGGGTCGTCGGCCAGCGCCAGGATGTCCCCGGTGCGCGTGTCCATGACGACACCGATGCCCGACTCGCCCCCGGACTGGCGCACGGTCTGGCGCACGATGCGCTGGGTGTACCACTGCAGGTCGCGGTCGATGGTGGTGACGAGGTCGCGGCCGTCGGTGGGCTCGAGGATCGTGCTGTCGCCGAGCGGGATCTTGTTGCCGGCGCCGACCTGGTAGCTCGTCTCGCCGTCGGTGCCCGCGAGGTAGGAGTTGAACATCGCCTCGAAGCCGGCCGACGGCTTCGCGCTGCCGTCGGGGTTGGGGGTGCCCAGGAAGCCGACCAGGTTGGCCGCGACGTCACCCGCGGGGTAGACCCGCACGGGGTCCCGCTCGGTCGCGAGGCCGCCGTAGGCGTCGGCGATCTCCTCGAGCTCCGCGAGCGCCTCGTCGTCGCCGTCCTTCTCGGCCTGGATGGCCTGCTCGGCCGCGTCGCTCGCCCGGCGGCGTGCCTCGCCGAGCACGGTCGTGGCGATCCGGGCCGGCACCTGGCGCGCGATGTACTGGAAGCGGCTGTCCTCGACGCGCAGCCGCTCGAGGACCCGGAAGTAGTCGACCGCGAGCCGGGTGGAGAGGAACTTCGCGAGCTCGGCGGCCCGAGGGGCCGTCAGCGCGGGGTCCGCGACCACCATCAGCCCGTCGGCGGAGTCGGCCAGCGGCTCGCCGTTGCGGTCGAGGATGTCGCCGCGCTCGGCGGGCAGCACGAGGGTGACCGAGCCGTCGGCGGCCGCCATGGCGGCGTACTCGCGCGGGTCGAGACCCTGGAGCTGCACGAGCCGGGCGCCGAAGAAGGACAGCACGATCGCGATCAGGACGAAGCCCGAGCGCATCCTCAGGTCGGCCGACCCGCGCGTCGTCGGGCGCAGCCGCGGCTGGCGGGGTCGGCTCACGGTCGGTCTCCTGCTCGGCGGCGTCATCAGCGGGCGGTGCGCTGCTGTTGCCCTTGTGACGGCTGTTGCTGCTGGGATCCAGTTCTACCGCCCTCGCCGCGATCGGCGCCGTCGCCACGCGCCGTGTCGCCGCCCCGGTTTCCACGCTGACCTGCCCCGTTGCCAGCGACGTGGTCACCCGGCACGTCGCCGATGACGGTCTCGATGATCGGCGGCGGGTCGAGGACCCCGGGCCGGGTCGGCTGGTCCGGTGCGAGGTCGAGGGGTGCGGCGGGCTCGCCGCGCGCGCCGGTGACCTCGCCGGTCTCGAGGGAGAGGAAGAGGGGTGCACCGGCAGGGACCATGCCGAAGCGGCGCTGCGCCTCCCGAGCCAGCCGCTGGGGGTCGCGGAGCTTCTCGAGCTCCATCTCGAGCGCCTGCTCGCGCGCAGCGAGGTTGGCGGCGCGCTCCTGGAGTGCCGTCGTGGTGAACGAGGCCTGCTGCATGGAGGTGTTGAAGAGCAGCAGCCCCACGACGCCCGCGAGCAGCAGCAGGCTGACCAGGGTCACGAACGGGACCTTCGGCGCGCGCGTGCGACGACGGGGCACGACGGTGAGCCGCGCCCTCTCGACGGCCGCGCCCGCCAGGCCCCGACCCTGCGTCGAGAGTCGCGATCGGACCGTGGTGGGGGCAGGACTGCTCATCTGCGCGGCTCCTTCCGGGAGGGGGTGCTGGTGAGGTGGACTCGTTCGACGGCGCGCAGGCGGACCGACGCGGCTCGGGGGTTGGCGGCGATCTCGGACTCGTCGGCCTTCTCCGACCCGCGCGTCACCAGACGCAGCGGCGGCTCCTGCCCCTCGGGCACGAAGGGGAGGTCGACCGGGACCGTGGAGCGGGTCGCGGCGGTGAAGGCCTGCTTGACCAGGCGGTCCTCGAGCGAGTGGTAGGACTCGACCACCACGCGGCCGCCCACGCCGATCGCGTCGATCGCCGCCGGCATCGCGCGGCGCAGGACGGCGAGCTCGTCGTTGACCTCCATGCGCAGCGCCTGGAAGGTGCGCTTGGCCGGGTGCCCGCCGGTCCGGCGCGCGGGCGCCGGGATCTCGGCGTAGAGCAGCTCGACGAGACGCCCCGAGGTCGCGAACGGCTCGGTCTCGCGCTCACGCACGACCGCACCGGCGATCTTGCGGGCGAACTTCTCCTCGCCGTAGTCGCGCAGCACCCGGGTGAGCTCTCCGGCCGAGTAGGTGTTGAGCACGTCGGCCGCCGTGGCCCCGGTGGTGCCGTCCATGCGCATGTCCAGGGGGGCGTCGACCGCGTAGGCGAAGCCGCGCTCACGGACGTCGAGCTGCATCGAGGACACCCCGAGGTCGAAGAGCACCGCGTCGACGCTGGCGAGGTCGAGGTCGCGCAGCACGTCGGGGATCTCGTCGTAGACGGCGTGCACGCCCGTGAAGCGCTCGCCGTACGGCGCCAGCCGGCGGCCGGCCATCTCGAGGGCGGCGGTGTCCCGGTCGATGCCGATGACCCGTGCGAGCGGGCAGCGCTCGAGCACGGCCTCGGTGTGGCCACCCAGGCCCAGCGTGCAGTCGACGAGGACCGCACCGTCGTGGTCGAGGGCGGGTGCGAGCAGGGCGACGACCCGGTCGAGGAGGACCGGGACGTGGGAGGCGGACATGTCAGCGACCCAGCTGGGCGAGCAGGAGGAAGGCGAGCGCGAAGGCCACCGACGTCCCGGCCGAGAACGCCATCACCGCGGCAGCGTCTCGCGCCTGGTGACGGACCCGGCGTGGTGCCGGCTGTGTGACGCTCATCGGACTCGACCCCGCTCGTGGCGCTCGTGCTGGTGACTGTGTGGGCTGTGTGGGCTGTGCGTGCCTGCTGCTGGTGGCGCTGGTGGATCCGCAGGGCCAGGTCTCCTGCCCGCTTCCCGAGGGAAGTTCCGTGTTCTGGCGCCGGGGAAGGTGCCCAGAAAGCGGGGGTACAGGAAGCGGGCCAGAGACCTCGCCCTGCGGATCCGTTGTTGAGATGTGCTGCTGGTGCTGCTGGGTGGGGCTGGGTGGTGCGGGCGACTAGTCGTCGTCCTCGTCGAGGTCGGCGAACTTGAGGACCTCGGCCGCCTGGTAGTCCTGCCACTTGGTGGGGTTCCAGATCTCGAGGCGGTCGCGGACGCCGATCACGACGACCTCCCGCTCGAGGTCGGCGTACTGCCGCAGGTGCGCGGAGATGCCGATGCGGCCCTGCTTGTCGGGGACGACCTCGTCACCGCCGGAGAAGAACGTGCGGGTGTAGCCACGTGCTGCCTTGCTGGTCATCGGCTTCTCGGAGGCCCGGTCGGCCTCGCGGTCGAAGACCTCCGGGGGCCAGACGACCAGGCAGTTCTCCTGACCCTGTGTCACGACAACCCCCTCAGCCAGCCGGTCCCGGAACTTCGCGGGGAGGAAGAGCCGACCCTTTTCGTCGAGCTTCGGCGTGAAGGTGCCCATGAACCGCATGGAGCACCTCCTTGGTCAGCCACCGTCACCCACGGCACGGGTCGCTTCCTCCACTTCGCTCCACATTACTCCACTTTCCCCCACCGTCAACCACAAATGGCCGGTTTCCGGCAGCCGGGTCGGACGCGCAACCACCCGACGCCCCTCGACGTCCCAGGACGGGCGGCCCCACCGGGCAGCCCCACGGGGCGACGCGTGTTGCCGGGGCGATCTAGGGTGTGACCCAGGCGACCTGGAGGTCTCGGTGCCCGACTGGGCGCTCCTAGGAGCCGTGATGGGAAGGAAACTGCGCGTGGAGGCATCGACTGTGACGGCATCCGGGACGACGGCTGGACCGACAGCTGGACCGACAGCTGGGTCACCGGCCGGGAGCACGGGCGCCGGGGCCGACCTGGAGACCCTGACCCGGGTGGTGGGGCGGGTGCGCAGCAACATCGAGCGCGTCATCGAGGGGAAGCCCGACGTGGTCAGCTCCGCGTTGGTGGTCCTCCTCGCCGAGGGTCACCTGCTCATCGAGGACGTGCCCGGTGTCGGAAAGACGATGCTGAGCAAGGCCCTGGCCCGCAGCATCGACTGCACGGTGCGTCGCATCCAGTTCACCCCGGACCTGTTGCCCTCCGACGTCACCGGCGTCTCGATCTTCAACCAGAACACCCGCGAGTTCGAGTTCCGCCCCGGCGGGGTCTTCGCCAACATCGTGGTGGGTGACGAGATCAACCGCGCCTCCCCCAAGACCCAGTCGGCACTGCTGGAGTGCATGGAGGAGCGCCAGGTGACCGTGGACAACGGCACCTACGAGCTCGAGACCCCCTTCATGGTCATCGCCACCCAGAACCCCATCGAGATGGAGGGCACCTACGCCCTCCCCGAGGCCCAGCGCGACCGCTTCATGGCACGCGTGTCCATCGGCTACCCGGTCGAGGCGGCCGAGATCGCGATGCTCGACTCGCGCTCCGACTCCAACCCGATCGACGACCTCGAGCCCGTGACCGATGCCGCCGAGATCCGCAAGCTGTGCGCGATCGTGTCCCGCGTCTACGTCTCCCCCGCCGTCCAGCGCTACGCCGTCGCGCTGACCGGCGCCACCCGTCGTACCGATGCCCTCAACCTCGGCGCCTCTCCTCGCGCCACGCTCCACCTCGTGCGGGCGGCCAAGGCGTTCGCGGCGATCCACGGCCGCGACTACGTCCTCCCCGACGACCTGCGCGACCTCGCGCGCACGGTGCTCGCGCACCGCCTGCTGCCGAGCGTCGAGTCGGCGATGAGCGGACGCACGACGACCTCGATCCTCGACGCCCTCGTGGCCGCCGTGCCCGTGCCCGACCCGCAGTCCCGTGCGTGAGGCGCTGGCCGGTCTCACCGTCCGCGGGCGGGCGTTCCTCGCTGCCGGCATCACGGCCGTCGTCTGCGCGGTGCTGCTCGGCCAGCCCGCGCTGACCCGGGTCGGCGTCCTGGTCCTGGCCCTGCCGCTGGTGACCGCGCTCTTCCTGGGACGCAGCCGCTACCGCCTCTCGCTCGTGCGCACCGTGGCGCCCCAGCTCGTGGCGGCAGGCCAGCCGGCCCAGGTCAACCTGACCCTCACCAACGAGGGCCGCACCCCGAGCGGGGTGCTGCTGCTCGAGGACCAGGTCCCCTACGTGCTGGGCACCCGGCCCCGATTCGTCCTCGAGGGGATCAGCCACGGCTGGCGCCGCACCGTCACCTACCAGGTGCGCTCCGACGTGCGCGGCCGCTTCGAGATCGGTCCGATGGCGGTGCGCGTCAGCGACCCGTTCGGGCTCGTGGAGCTCGGACGCGCCTTCCGTACGACGGTCCCGCTGGTGGTCACCCCCCGCACGGTCCCGCTCCCCTCCATCCCGCTCGGTGGGGGCCAGACCGGCTCGGGCGACAACCGCCCCCGCGCCTTCGCCGCGGGCTCGGCAGCCGACGTCACCGTCCGCGAGTACCACCAGGGTGACGACCTGCGCCGTGTCCACTGGCGCGTCTCGGCCCACGTGGGTGAGCTGATGGTGCGCCGCGAGGAGCAGCCCTGGCAGTCACGCGCCACCTTGTTCCTCGACAACCGCGCCCGCGTCCACCGCGGGCAGGGCATCGCCTCCTCGTTGGAGGCTGCGGTCGCGGCCGCGGCCTCGATCGCGGTCCACCTGAGCCACCGCGGCTACACCGTGCGCCTCGTGACGGCCGCGGGCGAGGGCGCGGCCGGCTCGTGGCACCAGCGCGACGCCGATCGCAACACCAGGCCCCTCCTGGAGGCGCTCGCGGTCGTCGAGATGGTCCCCACCATCCAGCTCGACACCAGCTGGGTCGGCGAGCAGAGCCACGGCGGGTTGACCGTCGCCGTCCTCGGGAGCCTGGAGGCGACCGACGTCTCGGCCCTGCGTCGCATGCAGCACCACACCACCTCCGCCCTGGCGATCGCGCTCGACGTCGACGCCTGGGCGGCCCCGCAGCGCGGGCCCGGGCAGGGCAGCGCGGCCCCCGTGCTGACGCAGCAGGGCTGGCGCACCGCCACGCTCGGCCCCCGCGACCGCCTCGACAACATCTGGCAGGACCTGGGGCGCAACAACCAGTCCGTCTCGCGCAACGGCGCCGACCCGCTCGGTGCCATGCCTGTGCAGACCGAGCGTCCCCTCGAGCCGGAGGTGCTGCGATGAAGCGGTCCCGCGCCAACCTCACCAGCAACCTGCTCCTGGCCCTGGTCGCGGCGGCGACCACCTGGGCGGCGACCTTCGCCTGGCGTGGCTTCAGCGAGACCTCCTCGACCTACCTCGGCCCGCTGCTCGTCCTCGGCGCCGTCGTGGCCGGCACCGGGGCCCTCGCCCGCTGGTGGCGACTGCCGGGCGCCCTGGTCTTCCTCACCCAGGTCGCCCTCTCCGGCATGCTGGCCTGCCTGATGCTCACGGGCTCGCCGCTGCCGGTCGGTCCCGCCTACGCCGAGCTCGTCGCCTCCTTCAGCGACGCCGTCGCGAGCGCCAACGGCTACGCCGCGCCGGTCCCCGACAACGTCCCCGGCATCCACCCGCTGCTCGTCGGTGGCGGTCTCGCCTGCATGCTGCTCGTGGACCTGCTGGTCTGCACGCTGCGCCGGGTGCCGCTGGCGGGCCTCCCCCTGCTCAGCGTCTACAGCGTCCCGGTGAGCCTGCTGGACGCCAGCATCTCGTGGTGGGTCTTCGCCGGCACGGCCGTCGGGTTCATGAGCCTGCTCTACCTCCACGAGAGCGAGCAGGTCGCCCGCTGGGGCCGTCCGCTCGGCCAGCACCTCGAGACCGACAGCGGCCTCAACGTCCGAGCCGGTGCGGTCAAGACCAGCGCCGGCGCGATCGGGGGCGTGGCGACCGCCCTCGCGCTCGTCGTACCGCTGGCGATCCCGACGCTGGACGTCACGCTCCTCGACTTCGGCAACGGACCGGGCGGCGACAACGAGATCAGCATCAAGAACCCGATGGCCGACCTCCAGCGCGACCTCAAGCAGGGGCCGGACATCCCGCTGGTCCGGGTGGAGACCGACGACCCGTCGCCCGACCACCTGCGCATCGCGGCGCTGACGCGCTTCTCGCAGAACGAGTGGAGCTCCGGCGACCGTGAGGTGCCGACCGACAACCTGCCCGACGGCGACATGCCCACCCTCGACGGGGTGCTGCCGAGCGTGCCTCGACGCACCTACGACTACCGGGTCGACATCACCGAGTCCTTCGACTCGACGTGGCTGCCGACCCAGGCACCGATCTCCTCCATCACCGCGTCCGGCGACTGGCGCTTCGACCCGCGGACGATGGACTTCATCGCCGGTCCCGACGAGGGCTCGGTCGCGGGTCTCGACTACGCCATGACCGCGGTCGAGCTCGACCTCCAGGCCGCCGAGATGGCAGCGTCGGGGTCGGCCGTCAACGAGGACAACAAGGAGTTCCTGGACCTCCCGGGCGGGCTGCCTCCCCTGGTCACCAACCTGGCCATCGGTGTCACCGAGCAGGCCGAGACCAAGTTCGAGAAGGCGCAGGCCCTGCAGCAGTGGTTCCGCGAGAGCGGTGGCTTCACCTACGACCTCGACGAGGCCGACATCGGCAACGGCGTCGACGAGCTCGAGGCCTTCCTCGACGAGGACGGCGGCCGCGTGGGCTACTGCGAGCAGTTCGCCGCCTCGATGGCCGTGATGGCGCGGGTCCTCGAGATCCCCTCCCGGGTCGCGATCGGGTTCCTGACGCCGACGCGCGTCGGCGAGGGCGTCTACGAGTACAGCTCGCGCGACCTGCACGCCTGGCCCGAGCTCTACTTCCCCGGCGCCGGCTGGGTGCTCTTCGAGCCCACCCCCTCCGACCGCGTGCGCGCGGGGCAGGTGCCGGGCTACACCACCGACAACGTCCCGGTGGCGCCCGACCCGCAGCTCCCCTCGGCCACGGCCAGCGAGGCCCTGCCGGACCGCACGTCCGAGGGGGCATCAGCCTCGGCGACGCCGGAGGAGGACGCCGCGGCCGCCGACGGCAGCGACGACGGCTCGGCCGTCCCCTGGCTCGGCCTGCTCACGGCCCTGGCCGTGCTCCTGGTGCTGGCCGCCCTCGCGTCGGCTCCCCGGCTGCTGCGTCAGCGCGCCCGCGAGCGCCGGCTCGCCGGTGGACCCGAGCTCGCGTGGGCCGAGCTCCGTGCCGAGGCGAGGGACCTGGGGCTGGTCTGGCCGCTCGCCCGGTCCCCCCGCGAGACCCGCGACTGGCTGGTCGCCCGCTTCGGGGCCCCCGAGCGCGACGGCGTCGAGCGGCCCGAGCGCGGGCCCGACCAGGCCCCGGACGCGGTGGCGGCCCTCGACCGGATCGTGGCTCGGCTCGAGGAGCTCCGCTACGCGCGGGGGCACGCCGGCGACGGCACCTCGCTGGCCGACGACGTCACCGTCTGCGTCGCCGCGCTGCGCCGGGGCTGCTCGCCGCGCACCCGTCGTACGGCGCACCACTGGCCACGCTCGCTCCTGAGCCCGGAGGGGGGCCTGCGCGGCCCCGCTCCCACCTCGAGCACCGAGTCGCTCGACTCCGGCGTGGTGGAGCACGTCGGCTGAGCCGCTCGGCACGGCGGAGGCTCCAGGACGGCGAAAGACCCCGGTCGCCTCGCGATCGGGGTCCCTACGCTCACTCCTCGGCACCGCTCCGGGCCGGGGCTGACGACCTAGTAGCCGCCACCGTTCTGGTCGCGGCGACGACGCCACCGCTCCTCGACCCGCTCCATGAAGGAGCCGTGGCTCGTGCGGCGCTGACGCTTGGTGCGACTGCCCCGGACGCTGCGGCCGCCGTCGATGACCGCGAAGCCGGACGGGTGATGGGTCTGGTGGGGCTCGGCGCCCGCGGCGGCCTGGCCGCGGATCGCGGTCAGGAACACGGTGGCCGAGCCCAGCATGATGACGAAGCCGACGATGCCGATCGGGATGATGCTCGTGATGGCCCCGGTCATCAGGACCACGATGCCGATCACGAAGACGATCCCGGCGACGATGGCGCGTCGGCGGGCGGATCGACGAAGCGTCGTGCCCCTGAGCGTGGAGGCGAACTTGGGATCCTCTTCGACGAGGGCGCGCTCCATCTGCTCGAGCAGGCGCAGTTCCTCTTCCGAGAGCGGCACCGATTCCCCTCCTTCTCACGTTGTGTGACCCAAGTCTAGGCAGCGCTTCCACATCACGGTAGGCGCGTTCCCGAATTTCGTCATCAGCGTGGTGACCGACGGTGTGGACGAGGGGGCCGGCGCGCGTCAGTCGATCAGGCTGGCGGGGCGTACGGCGGCCGAGCCGAAGCGTCGCAGGGCCCGGTCGACGGCCCGGTCGGCCTCGGCCCACCCGTGCTCGCGCTCGCCCAGGACCAGCTGGTGGTGGACCTTGTCGCGGGGCACCAGCCCCTCCACGCGCACCCCCACGAGCCGGACCCTGGCCCGCTGCAGCCCGAGGGCGTCGTAGAGCCGGGTGACCGCGGTGTAGACCTCCTGGGTGACGTCGGTCGCCTCGGGCAGGGTGCGGGAGCGGGTGATGGTGGTGAAGTCGGCGAAGCGCACGGTGATGGTGACCGTGCGCCCCGCCACCTCGGCGGTGCGCATCCGGTCGGTCACCTTGGCGGTGAGCCGGAGCATCTCGCGCAGGATCACCGTCCGGTCGTCGGTGTCGCGACCGAAGGTCTCCTGGGCGCCCATCGACTTGTCGGGCTCACCACCCCCGAGACCGAAGGCGGAGGCGGTGCGGGCCACGATCTCGCGACGGTCGGTGCCCCAGGACAGGTCGTGCAGCTGGCGGCCCAGCGCGTCGCCGACCGCGCGCTGCAGGGTGCGCAGCGGCACGTGGGCGACATCGCCGACGGTGATCAGGCCCAGCCGGTGCAGCATCGCCTGGGTCTTCTCCCCCACGCCGTAGAGCTCCCCCACGTCGAGCGGGTGCAGGAAGGAGGTCATCTGGTCGGGCGGCACGAGGAGCACCCCGTCGGGCTTGGCCCGCTTGCTGGCCAGCTTGGCGACCGAGACCGAGGCCGCCGCACCGACCGAGCAGGTGATGCCCTGCTCGTCGTGGATCGTCGCGCGCAGCTGCTCGGCGATCTGCAGCGGCGAGCCGAGACGGCGCGTGGAGCCGCGGACGTCGAGGAAAGCCTCGTCCAGGGAGAGCGCCTCCACCAGCGGGGTCACCTGGCGGAAGGTCGCCATCACCGAGGCCGACACGGTGGTGAACGTGTCGTAGTCGGGAGGCAGGACCACGGCGTGGGGGCACAACCGCCGGGCGCGGGTGCCGGTCATCGCCGAGCGGACGCCGTACTGCCGGGCGAGGTAGTTGGCCGACAGCACCACGCCGCGGTGCCCGCCACCCACGATCACCGGGACGTCCTGGAGGTCAGGGCGCTCGCGGGTCGCGACGGAGGCGTAGAACGCGTCCATGTCGACGTGGAGGATCGGGGTCAGCGGGGCGCCGGTCATGACGCCCCCACCGACCGGGTCGGCCGGGCGCGCTCAGGTCGCGATGAGGTGCAGCTGGGTGGCGAGGGGGTGGTACTCCGGGCGGCCGGCGACGGCACGCTCGAGCTCGACGAGGGCGGCGGTGGCACCGGGCTCGAGGTCGAGCAGCGAGCCGGGCACCAGGTCGGCGAAGACCCGGACACCGTGGACCGAGGACGTCGTGAAGCCGGCGTCGGCGAGGAGGCCGGTGATCTCGTCGTGGGTGAACCGGTGGTTCGGCCGACCGGTCGTGCTGCTGGCGGTGCCGGGCTCGAGCAGGGCGAGGGCCTGCTGGAAGTGGCCGGCCATCGCCCGGGCCAGGACGGCCGCGTGGCGTTGGGCGACCAGGAGGCTGAGGGTGCCGCCGGGGCGGAGCACCTCGCGCAGGGTCGCCAGCGCGGCGACCGGGTCGGTGACGACCTCGAGCACGCCGTGGCACAGGACCACGTCGGCGCTGTCGGCACCGACCGTGTCGACGAGGCTGGAGAGGTCGCCCTGCTGGCCGGCGACCTCGACACCGATCTCGCGGGCCCGGCGGGCCAACGCGGCGAGGGCGTCCGGGCTGGGGTCGACGACGGAGACCCGGTGGCCGAGCTCGGCCACCTTGACGGCGAAGCCGCCGGTGCCGCCCCCGATGTCGAGCACGTCACGGTCGCCGTCGTCCAGGACGGGGCGCAGGACGTCCCACACGACGGCGGTCCGGGCTGCTCCCCTGCGCTCACTGGCTGACATGGGCCACACCCTAGTCGGATCATCCCGGGCTCCCGGGTGAGCGGTGCCAGAGCTTGCGGGCGACGTCGCGCGTCTCCTCGCCGGCCGGCTTGATGTCGGCGTAGGGCGACATCCGGAAGCCGCTGCTGTGCACCAGGACCCGTCGCCGCTCGGGGGCGACGAAGCCCTCGGGGCGCACCTCGAGCTGACGCAGCACGGCGTCGATGCCCTCGCGCTGCCAGAGCGCGTGGAGCGCCGGCAGCTCCCAGGCACCGGTCGCCCGCACGGAGACCCCGCGGTAGCCGGTGCGGCGCAGCTCGCCGCGTACGACGAGCAGCCAGGAGTGGAAGACCGTGGCGGCATAAGGGCCCTGGGCGTCCTCGAAGAACGTCGCGTCGACCGGACCGGTGGAGTCGTCGAGGGTCAGGAAGACGACGCGACGACCCGAGCGGATCGGTGGCGTCTGGGTGGCGACCTTGACGCCGGCGACCAGCAGCTCGGAGCGGCTGCGGCGCTCCAGCAGGTCCTTGCTGCGGGTGACGCCGAGCTCGTCGAGGAAGCGGGCGTAGTCGTCGATCACGTGCCGGCTCACGTCGAGCCCGAGGATCTCCAGCTCGGCGGCCATCGACTCGGCGGCCGTCATCTCCGGCAGGCCGGAGACCTCGCCCTCACGCGGACCGTCGCCGAGGTCGAGGCTGAGCTGGACCGAGGTCACCGGCGGGGGCGGCGCCGTGGCCCGGCTCTGCGCCGCGGCCCTGGCCCACACCCCCTGCTCGCCCAACGGGTGCCGCTCGAGCCCGGCGGACCGGTCACGATCGCGAGGGTCGGTGCTGTTGCGGACCGCGGCCTCGTCGGCGCGGGTCGTCGCGACCCGGGTCGGCGCGCGGCGGGCGCCCACCCCTCGCCCCCGGGCTGCCTTGTCGACGGCCTTGCCGTGCCGCTCGAGCTGGGCGACCTGGAGCAGCAGGTCGCGGCGGGTGACCCGGCCCCGGGCCCGGACCCCGGCGGCACCCGACCCGATGCCGTAGACCCCGTCGAAGCCGCCGGCGAGCACCAGGCGCTCCACGATCGGGCGGGAGACGCGCGCCCGCTGCCAGAAGTCGGTCAGCGACTGGTAGGGCCGGGCGGCGACGATGCGCTCGACCTCGGCCGCGTTGATGCCCTTGACCTCGGCCAGGGCCAGACGGATGCCGTAGTCGGCCTCCGCTCGCCGGCCTTCTCCACGACATAGTGCTGCTCGGAGGTGTTGACGTCGAGGCCGAGCACCTCGATGCCCAGGCGGCGTACGTCGTCGAGGATCAGCCGCTTGGGGTACATGCCCGGGTCGTGGGTGAGGACGCCGGCGAGGAAGTGGGCCGGCCAGTGCGCCTTGAGCCAGGCCGACTGGTAGGTCGGGAGGGCGAACGCCGCGGCGTGGGCCTTGCAGAAGCCGAACGACGCGAACGCCTCGAGCACCCGCCAGACCTCGTCGACCACCGAGAGCGGGTAGCCCTGGGCGAAGGCCCGTGGGAAGAACCACTCCTTCGTCCGTGCCATCCCCTCGACGCCCCCGAGAGCGCGTCGCTTCTCGTCGGCCTCGGCGAAGTCGGTCCCGGCGAAACGGGCGATCATCTCGATGACCTGCTCGTGGAAGACCACCACGCCCCGGGTGGGCTCGAGGATCGGGCGCAGGTGGGGGTGGAGGTAGGTCGCCTCCCGCCAACCCTGCTTGACCTCGAGGTAGGGGGTGATCATGTCGCTCTTGACCGGCCCGGGCCGGAAGAGCGAGATGTCGGTGATGATGTCGCTGAAGGTCTCGATGCCGGACTTGCCCACCAGCTCACGCTGACCGGGCGACTCGATCTGGAAGACGCCCAGGGTCTTGGCGCTGCTGATCATCTCGAAGGTCGTGGTGTCGTCGAAGGGCACCTGCGTCTCGTCGTCGAGGTCGACGTGCCGACCGTCGACCCGCTCGATCTCCGCGACCGCGTGGGCCATGGCGGACTGCATGCGGATGCCGAGCACGTCGAGCTTGAGCAGCCCGAGGTCCTCCACGTCGTCCTTGTCGAACTGGCTCATCGGGAAGCCGGCGTGGCTGGCCTCGACCGGGGTGCGGTCGAGCAGCGTGGCGTCGGAGAGCAGCACCCCGCAGGGGTGCATGGCGATGTGGCGGGGCAGCCCGTCGAGGCGCTCCACGAGCTGGAACATCAGGTCGAGCCGGGTGTCGGTGAGCCCGCTCGCCCGCAGCTCGGGCAGGTCGCGCAGCGCCATCCGGGCGTCCCGGGCCCGGATGTGGGGGAAGGCCTTGGCGATCGCGTCGATCTCGCCCGGCGGCATGCCGAGCGCGCCACCGACGTCACGCACGGCGTGCCGCACGCGGTAGGTGTCCATCATCGAGACGCACACGCAGCGCTCACCGCCGTAGCGGTTGAGGATCGCCTCGTAGACCTCGAGCCGTCGCGCCGACTCCACGTCGACATCGATGTCGGGCAGGGCGCCACGCAACGGGGAGAGGAAGCGCTCCATCAGCAGCTGGTGGCGGATCGGGTCGACGCCCGAGACCCCGAGCAGGTAGTTGACCAGGCTGCCCGCACCGGAGCCGCGTGCGGCGCAGCGCACCCCCATGTCGCGGATCAGGTCGGTGACGTCGCCGACGGTGAGGAAGTACGACGCGTAGCCGAGACCGCGGATCGTCTCCAGCTCGTCGTCGAGCCGGGTCCAGATCACCTGGCGCGGCGCCGAGCCGTAGCGGTCACCGATCGCCGCCTCGCACCGGGCCCGCAGCGCGACGTCGGCGCTGGCGTGCTCGGTGGAGAGCGTGAACTCGGGGAAGTGCACCTCCCCCAGCCCCAGGTCGGTGCGGGGGTCGAGCGCGCACCGCTCGGCGACCGTGCGGGTGGTGGCCAGCAACCGGGTGGCCTCGTGCTCGCCCAGCCCGGCACCACGGCAGATCTCCTCGGCGACCTCGTGCATCTGCTTGCCGGACTTGAGGAACCCCTCGGCGTTGCGGCGGTCGAGGTGGCGCAGGTCGAGGGCGACCAGGCGACGGGCGGCGTCGAGGACGTCGACGGTGACGGCGTCGCGGCGCTCGGCGTAGCGCACGGCGTTGCTGAGGACCGCGGTCAGCCCGACCTGGCGGGCGACGGCGGCCATGCGGGCGGCATGAGCGGTGGTGCCGGGCCCCCACTCCTGGGCGCTCCCCCCGGGGAGCCGGTGGGAGACCAGCTCGACGACCAGGTGGGAGCGCGGCACCAGGGCGCGCCAGGGCGCCAGCGCGGCCAGGGCCAGGTCGTCGCGACGCCGGGTCACCGCCAGGCCGAGGTCGGAGGCCGGCCCGAGGAGCACCACCAGGTCACCGCTGCCGAGCAGGTCGCCCACCCCGTCCGGCAGGTCGTCGAGGTCGAGCACCGGGCTGCCGCGCTCGCCGGCGAGCTGGGTCGCGGAGACCAGGCGGCACACCGCCGCCCACCCGGCCCGACCGCCGCGGGTGTCGGTGCTGGCCAGGAACGTCGCCCGCGGCAGCCCGCCCTGCTCGGCGGGCAGGTCGCGGAACGCCCCACCGCGGACCGGGGTGCGTGGGCGGCCGGCTGCCGAGGCGCCGGCCTGGCGCTCCCGCTCCCCGCGGCCGCCGGTGTAGGCGAGGCTGACTCCCAGCACCGGCCGGATCCCCGCAGTCAGGCAGGCCTTGGCGAACTTGACGGCCCCGTAGGTGCCGTCGCGGTCGGTCAGGGCGAGGATGTCCATCTCCTGCTCCGCGGCGCGCTCGACGAGCACGTGCGGGTGGGACGCGCCGTACTGCAGGGAGTAGCCGGAGGCGACCTGCAGGTGGACGAAGGGGTCGGGCACGAGACACTCCTGGACAGCCGGATCGACCCCTGGCCTTGCTCGAACACCTGTTCGAACAAGGCCAGTGTAGGCCGCTCCCAGGTGGTCTCGTCAACCCGGCGTCCGCGCTCCGAGAAGCAAGCTCGCGCGCAGGCTCGTCGGGCGCCTCAGGCCGAGCGCGCGACCGCGCGACCGGACGGCACGGCCCTGGCCTGCGGCACCTGCACGGACCGCATCGGCGCGTGCGGGACGAGCCCCAGGGACTGCTCGACCACCCCGAGGAACCGGTCGGCGTCGCGGACCAGGTCGTCGGCATCACGCTCGCTCACCGCCCGGGTGGAGCCGGCCTCGGCGGCGGCGCGCTTGGCCGCGCCGGCCGCGAAGAACGTCGCCCACTCCCCCAGCTCGGGAGCGATCTCGGTGAGCAGCACCCAGGCGTTCTTCTGCGGGCGGCGCCGCGCCGGAGCCGGACGGGCCCGGGCCGCGAGCAGGGCCGCGGCAGCGCGCAGCGCGGCGACGTGGGCGAGGGCGTAGCGCGACGGCACGTCGGTGGCCGCGATCGCCTCGCTGAGCGACTCGGCCGAGCGGGCGAGGTAGGAGTGGGTCGTGGCCGGGAGGGCGTAGGGGTTGGCCTGCTCGCTCATCAGTCCACGCACCCGACGAGCTGCCAGTGACCGTCGCTCCAGTCGAGCGAGAGGTCGAAGACCCCGGAGCGGTCGGCGGCCGACTCGGCGTCGACGTCGACCAGGCCGCGCCCGGCCTCCACCCGCCACAGCTCCCGCTCGGCCATCAGGTCACCGATCGGGACCACCCCGGCCTCCCCGGACCCGGAGACCGCGGGCTCCTCGGAGCCGATCACGGCCTGCACCCCCGCACCCTGCCACCACGGCCCCGTCTCGACCCAGTGCGCCAGCACGGCACGCACCTTCCACAGCCGGCCCCGCCACAGGAACTGCTCGGGACCGTCCCCACCCTGGCGGACCTCCACCGGATCGTCGTAGCGCCTCATTGCCGTCCTCCTCCTGCACCGGACCCCAGTGCCGGCGGGGACGGGGGTCGAGGTCGCCCCCGCCGGCAGGTGTTCGAACACTCGTTCGAACACCTTCAAGGTACACCGCCCCACCGACAGTGCGTCAAGACCGCAACGTCGCGAGCGAGAGCGGCCCCGGCGAGGGTCGCGCCAGCCCGTCCAAGGGCAAGCCGCCCCCCGTTCGGCGGTCGAGCCGGCCCCTTGTCGGTGGTCGAGCCGGCCTCCTGTTCGGTGGTCGAGCCGGCCGAGCTCTGCGAGGCCGTGTCGAGACCGCGCAAGCCGAGAAGCAGCCGCACCCCTGGGCGGTCTCGACACCGGCTCGCTGACGCTCCCCAGCCTCGACCGACGAACAGCGGACCGATGCTCGAGCTGACCCTTGTCGGTGGTCGAGCCGGCCGAGCTCTGCGAGGCCGCGTCGAGACCGCGCAAGCCGACAACCAGCCGCACCCCAGGGCGGTCTCGACGCCGGCTCGCTGACGCTCCCCGGCCTCGACCGACAACCAGCGGACCGATGCTCGAGCGGGCTCTGTTCGGTGGTCGAGCCGGCCGAGCTCTGCGAGGCCGCGTCGAGACCGCGCAAGCCGACAAGCAGCCGCACCCCAGGGCGGTCTCGACGCCGGCTCGCTGACGCTCCCCGGGCTCGACCGACAACCAGCGGACCGATGCTCGAGCGGGCTCTGTTGGTGGTCGAGCCGGCCGAGCTCAGCGAGGCCGCGTCGAGACCGCGCAAGCCGAGAAGCAGCCGCACCCCAGGGCGGTCTCGACACCGGCTCGCTGACGCTCCCCGGGCTCGACCAACGAACGAAGGTCCGCGGCTCAGCCAGCCGTGTCGGTGGTCGAGCTGACCCTTGTTCGGTGGTCGAGCCGGCCGAGCTCTGCGAGGCCGCGTCGAGACCACGCAAGCCGACAACCAGCCGCACCCCAGGGCGGTCTCGACACCGGCTCGCTGACGCTCCCCGGGCTCGACCAACGAACATAGGATCAGGGATCGAGTCCGAGCCAAAATAGTTCGAAGAAAGTTTCGGTTAATGTCTCACCAGATGAGACCAGAGCCGCCGAAAGAGGCCCCACTGTCGGTGGCCCCTGATCCAATAGAGACATGGCAAACCAGCCCGGCAACGACGACAGCACCACCGTGCTGAGCGCCGTCCGCGGCGCGCGGACCATCCGCGACCAGGCTGAGATCACCCTCGCCCAAGGCATCGTCGACTGGTGCGTGCTGCACCAGACCGACGACGAGGGTGCCGCGTCGTTCGGGGACCACGGCATCCCGCTCGCCGGTGACGGTGCACCGTGGGTGCTGGAGTCCGCAGTCCTCGAGATCGCCGCCGCGTTGGGTGTCTCCACCGACTCCGGCAAACGCTATGTCGGGGCCGTCCTCGAGGTCCGCTACCGCCTCCCACGCCTCTGGGAGCGCCTGATCACCGGGGACTTGCCGTTCTGGCGGGCCAAGCTCATCGCCGAGCACACCACGTGCCTGCCCGCGGCCGGTGCGACCCACGTCGACCGACACCTCGCCCACGTCGCGCACAAGGTGTCATACCCGCAGGTCCGCCGCCTCGTCGAGGAAGCCCAGACCCGGTTCGACCCCACCGCAGCCGAGAAACGCGCCCGCGCCGCCGCCGACGGCCGCCACCTCACCCTCCACACCAGGGCGGTCGGGGATCAACGGGACCGTCGACCTCACCGGCACCCTCGACCTGCGCGACGCCCTCGACCTCGACGACGCCCTCAACCGCGGCGCCACCACCCTCGGAGCCGCCGGATGCGGTGAGTCCCACGACGTACGCCGCACCATCGCCGCCGGCGACCTCGCCCGCGGCCAGACGTCACTGCCTTTTGCTGACACCGACCCCGGCGCCGGGCAGGCGCCGCCGCCGCGCAGTCCCAGGTCGTGCTCCACGTCCACCTCACCGACACCGCCCTCACCGGCGGGACAGACAGCGTCGATGGATGTCTCGCCCGGGTGGAGAACACGCGTTCGCCGATCTGGGTCGACCGGGTCCGCGACTGGTGCGCCAGCCCGGGTGTGCAAGTGACCGTGCGACCGGTCAAGGACCTCGCCGAGCACATCCACGTCGGCGCCTACGAGATCCCTGACCGACTCCGGTCCAACGTGAGCTGATCGATCACCACTGCGTGTTCCCCTGGTGCACCAGACCAGCCCGGTCCTGCGACATCGACCACATCATCGCCCACGACCAGGGCGGGGACACCTGCAGCGACAACACCGCACCCCTGTGCCGCACCCACCACCGCGCCAAGACCCACACCACCTGGACCTACGACCGCCTCGACCAGACCACCTACCTGTGGCGATCACCCAACGGGCTGCACTTCCGTCGCGACCACCACGGCACCACCCCGACCACACCCCCCACCCGACCATCCGGCGAGCCCTGAGGCCACCGCCCCACACCCCGCCCACGGGCGGGGCCACAGGCACGTCACCCGGTCTCGACACCGACTCGCTGACGCTCGCCGGGCTCGACCACCGAACGGGCCTG
>CAWGZT010000008.1:0-201967 GCA_963827195.1 uncultured Actinomycetota bacterium
ATCGGCAATTGGTGGGACCAGATTTAACATACCGCGAGTGTGTCGTCACTGTTAATGCTGCCGCTGACGATCCTTCTCATTCTTGGCGTGTGGTGGTTTGTTGGCCGGGTATTGCGGGAACGTTACAGGGCAAGAGCCTTGAAAGCGATTTTCCTGATAATCTGGACCGGCTTTGGCGGGTAGTCCGCGCCACGCTTGGAACCTTGATCCTTCTCAGCATCCTGTTTGCCGTTACGCTTAGTTATCTGGAAAATGCGGGATTTGTGACCCCCCGGTTCAATCTGGTGCTCGACGGGCTGGCGGCTATCATAACGGGAACGCTGGTCAATGGTGTTCTGGCCTACCGCATTGCTGCGCCCAACCAGGCCAAATGGCGATTGATCAATCTTGACGATGCCGCTGCTTCGCGTTTCGCGTTGCTGGCGACGGTCTGTGCGGCCATGTCGGGAGCTTCTGATGCCTTCAGCAACCTGGCGGACGGCATCTATCTTCCTGTCACCTATTCCATTGGGCAGTCGGCTCTTGCTTCTTGCCTGATGCTGGTCCTGCTTGCCCTCTTGCTTTTGAATTTCCGCAACCAGCCCGGGCTGGCGGAGAAAACACCAAACCAGATCATCTACTTTCGCTGGACAGAAGTTCTCCTGACGCCGGTGTGGCTGCTCGTCTTTCTGGCCACAATAGCCCTGCTGTTCGGCTATGTTGCGCTGGCGAACTTCATTGTTTTCAAGCTGTTCGACACGGCTCTTGTTGTCACATTCCTGTTCCTGATTCACTACACCATCGATGCGGCAGTCCACACGAGCTTTGATCCAAGCAGCCATTTGGGAAAAGTTTTGCGGCGAGTTTCGGGCTTGGGTGAGCGCGCCATCGAGCGGGCAGGGCTGCTGTTTCGTACCTTTGTGGATATTCTACTTGTATTCATCGGGTTGCCGGTCCTCTTCCTGCTGTGGACGGTCACCTGGATTGATTTTCGGGCGCTGGCCAACAAAGCATTCTTTGGATTTGATGTTGGCAGCGTTACGGTTTCACCGTCGTCCATGCTGCTTGTCGCGTTCGTGCTCGTCAGCGGCATCGCCGTCACCAAACTTTTCGTCGGCTGGCTCAACCGGCGCATTCTTCTGGAAACGCGCATTGACAAGGGGGTTCAGGATTTGGTTCGCAAGGGCGCTACTTATGCGGGCTACATTATCGCGACGGGATTTGCCCTTACGGCGGCTGGCCTGGACTTTTCCAATCTTGCCCTTGTTGCCGGTGCCCTCGGCGTTGGTATCGGTTTCGGCTTGCAATCCATCGTCAATAACTTCGTCTCGGGCCTTATTCTGCTGGCGGAGCGGCCCATAAGGGTGGGGGACTGGGTTTCCATCCCGGCGGGTGAGGGGCTGGTCAAGAAGATAAATGTGCGCGCGACCGAAATTGAAACGTTTGATGGCTGCTCGATTATTGTTCCGAATTCCAACCTGATTACGGAGCCAGTGAAAAACTGGACCCATAGCGACACGATGGGGCGCTTCACCGTCAACGTGAGTGTTGCCTATGACAGCGATGCTGAGAAGGTGAAAGAACTCCTGCTGCAATTGACCAAGGCGCATCCCAATGTGCTGACTTATCCTGAGCCAGTAGTGACGTTGCAAAGATTTGGGACTTACTCGCTTGATTTCGAAATCAAGGGCACGGTCGGGGATATTTTCTACGGTGTATTGGTGGCCAGTGACTTACGTTTTGCCATCCTGAAAGCTTTTGGTGAGAAGGAGATCGTCATTCCCCAGCCGCCTCTTGTGAGCGTTGCGCGGTAGCTATTTTCGGTAATAGTCCCTGTACCAACTCACGAATGCGCCGATACCCTGGGCAAGGCCCATTTGCGGATAGAATCCGGTTAGTTGTTTCAACAGCGCGGGAGACGCATAGGTACGCGGCACATCACCTTGTTGCATGGGCAACATTTTGCGGATGGCAGGTTTGCCCAAAGCCCGTTCGAGAGTTTCGATGAAGGTCATAAGGCCAACGGGCTGGCCGCCGCCGATATTGACAACCCGGTAGGGCACAGGTGCGCCCGAGGGCGGAAGCGACATCAAGCGCATCACTGACTGAATCAAATCGCTGACATAGGTGGCCAGGGACGAGGCCGAATGTCGCACGAGGTCCAGCTCAGCGAGGTAGGCGGAGAGCGCGACAGGCTGGTAGGCGAAGGAGCTCGTCCAGCTCCGGGCCCCAACGTCGAGCGACGCCTGGACGCGGGCGCGGTGTACGGCGGTGCCGGCAGGCTCGACCCACGCCGAGCTGTCGTGGCGCCGCGCCAGCGCGAGCAACCGGCGGGCGACCTCCTGGGTCACAGGCTCGTCCGCACGCTCTGCCCGGTCAGCGCGTGGTAGCCGTCGATCACGCGGAGGAGCTCGGAGACGCGCTCGGACGTCGGGTCGAGCTCGTCCACGTGCGCGACCTTGTTGGATGCGAGCGCTGCGCGGGTCGCCACGTCGATGTGCTGGGCGAGTCGCTCCAGCTCTGCCGGTGTCGCGCCACGGGCGCGCGCCAGGGTCAGCTCCCCGATGGCCAACGCACCCAGGCAGTTGAGATGCGTCGGTCGGTCGGGGAGCTCACCGCCGACCGCCATCAGCGACGTCACCAGGGACGTCCCGGCGAGCTGGGCGGTCCAGCTCTCGATGTCGACGAGCAGGCTGTCGGCCGCCGCGGCGTCGTCGCTCACCAGGGGCAGCGTCCAACAGGCTCCTCGCAGCAACACCTGGAGGCTGGTGCGCAGCGCTGTGTCCGTGCCTCGGTGGTCGGCGACCCGCCTGCGGGCGGGCAGCAGGATGGTGCGCCCGAGACGGAGCGCGACCAGGCGCCGGTCCAGCTCGGGACACCGCACCTGGAAGCCGATGTAGTTGTGGAGCATCCCCGCCACGCCTCCAGGGTGGCTCCGGTCCGGGTCGATGCGGTCCGGGTCGATGCGGTCCGGGTCGATGCCCACCCCGGCCAGTGCCGAGCTCCAGTAGGACTGCAGCTGGGCGCGCGCCTGCGCGGCCTCCTCGGCCCTCCCGGCGCGTGCATGGTCCTGCCAGGTCGAGTTGAGGGTCGGCGAGCAGTCGTTGACGAGCTCGACCCACTCGCCGGTCGACAGCCTCCCCTCCTCCGCTGCAGTGCGAGCACCCAGCATGGCGGCCGACAAGCGCTCGCGGTGAGCCTCCCGCTCCGCGGAGCCGGCGACGTCGCGGAGCTGGTTGACCGAGAGACGCGCGTGGGTCAGCTCGACGAACCGGGTGGTCGCGTTGTCCGGCCCCAGGACACCTCGCGTGAGGTCGGCCCACGTCGCCAGTGGCTCGAGGGTGCGGTCCAGCAGCTGGGGGCTGACGAAGGCGTTGGAGTCCCGCAGGACGCGGATGACGTGGACCGCCGTGCGCGCGAGCGCCTCCTGGGAGGACCGCGGCAGCTTCGCGTACTCCGGCAGCGACGGCGTACGCGGCACCAGACGCCGGATGTGGTCGGGGTCCTGGGCGCGGTAGCGCTCCCCTGCGATCGTGTCGGTGTCCCCCAACCTGAAGGGTTCGATCGTCGAGTAGTGACCTTGGACATCCGTGGCGAACGACGAGAGCGCGGCCAGGTGCGGGACGTAGGCATCGATGAAGCTGCCTCGGTCGTCGGTGCCGATCCGAGCCTGACCCTGGTCGTCGGAGTAGACGAGGTGCCGGATCCACCGGTCGATCAGGCTGTCCATGAGGAAGGACTCGCTCGGGCCGCCCCCCTCGTTCTCGACGCTCGCGGCGGCGATGGGGCTCCGAGGCGCCACGCACTCGTGCATCAGGCGGTCCAAGATGCCGAGCTGGGAGGGGGACACGGCCGGGTCGAGCGGCTCGACGGGACCCGGGGGGTACTCCGACCTGACCTGGACCCCGCCCACGGACGTCTGCTCGACCAACGGTCGCCACTCGGCGGTGGCTGCCCGTTGCACCGCACGCGCCTGGATCGCGGCGACGAAGAGGGCCGGCTGCGCCTGGTAGGCGTCTGCCACCAGCGATGCCCAGGCAGTGACGCGCACGGCGTCGGCGAGCCTGCGCCCGTCGTCCGAGGTCCCGAGCACATCGAGGACGTCGCGCATGGTGGCCTCGACGGACAAGAAGAGCTGGTCGGCAGCTGCCAGCACGAGAGCGGCCTTGGTCTCAGGGCCGTAGCGGTGGAGCGTCGCGGTCGCGATGACGTCGACCGCCGGCTCGCTCGCCTCCCGGGGCATGCCCCTGCCCAGCTCGGAGACCGTCAGGCTGCCGTACCGACACACCCACGTCCGCCCGCTCGGGTTGTCCTCGGCGTCGAGACCGACGAGGAAGGCGAGGTTGCGGGCCAGCCGTTCCTGGGTGGCCTGCCTCCTTCCTCTGACTGACAGGAGGGGCGGCACGGTGATCGCAACGTGGCTTGCGGAGACCCGACGACGAAACAGCACGCCCTCACTCTGGCATGTCTGTTCAGCCCCCTCAACCGAAATCGGAGGGTCAGACTTTTTTGACGTTACGCAAGGTTTTTGTTACGTACCTGAAGGAAACTCTTGCAATCTAGGTTTTCCTCGGTCTAAGGTGATCTCATCAAGGGATCGGGCCCACCGCCACCACGAAGGGACAGCACCATGAAGACCTACCTGCTCCAGATCCTGCTCACGCTCGCCCTGGCCTCCGGCCTCGCGGTGGCCGGCACGACCGCGTCGGCGGCCGCCGCGATCCCCGCAGCCGGCTCGGTCGCGGCTGCGACCGCCCACGTTCCCACCGCGTGGAGCGACTGCACCCGCGCAGCGGGCCGCGGCAGCAATGCCCGTGCCAAGGTCTTCTACGCCCTCGCGGACATCCGCTGCAGCTGGACCGTGGTGGCGGCCGCCGGGACGGTCAGCGCTGACTCCATCTGCTGGATGAGCCGCCAGTGGTGGGGCGGACCTGCCCGTGGGGTGGTCTGGATGGTGACGAGCGGTCGCTACACCGTCTGCTGATCACCACCTGGCACGACGAGAAGGATGCCCCCGTCCAGACTGGTCGGGGGCATCGTCGTGCCCACGGCGGTGATGACCGCACCCCTGACCGTGCCGCACCGTCAGCCCACCCCCACCGGACCGGCCGGTAACCTCGAGCACGTGGCTGCCGAGACGTTGGACGTGCGCGTGATCTCCGAGGAGGAGCACCTCTCCTTCCTGGCCTCCCGGAGGTCCGCGAGCTTCCTGCAGACGCCCGCGTGGGGCGAGGTCAAGAGCGAGTGGCGCCGCGAGTCCCTCGGCTGGCACCGCGACGGCGAGCTCGTGGGCACCGCGCTGGTGCTCTACCGCCAGCTCCCCCGGCTCAAGCGCTACCTCGCCTACCTGCCCGAGGGGCCGGTCATCGACTGGGAGACCGAGGATCTCGGCGCCTGGCTCGCCCCGCTGACCCGCCACCTCAAGGGGCAGGGCGCCTTCGGCGTGCGGATGGGCCCCCCGGTCGTCACCCGCCGCTGGTCGGCCGCGGCCGTCAAGGAGGGCATCGCCGACGACGCCGTACGACGCCTCGACGACCTCGCCCCCACCGAGCGCGACGCCTCGGGCGCCCGCGTCGTGTCCCAGCTCGACGAGCTGGGCTGGCGCCGCCAGGGCACCGAGGGCGGCTTCGCGGCGGGCCAGCCCCGTTTCGTCTTCCAGGTCCCGCTGACCCAGGACGGCACCCCGCGCAGCGAGGACGACGTCCTCAAGGGGATGAACCAGCAGTGGCGCCGCAACATCAAGAAGGCCACCAAGCAGGGCGTCGAGGTGACCGCGGGCCGCGGCGCGGCTGCGGCGGAGGAGCTGAAGGCGTTCCACGACCTCTACGTCCACACCGCCGGGCGCGACCACTTCACCCCGCGCCCGCTGTCCTACTTCCAGACCATGGTCGAGGCGCTCGGCGCGGAGAGCCCCGACCGGATCACGCTGTGGTGTGCCCGCCACGAGGGAGACCTGGTCGCCTCGACGATCGCGATCCGGGTCGGCGCCCACGCCTGGTACTCCTACGGCGCCTCCTCCACCGAGAAGCGCGACGTCCGCGGCTCCAACGCCGTGCAGTGGGCGATGATCGCCGACGCGCTGGCCAGCGGCGCCGACGTCTACGACCTGCGCGGCATCACCGACACCCTCGACGCGGACGACCCGCACATCGGCCTGATCCAGTTCAAGGTCGGCACCGGTGGCGAGGCCGTGGAGTACGCCGGCGAGTGGGACCTGCCGCTCAACCGGCCGCTCTACAAGGCCTTCGACCTCTACATGAAGCGCCGTTGAGGGAGCACGCACGATGAGCCTGACCCTGACCGTCGACGGCGACCGCTGGCGCGCCCACCTGCGCGCGGTGGCCGCGGCCAACCCCGGGCTGGTGCCCGTCATCAAGGGCAACGGCTACGGCTTCACCCGCGGCCGGCTGGCCCGCAAGGCCCAGTGGCTCGGCGTCGACACGATCGCCGTCGGCACCTACGACGAGCTCGAGCACGTCGAGTCGCGCTTCGACGGCAGCCTGCTGGTGCTCACCCCGTGGCGCCCCTTCGACGTCGCCCTCGAGGTCGACCCGGCCCTGGCCGACCGTGTCATCCACACGATCGGGCGCGTCGAGGACCTCGAGGACCTGCTCGGCCGCCAGCCCGACGCCCGCCTGGTCCTGGAGCGGATGACCTCCATGCAGCGCCACGGCTTCTCGGCCCGCGGGCTGTGGGCCGCGGCGAGCATCCTGCAGCGCTTCCCCCGGGCCCGGCTCGAGGGCATCGCGCTGCACCTCCCGCTCGCGCAGGGCTCCCACCTCACCGAGGTCGCGCGGCTGATGAACGACGTCGTCGCTGCCGGTCTCGAGACCCGCACCATCTGGGTCAGCCACCTCACCGACGCCGAGATGGCCACGCTGCGCTCGTCGTACGCCGACTACACCCTGCGGCCCCGCACCGGCACCCAGCTCTGGCTCGGTGACCGCGCGGCCCTCCACGTCACCGCGACCGTGCTCGACGTGCACGACCTCGAGCGCGGCGACGCGTTCGGCTACCGCGCCCGCACCGCCCCCAAGAGCGGCCACCTGCTCATCGTCAGCGGCGGCACCGCCCACGGCATCGGCCTCGAGGCGCCGCAGGGCGCGTCGTCGATGAAGGCGCGGGCCGCGACCCTGGCCCGCGGCGGCCTGGACGCGGTCGGCTTCGTGCGCTCGCCCTTCTCCACCGACGGCAAGCAGCGCCTCTTCGCCGAGCCCCCGCACATGCAGGCCTCGATGCTGTTCCTGCCCTCGGGCGCCCGGGTGCCGGCGATCGGCGAGCGGATCGACGTGCGGGTGCGCTACACCGCGACGACGTTCGACCGGGTCGTCGTGTCCTGACCCGGGTCCGGCCCGTCCGGCCCGTCCGGCCCGGGACGGACGGGGTCCCGCTCGACCGGGTCCCGCTCGACCGGATCCTTCCAGGGCCGCACCACGTCGCGCACGACCAGCGCCACGAGGTAGAGCTCGCAGGCCATCCGGACGACGATCGCGATCCAGTAGAAGCCGGAGTCGCCGCCGCGCGAGGGCTCGAGGAAGCCGCCGAGGTACCACCACACCGACGCGAAGTAGAGGACCTCCCCGGCCTGCCAGACGAGCTGGTCGCGCCAGCGCGGCCGGGCGAGGACGGCGAGCGGCAGCAGCCACAGGACGTACTGCGGTGAGTAGACCTTGTTGACCAGCAGGAAGCCGGCCACGACCAGGAAGCCGAGCTGGGCCAGCCGCGGGGTCTGCGGAGCGAGCAGGCCGAGCGCGAGCACCCCGACGCACCAGAGGCCGAAGAAGATCAACGAGCCGTCGTTGATGGTCTGCGCGGACAGCCCGAGGTCGCCGGCCTGGTCGACGACCAGCCAGATCGAGCCCAGGTCGGCGGCGCGGTCGCTGTTGAAGGACCAGAAGACCTTCCACTCCGTGGGGCTGGCGGCGTAGGCCGGGGCGTTGGCCAGCAGCCACGCCGCGACCGCGCTCCCCACGACGACGCCGAGGTCGCGCAGCCGGCGCTCGCGCACGCAGATGATCAGCAGTCCGCCGACGAGGAAGAGCGGGTAGAGCTTGGTGGCCGTCCCGAGGCCGACCAGCACACCGGTGAGCACGGGCCGGTCCCTGGCCCACGCCCACAGGGCCGCCGCGACGAGGACCACCGCCAGCAGGTCCCAGTTGATGAGCCCGGTCAGCGCGAGCACCGGCGCCAGGGCGAACATCGCGGCGTCCCAGGGGCGGCGCGGGTTGACCTTCGTCAGCAGCGCGGCCGCGAGGACTGTCAGCAGCGCCAGGCCGAGGGCGTTGACCACCACGTAGAGCCGGGTCTCCCGCAGGATCTCGGGGTCGGTCTGGAGCTCGCCGACCGTCATCTTGTAGCGGGGCTCGAGGTCGGGCGACCCGCTGAGCCAGTGGGTGACCAGCGAGGTGCCCCAGGCCCAGTAGGAGATGCCGACGGGGTACTCCATCGACTGGTAGCGGGCCCTGGTCTGCTCGTCGTCGGTGTAGGGGTAGGTCTTCTCGGCGAAGCCGCGCAGGGTGTAGAGGTAGGGCATGTCGGAGTAGCACATCGCCGAGTAGCTGGTGTTGCCCTCGATCCAGGTGCCCTCGACGCAGGGCGCCTTCTGCACCATCCCGAGCGCGAAGCCGACCGCGGCCATCAGCACCACCACCCGCAGCGGCGTCCACCACCGGGCGCGGCCGGCACGCTCACCCACCGGGCCGCCCACGCCCTCGCTCAGCGCGGCGACGACCGGGTCGTCCTGGGTCGGGTGGACGTGACCACCCCGCGTGGTCACCGCGGCGGTGTCACGCGTCGTACGACGAGCGGTAGGCGCGCGCCGCGCCACCTGACGGGCTGGGTGGGGCGCTCGAGGGCGGCGGCGGCTCGCTGCTCGGCGGCGGCTCCGAGGGGCTGGGCGTCTGGCAGCCCAGGACCCCGCACGACGGGCTGGGCGGCGGTGGCGTCGGCGTCGGCGTGGGCGTCGGCGTCGGGGTGGGGGTCGGCGTCGGTGTCTGGCTCGGGGCCTCGGACGTCTTCGGCGGCTTCGGCGGCTGGCGCGTCGGCTGGGGAGCCGGCGGCGGCGTGACCACCGGGGTGTGGCCGTCCTGGGGTGCGTCGCCGTCGACGTAGACCGGCTCGGGGAACTCCTCGACCTCCTCGCCCTCCATCGCGCGCTGCATGACCGCGAGCCAGGTCGAGGCCGGGAAGGCGGAGCCGAAGTACGACGGCAGCCAGCCGTCCAGCTGGTCGTCGCCGTCGCCGCGGACATACATGACCGCCGTGGCCAGCTGCGGGGTGTAGCCCACGAACCAGGCCGAGGAGACCTGGTCCTTGACGTTGGTCGCCGTGCCCGTCTTGCCCGCGGCGGGGAAGTCCAGGCCACCCGCCGTGCGGCCGGTGCCGTTGGCGACGGTCTCCTGCAGGGCGAAGGAGACGTCGGCCGCGATGTCGGGGTCGAGCACCTCCTTGGCCGTGGACTTGTAGTCGTAGACGGTCTCGCCGGAGGCGTCGATGACCTTGTCGATGACGTGCACCTCCGAGCGCTTCCCCTCGGCTGCGATCGTGGCGTAGGTGTTGGCCATGTTGATGGCGCTGACGCGACCCTTGCCGAGCGTGATCAGGGTGTCCTCGGAGAGCACGTCGACCGAGCGGTTGGGGATGCCGGGGAACTTCTTCGACGACTCCGCGCCCGGGATGCCGAGCTTGCGGGCCATGTCGTAGACCTTCTGCGGACCGTCGTCCATGCCGTTGGACATGTCGACGAACGCCGTGTTGATCGACTGCTCCATCGCATAGATCGCCCCGACCGACGAGCCGTAGTCGTTGCCGGTGCCGGGCCCCTCGTTGCGGACCTCGAGGCCGTCGGGGAACTCGTAGGGGGAGTTGCCCTCGAAGGTGTCCTCGAGGGAGTAGCCCTCCTTGATGGCCGCCGCCAGGGTGACCGGCTTCATCGTGGAGCCGATCATGCCGCCGGCCGAGGCCCAGTTGATCTGGGAGTCGAGGTAGTCCTGGCCGCCGTAGAAGCCGCGCAGGGCGCCGGTGCCGGGCTCGACCGACGCGACCGCGACGTGCAGCTGCTTGTCCTTGAAGCCCTCGGGGCGGGCCTCGAGGACGCCGGCCTTGGCCGCGTCCATCGCCTTCTTGGTGAAGGTGGTGGTGATCCGCAGGCCCTGGCCGTCGATCTCCTCATCCGAGAAGCCGAGCCGGTTGAGCTCGTCGCGCACCAGCTTGAGCGCGTGGCCGCGCTGGCCGCCGTAGGTGCTCTCGGCGTCCAGCTCGGGAAACTTCGGGAGGCTCTTGCGAGCCTTCTCGGCCTCGTCGGCCTCGACCATGTCCAGCTCGGCCATGCCGTCCAGGACGAACTGGTAGCGGCCCTTCAGCGCGCTCTTGGCGTCCTTGCCGTTGGCCGGGTCGAAGCTGGCCGGGTTGTTGAGCACGCTGGCGAGGACGGCCGACTGCTGGAGGGTGAGGTCCTTGGCGGGCCGGTCGAAGAAGGCGCGCGCGGCGGCCTGGACGCCGTAGGCGCCGCGACCGAAGTAGATGGTGTTGAGGTAGCCCTCGAGGATCTCGGACTTGGTCTGCTGGCGCTGCAGCTTGAGCGAGAGGATCGCCTCCTTGACCTTGCGGGTCAGGGAGCGCTCCTGGCTGAGGTAGAGGATCTTGACGTACTGCTGGGTGATCGTCGAGGCGCCTTGGGTGCTGTTGCCCTTGGCGTTGCTGAAGGCGGCGCGCAGGATCCCCTTGGGGTCGATGCCGCGGTCGGTCCAGAAGGTGCGGTTCTCGGCCGCGATGACGGCGTCCTTGAGCGTCTGGGGCATCTCCGCGAGCGGGATCGAGTCACGGTCCTGGATCGCGAAGCGGCCGATCTCGTCCTCACCGTTGGTGTAGTAGATGAAGGACGTCTCGGTCTTGAAGTCGGCGTTGGGGTCGGGGACCTCGATGGTGTTGTAGAGCACCGCGAAGGCGCCCAGCCCGAGCAGGGAGAAGACCAGCGACACGATCACGGTCCACTTCGCGACCTTCTTGCTCCGCGACTTCCAGGTCTTGGGCTCCTGCGGTGCCCGCTTCACAGCGGGTCCGTCAGCCCTGCGCTTGCCATTCAAGATCTCGGTGCTCCCAGCATTCGGTGCGACTGACGACGCCCCAGGGTACGCAACCGGTCCTCGCACTCCCAGACGTCGCACGTGACGCACGCGATAGGTCCAGAATTCCTAGTCACTGGATATATCGCTACGATAGGTCGCATGGCACGTCGTGGAGAGACCATCGAGCTGGCAGTCCTCGGACTGCTGCACGAGGGACCCATGCACGGCTACGAGCTGCGCAAGCGGCTCAACCTGATGCTCGGCTGGAGCCGGGTCCTGAGCTACGGCTCGCTCTACCCGGCGCTGAAGAAGATGCTGCGCGGCGCCCTCATCGCCGAGCTCACCACCCTGCCGACCCCGGGCGTGCCGGTCACCCGTCGCCCCCGGATCGTCTACCAGGTCACCGAGCTCGGCACCCAGGAGTTCACCCGGCTGATGTCGGAGGTCGGTCCCACGGCGTGGGAGGACGACAACTTCGACATCCGGTTCGCGTTCTTCGGCAGCACCGACATGGAGATCCGCCTGCGGGTCCTCGAGGGGCGCCGCACGCGCTTGCAGGAGCGGCTCGACCGCGTGCAGTCGCAGCTGTCGCTGACCCAGGCCGAGGTCGACCGCTACGCCGCGGAGCTCCAGCGCCACGGCGTCGAGTCGGTCGAGCGCGAGGTGCGCTGGCTCTCCGACCTCATCAACGCCGAGCGCAACCCCGACCAGGCGAGCCTGCGTCCCGCCACCGAGCAACCCCAGCAGTAGCGCCACCGCCTGCTCCCGCAGGCCGGTGGCACCCGGCACGACCAGCACGACTCCAGAGAAGTCACCACGAAGGGAAACCCCAATGGGTTCGGTACGAGTAGCAATCGTGGGGGTGGGCAACTGCGCCACCTCCCTGATCCAGGGCGTCGAGTACTACCGCAACGCCGACCCCGACGGCACCGTGCCGGGGCTCATGCACGTCATGTTCGGTGACTACCACGTCAAGGACGTGGAGTTCGTCGCCGCCTTCGACGTCGATGCCAAGAAGGTCGGGTTCGACCTCTCCGAGGCCACGCAGGCCTCCGAGAACAACACGATCAAGATCGCCGACGTCCCGCCGCTCGGCATCACCGTGCAGAAGGGCCCGACCCTCGACGGTCTCGGCAAGTACTACCGCGAGACCATCGAGGAGTCCGACGCCGACGCGGTCGACGTCGTCTCGGTGCTCAAGGAGTCCGGCGCCGACGTGATGGTGTCCTACCTCCCGGTGGGCTCCGAGGAGGCCGACAAGTTCTACGCGCAGTGCGCGATCGACGCCGGTGTCGCGTTCGTCAACGCGCTGCCCGTCTTCATCGCCTCCGACCCCGTGTGGGCCAAGAAGTTCACGGACGCCGGCGTCCCGATCATCGGTGACGACATCAAGTCCCAGGTCGGCGCGACCATCACGCACCGCGTGATGGCCAAGCTGTTCGAGGACCGCGGCGTGGTGCTGGACCGCACCTACCAGCTCAACGTCGGCGGCAACATGGACTTCAAGAACATGCTCGAGCGCGACCGCCTGGAGTCCAAGAAGGTCTCCAAGACCCAGGCCGTGACGTCGAACATCTCCCACGACCTCGGCGCCCGCAACGTCCACATCGGTCCCTCGGACTACGTCCAGTGGCTCGACGACCGCAAGTGGGCCTACGTCCGCCTCGAGGGTCGCGCGTTCGGCGACGTCCCCCTCAACCTCGAGTACAAGCTCGAGGTCTGGGACTCCCCCAACTCGGCCGGCATCATCATCGACGCCATCCGCGCCGCCAAGATCGCGCTGGACCGTGGGGTCGGTGGCCCGATCATCTCCGCGTCGTCCTACCTGATGAAGTCGCCGCCGGTGCAGCTGCCCGACGACGAGGGTCGTCGTCGTGTCGAGGCGTTCATCGCGGGCGAGGAGTGAGGATCCACCTCACCTAGTCACCCACCGGCTCACTGCCGGAGCACCACCTCGAAGCCCCGTCCGGTCCGCCGGACGGGGCTTCGTCGTCGGTCCGGGGAGCCGGGACACCGCGGCTGGGTGGCGATCGCGTAACCCCCGGGGCGGGGCGCTCGTTTGGTCGGTGTCGGCGCCCGCACCGGGGGCCCCTCTCGGAGGACGCGCATGCCAACCCACAGACTGTCCCACCACCTGAGGCGGGCCACCGTCGTGATGGCCACCGGCGCCGTCGCGGTCGCCGGGCTCGCCACCCTCAGCCCCACGGCGACCGCGGGTCCCCCGCCGGCCCCGGCGGCCGCCGCACCCTCGGGCGCGATCGAGGCGCCCCCCGGCCAGGCCACCCTCGGCACCCTGGGCATCGAGAACTCGTTCGTCTCCTCGGTCGGCTGGGTCAAGCCGGGCGAGCGCTACCCGTCGCGGCTGATCCTCACCAACACCGGCACCGCCCCGGTGGCCAACGTCAAGGTCAGCGTCACCTCCCCGCGCGGCACCACGATCACCGGCGCCCGCCCGCCGGCCGGCTCCACCGCGCCCGTCCCCAGCGGCGGGAGCCCCACCCTCACGTGGACCGTGCCCGCCGTCCCCGCCGGCACGGCCACCGCGCCCGCGGTGCTCACCTTGATCCTGGAGCACCAGACCGCCACGCTCGCCCAGGAGCCCACCCTCGTGTGGCGTGACCTCTCGAGCAGGGCCACCCTGACCGCCGGGGTGTCCGCCGCGTCGGTGGCGGCGACCAGCCACGGCCCCAAGGTCATCCCGCCCAACGAGATCTACGAGACCGCGCGCTACGGCGACCGGCCCTTCCCCGTCGTACCGGTCCAGTACACCGACCGGGCCTACCAGGCGAGCAACAGCGGCGAGGAGCTCGAGAAGGTCATCAACGACCCCGCCCTCCCCGGCTCGACGTTCAACCTCTTCCAGGAGATGTCGCTGGGCCAGCTCTTCCCCGAGGGCACCGTGCCGTCGGCCGGCAGGGCCACGGCCGACTTCCCCGCGGGCATCTCCGACGGCTTCACCGGTGTCGAGCCCGGCCAGACCTGCACCGGCGGCGTCACGTTCGCCGACTCGCCGGTCCCGGCCGAGGGCACGCCGCTCTACCCCGAGCGGATCACCGGCGGCGTCTACAACCTCCCCGGCAACACGGAGTACTACGGCGCGGACGCCAACGGCTCCGCCCTGGTCGGCGCCCTCGCCGGCGTCGGCACGCTGCAGAACATCGACTCCGGCTGCGGATCGGCCGGCAAGCTCGTCTACGACGCCGCCGTGATCGCCGACCCCGAGATCGACTACAGCGACTACGACACCGACAAGGACGGGGTCGTGGACTTCTTCATGGCCGTCTTCGCCGGCTGCGGCGGCAACGGCTCCTCGCAGCTCAGCGTCGCGGGCTGTGACTACACCGACCGCCCCTACGACAACGTCTGGCCGCACTCCTCGTCGCTCGAGTACTACTACGAGGACGAGACCACCGGTCTGCCCGGCTACACCACCCAGGACCAGCTCAAGGACCTCGAGGGCAAGCCGCAGTGGTACACCGACACCCGGCGCACCACGATGACCTCGACCGACACCGGTGACGCCCTCAAGGTGTTCGTCCGCGTGGGTCCCTACAACGTCAACCCCGAGACCGCGATCGACGCGGCCAGCGTGATCAGCCACGAGTACGGGCACTCGCTCGGCCTGCCGGACTTCTACTCCACCGGCGGCCGCGAGACCTACGGCGACTGGAACCTGATGGCGACCGACAAGTCGCAGAACATGGACGCCTTCTCCCGCCAGGAGCTGGGCTGGGTCGTCCCGCAGGTGCTGACGGCCTCACGCTCCGTGACCGGCTGGACCGACTCCAAGCAGGACATCGACACCATCACCTGGCAGACCCGGGACGGCACGCCCTACACGCTCACCGAGGGCGCGGACGGACGCGTGCAGAACTCGCAGATGTACGTCGCGAAGCTGCCCGGTCGTCAGCTGCTGGACGAGAAGATCTTCGACTCCGGCGACAAGGCCTCCAAGACGCACGCCTGGTGGTCGGGCTCCGGCAACGACTTCGGTTGCGCGCCCGAGGCGGGCCGCAACCTCGACGTCGCCCTGCCCCAGCTGGCCACCCTGCCCGCGGGCAGCAAGGTCACGCTGGGCATGAAGTCCTCGTGGGACATCGAGTGGGACTACGACTACGGCTACGTCCTCACCACCGTGGACGGCGGCAAGACCTACACGTCCCACGAGTCGGAGAAGGGCTACACCACCTCCAACACCGACCCGCTGGCCGGCAACCCCAACCAGAACGCCTGCCAGACCCGCTACGACAACGGCCTGACCGGCACGAGCGGCAGCTACCAGGCCGGCTCCGAGGCGGTCGACCGCAAGGCCGGGGAGACCCCGGAGGCGGTCTTCCTCGCCGACGAGTACGACATCAGCGAGCTGGCCGGCAAGAAGGACGGCGCGCTGCGCTTCTCCTACGCCACCGACCCCGGTCTCGCCCGACCGGGCTGGTTCATCGACGACCTCAAGGTCACGGTCACCGAGCCCGGCAAGCCGGCGTACGACGTGCTGGTCACGGACCTGGAGAAGGACGGCGGTCCCGATGACGGGCGCTTCTTCAACGGTGGCTGCCGCGAGGACCTGACCACGGCCCAGAGCTGCACCCTGGGGTGGAAGTACCTCAAGGCCGGTGCGGGCTCCGAGCAGGACCACGCCTACTACCTCGAGATGCGTGACCGGTCCGGCTTCGACTTCGACAGCCGGGGACAGGCCGACCGCGGCGCCCCGGAGTTCGAGGCCGGCCTGTCGCTGGTCTACACCGACGAGGCGCACGGCTACGGCAACGCCGGCACCGACGACCCGCCGGCCCAGTCGCCGCTGGACGCCGTGCCGACCCCGGGCAGCAGCACGCCCGACCTCAACGACGCGGCCTTCCGGGCCACGGCGACGCGCTCGACGTTCAGCGATGCCAAGGCCAAGCCGCACGTCGACAACTACGCGGACCCCTCCACGACCTCGGGCAACTGGGAGTTCGCCTACGACTGCCTCGGCTTCAAGGTCGACAAGATGGCCGGCGAGGACGCGGCCTCGGTGGGCAACCTGACCGGCGACGTCACCTTCACCATGGGGGCGAGCTGTGGGGTCTTCAACTACGGCTACGTCGCCGACGCTCCGGTGCCCGCCAACACGGCGCCCCGCGCGGAGGCGAAGGCCAGCCCGACGACGGTCAGGACCGGTCAGCAGGTCACGCTGTCCGGAGCCGGGTCGACCGATGCCGAGACGCCCGACGAGCTGGACTACAGCTGGGACCTCGGCAACGGCGGCAGCGTCAAGGACGCGGCCGGCAAGGTCGTGCGCACCACCTACGACAACGCCGGGGTGAAGACGGCGACGCTCACCGTCACCGACCCGCGCGGTCTGACGTCGACGGCGACGGTGCAGGTCACCGTCACCGAGGGCGGCACCGGGGGTGGCGGCGGGGACAACCAGGCCCCCACGGCCCGGATGAAGATCAGCCCGAAGCAGTCCTACATCTCCACCAGGATGACGCTGTCCGCAGCCGGGTCGGGCGACCCCGAGACGCCGAGCGGCCAGCTCACCTATGCCTGGGACTTCGGCGACGGCGGGACCCGCGTGGACGCCACCACCGCCCGGGTGCGCACGACCTTCCGCAAGGCCGGTCCCCGCACGGTGCGGCTCACCGTCACCGACCCGGACGGCCGCTCCGACACCGTCGCGCAGAAGGTGCTGGTCCGCCGGGCCACCAGCTGCTGGGCGAGGTCGGTCAAGCACACCGGCAGCTGGCGCCGGGTGGCGTCGTCGAGGGCCTCGCAGGGTGACTACTGCGACAACCTCGGCCGGGGCAAGGGCCCCGACGTCCTCCGGACCACCTTCCGGGGCCCGCAGGTCGACGTGTTCCACGGCCGGGCCGCCCGCGGCGGCAGCGCCGTGGTGTTCATCGACGGCAAGCGTCGCGGGAAGGTGAGCTTCGCCGGCACCGGCACCCGCCCGGCGCTGCGCTTCCACCGGGTCTTCGCCAAGCTGGGCGGCGGACGCCACACGCTGAAGCTGGTGGCCCGCGGTCAGGCCTACCTGGAGGGTTTCATCACCATCCGCTGACCAGGCTCCCGAGCAACGACGAAGGCCCTCCCGCGAGCTGCGGGAGGGCCTTCGTCTGTCGGTGCGTCGTGGTGGGCGCGTCGCGGTGGTGCGTCGTGGTGGGCCGCGTCGTGTGTCGGTGTCTCGTCGAGACGACGCTCAGGCGGCGCGGGCGGCCTCGGCGTCGGCCTTGAGCGCGGCCAGGGTCTCGGTCATGCCGTCCTGGAGCACCTGGGTGAACTTCGGGATCCCGCCCATGACGTACTTCGTGAGGTTGAGCGAGACGTTGGAGATGCCGTCGGGCGTCTCGCGGCGGTGCGTCACGGTGGTGCCGCCGGTCGCGCTGGGCGCGAGCTGGAAGGACCAGATCGTCTTGTTCTCCGCGATCCGGAACGCGAAGTCCTCGTGCGGGGTGAACCGCACGACCTTGCCCTTCGTGGGCCAGAAGAGCAGGCCCTTGCGGTTGAGGTTGGAGAACCGCGCGCCCTTCTCCACCGCCCCGCCCTTGACCGTGGTGCGCACGACCTGCGGGCTGCGCGCGGACATCGCGGCCAGGTCCGTGACGAGCGCCCACACCTGGGCGGGCGGCGCGTCGATGTCGATCGAGGCCTCGAGCTGGGCGTGCTGGATGTCTGCCATCCGCGCAACCTACCCCGGTCCTTGACGCGCGTCAGTGTGATCGTCGCCACGGTGGCGGGGTCCGCCGCTCCCCCCGGGCGGGTCGTGTGCCGCGGGCAGCGCCCCGGCGCGCGCTGGGGCACACGACCGCCCGGGGCGGCGGGTCGTCGTACGGTGGCATCAGCAGCAACGCGAGCCCCGTGCGTCACACTGGGCCGATGAAACTCAACCTTGGACGATGAAACTTCGTCGTCCCACCGACAGTTTCACCGGCCGGCCGGTGAATCTGTCCGGACGGCCGCTCAGCGAGGCCCGTGCGTGTTGAGCCAGAGCACAGGCCCGGGGAGCGAGGGGCCGAGGGAGCGGACGGCGGCGAGGGCCTTGCCGGTGTAGACCGGCTCGAGGTGGAGGCCGGCGGCGGCGGCGCGGGTGACCTCGGCGACGGAGGCGGGGGTGGGGTCGCCGTACGTCGTGCCCAGCCAGTCGGTCCGGAGGTCGAAGTCGGCGGGCGTGAGGTCGGGGACGTCGGGCAGGCCGCGCTCGCGCAGGAGCGCGGCGGTGCGACCGGCCAGACGGGTCATGGCGGTGGCGTCGAGGGGCAGCATGTCGTTGACGACCACCCCGAGGACCTGGGTGCGCAGCCCGGCCATCCGCAGGCCCAGGGTCAGGCCCGTGACCGTGCCGCCGGAGCCGACGGGCACCACCACGGTGCCGGGCTCGGGGAGCTCGCCGGCCGCGACCTGGGCGGCGATCTCGAGCGCCACGTCGACGTAGCCGAGGGTGCCGAAGGCGTTGGAGCCGCCGGCGGGGAGATACCACGGCCGGTGCCTCGCGAGGATCCACGGCGCTGCCAGCTTGAGCCTCCGCGTCGAGGAGAAACGGTAGAGCCGAGCACCCGAGGCCTCCAGCCGGGTCAGCTGCTCGCGCACGTGGTCGTCGACGGGCTGGTCCACCAGGCCGAGCACGGTCCGCAGGCCGTGCTCCTGGCCGTAGAGCGCGCAGGCCAGCCCCCAGTGGGTCCCGATCCCGCCCACGGTGAAGAGCGTGGAGACGCCGCGGCGCTGCGCCTCGGGGATGATCCACTCCAGCTTGCGGACCTTGTTGCCGCCCCAGGCGCCGTCGCCGAACGCCGCCTCGTCCTTCAGCCAGACCTCCCGCCCGGGACCTGACGCGGGACCGAAGGCGGGACCGAGGTCGAGGTCGAGCGGTCGCACCGGCGTCGGCGCGGAGCCGAGCGCCACGTGGCCCAGCCCCGGAGCACGCTCGGCGAGCCGGCTCACGGAGCCGGTGTCCCCGCGCTCGGCCGGTCGGCCCACCAGGTCAGCAGCGCCTCGCGGGCCTGCTCCTCGCTCATCGGGCCGTGGTCCATCCGCACCTCGAGGAGGTGCTGGTAGGCCAGGCCGACCTCGCGCCCGGGACCGATGCCGAGGATCTCCATGATCTTGTTGCCGTCCAGGTCGGGCCGGATCGAGTCCAGCTCCTCCTGCTCACGCAGCAGCGCGATGCGCTCCTCGAGCCCGTCATAGGTACGCCGGAGGCGGTCGGCCTTGCGCTGGTTGCGGGTGGTGCAGTCGGCTCGGGTCAGCACGTGCAACCGCTCCAGCTGGTCGCCGGCATCGCGCACGTAGCGGCGTACGGCCGAGTCGGTCCACTCGCCGTTGCCGTAGCCGTGGAAGCGCAGGTGCAGCTCGACGAGCTTGCTGACCGCATCGGTCTCGTCGTTGGAGAACTTCAGCGCCTTCATCCGCTTGCGGGTGATCTTGGCGCCCACGACGTCGTGGTGGTGGAAGGTGACCGTGCCGTCCTCGACGAACTTGCGGGTGCGCGGCTTGCCGACGTCGTGCATGAGGGCGGCGAAGCGGGAGACCAGGTCGGGCTCGCCGCCCAGGCGCGACTCGAGGTCGATCGCCTGCTCCAGCACGGTGAGGGTGTGCTCGTAGACGTCCTTGTGGCGGTGGTGCTCGTCGCGCTCCAGGGCGAGGGCAGGCAGCTCGGGCAGCACCCGCTCGGCCAGGCCGGTCTGCACGAGCAGCGTGAGGCCGAGCCGGGGGTGGGGGGCGCAGATGAGCTTGACCAGCTCGTCGCGCACGCGCTCGGCGGAGATGATCTCGATCCGGTCGGCCATCGCGGTCATGGCGGCGACGACGGCCGGGTCGACGGTGAAGCCGAGCTGGGCGGCGAAGCGCGCCGCGCGCATCATCCGCAGCGGGTCGTCGGAGAAGGAGTCCTCGGGCCGGCCCGGGGTGCGCAGCACCCGGTGGGCCAGGTCGACCACGCCGCCGAACGGGTCCTCGATGACACGGCCGGGCACCAGCACCGCCATCGCGTTGACGGTGAAGTCACGCCGGCCCAGGTCACCGGCCAGGGTGTCGCCGAAGTCGACGTCGGGCTTGCGGGAGGACGCGTCGTAGACCTCGGAGCGGTAGGTCGTGACCTCGACGATCCAGTCACCCTTGCGGCACCCGATGGTCCCGAAGTCGCGGCCCATGTCCCAGGTGGCGTCGCCCCAGGCCTTGAGCAGTCGCTCGGTGTCGTCCGGGTGGGCCGACGTCGCGAAGTCCAGGTCGTTGTGACGGCGTCCGAGCATCGCGTCGCGGACCGGTCCGCCGACCAGGGCGAGCTCGTGGCCGGCGTCGTTGAAGAGCCGACCGAGGTCGTCGATCACCGGGGCGATCCGGTCCAGCTCCGTCTCGACGGCGCGCTGGACCTCGACGATGCTCAGGGTCTGGAACGGGGCGTCGGGCACGGCCGACGAGTCTAGAGGCTCGGGGCCGATAGGCTCGTGTCGTGGTCCGGTCCCCTGTGTTTCGTCGCGCCCTGGGCGCAGCGATCGGGACCTTCCCGCTGCTCGCGGCGCTCGCGCTCGGCGCTGCCCCGGCCTCCGCGACGCCGACCTCGACCCTGACCGCGACACCGCACGCCACACCGCACGCGCCCGCCGTGGCACCCGCGGCCGCGCGCGCGGCCCTCCGCACCCTGGAGCCGCTCACGATCGAGCTGAGCACGGTGTCGCCGTCGGTGGTGCCCGGCTCGGGCCCGATCCGGATCAGCGGCACGGTCACCAACATCGACATCGAGACCTGGACGACCGTCAACCTCTACCCCTTCATCGGGGACGAGCCGATGACCAGCCCGGCCGAGCTGGAGGTCGCCTCGAAGGTCGCGGTCGACCAGGACGTGGGCGGCCGGATCACCGACTTCGGCCCCCTGGAGACCATCGAGGAGCTCGAGCCGGGCGAGTCCTACTTCTTCACCATCACGGTGCCGCGCTCCTACTACGACCTCCCGCGCCGCGGCGTCTACTGGTTCGGCGTCCACGCCCTCGGCGAGGGGCCGGTGCCGCGCGACACCGTGGCCGACGGGCGCGCCCGCACCTTCCTCCCCTACGTGCCGGGCAACGTCGAGGGGTCCGTCGAGACCGCCCTGGTCATCCCCCTGCGGCGCTACATCGCCCACGAGCCCGACGGCTCGATCGCCAACACCGACGCCTGGCTCCGCACCCTCGAGGACGGCGGGCGCATGCGCGGCCTGGTCGACTTCGGCGCCGCCGCCGGCGACCAGACGGTGACCTGGCTGCTCGATCCCGCCCTCCTCGACGCCGTACGCCGGCTCGCGGCCGGCAACCCGGCCCGCTCGCTGGCCCCGACCCGACCGGCCGACCCGGCCACCGAGCCCAGCGAGAGCGCCGCTCCGGACGGGACCGACCCGACGACCACGGTCAGCCCCTCCGTGGGAGTCGACGGCGAGGACCTCGTCCCGGAGCCGACGCCGGAGCCGACCGACCCCGCCGAGCCGGTCGACCCGGCGCTGGCGGGGCTGGCCCGAGCCGCCAGCGCGTGGCTCGACGACCTCGAGGACGCGCTCGGGGGAGACCAGGTGCTCGCGCTGCCCTACGGCGACGTCGACGTGGCGGCCAGTGCCGAGCACGACCCGGCGATCTACGCCCTCGCCGCCGCTCGCACCAGCGCCCTGCTCGGGGCCTGGGGCGTGTCCTCCACCCCGGCCACCGGCTCCCCCAGCGGCTTCATGGACGCCGCCGGCATCGAGCTGGCCGTGCCGGACACCACCGTGCTGGTCACCGACCGGATGTTCGACACCGACCCGCCGGCCGTCGCCCAGGCCGCGGGCCACCGGCTCGTGGTCACCTCGACCGGAGCCGCCGCGGGCGGCCCGCTGCCCGGGGAGCGGCTCTCGGCCCTCGGGCTGAGGCAGCGTCTGCTCAGCGAGGCGGCGGTCCGGGTCCTCGAGCCCGACGACCAGCCGCTCGTGATGATGCTGCCCGTGCAGTGGAACCCCGAGGACGTCAACGTCTTCTTCGACGGCCTCGCGCCCCCCTGGCTCGACCTCAGCTCGGTGGCCGACGCGACCGACCGGCCCACGACGATCGTGAGCACCGAGGACCTCGCCTACCCCGAGCGCCAGGCCGAGCGCGAGCTGGGCGCCCGCTCCTTCGCCGCGGTCGACTCCCTGGTCGTCGCCGGGGAGAAGCTGCAGAACCTCCTCACCCGCAACGACCAGGTCGCCACGGTGGTCACCGACCAGGCTCTCAGCAGCGCGTCGTACGCCGCCCGCGAGGCGCCCGCGGCGGCCCGCCGGTCCGCGGCGGCCTCCCGGTCCTGGATCGAGGACCGGCTCGCCGCGGTCGAGGTCGATGCCCCGCCCGGGGTGACCCTCGCCTCCGCGAAGGGCAGCTTCGGGGCCACGTTGACCAACGGTCTCGACGAGCCCGTCACCGTCGTGGTCGCGGCACGGAGCGACAGCGGCATCGTCGTGTCCGACTCCGAGCGCATCCAGCTGGCCCCCGACAGCCAGACCACGATCCTGATGTCGGCGCTCACCCTGCGCCTCGGCGTCCACGACGTCACGCTCTACGTCACCGACGCCGAGGGCCGGCGCCTCGGCTCCTCCGACACCCTGCCGATCCGCTCCGGCCAGGTCAGCACGATCATCTGGGTGATCATGGCCTCGGGCGCGGGCATCCTCTTCGTCGCGATCGGGGTGCGCCTGGTGCGTCGCTTCCGGCGCCGGCACGACCCCGTCGCGGACCCGACCCCGTGAGCGCCCGGGAGGAGACCGGGGAGAGCGAGAGCCAGAAGGTCCTCGCGTCCAGCGCCGTGATGGCCGCCGGCACCGTCGTGTCCCGGCTCAGCGGCTTCGTCCGCTCGACGCTGCTGGTGGCGGCGCTCGGCGTCTCGCTGCACGCCGACATCTTCACGATCGCCAACACGATCCCCAACATGCTCTACATCCTGCTGGCCGGCGGTGTCTTCAACGCCGTCCTGGTGCCGCAGCTGGTGCGCGCGATGAAGAACGACGACGACGGGGGCGAGGCCTACACCAACCGGGTCATCACCCTGGCCGGCCTGTTCCTCGCCGCCGTGACGGTGCTCCTCGTGGTCGCCGCGCCGCTCGTGATGGACCTGGTGCTGAGCGACCAGTACTCCGACCGCCGACCTCACCGAGCAGCGTCAGTCGGCCATCGACTTCGCCCGCTACTGCCTGCCCCAGGTCTTCTTCTACGGGATGTTCGTCCTGGTCGGGCAGATCCTCAACTCGCGGGGCCGCTTCGGCCCGATGATGTGGGCCCCCATCGCCAACAACGTCCTCACCGTGGCGGTGCTGGTGGTCTACCTGATCGTCTACGGCGCCGCCCGGGGCGCGGAGAAGGTCGGTCCCTTCAGCACCGACCAGGAGCTCCTGCTCGGCCTCGGCTCGACCCTCGGCATCGCCGCGCAGCTGCTGATCCTGGTGCCCTACCTGCGCAAGGCCGGCTTCACCTACCGCCCGCGCTTCGACTTCCGCAACGCCGGCCTCGGCCACACCCTGCGGCTGGGGGTCTGGACGGTGCTCTTCGTCATCGCCAACCAGGTCGCCTACGTCGTGGTGGTCAACCTCGCCAGCAGCGGCACCGCGTCCGGCGGCGAGGGCACCGGCATCACGATCTACTCCTCGGCCTTCCTGATCATGATGGTGCCCCACTCGATCATCACGGTGTCGCTGGCCACCGCGATCCTCCCCGGGCTCTCGGCGCGCGCCGCCGCCCTGGACCTCCCGGGCCTCGCCGCCACGCTCACCGGCACCCTGCGCACGGCGCTCGCCGTCGTCGTCCCCTTCGCCGCCCTGATGCCCGTCATCGCACTCGACGTCGCCAACGTCGTGTGGGGCCACGGAGCCGGCGCCGACGACTTCCCGCGCTACGTGCCCTCGCTGACGCTCTTCGGCGGCGGTCTGGTGTTCTTCACCGTCCACTACCTGGTGCTGCGCGGCTTCTACGCCCTGGAGGAGACCCGCACGGTCTTCCTCATCCAGCTCGCGGTGGCCACCACCAACATCGTCGCGGCCGTCGTCCTCGTGCGGGCCGCCAGCCTCGAGCAGACCTCGCCAGCGCTGGTGCTCGCCTACACCGCGGCGTACGCCGTGGGCTCGGCGGTGTCCTACACCGTCCTGCGCGCGCGCCTCGGTGGCCTCGAGAGCCGTCGGCTGCTCCGCTTCCTGGTGCGGCTGGCGCTCGCGACCGCGATCTCGACCGGTGTCGCGGTCCTCCTGGCGCTGGGCCTGCGCGCCCTGGTCGAGGAGCCGTCCTGGCCCGTGGCCGCGCTGCGTGCCGGGCTGGTGACCGCACTCGACGTGGCGTGCTTCGTCGTGCTCGCGCGGGTGATGCGGCTGCGCGAGGTGACCTCGGTCATCGACACGGTCACCCGTCGGCTCGGTCGTGCCCGCCAGTCGTGATCGGTCCTACGATGGCCTCGACGACCCCGACGACCAGGTGTCGGAGCGCACGACTGACGTGAAGGGACGGTAGTGCCGCACTCGATCCGGCCCGGTGACGTGCTCGCCGGCCGCTATCGACTCGTGGACCTGCTCACCGAGAGCGGGGGCGGGCGGTTCTGGCGCGCCCACGACCGCGTGCTCGAGCGCCACGTCGCGCTGCACGTCATCGCGGAGGACGACCCGCGGGCCCCCGGTCTGCTCGAGGCCGCCCGCCAGTCGGCCACCCTCCTGGACCGACGGATCCTGCGGGTCCTCGACGCGGACACCGACGACGGCCTGGTCTTCGTGGTCAACGAGTGGGGCTCGGGCACCTCCCTGGACATCCTGGTGGCCAGCGCCGGCCCCCTCCAGCCGCGTCGGGCGGCGTGGCTGGTCGGCGAGGTCGCCGACTCCGTCGCCCGCGCCCACGAGGCCGGGGTCGCCCACGGGCGCCTGGTCCCGGAGAACGTGATGATCGACCGCAACGGCGAGATCCGGGTGATCGGCTTCTCGGTGGACGCCGCGATGCACGGGTTGAAGGGGGCCCGCCTCGACAGCGACATCGCCGACCTGGCCGGGCTGCTCTACTGCGCCCTCACCGGCAAGTGGGCCGGCATCTCCTCCTCCTCGGTCCCCCGGGCCCCGGCCGAGCACGGCGAGGTCCTCCGGCCGCGCCAGGTCCGGGCCGGGGTGCCGCGCAGCCTCGATGCGCTGTGCGACTCCGTCCTGCACGCCTCGAGCAGCAACGGCGCCGCCGGTCGCACCACCGCCAAGCACCGAGACCTGGTGCCGCTCACCTCGGCCAGCGAGATCAGCCTCTATCTCGGCGACTACGTCGGCGACCCGGTCGGCATCGCGGACGCGCTGCTCGCCGGGCTGCCCGCCCACCACGAGGAGCAGTTCCTCGTGCTCCCCGCGGTGCCCGAGATCGCGGCCCGCGACAGTGAGGAGCTGCCCGCCGTCCCCGCCGACGAGCCCACCCGGCTCACCGCGACCTCCCCGGCCGACGACGACGGGGCGGACGACGACCAGGCTGACGACAACTCCACGGACGGGAGCGCGGGCGTGGCCCCCGAGCTCGCCACCCAGGCCGGCCTGCCGATCTTCGACGACGACGAGGACGACGTGTCGTGGCTGGAGGCGCGCGCCACGCCCGCCCCACCCCCGCCGCCCTTCGAGGAGCCACCCGAGCGTCCGCTCTTCGCGCCCGAGCCGGTCGGCGACGAGCCCGTGCGCCGCCCCCGACCCGGCGCCGCCAGCACGTCGACCGGCAGCGACTTCTGGCCCTGGGAGGCCGCGACCGGTCCAGGACGCTCCACCGGGAGCGCCCTCACCCCGGTCGTCGAGGACGAGGCGCCGCCCGGACGCAGCTGGTTGCGCCTCGCCGCACTGATCGGCCTGTGCGTGGCGCTGCTCCTCGCGCTGGTCGTGGCCTACAACCTGGGACGCGGCAAGACCGTGCTCGGCACCGAGCCCTCCCCCGACGGGTCGTCACCCACCGTCGCGGGGCCGAGCAGCCCGGCTGAGGCCGTGGTCCTCGGGGGCCTGGTCGCCGAGGACCTGGACCCCCAGGGGGGTGACGGCGTCGAGAACCCCGAGGACGCCCCGCTGGTCGTGGACGGCGACCCCGCCACCACCTGGTCGACCGCGACCTACGACCAGCAGCTCGGCCCCCAGGGACTCAAGACCGGGGTCGGCCTGGTCGTCGACCTCAACGGCGAGCGCACCGTCTCCTCGGTCACGCTGGACCTCGTCGGCTCCCCGACCGCGGTCTCCCTCTATGTCAGCGACGACGCTCCCGACGGCATCCGCGACCTGGAGCCGGCGGTGAGCGGCACCGCCGACGGGGATCGGCTCGAGCTGACCCTGCCCGACGACACGACCGGCGGCTTCCTCGTCGTGTGGCTGACGTCGCTCCCGGCGACCGACGACGGTCGCTTCCGGGGCACCGTCGGCGAGGTGACGGTGCGCGGTGAGTGACCTCCAGGAGCCCCCGGAGGACACGCGACCGGAGGACGCCGACCTGCTGCGGGCGCACGTCGAGGGCGACCCCGAGGCCTTCGGGATCCTCTTCGGCCGCCACCGCGACCGGCTCTGGGCAGTGGCGCTGCGCACGATGGGCAACCCCGAGGACGCTGCCGACGGGCTCCAGGACGGCCTGATCGCCGCCTACCGCCGCGCCGGGTCCTTCCGCGGCGAGGCCCAGGTGACCACCTGGCTGCACCGGGTGGTCGTCAACGCCTGTCTCGACCGGCTCCGCGCCGCCAAGGTCCGCCGGGCCGACGCCCTGCCCGACGACCTCGACGAGCACCACCGCAGTGCCGCGCGCACCGCCCCCACCGAGGCCACCGCGGACCCGTCCGACCTCGTGGTGCGTGGCGAGCAGCGCGACCGGGTGCTCGCGGCCCTGGCCCAGCTGCCCGCGGAGCAGCGAGCCGCCCTGGTGCTGGTCGACATGGAGGGCTACCCGGTCGCCGAGGTCGCCCTGATGCTCGACTGCGCCGAGGGCACGGTGAAGTCCCGGTGCTCGCGAGGCCGTGCCCGCCTGGCCGAGTCGCTCGCACCCCTGGCCCCCGGGCGTGACCCGGACCACGACCCCCCGCGGAACCCCGCCGCGCCCGCCCCCGTCCGATCCACACGGTCCTCGCGGGCCCCGCCCCAGGGCGTCGACCCGACCGCACCCACCACCACCTGAGCGACCTCCCCCGACCCGGCTCCGCGACCGAAGAGGAGAATGAACCCGTGCCCGACGATCGCGAGCTCGGCCCCGAGCAGGACGAGCGCATCCGCCGCCTGCTCGCCGAGGCGCGCGTCGACGAGCCGATGCCCGGAGACGTCGCCCTGCGGCTCGACCGGGTGATCGCCCAGCTCGGTGGGGGCGGGGCCGGGGCTCACGACGCCGAGGTCGTCGAGCTCGCCGCACGTCGTCGACGTCGGGTCACCACGCTCCTCGCTGCCGCGGTCGCGGTCGTGGCGGTCGGGGTCGGCGCCCAGGTGCTGGGCTCGGACGACCTCGAGCCGTCCGCCGGCGATGCCTCGTCCGCGACAGCACCCGAGCCCACCGCCGACGAGCTGCTGGAGTCCGGCGCCGCCGGCGCCGCCGAGCAGTCCGCCCCGGCCCCCGAGCCCCCCGCGATGGCGCAGGGACCGGCCGCGGCCTCGGCGCTCCGCGACGTGGGCGATGCGCGCATCCGAGCGGCGTACTTCGCCATCGACGTCGAGCGCGTGCGCGCCAACGTCGTCGACTACTCCGCCGACACCCCGACGCCCACCCAGGGCGGCGGTGCCGCCGACTCCACCGAGGCCTCCCGGATGGACCTGTGCGAGCCGGGGGCCTGGGGTCCCGGGCAGCTCTACCTCGTCCGCTACGCCGGCAACCCCGCTGTCCTCGCCTTCCGACCGGCCGTCGGCGAGACCCAGGTCGTCGACCTGCTCCAGTGCGGCACCGCCGACATCCTGCGCTCCGTGACCCTGCCCGGGAGCTGAGCGGCGACGTATGCCGCGTCACGCCAACCGGTCTGCGGGAAGAAATCCTCCCCTACGATCGGTTCTACACGCGTGGCCCACGACGGGTCGCCGCAGTCACCCGTTCAGCAACGAGAGATGGCCCCACATGTCTGAGACCCGCAACGTGATCATCATCGGCTCCGGCCCCTCGGGCTACACCGCCGCGGTCTACGCCGCGCGTGCCGCCCTGCAGCCGCTCCTCCTCGAGGGATCGGTCACCGCGGGCGGAGCCCTGATGAACACCACCGAGGTCGAGAACTTCCCGGGGTTCCGTGACGGCATCATGGGCCCGGCGCTGATGGACGAGATGCGGGCCCAGGCCGAGCGGTTCGGGGCCGAGATGATCTCCGACGACGTCATCGAGGTCGACCTCACCGGCGACGTCAAGATCGTCAAGACCGCCACCGAGACCTACACCTCGCGGGCCGTGATCCTGGCGACCGGCTCCGGCTACCGCAAGCTCGACCTCCCCAACGAGGACGCCCTGTCGGGTCGTGGGGTGTCCTGGTGCGCCACCTGCGACGGCTTCTTCTTCCGTGACCAGCACATCGCCGTCGTCGGCGGCGGCGACTCCGCGGTCGAGGAGGCGACGTTCCTGACGCGCTTCGGCTCCAAGGTGTCGCTCATCGTGCGCCGCGACGAGCTGCGCGCCTCGAAGATCATGCAGGAGCGGGCGATCGCCGACCCCAAGCTCGACATCGTGTGGAACTCCGTCGTCGAGGGGATCAACGGCGCGGACCGCCTCGAGTCGGTCACCCTCAAGGACACCGTCACGGGCGAGACCCGCGACCTCGACGCGACCGGCCTCTTCATCGCGATCGGCCACGACCCGCGCTCCGAGCTGCTCGCCGGCCAGGTCGACCTCGACGACGACGGCTACGTCCTGGTCCAGCACCCCTCCACGGTCACCAACCTGCCCGGTGTCTTCGCGGCCGGTGACCTCGTGGACCACCACTACCGCCAGGCGATCACCGCCGCCGGCACCGGCTGCGCCGCCGCCCTGGACGCCGAGCGCTACCTCGGCGAGCTCGACCACGCCGCCGCGGTCGCCGCTCCCGCCGAGATGATGGCCGAGGTCGCGCACGCCGCCGGCGCCTGACCGGCACGCCGTCCCAGCACGACCCAGCACCACCCCTGCACGACACGCACCACCGGGGAACACCGGGACAGTCCCGGGTGTTCAACCGAGACAGACCTCAGAGTTCATGAGCCGCAGGCTCACCGAGAAGGGAAAATTGCCGTGGGCAACATCGCAGCCGTCACCGACGCCGAGTTCGAGGCGCAGGTCCTCAAGTCCGACAAGCCGGTCCTCGTGGACTTCTGGGCCGAGTGGTGCGGCCCGTGCCGCCAGGTCGCCCCGATCCTCGACGAGATCGCGACCGCCCACGGCGACAAGATCACCTTCCTCAAGATGAACGTCGACGAGAACCCCGTCACGCCGTCGTCCTACCGGGTCACCGGCATCCCGACGATCAACGTCTACTCCGGTGGTGAGGTCGTCCGCTCGATCGTCGGCGCCAAGCCCAAGGCCGCGCTGCTCAAGGAGCTCGCTCCCTTCATCGGCTGACGCTCACGCGCAGCACCACGTCACCGCTCCCTCGGCTCGCCGAGGGAGCGGTGGCTGCGTTCGGGGGCCGGGGCGGGCTTGGGTCGCACCACCCCGATGAGCCGCTCGACCGCCGCCTCCACCTCGTCGCGCCAGGTCAGCGCCGAGCGCAGCTCCATCCGCATCCGGGGGGTCAGGGGGTGCGGGCGGTGGGTCTTGAAGCCCACTCCCCCGAGGAAGTCCACCGGCACCACGCAGGACCGGGCGCGCGGGGTGGTGGTCCCGAAGGCCTCGACCGCGCGGATCCCCCCGCGCCGGATCAGGTCGCCGGCCATGCCCTGCACCAGCATCCGGCCGAGCCCACCGCCGGCGTGGAGGGGGTCGACGTACGCCGTGGTCAGCAGGACGGCGTCGGAGGACACCGGGGCCGTGGGGAAGGCGCCCGCGCCCGGCACGTAGGCGGCCGGGGCATAGACGGCGTAGCCAACAGGACGCTCGTCGACCAGCACCACCCGCCCGCACGACCCCCACTCGCGCAGCACCTGCGAGAGCCAGGCCTCCTTCTCGGCGGCGGCCGCCTCCTCGCCCTCCACGCGGGCGCGGCGCACCGGGTCGAGCTCCCAGAAGAGGCAGCAGCGGCAGGGGCCGGGCAGGTCGGCGAGGTGGTCGACGGTGAGCCGGACGACCTTGCGCGACATCTGCCTGCCTCCTCGCGGGTGGGACCGCCGGTCGGCGACGGGTCCCTCCTGAGAGGATGGCACTCGTGCGCCCGATCCGGCAGAGCCGCAAGCTCCACAATGTCCGCTACGACGTCCGCGGACCCATCCTCGTCGAGGCCCAGCGCCTCGAGGCGGAGGGTCACCGCATCCTCAAGCTCAACATCGGCAACCCCGCGCCGTTCGGCTTCGAGGCGCCCGAGGCGATCCTCGCCGACATGATCCACCACCTGCCGGACGCGCAGGGCTACAGCGACTCCCAGGGGATCTACCCGGCCCGCACGGCGGTCTCGCAGTTCTACCAGCAGCAGGGCCTCAAGGACTGCACGGTCGAGGACGTCTTCATCGGCAACGGCGTCTCCGAGCTGATCTCGATGGTGCTGCAGGCCTTCGTCGACGACGGCAACGAGATCCTCGTGCCCGCGCCCGACTACCCGCTCTGGACCGGGGCCGTCACGCTGGCCGGCGGGGTGCCGGTGCACTACCTCTGCGACGAGGACGACGACTGGAACCCGGACCTGGCCGACATCGAGGCCAAGATCACCGAGAACACGCACGCCATCGTCATCATCAACCCCAACAACCCCACGGGGGCCGTCTACAGCCGCGCGGTGGTCGAGGGGCTCGTCGACATCGCGCGTCGCCACGAGCTGGTCGTCTTCGCCGACGAGATCTACGAGAAAATCCTCTTCGACGACGCCGTGCACCACCACGCGGCCAAGGCGGCCGGCGACGACGTCCTGTGCCTGACCTTCAGCGGGCTGTCCAAGGCCTACCGGGTCTGCGGCTACCGCGCCGGCTGGGTGATGATCTCGGGCCCCAAGGAGGTGGCCACGGACTTCCTCGAGGGCCTCACGCTGATCGCCAACATGCGCATGTGCGCCAACGTGCCCGCACAGCACGCGATCCAGACGGCGCTCGGCGGCTACCAGTCCATCCAGGAGCTGATCGTGCCCGGGGGGCGCTTCTACGAGCAGAGCATGCTCGCGCACCGGCTCCTCAACGAGATCCCCGGCGTGTCCTCGGTCAAGCCGCAGGGAGCGCTCTACTGCTTCCCCCGGCTGGACCCGGCGGTCTACGCGATCGAGGACGACCAGCAGTTCGTCATCGACCTCCTGCGCGCCAAGAAGATCCTGGTCACCCACGGCAGCGGCTTCAACTGGCCGACGCCCGACCACTTCCGGCTGGTCACCTTGCCCGACGTGGCGATGCTGGAGGAGGCGATCGGCCGGATCGCCGACTTCCTGGCGACCCGCCGCTGACCCACTGATCACCCACTGATCACCCGCTGGCAGCACCTACCGAGGAGCAACGATGCGTGACCTCACCTACCCGCCGATCATCCTGACGGCGAAGGCGCTCTTCCGCGTGCTGGGCCAGCGCTTCGTGATGACCGGCACCGAGCACGTCCCGCGTCAGGGCGGCGTCCTGCTGGCCTACAACCACATCGGCTACGTCGACTTCGTCTACGGCGGCCTCGCCACGCAGCCCGCCAAGCGACTGGTGCGCTTCATGGCCAAGAAGGAGATCTTCGACGACCGTCTCGGCGGCCCGTTGATGCGCTCGCTGCACCACATCGAGGTCGACCGCGGCGAGGGCCTGGCGTCGTTCCGCAACGCGATCGACTACCTGCAGCAGGGTGAGGCTGTCGGCATCTTCCCGGAGGCGACGATCTCGCGCGCGCTGGAGCTCAAGGAGTTCAAGACCGGCGCCGTGCGGCTCGCGGCGGCCGCCGGCGTACCCCTGGTGCCGGTCATCCTCTGGGGCACCCAGCGGATGATGACCAAGGACCACCCTCGCGACTTCTCCCGCGGCAAGACCATCGCGATCCGGGTCGGTGAGCCGATGTATCCGACCGGGGCGGACCCCGTCGCGGAGACCGCCGAGCTGCACCGGGTCATGACGCAGATGCTCGACGAGACCATCGCGGACTACCCTGCCGCCGAGCAGCCGCCTGGGTCCTGGTGGCTCCCGGCCCGCCACGGCGGCTCCGCCCCCACCCTGGAGCAGGCGACCGTCCTGGACGCCGAGGAGAAGCGCCAGCGGGCCGCCCGTCGCGCCGAGAAGCGCGCCGCGAGGGCCGCCAAGAAGTCCTGATCCGATCGCCCGCGCGTCGGCGGGTCCCCGGGCGACGGTGGTCGGCACCTGGCCCGCTCGGTGCGATGTTTCGCGTGAAACACCCGGCTGCGCGCACAGCCGATGACATTCGTGCAGGTCAGCGGCCTGTTACCTGTGTCGATTTGTCGGCGAGTCGCTTTGTCGACAAACCGACTTGTCGTCAGATGGGTCGGTCGTTGCGGTTGCGCGGGTCGATGACGTCCATGATCCGGCGCAGGTCGTCGAGCGAGGCGAACTCCACGGTGATCTTGCCCTTGCGCTTGCCCAGGTCGACCTTGACCCGCGTCTCCAGGCGGTCGGACAACCGCTCCGCCAGGTCTGCGAGACCGGGCGCCGTGGGCCGGGTGCGCTGGCTGCGCTGCTGACCGGGCTTGAGGTCACCGACCGCGACGATCTCCTCCAGGGCACGCACGCTGATGCCCTCGGCCACCACGCGCTGGGCCAGCCGGTCCTGGATGTCAGGATCCTCGACCGACAGCAGCGAGCGGGCGTGGCCGGCCGAGAGCACCCCGGCGGCGACGCGACGCTGGACGGCCGGGCTGAGCTTGAGCAGCCGCAGCGTGTTGCTGATCTGCGGGCGGGACCGACCGATCCGCGACGCGAGCTCCTCGTGGGTGCACCCGAAGTCCTCCAGCAGCTGGGCGTAGGCCGACGCCTCCTCGAGCGCGTTCAGCTGCGAGCGGTGCAGGTTCTCCAGCAGCGCGTCGCGCAGCATGTCGTTGTCGTCGGTCTCCCGGACGATCGCCGGGATCGCCTCCAGCCCGGCCTCCTGCGAGGCGCGCCAGCGTCGCTCCCCCATGACCAGCTCGTAGGACTCAGCACCCGTGCGTCGCACCACGATCGGTTGGAGCAGGCCCACCTCGCGGATCGAGTGGACCAGCTCACCCATCGCCTCCTCGTCGAAGACCGTGCGCGGCTGCACCGCGTTGGGTTGGATCTGGGTGATCGGCAGCTCGGCGAAGTAGGCGCCGGCCACGACCGCGGTGCTCGCCCCGGGGACACCGGTCAGCGCTTCGCTGCCGCCGGGAGCGCTGTCTGCGACTGCTGCCGGGTCAGCCTGCCCCGCCTGCCCGTCCGCCTGCCCGTCGACCTGGGGCTCCGGAGCGGCGTCGGGGGGGACCGGAGCTGGGGCCGGCACCTCGGCGGGTGCGGTCGGGATCAGCGAGCCGAGGCCTCGACCCAGGCCACGTCGCTGCGGGGGACGGTTGCTGTTCACGTGCGGACTCCCTTGGTGGCCATCTCGCGAGCGGCCTCGAGATAGCTGAGCGCGCCCGGGGATCCCGGGTCGTAGGTCATGACCGTCTGGCCGTAGGAGGGCGCCTCGGAGACCCGCACGGAGCGGGGGATCGAGGTCTTGAGGACCTGGTCGCCGAAGTGCTCCCGGACCTCGTTGGCGACGCCTGCCGCCAGGCGGGTGCGGGCGTCATACATGGTGACCAGGATGGTGGAGACCGCGAGGTCGGGGTTGAGGTGCTTGCGCACCATGTCCACGGTCTCGAGCAGCTGGCCGAGGCCCTCCAGGGCGTAGTACTCCGCCTGGATCGGGATCATCATCTCGTCGCCCGCCACCAGCGCGTTGAGCGTGAGGAGACCCAGCGAGGGCGGGCAGTCGATCAGCACGAAGTCGAAGCGCTCGTCTCCCGCGGTCTCGGCTGTGCCGACCTGCGGGTGCCCGGAGATGGCTCGCTTGAGCCGTCCTTCGCGGGCGACGACGCTGACCAGCTCGATCTCGGCGCCGGCCAGGTCGATGGTGGCCGGCACCACCCACAGCCCCGCGACGTCGGGACAGGCGGTGACCACCTCCGCGAGCGGCACGCCGTCGACGAGCGCGTCGTACGTCGAGGGGACTCCGCGCCGGTGCTCGACTGCCAGGGCAGTCGACGCGTTGCCCTGGGGGTCGAGGTCGATGACCAGGACGCGCTGACCGAGCTGGGCGAGTCCGGCCGCCACGTTGACGGTCGACGTGGTCTTGCCGACGCCGCCCTTCTGGTTGGCCACCACGACCACCCGCGTGGCGTCCGGGCGCGGCACCGCAGGACGGGCGTGTGCCTCTTGACGGGCCAGGATGCTGTGCTGGGCGGCCCGGGCCAGGGGGGTGGCCGGGTCGTCGAAACGCTCGTCCCGCGCTGCCACGTCACCGGCGGTCCGCACGTTGAAGGCACTCAGGGGAGCCGGGATGGGGGAGGGGGAGCGAGGTGTTTCACGTGAAACATCGACCTCACCGCGCCGGGGGCCAACCTGTGGAGAACTCGGCTCAACCTGTGGAGAGTCAGGCTCAGAAGGGGGGTTCGCACCGGTGGAAAACTTCTCGGTCACGCGGGTCGCCTCTTCGCACGTCGGTTCTGGGAAGGACGCTTCTTCTTCCCCACGGGGTGAGAAACGGCAAGCGGCCAAGATACTCGCTCCGGGTCCGCCCACGGAACCCGCACAGCCACGGTGGTGGACAGCAACAGTCCTTCGCCGAGCACGATGACCTCGGGCACCCCGCACCCGCCCGCGACCAGGACCTGGTGCGCGGCCTCGATCTCCTCGGTCGCCGACGAGCCCTTCATGGCCACCAGGCACCCGGACGGAGCCACCAGGGGCATCGACCAACCCAGCAGCCGCTCCAGCGGAGCGACGGCCCGCGACGTGACCACGTCGAACCGGCGCTCCCCGTGGAGCACCTCCGCCTTCCCCCGCACGACCTCGACGTTGTCGAGCGCGAGCGACGAGACCACCTCGTCCAGGAAGGTCGTGCGCCGGAGCAGGGGCTCCACCAGCGTCAGGCGCACATCCGGCCGAGCGATCGCCAGCACCAGGCCAGGGAGCCCCGCGCCGGAACCGATGTCACAGACCGTCGCCTCAGCCGGCAGCAGCTCGGCCAGCACAGCGCAGTTCAGGAGGTGCCGGTCCCACAGACGCGGTGCCTCCCGGGGCCCGATCAGGCCACGCACCACGCCGTCGGTGGCCAGCAGCTCGGCGTACTGCTCCGCCAGGGGGAGACGCTCAGACGGAAACACCCTCCGGGCCACCTCGGGCGCGGAGGGCGTTTCACGTGAAACATGGTCGGTCATGACGCAGGCAGGATCACCACGAAGCGACGCGGCTCGACGCCGTCCGACTCCGACGACAGACCGGCCGCGGCGACGGTGTCGTGCACCACCTTGCGCTCGAAGGGCGACATCGGGTCCAGCGAGACCTGCTCGCCTGACTCCTTGACCTGCGCCACGAGGCGACCCGCGAGCTCGATGAGCTCCTCGCGCTTCTCGGCGCGGTAGCCCGAGATGTCCAGCATCATCCGTGACCGGTCGCCGGTCTCCCGGAAGACCGCGAGCCGGGTGAGCTCCTGGAGCGCCTCCAGGACCTCGCCGTCGCGTCCGACGAGCTGGCTCAAGTCCGCACCCACGATGGAGACGGCCGCGCGGTCGCCGTCCACGTCGATGTCCAGGTCGCCGTCGAGGTCGGCGATGTCCAGCAGCTCCTCGAGGTAGTCGGCGGCGATGTCACCCTCCTGCTCGAGACGCTGCAGCTTCTCGGAGCGACCCGAGCCGGGAGCCGCCTGGGCGGCGCCCTCGGAGTCGGCTGCCTCGGCTGAGTCGTCCGCCGGCTCCGCGGCCACGTCGGCCACGGTCTCGTCCTCGGTCGGGGTGGCGTGCTCGGTCTCGACGTCCGCGCTCATCGGCTGTCTCCCTTGTTCTGGTCGGTGGGGCGTCCGGGTGGCTTGCCACCGGACTGCTTGCGCTGGGACTTGGACTGCTTCTTGGGCTGCTGGCGCGCGATCGGGCGCTGCTCGACCTCCGGCTCGGGGACGATCTCCTCGACGAGGGGGGTGCCCTTCTTGAGCGCCTTCTCCTTGTCGCGTTCCTTCTTCGCCGTCTCGGCGGGCGTCCCGGGCGCGGGGTTGTTGCGGATCACGTAGAACTGCTGGCTCATCGTCCACAGGTTCGAGGTCGTCCAGTAGAGGAGCACCCCGATCGGGAAGGCGACGCCACCGAGGCCGAAGGCCACCGGCAGCACGTAGAGCAGCATCTTCTGCTGCTGGGCGTAGGGACCGCTGAGCGCGTCGGCCGGCATGTTCTTGCTCATCAGCTGGCGCTGGGTGAGGAAGGTGGTCGCCGTCATGGTGAGCACCAGGACCAGCGCCACGAGCATCACCAGGACGTTGGCGTCCGGGTTGCCGCCCCAGGTGCGGGCGCCCCAGAAGCTGTCCGAGATGGGGATCTCACCGAAGATGTTGGCCTGACCGAAGTCGCGCGCCAGGTCCTCGGTGAGGAAGCCGTGTGCTGTCCCCTTCTTGGCCGCCTGGTCGAGCAGGCGGAAGAGCGCGAAGAAGATCGGCATCTGCAGGAGGAGCGGCAGGCACGACGAGAACGGGTTGGTGCCGGTGTCCTTGTAGAGCTTCATCGTCTCCTGGGCGAGACGCTCCCGGTCGTGGCCGTACTTCTTCTGCAGCTCCTTGACCTTGGGCTGGATCAGCTGCATGTTGCGGCTGGACTTGATCTGCTTGACGAAGAGCGGGATCAGGGCCATCCGGATCAGCAGGGTGAGGCCGATGATCGACAGAGCCCACGCCAGTCCACCGGCCGGGTCGAGGAAGGTGCTGAAGAGCTTGTGGAAGCCGATCAGGATCGCCGAGATGATGTAGTAGAGCGGCGTCATGATGAAGCTGCCGATATCGCCGATGAATCCCACGGATCAGGCTCCTTGGTGGGGCGTAGAGGACGAGTTCCCCGCTGCGAGGCGGGGTGGCACGGGGTCGTAGCCGCCGGCGGCCCAGGGGTGGCAGCGACCCAGCCGGCGTACCGAGAGCCAGCTGCCCCGGATGCTGCCGTGCTCGCGCACGGCGTCCAGGGCGTAGGCCGAGCACGACGGGTGGTAGCGGCACACCTGACCGTAGAGCGGGCTGATCACGGCGCGGTAGACACGCAGCAGACCGATCAGCACGTACTTCACCTGGCGTCTCCTCGGACTCGCTGGAGACAACGGTCCAGGTCGACGGCGAGTTCCGCCGCCGTGACACCCGCAGCGGCGGGCAGCGCCCGCACCACGAGCGCGCCAGAGTCCGGGAGCGACGTGAGTCGGTCCCGGACCAGGTGACGCAGGCGGCGCTTCACGCGATTGCGGATGACGGCGTTGCCGACCGCCTTGCTGACGACGAACCCGACCCTGAGCCCGCCCACGTCGTCGGGTGCGAGGTGCACCACGAGCGTGCGCGAGCCCGAGCGTCGCCCCGTGCGGGCCGCGACCCGGAAGGACGCGGCGTCGGTGAGCCGGTGAGCCGCGGGAAGCACGGGGACAGGAGCTGCGTCAGGCCAGCACGGCCGGAGGACGCAGACCCTCAGACTGCCAGGCTCTTGCGGCCCTTGCGGCGACGCGTAGAGAGGATCGCGCGACCCGCACGGGTGCGCATGCGCAGGCGGAACCCGTGCACCTTGTGGCGTCGACGGTTGTTCGGCTGGTACGTACGCTTGCTCACGAGCTTGTCTCTTTCGTTGGTTCGGGAAGGGTCACACCGGTAGATCGGGATGCCAGACCTCACCGTTCATGAGGCAGTTCGGCTGGCACCGCCCATCCACGGACATGTGGCATTCCCGTGGACATGCGGCACCGGTCGACACCGGGCGACCGGCTAACGGTACGCGTGGGCCTTCCACAGGGTCAAACCCGTGCACGTCTGGGGCGCCACCTGGTGGACAGGTGCGGTCGGCCGGGCCGTCGCCTGCGTCACAAGCCTGTGGATGACGGGTTGCCGCTGCTCCTCGGCGCGGGTTAGGTTCGAGCCTCTGCAGTTTCCTCGGGGCCCTGGATCGCGACCCGCGCGCGCAGTCTGTGACGCCGCTCACACGGCATCAAAAGGTCACCTGACCTGCGACGATGTCTCTCGGTCCCAGGTTCCGCCGCAACACGTCCGGCTCTTTCCACAGGCAGCGAGTCGGGTTCACAACCTGTGGACAAACTTGTGGAGACAGCACCTCGGGCCGGAGGTGGTGACAGTGCTCGGGCTCAGCCCGACAGAAAGGCGGCGGGATCCGTGGAGCAGATGATGTCGGACCTCGACCAGGCATGGCGACAGGTCGTCAACGACCTGCAGCCCAACCAGCGAGCCTGGCTGCGCGCCAGCAAGCCGGTCACCCTCCACGAGAACACCGCGATCATCGCGGTGCCCAACGACTTCACCCGGGTCCAGCTCGAGGGCCGGCTGCGCGCGCAGCTCGAGGACGCCCTCACCGAGAGCTTCGCGCGCGAGATCCGCATCGCGGTGACCGTCGACGCCAGCCTCGACGAGGGGCAGATGGCACCCGACCACGCCGAACCGTCGACAAGTCGAGAGATCGACATGTCGACAAATGTCCCGAGCGTCGCCCCCTCACCGGCGCCGACGTTCGCCCCCGAGGCGACCGAGCACCCCAAGGGCAGCGTCCTGGAGACCCGGCTCAACCCGAAGTACACCTTCGAGACCTTCGTCATCGGCAGCTCCAACCGCTTCCCCCACGCCGCGGCCGTCGCCGTGGCCGAGGCGCCGGGCAAGGCCTACAACCCGCTGCTGGTCTACGGCGACTCCGGCCTCGGCAAGACGCACCTGCTCCACGCCATCGGTCACTACGTGCGCAGCCTCTACACCGGCGCCAAGGTCCGCTACGTGTCGAGCGAGGAGTTCACCAACGAGTTCATCAACGCGATCCGCGACGACCGGCAGGACCGCTTCAAGCGGCGCTACCGCGACGTCGACGTGCTGCTGATCGACGACATCCAGTTCCTGGAGGGCAAGACCCAGACCCAGGAGGAGTTCTTCCACACCTTCAACACCCTGCACAACGCCAACAAGCAGATCGTGCTGACCTCCGACCGGGCGCCCAAGCGGCTCGAGGCGCTGGAGGACCGGCTGCGCAACCGGTTCGAGTGGGGCCTCATCACCGACGTCCAGCCCCCCGACCTCGAGACCCGGATCGCGATCCTGCGCAAGAAGGCCGCGATGGACCGGCTCACCGCTCCGCCCGACGTGCTGGAGTTCATCGCCTCCAAGATCCAGACCAACATCCGCGAGCTCGAGGGCGCTCTCATCCGGGTCACGGCCTTCGCCAACCTGAACCGGCAGGAGGTCGACATGACCTTGGCCGAGATCGTCCTCAAGGACCTGATCCCCGAGGGCGGGGAGCCGGAGATCACCGCACCGCTGATCATCGCCCAGACCGCTGCCTACTTCGGGCTCTCCATCGAGGAGCTCACCGGCCCCAGCCGCGGTCGGCACCTCGTGATGGCGCGACAGATCGCGATGTACCTGTGCCGCGAGCTCACCCCGCTCTCGCTGCCCAAGATCGGCGCCCAGTTCGGCAACCGCGACCACACCACGGTGATGTACGCCGACCGCAAGATCAACCAGCTGCTCGCCGAGCGCCGCGCGGTCTTCAACCAGGTCAGCGAGCTCACCAACCGGGTCAAGCTCGCGGCCCGCCAGTCCTGACCCGGCGCCGCTGTCGCAGCTGCGGCTCAGGAGGGTTCGGCGCGGTCCAGCTCGTCGATCAGCTCCCCGAGCAGCCGGTGCAGCTCGGCGGCGTCGGCGGGCAGCAGGTCGACGCCACCCATCAGCCGTGCCGGCACCTGCGCGACCCCGTCGCGCAGCAGCCAGCCCTCATCGGTGACCTCCAGCAGCACCCGACGCTCGTCGGCCGGGTCGCGGCGGCGCGTGACGTGCCCGGCCCCCTCGAGCCGCTTCAGCACCGGCGTCAGTGTGCCCGAGTCCAGCCGGAGGCGTCGTCCGAGGTCACCGACCGTCAGGGGCTCCCGGGTCTCCCACAGCGCCAGCATGCAGAGGTACTGCGGATAGGTCAGGCCCGACTCGGCCAGGATCGGGGCATAGCGGCGGGTCAGCGCCCGGCTGGCGGCATAGAGCGGGAAGCAGAGCTGGGCGTCGAGACCGAGCTGCGGCAGTTCGTCAGGCACACGACCACTCTAACTTGCACGATTCATTTGTGCACAATACATTCGTGCACATGAAAACTCTCTACACCGCTTCCGCCGTCGCCACCGGGGACGGCCGCAACGGGCACGTCCGCTCCACCGACGGGATCGTGGACACCGCGGTCCGGACCCCGACCGAGATGGGCGGGCCCGGCGGCGCCACCAACCCCGAGCAGCTCTTCGCGGCGGGCTACGCCGCCTGCTTCCACTCCGCCCTCAAGCTCGTCGCGAGCCAGGCCCGGGCCGACACCACCGACTCCGAGGTCGTCGCCGACGTCTCCCTCGGCGCGAACGACGCCGGTGGGTTCATCCTCGCGGTCCAGCTGGAGGTCACCCTGCCGGCGCTCGACGACGCCACCGCCCGCGAGCTGGTCGAGCAGGCCCACCAGGTCTGCCCCTACTCCAACGCCACGCGCGGCAACATCGAGGTCACGCTCAGCGTCGTCTGAGCGACGCTCGGGCTCCCCTCCGCTCCCGCTCGTGCCTGTGCACAACACCCCCGCGTGCATCCGAACTACACGGGGAGGATCTGTGGACGGACGACGCGCCCCTGTTCGCCGCCGGGACCGGATCCACACCCCGGCCGAGTTGTCCCCGCGTCCTCCACAGGCCCTGTGCACCTGGAAACGCCGTGGTGACCTGGGATTACCCACCTTCTCCACAGTTTCCACCGACGCTATGACGACTACCTACCTCTACCTTCATCGATCCTCCGTGAACATCCTGCTCGGGCCCTGCCTGGGGATGACTCGTGCCCGCCGACCCCACGTGGCAGGATGCGCATCCCAAGAACCCCCAGAACCTTGTGCTTCCCCGGCACCTCGTCGCCCGTCGAAAAGGATCCAACGTGAAGTTTCGTGTCGACCGTGACGCGCTCGCCGACGCCGTCGCCTGGGCTGCGCGCAGCCTCCCGGTCCGTCCCAGTGCCCCGGTCCTCGCCGGCCTGCTGATCGACGCGACCGACGACGGCCTGGTCCTCTCGACGTTCGACTACGAGACCTCGGCACGCGCGACGCTCAAGGCCGACGTCAGCGACGAGGGTCGAGCGCTGGTCAGCGGCCGGCTGCTCGCCGACATCTGCAAGAGCCTGCCGAGCAAGCCGGTCGAGATGGCGATCGACGGCTCTCGCGTCACCCTGACGTGCGGCTCGGCGCGCTTCACGCTCCAGACGATGCCGGTCGAGGACTACCCGACGATCCCGCAGATGCCCACCGCCACCGGCACCGTGCAGAGCGACGTGTTCGCCCATGCCGTCGCCCAGGCCGTCACCGCCGCCGGCCGCGACGACATGCTCCCGGTGCTCACCGGCGTCCGCCTCGAGATCGACGGCTCGACGATCTCGCTGCTCGCCACCGACCGCTTCCGCCTCTCGCACCGCGAGCTGGGCTGGGACCCGATGTCCCCGGACGAGTCCCTCGCCGCGCTGGTCCCGGCCAAGGTGCTCGGCGACACCGCCAAGTCGCTCACGGCCGGCAGCGAGGTCAAGATCGCGCTCTCCGCCAGCGGCTCGGGCGAGGGCATCATCGGCTTCGAGGGCAACGCCCCCGGCGGCCTGCGTCGTACGACGACCCGCCTGCTGGACGGCGAGTTCCCCAAGGTGCGCAGCCTCTTCCCCGCCGACAAGCTCACCACCGCCAAGGTCGACAAGGCCGCGCTGATCGAGTCGGTCAAGCGCGTCTCCCTCGTGGCCGAGCGCAACACCGCGGTCCAGCTGGCCTTCAGCGACGGCGTGCTGACCCTCGACGCCGGCTCCGGCGACGAGGCCCAGGCCTCGGAGTCGATCGAGGCGGTCATCGACGGCGAGGACATCACCACGGGCTTCAACCCGCAGTTCCTCCTCGACGGTCTCCAGGCCATCGACGAGGCCGTCGTCGAGATGGCCTTCACCCAGGCCTCCAAGCCCGTCGTGCTCAGCGGCGCGGTCGAGGACGGCGCCGAGGACAGCGGCTTCCGCTACCTGCTGATGCCACGCCGCCTGCTCTCCTGAGCTCACCTGCTCGACCGACCCACCCCCGGACCCGCCCCAGCCGCAGCATCGAGAGGACCACGCATGCACCTCGGACTCGTCGGACTCGGCAAGATGGGTGGCAACATGCGCACCCGCCTGCGCAACGGCGGCCTGACCGTCACCGGCTACGACCGCAACCCGGAGGTGTCCGACGCGGAGAGCCTCGAGGCGATGCTCGAGCAGCTCCCCTCCCCCAAGGTCGTGTGGGTGATGGTCCCCGCCGGTGCCCCGACGCACGAGACCATCGAGGCGCTCGGCGAGCTCATGAGCGAGGGCGACCTGGTCGTCGACGGCGGCAACTCGCGCTGGACCGATGACAAGCTGCACGCCGACCTGCTCGCCGAGAAGGGCATCGGCTTCGTCGACTGCGGCGTCTCCGGCGGCGTGTGGGGCCTCGAGAACGGCTACGCCCTGATGTGCGGCGGCACGGACTCCGACGTCGCCAAGATCCAGCCGGCCTTCGACGTGCTCAAGCCCGAGGGCGAGGCCGGCTTCGTGCACGCCGGGAAGCAGCCCGGTGCCGGCCACTTCTCCAAGATGGTCCACAACGGCATCGAGTACGCCGTGATGCAGGCCTACGCCGAGGGCTGGGAGCTCCTGGAGGCCGTCGACCTCGTCGACAACGTGCCCGAGGTCTTCGCCTCGTGGCGCGAGGGCACGGTCATCCGCTCGTGGCTGCTGGACCTGCTCGTCGCCGCGATCCAGGACGACACGCACCTCGACGAGATCCGGGGCTATGCCGACGACTCCGGCGAGGGCCGGTGGACCGTCGAGGCCGCGATCGACAACGCGGTCCCGATGAACGTCATCGCCGCCTCGCTCTTCGCCCGCTTCTCCTCCCGCCAGGACGACAGCCCGGCGATGAAGGCCGTGGCCGCGATGCGCAACCAGTTCGGTGGGCACGCCGTGCACACCCCGCCGCCCCCCGGCGGCGACGCCAACCCCGGCTAGGCACGGGGACCCGTTGTACGTCTCGCACCTGACGCTCCACGACTTCCGCTCCTACGCGAACGTCGAGGTCCCCCTCGCGGCCGGCGTCACGGCGTTCATCGGGCGCAACGGGCAGGGCAAGACCAACCTGGTCGAGGCGATCGACTACCTCTCGCGCCTGGCCTCGCACCGGGTCGCCACCGACGCGCCCCTGGTGCGGGCGGGCTGCGAGCGCGCGATCGTGCGGGCCGCCGTCGTGCGCGAGGGACGCACCGCCGTGCTCGAGGTCGAGCTCAACCCCGGCAGGGCCAACCGCGCCCGGGTCAACAAGTCGCCCCTGCCCAAGTCGCGCGACCTGGTCGGCCTGGTGCGCACCGTGGTCTTCTCCCCCGAGGACCTCACGCTCGTCAAGGGCGACCCGTCCGACCGGCGCAAGTTCCTCGACGACCTCCTCGTGCTGCGTACCCCGCGGCTGGCCGGCGTGCGCGCCGACTACGAGCGGGTCCTGCGTCAGCGCAACTCCCTGCTCAAGACGGCCGGTGCCGCGCGCCGTGGCTCCAGCAGCCAGGAGTCGGCCCTGTCCACGCTCGGCGCCTGGGACGCCCACCTCGTGCACGCCGGCAGCGAGCTGCTGAGCGCCAGGCTGGCCCTGGTCGAGTCGCTCGCGCCCTACGTCGGCAAGGCCTATGCCACCGTCGCCCGGGGAGCCTCACGTGAGGATGCGGTGATCGACTACCGCCCCTCCTTCGAGCTCGGCGCCCACGACGCCGCCGCGCTCGGCGAGGCCTTCCACGCCGAGCTCGAGCGGCGCCGCGGCGACGAGCTGGACCGGGGCGTCTCGCTGGTCGGTCCGCACCGCGACGAGCTGCTCCTCACGCTGGGCGCCGCTCCTGAGTCCGGTGGTCTGCGGCTGCCGGTCAAGGGCTATGCGTCGCACGGGGAGTCCTGGTCCTTCGCCCTCGCGCTGCGACTGGCGTCCTACGACCTGTTGCGTCACGACGGTGACGACCCGATCCTGATCCTGGACGACGTCTTCGCCGAGCTCGACACCGAACGACGGGCCCAGCTCGCCGAGCTGGTCGCCGGCGCCGAGCAGGTGCTGGTCACCGCCGCGGTCGCCGACGACGTGCCGGCGGTGCTGGCCGGGGTCCGCTACGCGGTGGCAGGAGGGGAGGTGACGCGTGTCTGACGAGGAGACGCCCGAGCCCGCCCCCGGGTCGACCGGTGAGTCCGCCGGCCCCGACCCGACGCACGCCGACGACGGGCTCGAGCTGGCGCGGGCCCTGACCCGCGCCGCGGCCGGCTCCACGCCGCGCGCCAGGCGCCGTCGCCCGTTCGCCGAGCGACGCGCCGTGACCGGCAACCGGGTCAGCGGCTCGCACCCCGACGACCGTGACCCCCAGCTGCTCGACTCGACGATGGCGCGGTTGATCGGAGAGCGCGGCTGGGAGCTCGACCTGCGCATGCGCGGCATCTTCGCCCGCTGGGCCGAGCTGGTCGGCGACGACGTCGCGGCGCACTGCTCGCCCGAGACCTTCACCGACGGCACGCTGGTCGTGCGCACCGACTCGACCGCCTGGGCCACCCAGCTCACGCTGCTGGCGCCCACCGTCGTACGCCGGCTCAACGAGGAGCTCGGGCACGGCACGGTCGTGGTGATCGACGTGCAGGGCCCGCACCTGCCGAGCTGGAAGAAGGGCCGACGCACGACGCGCGACGGTCGCGGGCCCCGCGACACCTACGGCTGAGGAGTCCGCCGACCGGTGCGCGCGGATCAGGCGATCTGCGGGCCTCCTCGACGTACAGGGCCCTGTCAGACCCCCTGCGCGGTCCTCGGACCGGCCGCTAAAGGCCGCTCAGCCCCCTATTTCATCCACAGATCCCCCATCTGCAGGGCGTCACCCGTGGCACAAGGCCCTAGAAGGGCTATCATGGGTGTCGGTCGCCGTGGCTGGATCCCTCCGGGCTGCGCGACCTTCTGTGTGTCTACCCAACGTGTGAAGAGGTCCTGCGTGTCCGACGAGACCGCCACTCCCGACGTCGCTCCCGACGAGGCGCCCGCCGATGTCACCGTGGATCCCTCCGCGGTCCCCCACTCCAACGTGAGCAGCGACTACGACGCCTCGGCGATCCAGGTCCTGGAGGGGCTCGAGGCGGTGCGCAAGCGCCCGGGCATGTACATCGGCTCGACCGGTGAGCGGGGCCTGCACCACCTGATCTGGGAGGTCGTCGACAACTCCGTCGACGAGTCGCTGGCCGGGCACTGCGACCGCATCATCGTGACGCTGATGGCCGACGGCGGCGTCCGCGTCGAGGACAACGGTCGCGGCATCCCCACCGACACCGCCCCCGGCCAGGAGATGCCGGCGCTCACGATGGCGCTGACGATGCTCCACGCGGGCGGCAAGTTCGGCGGCGGCGGCTACAAGGTCTCCGGTGGTCTCCACGGCGTCGGCATCTCGGTGGTCAACGCGCTCTCGAGCCGCGTCATCGCCGAGGTCCGCAACCGCGGCCACGAGTGGCGCCAGACCTTCAGCATCGGTGTCCCCGACGGCGACCTCGAGCAGGTCCGCGCGATGGAGCCGGGCGAGCGCACCGGCACGACCATCACCTACTACGCCTCCACCGACATCTTCGAGACGACGACCTACTCGCTCGAGACGATCACCAACCGCATCCGCGAGATGGCCTTCCTCAACAAGGGCCTCGAGATCGTGGTGCGCGACGAGCGCCCGGCCGCCGACGACCTCGTCGACGCGGTCCACGACGGCACCGTCGACAACGAGATCGACTCGGCCGGCCACGACGCGATCAAGAAGGTCGAGACCGGCGGGCTGGAGCAGGTCTTCAAGTACGACCGCGGCCTGGTCGACTACGTCGAGCACCTCAACCGACGCAAGGACAAGGCCAACCCCACGGTCATCTCCTTCGAGGCCGAGACGCCCTCGTCGGTGGAGAACCACATGAGCCTCGAGGTGGCGATGCAGTGGAACACCACCTTCACCGAGTCGGTGCACACCTTCGCCAACACGATCAACACCCACGAGGGCGGCACCCACGAGGAGGGCTTCCGCTCGGCCCTCACCTCCCTGGTCAACCACTGGGGCGAGGAGTGGGGCCTGATCAAGAAGCGTGAGGACCGGGTCTCGGGCGACGACATCCGCGAGGGCCTCACCGCGATCATCTCGATCAAGCTCGGCGAGCCGCAGTTCGAGGGGCAGACCAAGACCAAGCTCGGCAACACCGAGGCCAAGGGCTTCGTGCAGCGCCTGGTCAACGACCAGCTCGGTGCCTGGCTCGAGCAGAACCCCGCCGAGGGCCGCGACATCGTGCGCAAGTCCCAGGCGGCGGCGTCGGCCCGCATCGCGGCCCGCAAGGCCCGCGACCTGGCGCGCTCGCGCAAGGGCCTGCTCGGGGGCGGTGGCCTGCCCGGCAAGCTGTCGGACTGCCAGTCGACCAACCCCGCCGAGTGCGAGGTCTTCATCGTCGAGGGCGACTCCGCCGGCGGTTCGGCCCGTCAGGGCCGCGACCCGCGCGTGCAGGCGATCCTCCCGATCCGCGGCAAGATCCTCAACGTCGAGAAGGCCCGCATCGACAAGGTGCTCGCCAACACCGAGGTCCAGGCGATCATCTCGGCGCTGGGCACCGGGATCCACGAGGAGTTCAGCCTCGAGAAGCTGCGCTACCACAAGGTCGTGCTGATGGCTGACGCCGACGTCGACGGCCACCACATCAACACGCTGCTGCTGACGCTGCTCTTCCGGTTCATGAAGCCCCTCATCGAGCACGGCTACGTCTACATGGCCCAGCCCCCGCTCTACCGGATCCGGTGGAACAAGCCGGTCGAGCACGAGTTCGTCTACTCCGACGCCGAGCGCGACCTGATGATGAAGGACGGTCTCGCGCAGGGCCGCAAGCTCCCCAAGGAAAACCCGGTCCAGCGCTACAAGGGCCTCGGGGAGATGAACGCCGAGGAGCTGTGGGACACCACGATGAACCCCGAGCAGCGCCTGATGCTCCAGGTGACCCTGGACGACGCCGCCCAGGCCGACGAGATCTTCTCGATCCTGATGGGCGAGGACGTCGAGCAGCGCCGTTCGTTCATCCAGCGCAATGCCAAGGACGTTCGATTCCTCGATATCTAGGTCTCTACCAATCTTCCTAGACATCGATAGAAGCGACCAGAGAGATCACGAGACATGACTGAGACCCCCACCGGCGGCACCACGACTCCCCCCGAGGGCCCCGGACCCGGCGGACGCATCGAGCCGATCGAGCTGCAGACCTCGATGCAGCGCGCCTACATCGACTACGCGATGGCGGTCATCGTCGGCCGCGCGCTGCCCGACGTACGCGACGGTCTCAAGCCGGTGCACCGCCGCGTGCTCTACGCGATGTACGACGGCGGCTACCGCCCCGACCGGGGCTTCTCCAAGTGCAGCCGCGTCGTGGGTGACGTCATGGGTCAGTACCACCCCCACGGCGACACGGCGATCTACGACACCCTGGTCCGCCTCGCGCAGCCGTGGGTCATGCGCGCGCCGCTGGTGCAGGGCCAGGGCAACTTCGGCTCACCGGGCAACGACTCCGCCGCCGCCATGCGTTACACCGAGTGCCGGATGGCGCCGCTGGCCCTCGAGATGGTCCGTGACATCACCGAGGACACCGTCGACTTCCAGCCCAACTACGACGGTCGCTCCCAGGAGCCGGTCGTCCTGCCGGCGCGCTATCCCAACCTGCTGACCAACGGCTCGGCCGGCATCGCGGTCGGCATGGCCACCAACATCCCGCCGCACAACCTGCGCGAGGTCGCCGACGGCGCCCGGTGGGCCCTGGAGCACCCCGAGGCCACCCGCGAGGAGCTGCTCGAGGCCCTGCTGGAGCGGGTCAAGGGTCCCGACTTCCCCAACGGCGCGATGATCGTCGGCCACGAGGGCATCGAGCAGGCCTACCGCACCGGCCGCGGCTCGATCACCCAGCGCGCGGTCATCGACGTCGACGAGGACGCGCGCGGGCGCACGATCCTCTCGATCACCGAGCTGCCCTACATGGTCAACCCCGACAACCTGGCGCTCAAGATCGCCGAGCTCGCCGACTCCGGCAAGGTGCAGGGCATCTCCGACGTGCGTGACGACTCCTCGGGCCGCACCGGCCAGCGCCTGGTGGTCGTCCTCAAGCGCGACGCCGTGGCCCGCGTCGTGCTCAACAACCTGCTCAAGCACACCGAGCTGCAGACCAACTTCAGCGCCAACATGCTGGCCCTGGTCGACGGCGTGCCGCGCACGCTCTCGATCGACCAGTTCATCTCCAACTGGGTCGCCCACCAGATCGAGGTCATCCAGCGCCGGACCCGCTTCCGCCTGGCCCAGGCCGAGCGCGAGGCCCACATCCTGCGCGGGCTCGTCAAGGCGCTCGACGCCCTCGACGAGGTCATCGCCCTGATCCGTCGCTCCCCCGAGGTCGAGGACGCCCGCGACGGTCTGATGGAGCTCCTGGAGATCGACGAGATCCAGGCCGTGGCGATCCTCAACCTGCAGCTGCGCCGCCTCGCGGCGCTGCAGCGCCAGAAGATCATCGACGACCTGGCCGAGATCGAGCTCCGGATCGCCGACCTCGAGGACATCCTCGCCAACGAGGGCCGCCAGCGTCAGATCGTCATCGACGAGCTGGGCGAGATCGTCGAGAAGTACGGCAACGAGCGCCGCACCCAGATCATCGCGGCCGACGGCGACCTGTCGATGGAAGACCTGATCCCCGACGAGGAGCTGGTCGTCTCGATCACCCGCGGCGGCTACGCCAAGCGCACCCTGCGCCACCAGTACCGCACCCAGAAGCGCGGCGGCAAGGGCGTACGCGGCGCCACCCTGCGCGGCGACGACGTCGTGGAGCACTTCATCTCCACGACCAACCACCACTGGCTGCTCTTCTTCACCACGGCCGGCCGCGTCTACCGCACCAAGGCCTACAACCTGCCGGAGGCGCTGCGCGACGCCAAGGGCGGTCACGTCGCGGGGCTGCTGAGCTTCCAGCCCGACGAGTCGATCGCGCAGGTGCTGGCGATCCGCGACTACGAGCAGGCCCCCTACCTGGTGCTCGCCACCCGCAACGGGCTGGTCAAGAAGACGCGTCTGGGTGACTACAACAGCCCGCGCCAGGCCGGCGTCATCGCGATCAACTTCCGCGAGGACGACGACGAGCTGATCGGCGCCGAGCTGGTCAACTCCGAGGACGACATCCTGCTGGTCTCCCGCAAGGGCTCCGCGATCCGCTTCCGCGCCGAGGACGCCCAGCTGCGGCCCATGGGTCGCGCCACGTCGGGCGTGACGGGCATGAAGTTCCGCGCCGAGGACGACTCCGTGCTCTCGATGTCGGTGATCCGCGCCGCCGAGGCGGCGGTCGAGGACTCGGACGAGAACGTGCAGTACGTCTTCACCATCACCGACGGCGGTTTCGCCAAGCGCAGCCGCATCAGCGAATACCGCACCACCAACCGTGGTGGTCTCGGGGTGCGCGCGATGGCGCTCGCCAACGAGGACCGCGGCGGTCTCGTCGGCGCCTTCATCGTGGAGGAGGGCGACGAGGTCCTCGCCATCACCCAGGGCGGCCAGGTCGTGCGCAGCCCCATCAACGAGCACTTCCGACCGACCGGTCGCTCCACCCAGGGCGTGAAGTTCGTGTCGCCCAAGTCGGGTGACTCGGTGGTCGTCGTGGCCCGCTCGGTGGAGTCCAAGGTCGAGGAGGAGGCCGAGGCCGAGGCCGGTCTCGAGACGGGCGGGGAGATCGCGGGAGAGGCCGTGTCTCCGGACGCCGTGCCTGCTGCTGACTCGTCGGATCAGGCCCCGGATGTCACAATCGAGACGTCCGCACCGGCGGACGGTGACGAATCCGACGACACAGGGGAGAGCGACAGCTGATGACGGAGCGTTCCGCCCAGCCCGCGACCCAGCCCGCGACCCAGCGTCCGGTGACCTCGTCGACGGCCACCTCGAAGGGCAAGCCGGGAGCCGACCGCGACGGTGACGAGACCGCCGTACGCCCGCCCCTGACCGAGCGCATCCAGGCCAAGCTCAGCTCGGCTCGCAACGAGCACGTGGCCAACGCGGAGCCGGAGTCGACGACGAAGGCCACGAAGGCAGCCTCGGGGGCGAAGCCGCCCCGGCGCGCGCGTCTGCGGCTCACCCGGATCGACCCGTGGTCGGTGATGAAGACCGCCTTCCTGCTCTCGATCGCCTTCGGCATCGTCACGGTGGTCTCGGTCCTGATGGTCTGGTCGGTGCTCGGCGCGGCCGGTGTCTGGGACTCGATCAACCAGACGATCCAGGAGAGCATCGGCGGCCCGGAGACGGCCGACCTCGACGTGGAGAACTACGTCGGCACCTCGCGGGTGCTCGGCTTCACGATGCTGGTGGCCGCCGTCGACGTCGTCCTGCTCACCGCGATCGCGACCCTCGGGGCCTTCCTCTACAACATGGCGGCCGCCCTGCTCGGCGGCATCGAGGTCACCCTCTCCGAGGACAACTGACCCGACGCTGACGCCGCCCGTCGGGCCGCGGCTGGTGCTGCTCCGGTGTCCGGCGCGCGCGGTCGGACGTGGTCGGTGCAGCGGTGACACTGGGCGATGGCCAGGCCCGCGGCACGCCCACAGGTCACCTTCCTCAGCACCTCCGCCCGCCCTCGGAGCCTCCTCGGCGACCCCCGCCCGGACGGTCACCCGGACCCCTACGGTCCGAGGCCCGATCCCGTTTTGTAGGGGCCGTTCACGGTGGGGTAATGTTCGCCGCTGGCAGTCGCCATGAGGGCCTATAGCTCAGACGGTTAGAGCGCTTCCCTGATAAGGAAGAGGTCACAGGTTCAAGTCCTGTTAGGCCCACTCACGCGGGATCTGCACCGCCCGTGGACCCCCTCCGGGGGATCCGCCCCCAGACCTCCGGGTCCGGGGTCGTCCGCACCACTAGGGAGTCAGCATGAAGAAGATCCTCCTGGTCCTGATCGCCGCCGCCGGCGCGGTCGTGGCCCGCAAGAAGGTCGCTGAGGGCAAGGCCGAGCAGGCCCTGTGGGCCGAGGCCACCGACCCGGTCTCCAAGGTCTGACTGCAGCAGCACACCCGCCGTCCGCGCTCGTCGCGGGCGCACCGCGGGGCCTTGGCGCAATTGGTAGCGCACCTGCTTTGCAAGCAGGGGGTTAGGGGTTCGAGTCCCCTAGGCTCCACCACGAGAAACCACAGGTCAGGCTGCGGTTTCTTCATTTCGACAGACGCCCCGCACCTGCTGCTCGTTGCGCCGTGGGGGAATCGCTGGAACAGGCGACACCTAGCTTCTCTGTCCTCAAGCTGCGAAGCTGCGCCGGGTGGACGGCTATGCGCGACATGTGAAGGAGAATCTGTCGCCCGAGCAGGCCGTGGAGATGCAGGCCGTCGACGGTTTGGCGAAGAAGTTGCTCGCGCACATCGTCGACACGACGGCGGAGCTCGCGGCGCTTCACGTGCATGGCGCGAAGAGCAAGGCGATCCAGGACCACTTCGCCATCCTGCTGCGTGAGGAGCTCGGTTTCGGCGAGGAGGTGGTGCTGACCCCGCAGAGCGGTCTGGTTACGCAGGCGCGGCCAGACTTCTTCTTCGAGCTGACGGACGGCCGAGGGATCATTGCCGAGGTCGAGCGAGGCGGGACCATCACCAACAACCATGACCTCAAGGACCTGTGGAAGGCGCACGTCGCGCCGGACGCCCACCACCTCTTCCTGATCGTGCCGTACAACAACTGGAAGGGAGACGGTACGCCGCGTGAACGCCCCTTTCAGACCGTTGCCCGCAGGCTCGGCGCCTTCTTTGGCGATCCCCGACGGGAAATCGATGTGGTGAGCGTGCATGTCTTCGCCTACTGAGCGACCAAGCCCCATCTGGACCCGACCGGCGTCGCCGCAGCCTGACCACTCGCGATGAAGGACTCCTCTCGTGGGTGACGAGGCGAAACCGATCGAGCAGCGGCTTCCACGCCTGTTCGAGGAGGTCTACGTCGACTACGCATCGTGCCGCGTCCGTTACACCACTGACCCGGTGCCCGAGGACCTCGTGTCGCGGCTGCACCTCGTAGCAGTCACCGTCGGGGGCGAGGTCGTCGTCTGCCGCAGCGAGCAGGGCTGGCGCTTCCTTCCGGGTGGCACGCGCGAGCCCGGCGAGTCGTTGCACGACCTTGCCCGGCGCGAGCTGATGGAGGAGGCAGGGGCCGAGCTGCAGGGCGAGCTCCTCCACTTCTCCGCCCACGTGTCCGACAGCGAGCGGGACGAGCCGTTCCGTCCCCACCTGCCGCACCCTCGCACCTGCTGGGCCTACGCGGTCGTGCCTGCGCGCGTCATCGGCGAGCCCAGCAACCCTCCGGGAGGTGAGACAGTGGTGGAGGTGGTGACCCTGCCCCCGGCGCAAGCGGTGCACTTCCTCGAGCAGCACGACCCGGTCCATGCAGACGTCGTGCGCCACGCCGTGGCGCTGGGGCTGGTGTCGTCCCGGCCCTGAGCCCGGTCGGCTCGTTGCGCCACCTGGTGACGCCGCCGCTACCGTGGTCGCTGCGTCATCGGCACGAGCAGGACGAGGGGGGTCATGCGCAGGATCTGGCACGTGCTCATGCACCCTGCGCGGATAGTGCCGGCGGCGTTCTTGATCGCCGTGCTGGTGGGCACCGCCCTGCTGTCGCTGCCCGTCTCCACGCCGGGGCCGGCTCGCCCGCCGGTGCTGACGGCGGCCTTCACCGCCGTGTCGGCGGTGTGCGTGACGGGTCTGACGACGGTCGACACGGCGACCTACTGGTCGCCCTTCGGGCAGGCCGTCATCATGGCGTTGATCCAGGTCGGCGGGTTCGGGATCATGACGCTCGCGACGCTGCTGGGCATGCTCGTCGGTGGTCGCCTCAAGCTGCGGTCCTCGCTGATCGCGCAGGCCGAGACCCACACGCTCAACATCGGCGACGTCCGCGGCGTCGTCCGCCGCATCGCCGTCACCATGCTGGCTTTCGAGGCGGCGTTCGCGCTCGTCCTCACCGTCCGGTTCCGTCGCGAGTACGACGACGGCTGGGGTGATGCCCTGTGGCACGGTGCGTTCCACTCGGTGTCCGCGTTCAACAACGCAGGCTTCGCGCTCTACAGCGACAACCTGATCGGCTTCGTCGGGGATGCCTGGATCATGCTCCCCATCTGCGTAGCCGTCATCGTGGGCGGCCTCGGCTTCCCGGTCCTCTTCGAGCTGCGCCGGCGGTGGCTGCGCCCCGCCCTGTGGACCGTGCACACCCGGCTCACCGTCTACGGCTCCCTGCTGCTGCTCGTGCTCGGGACGCTGGCCTTCCTCGCACTGGAGTGGGGCAACGGAGCCACGTTGGGGCCGCTGGACACCTGGGGCAAGATCGTCGGCGGTGTGACCGGCGGCGTCGTGCCACGGACCGCCGGGTTCAACAGCGTCGACTACGGCCAGATCACCCCCGAGACGATGGCCGTCAACTACGTGTTGATGTTCATCGGGGGTGGATCGGGCGGCACCGCGGGCGGCATCAAGGTCACGACGTTCTTCCTCCTTGCCTACGTCATCTGGTCGGAGGTCCGCGGCGAGCAGGACACCAACATCGCGCACCGACGTATCCCCAGCAGCACCCTGCGCCAGGCCCTGACCGTCGCGCTCCTCGCTGTCGCCGCGATCAGCGCCGGCACGATGGTCATCTTGGTGAGCACCGACTATGCCTTGGACGTCGTGCTGTTCGAGACGATCTCGGCCTTCTCCACGGTGGGCCTCTCCACCGGCATCACGCCCGACCTCCCGCCCGTGGCGGAGATGACCCTGATGGTCCTGATGTACGTCGGTCGGGTCGGCACCATCACCGTCGCGGCCGCCCTGGCCTACAAGACCCGGCACCGCCACTACCACCTACCCGAGGAGCGCCCCGTTGTTGGCTAGGAGCAAGAAGGCAGGCTCGGTGTCCGTCGTCGTGATCGGGCTGGGCAGGTTCGGCACCGCCGTCTCGCAGTCGCTGGTCAACCTCGGTCAGGAGGTCCTCGCCATCGACGAGGATGCGTCGCTGGTCGCGCGGTGGGCCGACGAGCTCACCCACGTCGTGCAGGCCGACGCCACCGATGACGAGGCGCTGCGGCAGCTCGGAGTCAGCGAGTTCGACCGGGCGGTCGTCGCCATCGGCACCGACATCGAGGCCAGCGTCCTGACCGTCCTGGCCCTCGCGGAGGCGGGCGTCCCGGACATCTGGGCCAAGGCGATCACCCGCAAGCACGGCGCGATCCTCGAGCGGGTGGGCGCCCACCACGTCGTCTACCCCGAGTCCGCGATGGGTGAGCGGGTCGCCCGCCTGCTGACCGGCACGATGATCGACTACATCGAGTTCGACGACCAGTTCTCCATCGCCCGGTGCCACGCTCCGCAGGAGACGTGGAGCAAGACGCTGGGTGAGTCGACGCCCCGCCTCCACCACGGCGTCACCGTCGTGGGGGTGAAACGCCTCGGTGAGGACTTCACCTACGCCAGACCTGAGACCGGGATCGAGCGCCACGACCAGCTGATCGTCGCCGGCCCCACCGCCAAGGTCGAGCGGTTCTGCAACCTGCGCTGATCGACCGCGTCGCCCGCGCCTCGTCCCATCGGGTGGAGCCCTAGGAGCCGAGGACGATGCCCCGCTCACGCAGGGCAGCAGCCAGACCGGTGCCGTCGGGGGCCCGCACGGTGATCGGGCGCGACGCCTCCTGCTGCTCGGGGCCGGGGTCGGCGGTGGTGCCCTGGGCGAGCTGCTCGGTGAGGGTGAGCTGGCGGATCGCGACTCCCAGGACGCGGTCGGGGTGGGCGGTGGCGGCCTCGGCGTAGAGGGTGGGGTCGTGCTGGCCGTCGTCGCCGACGAGCAGCCACCGCAGGTCGGGCAGCTCCTCGAAGAGCCGGCCCAGGGTCGCCCGCTTGTGGGCCTGGCCCGAGCGGAACCAGCCGTCGGCGGTGGGGCCCCAGTCGGTCATCAGCAGCGGACCGGGCGGGTAGGAGTGGCGGGCGAGGAAGTCGCTCATCGGGCGTGCGGTGTTCCAGGCACCGGTGGAGAGGTAGACGACGAACACGTCGGTGCTGCTGTCGACGACGTCGGCGTAGAGGTCGGCCATCCCGGGGACCGCGCGGCGCTCGTCCTCGCGCACCAGGAAGGCGTTGCGGAAGGCGTGCAGGGGGCGGGGCAGCATCGTGATGATCACGGTGTCGTCGAGGTCGCTGACCAGGCCGAGGGTCGTGCCCGGGCCCACGACCCGCAGGGGCGCGGTGACCGGGGGTGCGTCGCCGACGCGCAGCGACGCGCTCGACCAGCCCGGGGCGAGGTCGGCGTCGAGTCGGGTGTCGAGGTAGCCGTCCGGGCCGCTGGTCACGGTGTGCGTGCGGCCGGCGACCTCGATGGAGACCGGCACGCCGGCGGCCGAGGTGGAGACGAAGCGTCGCCACCCACGTCCGTCGGTGCGTGCCGCGCGCGGCGTGCCGGGGGGCGTGAGCAGCACCCGGGCCAGCACGCGCACCCAGCCGTCGGCGCCGTAGCCGGTGAACGGCACGACCCGCGGTGTCCAGCCCCGCGAGGCGAGCTGTTGCGCGACGACGCCACGGACGCGGCGCTCGAAGCGCGCGGCGCGGTGCGGCTGGCTCATGGGCCACGACCCTAGCGACCGTGGACCGAGATCCCCGAGGAGTCGGCGGCGCTGGGCCGTTGGTGGCAAACTGCGTGGGTGAGGTCCTGGGGTGCAGCCGTGCTGCTGACGGCGGCGCTGGTCTCCGTGTCCGCCACGAGCGGGTGCAGCGCGGACCGGCCCGAGCCGACCCTGGCACCTCCCCTCGACGCGCTCGTCGACGACGGCCCCCCGGCGTACGACCCGGAGCTGAACGCGGCCGAGGCCGTGCTGGCCCTCGTGCCGCAGGACGCGACGACGCTCTCGGTCACCGACTTCGACCAGGTGCGCCTGCTGCTGGGGGCCTCCGAGCTCACCGGTCAGGACCCGGCGCCGGTGCGCGCACGCTTCTGGCGTCGCGCCGCTGTCCGCGCCCCGCTGCTCTCGGAGGGCCTGCTGCGCCAGGTCGACGCCCGGCTCGGGGCCGACTACGGCTTCACCCGTGACGACGTGCGCTGGGAGGCCACCTTCAGCGGACCGGCGGGCGACGGCTTCGTGCTGGCGCTGCGCGAGGACCTGGCGATGGGCGGGGTCGAGCGGGCGGTGCGCGCCGGCGTCGGCCCGCTGGCCGGGGCCGAGACCGACGCGGCCCTGCACCTGGTGACGCTGGGGGTGACCGACGACCCCGAGGCGAGCTGGGCGGTCTCGGAGGACCTCGTCGCGCTGGTGGGACCGGCCGCGGCCAACGCGACCTACGTCGAGCGTGACTGCCTGGCCTTCGACGAGGCGTTCAGCGCCGACCCCGACACCCTGGCCGCGGTGCCGGCCGGCGACCTGGCGGCGCTCTCGCCGGTCGAGATGTTCAGCGTGACCCTCGGCGGCGAGCTGGCCACGGTGCGGCTCGGCCCGGAGCGCGAGGACGCCTTCGACCGGATGCGGCTCGCGGGCAACCTGCCGGCGACCGAGCCCGAGCTGGGGCTCGGCTTCGCGGAGGGTGTGGCGGACCCGATCGGCGGGCGGATCGGCTACGTCATGCCGGACCCCGCCCTGGCCGCGCGGCTCACCCGTGAGCGCCAGCTGCCCTTCGCGGTCTGCCAGGGCTGACCCTCGCGGCCGCGCTCAGGCCTGGAGGGCGGCGAGCTCGCCGGCGTCGTGGGCGCTGAAGACGGTGACCTCGCCCTGGCCGGGGTGCGGTCCGCCGTGGGCGGCGTGCAGCTCCCGGATCCGCTCGGCGTTGGCCCGACGCTGCTTGTCGGCGTGGGCCAGGACGGACTGGAAGACCCGCAGCGGTCGTGGGCAGGACGGCGGGGTCCGCTTCTCGCCGGCGTGGAAGTAGGCGTCGCCGGCGTGCAGCAGCCAGTGACCGTCGGGGCGTCGTACGGCGACCCCGCTGTGCCCGCGGCTGTGCCCGTGCAGCGGCACGATGACCACGTCGTCGCCCAGGGCCGTGACGGACTCCAGCCCGAACCAGGCGTCCCCGCCCTCCCGGTGCCGCACCCAGACGGGGTCGTGCGCCCACTGCCCGGCGACGTAGCGCGCCCGCTCCCGCAGCGTCGGGTGCAGCGCGGCCTCGAGCTCGGTGGCGTGGACGTGCACGCGCGCCTGCGGGAAGTCCCCGATGCCGCCGACGTGGTCGAGGTCGAGGTGGGTGAGCACGATGTCGGTGACGTCGCCCGGGTCGTGGCCGAGGGCCCGCAGCCGCGCGAGCGCCGTCTCGGCGACGTCCAGCGCCGGTCGTACGACGGCCCGGAACGGCTGGCCCAGCCGGCGCGGCTCGGCCAGGTCGGCCGACCCGAAGCCGGTGTCGACGAGCAGCAGCCCCTCGTCGCGCTCCACGAGGAGCACGTGGGCGACCATCCGGTCCCCGGCGAGCGGCGTCATGGTGCCGCAGTTGAGGTGGTGGACCCGCTGGTTCGTCATGGGGTGATCGTGGCAGGTCAGGAGCCCGGGCCGCGCCGGAGGCTGGCGGGGCTGAAGAGCGCCCACGCGCGCCGCCACGGCGCGACCCGGGTGCCGAGCGTCGAGCGCTGGGACCGCACGAGCGACCAGAACTCGGCGGCGTCGCCGGCCTCGGGGGACTCGGCGGCATAGATCTGCCGGTCGGCCTCCCGGGCGAGGTCCACGAGCGCCACCGAACCGGCTCCCGACCCGGACCCCGACCCCGCCTGCACCGCCCGCGCCTCGGCGGGCCGGGTCAGCCCGGGAGCCACGGGCACGCCGAGGTCGCGGGCGTGGTCGACGAGCTCGAGCCACGCGCCGGCATAGCGCCGGGTCACGCGCCGCGCGGCCAGGCGACGCCGGCGCCGCACCGCCTTCACCGCAGGTACGACGACGGGCGCGCCGAGGGCCAGCACGAGCAGGACGAGTCCCCAGGGGACCCCGTCCCCGGCCGCGTCGGCCGCGTCCGGCGCCGGCGGCTCCGGTGGCTCGGCCGCGGGCTCCTCCTCGATCTCGGGCTGCTGCGGGGCGGCCGGGGGGTCGGGGAAGGCCCGCGGCGGCAGGGTGTTCTCGACCCCGACACGCCGCGGCGCCCGGTCGCCCATGAACATCTCGGTCGGCAGCGTGCGCCACGACCCGTCGCCGATCCGCACCTCGACCCAGGCCTGCACGTCGCGTCCGCGCACGACCCCGCTGTCGCGCAGCACCGCACCCACGACGACCCGTGCCGGCGCGCCGAGCCGGTTGGCCATGAGGGCCATGGCGGCGGCGTACTGCTCGTCGTTGCCGACGGTCGGCTCGCCGAGCACGAAGCCGGCGCCGAGACGCGCGGTGCTCTGCCCCGCGGTGTAGGAGGACTGCCAGAAGATCGCGCCGTCGCTGTAGCGCCCGACCCGCTTGAGGCGTCGTGCCACCCGGAAGACCCCGTCGATCGGAGACACGGCGCCGAAGGCCCACGACTCGATGGCGGGGTCGAGGAACGCCCCGGCCTCCTGGAGCGCGGGATCGAGCAGCGGGGAGGCGGTCATCCGCCGCTTGAGCAGCCCGCCGGTGATCGCGGAGGTGAAGGCGTAGGTGTCGGTCTTCTCCAGCCCGTCGTCCATGATCGCGGTCTGCGCCGCCGGGTCGTAGCGCAGGTGGCTCTGCGCGTCCTCGCGGGCCGAGCCGTAGAACGAGAAGGCCTGCACCGCCCCGATCGTCGGCACCCAGCGCGACGCGTAGTCGCCGGTGGGGTCGACCGCGACCCGGATCTGCCGGCCGTCGTCGGGGTTGTCGATGGTGGAGGAGAGCCGCAGGAAGCGGTCGTCCTCGCGGGACGGGTCGCTGTCGTCGGCGGCCTGCCACCGGTTGCCGTCGTAGTCCTCCAGCGCCGCGAAGCGCACCCGCACGCCGGCCGGCGCCCCACGCAGGGTGAGCAGCTTGCGGTCGTGCACGTTGCTCTCCGGCACCCGCTGGCCCGGCGCCGGCTCGGTGAACCTGCGGAACGAGTCGAGCGGCGTCGCCTCCCGCGTCGCGTCGTACGCCGCGATCTGGCGGCTGAGCACGTACCTCTCACCGGGTGCGGGGTCACCGACCACCGCGGAGGCGGTGAGGGCGGCGGCCAGGACCAGCGCCACGCTGCCGACCATCCGCCAGGCGCGGGCCGGGTCGCGGCCGTGGGCGGCCTCGTCGAGGCGCAGGCCCCGCAGCCGCATCCACATCATCGCGACGACCCCGAAGCCGACGCCCTGCAGCAGGACCGAGACCGGCTGCGGCTGGGCGAGGAGCAGGACCATCCCGAGGACCAGGGTGGGCGGCGCCAGCGGCAGCGCGGCGCGGGTGGAGCGCAGCGCCAGCGCGGTGCCGACACCGGCGGAGAAGAGGGCGAGCAGCACCGGCGCCAGCAGCGCGGCGCCGGTGGAGTCGATCGGGGGGTGGGTGCCGAGGAGCACGGGCCAGGCGTCGGCGGTGGCGCGCACGCCGGACTCGAGGATGCTCAGGTCGGTCAGCCGCAGGTCGCGCTCGACGATCGGCCCGCTGGCGAAGTAGTAGCCGAAGGCCAGCACCAGCACGACGACCTCGACCCCGCCACGGGCGGCGACGACCCCGGTCGCCACGGCGGCGCCCAGCACGGCCGCGACCCCTCCGGTGATCCACCAGCCCTGGCCGTCGAAGGTCGACTCCCAGCCGACCAGCGCGATCATCGTCAGGACCAGCACGAGCACGATGTCCCAGGCGTGGAAGGGCTGCACCTCGGTGGCGGGACGGCGCCGGAGCAGCCTCACAGCCGCACCCCTCGCACGAAGGCCGCGAGCAGGCCGGGCAGCTGGGCCAGGTCGGTGACGGTGAGCACCGGGGGACCGGCGAGGGTGTGCTCGGCGGGCACGCCGGACCCGTCGGCGCGCAGCGTGAGCAGGCGGACGTCGTCGGGGAAGGCGCGCGCGACCTCGGGCAGCTGGGCGGTGTCGAGCAGGCCGCCGGAGACGACGACGACCTGGCTCGCGTCGGGGGCGACGAGGGCCGCCGTCCGCGCCGCGACGACGAGGTCGCCGCGCAGCGACCACGACGAGAGGCAGAATGCGTCGAGCACCTGCTGCGGCGGGCCGGAGACCTGCTGCGGGCCGCAGAGCATCGTCAGGTCCGACTCGTCGAGCCCGGCGCGCAGCACGACCGACGCGGCGACCTGCAGCGCCAGCTCGAGGTCGTCGGAGTGGTCGTAGGCCGCGCGGGTGTCGTCGACGAGCACGACGACGTGGCTGCGCCGGGTGTCGTGGTACTGCCGCACGTGCAGCCGCCCGGTCCGCGCCGAGGAGCGCCAGTGGACGTGGCGCAGGTCGTCGCCGACGACGTACTCCCGCAGCGCGTGGAAGGACAGGTCGCTCATCGAGATCTCGTCGCTGGGCACGCCCTCGAGGTCGCGCACCGAGCCCGGCCCGAGCGAGTCGACACCCACCATGCGGGGTCGCACGAAGAGGTCGACCGGGGCGCTCCAGGCGGCGTGGCGCTGGAAGAAGCCGAGCGGGTCCGTGCGCCGGGCACCCGCGGGGCCGACCTGGAGCACCCCGCGCCGCACGGCGGGGATCTCGATCTCCTGCTCCACGCGCACCCCGCGGCGCAGCACCGGCAGCCGCACGTGGGCGCTCTGGGTGGTCGCGTCGTGGCGTGCGGCGTCGAGGGGGATGCTGACCAGCGGGTGGTACATCGGGGCCAGCCGCAGGTTGGTCACCCGCAGCAGCCCGGTGCCGGTCTCGCCGGCCACGGTGTGCGCCGGGCGCAGCTCGAGCTGGGCGCGCACGCGGGTGGGCAGCGCGACCAGGACGAGGGCGACCAGGACCAGCAGCCCGCACATCAGGGCGATCAGCCGGAACTCCGCGTAGCCCAGCGTCAGCGCGACCGTCTCGCTCAGCAGCCCGAGCAGGATCACGGCGCGTCCCGCCGGTGTGATGCCGCCCAGGCCGCGACGCAGGCGGCGCAGCACCCGGGTGCGGCGGGTCTCGATCACCGCGCCCCCACCTCCTCCGGCGGCACGGGTAGCACGGGCAGCCCCGGCAGCCCCGGCAGCACTGCGTCAGTCACGGTCGAGGGGCGGCGGCACCGCCGCGAGGAGCTGGCTGATGACCTCGCCGATCGTCACTCCGCTGAACTGGGCCTGGGGGTCCAGGAGCAGCCGGTGGCACAGCACCGGCTCGGCGAGGCGGTTGATGTCCTCGGGCACGACGGCGGTGCGGCCCTCGGACGCGGCCCACGTCTTCGCGACCCGCACCAGCGCGAGGCACCCGCGGGCCGAGAGCCCGAGGCGCACGTGCCGGAGCTCGCGGGAGGCCTCGGCCAGCTGCCGGACGTAGCGCACGACGGCCCGGTCGACGTGGACGTCGGCGGCCAGCGCCGACATCTCGGCGATCAACGCCGTCGAGGCCATCGGCTTCACCAGCTCGGCGCGGTCGCGCACGTGGGAGGCGAGCAGCAGCTCCTCGGTCGACTCGGCGTCGGGGTAGCCGACCGACGTCTTCATCAGGAAGCGGTCCAGCTGGGCCTCGGGCAACCGGTAGGTGCCGGCCTGCTCGATCGGGTTCTGCGTGGCGATCACCATGAACGGCCGTGGCACGTCGTGGGTCACGCCGTCGACCGTCACGTGCCCCTCCTCCATGACCTCCAGCAGCGCCGCCTGCGTCTTGGGCGAGGCCCGGTTGATCTCGTCGGCCAGCACGATGTCGTGGAAGATCGGCCCGGGGTGGAACTCGAAGGACCCCTTGGCCTGGTCGTAGACGGTCACCCCCGTCACGTCGGTCGGCAGCAGGTCGGGGGTGAACTGGATGCGGGCGTGGCTGCCCTCGACGGTGTTGGCCAGCGACCGGGCGAGCATCGTCTTGCCGGTGCCGGGCAGGTCCTCGAGCAGCAGGTGGCCCTCGCTGACCAGGCAGGTCAGGGCCAGGCGCACCACGTGGTCCTTGCCCAGCAGCGCGTGGCCCATGTTGTCGGCCATGTCGGTGAACCCCGCCCGGAACCACACGGCCTGCTCGGCGCTCAACGTCATGCTTGGGAGGGTATCCGTGAAATGACCTCACCACTCCTGGGCCGGTCCGGTCCGGTGCCGGTCCGTACCCTGGAGGGGTGTCTCGCTACCTCACCTTCCGGATGCTCGGCGCGCACCTGGTGGCGTTGGCGTGCGTGGGGGTCGCGGGGTCCCTGGGGGTCTGGCAGTACGACGCCTGGCAGGCCAACCGCGCGGCCGAGGCGGTGGACCTGTCCGAGCGCGCGCCGCAACCGATCGCCGACGTGATGGGACCCGACGACCCGTTCCCCGCGGCGTACGTCGGTCAGCCCGTGCGGGTCGCGGGCACCTGGCTGCCCGAGGCCACCGTCTACGTCTCGGGACGCGAGGTCGACGGGGTCGAGGGCTTCTGGGCCGTCACCCCGCTGGCCGTCGGCACGGCGGCCGGCGACCCGGCGCTGCCGGTCGTGCGGGGCTGGGTCGCCGACCCGGCCGACGCCCCCGCGCCACCGTCCGGGCCCGCCGAGGTGGTCGCCTGGCTCCAGCCCGCCGAGGGCACCGGCGTGGCCGACGACGACCCGACCGACGACGTGCTGCCCCAGATGCGCACCGGCGACCTGATCCAGCGCGTCGACCAGGACCTCTACGGCGCCTACGGCGTGGTCGACGCCGACGAGCCGGCCACCAACGCCGGGGCCGACGGGCTCACGCCCGCCACCCTCGAGCAGCTGCCGCCACCGGGTCGCTTCACCGCGCTGCGCAACATCCTCTACGCACTCGAGTGGTGGGTCTTCGCCGCGTTCGCCGCCTTCATCTGGTGGCGCTTCGTGCGCGAGGAGGACCTCGCCGCGCCGACGACGACACCCGGCGCGGAGCAGGACCCCGAGCCGGCGCCGGAGGGCGACCCGGTACGTTCGGAGGCGTGACAGGCGCCCTCCTCCGCTATCGCACCATGGCCACGATCGTCGGCGTGCTGCTCATCGTGCTGATCCTCGTCGGCGTCCCGCTGAAGTACCTCCTCGAGGAGGGGACCAGCGGCCAGGAGCTCGGGGAGCTCATCACCACCTACCTCGGCGTCGCGCACGGCTGGCTCTACATGATCTTCCTGCTCACCGCCTTCGCGCTCTCCCGCAAGGCCGGCTGGGACCTCGGCTTCACCCTCGTCACGCTGCTCTGCGGCACCGTCCCGGTGCTGAGCTTCTGGGCCGAGCACCGCGCGACCCAGCGCACGCGCGCCGAGCACCCGGAGGCCTTCGCGCCCGCCTCCGACCCCGTCGGCTAGTCGCCATGACGACCGCGTTCGTGCTCGGTGGCGGCGGCGTGCTGGGCGCGGTGGAGGTCGGCATGCTGCGCGCGCTCTTCGAGCGGGGGATCGTGCCCGACCTCGTGCTCGGCACCAGCGTCGGCGCCCTCAACGGGGCGATGGTCGCCAGCGACCCCACCGAGGCGGTCATCGAGCGGATGCTCGACCTGTGGCGCAGCGCCAACGGGACCGGGCGCGAGGTCTACGGCGACAAGCCGTTGCGCACCGTGCGCCGGGCGATGTCGACCGGCACCCACATCTACTCCGCGGCGCCGCTCAAGCAGCGCCTCGTCGAGGAGCTCGGCGACATCACGTTCGAGGAGCTGCCCGTCCGCTTCCAGGTGTGTGCGGCGAGCATCGAGCGGGCCGCGGAGCACTGGTTCGACTCCGGCCCGGTCGTGGAGGCCGTGGTCGCGAGCGCGGCCGTGCCCGGGATCCTGCCGCCGGCCAGGGTGGGTGACGAGCACTACCTCGACGGCGGCATCGTGAACTCGATCCCGCTGGGGCGCGCCGTGCAGCTCGGCGCGACCCGCGTCTTCGTGCTCCAGGTCGGCCGGATCGACCGGCCGCTCACCGTGCCGAGGCGGCCCTGGGAGGTCGCCCGGGTGTCCTTCGAGATCGCGCGCCGCCACCGCTTCACCCGCGAGCTCGCCGAGCTGCCCGACGACGTCGAGTGCCACGTGCTGCCCGCCCGCGGCACCTCGGCGCGCGACGACACCCTCTTCGGCACCCGCGACTTCAGCACCGTCGAGGCCCGCATCGAGCTGACCTACGAGGCCTGCCGCGACCACCTCGCGGCGCACGGGTCGTGAGCGGCCCACCGTGCTGACCCGCGTCGTACGCCGGGCGGTCATCGCCCCGGCCGTGGTGCTCCTCGCGGTCCTGATGTGGATCACGCTGCCGCTGTGGCTGCTCGGTGCCGCCGCGCTCTCCCCCCTGCTGCCGGGGCGTTGGAGGGCGCTGCGGCTGGCGTGGATCTTCGTCCTCTACCTCACGATGGAGGCGCTGCTCCTGGCGGTGCTGCTGGGCCTGTGGCTGGCCAGCGGCTTCGGTCGACGCATCCGCACCGACTACTTCGAGGGCATCCACTACGACCTGGTGCAGGGCGTGATGTGGGTCTTCTTCACCGAGGCCAAGCGGGTGCTCAAGCTGCGGGTCGACACCGACGGGCCGTCCCCCGACGCGCACCCCGGCGTGCCGATCCTCGTCGCCTGCCGTCACGCCGGCCCCGGCGACTCCTTCACGCTCATCCACGCCCTGATGCACTGGTACGGCCGTGAGCCGCGCGTCGTCCTCAAGGACACCCTCGCCTGGGACCCGGTGATCGACGTGCTGCTGCGCCGCATCCCCGCGTCCTTCATCTCACCCGACCCTGCGGCCGGGGACGACCTCGAGAGCCAGATCGCCCGCCTGGCCTCGGACCTGGACGCTGACGACGCGTTCGTGATCTTCCCCGAGGGCGGCAACTTCACCCCCGAGCGCCGCCAGCGGGCGATCGACAAGCTGCGCCGCCTCGGCCTCGAGCGGATGGCGCAGCGTGCCGAGGCGATGACCAACGTCCTCGCGCCCCGGCCCGGCGGCTTCCTCGCCGCGCTCGACGCCGCACCGGAGGCCGACGTGGTCCTCGTCGCCCACACCGGCCTGGACCACCTGCTCACCGTCGGCGACATCTGGCGCGAGCTGCCGATGGACAAGCGGATCGTGATGCGCTGGTGGCAGGTCTCGCGCAGCGACATCCCCGAGGGCCGCGAGGAGCGCATCGAGTGGCTCTTCGGCTGGTGGGAGCACATCGACGCCTGGATCGAGGACTTCGACGCCGCCCACCGGCCCCGCGACCGGAAATGACGCCGACCCGCCACCTCAGCGGTGACGGGTCGGGTCGTCGTACGTCGTGCGGGGGTGCGGGTCAGCCCTTCGGCTCCTCGAGGTCGACGACCTCGGCGGGCTCGTCGGGCGTGGTGACCGGGTGGGGGGCCTCGGCGGCGTCCGCCAGGGCCTCGTCGGGCGAGGAGCCGCCGCTGTCCTCGGCCGGCGCGGCAGCCTGGCTCGGCGTCGGGGCGGCGCTGGAGGAGGCGCTGGGGGGCGGCGTCGGCACGTAGGAGGACTGCCAGTTGTTGCTCTCGGCCTTGCCGCCCTGGAGCTTCTTGGCGACGAACGCGACCCCGCCGGCGATGGCGGTGAAGAGCACGAGCTTCTTGAGCTTGGAGCCCTTGGCCGGCTCGGGCTCGCCCTTGAGCTGGGCGACCTTGGCGTCGGCCATGGTGCGCGCGGCGTTGGCCTTCTCGGTGGCGAGGGCCTGACCGGAGGCGAGCAGGGGGGCGGCCTTGGTGCTCGCGCGGTCGCGGGCCTCGGCGAGGGCCGGGCCGGCCTTCTCACGGGCCTCGGTCGCCTTCGCGCCGGCCAGCGCGACGCCGGAGGCGATCACGGGCGTGGCCTTGTCACGGGCGTCGGCGATGACCGGGGCGGCCTTCTCACGGGCGTCGACCAGCGCGGGGAGCGCGGTGTCCTGCACGAAGTCGCGTGCGGACCCGTAGGCGGCCTCGACGTGGGGCTTGGCGGCCTCGACGTAGTCGTTCGCGTGGTCGATGGCCTGGTCGAGCAGCGACTTGTTCTTGCGCAGTCCCATGGGGAGCACTCCTTTGTCAGCGGTACCTCTACCCAACCACGGGGCGGGTGGGGCGACCACCCCCAGGGTCACGATGCTCGTCGACGGGCGACGAGGAGAGGCGCTGGGGTGGATGTCGTCCTCCCCGTACCCCGAGAGCCCGCCCGTCACACCCCGCGCCTTGGGGTGCGTGGGAGGATCGGGCAGCACGATTCCGCCCGTAGTCCACGTGAAAGGCAGTCATGGCTGACCAGCAGGCCATCCTCAAGACCAACCGGGGCGACATCACCGTCAACCTGTTCCCCAACCACGCCCCCGCCACCGTCGAGAACTTCGTCGGTCTGGCGACCGGTGAGAAGTCCTACGACGCCGGCAACGGCCGCACGGGCAACTTCTACGACGGCCTCGGCTTCCACCGGGTCATCGAGGGCTTCATGATCCAGGGCGGGTGCCCCCTCGGCACCGGCACCGGCGGTCCGGGCTACACCTTCAAGGACGAGATCCACCCCGAGCTCACCTTCGACAAGCCCTACCTGCTCGCGATGGCCAACGCCGGCCCGGGCACCAACGGCTCGCAGTTCTTCATCACCCTGGGCGCCACCCCGTGGCTCAACCGCAAGCACACGATCTTCGGTGAGGTGGCCGACCAGGCCGGCCGCGACGTGGTCGACGCCGTGGGCACCACCGCCACCGGTCCCGGCGACCGTCCCCTCGACGACGTCGTGATCGAGTCCGTCGAGGTCGTGGGTTCCTGAACGAGCACCCTGCTCCCGTCCCCGGGGTCCCGGAGTCCGCGTGCTACCGGCACCCCGGGCGGGAGTCCTACGTCCACTGCCAGCGCTGCGACAAGGTCATCTGCCCTGACTGCATGCACTCGGCCTCGGTGGGCTTCCACTGCCCGGCCTGCGTCGCCGAGGGTGCCAGGAGCACCCGCGCCGGCCGCACGGCGTACGGCGGGGTCCGGCCGACCAACCCCGGCCTCACCACGATCACCCTCATCGGCATCAACGCCTTCGTGTGGGTGCTCATCGTGGCGACCGGGTGGAAGAGCAGCGAGCTGATCCAGCGTCTCGCGCTCAGCCCCCTCGGCACCTGCTTCACCAGCGACGGCACCGGCTACTTCCCCGGCGCGACCGAGGCGATGTGCCGGGTGCCCGGCACGAGCTATGTGCCCGGCGTCGCCGACGGCTCGGTCTGGCAGCTGGCCACGAGCATGTTCGCGCACGTGGAGATCTGGCACATCGCGTTCAACATGTTCGCCCTCTACGCCTTCGGCCCCCAGCTCGAGCTGGCCCTGGGCCGTGCCCGGTTCCTCGCGCTCTACCTGCTCTCCGGCTTCTCCGGCTCCGCCTTCGTCTACTGGCTCTCAGCGGAGTACAGCGCCACCCTCGGTGCCTCCGGCGCGATCTTCGGGCTGATGGGCGCCCTGCTCGTCGTGGCCCACAAGGTCGGCGGCAACGTGCAGACCCTGCTCACCTGGATCGGCATCAACGTGCTGATCACGGTGCTGGGCAGCTCCTTCATCTCCTGGCAGGGCCACCTCGGCGGCTTCGTCGGCGGCGTCGCCATCACCGCCGCCCTCGTCTACGCCCCCCGCCAGCGCCGCACCCAGGTCCAGGTCGGCGCGCTCGTCCTGATCGGGCTGCTCATCGCCGGCGCCATCGTCGCCCGCACCCTCGTCCTCACCTGACAACCCGTCGTCGCCCGACCTGCCGTGCCGGCGAGGCCGTGGGTCGGTGGGTCGGCCGTGGGTGCGGGTTGTGGGTCGTGGGTCGGGCGGTGGGTCGTGGTCCGGGCTGTGGTCCGGGCGGCGGGTCGTGGGTCGGGCTGTGGTCCGGGCCGCGGGTCGTTGGTCGGGCCGTGGGTCGTTGGTCGAGCCGGTCGAGCGCCAGCGAGGCCGCGTCGAGACCGCACGAGCCGACAGCCGTCGCGTGGCCGACGACCCCACCGCCCCCGAGTTATCCACACCTGTGGAGACGCCTGTGGAGGAAACAACACTCGTGTAATTCATCCACACCTGTGCACTGACCTGTGGACAAGTCACCCCCGCAGCCACCCCGTTCTACCCCGGACACGACGGCGCGCGGGGTCGCTGGGCCGGGTGCTCGACGGCGTACGACGGCGCGGTGGGCACGGTCGGCTCCGGCTCGGCGTACGAAACTGTCGCTTGGAGTACGAAGGTTCATCGTCCAAGCGACAGTTTCACCGGCCGGCCGGTGAAACTGTCCCCCCGGCCGCCCCGCAGCCACCCCGGACACAACGACGCCCGGCCCCCTCCTGGGGACCGGGCGTCGCGGGCGTCACGGGTGGTGCGGGAGGGTCACTCCCAGCGTGTGGCGAAGGTGAAGCCGACCGCCATGAAGCCGATGCCGACGAACAGGTTCTTCTGCCCCAGGTCGTTGAAGACCCAGATGCTCGACGGGTCGTCGCTGATCACGTAGTAGGTGCAGATCCACAGCAGGCCGAAGATGAAGCAGCCGAGCATGCCGACGACGACGCCGCGCCCGCGGCCCATCGGGGTGGAGGGGTGCGCGGAGATCATCAGGCCCAGCAGGAAGGCGCCGAAGCCGATCAGGTAGTTCCAGTCCTTGAGGTCGGCCATGAACTTCGGGTCGCCGGCCGGCGGGGCGGGGAAGGCGAGCGGGTCGGCGCGGACCACGGCGTAGTAGTAGATGATCCAGGCGATGCCGAGGACGGCGAGGAGCAGCGCGAGGACCGTGCGCACGGCCGCGACCGGCTTCTTGGGCTCGGCGAACGGATCCTGGGCCTTGAGCTTGGACACGGGTGTGCTCCTCCTAGCAGTGCCACCGTGGCGACTCGTCACGGATCGCGGGCTACCTTAGTCGTCATGACGTCCGGTTCCCACGTGAGGCCCGCCAGGCCGGCTCCCGAGGAGCCGCGCCCCGAGGACCTGCGTCCCGACGGCGAGCACCACGAGGAGTACGCCGAGCAGCACTCGCGCGCCGCCGCGCCGGAGCAGGCCGCCCTCCCTCCCCGCCCCACCCGGACCCGCGCCACGCGCCTGGCCTGGCGCCTCGGCACCCCGATGGTCGTCCTGCTCAGCGGGGCCCTGTTCACCATCAGCGCCGACAACTCCCAGGGCACCGACCTGCGCCCGGGCCGCTACACCGACCTGGCCTCGCTCGTGCAGAACGAGGCCGACGAGTACGACGTGCTCAAGGGGCGCCTGGACGAGCTGACCTCGGAGGTCGAGCTCCTCACCGCCGACATCGACGACCGCGCGGTCAACACCATCCGGCGTCGTGTCGAGGAGCTCGAGGACCCTGCGGGCCTGACCCCGCGCAGCGGAGCCGGCATCTCGGTCACCCTCTCCGACGCCTCCGAGGAGGTCATCAACTCCACGACCCGCGACCGCAACCTGCTCGTCGTGCACCAGCAGGACATCCAGGCGGTCGTCAACGCGATGTGGCGCGGCGGCGCCACCGCCGTGACCATCCAGGGTCAGCGGGTCGTGACGACGACCGGCATCAAGTGCCACGGCAACGCCGTGCTGCTCCAGGGCGTGCCCTACGCGCAGCCCTACGTGATCGAGGCGGTCGGCGACCCCGCCGAGCTGGAGAACACCGTCTTCAACGACGCCGACGTCGCCTACTACCTCGCCCGCGCCGAGATCCCCGACATCTCGGTGGGCTGGGCCTTCGAGCCCGAGGACTCGGTCGAGGCCCCGGCCTACGACGGGCTGCTGAGCCGCAGCTACGCCCAGCCGCTGCGCTGAGGCGCGGCCGGGGCCGGACGGCCCGGCGCCGCCCTAGACTCGCCCCGTGCCGACCCGGGAGCTGCCCTCGCCCGCGGCACTCGTGCGTGCCCACCCGGGCGCCACGGTCCTGGTCCTTGGCCTCGTCGCCGTGCTGCTCGCGACCACGCTGGCGGGCGGCTGGGCGCGCTCGACGCCGGGAGGCGCGGTCGAGGTCGCGCCGGGCACCGAGGTGGAGGCGACGCCGTTCCGGGTGCGGCTGGACGCTGCGCGGGCGGAGTTCGTGCTCGCCGGCCGCGACGCCGAGCCCGGTCAGGCCTTCGTCGTGGTCACCGGACAGCTCGAGGCCACCGCTCCCGAGTCGGTCACCTCGACCCCGCTCACCGATGCGATCACCGCCGACCTGACCGGCGCCTACGACCAGTTCGGCTCCCCGGTCGAGGTCCCCGAGGCGGGGGTCCAGGTCACGGCCGACGGGTCGTCGCTGCTCGGGCTGGGGCCGGGCCTGCGCTACGACGTGGAGATCACCTTCGTCGTCGACGAGGACGCCGTGCCCGAGCGGATGACGGTGACCCTGCTCGAGCACGTGCGCCGCGAGAGCGCCCTCGACGGCGACCTCGGCTGGTTCGACCCCGCCCCGGTCGCCCGGGTCACCCTGGACGTCGCGCCGCTGCCTGAGCTGCGACCCGAGCCGGAGGGGTTCTGATGGCGACTCCCGTCCGGACGCCCGTCCGGACGCCCACCCGGACGCTGGCCCGGACGGCGGCCCGGACGGTGGCCCGGACGGGGGGCACGGGCGCCGTCGCGCTGGCCCTGCTCGTCGCGGGCTCCCTGCTCCAGGGCTGGCTGCCCGACGACGACGCCGACCCCGTCGCCGAGCCGCACGTGCGCCGCGGAGCGGTGGGCGACACGATCGACCTGCGCACGGCGACGGTGCGGGTCGACGAGGTGCTCGGCACGACGCGGGTCGAGCAGTACGGCAGCGAGGACGTCACCCCCGGTCTGTGGGTGGTGGTGCGCTACACCGTCGTGCCCACGGAGGAGAACGCACAGATCACCTTCGCCGAGCTCGGCGACGCCGAGGGCCGGGTGTGGGGCCTCGTGGGTCGCAACACCAACTCCTGCACCGAGAGCCCGCCCGGGCTGGCCGCGCACTGCACGGTCTTCGTCGAGGTGCCGCCCGACGCGCTCCCGACGCTCGACCTGCGCCTGGCGCGGCTCTCCCGGGACACCCGCTTCGACGCGCTCGCCGAGATCGACCTCGGCCTGACCGACGCCGACGCGGAGGCCTTCGCGGTCGCGCCGCCCTACGAGGTCGACAACCCCACCCTGGGCGACGACGACCCGGCCGACCCCGACGCCGAGGAGCCGTCATGAGGTGGCGCTGGCTGCTGGTGCTGCCCCTCGCGCTCGCGCTGGTGCTGGTGGCGACGGCGAGCCGGTTGCAGATCTTCTGGTGGCCCGAGCAGCTCCACGACGTGACCGCCGGCGTCCAGGGTGAGCCGTTGCGCCTCGCCGACGGGTGGGAGGACTCCGAGGGCACGGCGCAGCGTCGCGACCTGACGGTCACCCTCCTCGAGGTCGTCCCCGCGACGCAGGTCGAGGGCTACGACGGACCGGAGCCCCTCGTGCCGGTCGCCGGCAGTGCGGTGTGGGAGGTGCGGTTGCGCTTCGACGTCGACCCGGAGGTGCCGCTCGGGGTGTGCGAGGTCTCCCTCGTCGACAGCCGGGGCCGAGAGGCCGTCGCGGTGGGGACGACCCTCGGCGGGTCGAGCGTCCCGGGACCGTCGTGCGAGCCGGAGGACCGGCCCGGACCGCAGTACGACGGCACCCGCGCCGAGGACCAGCCCGCACGGCCACCGACCTACGAGGTCTCCGTGCTCGTCGTCACCGACGACGAGGCCGAGCCCGACCGGGTGCGGCTGTGGTGGGAGGCCCCGGAGGTGGCCGAGATCAGCCTGGCCGGCTGACTGTCTCCTCCTGCTCCTCGTGGAGCCGACGGGTCAGCAGCCGCGAGACCGCGGCCGCGACGAGCACCACGATCACCACGGTGTAGACACCGCGGGTCGCGACCTCCAGGTAGGGCGAGAAGGCCACCATCGTGTCGGGGTCCCGGGGTCCGACCAGCGCGCGCAGCAGCAGCCCCGCCCCCCACTCGGCGAGCTGGGCCAGCCCCAGGACCAGGGAGAAGGTCAGGACCGGGACGAGTCCGGCGTGGGCGAGGGTGCGCACGCCGGCCACGAGGTCCTCGAAGCGACGCCCCAGCAGGTCGGTGACCCGCTCGGGTCGCCAGGCCCGGTGACCGGCGAGGTGTCCGAGCCGCTGGTGCAGGCGGGCACCCACGCGCTCCCGGGCGCGGACGACGACCCGGTGGTCCTCGATCCTGGCTCGCCGGCTCTCCTGCAGCCCCCCGGCCAGCACGACCGCCCCGACCGTCAGCCAGGCGACCGGGGTCACCACGATGTCGCTGATCCCGGTCACGATGCCGACCAGGACGTCCCCGACGGCTCGCACGGGCGCGGTGAGGGGCCCGAGGGCGCCGGTGAGGCGTTGCCAGGTCTCGGCGACCGCGCTGAGCGCCACCCGGTCCCCGAGCCAGCCACCGGCGTCGCGCCAGCGCGAGGTCAGCAGCGCGGCGAGCCAGGTCAACCAGGTGACTTCCACGAGCGCCGCCAGGAAGGCCCAGGCCGTGTGCCGGCGCGCCAGGTCGAGCCGGTCCATCACCCCGCGCAGGAGCAGGGCCCCGACCACGAGCCCGACCTGCCAGGTGGTGACGGTCAGGAGGGTGCGGTCGTCGATCCCGCCGCCGCCGAAGAGCGAGTCGGAGGCGAACTCGTCGGCGTAGCTCTCGTTGATGAACTGGTCGCGGTCGGCGTCGAGGTAGCCCTGCAGCGCGTAGACCGTCAGGAACGGGACCAGCGCCGAGGCCAGCAGCGCCAGTCGCTCACGACGGGCGACCCGCGCCGGGACGTCGGGCGCGGGCGACCTGGCGTGGGTCCAGAGCGTCGAGGAGCCCGCGACCCGGAGCATCAGCACGAGGCTGATGACCATGGCGAGCGGCGCGACGGGCACCAGCAGCGAGGCCAGCACCGGGTGCTCCCGGCCGAGCAGGACCGCCGCCCACATGGCGGCGTTGCGGACGGCCAGGCCCAGCAGGAAGATGCTCAGCAGCGCCGGCCAGTGCCGGGCGAGCAGCCGCAGGGCGTCGACGACCACGAGCGCGCCGTCGAGCACCGAGCCGCGCAGCTCGCGGAGCACCGTCACCCCGGCAGGCTCACCGTCGTGCGCCCGGACCGGCCGGGCGGCTGGGGAGGTCTGTGGGCAGCGGCGACTCCGGCGGCGGCTCCTCGGTGGCGCCGTCGCTGGGCACGTCGCTCGGGCTCGGCGTGGGTGTCGGGGTCGGCTCGACGAAGGTCGAGACGAAGATGATCACCTCCGAGCCCTGGTCGGCCGTCTTGGAGCCGGGGAACTGGTCGGTGACGGTGCCGGAGGGCTCGGTCGACGCGTCGTCCGGGCGTACGACGGGGGAGAAGCCGGCGGCCCGGATCTTCTGCTCCGCGACGTCCTGCATGTCGCCGACGACGTCGGGGATGCGCTCGGGGCCGTCGGAGTAGTAGATGGTCACGACCGTGCCGAGCGGCACCTCGCCGCCCGCCGCCGGCGCGACCTCCAGGACCTGGTTCTTGTCCTCGTCGCTGTCGCGCTCCTCGACGATCACCTTCAGCCCCGCGGCGCGGATCTGGGTGGCGGCGTCACCGCGCAGCTGACCGACGACCGAGGGCACCACGACGGTCGGTTTGCCCGAGGAGACCAGGAGGTCGATGGCGGTGCCGGGGGCGACGTACTGCGCCCGGTTGGGGTCCTGGCTGATGACGTGGTTCTCGCGGACCGAGTCGTTGTCCTCATAGCTGATGTCGCCGACGCTCAGCCCGGCGTCGCCGATGGCCTGCCTGGCGGCGTCGAGGCTCTCGCCGACGAGGCTGGGCACCTGGTTCTGCTCGGGCGGGCTCTCGAACATCGCCGGGAGCACGAAGTAGGCGGCCGCCACGATCAGCCCGAGCACCAGGACCCCGAGCGTGACGAGCAGGCGGGCTTGGCGACGCGGGTCGTCCTCGGCGGCCACGGGCATCGGCGGGCGGGGCGCGGTGGCCGCCGGGGCGAGCCCGGTGCCCGTCGCGTCGTCGCCACCGGCTCCGGCGACCAGCGGTGGGACGACGGGGACGACGCGGGTGGTCTCGTTGCCGGGGAGGACCGCCGCCTGCACGGGCCGGCCCGAGAGGTAGCGCTCGATGTCGGCGCGCATCGCGGCCGCCGACTGGTAGCGCTCCTCGAGCCGCTTGGCGAGGGCCGTCATGACGATGGTGTCGATCTCGGGCGGGAGGTCGGTGTCGTGGTCCGACGGGGGCGCGGCGGGCTCACGGACGTGCTGGTAGGCCACGGCGACGGGGCTGTCCCCGACGAAGGGCGGTCGGCCGGTGAGCAGCTCGTAGAGCAGGCAGCCCGTGGAGTAGACGTCGGAGCGCGAGTCGACGGTCTCGCCGCGCGCCTGCTCGGGGGAGAGGTACTGGGCGGTGCCGACCACGGCCGCGGTCTGGGTCATGGTCGAGGACGCGTCGCTCATCGCGCGGGCGATGCCGAAGTCCATCACCTTGATGTCGCCGCTCGGCGTCAGCATGACGTTGCCGGGCTTGATGTCGCGGTGGATGATGCCCGCGCGGTGGCTGTAGTCGAGGGCGGCCAGGACGCCGCTGGTGATCTCGAGGGCCCGCTCGGGCAGGATCTTGCGACCCTCGCGCAGGATGTCGCGCAGCGTGCGGCCGGCGACGTGCTCCATCACGATGTAGGGCTGGGCGACGCCCGACCCGTCGGTGGACGGCTCCTCGCCGGTGTCGTAGACCGCGACGATGGAGGGGTGGTTGAGCGAGGCCGACGACTGCGCCTCGCGGCGGAAGCGGGCCTGGAAGGTGTCGTCGCCGGCGAGGTCGGTGCGCAGCCGCTTGACCGCGACCACGCGGCCGAGGCGCCGGTCGGTGCCCTTGCGGACCTCCGCCATGCCGCCGCGTCCCAACAGCTCGCCGAGCTCGTAGCGGCCCCCGATGAGGGTCGGACCCGACGTGGTCATCGGGTGCTGCTCCCGGCGGTCGTCGACTCGGCGGTCGCGGCCGCGGGGGCACTGCTGGTCGGTGAGCCCTGCACCGCCGGCGGCGTGCTCGAGGCGGGAGGCGTCGTCGTGGCCGGCGGGGTCGTCTCGGCCGGCGGCGTCGTCTCCGCGGGAGGCGTCGTCTCGGTGGGCACCTCGGTCGGGACCAGCGTGGGCTCCTGGGTGGGCTCCTGCGTCGGCTCCGGCTCCGGCGTCGGCTCCTCGGTGGGCTCCTCGGTCGGCTCCTCGGCGGGCGCGTCGCCCCAGAAGGTCACCTCGACGAGGTCGCCGACCTGCAGCCGGCCCGAGGGGTCGACGCCGTCCACCAGCCCGGCCGTCTCGTCCCCGGGGTTGTCGAGCTCGCGGGTGTCGACGCGCAGACCGCGATCGGTGAGCTCGTCGACCACGGTGTCGACGGGTCGACCCACGAAGGCGCTCTCGTCGATCACGACGCGCTCGCCGTTGGACGTGGTGGGTGTCGTGGGCTCCTCGGTGTCGTCACCCCCGGTGAACAGGAAGAACGCGCCGGCGGCGAGCAGGAGCACCAGCAGGCCGACCAGGAGCGGCACCCACGGGGCGCGGCGCTGGGCGGCGGCGGGCGGCGCGACCGGGGTGGAGACGGTGCCCGGTCCGTCGGCGAGCGGCACGGCGGCCATCACCTGGGTGCTGTCGGCGGCGACCGGCGCGACGGCCGCGGGTGCGACCACGGGCGCCACGACCTGGGTCGCCGCGGCAGCAGGGTCACGCAGGGCGGCGGCGAAGGCGGCCGCGTCGGGGTAGCGGTCGGCGGGCTCCTTCGCCAGGGCCCGTCGTACGACGGCAGCGAGGTCGGCGGGCACGTCGTCGGGGAGCTCGGGCACCGGCTGCTGGAGGTGGGCCAGCGCGGTCGCGATCGGCGACTCGGCCTCGAAGGGGCGGCGACCGGCAAGGCACTCGAAGCCGACGCAGCCGAGCGAGTAGACGTCGGAGGCCGTGGTCGCGGGGTTGCCGCGGGCCTGCTCGGGGGAGAGGTACTGCGGGGTGCCCATGACCTGACCGGTCTGGGTGATCCCGACCCCGTCGGCCGCGCGGGCGATGCCGAAGTCGGTGATCTTGATCTGCCGGTCGGTGGTGACCATCAAGTTGGCGGGCTTGATGTCGCGGTGCACGATCCCGGCGGCGTGCGCGACGGCGACCGCCTCGGCCGCCTGCGCCAGCAGGTCGCGGGCGACCTCGGGGTCGAGCGCGTGACCTCCCCTGAGCAGGTCGGAGAGCGGCTTGCCGTTGACGAGCTCCATCACGAGGAAGGGGCGCGGGTGCTCGGAGCCGTCGGCGGCAACGGCCTCACCGAAGTCGTAGACCCCGGCGACACCGGGGTGGTGCAGGGCCGCGGCGTGACGGGCCTCGGTCTCGAAGCGGGAGCGGAAGGTCGCGTCGTCGGCGAACTCGTGCTTGAGCAGCTTGACCGCGACCTCGCGCCCCAGGGTGGTGTCGGTCGCCCGCCACACCTCGCCCATGCCGCCGGTGGCGATCCGGGAGTCGAGCCGGTAGCGCTCACCGTCGTCGGCGAAGCGCAGGGGCGGCATCGGGCCGGTCTCGTCAACCATTGATGATCGCCTCCATGACGGCCTTCGCGATGGGTCCGCCGAGCTGTCCGCCCGCGATCTCGCCGCGCGGGATGTCGGCCGACTCGATCATCACGGCCACCGCGACCTGCGGGTCGTCGGCCGGGGCGAAGGACACGAACCAGGCGTAGGGCGGCACGTCGTCGATGCCGCTCTGGGCGGTGCCGGTCTTGCCGGCCACGCTGATCCCGGGGATGGCGGCCGGGCTGGCGGTGCCGTTGTCGACGGTGGAGACCAGCAGCTGGGTGAGGTCGGCGGCCGTCGAGGACGAGATGGCCTGCGAGAGGTCGCTGTCCTCGGTCTTCTCGAGCACGTCGTACTCGGCGGACTGGACCTCGTCGACGATGTAGGGCCGCTTGACGATGCCGTTGTTGGCGACCGCGCCGACCACCATGGCCATCTGGAGCGGCGTGGAGCGCACCTCGAACTGGCCGATGCCGGACTGGCCGGTCTCGGGCGGGTTCATGTCCTCGGGGAAGACCGACTCGGCCTGGGGCCGCAGGTCGTCGAGGTAGGAGGAGTTGAAGCCGAACGCCTCGGCCTGCTTGAGCATCGCCTCGGCACCGAGCTCGTTGGCCAGCGCCGCGAAGGTGGTGTTGCAGGAGTTCTCCATCGCCTGGGTGAAGGGGATCCGGTCGGTGCCGCAGTCACGGCCCTCGTTGTCGATGACCCCGCTCTCGGCGGAGGTCTGGGGCAGGCGGTACGTCGCGCCCCCGGGCACCAGGTCGTCGGCGGTGTAGCTGCCGCTCTCGATGGCCGCGGCGGCCGTGACGATCTTGAAGGTCGAGCCCGGCGGCAGCGTCTTGGCGATCGCGCGGTTGACCAGCGGCTCGGACGGGTCGGCGTTGAGCCGGTCATAGCTCGAGGTGACCTCGTCGAGGTCGTGGGAGGCGAGCTTGTTGGGGTCGTAGGTCGGCAGCGAGACCATGGCCAGGATGCGGCCGGTGGCGGGGTCGAGGGCGACCACGGAGCCCTCCACGTTGCCCGGCAGCGCGTCGAGGCCCTCGAACGCGGCGTCCTGGGCGGCGGCGTCGAGCGTCAGCTGGACGCTCCCGCCCTTGTTGGGGTCGTTGCTCAGCAGGTCGACCAGCTTGGTGACGAACAGGCGCGGGTCGTCACCGGAGAGCACCTCGTTCTGGGTCTGCTCGAGGGCGGTCTGGCTGAAGAAGGAGAAGTAGCCCGTGACGGCGGCGTAGCGGAACGGGATCGGGTAGGTGCGCTGGAACTCGAAGCGGTCGTTGCTGGCGACGCTCTCGGCGATCGGCTCGCGGCCGACCAGGATCGCGCCGCGCTCGCGGGAGTAGGCGGCCTCGATGACGCGACGGTTGCGCGGGTCGTTGTCGAGGGAGTCGGCGCGCCAGAACTGCAGGTAGGTGGCGTTGAGCATGAGGGCCACGAAGAGCAGCATGCAGAACATCGAGATCGTGCGGATCGGCTTGTTCATGGGGCGCTCACAGCTTGATCACCTGGGTGTTCATCTCGTCGGGCTCCTCGTCGGCGCCGGACAGGTCCGGGATCGGTCGTCGGGCCTGGTCGGAGATGCGCAGCAGCAACGCGATGATCACCCAGTTGGCGACCAGGGAGGAGCCTCCGTAGGACAGGAAGGGGGTGGTCAGACCGGTGAGCGGGATCAGCCGGGTCACCCCGCCGATGACCACGAACACCTGGAGCGCCACGACGCTGGCCAGGCCGGTGGCCACCAGCTTGCCGAAGCCGTCGCGCGAGATCAGGGCGGCGCGCAGGGCCCGCTCCACGATGAGGCCGTAGATCAGCAGGACCGCGATGACGCCGGTCAGGCCGAGCTCCTCACCGATGGTGCCCACGATGAAGTCGGACTCGGCATAGCTGATCCGGGTCGGGTCGCCCTCCCCGAAGCCGCGGCCGATCAGCCCGCCCCAGGCCATGCCGAACATGGTCTCGACGATCTGGTCGCTGAAGGGCGGCGTCGGGTTGTTGTAGTACTTCATCGGGTTCAGCCAGATGTCGACACGGTCCTGGACGTGGCCGAAGGCCCGCCACGCGAAGAGGGCGCCGCTCAGGAAGAGGGCGGAGCCGACCACGAGCCACCCGGGTCGCTCGGTGGCGACGTAGAGCATCACCAGGAACAGGCCGAAGAACAGCAGGCTGGAGCCGAGGTCCTTCTGGAAGACCAGGATGCCGAGGCTGACCAGCCACATCGCCAGGATCGGACCCAGGTCGCGGCCGCGGGGCAGGTCGACGAAGAGGACCCGGCGACCGGCCAGCGCCAGCGCGTCGCGGTGCAGCACGAGATAGCCGGCGAAGGCCACCACGAGCAGCACCTTGGCGACCTCGCCGGGCTGGAAGCTGAAGGGGCCGACGCCGATCCAGATCTTGGCGCCGTTGATCGTCTTGCCGACACCGGGCACCAGCGGCAGGAGCAGCAGCGCGATGGCCGCCAGCCCGAAGGTGTAGGTGAAGCGGGTGAGCACGCGGTGGTCACGCAGGACCACCAGGGCGCCGATGAAGAGCAGCACCCCGAGGGTCATCCAGACCAGCTGCTGCTGCGCGAAGGTCGTGTCCTCGGTGAGGTCGAGGCGATGGATGACGGCGAGGCCGAGCCCGTTGAGCGCGGCGACGAGCGGGAGCAGGACCGGGTCGGCGTAGGGCGCCACGAAGCGCACGGTGACGTGGGCGGCGACGACCAGCGCGGCCAGCCACCCGCCGTAGCTGACGATGTCGACCGGCACGCTGCCCTCGACCCCGATGCCCACGGCGGCGTAGGCGCCGACACCGACGGCGAGCGCGAGCACCAGGAGGAAGAGCTCGGCGCCGCGGCGGCGCCGGTGCACGAAGCCCATCAGGGAGGAGGTCTGGGACATCTCAGCCGGCCTCGCCGGTCGAGGGCGTCTGGGTGGGGAGGTTCTGGACGGTCTCGCGGGCGGCCTCGAGGTCGGCGACCTCGATGCCGTCGCGCACGCGCTCCGCGTCGTAGTCGGACAGGTTGTCCATCTCGACGTCGCTGGTCTGGTAGAGCGAGCTCAGCGGGAGCCCCGGCAGGTCGGTGTTGATGCCGCGGTAGATCACCACGCTGCCGTCCTGCTCGCCGATGAAGTACTGGCCCTGGGTCCACGACCAGGCGGCAGCGACGCCCACCCACACGACGCCGACGACCATGGCGAGCGCCAGGGCCCGCTTGAGCCACTGGAGTCGGCCGGGGGGCCGAGGGGCGTAGCGGGCGGTCTCCGGGTCGATCGGGTCGCCGGCGATGGCGTGCAGGCCCGGGGGGATCTCGGCGTCGATCGGCTCGAGCTCGCCGGTGTCACCCGCGCGGTGCCCGCGGAAGAGGGTGTTCTTGGCGCCGCGGGGGGTGCGCCGGCGCAGCTCGGCCGCCGCGCCCACCAGCATCGGCTCGAGCCCGGCGATGTCGGGGTCGGCCCGGGCGGTCTGGTCCGTGACGACGTCGGACACGATGCACGTCACGTTGTCGGAGCTGCCGGCCTCGAGGCTGGCGCGCACCAGCTCGACCGCGGCGTAGTCGGGGCTGCCCATGTTGAGGATGTCGGCGAGCCGACCGTCGTCGAGCACGCCGCAGGCGCCGTCGCTGCACAGGAAGAGCCGGTCCCCCTCGACGACCTCGATCACGAAGAGGTCGGGCTCGGCCTCGTGCATCCCGTCGAGCGCCTTGAGGATCAGGTTGCGGTGCGGGTGGACCCGCGCCTCCTCCTCGGTGATGCGGCCCTCGTCGATGAGCGACTGGACGAAGGTGTGGTCCTTGGTGAGCTGGGAGAGCTCGCCGTCGCGGAAGAGGTAGGCCCGGCTGTCGCCGACGTGGCCGATGCCGATGCGCGACCCGTCGAAGAGGGCGACCGTCGCCGTGGTGCTGGTGCCGTTGAGCGCCGGATCGGCGTCGACCAGCCCCCCGATCCGCACGTGGGCCTGGTGCAGCGCGTCCGTCACCCGGTCGAGCAGGCCGGAGCCGGACTCCGCGGCGTCGACCGGCTCGGCGTCGAGCTCGCGCAGCTGCTGGATCGCGGTGCCGGAGGCGATGTCACCGCGGGCGGCACCGCCGACGCCGTCGCAGACGCTCAGCAGCCAGGGTCCGGCGTAGCCGGAGTCCTGGTTGTCCTTGCGCACCCGTCCGACGTCGGAGATCGCCGAGAAGTGCAGGCGGAGCGGGGAGCTCACTTGCGCAGCTCCAGGATCGTCTTGCCGATCCGCACCTGCGTGCCGAGGGTGATCGTGGTCGGCTGGGTGATGCGGACGGTGCCGATGTAGGTGCCGTTGGTGGAGCCGAGGTCCTCGACGAACCACTGGTCACCGGAGGCGGCGATCCGGGCGTGTCGCGTCGACACGTAGTCGTCCTCGAGACGGATGGCGGCGTCCGAGCCGCGGCCGATCAGGATCGGGGCATCCTCCAGCGCGGCGGTCGCACCCTCGCTGGTGCCGGCGGTGACGACCACCTGGGTCGGTGAGCCCCGACGCTTGGGCGGTGCCTTCTGCTTGGGCTGCTTGGTGCCACCGCCGCCGCCGCGCGCGGCCTCCGGGACCCGGGCTCCGAACATGTCGGAGCGGATCACCGAGATCGCCGAGAGCACGAAGATCCACAGGATCGCCAGGTAGGCGATCCGGATGAGGAAGAGCGTCAGCTCAGACATCGGCACCGTCCCTGATCACGCGCACCGTCATCGTCGTGTTGCCCACCTTCACTCGCGATCCGTTGCGGAGCGTGGCCCGCGGGACCTTGCGGTCGTCGACGAGCATGCCGTTGGTCGAGCCGAGGTCCTGGACCTCCACCAGCAGGTCGTCGCCGTGGCCGGTGACGAGGAACTCCACGTGGCGTCGGCTCACGCCGGGGTCGTTGATGCGCACGTCGGCCTCGGTGCCGCGCCCGATGACCAGCCCGGGTGCGTGCAGCGGGTGCTTGGTGCCGTTGACGTCCAGCAGCGCGTGGGCTCGGCGTACCTGGGTGTGGGAGGCGTTGCCGGTCACCTGGGCCTGGGCCGAGCTGCGGATCCGGAAGCGTCCGGTCGTCAGGTCGTCGGCCGCCTCGAAGCCGAGCACGACGGGGCCGGTGAAGACGTAGCCCTGGGAGTCGGCGTGCTGCTGGAGCTGGTCGACGAGCTCCTGGGCCATCGCGTCCTCGTAGGTCGCGAGCCGGTCCAGGTCGGTCTGGGCGAGCTCGACGTGGAAGTCGTTGGGCACCAGCCGACGGTCGCGGGAGAGGATCTGGGCGTTGTTGTCGCACTCGCGCTGGAGCGCCGCCGCGATCTCCACCGGCTGCACCGCCGAACGGAACGCCCGGGCGAAGGCACCCGAGATCATCTGCTCGAGCCGTTGCTCGAAGCGCTGCAGACCTCCCACGTCGCCTCCTTCCGCATGCATGACGAAGACCCCGACACCGCGACGGGGTCCGACGATCGTATCGGTGCACCGGCCCGGACTCGTGCACCCTCCGGCCCGGTTTGGGCCGTGGTCACCGGCTGGGATAGCCTTGCACGGCTACATATGCGCGAGTGGCGGAACGGCAGACGCGCTGGCTTCAGGTGCCAGTGTCCGAAAGGGCGTGGGGGTTCAAATCCCCCCTCGCGCACAGATCAGGTAGAGATCGACCAGCTCCACATGACGAGGGCCGGACACCCGGATGGGTGTCCGGCCCTCGTCGTCGGTGCGGGTCAGCCGAAGACGGTGGTGGGCACCAGGTCGCCCATCAGCTCGGCACCCAGGCTCCACTCGTCCGTGGCCAGGTCGCCGACGACGAGCGCATCGGCGGTGTCATAGCTGCACTCGCCGTCGCCCAGGTCGACCTCGCCGAGGTCCCCGACGTAGGTGACCGCGATGTAGGTCCCGGTGTCGGACAGCAGGCACAGCGAGCCCCCGGACCCGTCCTCGAGGACGGAGTAGTCGGCGAAGACGAGGGGCGTCGTGTCGTCGAGCCCGGCGGCGGCGTTGGCCTCCTCGGTGCTGGTCGGGTTGACGTCGCCCTGGGTCTGCAGGACCGCGAAGAGGTCGGAGGCCTGGGTGAGGGCCACCGCGAAGCGGTCGTCCCCAGAGCCTGTGTCAGTGCCTGTCTCGGTGCCCGTCTCGTCGGGCGCCTCCTCGGTCGGCGCGTCGCCCGTGTCCTCGGTGGCCGAGGCGGGCGCGGCCGCCGGGCCGTCGGTGTCGGAGTCGCTGGAGCAGGCGGCCAGCGAGGCGAGGGCCGCGACGGCTGCCACGGCGAGGGTGAGGCGCTTCAAGGGGACTCCTGGGTGGGGTGCGCCGGGTGTGCCGGCGTCGGGATGGGCGAGGTCCCCGAGGAGCCCGTGCGCCGAGCGTGACAGGTCGGGGGTGCCGGCGCGGCGGAAACGACGGGCCGGGTCAGGGGCCGGGTCAGGGGCCGGGTGACGGGCGTCGCAGGCCGCCGTAGATGCCGCGGCGCACGATCAGGGGTTGCAGCACCGTGCGGATCGACCAGGCCGGGAAGCGGAAGGCCCGGCCGGTGGCGGTGAAGACCTGGAGCCCGTCGGGCTGGAAGCCCAGCACGGAGCCCCAACGGCGGCGGGGTGGCCGGTAACCCCGCAACGCGCGTCCGGCCAGGTGGGCGCGGATGTTGGCGGCGAGGAGCTTGTCGGCGCGGTTGCGCGCAGACGTGCGCAGCGGGTCGGTCGCGGCGACGTCGCCGAGCGCGAAGACCCCCGGGTGGCCCGGGACCGAGAGGTCGGCGTCGACCCGGACGAAGCCGTGCTCGTCGAGCAGGGCGGGGGGGAGCCAGCCGGTGTTGGGGCGCACCCGGCCGATCGCCCACACGACGGCCTCGGCCCTCGCGGGCGGCTGCCCGGTGCTCCAGGCGACCGGCTCGTCGGTGATCTCGTCGCACGCGAAGCCGTCGGGGACGACGGCGCGGTGGCCGGGGTGGAGGCTCACCCCGAGCGCGGTCAGCCGGGCCTCGACCGTGCGCCACACGCGGCGGTGGTGCTGGGGCAGCGCCCGCTCGCCCGGGAAGTAGAGCGTCGACCTGCTTGTCCGGCCAGGTGCGGGCCAGGTTCGCCGCGCTGCTCACCGCCGCGGCCCCACCCCCGACGACGATCACCGACGCACTCGCCGCCAGCCGGTCGTGCGGCTCGCGCAGGTCGGTCCCGATCTCCTCGGTGCGTCTGCAGGGCGGGCCGGCGCCAGAAGCCGTTGGTGACGCCGGTCGAGATCACCAGCACGTCGTAGGGCTCCTCGGTCTCCTCACCCTCGGCGGTCGTCAGCCGGACCTTGCGGGCGCCGACGTCGAGGCCGGTCAGGGTGGCGTGGACCCGGCGTACGCGGTCGAGGCGGCGGTAGCGGTCGAAGGCGATCCGGTAGTCGCGGGCCCACTCGTCGGGCCGGGCGAGGCGCATCCCGAGCTCCTGGCCGCTGACCAGCTCGGGCTTGCTCGAGATGCCCACGACGTCGACGACGCCGGGGTGCCGGGACAGGTGGATCGCGGTCAGCAGGCCGCTGTCGCCGAGCCCGGCGACGACCACGCGTGCCCGCGTCACGTCGTACGACGTGCGGGCCGCGGCGTCCGGGAGGCTCGCGGGGGACGCGGGACGAAGCGGGGGACGCGGTCGATGACGTCCTGGTAGGCCGGCCGGCGCTCGAGGCTGCGCTCCTCCATCATCGGGATGCTGGCGCCCTGGAACATGGCGAGCATCGCGAGCGCGCCCACGAACAGCCACCAGCCGTCCCCGGGCGACGCCGCGACGCCGAAGAGGGCCAGCGCGACCCAGAAGCCGAGCTCACCGAAGTAGTTCGGGTGCCGCGACCAGCCCCACAGACCCCCTGGTCCATGGCCTGGCCCGGCTGCGCGGGTGCGGACGAAGCGATACATCTGCACGTCGGCCACGAGCTCGAGGAGCACGGCGGCGAGCCCGACGACGACCGCCACCACGTCGAGCCAGCCGAGGTCACGTCCCTGCCGGGTCACCGCGACGTAGGCCGGCAGGCAGCCGAGGAAGACCTGCAGCGAGGGGATGACGTGGATCGCCACCAGGTCGACGCCGGCCTCGAGGCGCCCGGCGCGCCCGCGCAGCAGCGGGTAGCGCCAGTCCTCGTGGTGCAGCCCCGGGAAGGCGTAGACCCAGTTGGCCGTCAGCCGCACCGCCCAGACGACGACCACGAGCATCACCAGCCAGGCCCGGGCGTCGGTGACGTCGGTGCTCTGGCTCCACCAGTAGCCCACCAGCAGCGGCGGCACCACGCTCCAGTAGGCGTCGTAGAAGCTGGAGTTGTGGTGGGCGCGGCTGAAGCCGAAGATCACCAGCGTCGCGAGCAGGTCGGCCAGCAGGCTGTCCCAGAGCAGGGACCCCGTGCTCGGCCCGGCCACGAGCCACCCGACGGCGACGAGGAGTGCGGTCGCGTAGGCGATCGCGACGCGCACCAGCGATGCAGTCTTGGTCATGGGTCGTGACGCTAGTGACTCAGCACGCCTCCCACCGGCGAATCTCGCGAGCCGGGGTCGGGGCGGGCTCACGTCGTACGACGATCAGGACCGGACGCGGGTGGCGGGCTCGATGAGCACGATCGCGAGGTCGTCGCCGATGCCCTCGTCGGCGTGGCGCACCAGGGAGTCCACCAGCTCGTCGAGGGCCTCGTCCAGCGAGCCTCGGGAGAGCCCGTCGGCCACGTCGTCGAGGGGGAAGAAGAGGCCCTGGTGCCCGCGCGCCTCGCTGAGCCCGTCGGTGTGCAGCAGCAGCCGCCCGTCGGCCGGCCAGTCGTGGATGCTGAGCAGCGGGTTGGCGCCGAGCCCCAGCGGCACGGTGACGTCCTCGGGCTCCAGGGCTCGGGTGGTGGCGTCGGTGATCAGCACCGGTGCCGGGTGCCCGCAGTTGGCCAGGGTCACCCGGTCCCCGTCGAACTCCGCGATGAGGGCCGTCACGAAGTCCTCCTCGGAGAGCAGCGGCCGGATGGCGACGTCGAGCCGTCTCGCGACCTCGGACAGGTCGGGCTCGTCTCCCGCGGTGTGGCGGAAGGCCGAGAGCACCGCGGCCGCGACCTGCACCGCCTCGATCCCCTTCCCCTTCACGTCCCCCACGATCACCCGCACCCCCCACGGCGTCGGGGCCACCTCGTAGAGGTCGCCGCCCACCAGCGCCTCGCTGGTCGCCGAGAGGTAGCGCGAGGCCATCCGCAGGTCGCCGATCGAGCTGGGCAGCGAGCTGAGCAGGGCCTGCTGGGCCGTCGCGGCGATGAGGGTCATCCGGCGCAGCCGCTCCTCGCGCCGGTCGCGCACGACCGCCGACACCACCGCGAGCGTGCCCAGGGCGAGCCCCAGCGAGGCGCGCAGGACCCACTCCATCTCGTTGGTCCCCGAGCCCGGGTGGATGGTGAGACCGATGCCGGTCGCGGTGCGCAGGTAGCCCACGACGAACGCCATGACCACGGCGACCACGGCGACGAACGCCGTACGACGGGCCGAGGTGAGCATCGAGGCCACCATCGCGCTCGCGGCGTAGGTCGCGGTCAGCAGCGAGGGGAACACCAGGTCGCAGCCGATGAGCAGCGCGAGCACGCCGAGGCCGACCAGCACCCCCTGGTCGGGGACCGGGAAGCGCGGCCGACCAGGTGCGTGCGGGGGCATGCGCGAAGCATCCCAGGCAGGGGCGGTGCTGACTGGCGAATGCGGCAAGCCGTCGTGGGGGTGCGGAGGGGTTTCGTCGGACCTCCTAGGTTGGGACCATGAGCCCCACCGCCCTCCTCGACGCCGCCCTGGACCGCTCGCTGGTGCTCGGCTACACCAAGATCGGCCCCGGACTGCGCCGACGCTGGTGGCCCGCCGACCCCGCGCCCGGCTCGATGCACGGCAAGCGGGTCGTCGTGACCGGGGCCACCTCGGGGATCGGGGAGGCGATGGCGCGCTCGTTCCTCGACCTCGGCGCGACGGTCCACCTGCTGGGCCGCAACCCCGACAAGGTGTCGCGCTACGCCGCCGAGCTGCGTCGCGACGTCCCCACCGCCGACCTCGTGGAGGAGATCTGCGACATCGGTGACCTCGACGCCGTCCGCGCCTGGTGTGCCGACCTCACCGGTCGCGTCGACGCGCTCCACGGCATCGTCCACAACGCCGGCACCATGACCAAGGAGCGCCAGGAGAGCCCCCAGGGGCACGAGCTGACCCTGGCCGCCCACGTGCTCGGCCCGCACCTGATGACCGATCTCCTCCTGCCGCTGCTCGGCGCCGCCGAGGGCGCCTCGGTGGTCTTCATGTCGTCGGGCGGCATGTACTCCGCCCCCCTCCGCTCGGAGCCCGACGAGATCGAGTTCCGCGAGGCGCCGTACGACGGCGTCCAGGGCTATGCGCGCACCAAGCGCATGCAGGTGGTCCTGGCCGGTGCCTGGTCCGACCGGTTGCGCGGCGGCGAGGTCCGCGTCGAGAGCATGCACCCCGGCTGGGTCGCCACGCCCGGCGTCACCGACAGCCTGCCCACCTTCAACAAGGTGATGGGTCCGCTCCTGCGCACGCCCGCCGACGGCGCCGACACCGCCGTCTGGTTGGTCGCCACCCGCCCCGACTCCGCCGGCAGCCGTCACTTCTGGCACGACCGCGCCCTGCGTCCCACCACCTTCGGCTGGCAGCGCCCCCAGGACCTCGACGACCTCGCTGCGTTCCTCGGCTACGTCACCCACTCCACCGGCACCGCCCCTGCCTGGTGATGCTCCGCTCGGCCCGGGTGTGGAGGGTTGGTGGGCTGGGGCGTCGGGACAGTTTCACCGGCCGGCCGAGAGAACTGTCGGTTGGAGTACGAAGTTTCATCGTCCAACCGACAGTTCCACCGGCCGGCCGGTGAAACTGTCGGCGACCGGCCGCCCACCAACCCTCCACAACCCCCCGGGATACTGAGCGGCATGGAGCACGCACCGATGCCGGGGGCAGAGCAGCTGGTGGAGCCGTTGCGGTCGAGGTGGAGCCCGAGCATCTTCGACGACGAGCACCGCCTGACCCACGAGCAGATCAGCACGCTGCTGCACGCGGCCCAGTGGGCGCCGAGCTCGGGCAACAGCCAGCCGTGGGGGTTCGTGGTGGCCGAGCGGGGCGGCGCGAGCCACGGGGTGCTGGTGGCGCACCTGAGCCGCGGCAACGCCGGCTGGGTGCCGCGGGCCTCGGTGGTGCTGATCGCGACGACCCAGGTCGCGCCCGACGAGGACGGCAACGGGGGGCGCAGCGAGGTGCTGGCCCACTACGACCTCGGCCAGGCCGCGGCCCACGTCACCTTGCAGGCCCGGGCGATGGACCTGCACGCCCATCAGTTCGGTGGCTTCGACCAGGCCGCCGTGGCGGCGGCCCTCGGCGTGCCCGACCACGTGCGCGTCATCAGCGGCATCGCGATCGGCGTGCGGGGCAACCCCGAGGACGTGCCGGAGCGCGACCAGGAGCGCGAGCAGCGCCCGCGCACCCGCAGGCCCTTGGCCGAGATCGTGCACGGGGACGCCTGGGGCGAGCCGTGGCCGCCGGCGGGCGAGACGTTGTGAGGAGCCGGCGCAAGGCGCTGTTGCTGCTGGTGCTGCTCGTGGTCGTCGTCAACCTGCCGCTCGTCCACAGCACCCTGACCAAGAAGCGCGTCGAGCGCGACGGCGTCGACGTCACCGCCACCGTCACCGACACGCGGGCCGTCACGTCGGGCGACGACACCGGCTACCTCGTGGAGTTCGTCCTGCCCCGCGACATCGACCCCGACCAGCAGCTCTGGACCGCGCGGATCGACGGCGCCACGCACGACGAGGCCGTCGGGACCGAGCAGCTCGCGGTGCGCGTGCTGGCCGACCAGCCGTCGGCGTACGTCGTCCAGGGCCAGGTCACCGGTCGGCTCGGGCTGTGGATCACGCTCGCCGCCGACCTGTTCCTGCTGCTGATGGCGCTGCTCCTGGCCCGCTACCGGGGTCGCGCGCCGTCCCTCGAGCTGGTCGCGACCGAGGACCTCGTGCGCTGCCGGCCCGGGACGACGCTCGAGCGGCTCGACGGCCTCTCCTACGCGGTCGAGGGGGAGGTGCTCGAGATCGACGGCGACGTCGTCGTGCTCGACCTCGGGGACCGCCTGGTGCGGGTGCACCTCGACGGCCACACCTTCCCGGCCGGCCACCAGCAGCCGGTGCGCGCCGTCGGCCGCATGGTGGGGTGAGCGCCCCGGCACGCAGGGACCCACGCTTGGGGTGACCCGGGAGAATGGGCCCATGAGCTCTCTCCACGCCTTCAACGCGACCAGCATCGACGGCCAGGACGTCGACCTGGCCTCCTACGCCGGTCAGGTCGTCCTGGTCGTCAACACCGCCTCGCAGTGCGGCTTCACCCCGCAGTACAAGGGTCTCCAGGAGCTGCACGACGCCCACAACGACAAGGGCTTCGCGGTCCTCGGCTTCCCCTGCGACCAGTTCGGCAGCCAGGAGCCGGGTGAGGACGCGGAGATCGCCGGGTTCTGCGAGCGCAACTTCGGCGTCACGTTCCCCCTCTTCAGCAAGGTCGAGGTCAACGGCGACGGCGCGCACCCGCTCTACCAGTGGATGCGCTCGGAGAAGGGCGGCCTGCTCGGCAGCAAGATCAAGTGGAACTTCACCAAGTACCTCGTCGGCAAGGACGGCCAGGTGATCAGCCGCTACTCGCCGACCACCAAGCCCGAGAAGATCGCCGGGGACATCGAGAAGGCCCTGGCGGCCTGATCGAGATGGGCACCTTCTCGGCAGGCACCAAGGCAGAGGCACTCGTCCCCTACGACCGTCAGCTGATCTGGGACGTGCTCGTCGACCCCGACCTGGTCGCCCGGTTCACCCCGTTCGTCAAGAGGATCGAGGGCACCGGCGACCACTGGCGCTGGACGATGAGCGGCCTCGAGGTGCTCGGCGTCGGCTTCGCGCCGGTCTTCACCGAGCGGATGATCCTCACCGACCTCGAGCGCATCGAGTTCAAGCACGACCCCGTGGAGGGGGTGAAGGAGCGCGCCGGCGTCAACGGCTGGTACGCCCTGAGCGAGGCCGAGGGCGGCACCTGGCTGGAGACCAGCCTGGACATCTGCGCGAGCCTCCCGCTGCCCCGGATCTCGTCGCCGGCGGTGACGTCCGCGATGAAGGGCGTGATGGCCACCATGGGCGACCGGTTCTCCAAGAACCTGCTCGACCACCTCGCGAAGCAGTAGCCGCACCGACCCGATAGCGCGACCCACCGACGTACGACGAAGGGCCCCCGGCGGGTGCCGGGGGCCCTTCGTGCCGGGCAGGCTCAGACCTTGACGATGCTGTCCTCGTCGAGACCCTCGAGCTCGTCCTCGAGGGACCGGCCGGTGAGGTGGGGGCGCTGGAGCTTCTCGCCCTCGACGTCGACGTCGGGCAGGATCTTGTCCAGCCAGGCGGGGAGCCACCAGGCCTTCTCGCCCATCAGGTACATCAGGGCCGGGATCAGCGTCATCCGCACGATGAAGGCGTCGAAGAACACCGCGACGGCGAGCGCGAAGCCCATCGACTTGATGATCGGCTCGTCGATCAGGATGAAGGCCGCGAAGACCGAGATCATGATGACGCCGGCGGCGGCGACGACGCGCGCGGAGTTGCGGAAGCCGTCGACGACCGCGTCGCGGGTCGACATGCCGTGCACGTGGGCCTCACGCATCCGGGTCACCAGGAAGACCTGGTAGTCCATCGCCAGCCCGAAGACCAGGCCGATCAGGAAGATCGGCATGAAGCTCACGATCGGCTGGCCCTCGACGATCCCGAAGAGGCCCTCCTGGAAGACCGCGACGGTCGCGCCGAGGGTGGCCAGCACCGAGAGCAGGAAGCCCAGGGTGGCGGTGAGCGGCACCAGGATCGAGCGGAAGACGATCATCAGGAGGATGAACGCCAGGCCCACGACGACGGCGAGGTAGAGCGGCAGCGCGCTGCTCAGCCGCTCCGAGACGTCGGTGGTGATCGCGGTCAGGCCCGTCACGCCGATCGTGGTGTCGGTCGTGCTCTCGATGTCCGCCTGTCCCTCGCGCAGGTCGGTGAGGAGGTCCTCGGTGGCGGTGTCGTCCGGGCCGGTGGTGGGGGTGACCAGGATCTGCGCGCCGGTGCCCTCCTCGTTGGTGCCGGCGACCTGGGCGTTGGCGACGCCGTCCTGGGAGGCGGCCCAGTCGACGACGTCGCCGAAGGAGGCGCCACGGTCGGCCTCGGCCACGTCACGGGCGTCGACGACCAGGAGCATCGGCGCGTCGCGTCCGGGGCCGAAGGCGTCGGCGACCAGGTCGGAGGCCTGGCGCTGGGTGGTGTCGGTCGAGGCGGTGCTGTCGGTGGGGAAGGCCAGGTGCAGGCCCTGCAGCGGCAGCGCGAGGGCACCCAGGCCGAGCACGGTGACGACCACGAACGCGACCGGCGCCTTGGCGATGGTGCGCGCCCAGCGCACCCCGTTGTTGACGATGAGACCGTCGGTGTCGCGGGCCGGCCGGTAGTGGCGCACCCGGCCACCGAAGGCCTTCGACTTGGTCATGCCCAGGATCGCGGGCAGCAGGGTGAGGGCGACCAGGACGGAGACGAACACGGTCGCGGCGGCCGCGACACCCATGCTGGCGAGGAACGGGATGCCGACGACGAGCAGCGCGGTCAGCGCGATGATCACGGTCAGGCCGGCGAAGACGACGGCCGAGCCGGCGGTGCCGACCGCGATGCCGACCGCTTCCTCCCGGTCGTCGGTGTGCTGCAGCTCGCTGCGGTAGCGGGCGAGGATGAAGAGCGCGTAGTCGATGCCGACCGCGAGACCGATCATCGTGGCGAGCATCGGCGTGGTGGACCCGATGTCGGTGAAGGCCGTCATCGCGGTGATGCCGGTGATGCCCAGGCCGACACCGACCATGGCGGTGATGATCGGCAGCCCCGCCGCGATCAGCGAGCCGAAGGTGAGGACCAGCACGATCAGGGCGACGCCGATGCCGATCAGCTCGGAGGTGCCGCCGATCTCGGCCATGCCGACGGTGCCGGAGCCGTTGGCCTCGACCGTGAGGCCGTCACCGCCGGCCTCGTCGAGCACGTCCATCAGGGCCTCGATCGTCGTGGGCTCCACGTCGGCGACCGTGTCGACGTCGAAGTCCCACACGATCGTGCCGACCCGTCCGTCCTGGCTCAGCGGCGAGAGCGCGTCCGCGTCGGCCTGCGCCTGGGCGAGCGGTGACCCGGCGTCGGCCGCGGCCTGCACGATCTGCTCGCGCTGGCCCTCGGCCGCCTCGACCGGACCGGTCAGGGGCGTCTCGGGCATCTGCGGGAGCGCGGCGAGCGCGGTGAGCAGCCCGTCGATCCGCTCGGCGTACGCCGGGTCCGTCAGCGTGGCGCCCTCGGGTGCGGCGACGACCACCTTGACCGTGGCCTGGTCGAAGGCGTCGACGGCGCCGGGGAAGAGCTCGGCCTGGAGGTCGGCGGCCTTCTCGGAGGGGATGCCGGGGATCGAGAACGAGTCGTTCATCGGCTTCGACATGGTCGCCGCGAAGGCGCCGACGCTGACCACGGCGAGGATCCAGGCCGCGAGGAAGAGCGGCCAGCGGCGGTAGGCCGTCTTGCCGAGTCGGTGGAGCAGGGTGGCCATCGGGTTCTCCTGGGGTGACGAGTGTGGGAAGCGGTGGGGGTGCGGGGTCAGGCGAGGAGCGCGCGCGCCGTGCGCAGGCTCTCGTCGTAGAGGTCGGCGAGCGAGCGCTCGGGGTCCTGCGCGGTGTCGGGCAGGCAGCCGTCGAAGATCGCGACGAGCAGCTGGACCAGCAGCCGGGCCCGGTCGGCGCCGAAGCCCTGGCCCTCGCGGGCGAGGATCACGTCCACGAACTCGGCCGTGATGTCCTGGAAGCGCACGTGGGCGGCCACGATCAGCCGCGGCTCCCCGACGACGACGCGACGACCGAGCTCGAGCTGCTCGCGGGTGATGTCCCGGCCGTCGAGGATGACCCGGACCAGCTCGCCCAGGTCGTCCACCAGGTGGCCGTGGGGGCCGCCGTCGAGGAAGGTGGCCATCACCGCCGGGGGGATCTCCGGTGGGCGGCCCAGCACGGCGTCGAGCTTGCTCGGGAAGTAGTTGAACAACGTGCGGCGCGAGACGTCGGCCGCGGCCGCCAGGTCCTCCATGGTGAACCCGTCGAGCCCGTGGGCCTCGGTGAGGCGCAGGGCGCTGACCGCGATGCGGTGCTCGGTCTCCTGGCGACGACGCTCACGCGTCGATGCACTCTTGATCATGAAGTGCATTCTTGCACTTTCCGCGGCAAAGTGCACAATTGTGACGGCGGTCACGCACCGGTCGCGTACCGGGCCCGTCCGTTCTGGTCGTTGTGGTCGAGGTCCGCGCCCAGGTGACTTGCCCGTAACCCCGCGAGGGGGCCACGCTGACCGACGTGCCCAGACACTCCGCCACCACGTCGTCGTACTCGATCACCATGCGCCTGCACACGGCGCCCGACCACGGGATCGTCGGGGTGGTCGCCACGTCCATCGCGCAGGCCGGCGGGATCGTCACGGCGATCGACGTCGCGGAGTCCACCAGCACCCGCCTGGTCCTGGACGTCACCTGCTCGGCCGGTGACGCCGACCATGCCGAGGAGCTGGAGGCGGCCGTCGACGCGGTGGCCGGCGTCGAGGTCTACAAGGTCAGCGACCGCACCTTCCTGCTGCACCTCGGCGGCAAGATCTCGGTGAGCAGCAAGGTCCCGCTGCGCAACCGCGACGACCTCTCGATGGCCTACACGCCAGGTGTGGGTCGCGTCAGCATGGCGATCGCCGAGCACCCCGAGGACGTCTGGCGCCTCACGTCCAAGGGCAACACGGTCGCGGTCGTCACCGACGGCTCGGCCGTCCTCGGGCTCGGCAACATCGGGCCCGGCGCGGCGCTGCCGGTCATGGAGGGCAAGGCGGCGCTCTTCAAGCGCTTCGCCGACATCGACGCCTGGCCGATCTGCCTGGACACCCAGGACACCGACGAGATCGTGCGCGCGGTCGAGCTCATCGCTCCCGGCTTCGGCGGGATCAACCTCGAGGACATCGCGGCGCCCCGCTGCTTCGAGATCGAGCGCCGCCTGCGCGCGAGCCTCGACATCCCGGTCTTCCACGACGACCAGCACGGCACGGCGATCGTCGTGCTCGCCGCGCTCACCAACGCCCTGCGCGTGGTGAAGAAGGACCTCGCCCGCGCCCGTGTCGTCGTCTCGGGTGCCGGCGCCGCCGGGTCGGCCATCGTCACGCTGCTGCTCGCGGCCGGCGTCACCGACGTGGTCGTCTTCGACCGCGAGGGCTGCCTGGTCCCGACCCTGCCGGGCCTCTCACCGGCCAAGAAGCAGCTCGCCGAGGCGACCAACCCCCGCCTGGTCACCGGAGACCTGCGAGCCGGCCTGGCCGGCGCCGACGTGTTCATCGGCGTGAGCGCCCCCGGGGTGCTCCAGGCCGAGTGGATCACCGACATGGCCGACGACGCGGTCGTCTTCGCGCTGGCCAACCCCGACCCGGAGGTCGACCCGGCCGAGGCCGACAAGTACGCCGCGGTGGTCGCCAGCGGTCGCTCCGACTACCCCAACCAGATCAACAACGTGCTGGCCTTCCCGGGCGTCTTCCGCGGCCTCCTCGACGCCCGCGCCTCCGAGATCACCATCGAGATGCTGCTGCGGGCGGCCGAGGCGATCGCGCACGTCGTCAAGGACGAGGAGCTCAACTCCAGCTTCATCATCCCCAGCGTCTTCCACCCCGACGTGCCCAAGGCGGTCGCGGCGGCGATCCGGGGCGATCAGCGGTAGCTGATCGCGCTCACGCCGCGGAAGCGCACGATCGAGGCCAACGCCTCCTCGCGCACCCGACGGTCCCTGGCGCGGACCTCGACGGCGTAGGGGAGGGCGACGTACATCGAGGTGACCACGAAGCCCTTGCCGTCGCCGAGCGGGCGACGCCACTCGTAGCGCACCGGCGTGCCGTTGTCGGCCCTGACCGTACGCCGCTCGGCGTCGCCGTACTCCCGCTGGATGAAGGCCCTCGCCGGCTTGACCCCGGTGAGCTGGCTGTAGGTGATGACGATCGGCGCGCCCCCGCTCTCCACGGAGCACTGCCACATCGTGGGCCGCTGGTAGGTCGGGTTGTCGAGCAGCACGTCGCGGCAGTCGTCCTCGCCGGGCTGGAAGGAGGGGAAGACCCACCGGAGGCCGGCCAGGCCCTCGGGCAGCCCGCAGTCCTGCTCGTCGACGACCCGCTCACCGTCCCAGCAGCGCACGGTCACGGCCTCGGGCTGCTTGCCGGGCACCTGCTCGAAGAGCATCTGCGCGCCGATCCCGCCCGAGACCACGAGGGCGCCCACGAGCGGCAGCAGCACCAGCGGCGTGCGGAAGCGGGCGATCGCGCGCATCGCCCGGGTGAAGCCGGACGGCGCCCTCGCCGCGGCGAGGGGAGCCCCGCAGCCGGCGCAGAAGCGCCCGGTCGCCTCGGGATCACCGCAGCGCGGGCAGCCGGGGGCGGCTCCCTCTGCCTGGGTCATGGGGTGCACCTCTCGACGGGTCGGTGGGGATCGAATCTAGTGCAGTACCCCTCAGACCCGATCGCACGCCGGTCCCGGCGCGGCCCGAGAGGGCCTCGCAACTTTACAAAGCACAGACCCTTGTCAAGCAGGTTTACAAACGGTACCTTCCTGTAAACCAGCAAGGAAGGCTGACGATGGACACCATTGCCAACAGCACCGTCCCGACCGGATCGAGCGACCAGTGGAAGGACACCAAGCGCTACCTGTGGCTGATCGGCCTGGTCGTGCCGTCGCTGGCCTTCATCGCCTACGGCCTCTGGCTCGCGACGGGGCTCGGCGCCTGGTTCTGGATCGGGCCGGTGGTGATCCTCGTGGTCGTCCCCGTGCTCGACCTGTTCTCCGGACTGGACCGCGCCAACCCGCCCGACGAGGCCATCGAGGCGCTGGAGGAGGACCGCTACTACCGCTGGGTGACCTACCTCTTCCTGCCGATCCAGTACGTCGGCTTCTTCGGCGCCATGTACCTCATCGCCCGCGGTGACCCGCTCGGGCTCGGGGGCGACCTGGGCACCTGGGACAAGGTCGGCCTGGCGCTGACCATCGGCTCCATCGGCGGGATCGGCATCAACACCGCCCACGAGCTGGGCCACAAGCGTGAGGCCAACGAGCGCTGGCTCTCCAAGATCGCCCTGGCCCAGAGCTTCTACGGCCACTTCTACATCGAGCACAACCGGGGCCACCACGTCCGCGTCGCCACCCCCGAGGACCCCGCCTCCTCGCGGATGGGTGAGAGCTTCTACGCCTTCTGGCCGCGCACGGTCGTGGGCTCGCTCGCGAGCGCCTGGCGCGTGGAGAAGAAGCGCTACGCCCGGCGCGACCAGCACCCCTTCCGCCTCGGCAACGACGTCCTCAACGCCTGGCTGATGTCGGCCGTGCTCTTCGGCGGCGTCATCGCCTGGCTCGGGGTCGGGACCGTCCCCTACCTGGTCCTCCAGGCGGTCGTCGGCTTCTCGCTGCTCGAGGTCGTCAACTACATGGAGCACTACGGGATGCTGCGCCAGAAGGTCGGCGTCGGCACGCGCCAGCGCTACGAGCGGGTCGACCCCTCGCACTCGTGGAACTCCAACAACATCGCCACCAACGTGCTCCTCTACCACCTGCAGCGCCACAGCGACCACCACGCCAACCCGACCCGTCGCTACCAGACGCTGCGCGACTTCGAGGAGTCCCCGGTGCTCCCCACCGGCTACGCCGGGATGATCACGCTCGCGCTCTTCCCGCCGCTCTACCGCCGGGTGATGGACCCGCGGGTCGTCGCGCACTTCGGGGGCGACCTGACCCGGGCCAACATCCAGCCCAGCAAGCGCGCCCGGATCCTGGCGAAGTACCCGCCGCCGGTGACACGGAGCGACGCCGAGGTCGCCGCCGACCGGGCCGAGGCCGCTGCCGCGCAGCTGCCCGAGGAGGTCCTGGCCGCACGCTGCCCCGGCTGCGGCCACACCTACGAGGTCGAGGTGGGCAACGAGCTCGAGGGCTTCGCGGCCGGCACGGCGTGGGCCGACGTCCCCGACGACTGGTGCTGCCCGGACTGCGGCGTGCGCGAGAAGGTCGACTTCGTGCCCCTGACCTCGGTCGAGGCGCCGTGAGGATCGAGGTCGACCGGGACCGCTGCGAGGGCCTCGGCATGTGCGAGGCCATGGCGCACGCCTACTTCGAGGTCACGGAGACACCGGAGGGCGACGAGGTCATGACGGTGCTCGACGAGTCGCCGCCGGAGTCCGACCGGGCCCAGGTCTTCGCCGCCGTCCAGGCGTGCCCGGTCCTGGCGCTCACGCTGAGGGACTGATCGCGAGGGGACGACTACCCTTCCGGACGTGAGCCAGCAGCCTGTCGAGTCCATGCGCCAACGCGTCGTGGACGCGGCGGTCGGGCTCACGTCCGAGGTCGGCTGGTCGCGGGTGACCATGGCGAGGCTGGCCGATGTCGTGGGTGTCAGCCGGCAGACCGTCTACAACGAGATCGGCACCAAGTCGGGGCTCGCCGAGGCGATGATCCTGGGCGAGCTCGACCGCTTCCTCGGCGTCGTGAGCGTCTCGTTCGACGCCCACCCCGACGACCTCGTGGGCGCCATCCGCTCGGCCTCGCAGCAGGTGCTCGAGCTGGCGCAGGGCAACCCGCTCCTCCACGCCGTCGTCTCGGCGACCCACGGTGCCGACACCGAGCTCCTCCCGCTCCTCACCACCCATGCCGACTCGCTGCTGGTCGTCGCCAAGGGCGTGATCGCGGAGCGGATCGCCCCCTACGACCTCGACCTCGGGGTCGCGCGGCTCGACGCTGCCATCGACATGGTCGTGCGGGTGGTCCTCAGCCACGTCATGCAGCCCAGCGGGTCGCCGGAGGACACCGCCCGCGACATCGCCTGGATCGCCCAGCGCGTCCTGCGCTGAGCGGCTGGGCCAGCGACTCGGCCAGCGACTCGGCCAGCGACTGGGCCAACGACGCCCCACCGCCCGCCTAGAGTCACCCGGGTGAGCGACACCGGTGCCCCCGACGTCCGCCTCGGCACCCCGACCGGGCGAGCCGTCGTCGCCGCCGCCGTGCTCGGCTCCGGGATGACGCTCCTGGACGGCACGGTCGTCAACGTCGCGCTGCGCACCATCGGCGAGGACCTCGACGCGAGCCTGGCCCAGCTCCAGTGGATCACCAACGGCTACCTGCTCTCGCTGGCCAGCCTGATCCTGCTCGGCGGGTCGCTGGGCGACCGCTTCGGCCGGCGACGCGTCTTCGTGGTGGGCACCGCGTGGTTCGCCGGGGCCTCGCTGCTCTGCGGACTCGCGCCCACGCCGGAGGTGCTGATCGCGGCCCGGGTGCTGCAGGGCGTCGGCGGCGCGCTGCTGACCCCGGGCAGCCTGGCGATGATCCAGGGCGCCTTCGCCCGTGAGGACCGCGCCGCCGCGATCGGCGCCTGGTCCGGCCTGGGCAGCATCGCCGCGGCCCTCGGGCCGGTCGTGGGAGGCGTGCTGATCGACCTGGCCTCGTGGCGCTGGATCTTCCTGGTCAACCTGCCGCTGGCCGCGATCACCATCGTCGTCGCACAGCGCGCCGTGCCGGAGACCCGTGACCCCGGGGCCTCACGCCACCTCGACCTCACCGGCGCCCTGCTCGCGACGGCGACGCTCGGCGGCACGACGTACGCCCTCATCGAGTGGGGCGGCACCCTCGCGCCGTACGTCGCGGGGCTGGCCGTCCTCGCGGGCCTGGCCTTCGTCCGGGTCGAGGACCGCGAGCGCGAGCCGATGCTCGACCTCGGCATCTTCGCCGACCGCACGTTCACCGCCGCCAACGTCATGACGCTGCTGATCTATGCGGCGCTCGGGGCCGTCCTGTTCTTCCTGACGCTGCAGCTGCAGGTCGTGGGCGGCTACAGCGCCCTGGCGGCCGGCTCGTCGACACTGCCGATGACCGCGTGCCTGCTGCTCCTCGCCGCCCGGGGCGGCCGGCTCGCCGCGCGCATCGGGCCACGGGTGCCGATGAGCCTGGGCCCGATCCTGATGGCCATCGGGACGCTGCTCCTGCTGCGCGCCGGCACGGACCTCGTCTACTGGCGCGACGTCCTGCCCGGCATCACCGTCTTCGGCCTCGGCCTCGCGCTCCTGGTCGCCCCCCTCACCGCCACCGTGCTCGCAGCCGCGCCCGAGCAGCACGCCGGGATCGCCAGCGGTGTCAGCAACGCGACCGCCCGGGCGGGCTCGCTGCTCGCCGTCGCCGCGCTGCCGGTCGCGGTCGGCCTGGGCGGCGAGCAGTACGCCGACCCCGTCGCCCTCGACGCCGCGTTCGGGACGGCGATGCTGGTCTGCGCGGGGCTGCTGGTCGTCGGCGGCGTGCTGTCGTGGCTCACGATCCCCGACCAGGTCCGGCGCTGACGGATCTGCCTGCGGGATCTGACTGCTGGATCTGACTGCGGGGATCTGCCCACGGGTGTTGCCCGTGCCACCTACTCTCGTGGTGGAGGACACATGCAGATCGCGCGCGCGCTGGCCACGACCGGACTGGTCGTCACGCTTGCCGTGCTGCCCTCGTGTGCCTCCCCCTCCGACGACGGGGCCTCCGGTGCTGAGGACGGTGCCGCCGCGACGGAGGCTCCCGGGGCCACCAGCGGGGCGGCGGCGACCGGTAAGCCCGGGCCGTCCGCCGGCCAGGGCGAGTCGGCCGCGCCGAGCGCGCCCGCGCTGGACCCGGCGTACGCCGTGGACCCCCCGGGTCCGCGGCAGGGCGCGATCGAGCCCTCCGACATGATCCTGATCGGCAAGAGCACCTTCAGCGACGAGACGGTCGCGGCCATCGAGTCCCTCGACGGCATCCAGCGGGTGGTGCGCTTCTCCCACGCCCAGGTGCCGGTCGAGGGCGAGGTGCTCGACATCGCCGCGGTCGACCCGTCGACCTACCGCAACTACACGCCGCTCGGATCCGCCGACCTCCAGGAGGTCTGGGACCGGGTCGCCGGGGGTGAGGTGGCGGTGCTGCCGGAGCTGCGCAAGCAGCTGCCGATCGACGAGGCCGGTTTCGTCAAGCTCGGTGTCGCGAACGATGCGCCGTCGCTGCACATCGGCGCCTTCGCGCCGCAGAGCCCGCTGGTCGACGCCGTGGTCAACTCCGCGTGGGGCGAGGAGCTCGGCATGACGCCGGGCAACGCGCTGCTCGTCTCGACCGGCATCGCGTCGCCGCAGTCGGTCCGCAAGGCCGTCCAGGCCGTCGCCGGCGACGGGGTCTCCGTGCAGCTCACCGATGTCGCGACCAGCCAGGGCATCGACCCCAGCGTGCAGCAGACCGCGACCCTGGTGGGGTCGGTCTCGGACGCGGTCGGCACCTTCAACTACACCGTCATCGGCGGCGGCCGGATCGCCCCGGAGCCCTCCTGGGTGGCCTCGCACATCTCCACCGAGGTGATCCCGATCCTCGGCGCCGTGACGTGCAACCGCTTCATCATCCCCCAGCTGCGCGCGGCCTTCGAGGAGATCGTGGCCCGCGGCCTGTCGGACAAGATCAACCCCAACGAGTACGCCGGGTGCTACTACCCGCGCTTCATCGCCGGCTCCACGAGCCTCTCCAACCACTCCTTCGGCACCGCGCTCGACATGAACGTGCCGGGCAACCTGCGCGGCACCGTCGGTGAGATGGACCGCCAGGTCGTCGCGATCATGAAGAAGTGGGGCTTCGCCTGGGGTGGCGACTGGCGCTACACCGACCCGATGCACTTCGAGATGAACGCGCTCATCGACCCGCGCTGATCGACCCGCGCTGATCGACCTGCCGGATCGCTCGAGGCCGGCTCAGGGTGTGGGCGTCGGGGGCACGCGACACGCGGCGGTGGCGCCGGGCAGCCGGTAGCGGTAGCGCGCGACCAGCCGGTAGCCGACCGCGGCCAGGGGCCGCACCGGCGGCAGGTCGATGAGCCGCCCCAGCAGCCGGTAGCCCAGCAGTCGCGGGCCCGGCCGGAAGGAGCGCAGCGCCGCCGCGATCGCGCGGGCGCCGCTGCTCGTCGTAGGACCGTCGAGCCAGTAGGCCGCCTCGCTGACCTGCTGCTCGCTCAGGCCCACCGTCGGGAGGTCGAGGTCCTGCCACGGGGCGACGGTGAAGTCGCCGCGGGCGCGGACGAAGTCGGCGCAGCGGGTGCAGAAGCCGCAGTCGGCGTCGTAGACGAGGGTCGGGGCGCTCATGTCCTCGAGCCTACGGACCGGTCCCTCGGCCCGAGCGCCGGCTCGACGAGTGCCGTGCGGACCGCCTCCGCGATCATCGCCATGGTGGTGCGCGCGCGGCCCAGGTCGGCGGAGAGGAAGTAGTGGTCGGCGCGGGGCGTCAGGTCGTGCACGACGGGGATGCCCACCTCGCGCAGCCGCTCGACGTAGCGCTCACCGTCGGGGCGCAGGCTGTCGAGCTCGGCCGTGAGCACGACGGCGGGCGGGAGCCCGGCCAGGTCGGCGGCCAGGACCGGGGACGCGTAGGCCTCGCGGCGGCGCGTCTCGTCGGGGAAGTAGACGCGGCGCACCAGCCCCCGCAGGCTGGGGGAGATCATCCCGGCCTGGCTGGTCTCGCTGGAGGAGACACCGGTGGCCATGTCCAGGGCGGGTACGCCGAGGACCTGCAGGCGTGGCAGGAAGCGCCCGGAGTCGCGGGCCTGGAGGCAGACCGAGGCGGCGAGCCCGCCGCCGGAGCTGAAACCGCCCACGGCGAGCCGCTCCCCGTCGACCGCCACCCCGGTCCGCTCGCTGAGCACCTCGGCCGCGTGGTCGTGCACCCAGGCGGTGACGTCGTGGCACTGCTCCTGCGCCACCGGGTAGGTCGCGTAGGGACCGGCCGTGAAGTCGACGTTGACGACGACCACGCCGGCCGTGGCCACCAGGTAGCGGCACCAGAAGTCGTCCATCTCCGGGTAGCGCATCAGCCAGGCGCCGCCGTGGAAGTGCACGTAGACGCCCCGCGGCTGAGCCGGGTCCCACGCGGGGTCGGTGTAGACGTGGATCGGCACGGACCCGTGCCGCGTCGGCGCCCGCAGCTTGCGCGGCGCGGGCAGCGAGGTGCCTGCGAAGCGCAGCTCCTCGCCGTACCGCACGGTCCAGCGGGCCGACGCGTGCATCATCGTGGCGCTGATCCGGTCCGTGAGCCTCACGCCCTTGTTTCGGTGCGGATGCCGCCGCGGATTGCGGGTCGGTAGCGTTCCCCCATGCGCGCAGCCCAGGTCGTCACCACCACCGGTCCCACCGACATCGAGATCCGCGACGTCCCCGAGCCCGTCCCGGGCCCCGACGACGTGCTGATCGAGGTCCACAGCGTCGGGACGTCGTTCCCCGACCTCCTGCTGAGCCGGGGGGAGTACCAGCTCAAGCCCGAGCTCCCCTTCACCCTCGGCGTGGACGTCGCCGGGACCGTCGTCAGCGGACCCGGCTTCGAGCCCGGGCAGCGGGTCGCGGCCGTGGGGGGCTACGGCGGTGCGTCCGAGCGCGCGGCGATCCCCGCGATGTTCACCTTCGCGCTGCCCGACGCGCTCTCCTTCGACGAGGGCGCGGCGCTGCCGATGAACTACCTGACCGCCCACTTCGCCCTCGCCGAGCGCGGCGGCATCCGGGCCGACGAGACCGTCCTCGTCCACGGAGCCGCGGGCGGCGTCGGGACGGCGACCATCCAGGTCGCCAAGGGCTACGGCGCCCGCACGATCGCGGTCGTGTCGACCGAGGAGAAGGGCGAGGTCGCTCGGGCCGCGGGCGCCGACGACGTCGTCCTGCTCGACGGCTTCAAGGACGCCACCATGGCGCTGACCGAGGGCCGCGGGGTCGACATCGTCCTCGACGTCGTCGGCGGCGACGCGTTCACCGACTCGCTGCGCGTGCTGGCGCCCCTGGGTCGGCTGCTCGTCGTCGGCTTCGCCTCCGGCCAGGGCATCCCGCAGGTCAAGGTCAACCGGCTGCTCCTCAACAACGTCGACGTCCGCGGCGTCGGCTGGGGTGCCTACGCGATGCTGCGCCCGGGCTACATGCAGGAGCAGTGGCGCGCGCTCGAGCCGATGATGGAGAGCGGCGTCATCAAGCCGCCCGTCGGCAAGACCTACCCCTTCGCCGACTTCGGCCAGGCTCTCGTCGACCTCGACGAGCGACGCGCCCTCGGCAAGGGCGTCGTCCACGTCCGCGACTGAGGGCGACGGGTCCGAGGTGGTGGGCCGCGACGGCCGTGAGGCGGCGCACGGGCAGCGCGCGTCCGGCGTACGACTCGAGTGGGGGCCGACCGGCGCCGCCGCCATCACCGGTGGGGCCTCCGGTGCCGACGTCGCCGTGGTCGTCGACGTCCTGTCCTTCACGACGACCCTGACCGTCGCGCTCGAGCGGGGCCTGGTCGTCCACCCCTACCGGTGGCAGGACGAGCGTGCGACGGCCTACGCCGAGTCGCTCGGCGCCGTGCTCGCGGTCGGCCGCTTCGAGCAGCGCTCCGGCGCGCCCGGCGTCCCCGGCGTCCCCGGCGTCACGGTCAGCCTGTCTCCGGCTGCGATGGCGTCCGCGGTGCTGGACGGTGGGCCGGGTGCCGGGCCGGGTGCCGGGCGGTGCCCGGCCGGGTGCCGGGCCGGGTGCCCGCGTGGAGCGCGTGGTGCTGCCGTCGCCGAACGGCTCGGCGATCAGCTTCGCGCTGCGCGACGCCGGCGTCGAGGTGGTCGGTGCCTGCCTGCGCAACCGGACGGCGGTGGGACGCTGGCTGGCTCGTCGGGTCGCGGACGGAGCGGTCGTGGCCGTCGTACCCGCGGGGGAGCGGTGGTCCGACGGCTCCCTCCGCCCGGCCGCGGAGGACCTCTGGGGTGCCGGGGCCGTCGTCGACGCACTGGTGCAGGCCGGCGGCGGAGGTGGGCTCAGCCCCGAGGCGGGCCTCGCCCGCGACGCGTTCCGTGCGGTGCGCGACCGGCTCCCGGAGCGGCTCCTCGCGTGCGCCGGAGGCCGGGAGCTCGCCGCCGTCGGCTTCGCCGCCGACGTCGCGATGGCCGCCGAGCTCGACGTCACCGACGTGGTGCCGGTCCTGGACGTCGACGGATTCCGCGACGGCGCCTGACCGACGTACGCCTGGCACTCGTCCCAGACGTCCCAAGCGTCCCTCAGGCCCCTCTGGGCCGATGAAACTGTCGGTGGGAGTACGAAGGTTCATCGTCCAACCGACAGTTTCACCGGCCGGCCGGTGAAACTGTCCCCGGCCGCGCCTCAGACAGCGTCGAGCTGATGGATCGCCAGGTCCCCGTCGAGCACAGGCCCGAGCACCTCGAAGGCCTTGGCGACGTGGGGGGTGCTCATGTGGGCGGTCATGTCGTCGGCGGCGCGCCAGGACTCGATGGTGACGAACGTGCCGGGGACGGAGGATGAGGCGAAGACCTCGTAGCCCAGGCACCCCTCCTCCTGCTGCGACGCGGCGGCGAGCTCCGCGAGGGCGGGGCCGGCGGCGGCGACGCCCTCGGGCTTGATCGGGATGGTGGCGACGACGCGCAGCTGGCTCATGGCACCAGTTCTAGCAGCCCTGTCCAGGCCCGGCTGCGCGACGGGAGGGCGACGGGAGGGCGACGGGAGGGCGAGGGGAGGGCGAGGGGAGCGGCTCGGGAGCGGCACGGGGAAGCCGAGGCGCGACCTGCGGTTGGTTAGGGTCGCCCGGTGAGCATCCTCGATGACGCCCGCGAGGGCATGAACCTCGACATCCGCCCGCAGGACGACCTGTTCGGCCACGTCAACGGACGGTGGCTCGACGAGGTCGAGATCCCCTCCGACCGGTCCAGCTGGGGCCCCTTCGTGCAGCTGGCCGACGCGGCGGAGCAGCACGTCCGCACGATCATCGAGGAGCTCGCCGCCGGCGACCCCCGTGACGAGGACGCCCGCAAGATCGGCGACCTCTACGCCTCGTTCATGGACACCGAGCGGATCGACCGCCTCGGCACCCGCCCGTTGCGGCCGCTGGTCGACGCGGTGGCGGGGCTGCGCGACGTCCGCGACCTCGCGGCGTTCCTCGGGGAGTTCGAGCGGGTCGGGGGGCACGGCCTCTTCGGGTCCTACGTCGACACCGACAGCCGCCAGTCCGACCGCTACCTCTTCCACGTGACACAGGGCGGCCTGGGGCTGCCCGACGAGTCCTACTACCGCGACGACAAGTTCGCGGAGACCCGGGACTCCTACGTCGCCTACCTCACCCGCCTGCTCGAGCTCGGCGGCCACGAGACGCCGGCAGCGGCGGCCGCCACGATCCTGGCCATCGACACCCGCATCGCCGCGGGCCACTGGGAGCGTGCCGAGACCCGCGACGTGCAGAAGACCTACAACCTGCTGAGCGCCGACGACCTGAGGGCGCTGTGCCCCTCCTTCGACTGGGACGCCTACGTCACCAACCTCGGGGGCAAGCCGGAGATCATCGCCGAGGTCGTCGTCCGGCAGCCGTCCTACCTCTCCCACCTCTCGACGGTCCTCGACGAGATCCCGCTCGAGCAGTGGAAGGACTGGCTGCTCAGCCACGTGCTGCGCTCCGCCGCGCCCTACCTCACCGACGAGCTCGTCGAGACCAACTTCGACTTCTACGGCCGCACCCTCAACGGCACCCCCGAGCTGCGCGCGCGCTGGAAGCGCGGGGTCGCGCTGGTCGAGGGGGCGCTGGGCGAGGCGGTCGGCAAGGAGTACGTCGCCCGGCACTTCCCGCCCCGCTCCAAGGAGCTGATGGACGACCTGGTCGCCACGCTGCTCGCGGCCTACCGCGAGTCGATCTCGGCGCTCGACTGGATGACCGAGGAGACCAAGGAGCGCGCCTACGACAAGCTCGCGACGTTCCGTCCCAAGATCGGCTATCCCGAGACCTTCCGCGACTACTCCGAGCTCGAGGTCACGCCCGACGACCTGCTCGGCAACGTCGCGGCGGCGTCCGGCTTCGAGACCGACCGTCAGCTCGCCAAGATCGGCGCCCCGGTGGACCTCGACGAGTGGTTCATGCTGCCGCAGACCGTCAACGCCTACTACAACCCGGGCACCAACGAGATCTGCTTCCCTGCGGGCATCCTGCAGAAGCCGTTCTTCTCCCCGGACGCCCACCCCGCCGAGAACTACGGCGGCATCGGCGCGGTCATCGGTCACGAGATCGGCCACGGCTTCGACGACCAGGGCGCGCAGTACGACGGCGCCGGCAACCTCAACGACTGGTGGACCGCCGACGACAAGGCGGCCTTCGAGGTGAAGTCGAAGGCGCTCGTCGAGCAGTACGACGCGTTCTCACCGCGCGCGCTCCCCGGCGAGCAGGTCAACGGGTCGCTGACGGTCGGCGAGAACATCGGCGACCTCGGCGGTCTGACCATCGGCCACAAGGCGTTCGTGATCTCGACCGACGGCTCGGCCACCCGTGAGGACCGCGAGAAGCTGTTCCTCAACTGGGCCTACGTGTGGCGGACCAAGCGACGCACCGAGCAGGAGCGCCAGTACCTCACGATCGACCCCCACAGCCCGCCGGAGTTCCGCGCCAACATCGTGCGCAACCTCGATGAGTTCCACGAGGTCTTCGGCACCACGGAGGGTGACGAGCTGTGGCTCGCTCCCGAGGAGCGCGTCCGGATCTGGTGATGCCGACGTGGCGGCGGGCGGGGTGCGAGATGCTCGGCCGATGAACCTCCTCCGTCTGCTCGGCGCCGCGCTCGTCCGCACCGCCGTCCTCGGCCTCCTCTACCTCGGCTTCGTCGAGGTCCTCTCCCGCAGCGACAGCACCGACGCGCTCGGCGCCGGCCTGGCGTTCTTCCTGCTGGTCCTCGTGCTCGTCCTCGCCTGGGCGACCTACGACGGCCTCCGACGTGGCGCCGGCCCCGCCCTGGTGCTCTGGCTGCTCACCGCAGCGGCGGCCGGCGTGGTCCTGGTCGCCGCCTACGTGGTCCGTGAGCCCGGCGTCGACCTCGTCGACGAGCTCCGCACGAGCTGGCTCTTCTTCGCGCTGCTCGTCGCCGTGCCGGCCGCACCGGGTGTGGCCGTGGGGGCGCTGGTGCGGCGGGCCCGGGGTCGGCAGCCCGCTGGGTGAGGACGATCGAGCGAGCCGGTCCGCGCCCTGTCGCGAAGCCTCGTCCCGGGGCTACACTCGAGACCTCCGGATGCGCATCACGAAACGAGTTGCATCATGCGCAACAAACGCTCGCGCGACACCCTGGTCCGGCTGCTGACGGACGCACGCTACGAGGTGCTGCCCACGCCCAGCACCGAGGACAAGGTCCTGGAGCACGTCCCCCGCGACCGGGTGATCACCGTGACCGCGTCACCGGGCAAGGGGCTCGAGGCGACGCTCGACCTCGCCGAGCGGCTGACCGGCAGCGGCTACGCCGTCGTCCCGCACCTGGCCGCGCGGATGATCTCCGGACGCGGCGAGCTCTCGGAGATCTGTGACCGGCTCGTCCGCGGCGGCGTCACCCGGGTCTTCGTGCCGGGCGGCGACGCCGAGCCCGCCGGTGACTACCAGGACGCGATGAGCCTCCTGGAGGACCTCACCGTCCTGGGGCGGCCGTTCGCGCACGTCGGGATCGCCGGCTACCCGGAGTCGCACCCGACGATCACCGACGACCTGACCATCCAGGCGATGTGGGACAAGCGGCGCCACGCCACCCATGTCGTCAGCAACCTGACCTTCGACCCCGCGGCCATCCGCGACTGGATCGCCCGCATGCGGGCCCGGGGCATCACGATGCCGCTCCTGCTCGGCATCCCGGGGCCGGTCGACCGGACCAAGCTCCTCGCGATGGCCACCAAGATCGGCGTGGGCGAGTCCACCCGCTTCCTGGCCAAGCACAAGGGCACCTTCGCCCGGCTCGCCGCACCCGGCGGCTTCACCGGCGAGCGGTTCCTCGAGCAGTGCGCCCCGGCCCTGGCGCCACCCGAGGCGTTCGTCGAGGGGCTGCACGTCTTCACCTTCAACCAGGTCGCGGAGACCGAGGCCTGGCGCCAGGGTCTGCTCGACCGCCTGCAGGCCTCCCGCTAGGACATCTACTGGGCCACGCGGGCACCAGCGCGCCGAGCGCCTGCGCGAGCCCGGAGTCGCCGGTGTCGAGCACGGTGAGCGGCAGCCCGATCTGGTCCGCGGCCTGCTCGGCCAGGGCCCGCAGGTCGTCGTCGGGCTGCTGGGCGAGCCACACGACGCGGGTGTAGTGGCCGAAGTAGGTGTCGCGCAGGTCCGGGTGCCGGTCGAGGCCGAGCTCCTGCAGCACGGTCCGCGCGAAGGAGCGCACCAGGAAGTCGGTGAGCAGGTAGGTCCCGGGCTGGTCGGCGAAGAGACGCTCGACCTGCGACGGCCCGGCGTAGAGGTCGTAGCAGTGCAGGCCGGGCAGCCGCTCGAGCTCCAGCTCGCGGCACAGGTCGTCGAGGGCCCCGTAGGTCCCGCAGTCGGCGTAGCCGACCACCACCCGGGCGTACGACGAGCGCAGCGACGCGGTCAGCGCGCGGACCTCGCCGGCGATCTGCCGCGGCTGGTTGTGCAGCAGCGGCGGCAGCGGGTGCACGTCGACCGGCCACCCGTGGCGCGCCACGATGGCGGCCGCGGGCTGGGCGATGGCACCACACGCGATCAGCGCCGTGCGCGCCTCGGGCGCGGCCCCGTCAGGCCCGGCCCCCTCAGGCCCGGCCCGCTCAGTCACCGAACGCGAGCTGCTCGACGAACTTGTCGTTGAAGTCTGGTCGGTCGGAGAGCTCGACATAGGTCACCTCCTCGATCAGCGCCGTCGCGCCGGCCCGCTCGCGGACGGACAGCAGTGCCATCTTGGCACCCTCCCCGGCCACGTTGCCGGCCGCGACGATGCGCAGCACCGGCAGCTGGGGGACCAGGCCGATGCGGATGGCGGACGCCGGTGAGAGGTAGCTGCCGAAGGACCCGGCGAGCAGCACCTGCTGCACGTCGCGGTGCTCCAGACCGAGCTGCTCGAGCAGCAGCGTCCACCCCGTGGAGATGGCGGCCTTGGCGAACTGCAGCTCACGCACGTCGCGCTGCGAGAGGTAGACGCACTCGGCCGGCTCCGTGTCGGGCGTGGGGCGGTGCAGCAGGAAGACCCGCTCCTCCGCGATCTTGGTGAACCGGTCGGCCAGGGCCGGCGCGATCCCGGCCGCGTCGGCGTCGGGGACGAAGCGGCCGGTCCGGTCGAGCAGCCCGACGCGGGCCATCTCCGCGACCGCGTCGACGAGTCCGGAGCCGCACAGGCCCCGTGGCTCGACGTCGCCGATCACCCCGAGCGTCACGGGCGACTCCTCGCCGTTGCCCTCGGGATGCAGCCGGACCACCTCGATCGCGCCGTCGGCGGCGCGCATCCCGCAGCGGATGGCGCCGCCCTCGAACGCTGGCCCGGCGGGCGCGGCGGTCGACAGGATGGTGTCGCCGTCGCTGAGGACGATCTCGCAGTTGGTGCCGACGTCGATGAAGAGCCGGGTGCGCTTGTCGCGGTCCATGCCGGTGGCGAGCATGCCGGCGACGATGTCGCCCCCGACGTAGGCGCCGAGCGCGGGGAAGAAGAAGGCGCGCGCCCGCGGGTGCAGGGACAGCCCGATCTCCGCGGCGGCCACGGTCGGGGGCTGGGCGCTGGACATGACGAAAGGTGCGACGCCCAGCGGCTCGGGGTCGATGCCCAGGATCAGTGCCGTCATGGTCGCGTTGCCGGCGACCGCGACCTCGTAGACCTGGCCCGGGTCGACGCCGCCCTCGCGGCAGACCTGTGCGGCGAGCTCCGAGAGCGTCGCTCCGGCAGCCTCCTGGAGGCGGCCGAGGGTGTCCTTGTCCATCATCGTGGCGCTGATCCGGGTGATCACGTCGCCCCCGAAGGGCTGCTGCTTGTTGAGCATCGAGGCCACCGCCAAGGGGGTCCCGGTGCTCACGTCGAGGAGGGTCGCGACGACGGTCGTGGTGCCGAGGTCGAAGGCGATCGCAAAGCGCGCGGCCGTGGTGTCGCCGGCCTCGACGTCGATCAGCGCCTCGTCGACGATCACCGCGGTCACCTTGAAGTCGGCCTCGCGGAGCACCGTCGAGAGGCGCCGGAGCACGTGCAGGTCGGCGGTGAGCTCGAGGTCGGTGATGGCGTCGGTGAGGCGGACCAGGTCGGTGCGCTGATCGGCCAGCGTGGCCTCGTCGAGCTCGACGTAGCGCTTCTGCAGCGCCGGTCGCAGGATCACCTGACGTCCGACGCCGACGGTCGCCGCCTTCGGGCGGGTCGTCAGCGGCGGCACCTCGACCTGGAGCGACCGGGTCGCCTGCACGAGGCAGGCGAGCCGCCAGCCCTCCGCGAGCTGGTCGGGCGAGAAGGTGCGCTCGTCGTGGCGCGTGACCGGCACCCCCGGGCCCTCGATGCGCACCCGGCACTTGTGGCAGGTGCCGTGACCTCCGCAGGTCGAGTCGATGGCGATCCCGTTCCACGAGGCGGAGTCGAAGACGGTCACGCCCGGCGGCACACGCACGCCGCGCTGGGTGGGCGCGACGTCGACCCCGACGTCGGTGGCGGCGTGGATCGTGAAGGACAGGTCGACCCGGCCGGTCCCGTCGTGCGGAGCAGGGGAGGCGCCGGGCACCTCGACGAGTCCCTCGCGTCCGAGGGAGGGGATCTCGAGGTCAGCGGGGTCGGTCACGGCCGGGCCGGAGGGGTCACGGGGCGGCAGCCTCGGCGGCGAGGCGGGCCCGGTGGGCCGCGATCCACGAGCCGCCCCACTCGTCGTGCCCGAGCAGCAGGTCGGCCGCCCTGACGGCCTCGACGATCTGGGGGGTCCGGGTGTCCATGATCGCGCTGGTCAGCCCGGCCGTCATCGCCATCGGCAGGAACGCGGCGCCGAGCGCGTGGCGCGAGGGCATCCCGAAGGAGACGTTCGAGGCCCCGCAGGTCATGTTGACGCCGAACTCCTCGCGGATGCGCCGCATCGTCTCCAGGGTCGTGTTGACGACCTCCTGGTCGGCCCCGATCGGCATGGCGAGCGGGTCGATCACGATGTCTGCGGCCGCGATGCCGTACTCGGTGGTCGCCACCTCGATGATCTTGCGGGTCAGCACGATCCGCTTCTCGACCTCCATCGGGATCTCGTCGGAGTCGTTGGGCAGCGCGATGATCGCGGCGTCGTACTTCTTGACCAGCGGCAGGATCTGCGCCATCCGCTCGTCCTCGGCGGTGATGGAGTTGACCAGCGCCCGGCCCTGGTAGACCGACAGGCCGGCCTCGAGCGCCTCCACGACGGAGGAGTCGATGCAGATCGGCTTGTCGGACAGCTGCTGGACCAGCGTGATGGCCTTCGCGAGGAGGTCGGCCTCGTCGGTCAGGGGGACGCCCATGTTGATGTCGAGCACGTCGGCCCCGCCCTCGACCTGCATCCTCACGTCCCGCTCGATCGCGGACAGGTCACCGGCGCGCAGCTGCTCCTGGAAGATCCGGCGCCCGGTGGGGTTGATGCGCTCGCCGATCAGGCAGAAGCGGGTGTCGTGGCCGATGACGACCTGCTGGGTCGCCGAGCGCAGGACGGTCTGGAGGCGAGGGGCGCTCACGCGGGGACCTGGGCGCGCCGGGCCTGCAGCAGGGCCTTGGCCCGCTTGACCGTCTGGGAGGCGTCGGCCGCGTAGCCGTCGGCGCCGACCGCGTCGGCGTACTCCTGCGTGACGGGCGCGCCGCCGACCATGACGATGACCTCGCCCCGGATGCCGGCCTTCTCGAGGGCGTTCATGTTGGCCTTGAACATCGGCATCGTGGTCGTCAGGAACGCCGAGAAACCGACGATGTCGGGCTGGTGCTCCTCGATCGCGGCCACGAACTTCTCGGGCGCGACCTGCACGCCGAGGTCGATCACCTCGAAGCCCGCACCCTCGAGCATGATGTTGACCAGGTTCTTGCCGATGTCGTGGACGTCGCCCTTCACGGTGCCCATGAGGAACTTGCCGACGGTCTGCACCCCGGTCTCGGCCAGCAGCGGCCGCAGCCGCTCCATCGCGCCGGCCATGGCCCGCCCGGCGATGAGCATCTCCGGCACGAAGAAGTCGCCGCGCTCGAAACGCGCCCCGACCTCCTCGAGCGACGGGATCAGCGCGTCGAAGAGCAGCGTCTGCGGCTCCATGTCGATGCCGAGCCCCTCGTTGGTCAGCTCCAGGACCCGGGGGGCGTTGCCGACGAGCGTCTCGTCGTAGAGCCCCTGCAAGATCTCCTCGGGAGTCAAGGTCATGCCACACCCTCCTGACGGGTTCGCCGACGGAGCAGCGCGGAGAGCTGCTCTGCTCGGTCGTTCAACAGTCGCCCGACCTCGTCGAGCCGGTCCTCCAGGCGCGGGCTGGGGCCCGAGATGCCGAGCGCGGCGACGACCTCGCCGCCGCTGCCGCGCACCGGTGCGGCCACGCCGGTCAGCCCGATCTCGAGCTCGTCGACCGTGCTGGCCCAGCCGCGTCGGGTCACCAGGGCCAGCTCGCGGGTCAGCCTGGCCCGGTCGGTGACCGTGTGCGCGGTGATCTGCTCCAGCGCCCCCTCGGGCACGTCGATCACGCCGAAGGCGAGGAGCACCTTGCCGAGCGAGGAGGCGTGGGCCGGCACGTCGACCTCGGTCCAGTCGCGGGTCCCGAGCAGGTACGTCGAGTCGACCTGCGCCACCTGCACCACGAGGTCGCCGCGGGTGACGGAGAGGTTGACCGTCTCGCCCGTCTCGGCGCCGATGCGCTCCAGGGTGGGCCGCGCCAGCCGGACCAGCTCGTCCCACGGGTCGTGCCGGGTGGCGTAGAGCCAGAACAACGGTCCGGCCACGTAGGAGCCGGCGGCGTTGCGCTCCAGCAGCTCGCTGCGCTCCAGGGCCGTGAGGAGCCGCGACGTCGTGGACTTCGGCAGCCCGCACTCGTCGTAGAGCTCCAGGAAGGAGAGCGGCTCGTCGGCGCGCACGACGGTCGCGACCAGCAGCGCGGCCCGGTCCACGGCCTGCGTCCCCGTGGCGGCGGTCGACTCGGTGCTGCTCACTCGGGGGCCCTCCCAGGTTTGTTCCATGATGTGGAACCGTGATCCCACATCATGAGGTTAGGATGCCGAGCAGGGTGGGGTCAAGGGGACCCGACGTCACGCGGCTCGCGCAGGAGGACCGATGTTCCAGAACCGGATGCCCCGATACGACGTGCTGTCGCAGGACGCGATGGCAGCCCTGGACCGGGGTTGGCGCCGGTTGATGACCGAGATCGGCGTCGAGTTCATGGACGAGCGCGCCCTCGAGCTGTTCCGCCAGGCCGGGCAGCGAGTCGTCGACAACACGGTCTTCCTCGACCCCGACTTCGTGCTGGCCCAGGTCGCCAAGGCGCCGCGCGAGTTCGACGTGCAGGCGCGCAACCCCGCGCACGACATCCACATCGGCGGGGACTCGATGGCCTTCGGCGCCGTCTACGGACCGCCGTTCGTGCGCCAGGGCTCGGTGCGCCGCGACGCGACGATGGATGACTTCACCAACTTCACCAAGCTCGCCCAGACGTTCCCCGTCCTCGACTCGGCCGGCGGCATCATCTGCGAGCCCAACGACACCCCGCTCGACAGCCGCCACCTCGACATGACCTATGCGCTGCAGAGCCTCACCGACAAGGTCTACATGGGCAACGTCGTCTCGGGGGTCAACGCCCGCGACACCCTGGCCATGACCGAGATCCTCTTCGGCTCACGTGAGGCGATCGAGGCGAGGCCCGCGACGATCTCGCTGATCAACTGCAACTCCCCGCTCCGGTGGGACGACCGGATGCTCGAGGCGCAGTTCGAGTACTCCGCCGCCGGCCAGCCCGTCGTCCTCACGCCGTTCATCCTGATGGGCGCGATGTCGCCGGTCACGATCCCTGCGGCGCTCGTGCAGCAGATCGTCGAGGCGCTCTCGGGGATCGCGCTGTCGCAGCTGATCCGGCCGGGCACCCCGGTGATCTTCGGGTCGTTCCTGTCCAACATCGACATGCAGTCGGGCTCGCCGTCCTTCGGCACCCCCGAGTCCGGCATGGGCCTGCTGTGCACCGGCCAGGTCGCGCGCCACTTCGGTCTGCCCTTCCGCACCGGCGGCGGGCTCACCTCCTCGCAGGTGGCCGATGCGCAGGCCGGCTACGAGGCACTGATGACGATGATGCCGACCTTCCTCGCCGGCGCCAACTGGGTCATGCACTCCGCCGGCTGGCTGGAGGGCGGCCTGGTGGCCGGCTACGAGAAGTTCATCGTCGACATCGAGCTGCTGCAGATGATGCAGGCGGAGTTCAAGCCGCTGGAGATCGACGAGGAGTCGATGGCCTTCGGCGCCCACGAGGAGGTCGGTCACGGCGGCCACTTCCTGGGTGCGGCGCACACCATGGACCGCTTCCGCACCTGCTTCTACCGCCCGATGCTCTCCTCGTCGGAGAACTTCGAGCGCTGGACGCGCAACGGTGGCAAGGACGCCAACGCACGCGCCGAGGAGATCTACCAGCGCAAGCTCGAGGAGTACGTCGCCCCGGCCCTCGACGAGGCCGTCGCCCAGGAGCTGCAGGAATACGTCGTGCGACGCCGCGCCGAGCTCGGCGACTGAGGGCTCCGGCTCACCTGAAGACGACGGTGCGGTCCCCGTTGAGCAGCACCCGCGACTGCGAGTGCCAGCGCACGGCGCGGGAGAGCACCTGGGCCTCGACGTCGCGGCCGGCCGAGACGAGCTGGTCCTGGGTGAAGCCGTGGTCGACGCGCATGACGTCCTGCTCGATGATCGGGCCCTGGTCGAGGTCGCCGGTGACGTAGTGGGCGGTGGCGCCCACGAGCTTGACCCCACGGTCGAAGGCCTGGTGGTAGGGCCGGGCACCCTTGAAGCTCGGCAGGAACGAGTGGTGGATGTTGATCGCGCGCCCGGACAGCTGCTGGCACAGGTCGTCGGTGAGCACCTGCATGTAGCGCGCGAGGACGACCAGGTGGACGCCCAGGCCCTCGACGAGCTCCATCAGCCGTGCCTCGGCGTCCGCCTTGGTGTCCGGCGTGACCGGGACGTGGTGGAAGTCCAGGCCGTAGGAGCGCACCAGCGGTCCGGCGTCGGGGTGGTTGGAGACCACGGCCGGGATCTCGATCTGCAGCGAGCGCGTGCTGGCCCGGAAGAGCAGGTCGTTGAGGCAGTGCAGGTGCTTGGACACCATGATCAGCGTCCGGTACGGCGCCCGGGCGTCCCACAGCTCGAAGTCCATCGAGAGCGCCGCGGCCACCGGGGCGAAGTCGGCGCGCAGGGCGGCGGCGGCGTCCGGGTCCCCGGCGGGTGTCGGGACCGTGAAGTCCAGGCGCATGAAGAAGCGGTCGACGAGCCGGTCGCCGAACTGCTGGCTCTCCACGATGTTGCCGCCGTGCTTGACCAGCCACCCGCTGACCAGGTGCACGATGCCGGGGCGGTCGGGACCGGCGAGGGTGAGGACGAAGTCGCCGGTGGGCGCGGCTGCGGCGGTGGCGTGCTGGGAGCTCGGAAGCACCATGGAGGGGTCCTCGCGGGGCTGGGAGTTGCGCTGGACGAGGCGCAGTCTGCGATACGCAACAGCCGCGGCGCTAGTGGCGGCCGCTCCCGAGCACTAGGGTTGCGTCATGCGCAACGACGCCGGCGGTGCCGGCCCCCGCGCGGGTGCCGTCGATCCCGCACCGGCCACGGGCGTGCAGTCGGTCGACCGCGCGCTCACCATCTTGGAGGTGCTGGCGCGGGTCGGGGAGGCCGGCGTCACCGAGGTCGCCGCCGAGCTGGGCGTCCACAAGAGCACGGCCTTCCGCCTGGTCGCCACGCTCGAGCAGCACCGGCTCGTGGAGCAGACCGAGGAGCGCGGCAAGTACCGCCTCGGCGTCGGCGTCCTGCGCCTGGCCGGAGCGACGACCGCGCGCCTCGACCTCGTCCAGGAGGCCCGCCCCCTGTGCCGCCAGCTCGCGGTGGCGAGCGGTGAGACCGTCAACATCGCGGTGCTCTCGGAGAGCTCGGCCCTCTACCTCGACCAGGTCGCGGGCCCCTCGGCCCTGCAGCCCCACAACTGGGTCGGCCAGCACATCCCGCTCCACGCCACCAGCAACGGCAAGGTGCTGCTCAGCGGGTTGGACCGCCCGGCGCTCGAGGCGCTGATCGGGACGCTCTCGGGCTACACCCCGCTGACGATCACCACGAAGACCCGGCTGCGCGAGGAGCTGGCCACCGTGCGCGCGCAGGGCTACGCCGTCGCGGTCGACGAGCTGGAGGTCGGCCTGACCGCCGCCGCGGCCCCGGTCCGCAACGCCCACGGCGACGTCGTCGCCTCGTTGAGCGTCTCGGGACCGACGTTCCGGCTGCCGGAGCCACGCCTGCGGGAGGTCGTCGACCTGCTGGTCGAGGCCGCGCTGGAGGTGTCGCACCGGCTGGGCTGGGGTCAACGTTAGGTCACATCCCTCGCGGGACGCTTGACGCGAGGGGCCGGCCGCACCATTGTCGAGAGCGCCGGCGCGTTGTGCGACGAGCGATCTCGCGGCGGCATACGCAACAGGGGGCGGGGACCGGACATGCCGGAGCTCTACATCGAGGGACGATGGGTGGGCGCGCGCGCCGGGGGGCGCCGCGAGATCCGGTGTCCCGCCGACGGCAGCCTGGTCGCCGAGGTGGACGAGGCCGGCCCGGACGACACCGGCGATGCCGTGGCCGCCGCCCACCGGGCCTTCCACGACGGTCCCTGGCCGACCACCTCCGCACGCGAGCGCGGCGACCTCCTGCTGCGGGTCGCCGACCTGCTCGAGCGGGACACCGCCACCCTCGCCCGCCTGGAGTCCCTCGACACCGGCAAGCGGCTGGTCGAGAGCGAGTACGACATCGCCGACATCGTGGCGGTCTTCCGTCACTACGGCCGCGTGGCCGACGAGGACGCGGGCCGCGTCGTCGACACCGGCAACCCCGGCGTCGTCAGTCGGATCGTGCACGAGCCCGTCGGGGTCTGCGGGCTGATCACGCCGTGGAACTACCCGCTGCTCCAGGTCTCCTGGAAGGTCGCGCCCTGTCTCGCGGCCGGCAACACGTTCGTGCTCAAGCCCAGTGAGCTGACCCCCCACACCGCGATCCACCTGCTGCGGCTCCTCGAGGAGGCCGGCCTGCCGGCCGGCGTCGCCAACCTGGTGCTGGGCGCCGGGGCCGAGGCCGGTGCGCCGCTGTCCGAGGATCGCCGGGTCGACCTGGTCTCCTTCACCGGCGGGCTCGCGACCGGCAAGGCGATCATGGCGGCCGCCGCGGGCACGGTGAAGAAGGTCGCGCTCGAGCTGGGGGGCAAGAACCCCAACATCGTCTTCGCCGACGCCGACCTCGAGACCGCGATCGACTACGCGCTGACGGCTGTCTTCCTCCACTCGGGACAGGTCTGCTCCGCGGGCGCCCGGCTGCTCGTGGAGGAGTCGGTCCACGACGACTTCGTCGACGCGCTCGTCGAGCGGGCGCGGCGGATCCGGCTCGGCGGCCCCTTCGACGAGTCGGCCGAGACCGGCCCGCTGACCAGTGCCCAGCACCGCGAGAAGGTCGAGGCCTACGTGGCCGCCGGCCTGGCCGAGGGTGCGGTCCTCCGCTGCGGCGGGGCGCGTCCCGACGACCCGGCGCTGGCCGACGGCTTCTACTACCTGCCCACGATCCTCGACGGCTGCACCAGCGCGATGTCGGTGACCCAGGACGAGTCCTTCGGTCCGGTCCTCACCGTGGAGACCTTCACGGGCGAGGACGACGCGGTCCGGATCGCCAACGACAGCATCTACGGGCTCGCGGGCGCCGTGTGGACCCAGGACGCCGGCAAGGGGCAGCGGGTCGCCGCCCGGCTGCGGATGGGCACGGTGTGGATCAACGACTACCACCCCTACGTCCCCCAGGCGGAGTGGGGCGGTTACAAGCAGTCCGGCATCGGCCGCGAGCTCGGCCGCGCCGGGCTGGAGGAGTATCGCGAGACCAAGCACGTCTGGCACAACATCAGCCCCGCGCCCCAGCACTGGTTCTCGGACTGACCGGGGCGACGACATGACGTCAGGACGCGAGGACCCGAGGCACCACGACTACGTGGTCGTCGGCGGTGGCTCGGCCGGCGCCGCGATCGCCAACCGGCTCAGCGCCGACCCCGCCACCTCGGTGCTGCTCCTGGAGGCCGGCCGCTCCGACTACCGGATGGACCCGTTCATCAACATGCCGGCGGCACTGCCGATCCCGATCGGCAACCGGCTCTGGGACTGGAAGTACGAGACCGACCCCGAGCCCCACATGGACGGTCGCAGGATCTTCCACGCGCGCGGCAAGGTGCTGGGTGGGTCCAGCAGCATCAACGGGATGATCTTCCAGCGGGGCAACCCGCTGGACTACGAGCGCTGGGCGGCCGACCCCGGCCTGGAGGCGTGGGACTACCAGCACTGCCTGCCGTACTTCAAGCGCATGGAGTCCTGCCTGGCCGGCGCCGACGCCTGGCGTGGCGGCGACGGTCCGCTCAAGCTCGAGCGCGGCCCGGCGACCAACCCGCTCTTCGGTGCCTTCTTCGACGCCGTCCAGGAGGCCGGCTACCCGCTCACCGACGACGTCAACGGCTACCGCCAGGAGGGCTTCGCGCCGTTCGACCGCAACATCTTCCGCGGTCGCCGCTGGTCGGCCTCGCGGGCCTACCTGGACCCGGTCCGCGACCGCCCCAACCTCACGATCCGCACCCACGCGTTCGTCAGCAGGATCCTCTTCGAGGGCACCCGCGCGGTCGGCGTGGACTACCAGCGCCACGGCTCCCGACGCACGGCGCGTGCCGGTGAGGTGATCCTGTGCGCCGGCGCGATCAACACCCCCCAGCTGCTGCAGCTCTCCGGTGTCGGCGCCCGCGGGCTGCTCGAGGGCCACGGCATCGAGGTCGTCCACGACCTGCCCGGCGTCGGGGAGAACCTCCAGGACCACCTGGAGGTCTACATCCAGTACGCCTCCAAGCTGCCGGTCTCGATCGCCCCCGGGCTGCGCTACCGCTCGCGCCCCAAGATCGCCTTCCAGTGGCTCTTCCAGCGCAAGGGACTGGGCGCGAGCAACCACTTCGAGGGGGGTGGCTTCGCGCGCAGCAACGACCAGGTCGACTACCCCAACCTGATGTTCCACTTCCTGCCCGTCGCGATCCGCTACGACGGGTCGGCGCCGACCAAGGGCCACGGCTACCAGGTCCACGTCGGTCCGATGTACGCCGACACCCGGGGCTGGGTGCGGATCAGGTCGACCGACCCGCACCAGCACCCGTCGATGCAGTTCAACTACCTCTCGACCCCGACCGACCGCAAGGAGTGGGTCGAGGCCGTCCGCGTCGCCCGCGACATCCTCACCCAGCCGGCGTTCGCGCCCTACAACGACGGGGAGCTGTCGCCCGGCCCGTCGGTGGCCACCGACGAGGAGATCCTCGCGTGGGTCCGCGCGGACGCCGAGACCGCCCTGCACCCCTCCTGCACCGCGAAGATGGGCCTCGACGAGCTGTCGGTGACCGACCCCGCCTCGATGCGGGTCCACGGCACCGAGGGCCTGCGGGTCGTCGACGCCTCGGTCTTCCCCTACGTGCCCAACGGCAACATCTACGCACCGGTGATGATGGTCGCCGAGAAGGCCGCGGACCTGATCGCGGGCAACACCCCCCTGGCGCCGAGCGAGGTGCCCTACTACCGGCACCGCGACGGCGTTGCGCTCTACCCACCCGGCGACGCGCGCAACGACGACGACAAGGACCTCGTATGACGGCAGCCCTCACCGTGGACTCCCTCTGGAAGATCTTCGGGCCCCGGGCCTCGAAGATCATCGGCACGCCCGACGCCGACCTGTCGCGTGCCGAGCTGAAGAAGAAGACCGGCTGCGTCGCCGGCGTCAAGGACGTCTCCTTCGAGGTCGCCCCCGGCGAGGTGTTCGTGATCATGGGGCTGTCCGGCTCCGGCAAGTCCACGCTGGTGCGGTGTCTGACCCGGCTGATCGAGCCGACCGCCGGCACCGTCGACATCGGCGGCGTCGACGTCACCCACGCCTCGGAGGCGCAGCTGCGCGACCTGCGGCGCAACCAGGTCTCCATGGTCTTCCAGCACTTCGGCCTGCTGCCGCACCGACAGGTGATCGACAACGTCGCCTACGGTCTCGAGATCCGCGGCATGAAGAAGAAGGAGCGGCGCGCGAAGGCCGCGGAGATCGTCGACCTCGTGGGCCTCGACGGCTACGAGCACTCCTACCCCGACCAGCTCTCCGGTGGCATGCAGCAGCGCGTCGGGCTGGCCCGGGCCCTCGCCGGCGACCCCAAGATCCTGCTGTTCGACGAGCCGTTCTCCGCGCTCGACCCGCTGATCCGCCGCGACATGCAGAACGAGGTCATCCGGCTGCACCGCGAGCTGGGCAAGACGATGGTCTTCATCACCCACGACCTGCAGGAGGCGCTCAAGCTCGGCGACCGGATCCTGATCATGCGCGACGGCGAGGTGGTCCAGATCGGGGCGCCCGACGAGGTGGTCGGTGCCCCGGCCGACGACTACGTCCGGGACTTCACCTCCGAGGTGCCGCGCTCGCACGTGCTCACCCTGAAGTGGGTGATGCGGGCGCCGCGCCCCGGCGACTCCACCGAGGGCCCGGTGATGACCGCCGACACCATCGTGCGTCAGGCGGCCCGGGCCGCGCTCGCCTCCGACCATCCCGTGCGCGTCGTCGACGAGCACGGCGCGCTGGTCGGCATCGTCGACGACGACGCGATCCTGCGGGTCGTCGTCGCCGAGGAGCAGGCACGCTGATGAGCACAGCGACGGCGACGACCCCGCGGGCTCCGCAGGACAAGGAGCAGCAGCCGCCCGAGGCCGACCGGCGCCGTCGTACCGCCCTCCCGCTGCTGGGGGTGCTGGTCGTCTGGGTGGCCGGGTGGGCGCTGCTGAAGGGCAGGCAGACCCTGACGATCGGCGGTGCCGAGTCGACCGGTCTCAGCCGGTGGCTCAACGACTTCCGCGACTCGGTGGAGCAGGCGCGCCCGGGCAACTTCTTCCTCGACACCCTCATCGGCGGCGCGAGCGACCTGCTCGACGGGGTGTTCTCGTTCCTCGCCGAGCTGGTCAGCACCCCCTCGTTCCCACGCCCGGTGCCCGAGATCGGGTGGCTGGGCGTCGTCGCCCTCCTGGTGTGGATCGCCTTCGCGGTCGCCGGCTGGCGCCAGGCGCTGCTGGTGGCCGGCTGCTCCGTGGGCTTCGGGGTGCTGGGGGTCTGGGAGGACAGCCTGGACCTGTTGATCGTCACGGTCATCTCGGTGGTCATCTGCATCGTGGTCGGGATCCCCCTCGGGATCGCGATGGCCCGGCGGCGTGCGGTCTCGGCCGTCCTCACCCCCATCCTCGACACGATGCAGACGATGCCGGCGTTCGCCTACCTCACCCCGCTGGCGCTCTTCTGGGGGATCGGACCAGCGGCAGCCATCGTGACGACGTTGATCTACGCGTTGCCGCCGCTGGTGCGGATCACCGAGCACGGCGTGCGCAGCGTCTCGGCGACGACGCTGGAGGCCGCCCACTCCCTGGGCGTCTCGCGGGGCCAGCTCCTGCGCCAGGTGCAGCTGCCGCTGGCGAAGCGCACCATCGTGGTGGGCGTCAACCAGTGCACGATGGCGGCCCTGTCGATGGCCACGATCGCCGCCCTCATCAACGGTCCCGGGCTCGGCGGGCCGGTGGTCAAGGCGTTGCAGGCCCTGGACGTGGGCGCCGCCTTCGTCGCGGGGCTCGCGATCGTGCTGCTGGCGATCATGCTGGACCGCACCACCACGGCGGCCAGCATCCGGGTGGAGGTCCAGGCCCGGGCGGGCCGGACCAGCGAGCGGCTGCGCCGCAGCATCGTCCTGGGCGGGCTGGTCGTGGTGGGTGTCGCGGTCTACATCTCGCGCACCTACCTCTGGGCCGCCGAGTTCCCCGACGGCCTCGATGCCAGCCGCTGGCTGGCCGACGGGGTCAACGACGTCACCGACTCCGTCATCGGTGCCATCGGCGGCGGCACCGAGGCCGTGAAGGACTTCGTCACCTACGGCCTGCTCAACCCGATGCAGTCCCTGCTGGCGCAGTCCCCCTGGTGGCTGATGGCCGCGGTGCTGCTCGCGATCGCCTTCCTGCTGGGCGGTCTCCGGGCGGCGCTGCCCACGGCGGCCTGCGTGCTGGTCATCCTGGGCACCGGGTTGTGGCACGAGGCGATGATCACGCTGAACATGACCCTGGTGGCCACCGTCATCGTGATGGCCGTCGCGGTCGTCATCGGGGTCGCGATGGGCCGCAGCACGGGGGTCGACCTGGTGCTGCGCCCGGTCCTCGACGCCTTCCAGACCATCCCGTCCTTCGTCTACCTGGTGCCGGCCCTGGCGCTCTTCGGCACCACGAGGTTCATGGCCATCGTCGCGGCCGTCCTCTACGCCGTGCCCGTGGCGACCAAGCTGGTCGCCGACGGCATCCGGCGGGTCAGCCCGACGACGCTCGAGGCGGCCGTCTCGGCCGGCAGCAGCAGGTGGCAGATCATCACCCGCGTCCAGCTCCCGATGGCGCGCGAGGGGCTGGTGCTCGCGGCCAACCAGGGCCTCCTCTACGTGCTGTCCCTGGTCGTGATCGGCGGCCTGGTCGGGGGCGGCGGCCTCGGCTTCCTCGTCGTGGCCGGCTTCTCGCAGGCGCAGCTGTTCGGCAAGGGGCTCGCGGCGGCGTTCGCCATCGTGGCCCTCGGCATCATGCTGGACCGGATCACACGCGCCACCGCAGCTCGGTACGGACGGCAGTAACCCCCACATCATCGGCCCTCCGGGCCGGTCAAAGGAGAGGATCACCATGGCACGAAGAAGCGGCCGGCACGTCAGTGCCATCGCCCTGGCCACCTTGCTCGGACTCGGCCTGTCCGCGTGCGGCGGGGGCGACATCGAGAGCGCCGCCCCGCCGGCGGACGGCGACACCGACTGCGGTGCGTTCGACATCGCGATCAACCCCTGGGTCGGCTACGAGGCCTCGGCCCACGTCGTCGGCTACGTCGCCTCCAGCCAGCTCGGGTGCGACGTCGAGTACAAGGACGTCAAGGAGGAGGTGGCCTGGCAGGGCATGGGCAGCGGCGAGATCGACGTCGTCATCGAGAACTGGGGCCACGACGACCTCAAGGCCAAGTACATCGAGGGCGACCAGACGGCCCAGGACGCCGGGCCCAACGGCAACGTCGGAGTGATCGGCTGGTTCGTCCCGCCGTGGATGGTGGAGGAGTACCCCGACATCCTGGACTGGGAGAACCTCAACAAGTACGCCGACCTGTTCAAGACCTCCGAGTCCGGCGGCAAGGGGCAGCTCCTCGACGGCGACCCGTCGTTCGTCACCAACGACGAGGCCCTGGTCAAGAACCTGGACCTCGACTACAAGGTCGTCTACGCCGGCAGCGAGGCGGCCCTCATCACCGAGTTCCGCAAGGCGGAGGAGAACAGGACCCCGCTGCTGGGCTACTTCTACGCCCCGCAGTGGTTCCTCTCCGAGGTCGCGCTCGAGAAGGTGGCGCTCCCGGAGTGGACCGAGGGCTGCGACGCCGACCCGGAGAAGGTGGCCTGCGACTACCCGGAGTACACCCTCGACAAGATCGTGGCCACGGACTTCGCCGAGTCCGGCAGCCCCGCCTACGACCTGGTCGCGGCCTTCGAGTGGAGCAACGACGACCAGAACCTGGTCGCCAAGTACATCGCCGAGGACAAGATGGACGCCGAGGAGGCCGCCCAGAAGTGGGTCGAGGAGAACCAGGACAAGGTCGACGCCTGGATCGGGTGAGCCCGCGCTGATCAGGTCGTCCTGATCCCTACCCGCGCCCGGTCGGAGGTGTTGACACCCGACCGGGCGCGGGCGATTCTGGACCCGTCGCGTTGTCTCAGATAGCGCATCATGTTGCGCCATGCGCAACATCCCCGATCGTGTCACCGGAAGAGGTCCCCATGGCCACCGCCACCGTCCCCGCGACTGCCAAGGTCGTCGTCATCGGCGCCGGCATCGTCGGCAACAGCCTCGTGCACCACCTGGCCCGCCTGGGGTGGACCGACATCGTGCAGCTCGACAAGGGAGCGCTGCCCAACCCGGGCGGTTCGACCGGGCACGCGTCCAACTTCATCTTCCCGGTGGACCACTCCCGCGAGATCACGGACCTGACCCTCGACTCGGTGCGGCAGTACCAGGAGATGGGCGTCTTCACGCAGTCCGGTGGCTTCGAGATCGCCCGCACGCCGGAGCGCATGGAGGAGCTGCGCCGGCGGATGTCGTCGGCGCGGGCCTGGGGCATCGAGGCCGAGCTCGTCGACGCCGCCTTCGTCAAGGACAAGGTGCCCTTCATCGAGACCGACCAGGTCCTCGGCGCCTTCTGGACGCCCAGCGTCGGGGTCGTCGACTCGCTGCGCGCGGGCACGATCATGCGCGAGGCCGCGCTGGCCACCGGCGCCCTGACCGTCGTACCGACCGTGGAGGTCACCGGCCTGGACACCGACGAGCTGGCAGACGGTCGCTCGAGGATCACCCGGGTCCGCACGACCGGCGGCGACATCGAGACCGAGCACGTCGTGATCGCGGCCGGGGTGTGGAGCCCCAAGCTCGGTGACATGGCCGGGGTCAGCATCCCGCTCACGCCGGCCGTGCACCAGATGATCAGCGTCGGGCCGTGCCCGCAGCTCGCGGGCCGCGAGGGCGAGATCAGCTTTCCGATCATCCGCGACATGGACACGTTCTGCTACGAGCGCCAGCACGGCGCCGACATGGAGGTCGGCTCCTACGCGCACCGCGCGATCCTGCACGAGCCCGAGGACATCCCCTCGATCGAGCAGGCCAAGCTGTCGCCGACGGAGATGCCCTTCACCTCCGACGACTTCGACCCCCAGCTGGAGCAGGCCTACGAGCTGATGCCCGAGCTGCTGGGCGCCGAGGGCGCCGAGATGCGCTACGCCATCAACGGCCTGCTCTCGTTGACCTGTGACGGCAACCCGATCCTGGGCGAGAGCCACGTCAAGGGCCTCTGGACCGCGTCGGCCGTGTGGATCAAGGAGGGCCCCGGTGTGGGGCGCGCCGTCGCGGAGTGGATGACCGACGGGCATCCCGAGATCGACGTGCACCACAGCGACATCGCGCGCTTCCACCCCCACCAGATGCGCCGCGAGCACACCCGTCTGCGCACGACCGAGTCGTTCATCAAGACCTACGGCATCATCCACCCGGCCGAGCAGTACGAGTCCGACCGCGACCAGCGGGTCGCCCCCATGCACGCCTCGCAGCAGAAGCTCGGCGCCCGGTTCTTCGAGACCGCCGGGTGGGAGCGGCCGCACTGGTACGAGTCCAACGCGAGCCTCCTCGAGCACTACGGCGACGCGGTGATGCCGCGCGAGCACGAGTGGGACTCCCGCTGGTGGAGCCCGATCATCAACGCCGAGCACCTGCGGATGCGCGAGGCGGCCGGCGTCGTCGACCTCACGGCGTTCCAGGTCCTCGACGTCACCGGACCCGGCGCCCTCGACACGGTGCAGCGCACCTGCGTCGCGCAGTGCGACGTCGCCCTGGGCAAGGTCGTCTACACCCCGGTGCTGGACGCCAAGGGCGGGTTCCTCTCCGACCTCACGGTGATGCGGCTCGGCCAGGACCACTTCCGCGTCGTCACGGGTGGCGCGCACGGCATGGCCGACCGCAAGACCTTCACCGACCAGCTGCCCGCCGACGACGGTGCGACGAGGTTGGCCGACGTGACCGACGACGTCTCCACGATCGGGATCTGGGGTCCGCGGGCGCGCGACGTCCTCGCCTCGCTGACCCCCGACGACGTCTCGGACGCCGGCTTCGGGTTCCTCACCTGCCGCGAGATCGAGGTGGGCGGCACGAGGGTCCTGGCCTCGCGGATCTCCTACGTCGGTGAGCTGGGCTGGGAGCTCTACGTCGCCATGGACGACGCCGCGGAGCTGTGGGACGCGCTCCTCGCGGCCGGCGAGCCGCACGGCGCGGTGCCCGTCGGCATCGGCGTCTACGGCACGACCGGCCGCCTCGAGAAGGGCTACCGCGCCTACGGCGCCGAGCTCGACGGGGAGCGCTCGATCCTCGAGGCCGGGATGCAGCGGCCCAAGGTCAAGGCCGCCGACTTCGTCGGGCGGGCGGCCTACGTCGAGCAGCGCGAGCAGCCGCTGCGCTCGGTGCTGTGCACCCTCACCGTCGACGACCACACCTCGGCGTCCGGCACGCTGCGCTACATGCTCGGCGGGGAGCCGATCCTCACCCGCGACGGCGGCACCCTGACCGACGGTCACGGACGCCACCCCTACGTCACGTCGGCGGGATCGGCGCCCTCGCTCGGCAAGCACGTGCTGCTGGCCTACCTGCCGCCCGAGCAGGCCGTGCGTCGGCGAGCAGCTCGCCGTGTCCTACATGGAGGAGCTCTACCCGGTCACCGTCGGGTCGGTCGACGCGACGCCGCTGCTGGACCCGGCCAACGAGCGGATCAGGTGACCCGATGACCGGGGTGCTGGTGTGCATCAAACGGGTCGTCGACTCCTCGGGCGAGGTCGTCCTCACCGAGGACGCCCAGGCGGTCGACGGGCGCTTCGCCGGCTTCACCACCAGCGCCCACGAGGAGTGCGCGGTCGAGCTGGCGGTCCAGGTCGCGGCCGCGACGGGCGGCGCGGCCCACGTGCTCACGCTCGGCGACGCCGATGCGGTGGAGCAGCTGCGCAACGCGCTGGCCGTGGGGTGCACCGCGGCGACCCACGTGGAGGCCGACCCCTCGACGTACGGACCGGCCGACGTCGCCCGGGAGCTCGCGGCCGTCGTCCGGGCCCACGACGCGGCCGGCACGCCGCACGAGCTGGTGCTGCTGGGCAACGACGCCGCCGACAGCGGTGACTTCCAGGTCGGCATCCGTCTCGCCTACGAGCTCGGCTGGCCGGTCGTCAACGGCGTCGCGGTCGTGAGCGTGGAGGGGGGCGTGCTGACCGCGAGCGGGGACGGTCCGGACGGGCACGAGACCTACCGGGTGCCGCTGCCCGCGGTCGTCACCGTGCTCGAGGGCGGCGTGGCGCCGCGCTATCCCAGCGTGCCCGGACGGATGAAGGCCAAGAAGGTCGCGATCGAGTCACGCACGCCAGTCTCGGAGCCGGTCGGCGCCCAGCGGGTGCGGCTGCTGCTCCCGCCGCCACGGCCCAGCGACGTCCAGGTGCTCGGCCAGGGCCCCGAGGCCGCACCCGCGGTCGTCGACCTCCTGGAGCGGCTGGGGGTGCTGGCCCGATGATCCTGGTCCTGGTGGAGACCGACGCCACCGGCGCGGTCGAGGTCTCGCGCGAGGCGGTGACCTTCGCGCGCGACCTCGCCGCCGCGGGTGGCGGCATCCCGGTCGACGCGGTCGCGGTGGGTCGCCTGGCCTGCGCGCCGGCGACCCTGGTCGACCAGCTCGGCACCTACGGCGTCCGCGCGGTGCACCACGCGGACGGCGAGGCCTTCGCGGCCTTCGCCGGTGCCGCCTGGGCGAGCGCGGTGCAGTCCGTGCGCGAGACCACCGGCTCGGTCGTCGTGACCGCCGCCGGGACCCCGCGCGGCAACGAGGTGCTGGCGCACCTGGCCGCCCGCACCGCCGTGCCGATGGCCGCCAACGTCATCTCGTTCTCCGGCCTCGCGCCCTTCGTCGTCACCCGCCAGGTCGTCGGCGGAGCGGCCCTCGAGGAGATGCGCCTGGACCGACGACCGGCGGTCTTCACCGTGGCCGGTCACGCCGTCGAGCCCCTGCCCGCGGCCTCGCCGGTGGCGGCGGAGCTCGTGACGAGCGCGCCCGACGTGGCCCCGGCCGACCTGGTCGCGCGGGTCGTCTCCTCCGACCCCCCGGCCCCCGACCTCTCCGGGAGCCTCACGTCCGCGCGCGTCGTGGTGGGCGCCGGTCGCGGCGCCGGCAGCGCCGACGGCTTCGCCGACCTGGTCGAGCTCACCGAGCTCGTCGGCGGCTCCCTCGGGGTCTCCCGCGTGGTCACCTCGCTCGGCTGGCGGCCCCACCACGAGCAGGTCGGCCAGACCGGCAGTCGGATCTCCCCGGACCTCTACATCCCCTGCGGCATCAGCGGCGCCATCCAGCACTGGGCCGGCTGCTCGACCGCCAAGAACATCCTGGCCATCAACACCGATGCCGATGCGCCCATGGTCACCAAGGCGACCCATGCCGTCATCGGCGACCTGCACGAGGTCGTGCCCGCCATCAACGCCGAGATCCGTCGGCGTCGGGGCTGAGGCTGCGTCCGGGTGGTCTCGGGTTTCGGTGCCTGGCGATGAAACTGTTGCTTGGAGTACGAACCTTCGTCGTCCAACCGACAGTTTCACCGGCCGGCCGGTGAATCTGTCCCGGCCGCCCGCCCCGATCGACGCGCCCACACGAGTCGTACGCGCAAGCCAACGCCTCACGCGTCACACTGGCACCACGCGTGACTGCCTGGCGATGAAACTGTTGCTTGGAGTACGAACCTTCATCGTCCAACCGACAGTTTCACCGGCCGGCCGGTGAAACTGTCCCGTCCGGCAGCCCCGACCACCCCACCAACATCGACGCACCGGCACACCTGTCGGAGGCCGCTGGTAGACAGGCCGGGTGACTTCGACCCAGACGCCGACCGCCGACCGCCGACGCGTGCGTGACAGCGCGGAGGCGCACCTGCGGGCGCTGGTGGGTCGCGACGACGTGACGTTGCGCGAGGACCAGTGGACCGCGATCGAGGCGCTGGCGATCGACAAGCGGCGCTCGCTGGTGGTGCAGCGCACGGGGTGGGGCAAGTCGGCGGTCTACTTCGTGGCGACGCTCCTGCTGCGTGAGCAGGGGGCGGGGCCCACGGTGATCGTCTCGCCGCTGCTCGCCCTGATGCGCAACCAGATCGCGGCCGCCGAGCGTGCCGGCATCCGCGCGGTGACGATCAACTCCACCAACCTCTCCGACTGGGAGGCCACCCACGACGCGATCCGGGCCGGCGAGGTCGACGTGCTCCTGGTCAGTCCCGAGCGGCTCAACAACCCCGGCTTCCGCGACGAGGTGCTCCCGCGCCTGGCCGCCACCTGCGGCCTCCTCGTCGTCGACGAGGCGCACTGCATCTCCGACTGGGGTCACGACTTCCGCCCCGACTACCGCCGCATCCGCACCCTGCTCGACGACCTGCCCACGGGCATCCCGGTGCTCGCGACGACCGCCACCGCCAACGCGCGGGTGACCTCCGACGTGAGCGAGCAGCTGGGCCGCGACGTCGTGGTCCTGCGCGGCTCGCTCGACCGGGAGTCGCTGCGGCTCGGGGTCGTCCACCTGAAGACCGCCCAGCAGCGGCTCGCCTGGTTGGCCGACCACCTGGCCGAGCAGCCCGGCTCCGGGATCGTCTACTGCCTGACGGTCGCCGCCACCCAGGAGGTCGCCGACTACCTGCGCTCCCGCGGCCACGACGTCGCCGCCTACTCCGGCCAGACCGAGCAGACCGAGCGGCTCTCGCTCGAGGCCGACCTGATCGCCGGCCGGGTCAAGGCGCTGGTCGCGACGAGTGCGCTCGGGATGGGCTTCGACGCGACCCTCGGCTTCGTGGTCAACCTCGGGGCGCCGTCGTCCCCGGTGGCCTACTACCAGCAGGTCGGCCGTGCCGGACGAGGCCTCGCCAAGGATGGTGACCGGGCCACGGTGGTGCTCCTGCCCGCGCTCGAGGACCGCGACATCTGGGCCTACTTCGCCTCGCTCGCCTTCCCCCGCGAGGAGCTGGTCCGCCAGACCTTGCAGGTCCTCGGCGAGGAGGGGCGCGCGATGAGCACCGCGGCGCTCGAGACCCGCGTCGAGCTCAACCGCAACCGGCTCGAGACGATGCTCAAGGTGCTCGACGTCGACGGCGCCGTACGCCGGGTCCGCGGCGGGTGGGAGTCCACCGGCCAGGACTGGGCCTACGACGAGGAGCGCTACCGCCGCGTCGCCGAGGCGCGCGACCGCGAGCAGCAGGCGATGCTCGACTACCTGCGCACCACCGAGTGCCGCATGTGGTTCCTCCGCGACCAGCTCGACGACCCCGACGCGGCGCGCTGCGGCCGCTGCGACAACTGCGGTGGCCTCGCGCTCTCCTCCGACGTCTCGGCGGCCGCGGTCGACGAGGCCCAGGCGCGGCTGTCCCGGCCGGGCGTGGTCGTCGAGCCCCGCAAGATGTGGCCCTCGGGCCTGGCCTCGATGGGCATCGACCTCAAGGGCAAGCTCTCCCGCGGCGCCTCCGAGGGCCGTGCGATCGCCCGCCTGACGGATCTCGGCTACGGCCAGGCGCTGCGCGAGCTCTTCCGCCCGGGCGCCGGCGACGGCCCGGTGCCGGTCGGGCTCGTCCAGGCGATGGTCGAGGTGCTGGGCGACTGGCGACCTCACGTCCAGGGCATCGCGGTCGTCGAGTCGGCGTCCCGATCGGCGCTCACCGCCGATCTCGCCGACGGTCTCTCGCGTTACCTCAAGGTGCCGGTCGTGGCTCACTACGCGATCGTCGACCCCGACGTCGCGCCCGGTCAGGGCGCGATGAACTCCGCCCAGCGCGTCGCCGCCGTCGGGCGCCGCTATGCGCTGCAGGGCGAGGTGCCGGCCGGCCCGGTCCTGCTGGTCGACGACCTCGTCGTCACCGGCTGGACGCTCACCCGCGCCGCCCACGCGCTGCGTCAGGCCGGCGCGACCGAGGTGTTCCCGGTGGCGCTGGCGCTCCAGTCCTGAGCGACACCCTGGACGCTGACTAGAACGAGTTCTAGTCTGACGCGCATGCCCCAGCCCCTGCGCGTCATCCAGTGGACGACCGGCAACATCGGCCGCCGCTCCCTGCACGCGATCCTCGCCCGCCCCGACCTCGAGCTGGTGGGGGTCTTCGCCCACGGCGCGGACAAGGTGGGCCGCGACGCGGCGGAGCTGTGCGACTGGCCCTCGCCGACCGGCGTACGAGCCACCGACGACGTCGACGCGCTCCTCGCCCTGGGCGCCGATGCCTGCTGCTACAACCCGTTGTGGCCCAGCATCGACGACCTGGTGCGTCTGCTCGAGGCGGGCGTCAACGTGTGCTCGAGCGCCGCATGGATCACGGGCGGCAAGCAGTCTCCCGCCGACCTGGACCGGATCCGCGACGCCTGCCGCAAGGGGAGTTCGACGATCTTCGGCAGCGGCGCCCACCCCGGGCTGACCAACATGGTCGGCATGGTGCTCAGCGGTGCGTGCGAGCGCGTCGACGAGATCCGGATCACCGAGTCGGTCGACTGCTCGACCTACGAGTCGGCCGGCACCCAGACCGCGATGGGCTTCTCGCAGTCACCCGACACCCCGGGCCTGGCCGAGTCGGTGCGGGTGGAGAGCGAGGTCTTCGCCGAGTCGGCCGCGATGATGGCCGACGCGATGGGCGTCACGCTCGACCGGATGAGCTTCGACGTCGAGTTCACCACCGCCACCGGCGACTCCGACCTCGGGTTCATGCAGATCCCGGCGGGGACCGTCGCCGGGGTGATGGGCTACCACCGCGGCTGGGTCGGGGATCGCAACGTCGTCAGCGTCGGCTTCAACTGGACCATGGGCTCCCACGTCGTCCCGCCCAAGCCGCTCGCGCACGGCCACGTCATCCAGGTCTTCGGCCTGCCCAACATGCGCACGGTCATCCACTGCCTGCCGCCCGCCGACTGGACCGAGGAGGGCTTCATGGGACTCGGGATGGTCTACACCGCGATGCCCGTCACCAACGCCGTCCCGGCCGTCGTCGCCGCCGCCCCGGGCATCGCGACCCTGGCCGACCTGCCGGTCGTGACCGGGCGCGTCCTCTAGCCCCCGGCGTACGACGCTCGCTCACCGCTCGTTGCCGCACCAACCGGGTCCCGAGCGTGCGTCCGCCCGGGTCAGGCGAGCTGGGCCTGGATGGCGGTGACGAGCCGTTCGTCCCGGGGCTCGACCCCCGGCCCGAAGCGCGCGACCACGGAGCCGTCGGCCGCGAGGAGGAACTTCTCGAAGTTCCACTGCACGTCCCCGACCGTGCCGCCCTCGTCGGGCGTCGAGACGAGCTGGGAGTAGACCGGGTGCCGCTCGTCGCCGTTGACGTCGATCTTCTCGCTCATCGGGAAGCTGACGCCGTAGGTCGCGGAGCAGAACTCCGCGATCTCCTCGGAGCTGCCGGGCTCCTGCCCGCCGAACTGGTTGCACGGCAGCCCCACCACGGTGAACCGCTCGCCGAGCTCGGACTGCAGCTCCTCGAGACCGGTGTACTGCGGCGTCAGGCCACACCTGCTCGCGACGTTGACCAGCAGCGCGGGCTTGCCACCCGTGAGGTCACCGAGCGTGCCGGGGGTGCCGTCGAGGCGGGCCAGGGGGAGGTCGAGAAGGCTCATGGCGGCAAGCCTAGGTGCACCCTGCCGACGGTGCGGGTGGGTCTCGACACGAGCTCGCTGCGCTCGCTCGGCTCGACCACCGACACTCCGTCCCGGGGGACCTGCCGTCGGGTTCGTTGGTCGAGCCGGTGAGGAGCGCCAGCGACGAACGGCGGTCGAGACCCCGCGAGGCGCGGGGCGCGGAGGGCCCGGTCAGGGAACGGATCGTCGGTGCGGGTGGGTCTCGACACGAGCTCGCTGCGCTCGCTCGGCTCGACACCGACACTCCGTCCCGGGGGACCTGCGTGGGATTCGTTGGTCGAGCCAGTGAGGAGCGCCAGCGACGAACGGCGGTCGAGACCCCGCGAGGCGCGGGGCCGGGGGGCGGGACCCGGTCAGGGAACGGATCGTCGGTGCGAGGCGTTAGCGTCGGGAGTCCCCCCGACCGCACCCGAACCACCTGATCGTGAGGTCGCCCGTGAGCTTCGTGCCCGTGACCGGCCCGGCCACGTTCCGTGCGGCGGTTCCGCCGCGCGAGGGGGTCGTGGAGTTCAGCGACGAGCGCCGCACGATCGTGCTGCCGATCCGGGCGGCGCTGCCGGTGCTGACCAAGGCGCACGCCCGCGACGACGTGCACCCCAGCGTCGGGCTGCTCAGCGGGGCGGTGCTGCTGGGCATGCGCCTCGTGGCCGCGGGCAAGTTCGAGCCCGACGAGGCGGGACGCAGCTGGCGGGCCAGCCCGCTCGATGCGGGCGACACCGACCGGGTGGAGATGCTGGCGCGCTCACGGGCCCACGGCGACCTCGGCGAGCGCGACGCACAGGCGCTGGTGCGGCAGGTCCTCGACGCGGTGAGCGACGCCATGCCCCGCTCGGCCCCGCTGTCGACCGCCCACCGCGCGGGCACCCCGAGCCGGCAGACGACGTCCGGCGCGACGGAGCCGGACCGTCAGCGCGGAGGTCACGGTTTCGAGTCCCGGCTGCGCCAGCGGCTGGCCCGTCACCGCTCCGACGCCGACTCCGACCTGCCCCAGCTCGTCACGATCTCGCTGCGGGTCGAGGCCGACGAGGAGGAGCTGGTCGCCGGGGCGGTCCGGCTCGTGCTGCAGGTGCACGACGAGCAGAACCCGCTCCACCTCTGCGACGCGGCGGTGCTCTTCACCGAGAGCGGGCCGAGCGCCGCCCACGGCTTCGGTGAGCGTGCCCGCACCCACGCCAGCATCGCCCTGCGGGCGGCGGCCGACGTCTGGCCGGTGCTCGACCGGCTCCTCGAGCTGCGCGTGCCCGACGAGATCACCCTCGACACCGACGAGCTGGTGAGCCTGCTCGAGGACGGCGTCGGCGCCCTGAAGGACCGCGGCATCGACGTCCTCTGGCCGCGCAGCCTGGGGCGGGACCTGACCGCGAGCGCGGTGCTCGACCGCACCTCGCCCCCCGGTGGCGCAGGCAAGGGCCAGCACGGGGGCCAGCGCGGGGGCCAGCGCGAGGAGCCGCTGCACGAGGGGCTCTTCGGCACCGCCGCCATGTTTGCCTTCAAGTGGCAGCTGGCGCTGCACGGCGACCCGCTGACCCCCGACGAGATGGACGAGCTCGCGCAGGCCACCGCTCCGATCCTCAAGCTCCGCGGCAGCTGGACCGTGGTCGACCCGGCGATGGCCAGACGCGCGCGCAAGCGGCTGGTCCGCACGGTCAAGCCGGTGCAGGCGGTCGCTGCCGCCCTGACCGGCGTGGTCCAGCTCGAGCCCGCCGACGACCGCGGTGGGACGCAGGAGACCTCGGTCGTCGTCGGCGCCTCCCTGCTCAAGGTGCGCGAGCAGCTGCTCACCGCAGCGACCCGCGATCCCGTGGAGCCCTCGCCGCACCTGCGCGCCGAGCTGCGCGACTACCAGCGCCACGGCCTGACCTGGTTGGCCGACCTCACCTCGCTCGGGCTCGGCGCGTGCCTCGCCGACGACATGGGCCTGGGCAAGACCGTCACCCTGATCGCCCTTCACCTGCACCGTCGCGACGCCGGCGCGACCGGCCCGACGCTCGTGGTGTGTCCCGCCAGCCTGCTGGGCAACTGGGAGGCCGAGATCCACCGCTTCGCCCCGGGCGTCGGCGTACGCCGCTTCCACGGCACGCAGCGCTCGCTCGACGGCCTCGAGAGCGACGGCGGCTTCGTGCTCACGACCTACGGCACGATGCGCGTCGACCACGCCACCTTGGAGAAGGTGCCGTGGGACCTCGTGGTCGCCGACGAGGCGCAGCACGTGAAGAACCCGCAGTCCTCCACGGCGCGGGCCCTGCGCGCCATCCCCAGCCAGGGGCGCGTCGCGCTGACCGGCACCCCGGTGGAGAACAACCTGACCGAGCTCTGGGCGATCCTCGACTGGGCGACCCCGGGGCTGCTGGGCAGCCGCAACGCCTTCCGCAAGGTCTGGGCCGGGCCGATCGAGTCGGGCCTCGAGCCGACCAAGGCGCGCCAGTTCGCCGACCTGATCGGTCCGTTCCTGCTGCGTCGGCGCAAGTCCGACCCCGGCATCGCCCCCGAGCTGCCGGCCAAGACCGAGACCGACCACCCGCTGGGGCTGACCCAGGAGCAGGTCGTCCTCTACGAGTCGTTCGTGCGCGACTCCATGCGCCGCATCGAGGAGGCCGACGAGGAGACCCGACGCGGCCTGGTCCTGGCGCTGCTCACCGGGCTCAAGCAGATCTGCAACCACCCGGCCCACTTCCTCAAGCAGTCCAACGGCCGGCTGGCCGGGCGCTCGGAGAAGCTCGACCTCCTCGACGAGCTCATCGGCACGGTCCTGGCCGAGGACGGGGCGGTGCTGCTGTTCACCCAGTACGTCGCCATGGCCCGGCTCCTCGAGACCCACTTCGCCAAGGCCTCGATCCCGCACCAGTTCCTCCACGGCGGCACCCCGGTGCGTGAGCGCGAGGCGATGGTCAAGCGCTTCCAGGCCGGCGAGGTGCCGGTCTTCCTGCTCTCCCTCAAGGCCGGCGGCACCGGCCTCAACCTGACCCGCGCCGACCACGTGATCCACGTGGACCGGTGGTGGAACCCCGCCGTCGAGGACCAGGCGACCGACCGCGCCTACCGGATCGGCCAGACCCGCCCGGTCCAGGTGCACCGACTCATCACCCAGGGCACGATCGAGGAGAAGGTCGCCGAGCTGCTCACCCGCAAGCGGGCCCTGGCCGACTCGGTGCTGGGCAGCGGTGAGGCCGCGCTCACCGAGCTGAGCAACGACGAGCTCCGCGACCTGGTGACGTTGCGGAGGCCGTGACCGTGCAGGCCTCCACCGTCGTCCACTCGCGTCTCCCGGCCCGCACCCGCACCGCACGCGCCAGCACCTGGTGGGGCAAGGCCTGGGTGCGCGCGGTCGAGGAGGCGGCCTACGCCGAGGGCGACCTGCGGCGTGCCCGCCGGCTGGCCCGCGGGGGTCACGTCGGTGGCATCACCGTCTCGCCCGGGGGGTTCGTCGCGAGCGTGGAGGACGACGGCGGGCTGGTCACCGCGTCGGGGACCGTGCCCGAGCTCGACGCTGCCGGTCGGGACGCGCTGGTCGAGACCGTGGCCGCGGAGTCCGGCCGCGTGGCCGCCCTGCTGGCCGGCGACCTGCCCCACACCCTGGTCGAGCACGCCGACCAGCTCGGCGCCGAGCTGCTGCCCTTCGGGGGCGAGCTGGGCTCCTCGTGCACCTGCGGATTCTGGGCCGACCCCTGCCCGCACGCGTTGGCGGTGCTCTACCAGCTGACCTGGCTCGTCGAGGCCGACCCCTTCGTCCTCCTCCACCTGCGCGGCCTCCCTCGCGACGCACTCCTCGCCGAGCTGCACGAGCGCTCGACCACGACGACCCCCGCCGCGTCGGCTCCCGGCGACCTGGTCGAGGAGGAAGACGTGGACACCGCGGTGGACGCGGCGCTGCGCGCGGCCCGGATCCTCGCGCTCGTCGACGACCCGGCCACCGGCATCGACCACCTCTTCTGAGGGCCCGAGGCCGCACTTCCCACGGCGAGACGCCACCTCCCTCGGGGTGCTCACCGTGGGAGGTGGCGTTTCGGCTGCATACCTTGGTGGACCGGCGCTCGCCGCATCCCCGGCCGGCGACTTCCGACCACATCCCCGGCCCCAGCGCTCCCGCTGGGTAGCGTGGCGGGGACGGCCGACCGGAGCAGGAGGGACGCCATGAGCGAGGGCACGGGCCCGCGCACGCCGATCACCTACGAGCACTGCGCCCACCTCGAGGGCCCGTTCTTCCACGGCACGAGGTGCGCTGTCGCGGACGGAGCAGAGCTCGTCCCCGGCTACGGCTCCAACTTCCAGGAGGGCCGGGTGTCGAACAACGTCTACTTCAGCGCGCTCGTGGAGACGGCCGTCTGGGGAGCCGAGCTGGCGTGCGCGCTGGCGGGCACGGGGGAGCGGGGGCACGTCTACGTCGTGGAGCCCCAGGGTCCCTTCGAGGACGACCCCAACGTGACCGACAAGCGGTTCCCCGGCAACATCACCCAGTCCTACCGGACCCGCCACCCCCTGCGGGTCGTCGCCGAGCTGGAGAGCTGGGAGGGCCACCCGCCGGAGGTGCTGCAGGGGATGCTGGACAACCTGGCCCGGCTCCGCGAGCAGGGCCTCGACGTCATCGAGGACTAGCAGCGCGCCGACCTCAGTAGTCGTAGGTGATGCAGGCCTGGTCGGTGAGGGCGCCCCAGGTCTCGGCGTCGACGACCCCGGTGGGCGGCACGATGTCGCGCACGTCCTGGAAGTCCTTGACGCGCTGCTCGGTGGTGGCGTCGAAGATGCCGGTGACGTCGCGGGAGCGGAAGCCGTCCTCGCGCCCGGCCGCCGCGTCGATGTCCACCAAGGTGTTCTGGAGCGACCGCACCCAGATCCCGGTCTCGGGGTCGGTGCCGTCGCTGCGCGCGAGCACCCGCAGGTCGGCGGTCGGCACCTCGCACACGCACTTCACGTAGGTCGTGTTGCCGGAGTGCAGCCGGGTCACGTCGTCGCGCTTGTGCGCTCCGGTCAGCCGGGCGCGGCAGGGCTCGACGAGGTTGTCGTAGGGGCCGCTGTAGGCGACGTACTCCGGCACGTCGTTCTCGGGCGGGCCCCACAGGGTGGGGCACGAGTCGTCGGTGCGCAGGTAGCGCACGGTGTCCTCGGGGTTGTTGACCACGGCCGAGCGCAGCGGGGCGCCGGTCGAGCCGTAGCCCAGCACGATCACCGAGTCGCCCGTGCACTCCAGGTCGACCAGCGGGACCCCCACGCGCAAGGGGTCGTTGTACGACGACTCGCTCGTCACGGGCTCCACGTCGTCGACGACCAGCGCGCTGGTGATGCCCGCGCCGGCGCCGAGCAGCGCCGCCACCAGCGGCACCCACAGTGCGCGCCGGACCCTCATCGACCCTCCGCGGGGAGGAGCGCGCGCAGCGCCATCTCGATCAGCACGTCGTGCAGCGACGGGTCGGGCAGGGCGCCGGTGCGCGGCGTGGAGTTGATCAGCCCGAAGGCGGCGTGCGCCATGGCTCGCGCAGTGGTGAGGTCGAGCCCGTCGTGCAGGGTGCGCAGCTGGGCTGCCCACAGGTCGACGTAGGCGCGCTGGAGGGTGCGCACCCGCTCCCGGGCCGCCGCGGGCAGTGACTCCCAGTCGCGGTCCTGGACGATGATCAGGGCGCGGTGGCGCAGGGCGAAGTCGACGTGCCACTCGACCAGCGCGCGCAGCGCCGGCTCGGCGCCGCCGGCGGCGCTGACCCGGGCCGTGCCGACCGAGAGCAGCTGCTCGCTGATGGAGACCAGCATCTCGGCGAGGACGGCGTCCTTGGAGACGAAGTGCTTGTAGAGCGCGGGGCCCGAGATGCCGCACGCGGAGCCCAGGTCGGCGACGGAGACGCCGTGGAAGCCCCGCGCGGCGAAGAGCTCGGCAGCGGTGGCGAGGATCTGGTCGCGACGGGTCGGCACCTCGTCGCTCCGCACCTGGCTCACGACCACAGGTTAGCGCTCGTTAACGCCGCCTCATGGACGCGGAGGTTAACGATCGCTAACCTGACTTCCGTGCCCCCAGAGATGACAGACCTCGTGGCCGAGCTGCGCGAGCGGTTGGCCACGGCCCGCCGCGGCGGCAGCGATGCCGCCCGCACCAAGCACACCGACCGCGGCAAGCTCCTGGTGCGTGACCGGGTCGACGCCCTCCTCGACCCGGGCAGCCCGTTCCTCGAGCTGAGCCCGCTCGCCGCGACCGGCATGTACGGCGAGCCCGGCCAGGCCGACACGGTCCCCAGCGCCGGCATCGTCACCGGCATCGGCCGCGTCAGCGGCCGCGAGTGCGTGATCGTCGCCAACGACGCGACCGTCAAGGGCGGCACCTACTACCCCGTCACCGTCAAGAAGCACCTGCGCGCGCAGACCGTCGCCTCCGACAACCACCTGCCCTGCCTCTACCTCGTCGACTCCGGCGGCGCGTTCCTGCCGATGCAGGACGAGGTCTTCCCCGACCGCGAGCACTTCGGGCGGATCTTCTTCAACCAGGCCAACCTGTCCGCGCGCGGCATCCCGCAGATCGCCAGCGTCATGGGCTCGTGCACCGCCGGCGGCGCCTACGTGCCGGCGATGTCCGACGAGACCGTGATCGTCAAGGAGCAGGGCACGATCTTCCTCGGCGGCCCGCCGCTGGTGAAGGCCGCGACCGGCGAGGTCGTGACCGCCGAGGACCTCGGCGGCGGCGACGTCCACGCGCGCACCTCCGGCGTCGTGGACCACCTCGCCGACGACGACCGGCACGCGTTGGCGATCGTGCGGAGCATCGTCGACACCTTCGCGCGGCCCGACGCGTCCTCCTACGAGGTGCACCCCGTCGACGAGCCGGCCGAGGACCCCGCGACGCTCTACGACGTGGTGCCCGCCGACACCCGCACCCCCTACGACGTGCGCGAGGTGATCCGGCGCGTGGTCGACGGCAGCCGCTTCCACGAGTTCAAGCGGCTCTACGGCGAGACCCTGGTGACCGGCTTCGCGCGGATCTGGGGCCACCCGGTCGGCATCGTCGCCAACAACGGCATCCTCTTCAGCGAGTCGGCGCTCAAGGGCGCCCACTTCATCGAGCTGTGCAACCAGCGCGGCATCCCGCTGGTCTTCCTGCAGAACATCACCGGCTTCATGGTCGGCCGCGAGTACGAGAACCGCGGCATCGCCCGCGACGGCGCCAAGCTCGTCACCGCCGTCGCCTGCTCGGTCGTCCCGAAGTTCACCGTCGTCATCGGCGGCTCCTTCGGCGCCGGCAACTACGGCATGTGCGGGCGTGCCTACGACCCGCGCTTCCTGTGGATGTGGCCCAACGCCCGGATCTCGGTGATGGGCGGCGAGCAGGCCGCCGCCGTGCTGGCCACCGTCCGCCGCGACGGCATCGAGGGCAAGGGCGGCGAGTGGTCCGCGGAGGACGAGGAGTCCTTCAAGGCCCCCATCCGCGACCAGTACGACGCCCAGGGCTCGCCCTACTACTCGACCGCGCGGCTCTGGGACGACGGCGTCATCGACCCCGTCGACACCCGTCGGGTGCTCGGCATGGGGCTGGCCGCCGCCGCCCACGCGCCGATCCCGCAGCCCTCCTACGGCATCTTCCGGATGTGAGGCTCGCAGTGACGCGCGAGGGACGAGCGTGGCGCGGACGCGAGACCAGGTCGAGCGAGCCCTGCGACCGAGGGACGAGGTCGCACCGGGCGCGCCGAGACCCAGTGACCCTGAGCAAGGAGCTTTCATGAAGACCCTCCTCATCGCCAACCGGGGCGAGATCGCCCTGCGCGTGATGCGCACCGCCGCCCGGATGGGCATCCGCACGGTCGCGCTGTTCACCGACCTCGACGCCGCCGCACCGCACGTCCACGCGGCCGACGACGCGGTGCGGGTCGCGAGCTACCTCGACATCGACGCCGTCGTCGCCGCCGCACGCTCCGCCGGCGCCGACGCGGTCCACCCGGGCTACGGCTTCCTCTCCGAGCGACCGGCGTTCGCCGCGGCCCTCGAGGCCGCCGGCATCACCCTGGTCGGCCCCAGCGCCGCCGTCATGGAGCAGATGGGCCGCAAGGACGCGGCCCGCGAGATCGCGGTCGCCGCCGGGGTCCCGGTCGTCCCGTCCTTCGGGGCCGACGAGTTCGGTGATCGAGCCGCGCACGACGAAGGAGTGGGCGCGTCGAGATTCCCGGTCCTCGTCAAGGCCGCCGCCGGCGGCGGCGGCAAGGGCATGCGCATCGTCCGGTCGGCGGCCGACTTCGACGAGGCCGTGGCCTCGGCCAAGCGGGAGGCGCTGTCGTCGTTCGGCGACGACACCATGCTGGTCGAGAAGTACGTCGAGCACGGACGCCACATCGAGGTGCAGGTCCTCGCCGACGGCCACGGCAGCGTGCTGCACCTCTTCGAGCGCGACTGCTCCACCCAGCGGCGACACCAGAAGGTGCTGGAGGAGGCGCCCGCGCCGACCCTCACCGAGGCCCAGCGCGAGCGGGTCACCAGCGCGGCCGTCGCGCTGGCCGCCCACGTGGGCTACACCAACGCCGGCACCGTCGAGTTCCTCCTCGACAGCGACACCGGCGAGGTCTACTTCCTGGAGATGAACACCCGGCTGCAGGTCGAGCACCCCGTCACCGAGCTGGTCTGCCGCCTCGACGGCCGGCCCCTCGACCTCGTCGAGCACCAGCTGCGCATCGCCGCGGGGGAGCCGCTCTCCTTCGGCCAGGACGACCTGCGCCTCGAGGGCCACGCGATCGAGGCGCGCGTCTATGCCGAGGACTCCTTCCACGGCTTCCTCCCCCAGGCCGGCACGGCCAGCGTCGTGCGCTGGCCCACGGGTCCCGGGGTCCGGGTCGACCACGCGCTCGGGTCCGGTCAGGTCGTGAGCACCTCCTACGACCCGATGCTCGGCAAGGTGATCGCGCACGGTCCCGACCGCGAGAGCGCCCGCCGCGCCCTGGTCGCGGCCCTCGACGAGACCGTCGTCCTCGGGCTGACGACCAACACCGGCTTCCTGCGTGCGCTGGTCGCCAGCGACGACTTCCGGGACGCGAGCATCGACACGGCGTGGCTCGACAGCATCGAGATCGGGGTCGAGGTGCCGGCCCCCAGCCCGGAGGTGCCGCGCCTGCTGGCGGCCTGGGTCTCCGCGATGCTCACCGCGAGCGACGTCGGGCATCCCTTCGCGGCCGACGGCTTCCGCCTGGGCGCCACGCCCGCGCCGGTCCTCGTCGAGCTCGACCGGGCCGTCCTGGTCGACCGCCACGCCGGCACCGTCGACGACATCCCCGTCCACCAGGTCAGCGCCGCCGACCACGTCATCGACGCCTTCGTCGACGGCCACCGGGTGCGCGCGGTCGTCAACGTGCAACGCGACATCGTCGAGGTCTCGCTCCACGGGCAGCGCCACGTCTTCACCCCGCCCGACCGGCTCGCCGAGCACGTCGACGTCGGCGACGGCGCACTCACCGCCCCCATGCCCGGCACCGTCCTCGACGTACGCGTCGCTGAGGGCGCGGAGGTCGCCGAGGGGGACGTGCTCGGCGTGCTCGAGGCGATGAAGATGGAGCTGGCCATGAAGGCGCCGTTCGCCGGCACCGTCACCGCCGTCGACGCGAGCGTCGGTGAGCAGGTGGCGCTCGGTGCGGTGCTCTTCGTCGTCGAGCCGCACGAGGAGGAGGACGCATGACGCTCCCCGAGCAGGTCACGATCTACGAGGTCGGTCCGCGCGACGGACTGCAGAACGAGAAGGGCCTGGTGCCCACCCACGTCAAGGCCGAGTTCGTACGACGGCTCGTCGCCGCCGGCCTGCCCGTCGTGGAGGCGACCAGCTTCGTGCACCCCCGCTGGGTCCCGCAGCTGGCCGACGCCGCCGAGCTGATGACGATGCTCGGCGACGAGGGCCGCGACCACCCCGTGCTGGTGCCCAACGAGCGCGGCCTCGACCGCGCGCTCGAGCTCGGGGTGCGCCACATCGCGATCTTCGGCTCCGCGACCGAGACCTTCGCGCAGAAGAACCTCAACCGCAGCCTCGACGAGCAGTTCGCGATGTTCGAGCCGACCGTGCGGCGTGCCCGGGAGGCCGGGCTCGACGTCCGCGCCTACGTCTCGATGTGCTTCGGCGACCCGTGGGAGGGCGCGGTGCCGGTCGAGCAGGTCGTCAGCGTCGGCAAGCGGCTCTTCGACCTCGGCGCCAGCCAGCTCAGCCTGGGCGACACGATCGGCGTCGGCACGGCCAACCAGGTCACCGCGCTGGTCGCCGCGTTCACCGCCGCCGGCCTGGCGACCGACCAGCTCGCCCTGCACTTCCACGACACCTACGGCCAGGCCCTCGCCAACGCCCATGCCGGGCTCCGGGCCGGCATCACGACCTTCGACGCGAGCGCCGGGGGTCTCGGCGGCTGCCCCTACGCCAAGAGCGCGACCGGCAACCTCGCCACCGAGGACCTCGTCTGGCTGCTCACCGGTCTCGGCATCGAGCACGGCGTCGACCTCGACCGGCTGGTCGCCACCAGCGTCTGGATGGCGGGCCACCTGGGTCGCCCCAGTCCCTCCGCGGTGGTGCGGGCGTTGGGTGGGTCGGCGTCGGGTCCGGCACAATCTCCGGGGTGAGTGCTCCCGCGAGAACCCCAGCCGGGCGTCCGGCTCGATCGGCAGCAGGCCCCCGGCGCAAGGTCTACCTGCACATCGGCGCTCCCAAGACCGGCACCACCTACGTCCAGGACCGGTTGAGCCTCAACGCCCGGTCCCTGGCCGCCCACGGCGTGCACTTCCCGGCCCGCTCGCCGCTGCTCAGCGCGGGGCTCTTCCACTTCCGCGCCGCGCTCGACCTCCTCGGCCAGGACTGGGGCGGCCCGCCCGGCCACGCCGACGGCAGCTGGGACGCGCTCGTGCGCCGGGTCAAGCGGCGCTCCGGCGCCGTCGTGATCAGCCACGAGATCCTCGCCCCGGCGACCCGGGAGCAGATCGCGAAGGCCAAGCGCGACCTCGCCGGCAGCGAGATCCACATCGTCTACAGCGCCCGCGACCTCGCCCGACAGCTGCCCGCCGCGTGGCAGGAGAGCGTCAAGCAGGGCCGCAAGTGGACCTACCGCCGCTTCCTGCGCCGTGTCGAGCACGGTCACCCCTGGTTCTACCGGGCGCTCGACCTGCCGACCGTCCTCGAGGCGTGGGGCGCCGGCATCGACCCCGCCCACGTGCACGTCGTCACGGTGCCGCCGAAGGGCGCCCCGCGTGCGCTGCTCTGGCAGCGCTACTGCGAGGTCCTGGGCATCGACCCGGCCTGGGCGCCGCGCGACAGCGACCAGCACAACCAGTCCCTGGGCGTCGCCGAGACGCAGGTGATCCGCAAGCTCAACCGCCGGATGGACCGCGAGACCCGCCGGGAGGCGTCCTACGACGAGCTGATCCGCCAGATGCTCGCCCAGAACGAGCTCGTGGGGCGGGTCTCGGCGCCGGTGCGGATGCCGCCGCGCATGCAGGCCTGGGCCGAGGCCGAGGCCGAGCGCTGGATCACCTGGCTCCGCGACAGCGGGGTCGACGTCGTCGGCGACGCCGAGGACCTGCGCCCCCTGCCGCTCGGCGAGGACGAGCGCTTCGTCGACCCCGACAAGGTCTCCACCAAGCGCCAGCTCCGCGTGGCGATGGTCGCCCTCTCCGCGATGACCCGCGAGGCGGCCCGCCGCTCCGACCCCCAGCAGCAGCTGATCGGCAAGGTCCGCACCCAGGCCAAGCGGCTGCGCGAGTCGCAGGGCGAGTGACGCCGCAGTGATGACCGTCAGCGGCGAGCGTCGCGCCTGGGGGTGGGTGGCGCACCTGCGCGACGGCGGCACGACCCCCTGGGCCGGCTGGCGCCTCGACGGCGACCGGGAGGGCGTCCACCTCCCCGGCGCCCAGCAGCTGGAGCTGCTGCGTCGCCTCAACCTCGCCGCCGCGCACGACCGCGCCCGCCCGTCGGCGCGGCTGGTCGCCCGGGTCGTCGAGGCCAGCGCCCCCGGCCGCGGCACGCCCGACCTCGAGCTGGTCGGAGCGACCGACGAGACCCCCTTCGGGCCGAGGCCCGTCGACCCCGCCGACCTGGCCGACGCCGAGCTCACCCGGGTGGCGACCAGCCTCCTGGCCGAGGACCTGGTCGCGACCGGGGTGCCGACGGTGCACGAGGCGACCTACGTCCGGCCGTGGCGCACCCGCTACCGGCTCGTGGGTGACCCGTGGCTCGCCGACCCCGCCCGCGAGGCCCTGGTCGCCCGGGGCCACCCGCCCGGCGGTCGCGGCGCGGTCGTGGTCGTCGTGGGGCGCGACCTCGCCACGATGGTCGCCGACGCGTGGACCTCGCGGTGCTTCGACGAGGGCTCCCTGCCGTGGCGCGAGTGGCTCGACCCCTTCACCGCCGGCCCCCGCGTCCCGCCCCGCATCGACCTCGAGCGGGCGGCCGCGGCCTGGGGCCGTCGCTCCCACCCGTCCCGGGTGCGCGTGGTGCTGGACCCGAGCGCCCTGCCGCGACTGGTCGGCGTACGACGTGCCCTGCCGCGGGCGCCCGACCTCGCCGCCGACGCCGTCGACCTCGCCCGCCAGGTGGCCGCCGTGCTGGGCCTGCTGGTGCTCCCGCCGGTGCGACGCGACCTGCTGCGCCGCACGCTCCTGCCGCGCCTGGTCGACGCTCCGGGACCGCGCCTGCGGCTGCCCGCCGAGCACGCGCCGTGGGCGACGCAGCGAGCCGAGCAGATGCGCGACCGCATGCTCCGCGCTGGCTACGCTGTGCACGGCGATCCTGACCTGCTGGTGCCGCGACCCGACGCGGTCGCGCCCGTCGGGGCCTCGGGTCCCACCGAGGCCGGCGTGCTCGCGCTGGTCGTCCGGCTGCTGCTCGACGAGACCAAGGAGGCGTCCCGGTGAGACGGCTCCTCCTGCACGTGGGCACCCCCAAGACCGGCACGTCCTACCTCCAGGACGTCCTGCACCGCAACCAGCGCACCCTCGCCGCCGCCGGCATCAGCTATCCCGCCGACCGCTTCGACGCGCACTTCCTGGCGGCGCTGGACCTGATGCGCCTGCCCTGGGGTGGTCTGGAGAGCGAGGCGATCGGCGCGTGGGACCGGCTCGCGGCGCAGGTCCGCGCCCACCAGGGCACCTCGATCATCAGCCACGAGATCCTCGCCGCGGCGTCGCGCTCGCAGGTGGGTCGGGCGCTGCGCGACCTCGGCCACGGCGACGGCACCGAGGTCCACGTGGTCCTCTCCGTGCGCGACCTGGTGCGCCAGGTGCCTGCGGAGTGGCAGGAGAACGTCAAGCACCGCAGCTCGATCAGCTATGCCCGCTTCCTGCGCCAGGTCCAGGACCCGTCCCGCGAGGGCCGCATCGCCAGCTGGTTCTGGAGCGTGCAGGAGATCCCCGACATCCTCGAGCGCTGGGGCCACGACCTGCCGCCCGAGCAGGTCCACCTGGTCACCGTGCCGCCGCCCGGCGGTGCCAGCGAGGTGCTCTGGAAGCGCTTCAGCCAGACCTTCGGCCTGGACGGCCTCGACCTCGACCTGGAGGCCGAGCGGGTCAACCCGTCGCTGGGCGTGCCCGAGACCGCGCTGATCCGGCGCATCAACCGGGCCGCCAACCGCCAGCTGCCGCCGGCCGACTACCGCCCACTGGTGCGTGAGCTGCTGGCCCACCAGACGCTGTCGCGACGCACCGGCTCGCCGCGGCTGGCGCTCCCGCCCGAGGTCCACCCCTGGGTGCGTGAGCTCGAGGACTCGTGGGTGGCCGAGATCCGGGCCCGCGGCTACGACGTGGTCGGCGACCTGGCCGACCTCACCGGCGCCGCGGCCCCCGCGACGTGGGCCGACCCCGACAACCCCTCGGAGAAGCAGGTCGCCGGCGCGGCCGTCGACGCGATCAAGGCGCTCCTGCTGGAGAACGGGCGCCTGCAGCAGGAGACCGTGCGGCTGCACGCCGACCTGGCCGGCGCCCACCGGGACCTGGAGCGGTCCTACCTGCGCCCGACCTACCGGCTGCGCGAGAAGCTCGTGCGCCGCCTGCAGACCTCACGCGTGGGTCGTGGGGCGCTCCAGGGCTACCGCGTGCTGCGCGGCAGGAGCTCGCGGTCGGCGTAGCGCCCGATCTTCCAGGTGAGGTAGCCGTCGGCGCCCATGCCCACGACCCCGCCCACCACGGGCACGCGTCGCCCGATGGTGATCGCGAGCCGCTTGCCGGCGACCTTGGTGATCAGGTCGGAGGCGACCTCGGTCGAGATGACCAGGTCGATGCTGGCGTCGTGCACGGGCGCGGTGGCCAGCGCCATGGGGGGCGCGGGGATCTTGTGCTTCCTGACCAGCGAGGTCACGGAGTCCTCGCCGAGCATGGTCACGAGGATCGCGTTGCGCACCCGGGGGTCGTCGAGGTCGTAGCCGCGCAGGTGGGCGATGCCGGCGATCATCCGGCACTGGATCAGCGCGAGACCGGTGATGTTGGTCGGGATCGTCACCGCCGCCGTCACGAGCCCGCCGATGTTGGTCAGGAAGCCCTGGCCGCCGGCGTAGCGGACGTGGTTCTCGATGACCTCCTTGACGGCCTTGTCGACGTCGCCGTGCTGCTCGGCGAGCTGCTTGTCAGCGGCCTTGGCGGCCGGGGGCAGCGGCCCGACCCCGACGATCGCGCGGTGCAGCGCCTCGCGGACGAAGGACGCCGTGAGGCCGGGCGCGAGGCCGGCCACCTTCGGTGCCAGCTGCTTTCCGACCGAGCTCGTGAGTCCCATGCCTCGATCCTAGTGAGGCAGGACCAACGGCGCCTCACCCACTACGGTCGTCCTCGTGCCGCCGACCGAGCCCCCTCCGAGCCACTGGGTCTTCGGCGATCCCGCCGGTTTCGACCCCGACGACGACCTGGTGGGCATCGGCGCCGACCTCGAGCCGGGCACGCTGCTGGCGGCCTACCGCCGGGGGATGTTCCCGATGCCCGTCGGCGAGCCCGGCGACCCGATGTACTGGTTCAGCCCCGTGCGCCGGGGCGTCCTGGAGCTCGGCGACCTGCGGGTCCCGCGGTCCCTGCGGCGCTCGGCCCGCGACTTCGAGGTGCGCGTCGACACCTCGTTGGCCGAGGTCATCGATGCGTGCGGCGACCCGCGCCGGCCCCAGGGCTGGATCGACGACGACATCCGCTCGGCGTACCTCCGCCTCGGTGAGCTGGGCTGGGCGCACTCGGTCGAGGTGTGGCGCGACGGCCGGCTGGAGGGCGGCCTCTACGGCCTGGCGATCGGCGGGCTCTTCGCCGGGGAGTCGATGTTCCACCGCTCCCGCGACGCCTCCAAGGTGGCGCTGATGGGGCTGGTCGACCTGCTCGCGGCCGCCGGGCCGGGGGAGCGGCTGGTCGACACCCAGTGGGTGACCCCGCACCTCGCGACGCTGGGCGTCCGCGAGATCTCGCGGGCCGACTACCTGGCGCGCTTGCCCCGCCTGCTGGCCACCTCGCCGGCTTTCGGCGACGACGCGCGGAGCGGCGGATGAGTGAACCGTGCGCCACGGGGTAGGAAGAGCGCTCCGCCCCGACCTGAGGAGGGTCATCGCATGAAGAGAGTCCTGGTCTCGACCGCGCTGCTGCTCGCGCTGGCCCCCACGCTGGCCGCCTGCGGCGACGACGAGCCGGCGGCGGGTGACGCGCCGAGCGACGCCTCGGCGCAGGACTTCTGCGACGCCCTGCGCGGCGTTGCCGAGGGCTACTTCGCCGTGTCGCCCGAGGAGCCCACCGAGGACGAGGTGCGCGACATCAAGCAGGCCGTCGCCGACCTCGTCGAGGTCGGCACCCCCGAGGACATGTCGGACGACGAGCGCGCCGGCTTCACGCTGGTCACCGACTCGGTGCTGGCCCTCGAGGACGACGCGACCCGCGACGAGCTCGAGAGCGCCGGCGAGGAGTTCAGCCGGGGCGGACGAGGAGAAGGCAGACGCCTTCGACGACTATGTGGACCAGACGTGCGAAGGCATGTCGGGAGACGACGAATGACAAGGATGAGGATCATGACGAGCACCAGGACCTTCAAGACGGCCTTCACGACGACCGGCACGACGACCGGCAGGACGGCCGGCGCGGCCGCCGCGCTCGCCCTGGTCCTCGCGGGCTGCGGAGGCGGTGCCTCCGGCGCCCCCACCGACGCGTCGCAGGACGACTTCTGCGAGAAGTACACCAGCGGCTTCCTCGGTGCCTTCGAGGAGATCGACCCCGAGGCCTCCGAGGAGGAGCAGGCCGAGTCGATCCTCGAGTCGCTCAAGAAGTGGGCCGGCGAGATGGAGGACGTCGGCACCCCCGAGGACATGTCCGACGAGGCCCGCGACGGCTTCGAGCTGACGCTGGAGAGCATCCAGGACCTCGACGCCGAGGACCTGCAGGACGAGGAGGCCATGGCCGAGCTCGAGGAGGAGCTGTCCGGCGACGACAAGGCGGCCGCCGAGGCCCTGCAGACCTACGTCACCGACAACTGCGACTTCGGCCTGCCCGACGCCAGCGACCTGCCCAGCCTCCCCACGGAGTGACCTGAGCAGTCGGCGTCAGACGACCTGCGGCGCGTGACCCGTCTCGCTGACCATCGGCCGGCCGGCGGCGGCCCAGTCGAGCATGCCGCCGTCGAGGTTGACCACGTCGTAGCCCTGCTGGGCGAGGTAGCCGACGGCCTGGCCGGAGCGCCCGCCGACCCTGCAGACCACCAGCGTCTGGCCGGTCGGGAGGTCGGCGAGGCGCTCGGTGAGCTCACCGAGCGGCACGTGGACGGCGCCCTCGATGTGACCGTGCTGCCACTCGATGGGCTCGCGCACGTCGAGGACGGTCAGCCCGGCGGGCAGCGGGTGGGGGACGTGGTCGACGGAGACGGTCGGGATGTCGCTCATGGGAGACCTTTCACTTGAGGAGCTTGCTCATCCGCCGGTCGGCGAGGGGCTTGCCGCCGGTCTGGCAGGTGGGGCAGTACTGCAGGGAGGAGTCGGCGAAGGACACCTCGCGCACGACGTCGCCGCACACGGGGCAGGCTGCACCCGTGCGACCGTGGACGGCGAGGTGCGACTTCTTCTCGCCCTTGAGCTCGCTGGCCGCCAGGCCGCGCGAGCGCTCGACGGCGTCCCCGAGCACCCCGCGGATCGCCGCGTAGAGCGTCTCGACCTCGCCGTCGTCCAGGCTGCTGGCGGGCTTGAACGGCGACATCCGGGCCGCGTGGAGCAGCTCGTCGCTGTAGGCGTTGCCGATGCCGGCGATCGTGCCCTGGTGGCGCAGCACCCCCTTGAGCTGCTTGCGCCCCTCCGCCTCGAGGATGCCGCGCAGCACGTCGATGGTGAACTCGTCGGCGAGCGGGTCGGGCCCGAGCCGGGCGATGCCCGGCACGTCGGCGGGATCGCGTACGACGTACATCGCCAGCGACTTCTTGGTGCCCGCCTCGGTGATGTCCAGGCCGCTCTCGTCGTCGAGCACGACGCGCGCCGCCATCGGCGACTTGTTGCTCGGCTTGGGCGGCAGCGCCGGGACCTCCTCGCGCCACCGGATCCAGCCGGCGCGCGCGAGGTGCAGGCACAGGTGCAGCCCCGAGGCGTGGATGTCGAGGAACTTGCCGTGCCGGGTCACGTCGTCGACCAGCGTGCCCTCGAGCGCGGAGAGCGGCGGGTCGTAGGTCTTCAGTGCGCTGAAGGCGGCCAGGTGGATCTTGGTGATCGCACGCCCCTCGAGCCGGCCCCGGAGGTCCAGGGTCAGGGCTTCCACCTCGGGCAGCTCGGGCACGCCACCGATCCTAGGCCGAACCCGTGACACGACGGGCCCTCACGACGCATGATGAGGGATGCCCGCCGCGCGCCCCCTCCCCGAGACGGGGTCGATCTTCCTCGACGCCCGCGGCCGGGACCGGGCGCTGCGGATCTCGTGGCACACCGACGCCGCCGTCGTCGTCCTCTCGCTCTGGCGCGACAACCTGTGCACCGGCTCCTTCCGGCTCTCCGTCGACGAGGTCCCCGACCTGATCGACCTGCTCCGGACCGGGCTCGACCAGGCCTACGCCGGCGTCCACCGGCCCGAGGCCCTCGAGGACACCGCGGTCCGGTCCCGCCTGCGCGCCTGACGCCGCGACACGGGCTACGCCTCGATCGGCCAATCTAAGGATGGCGCTAGAGAGCCGGATACCGTCCTCGCATGGACCCGATCCGCAACCCCTACGCGCCCGGTGCCGGCCAGCGCCCGCCCGAGCTCGCCGGACGCGACGAGCAGGTCGGAGCCTTCGACGTCGTCCTCGAGCGGGTGGCGCGGGGGCGCCCCGAGCGGTCGCTCGTGCTCACCGGCCTGCGCGGCGTCGGCAAGACCGTGCTGCTCAACGCGTTGCGCTCGCAGGCGGTCCGCAAGGGCTGGGGCACCGGCAAGCTGGAGGCCCGGCCCGACCAGCGGTTGCGTCGACCGCTCAGCAGCGCCCTGCACCAGGCGGTGCGCGAGCTGGCCCACCCCGAGCAGGACCAGGCCGACCACGTGCTCGGCGTGCTGCGCGCCTTCGCCCAGCGCGAGGCCGGTCCCTCCGCCAAGCTGCGCGAGCAGTGGAGCCCCGGGATCGACGTACCCGCCGCGCGCGGGCGCGCCGACTCCGGTGACATCGAGATCGACCTCGTCGAGCTCCTCACCGACGTCGGCGGGCTCGCCGCCGACGTGGGCAAGGGCGTCGCCGTCTTCATCGACGAGATGCAGGACCTCGGCCCCGACGACGTCTCGGCGCTGTGCGCGGCCTGCCACGAGATCAGCCAGACCGGTCTGCCGGTGATCGTCGTCGGCGCCGGTCTGCCGCACCTCCCGGCGGTGCTGTCGGCCAGCAAGTCCTACTCCGAGCGGCTCTTCTCCTACCAGCGCATCGACCGGCTCTCGCGCGCCGAGGCCGACCGCGCGCTGACCGCGCCCGCCGACGACGAGGACGCGGCCTTCGCGGAGGCCGCGCTGACGGCGATGTACGCCGCCACGGGCGGCTACCCCTACTTCATCCAGGCCTACGGCAAGGCCGTCTGGGACCTCGCTCCTCGCTCCCCGATCACCGTCGAGGACGTGGCCGTCGCCGCGCCCGAGGCCGAGCGCGAGCTGGCCGTGGGGTTCTTCGGCAGCCGCTACGAGCGCGCCACGCCGGGGGAGCGCGACTACCTGCGCGCGATGGCCGACGCGGCGGTCGCGATCGCCGCCGCCGACCCCGACGGGGAGGGCGTCGACGTCGTCGGCTCGGTCGCCACGGCCGACGTCGCGGCCCAGCTCGACAAGAAGCCGCAGTCCTTGTCGCCGGCTCGTGACTCCCTGCTGAAGAAGGGCCTCATCTACTCCGGGGAGCGGGGCCGGATCGCCTTCACCGTGCCCCACTTCGGGCGCTACCTGCGCGAGAACGCCTGAACCACCGGCCCTCCCCATGGCGGGCTGCGCGGGTGACACACTGTGCGCATGAGGCCGCAAGTCGTCGCTCACCGTGGCGCCAGCCACGAGAATGCCGAGCACACCCTCGGGGCCTACCTCGCAGCGCTCGACGCCGGGGCCGAGGGTCTCGAGTGCGACGTGCGGCTGACCGCCGACGGCCACCTGGTCTGCGTGCACGACCGCAACCTGCGGCGTACGGCGAGCCGCCGCGGCGTGGTCTCCACCCTCGACCTCGCGGAGCTGTCCGAGCTCGACTTCGCCTCGTGGAAGAACCCCTGGAACGACCTCGACGACGAGGCGCCCGACCGCGACGAGGAGCTCGACCGGGTCCTCACGCTGCGCAAGCTGCTGGAGACCGTCGCCGACTACGACCGTCGCGTGGAGGTGGCGATCGAGACCAAGCACCCCACCCGCTACGGCGGGCTGGTCGAGAAGCGGCTCGTGGAGATGCTGCGCGACTTCGGCTGGGACAAGCCGGGCTCCCCGGTGCGGGTGATGAGCTTCTCCTTCACCGCGCTGCAGCGCGTCGAGCGGATGGCGCCCGGCATCCAGCTGGTGCAGCTGGTCGAGCACCTGCCGGCGTGGCCGATGCTGCGTCGCGTCATCGGCAAGGACTGGGTCGTGGGGCCCGGCATCGACCTGCTGCGCGAGCACCCGCGCTTCGCCCAGCGTGTCGTGCGCAGCGGGCACGGCGTGCACGTCTGGACGGTCAACACCCAGGCCGACCTCGAGCTGTGCATCGAGCTCGGCGTCAAGGCCGTCATCAGCGACCGGCCCGCCTACATGCTGGAGCTCCTCGAGCAACGCTGACGGGCCCTGGGGAGGCGCTGCTCGCGGGGCCCAGTAGGTTCGGGACCATGGCCAAGAGCTCCCGCACCAAGACCCGCGACCCCCTGCCCGCCGGCGAGATCGCCCCCCGTCAGCCCTGCCCCTGCGGCTCGGGCAAGCGCTACAAGGCGTGCCACGGCGCCAAGGGAGGCGCCGCCGACGTCTTCGTCGGCCGCCCCTTCGAGGGTCTGCCCTCCGAGTGCGACATCGTCGCGATGCGCGAGCTGGTGCCCGCGGCCACCGCGACCCTCAAGGTCGAGAAGGCCGGCGACCGCGAGGTCACCCTCTGCACCCTCCTGCCGATGGCGGCGCCCGCCATGTCGCGCGAGAGCGGCCAGGTGTGGCTCGGGCTGCAGGTCCAGCACAACTACGGCGACCCGTCGCGCGACCTCGCCGCGGTGCTGCTGCAGGCGATCGACGCGGAGCCCGGCATCGTGGGCCTGACGCAGGCGCCCGGCGAGGGCCCGCGACTGCAGGACCTGGTGGGCGACGGGACGCTCGAGGTCACCGTCCACGACGGCTTCGAGTACTGGATCAGCGACGTCGAGGACACCAGCGGCATGGAGGCCGCGCTCGAGCAGGCCAACCAGGCAGCGACCCCGACCGCCCGGCTGAGCTCGGTCGAGGCGGCGTACTGGACCGACGTCGGCAGCAAGGAGCACCTGCGCTGGGTCATGCCCGAGCCCGAGGACCGGCTGCTCGACGCGCTGGCCCGCCTGCACGTCTCCGGCGCCGACGTCATCGCCGAGGGCGCCCGCCTGGTCGGGATGTTCCGTGCGCACGGGCTGCTCGCCCCGGTCTGGGACCTGCCCGTCGGCACCGGCGCGGCCGCCCTCGAGGAGCCCGCGGCCGCGTTCAAGGTCGCGCTGGACGAGGCGCTCGCCGACACCTCCGACCTCACCACCGAGCAGCGTGCGGCTCGCTCGGGCCTCGCCAACCGTCAGGTGACCATTCGCTGACGCATGCCCCCAGGGGTACAGTGAGAGGGACGAGGTCGCCGCGTGCCGTGGGGCTGCTCGACGTCCTCACACGACGTCCGGCCGCTGCTTGATCCCCCGTCTGCAGCGGTCGGGCCGCACCCCTCCGCCGCCCGGCGGTGACGCTCAGCCCGGGCGGCCCGGGGTGGCGCGCCGCAGGGCCCAGGCCCGCAGCCGCGAGTAGCCCTTGACCGAGACGCGTCGTATCCGCCGCATCGTGTACGCCGACCCGCCCGCACCGCCCCCCGGCTCGCCGTCGGGGGCCTCGGAGGGGTCGCCGGTGCCCGGGTCCTCGTGGTGCACGCGGCCGGAGAGACGCTCGTAGGCGCCCTGGTCGATGACCACCGAGCCCGGTCGCGCGATCGAGGTCAGCCGGGAGGCGATGTTGACGGTCGGCCCGAAGACGTCGCCGAGCCGGGTGACGACGGGACCGTAGGCGATCCCGGCGCGCACCTCGGGGAAGCGGTCCTGGTCGTCGCTGCCGCGCGCGGTCATCAGGAGCGCGATCTCGGCGGCGTCGGCGACCTCGTCGGTGACCAGCAGCACCTCGTCGCCGATGTTCTTGATGATGCGACCGCCCCGGTCCACCACCAGGTCCAGGGTCTCGCTCTCGAAGTGCTCGAGCCAGTCGACGAGCTCGGCCTCGGTGAGCGACTTGCTGCGCGAGGTGTAGCCCACGATGTCGACGAAGACCACCGCCTGGTGCAGCACGGGCGAGCCGGGCTCCTCGACGGCCAGCATCCGGGAGCCGGCGCTGACCAGGTGACGGCGCCACACGTAGGACTGGAGCGCGTCGACGCGGGGCAGCACCTCCTCGGTCATCTGCGTGAGGATCTCGGCCGGGTCGGCGCCGCTCTCGAGCGCCCGGCTGGTGAGCAGCGCGGCCTGCCACTCGGCCAGGCGGGCATAGCTGCGGCCCCAGGTGCGCACCAGGGCCGCCTGGCGGTCGGGGCCGAGGATGCCCAGGTCGATGAGGTCACGGGTGTCGCGCAGCGCCTGCACGTCGAGGGAGGTGAAGGCGATCGCGTCGTCGGTCTGCGCCGGGAAGCCCATCAGTCGCCAGAGCTCGACGGAGACCTCGAGCGGCACCCCGGCCTGCTCGGAGACCTCGATCCGCGTCAGGCTCGGCGGCTCGCCGAGCAGGTAGGCCTCGATGACCTCCAGCGCGCCCGCCAGCACGGCCGGGTCGGGCGGCTGGGCCCTCGGCGCCCGTGCTGCCCCGGGAGGCTCGGGGAGTCGGGGGAGCTCGGGGTCGTCGGGTGCCGCGGGCGGTGTCAGGTGCTCAGCCGAGGCGTGATTCGGCGACGGCCTCGAGGGCGGTCTTGAACTTGGGCATCTGCTCGCACAGCTCGTGCACCTGCTCGGAGGTGAAGTGGATGACCTCCAGCGGGGTCAGCGCGACGATGGAGGCGGTGCGCAGCGAGTGCCCCAGGATCGCCTTCTCGCCCATGAACTCACCGGGGCCGAGCTCGGCGATCTGCGCCCCGCCCTTGCGCACCGACACGGTGCCCTCGATCAGGATGTAGGCCTTGTCGGCCGGCGTGCGCTCCCAGATCGGGGACCAGCCCTCGGGCAGCCGGACGTGGCGGCCCCGGGCGCTGATGCGCGCGACCTCCTGCGGTGTGAACGAGTCGAAGAACGATGCCATGGATGAGCCTTTCGAAGTGGTGCTCCCCGCACGAATCCTCCCGGCTGCACCCGGCGCTGTCCAGCAAACGCGCAGGTGACGTGCGACAAGGTGGAGCGGGTGACGAGACAACGGGGACGGGACGGCGGACGTGGGGCGAGTGCCGATCTCGGAGTTGGGTCCGAGGGGGGCTAGCATGGTGGCAGCACCGATCGACCGCACGACCACAGCGCCGCTCATCGAGCGGCGACTGAGGGTGCGGTGGTCGATCGAGCGGCCCCCAGCAGGGGGACGCAGGTCCCACACCGGGGGCGGGCCGTCGAGGCCCACCGCGATCGATATCGCGTGTATCGGTGGGGCCGAGCGGTCGGGGGGCACGTCCACGAACCCGACGTCGTGCAGGGTCCCGGCAGCGGGACGCCGTACGACACCCAGGTTCCGCCGCGGCGCGCGTGGCGGACACTCATCAGGAGGAGCTTTGGCCCGACGAGGCCAGCGCCAGTCCGGCGCGACCCGCACGACCCCGCGCAACCAGCGTCGCGCCCGGGAGCTGGACAACGAGGGCGTCATCCCCGTCCTGGCCCGCGCCGTGCGCGAGGTCGAGACGCGGGCCCAGCGCGGCCCCGTGCCGCGCGAGGGGCGCACCAAGTTCCAGGTCGTCGCCCTCCTCGTCCGCGAGGAGCGCGCCAGGCTCAAGGCCGACACCGAGACCACCGAGGCGCAGCGCGCCGAGCAGCTCAAGCGGCTCGACGGCATCGCGACCATCCTGGCCAAGACCGCGGCGCGCGACACCTCGCTGCTGGTGCTGCTGCCCGAGGACGCCGAGGTCTCCGAGGCTGCGCGCGAGCTGCGCCGCGAGCTGATCGCGAAGGCCGGCATGGAGCCCGAGCCGGAGCCCGAGCCCGAGCCGTCGCCCGTCCAGGCGAGCGCCGCGACCGAGCGCAGGGTGGTGCCGCAGTCCGTCGTCGCCCGCCAGCTCGCCAACCCCTTCCTGGTCCCCGACTTCTCCGCCGCCCCCGCCCGTCCCTCCGGCCCCCGCCGTCTCGCGACCTGGGAGCTGATCAACCCGCTGCTGACCTCCTTCGAGCGGGCCTCCGGCGGCGCCAAGGCGTGCATGGACCTGCCCGAGTCCGGCGCGGTGCAGGCCCCCGGCCGGCTCCAGCTGATGCACCACCAGACCCAGGTCGTCGCCGCCGCCGAGGAGGGCCACCGCACCTTCCTCCTCGCCGACGAGCCCGGCCTCGGCAAGACCGCCCAGGCGCTGCTGGCCGCCCAGGCCGCCGACGCCTACCCGCTCCTGGTCGTCGTACCGAACGTCGTCAAGACCAACTGGGCCCGTGAGGCCCACCTGTGGACCCCGCACCGCCCCGCGACCGTGATCCACGGTGACGGCGACACCGTCGACGGCTTCGCCGACATCGTCATCGTCAACTACGAGGTGCTCGACCGGCACGTCGGCTGGTTGGGCAACCTCGGCTTCCGCGGGATGGTCGTGGACGAGGCCCACTTCATCAAGAACAAGTCCTCCCAGCGCTCCCAGCACGTGCTGCAGCTCTCCGAGCGCATCCGCGCCCGCACGGTCCGTCCGCTGCTGATGGCCCTGACCGGGACGCCCCTGATCAACGACATCGAGGACTTCCGCGCGATCTGGCAGTTCCTCGGCTGGGTCGACGACAAGCGCCCGATGACCGAGCTGATGGAGCGCCTGGAGGAGACCGGGATGACCCCGGTCGACCCCGGGTTCTATCCCGCGGCCCGCGCCGCCGTGATCGACATGGGCATCGTGCGGCGCCGCAAGGTCGACGTGGCCGCCGACATCCCTGCCCGTCGTATCGCCGACCTCCCCGTCGAGCTCGACGACGCCGCCGGCCGCTCGATCCGCGACGCCGAGCGCGAGCTCGCCCGTCGTCTCGTGCACCGCTACGACCGTGCGCTCGAGACCCGCACCTCGGGCATCACGGTCGAGGGCATCGACCACGAGCTCGTCCGCCGCGTGGCCGGCTGGGAGCGCGACGACACCACGACGACCAAGTCGGAGGAGAACGTCTTCGCGATGATGCGCCGCATCGGGCAGGCCAAGGCCGGTCTCGCGGCCGACTACGCCGCCCAGCTCGCGCGCAACGTCGGCAAGGTCGTCTTCTTCGCCAAGCACATCGACGTCATGGACGTCGCCGAGGAGACCTTCGCCCGCCGCGGCATCGCCTACACCTCGATCCGGGGCAACCAGTCGACCGCCACCCGCACCAAGGCCATCGACGCCTTCGTCAACGACCCCGACGTGCAGGTCGTCGTCTGCTCGCTCTCGGCCGCCGGCGTGGGCCTCAACCTCCAGGTCGCCTCCAACGTCGTGCTGGCCGAGCTCTCCTGGACCGACGCCGAGCAGACCCAGGCGATCGACCGGGTCCACCGCATCGGTCAGAGCGACCCGGTCACCGCGTGGCGGATCATCGCCTCGCAGACCATCGACACCAAGATCGCCGAGCTCATCGACTCCAAGGCCGGCCTGGCCGCCCGCGCCCTCGACGGCTCCGACGAGGAGGTCTCCGACTCCGCCGACATCCAGCTCGAGGCGCTCGTGGCCCTGCTCACCGAGGCGCTCACCGACAAGCTCGGCCTCTAGGTCGCGCGTCCCCCTGGGGTAGTCCGTGACGTTTTCGCCCCTCTGGGGTGCCCCCAGGGGCTAAAACGTCACGGACTACCCGCGCCCGGGGACGCTCAGACGGCCAGCGGGTCGCGGGCGATGGGGCAGCTCATGCAGCGCGGGCCGCCGCGACCGGAGCCGAGCTCGGAGCCGGCGATCCGGACGACCTCGATGCCGGCGTCCTCGAGCCGGTCGTTGGTCTCGTCGTTGCGCTCGTAGGCGACGGCCACCCGGGGCGCGAGGGCCAGGGTGTTGTTGCCGTCGTCCCACTGCTCGCGCTCGGCGGTGACGGGGTCGAGGCCGGTGTCGATGCGCTGCAGCGTGTCGATGCCCATCGCCTTCGCGGCCGCGACGAGGAACGGCTCGGCCGGGGCGACGTCGAGCGTCAGGGTGCCGTCGTCGGTGCGGCCGTCGTGGGTCACGGCGTAGGCGATGAGCGAGTCGGCGACGTTGGGGTACATCACGATCTTGTCGACGTCGACCATGGTGCACACCGTGTCGAGGTGCATGGTCGCGCGCTCCTGCGCGATCGGTACGGCGAGCACGGTGTCGGCCAGGCCGGCCTCGAAGACCTGGCGGGCCAGGCGCTCCGCACCGGCCGGTGTCGTGCGCTCGCCGACCCCGACGGCGATGACGCGCGGGGCCAGCAGGAGGACGTCGCCGCCCTCGACGTGCTCGAAGTGGTGGCCGTGGATGAGCGCGCTGCCCATGAAGCGGGGGTGCAGGGTGTAGATGATCTCGGTCAGCTGGGTCTCGCGCTTGCGCGCGGGCATCGCCAGCGACGTGATGGCCACCCGGTCGTGGACCCACACGGAGGAGTCGCGGGTGAAGAGCAGGTTGGGCAGCGGGTCGACGAGGAAGTCGTCGCGGGCCATCAGCGACGAGACCAGGCCGAAGCCGCCGCGCACCTCGTCGTTGCGGATGCCGGCGGTGAGGTGGCGGGTGAGGTCCTCCGGCGGCGAGTCGTGCAGGAAGCCGTTGAGGTAGTGCCGCATCGTGTCGCCCAGGTCGAGACCGCCCAGGGCGGTGTCGATGGCCGAGTCACGCGCCTCGGGCGTGCCGAGCGTCTCGGTCAGCAGCTCGGTGAGGTAGAGGACCTCGACGTCGCGCGAGCGCAGGGCCTCCGCGAAGGCGTCGTGCTCCTCCTGCGCCCGGGCCACCCACGGGATGCCGTCGAAGAGCAGCTTGTCGTTGTTGCGGGGGGTCAGGCGCTTCAGCTCGGGGCCGGGGCGGTGCAGCATCACCGTGCGCAGTCGGCCGACCTCGCTGTCGGCGCCGTGGATCGCAGTCATGCCCCCAGCCTAGGGGTCGGTCGTGCTCCCGGTGCGGCTCAGGACACCAGCTCGTAGACGGTGAGTGCGGCGAGCAGCACGCACACGCCGGCCCCGAGGAAGTGCAGGACGTGGAGGGAGACGACGCGCAGCAGGCTGCGGCCGACGACCACGGCGAGCGCGCTGACGGTGAGCAGGGCCCCGAGCGCGCCGAGGAAGACGCTGACGGGCGCGTCGTACTTCGCGACCAGCGACAGCGTCAGCAGCTGTGACAGGTCACCCCACTCGGCGGCGAAGAGCACCAGGAACGACGCGAGCACCGCGCGCCAGCCGGTGGCCGGCGTGACGTTGCCGGCGAGGTCGTCGGCCTCGGCCTCCTGGTGGCTGCGGCCCTCCCGGAAGAGGATCACCGCGCCGACGAGGAACAGCACGGTGGCGGCGATCTTGACCGCGTCGGCCGGCAGGAACGACGCGGCCTTGCCCAGCGCGACGGCGATGCCGGTCTGGACGGCGAAGGCGAGGCCGACGCCGAGCCAGACCAGCACCGGGCGGTACTTCGTCGCCAGCACGAGCGTGGCGAGGAACGTCTTGTCCGGCAGCTCGACGAGGAAGATCGCTCCGAAGGTGAGCGCGACGACGGCGAGATCCATGCCGGTCATTCTCCGCCACCGCCCGCGCGCGTCGCGCGCCCGCCCTCCCGCGACGTCGTACGCCGGACGCGTCCGGGCCTCAGGTCCATAACGGTTGCGTCGCGACCGGTCGAGATCGCCCGGGCGGGACGCACACTCAGGCCGTGCCCCCCTCTCGGACCGCCCTGCGCACGCTGCCGCCGGGCGTCGTGCCGAAGCTCGTGCCGGGCGTCGTGCCGAACCTCGTCGTGGGCATCGTGCTGGGCCTCGTCCTGGGAGGCTGCGGCGGAGCGGACGCCCCCGGGTGGGAGCCCTACGAGAGCTCGGTGAGCGCGCCCCCCGACCTCGCCGAGCAGTGCCCCGACCCGACCACGCCCCTGCCCTACCCCGGCGGCGACGAGCTCCCGGCCGGTGCGGTGGCGGTGCGCCTGTGCAACGGGCCGGACCCCACGGGTGGCGCCGACGCCGGGCTGCTCTTCGCCCCGCCCGTCGACCTGCTCGAGACCGGGGTCGACGACCTGGTCGCGATCGTGGACGCCCTCGAGCCGGTCGAGCTCGACGGCCAGGCGTGCGACGGCGACCTCGGGGCCACGTCGGTCTTCTGGTTCCTCTACGCCGACCAGGACCCTCGCGCCGTCAGCCTCCAGCACTACGGCTGCGGCAACACCTTCGTCGCCCCCGACCAGGCCGGCGCAGGAGGCGAGGCGCTCCTCGCGACGTTCGACGCCCGCCTGTGGGAGCAGCGGGCCGGCCGGACGCCCCCGGGGGATCGTCGCGTGCCGTCGTGCGAGCCCCTCGCCAGCCCTGCGGTCTCCCCGCTGTCCCTCACCCACGACGGCCTCGACCTGGCCACGGCCGTCTACTGCACGACCGCGGGCCGCGCCGTGCTCGCTCCGGGACAGGTCGAGCGGCTCAGCGTGGACCTGCGGGTCCCCCCACGCCCTCGCGCGGGCTGCCCACCGCAGACCGGTCGCCGCGACGGCGGCAGCACGATCGCGGCCCGCACGGTGTGGGGCGACGTCGTGGTGCTCCACGGTCGGTGCTCGACCTATCCCGCCCAGACCGGCCTCGTCGACGCGGACGGCGAGCCGTCCTGGTGGGTCCTCTCGCCCGGCGTACGCCGGATGCTCGCCGCGCTCCCGCTCCGCTGACGGCGCGCGGCCCGGCCCCACCTCGCAGAGGTCAGGAGCGGAACGCGTCGGCCGGGTAGACGCCGAGGATCGTGATGTCGGTGGTGAAGAACGCGAGCTCCTCGAGCGCGTGGGCCAGCCCCTGCTCGGAGGGGTGGCCGTCGACCTCGGCGAGGAACTGGGTCGCCGAGAAGTGCCCCCCGACCATGTAGCTCTCCAGCTTGGTCATGTTGACGCCGTTGGTGGCGAAGCCACCGAGCGCCTTGTAGAGCGCGGCGGGGATGTTGCGGACGTTGAAGATGAACGAGGTGACGACCGGGCCGTCGCCCGGCGGCGCCTCGACGTAGTCACGGGAGAGCACGACGAAGCGGGTCGTGTTGTGGTCCTCGTCCTCGATGTCCTCGGCGAGCACGTCGAGACCGTAGATCTCGGCGGCCAGCGGCGGCGAGATCGCGGCCTGGCTCGGGTCGGCGGCCTCGGCCACCTCACGGGCGGCACCCGCGGTGTCGCCGGAGATCAGCGGCCGCAGCCCGTGCTCGCGGATGATCTTGCGGCACTGGCCGAGGGCGTGGACGTGGCTGTGCACCGTGCGCACGTCCTCGAGCCGGGCGCCGGGCACGCCGAGCAGGTGGAAGCGGATCCGCAGGAAGTGCTCGGCGATGATGTGCAGGCCTGACGCGGGCAGGAAGTGGTGGATGTCGGCCACCCGACCGGCGATGGAGTTGTCGATCGGGATCATCGCCAGATCGGCCTCGCCGCCCTCGACGGCGGCGAAGACGTCCTCGAACGACGGGCACGCCAGCGCCTCCCAGTCGGGGTAGTGCTGGCGGCACACCAGGTGGGAGTTGGCGCCGGGCTCGCCCTGGTAGGCGATGCGTCGAGGTGAAGTCACGCTGATGAGTTTAGGGTCGGGGCCGTGGTCCTCCTCGCCGTCCTCAGCCTCGTGGTCGCGCTCGTCGCGATCGCCCTCTCGCTCCTCACGCTGCGTACGACGGGCGCCCGTCGCCGCGCCCTCGGCGCGGACGCGCTCCCCGAGGACGTCCACGGCCTGCGCCAGGAGGTCGCGGCCCTCCGGGCCGAGGCGCGGGGCTCGCTGCGCCACGTGGCCGTGGTGCGCTACGACGCCTTCGGCGACATGGGCGGGCACCTGTCGTGGTCGATCGCGCTGCTCGACGACAGCGGCGACGGCGTCGTGCTGACCTCGATCCACGGACGCTCCGACGCGCGCAGCTATGCCAAGAACATCGCCGGCTGGTCCAGCGAGCAGCAGCTCTCGCCCGAGGAGGACGAGGCGATCGCCCACGCCCGCTCCTGACGAGGCGCCACCCGACGGCCCCGAGCGCCGGGCGTGCTCGTCGAGGAGCACCACCGGGTCTACGGCTGGGCGCTGGGCGGCAGCGTCTCGGTCGAGGGACCGCCCACCCTCCAGGCCTCGAGCGAGGGGTGTCTCGCCATGGACGACACGTCGCGCGGGGACCCGACCCGTTGCTGGGTCGTCGCGGCCGCGCGGTGGCGGGCGGCCAGGCCCAGCCGGCGGACCCGCGTGGCGGTCCACAGGTGCAGCGCGGTCATCAGGAAGAGCCCCATCAGGATCGCGATCGGGTAGAGCCGCTGGGTCGGCAGGCTCGAGAACGAGTCCCAGGGCCAGTCGATGACCAGCACGCCCTGGCTGAGGGAGATCAGCAGCAGACCGCCCCCCATCAGCAGCGCCCACAGCGCGAGGAGGGCCAGGCCGACGACCTCCAGGACCATCGAGGTCGCGCGCCGGGCGAGCCCGACGGCGAGCACGGCGCCCCCCACGAAGGACAGCCCGCCCGTCGCCAGCCTCACCCAGTCGCCGTACCGGTCGAACGGGGCGGCCGTCCCGTTGAAGAGGATCAGCAACCCGGCGACCAGGCCGATCAGGGCGTGGAGCAGCAGCAGCCCGAGGCGGTTGGTCGTCTCCCACTCCGGCGCCGTCAGCGGTCGACGACGGCCGGGGCCGCTCGCGGGGCGAGCGGGTGGGGTGTCGCGGCGTGGGCCGGTCACGGGCAGGACCTTTCGTCGGCACCGATCGTGACAGTCGCAGGTGATCCTCGCCAGAGATCTTAGGACGCGCTCTCATGGCCCGGACGGGGCCAACAAATGGCCGAACGGATGACTCGTCGACCTGGGGTCAGGCGCCGAGGGTGCGACTCAGCTCGGCCCCCATGGCGGTGACGAGCGCGTCGAGGCCCTTCATCGGGCGCACCATCACGGTGAACGACGTGAGCAGGCCGTCGTCGCCCCACCGGAGCATGTCGACGCCGTGGACGGTGAGTCCGTCGACGACCGACTCGAACTCCAGCACCGCACTGTCCGGGGAGCACCACTCCTCGACGTAGCGCAGGCCGGGGCCGAGCACCACGAAGGCCGCCGAGAGGTAGGCCGTGGTGATCGCCCTGCCCTGCTGCGGGGTGTGGACCGCCGGCGAGCGGAACACCACGTCGTCGGCCAGCAGCGCGTCCAGGCCCGCCGGGTCGCGGGACTCGGCGACGGCGTGCCAGGCGGCGACCGGGGCGGGGCGAGGGCTCATGGCCCTCAGTCAACCACCGGCCGGGCGGGCGGCGGCACCAGGCTCAGCGCGGGACCCGGACCAGCAACCGACCGTGGACGCACTCCATGTGCAGCTCACGGCCGGAGCCGATGGAGTCGCCGTCGAGCTGGCGGGGGGTGTCGGTCGCGGCCCTGATGCTGACGCGCTGCCCGGTCATCCGGTTGATCGTGTCGTCGGTGCGCGAGGCCTTGGCGAGCACCCGGGCGGCGAGCGGGATCCAGGAGAAGAAGGTGCGGGGGTGCAGGATCACCACGTCGATCAGGCCGTCGTCGATGCTCGCATCGGGGAGCAGCGGCATGCCGGCCTGCAGGAAGCCGACGTTGCCGACGACCACGGTGCGGGCCCGGTGGCGGGTGTAGTCGCCGCCGTCGACGGAGATGTCGACCCGCACCGCGGGAAACATCAGCGACTTGAGGCCGGAGATCACGTAGGCGATCCAGCCGACCCGCTTCTTCAGGTCCTCGTTGACGCCCTCCATCAGGGCCGCGTCGAAGCCCATGCCGGCCATCACCATGAAGCTGCTGTCCTCGAGGCCGTCGCCGCTCACCGAGACCATGTCGATCGCCCGGTCCTGCCCGGTGAGCGCGACGTCGATCGCGGCGCGCACGTAGAGCGGGATGTCGAGGTTGCGGGCGAGCAGGTTGCCGGTGCCGGCCGGCACGATCCCGACCGGGATGCCGGTGCCCGCGAGCTCGGCGCACACCTCGCGCACGGTGCCGTCGCCGCCGCAGACGATGACCAGCCCGGCGCCCTCGACGGAGGCCTGCTCGGCCTGGCCCGTGCCGGGGTCCTCGATGCTCGTCAGGTGGAACGACGGCTCCTGCCAGCCGGCCTCGTGGGCCATCGCGGAGACGAGCGACTGGAACTGGCCGACGTCCTCCACCTTGATCGGGTTGAGCACGACGGCGAGCTTGCGACCGGGCGGCAGCACCTCGGTGAGCGGCTCGATCTTCGCGGCGTGGCTGCGCGGTCGGGGGCTGTAGAGCGCCAGCCCGAGCAGCACCACGCCGGTGCCCAGCAGCACCCCGCCGATCACGTCGCTCGGGAAGTGCCGGCCGAGCAGCACCCGGTCGAGACACACCAGGACGACGACCGTCGCGACGGCCGCGTCGACGAAGCGGCGGATGCCGGGTCGGCGTACGAGCATCGAGACCAGCACCAGCACGACCCCGCCCAGGGCGGCGATGGACGACGCGTGACCCGAGGGGAAGGCGTTGTTCTCCAGCAGCCACTCGGCTTCCTGCCAGTCCGGCCGGTCCCGGCCCACGCCCAGCTTCATCAGCGTCGTGGCCGCCGAGGTCAGCAGCATCACGCCGCCGGCGAAGAACGCCGCGCGGCGGTAGCCCTTGACGAACATCGCCACCCCGAGCGCCACGGTGTACGCCGTCATGGCGACCGTCCCGAACGTCACCTCGACGACGCGGAGGAACGAGCGCAGGTCACGGTCGTCGACGGCCCAGCCGCGCACGGTGTCGCCGCGGTCGTCGAAGCTCGCCAGCGGCGCCCAGCCCTGGACGACGGCGAGCGCGAGCAGCCCGAGGAGTCCGAGGCAGACGGCGGACGAGGTCAGGAGGCGGAGGCGGGAGCGGTCGAGCACGGCTCATTATGCGCGACGGGTTCCCGCAGGCACGAACCCGTGAGCCCGGGGAAGCGGCGCCCCGATCGCACCCCGATAACCTGGGCCCATGATCGATCCGCGCATCCTCCGTGAAGACCCAGACCGCGTCCGCGCCGCCCAGGCCAAGCGCGGCCTGTCCGACGAGGTGGTCGATCGCGCGCTGGCGGCCGACCGGGCCCGCCGGGAGGCGATCGCGTCCTTCGAGGCGCAGCGGGGCGAGCAGAAGCGCCTCGGCAAGCTGGTGGCCCAGGCCAAGGGTGAGGAGAAGGCCGAGCTGCTGACCCGCACCAAGACCCTCGCGGCCCAGGTCAAGGAGGCCGAGGCCACCCAGGGCGTCGCCGAGGAGGAGTGGCAGCAGGCGCTCCTGTCGATCCCCAACCTGGCCGCCGACGAGGTCCCGGCCGGCGGCGAGGACGACTTCGTCGTGCTCGAGACGATCGGCACGCCCGCGACCTTCGACTTCGAGCCGCGCGACCACGTCGAGCTCGGCCGGATGCTGGGCGCCATCGACCTCGAGCGTGGCGCCAAGGTGTCGGGCTCGCGCTTCTACTTCCTGACCGGGGTCGGCGCCGAGCTCGAGTTCGCCCTGATCAACCTCGCCAACGAGACCGCCCGCGAGTTCGGCTTCACCCAGGTCATCGCTCCCTCGATGGTCAAGCCCCGCGCCATGGACGGCACCGGCTTCCTCGGCCAGGCCGCCGACGACGTCTACCGCATCGAGGGCCAGGACATGTACCTCGTCGGGACCTCGGAGGTGCCGATGGCGGCCTACCACTCCGACGAGATCCTCGACGGCTCCTCGTTGCCCCTGCGCTACGCGGCGTTCAGCCCGTGCTTCCGCAAGGAGGCAGGCTCGCACGGCAAGGACACCAAGGGGATCATCCGGGTCCACTGGTTCGACAAGGTGGAGATGTTCGTCTACACGACCCTCGAGGACTCCTACGCCGAGCACCAGCGGCTGCTCGACATCGAGAAGGCGTTCCTCGACAAGCTCGAGCTGGCCTACCAGGTGATCGACACCGCGGCCGGCGACCTCGGCCTGTCCGCGCAGCGCAAGTTCGACTGCGAGGCGTGGATCCCCACCCAGGGCAAGTACCGCGAGCTCACGTCGACCTCCAACTGCACGGAGTTCCAGACGCGGCGCCTCGACACCCGCGGCCGCTTCGCGACCGACGACGGCGGCACCGAGGTGCGCCCCATCGCGACCCTCAACGGCACGCTGTGCGCGGTGCCGCGGGCGATCGTGGCGATCCTCGAGACCCACCAGCAGGCCGACGGCTCCGTGCGGGTGCCGCAGGCGCTGCAGAAGTGGCTCGGGCGCGAGGTCCTGGAGCCGATCACCTCGTGACGCTGCCCGTGAAGAGCCACCCCGACAGCTGGCAGCCCGGGATCGTGGCCCTCGACATCGACGGCACCCTGCTCAAGTGGATCGAGGGCGAGGGCCAGACCTACGAGCAGGTCGAGCCCACGGTCCGCGACGCCATCCACCGCGCCCTCGACGCCGGTGCCCACGTCGTGCTCGCGTCCGGCCGCTCGCCCCACGGCATGACGCCGATCGCCGACCTGCTCGACCTGCGCGGCCAGGACAGCGACCGCCTGTGGGTCGTGGCGAGCAACGGCGCCGTGGTCTTCCGCTACCCGCCGTTCGAGGTGGTCCACGAGGAGACCTTCGACGCCGGTCCGGCCGTGCGGCTGATCCTGGAGCGGCAGCCGACCGCACGGGTGGCGGTCGAGGAGCGCGGCGTCGGCTACCGCGTCAGCACCCCCTTCCCTGACGGCGAGCTCTCCGGCGACATGATCGTGACCCCGGTCGAGGAGATGGTGGCCGGGCCGGTCAGCCGCGTGATCATCCGCGACCCCGACGCCAGCGCCGAGCAGTTCGTCGAGCTGGCCCGCGACCTCGGTCTCCACGGCACCAACTACGTCGTCGGTTGGACCGCCTGGCTCGACCTCTCCCCGGTGGGGGTCTCCAAGGCCTCCGGCCTCGACCACGTCGCGACCGCGCTCGGCCTGGAGGCCGCCGACGTGCTGGCCATCGGTGACGGTCGCAACGACATCGAGATGCTCCGGTGGGCCGGTCGTGGTGTGGCGATGGGCCAGTCCGTCCAGGAGGTCATCGACGCCGCCGACGACGTCACCGAGTCGGTCTACGACGACGGCGCCGCGCTCGAGATCGACCGCTGGTTCGCGTGAGCGAGGAGCCGGCGCCCGGAGGTGTCCCGTCGTTGCCGGGACTGATCAGCTCCGAGCGGCTGCGGCTGATCCCGATGAGCGCCGCCGACGCCGCCGACATGCTCGCCGGTCGCCACCAGGACCGCTGGCACCCCGACTACCCCCGGCGCGACGACGTCGACGCGTCGAGCATGGTGCGCACCGGCGACACCTGGGGCCCGCGCCACGTCGTCCTCGGCACCCTCGCGGTCGGCTCCATCGGCTGCTACGGCCCCCCGAGCGACGGCGAGACCGAGGTCGGCTACGGCCTCGTGGAGGCGGCCCGCGGCGGCGGGGTCGCCACGGAGGCGCTGCGCGCGCTGCTCGCGCAGACCGACCTGGTCGGCGTACGCCTGCGGGCGAGCGTGCGCCCCGACAACCGCGCCAGCGTGCGGGTGCTGGCCAAGTGCGGCTTCACCGAGCTGCGCGGCAGCAACGAGGACGGCGACCTGGTGATGGCCCGCCCCCTGCCGGGCAGCCGTCCGTGACGCACGCATGAGTCTTCCCCGCCTCGTCGCGACCGACCTCGACGGCACCCTCGTCGGGGCCGACGGCACGATCAGCGACCGCACGGTGCGCGTGCTGCGCGCCGTCGAGGCCCGCGGGGTGCCCGTGGTCTTCGTGACCGGGCGACCGCTGCGCTGGGCGGCCGACGTCTTCTCCCACGTCGGCTCCCACGGCCTGGCGGTCATCAGCAACGGTGCGGTCGTCTGGGACGTGGCCGCCGAGCGGGCGCGGCTCGAGCGCCCGATCGACCCGCCCCTGGGGCTGGAGGTCTGCCGCGCCCTGCGCGCGGCCGTGCCCGGCACGACGTACGCCGTGGAGGACCTCGACGGGATCGCCCTGGAGCCGGAGTTCCTCGAGCGCTACCTGGTGCCGGAGGGCAGCCGACGCGCGCCGCTGGAGGGCCTCTTCGACCGGCCCGCCCTCAAGCTGCTCGCCCGGCACGAGGAGCTGGAGCCGCAGGACTTCTGGGCGCGGGCGGAGGCGGCGACCGAGGGTCGGCTGGTCATCACCTGGTCGTCGAGCACCTCGCTGCTCGAGATCAGCGCGCCCGGCGTCACGAAGGCCTCGACGCTCCAGCTGCTGTGCGACGACCTGGGCGTCGCCGCCGCCGACGTCGTGGCCTTCGGGGACATGCCCAACGACCTGCCGATGCTCGGGTGGGCCGGCACCGCCTTCGCGATGGCCAACGCGCACCCCGACGTGCTCGCCGCCGCCCACCACGTCGCGCCGCACCACGACGACGACGGGGTCGCGCAGGTGCTCAGCGGGCTCTTCGGGCTCGACGCCGACCTGTGATCCTCCTCTGACCGGGCCGGCCGACTGGTGCCCGTCGCCCCCGAGGTGCTGTGATGTGCCCGTGCTCGCCCCCTTCCGCCGCCTCCTGGTCGCCGTGTTCCTCGTCGGCTGCTTCGTCACGGTCGGCGCCACGCCCGCCCAGGCAGCCTGCCCGTGTGCGCAGGCCTCAGGCCCCGCGTCCGGCCCCGCGTCTGGCACTGCGTCCGGCACCGCGTCCGGCACCGGGACCGGCACGGGGACCGGATCGCTGATGGAGCGCATCAAGGACGCCGACGCCGTCTTCACCGGCACCGTCGCCTCCTCGACCCGCTCCGAGGACGCCGGGTCTGCGGGATCGGGGAGCACCGGCGGCACTGGTGCGGCGGTGGTCACGATCACCAACGAGGTCGTGCTCGACCGGGTCTACAAGGGGCGCATCGACGACGTCGACCAGACCGTGCTCACCACCGCGCGCACCCAGGCCACCTGCGGGCTCGGGCAGCTCCAGGTCGACTCCCGCTACGTCTTCATCGTCGCGTCCGCCGGTCCCGGTGCCGGCGGCGAGGGCGCGTGGGCCGACGACGGCTGCTCCGGCACCCGGGCCGCGACCTCGGCGCTGATCGCCCAGGTGCAGGACGTCCTGGGCAAGGGACGCCCCCCCGTCCCTCCCGCGGACCCGGAGCCGGCCGTCTTCACCGACGTCGACACCTCCGAGCCGACCTCGCTCGGCCGCGCGGCCGCCCCCGGCCTCGCGCTCGTGCTCGTCGGCTTCCTCGGCCTGGTCCTCGTCGGTCGGCTCGGCTCGCGCCACTGACCGGCGCGTGGAACGGCACCCTCCTCCCCGACGTCACAGGATCGTGTCGTCGATCCGTCTCGCCCTCGCCACCCTGCTCGCTCTCGCCGGTCTGGTCCTCCTCGGTGCACCCGCGCACGCCTGCTCGTGCGCGGTGGAAGCTCCCCGTGTCGCGCTCGACCGCGCGGGTGCGGTCTTCGTGGCCGACGTCCTCGACGTGACCTACGAGGGTCGGGAGGCGACGTACGACGTGCGGGTGCGCCAGGTCTTCAAGGGTGCGCCGACGCGTGACGTGACGGTCGCGTCGTCGGCGGACGGGGGCTCGTGCGGGCTCGAGGGCATCGCGCGCGGCGACACCCGGCTCTTCGTGGTGACGGGGGAGGGGCCGGACTACGCCGGGAACCTCTGCCTGGGGACCGGGCTGACCGCGGCCGATGCCGAGCGCGTCCTCGGAGCTGCCACCTCCGTCCGCGACGCTGCCGGCCCCGACGCCGGCCCCGACGCCGACCCCGTCATCGACGGCGGCGGTCTCGGCGTACAGGTCGAGGACGCCCCCACCTGGCCGTGGGCCCTCGGCGGGCTCGGCCTCGGGCTGGCCCTGGTCTGGTGGGTCCTGCGGCGGGTGCTCGTCGGTCCCTGACGGGCGGCAGCGGACCCAGCGCCCCCAGCTCCCGAGGGAGCCCGCGAGCTAGAGGTACATGCCGCCCGAGGAGCCGGGTCGGTGGTCCTCGTCGGGCTGCGGCGGCATGCCGTCGGCCTGCGGCGCACCCGAGCCGGGCGGGAGACCGCGGCGCATCTGCTCGAACTGCGCCTGGGCGGCCATCTGCTGGGCGTAGATCGCGGTCTGGATGCCGTGGAAGAGCCCCTCGAGCCAGCCCACCAGCTGGGCCTGGGCGATCCGCAGCTCGCCCTCGGAGGGCACCTCGTCGCCGCTGAAGGGCAGCGTCAGCCGGTCGAGCTCCTCGATCAGCTCGGGCGCCAGGCCCTGCTCGAGCTCCTTGATGGAGGCGTGGTGGATCTCCTTGAGGCGGGCGCGGCTGGCCTCGTCGAGGGGCGCGGCCTTCACCTCCTCCAGGAGCTGGCGGATCATGCTGCCGATCCGCATCACCTTCGCCGGTTGCTCGACCAGGTCGGACAGGGCGCGTCCACCCTCGCCCGCTGCGTCGTCGCCGGCCTCGCCCGCGGCCTCCGCTCCGGGCGCCTGCTGCAGCGCGGAGGCCGGCAGCGTCCCGATCGGCTTGCCGTCGGGGCCGATGATCACGACCTGCTGCTCCTGCTCGTCAGACTGCTCGCTCATGCCCTGCACCCTATGGGTCAGACGGTGAGGACGATCTTGCCGGTGTGCTCGCCCGACTCCATCAGCTCGTGGGCGGCGACCACGTCCTCGAGCGGCATCGTGCCGTGCACGACCGGGCGGACCATGCCTTCGGCGACCAGCGGCCACACCAGCTCGACCAGCGAGGAGCAGATGGTGGCCTTCTCGTCGCTGGGACGCGAGCGCAGCGAGGTGGCGATCACGGCGCCGCGCTTGCGCAGCAGCGCGCCGATGTCGAGCTCGGCCTTGCTCCCGCCCTGCATGCCGATGATGACCAGCCGGCCCTCGAGGGCGAGGGCGTCGACGTTGCGCTGGAGGTACTTCGCGCCCATGTTGTCGAGGATGACGTCGACCCCCGCGCCGTCGGTCGCTGCCTTCACCGCCTCGACGAAGTCCTCGTCGCGGTAGTTGATCGTCACGTCGGCCCCGAGCGACGCGCAGAACGCCAGCTTCTCCGCCGTACCGCCCGTGGTGATCACGCGCGCCCCCAGCGTGGAGGCGAGCTGGATCGCGAAGGTCCCGATCCCTCCCGCGCCACCGTGCACGAGGAAGGTCTCGGAGGGCTTGAGGCCGGCGACCATGAACACGTTGGACCACACGGTCGCCGCCACCTCGGGCAGCGCGGCGGCGGTGACGAGGTCGACGCCCTGGGGGACCGGCATCACCTGTCCGGCCGGTACGACGACCCGGGACGCGTAGCCGCCTCCGGCCAGGAGGGCACACACCTCGTCACCGACCGACCACTGCTCCACACCCTCGCCGAGGGCGGCGACGGTGCCGCTGCACTCCAGGCCGATCACGTCGGAGGCGCCGGGCGGCGGCGGGTAGAAGCCCTGGCGCTGCAGGAGGTCCGCGCGGTTGACGGCGGTCGCGGCGACCGCGATGGCCACCTCGCCGGGTCCGGGCTCGACGTCGGGGACCTCGGAGACGGACAGGACCTCGGGGCCACCGGTTCCGGTGGCGATCACGGCACGCATGGGGCTCAGTGTGCCCCAGGGCCGGGTCGGGCTCAGTCGTCGAGCGTGTCGCCGGTGTGGTCGACGCCGGTGTCGTCGGGCACGGGGTCGTCGATGTCGAGCGGGTCGGTGAAGCCGGCCGGGCGGTCCCAGCCCTCGGCGAGGCCCTGCGCGCGGGCGGCCAGCCGCTCGACCTTCTCGGGGTCGGCGTCCTGGGCCCCGGCAGCGACGCCGAGGAGGTAGGCCGTGACCGGGCCGGCTCGCCGCTCGACGTTGTCCGAGGCGATCCGGCTCAGGTCGTGCAGCAGCCCCTCGTCGACCTCGGCCTCGAGGTCGAGGACGTCGCAGAGCTCGTCGATCCAGTCGTGCAGGTTCACAACGTCCATCTGGTCACAACGATCGCGGGCCCGCAACCCCTGGAGCCGGTCCACCCCGGCTCGGGCCGTCACTCCGACAGGTCGCGCAGGTCCTTCCAGGTGTCGACGTCGCGGTGCTCGTCACCGTCGGCGCCCACCTCGGCGAGCGACAGCGGCGCGAGCAGCCGGTGCAGCGCCATGTCGTGCTGGGTCTCGTGGTCGGGCCGCACCGCGTCGAGGCGGGCCGTGTCGAGCACCATCAGCAGCTGGCGTCGACCGTCGGGTCCGACCAGGACGGCTCCGTCGTGCCCGGGGCACGCCTCGAGCAGACGACGGAGGGTCAGCGGCCCCACGCGTGGCATGTCGACCGCCAGCACGGCCAGCCAGGAGGCGGGGCGCAGCAGCGCGTCGCGCCCGGTGAGCAGGGCGGCGACGGGGCCGCCGTACCTCGGGTCCTCGACGGTGAACGTCACCGGGCGCTCGGTCGGCACGGGCGCGCCGACCACGACCACCTCCCGGGCGTCCAGGACGGCGTCGATCGCCCGGGCCAGCAGCGTGCGGCCGCCGAGCTCGACGGAGGCCTTGTCCACGCCGTCGAGGCGGGCGGCGCGCCCCCCGGCGAGGACGACGGCGCTGAAGGCGGTGAGCCCGGGGTCGATCTCCATGCCACGAGTCTGGCATCGTCGGCCCCGCGGCGATCGGCACAGTGGCAGGCTGGGCCGGTGACGTCCCCCACCCTCAAGGTCAGCCTCGTGCAGGAGGCCTCCGCCCTCGACCCCGCCGTCAACCGGGAGCGCCTGGACGCGCTGGTGCCGTCCGGCAGCGACCTCGTGGTCCTGCCCGAGGCCTACGCCCGTGACTTCGGCGAGGCGGGCTCCGACGTCGCGCCGTACGCCGAGCGGCTGGACGGGCCGTTCGGCTCCGAGCTGTCCCGGGTCGCCGCGGCGCGGGCGACGACCGTGGTGGCCGGGATGTTCGAGGCCAGCGACGACCCGACCCGGCCGTGGAACACGCTGCTGGTGCGTGGTGGAGCGGAGGCCTCCTACCGCAAGGTGCACCTCTACGACTCGTTCGGCTACCGCGAGTCCGACCGGCTGCTGGCCGGGGAGGTCGAGCCGGTCGTGGTCGAGGTCGGCGGCTTCCGGGTCGGGCTGATGACCTGTTACGACCTGCGCTTCCCCGAGCTGGCCCGGGCCCTGGTCGACCGGGGCGCCGAGGTGCTGGTCGTCCCGTCGGCCTGGGTCGCCGGTCCCCGCAAGGTGGACCACTGGCGCACGCTGGTGCGCGCGCGGGCCATCGAGAACACCGTCTTCGTCGCGGCCGCGGGTCAGCCCGGGCCGCGCTACTCCGGACACTCGCTGGTCGTGGACCCGATGGGCGACGTGCTCGCCGAGGCCGCTGACGACGCGGCCACGGTGTCCGCGACGCTGGAGCGGGCCACGCTCGACGAGGCGCGGCGTACCAACCCCTCGCTGGCCAACCGCCGTCTGTAGCCTGGCTCCTCGTGTCCACGACTGCTGCCCGCCGCCGCGAGGACCTGCCGCCCACGCGGTGGCAACGCGCGCTGAGCGCCCTCAGCCGCGGTCGGACTCCCGTGACGTCGTTCCTCGTGCTGGTGACGCTGGGCCTGGTGGCACTCGTCTGCGGCACGATCCCGGTGGGCCCTGACTGGCTCCCGGTGGCCGGCTCCGTGGTCGTGGCGAGCACCTACTCGTGGGCGCTGGCGGCACGCACCGGTGGTCGCCCGGTCGTCTTCGGCACCCTCGCGCTCGTCATGGGCGTGGTGACCGTGGTGCTCGACGACGACCGGCTGCGCACGGGCGCCGCGGTGATGACCTGCGTGGTCGCGGCCGTGCTCGCCGTGATGGCGACCGTCCCGGCCGTCCGTTTCGTCCACGCCGTGCGCGAGTGCGTGCTCGCGATCCTGATCGCCTCGGTCGGGGCCCTGGCCACCGTGGGCTTCGAGCCCACCCTCACGGTGGTCCGCTTCGAGTACGCCACCTTCGGCCTGGCCCTCGTCGGTGCGCTCGGCGTCGTCTACCGCCTCGGCGCCGGCTTCCACGGGCTCGGTCGCCGCGGTCTCGCGATCGTGCTGGTCGGCATGGTGGTGCTGGCGGTGACGCTGCTCTACGCCGAGCTCCTGCGCCGCTACGGCACGGCCGGGCTGGTCGAGTCGCTGCTCGACGTCGTGCGGTGGAGCCGCGCCCACCTGGGGGCCTTCCCGCGGCCCATCGAGACCGTGCTGGGCATCCCGGCGCTGGCCTGGGGCTGCCACATGCGGGCCCGCCGGCGCCAGGGCTGGTGGGTCTGCGCGTTCGGGGTGGCGGCCACGTCGGCGGTCGCCAACTCGCTGGCCAACCCGAGCATCGCGCTGCGCGAGAGCGCCCTCTCGGTCGTCTACGGGCTCGTCGTCGGGCTGCTGATCGCGCTCGTCGTGATCCGCATCGACCTCGCGCTCAGCGGCTCGCGGGGCGGCCGCAGCCGACGCGCCGAGGAGGCCGCCGCGGTGAGGCCGGAGCCCGCGCGGACCAGCGCCCTGCTCTGAGCCTCGGCCGGTTCGGGGTACCGCCCGGTAACGGCTAGCGTCCTGGACATGGCCCGTGAACAGGTGATCGAGATCCTCGCCGAGATGGTGGCCAACGTGCTGTCCGTCGCCGTGACGCCCGGCGAGAGCGTCGCGCCGGGCGACACCGTCGTGCTCCTGGAGTCGATGAAGATGGAGATCCCGGTCCTGGTGGACACCGCCGGCACCATCCGTGCGGTCAAGGTCGCCCCCGGGGACGTCGTCCAGGAGGGCACCGTGCTCGTGGAGATCACCCCCGCGCGCTGACCGCGAGGCTTGGCAGAGGGGGCGGGATTCGAACCCGCGGTAGGTCTCCCTACGACCGCTTTCAAGGCGGTTCCGATCGGCCGCTCCGGCACCCCTCCGTGCACGTCCGAGGACGTACGACGGGTGAGTCTAGTGGTGCCTCACTCCGAGCCGCCGAGCTCCATCTCCACGTCGTCGTAGGCGATGTCGTGGAGCCGCTGCACGTGGTGCCCGATGTCGACGAGCAGACGCCTGACCTCGTCGCGCACCCGCTCGACGTCGGCGCTCTCCAGGACCGTCGGGCCGAGCGCGCCGAGCCGGCCGAGGAGCTGGTTGCGCTCCCGGAAGGCGGTGCCGCCGCGGGCGGCCAGCCAGCCGTCGTCGGGGCTGCTGCTCTCGCCGACGAGGGCGTCGCGCACGAGCGTGAGGCGCTGGCGCACGACCCAGCGCCAGTTGCCCAGCGCCACGCCGTCGGCGCGCGGGGCCTCGAGGGCGGCCTCGAGGCCGCGCAGTGCGGTGCTGAGTGCGGGCGTCACGGTGGTCATGGCAGCCTCCAGGTGGCCCGGTGCCGGGCCCGACCTCGAGCATGGCGGTTGGCCGCGCCCACGACAAGCCCGGATGACGGGCTTTCGCGAGGGGTGTGTTCAATCGTCCCCATGACTTCGACCGAGACGTCCGACTATCGGTTCTCCAGCCCCTTCGTCACCCGGTTCGTGGGGGCCTACCTGCTCGTCTTCGCCCTCCTCGTCTTCGTCAGCACGGCGGTCGTGGCCATCACCGACGCCGTCTCGCCCGACCTGCTGGTCGTGCTCCTGGTGGTGGGCCTGGTCGGGCTGTTCGCCCTGGGGGGCTGGCTGCGGTCGAAGGCCTACGTCGTCCGCCTGGGCGCCGAGGGCTACGAGGTCCGGATGATCCGGGGGGCGGGGGTCAAGCGGGCCGCGTGGAGCGAGGTCGAGGACGTCGTCGCCGCGTCCCCGCGAGGGATCCCGTGCATCGTGCTGCACCTCAGCGGCGACCGGACCACGACGGTGCCCGTCGAGGCCCTCGCGGTCGACCGGGACCAGTTCGTCCGCGAGCTGCAGGGGCACCTCGACCGGGGCCAGGGGCTGCGCCCGCTCTGAGGGCGCCGCCGGCCCCTCGACGGGTGCCTCCCAGGTCAGCGGGGGGTGATTCGTCCTCGGCCGGTGGGTCCTTGTAGCCTGTGCGGGCTGCTCCAGGCCGCGTGCCTGGATGCGGAGGAGGCGTCGCCTAGTCCGGTCGATGGCGCCCGCCTGCTAAGCGGGTTGAGGATAAAACCTCTCGCGGGTTCAAATCCCGCCGCCTCCGCCAAGCGTCCGGTACCTTTCGTCGCGAGACGAGAGGTACCGGACCTGTGCCTGCTCCCGGCCCGAGGAGCCTCCGCTCGCCGTCCCCAACTTGGGGGTCGCCCGCCGGCAGTGCACGCGCGTGCACTGCACAATCTTGCAATGCACATTTCTGAGGCAGCACTTCGCTGCACCCCTCGGCACGTGCCGCCCAGACTCGTCGCACGGGCCATTCCGTGGGCCCGCTCAGAGAAGGTCAGAGAAGGTGGGACTCCCATGAACACTGCACGCAAGATCGGCATCACGGTCGCCGCTACGGCCATCTCCCTCGGCCTCCTCGGGGTCTCCGCCCCGGCCCAGGCCAAGGACAGCAGCTGGGGCTGCGGCGGCTACTGCAAGGTCTCGCCGAAGTAGCAGACCTCCCCGGTCCACCACGCCCCTCGAGACCAGGGACCCAACGTTCCCCCCACTTGTTGGGTCCACGCCCCCGGGCCGATCTCGAGCAGAGCGAGGGCGGTGACTCGAGCCAGCCTCGAGCCACCGCCCTCGACTCCTTTGCGGCGGACCCTCAGTCGGTCTCCTCGGAGCCCGACACCCCGCGCTGCCCCATCGTGTAGCCGAGCTGGAAGCGCGTCTCGGCGTCGTACTCGGTCTTGAGGTCGGCGACGTAGCCCGCGTAGGTGCGGGGACTGACCCCGAGCCGTTTCGCGCTCACCGGGTCGGAGTGGCCCTCGATGAGCATCCGGATCGTCATCGCCCGCTGCTCGGCGGCGATGCTCCTGAGCATCGCGCTCTGCCGGTCGGTGAAGGGGCGGGCCCGCTCCCAGCTGCGCTCGAAGATGTCGACCAGGTAGGCCACCACCGACGGCTCCCGGATGACGATCGCGACCCGGAGGTCGTCGTCCCCGGGGATCACCGCGATCCGCCGGTCGAAGACCAGCAGCCGGTTGAAGAACTCGTCGAGGGTGCGCACCTCGGCACCGCGGGCCGTGACGGCCGCGACGTACTTGTGCGTCACCGAGCTGCGCCGCGCGCTGTGCTGGTAGAGCGTGCGCATCTTGGTGCCACGCTCCAGCATCTGCGTGTCGCGCAGCGCCGCTGCGGCCAACGACTGGGCGTCGCGGCCGGTCTGCGGCTGCGCGGTGAGCATCTCCTCCTCGCACTCCGAGACCAGGCCGGTCAGGAACGGCCCGATCGCCTCGTCGTGGATGTGCGTGAAGGGACCCCGGATCGCCGACATCGGCGAGCGACGCCAGGTCTGGTTGAGGCTGCCGAAGGCACGCGCCCAGTGCGACGACTCCTCGAGGAGCCGGGCGCCCTCCTGGCTCAGCGGTGACACGACCCGGGACTGGACGCTGCTGGGGTCCTCGGGGACCCAGGTGTCGCTCTCCTTGTCGAGCAGCACCAGGCCGAGCTCGACGAGCAGGTCGAAGGCCGGTCGCTCGGCGGCGTCCGGGGCGATGCGGGGGTCGGAGGTGGACAGGCCGCCCAGGTCGACGATCGCCTCGAAGAGGTGCGCGGAGGCCTGCTCGAAGAGGGCGCGCTCGTCGGGGCTGAAGCTCGCCACCCCCACCTCCTCCGTCGGTCCTGTCCCCTGGTCCTGTGCCCGATCAGGAGTCACGTCATGTTCGCACAGGACACGAAGGTCCCGTCCAGGCAGAGCTGGACGGGACCTTCGAGTCGTGCGGTGTCAGCGGTGAGGCCTCAGGCCTCCTCGGCCTCCAGGGCGGCGGCGACGCGGCGGTGCGCCTCCCAGATGGCCTCGGGCAGCCGGTCGAACTGCTGGAGGTGCTCCTCGCGGAAGCCCATCTCCTGCTTCCAGCGGTCGACGTCGATGGTGAGGATCTTCTCGAGGTCCTCGGGCTTGGTGCTCATGCCGCCCAGGACCAGCTCGTCCTCGGTGGGGATGATGCCGACGGGCGTCTGGCGACCCTTGACCTCACCGTTCTTGAGCTGCAGCAGCCACAGCAGCGGGCGCAGGTTGTCGCGGTAGCCGTGCCACAGGAAGTGGCCGTCCTCCGGGTCGCGCTGGAACCAGTTGACGTGGGCGAAGATCGGCTGCTCCTTGGCGGCGCCGACGATGTCCAGGTAGTGCTGGGCGTAGTCACCCTCGCCGTAGGCCATGAAGGGCCGGTTCGACATGGGGTCGTAGCGCAGCTGGCCCTCGACGCCCTCGGCGGCGGCCGTGGCCTCCGCGCCCAGCGTCAGGCCGTCGTAGACGCCCTCGGCGAGGTCCGTGATCGCGCGGATCAGCGGCTCGCGGTCGCGGGTGCGGCCACCGAAGATGATCGCGTCGATCGGGACGCCCTTGGCGGCGTTGTAGTCGGGCGCGATGTTGGGGACGTTGTCGAGCGTGGTCGTGAAGCGGCTGTTGGGGTGGGCCCAGGGCAGGTTGTCGCCCTCCTCGCGGTCCGCGATGGGCGCTCCGCGCCAGTCCAGCCAGCCGGCGGTGTCGGCGGGCGGCTCCGCGGTGCGGCCCTCCCACCAGACCTCGTGGGTCTGGGCGTTGTAGGCGATGTTGGTGAAGATCGTCCCGGTGCCCTCGGCCAGGGAGTCCAGCGCGGTCGGGTTGGTGACCTCGTTGGTGTCCTTGGCGACGCCGAAGACGCCGTACTCCGGGTTCATCCCGTAGAGCTTGCCGTCCTCCTCGTCGACCCACAGCCACGCGATGTCGTCGCCGTAGAAGGAGACGTGGTAGCGGTCGCCGAGGGCGTCGGGGGCCAGCATCATGGCCAGGTTGGTCTTGCCCGACGCGCTGGGGAAGCCGCCACAGATGTGGTGCGTCTTGCCGGTCTCCTTGTCGTGGATCCCGATGAGCATGTACTGCTCGGCGAGGAACTTCTTCGACGCCCACCCGTCGTACGCCGCCTGGCGCAGGCCGTGGGCGATCTTGCCGAGCAGCGCGTTGCCGCCGTAGGAGGAGCCGAAGTGCAGGATCGTGCGCTCGTCGGCCACGGTCACGAAGTAGCGCATGTCGTCGGGGGTGCCCTGGCCGAGGTTCTCCAGGTCGCCGGTCACGTGGACGGCGCGCACGAAGCTGTCGGGGTCCTCGAGGTCGTTGACGAACTCGATGCCCACCCGCGACATGCGGATCATGTGCAGCACGACGGTGCGGGTGTCGGTCAGCTCGACGCCGGTCGCCCAGGGAGCGAGCTCGTTGCCCGGAGGAGCCATCAGGTAGGGGATGACATACATCGTCTTGCCGGCGGAGGCGCCGCGCATGCGGTCCTCCAGCATCGGCTTCATCTCCGAGGAGGGGCGCCAGTTGTTGTAGACGCCCTTGTCCTTCGGGTCGCTGGTCGCGACGATCGTGCGCTCCTCGGAGCGCGCGGTGTCCTTGTGGTAGCTGCGCGAGTAGTAGCGGTTCTCGCCGGCGGGCTGGAGCTCGCCGGCCTCGAGAGCCTCCTGGATCAGGCGTGCGTCGTCGGCGGCGCTGACCACCTCGATGCGCTCAGCGCCCGTGAGCTCGGCGTAGTAGTGGACGTATTCGCGGACCTTGGGGTTGGTGACCCCAGCTGCGTCCAGTGCTGCCTCGACATTGGGCATCGTTAGCTGTTCCCTCTCGCGCATTCACGGCCCTCAGCCCTGGGCTGGGGGTCCGCGCCGTCGAGCGTGTCGACGGAGGTGTCGTGGAGTTGTGGTGCATCGCGCGTCTTCATTGGCGGCGACAAGTTGCCGTGAGGCTACTCGGGGCGCTAGGGGTGGCCTATTGGATCGTTCAACGCCACGTGTCCCACCTCACACCAACGCCCGTAGTGACCGCGATGTCGGTGGTCGAGCCCGAGGAGGTGTCGCGGTGTCGGTGGTCGAGCCCGAGGAGGCGTCGAGACTGACTTCGCTGGTCGAGCCCGACGAGCGCAGCGAGGAAGCGTCACGGTGTCGGTGGTCGAGCCCGACAAGCGCAGCGAGGAGGCGTCACGGTGTCGGTGGTCGAGCCCGACGAGCGCAGCGAGGAGGCGTCACGGTGTCGGTGGTCGAGCCCGACGAGCGCAGCGAGGAGGCGTCGAGACCTGGTGAGGTGCCGTCCGTCGAGACCGATTTCGTCGTCGCAGACCGCTTCGGCTATTGTCATCCAGTCGCAGCGCACGCCGTGCGACCCGCGCCTGTAGCTCAACGGATAGAGCATCTGACTACGGATCAGAAGGTTTGGGGTTCGAATCCCTACAGGCGCACCGAGCATCCAGCCGCAGGTCAGTCAGCTGACCTGCGGTTTCTTGTTTCATGGCTTTTCAACAGCAAGAGCATCAGAGCGCTGGACACAGGTCGCGGACACGAAGGCGACACCAACGTGGACCCGGGCTGAGTCGCTGGGGCGGTGCATGGCACGGGGTTACGCACCCGTGTGGCCGCCTGGGTTGAGGACAAGGTTCGAGCACGGCTCGTGTCTCGGCGGGGTCGGTGGGATGGGCCAGGAGGCCCTCGACCGCGAAGGTGGTCAACCTGGCCGTGGCGGCCCGTTCCCGTTCTGGGATGCCTCGCCGGGCAAGGTCGGCGGTGACGATGCCGTCCACCAGGGCGTGGAATCCCTCGTGCCACGCGGCGACGACGGGGGCGCGCTCGCTGCGGGCGTGGACGACGCTGATCAGGGTGCGGTGCCGTCGCAGTCGGTCCAGCGTCCAGAGGACCTGGTCGAGAAGGGGTGAATCCGCTTGCTCGCCGAACTCCTGCAGTGCCTCGGCCAGCAGGTGATCGAGGGCAGCGACCAGGAGAGCGTCCTTGTCCTCGACGTACCAGTAGATCGTGTTGGGGGTGACGCCTGCGGCCTGGGCGATGCGCGCCATGGATGTCTGGTCGAACCCGGCCTCGCTGAACAGCCCGACCGCGGCGCTGACGATCTCGCCGAGCTTCTCTCCACGGTCCTGCGGACGTCTGTTGCGCGGCACACACCCATCGTATCTTGACTGCAGTTCAAGAAGACGCCTAGCCTCTTGAACGTCAGACAAGAAACGGCCAGGGGAGTACCGATGGACACGAAGCGACAAGGGCGCGCTCATCACCGGCGCATCAGCGGGGATCGGCAGCGCCTTCGCCCGGCTGCTGGCGGCCGAGGGTCACCCCCTCCTCCTCGTGGCGCGGCGTGAGGACAGGCTGCACGCGCTGGCCGCGGAGCTCCGCGTCGAGCATGGGGTCCGTTGTGAGGTCTTCGCGGCCGACCTCGCGGACCCGGGAGCCCCCGCGCGCATCACGGACTACGCGCGCGCCCAGGGGCTCGAGATCGACATCCTCATCAACAACGCCGGCATGTCCGGCAACGACACGTTCGCCGACACCCCGTGGTCCGACGCTCGCGGCCGAGGTCCAGGTCATGGTCACGGCCGTCACCGAGCTGGCGCACCGTGTGGTGCCGGGCATGAAGGAGCGCGGGTGGGGCCGCATCGTCAACGTGTCGTCGCTGGCGGCGCTCGCACCACCGGCCGAGAGCCTGCTCTACTCCGGCATCAAGAGCTACGTCCTGCTCATGTCGCAGGCACTCGACATGGAGCTGGGTCGAGACGGCATCCACGTCACCGCCCTGTGCCCTGGCTTCACCCACAGCGAGTTCCATGACGTCATGGGTGCCCGCGACGCAGCGTCGAAGGTGCCCCGCGTGCTGTGGCAGCAGCCGGACGACGTCGCACGCGAGGCGTGGGTCGCCGTCAACGCCGGGAAACCGATCTGCGTGCCCGGCAAGGTCAACAAGCTGCTCGCCGCTGCCGTGCGCCCGCTCCCCAGGGCCCTGCAGTACCGACTCGGCCGCGACCTGAACCCCCTCGCCCACTGACCTCTGCGCCCCCTGCCCATGCCACACGCCATCCAGCAGCCCAGAAGGACAACCCGTGCCCGACACGCCCAACCCGCTCTTCACCGCCGAGGCCGAGTCCTTCCTCTCGCACGGTGTCACCTGCGCCGCGACCGTGTACCGCCCGACATCGACGTGTCGCTGCTGCGCCGACGCCCGTGATCGTGATGGCCCACGGGTTCGGAGCCGTGCGGGCCCTGCGCCTGCCTGCCTACGCCGAGCGCTTCGCCGCCGAGGGCTACACCGTCGTCACCTTCGACTACCGAGGGTTCGGCGACAGCCACGGCACACCACGTCAGGTGCTGGACGTGTCGATGCAGCACGCAGACTGGACCGCCGCGCTCGCGTTCGCCCGCACCCTGGACGGAGTCGACCCGTCGAAGGTGGTGGCCTGGGGCACGTCGTTCGCCGGCGGCCACGTCATCAGCCTCGCGGGGCGAGGGGAACCGCTCGCGGCGATCATCGCCCAGGTCCCCCACGTCAGCGGACCCGCAGCAGTCCGCTCCACCGGCCTCCTGCCCAGCCTGCGCGTCTCCCGACCTGGGCGTCCGCGACCAGATCAGAGCCTGGACCGGACGGACGCCGATCTACGTCGACGCGACCGGCGCACCCGGGGACACGGCCGTGATGACCTCCCCCGACGCCGTCCCCGGCATGGACAGGCTCATCGCTGACTCCGGGCTCACGCACGGCGACTACCCCACCAACGTCGCCGCCAGGATCGTCCTCAAGATCGGCCTGTACTCCCCGAGGCGGTGGGCAGCAGGAGTGCGCTGCCCAGCCCTCGTCCAGATCGTCGACGCCGATGCCATCACCCCTCGCCGCATCGCCGAGGCGACCGCCAACCGCATGGCCGCCCCGACCGTGCACGTCTACCCCGGCGGCCACTTCGATCCCTACGTCGAACCCTTGTTCACCGACGTCATCGCCGACCAGCTCGCCTTCCTGCGCGAGCACGTCCCAGCCTCCAGCACCACCCCGTAGCGCCCAGCGCTCCACTTCGAGTGGCTGGCGGGTCGGTCCTCGTCCTGAGGCGCACACGACGTAACAGTCGGCTCACGGGCTCGTTGGATCCGACATGAGCCCCGACGCGAGCCCCAGCATCGATCGTCGGAGCCTGCTGGTCCGTGGTGCTGCCGGGCTCGCCGCCACAGGCGCGGCGGTCGCCGTGGCCGGGTGGGACACCGCCTACGCGGCCCAGGCGCCGTTCGTCCACGGCGTCGCCTCCGGCGACCCGCTGCCGCACGCCGTCGTGATCTGGACCCGGGTCACCCCCGATCGCCACTCCCAGCCGGGGTCGGGTCGCGGACCCGCCGTCGACGTGGAGTGGGAGGTCGCGACCGACGCCTCCTTCCGTCGCGTCGTCCGCCGCGGCCGCCGTCGCACCACGGCCCGACTCGACCACACCGTCCACGTCGACGTCACCGGCCTCGCGCCGGGGTCGACGTACTGGTTCCGCTTCCGCGCGCTCGGGTCACGGTCCCCGGTGGGGCGCACCCGCACGGCCCCCGCACCCGGGGCGGACACCGCCGTACGACTCGGCGTCGTCTCGTGCGCCAACTACGACTGGGGCTTCTTCGCGGCCTACCGCCACCTGGCCGGGCAGGAGGTCGACGCCGTGCTGCACCTGGGCGACTACCTCTACGAGTACGGCCCCGACGGACCGCTGGGCGAGGGGATGCCTGCCCCCGCGGCACCCCGGCACGCCGACCCGCCACGCGAGTGCACCACCCTGCGCGACTACCGGATCCGGCACGGTTGCTACCGGCTCGACCCCGACCTCCAGGCCATGCACGCGCGACACCCCGTCATCGCGGTGTGGGACGACCACGAGATCGCCAACGACACCTGGCGCGGTGGCGCCGAGAACCACGACGCCGGCGAGCACTCGTGGGAGTCGCGCTCGCGCGGTGGACGTCGCGCCTGGCTGGAGTGGCTCCCCGTACGCCGTCCGAGCGGCGCGGGACGCTTCCGGATCCACCGTCGAGCCCGCTTCGGCAGGCACGTGGAGCTGTGGATGCTCGACGAGCGACGCTTCCGCGACCAGCAGCCCGACAGCGCCGCCTTCAGCGCCGGGTCGGTCGACCCGTCGCGCAACGACCCGGACCGCACCATGCTCGGTGAGCGCCAGTCCGCCTGGCTCCGCGACGGACTGGCGCGAAGCCGGGCGACCTGGAAGGTCATCGGCAACCAGGTGCCCTTCTTCCCGACCGTGCTCGGCCCGGCCTACCCCGCGCAGGTCTCGGCCATCCTCGAGCCGCTCTCGCCCGCGCTCGCCCACGAGCAGGTCGCCTACTACGTCGACGACTGGAACGGCTATCCCGCCGAGCGGCGGCGCCTGGTCACGGCGATGAGCAAGGTCGAGGACGTCGTGCTGCTGACCGGCGACGTGCACCAGAGCTATGCCTGCGAGATCCCGCGCGACCCGGGCACCTACGCGGTGACCGGCGAGTCCGTGGCGGTCGAGCTGATCGCCCCCGGCATCAGCTCGCCCAGCATCTCCACCATCGTCGCGCAGTTCTTCCCCGGCGCCGACCTCGCGCTGGACGGCGCGACCGGCAGCAACGAGCGGGTCTTCAACCCGTGGATCAAGTTCCGCGAGAGCTCGCGGTGCGGCTACCTGCTGGTCGACATCGACGCCGACCGGGTGCGGGCGCAGTGGTGGCTGGCCGACGACGCGCAGTCCCGTCGTACGCCGGTGCGGCTCGCGCACACCACCCGGGTGCAGCGGGGGTCGAGCCGGATCGGCTGACCCTCCCGACACGCGGGCAGACAGGCCCCGGGTCGACGCCCGGACCGACAGGTCGTGGCCGGATGGCCTTTCCTCGAGGGCTGACCTATGGTCGAGGGATGCGCGTGACTGGAGGGGCCTCGACGACCGAGTCGGTCGAGCCCGGACGCGCGCCCTCCGGTGCCGCCCTGCTGGCACTGCGCCTCGGCGAGGAGGCCCGCGGACTGCGTGGTCTCGACGTGCTGCGCCGCAGCGTCGACCGCGCCCCGCCTGTCACCTCCTGACGCCGTCACGGCGTCCGACGCCGTCCAGCGCACCGACCCGCGAGCGACCTCGCCGGCTCGGGGCGCCTCTTCGTCCGCCCAGGAGCAGTCATGAGCCTCGTCCCATCCATGTCCCAGTCGATGTCCACCACCACCACGTCCCCGGCACCCGGCCCCTCGCGCCGCGGCGGGTCGAGCGTCGCCGACGACCTGCGCCCGGTCCTCGAGGCGGCCGACGCGCTCCGCAGGTCCCAGCTCGCTGATCTGCCGCCGACGGGGTCCGAGCAGCACGTCGTCCAGGCAGCCCACCGGGCCAGCGTGGAGCGCATCCACGGGCTCGTGGTCGCGGCGCTGCAGCGCCTCGAGGCCGGTAGGTACGGCACCTGCGTGCGCTGCCGTGGCCTGCTCGACGCAGCCCGGCTCTACCGCTGCCCGTGGGTCGCGGACTGCGCCTCGTGTGCGGGCGGTGCGTGATGGCTGGGGTCCGCTGACGGGACGGCTGGTCGCCGACAACCTGCTCAGCGGTCGGACGCCGCCCGAGCTGGCGCCGTTCGACCCGCTTCGCTGACGGTCCGCTGCGAGAGCCAGGCGTCGACCGCTGCGTAGGCGAGGCGGCGCGGCTCGGGCAGGGACAGGAAGACGTCGTGGCGGGCGTCGGGCACCGGCGTGACGGTGGTCGCGCCCCCGAGGCAGCCGGCCCAGCGCGCGATCTGACGCACGTCGAGCACGGTGTCGGCCCGGTCGCTGGCGTCGGTGTGCGTGCGCGAGTAGTGCGTCTTGTCCGAGCGCAGCACCAGCGACGGGACGCCGATGTCGAGCCCCTGGTGCAGGCGGGCGTGGCCACGGCGCACTGCGTTGAGCCAGCCGACGGTGACCGGGAAGCCCTCGATCGGCTTGAGCGCGACGTCGTAGTCCCACTCGCCGGAGCCGCTGACGTGCAGGCTGTTGCCGTAGACCGTGTCGCTCAGCTCGAGGTCGCGCAGCGGCTGGATGCGCGCCAGCACGCGCAGCGCTTGGGTGAAGGGGCCACGCATGACGGGCTTGCCCTGCATGTCGAACCACGGGCTGTTCAGCACCAGTCCGACGACGGGTGCGACCCGGCCGGCGCGGCGACGCCGGTCCAGCCACAGCGGGGTGATCAGGCCGCCGGTGGAGTGCGCGACGACGGTGACCGGGGCCCCGGGGTGCGCGGCGGAGATGAGGTCGAGGGAGCGCTCCAGCTCGGCGTCGTACTGCTCGAGGTCGGAGGCGTAGTGGGCCGTCTGGCCCTCCCGTCGCGCGCGGCCGCACTTGCGCAGGTCGAGCCCGAAGAACGCGTGCCCGCGCTCGGCGAAGAAGTCGGCGAGATCGGTCTGGAAGAAGTAGTCCGAGAAGCCGTGGACGTAGAGGACGGCGCCCTCGACGACCTCGCCCTCCTGCGGCGTACGACGCACGAGGACGGCTGCCGCGTCCCCCTCGCCGTCGGGGTCCGGGCCGAGGTCGAGCACGGTCTGCTCGTAGCCGTCGCCGAGGAGGTCGGGCTGCCAGGACGTGCTCATGCGCTGGCGGGGACCGTGACCGGCACGCTCACGACGGGCGACGCATCGGCCGGTGAGAGGGGGCCGGTGACGGGCACGAGCGATCGCGCGAGCGGTGCGCGCAGGGTGGTGATCGAGTCGAGCATGTAGTTCTGCCGGACCTGCCAGGGCCGGCGGTCGCCCTGACGGGGGAAGGACGCGATCGAGCGCTGGACGTAGCCCGCGGCGAGGTCGAGCAGCGGCTGGGGGGTGAGCCCGGCGTCGGCCCGGGCGACGACGGCGGCGTGGCCCTCACGCTCCATCCAGCCGAGCACCTTGGTCACCAGCCGGTGGGTGAGGTCGGCGCGCAGGGTCCAGGACGCGTTGGTGTAGCCGATGCACAGCGCGAAGTTGGGGACACCGGTGATCATCGCGCCGTTCCAGACGTACTGCTCGGAGAGCTCGACGCGCTCACCGTCGACGTGTGGCTCGATGCCGCCGAACGCCTGGAGGCGCAGGCCGGTCGCGGTGACGATGATGTCGGCCTCGAGCGTCTCGCCCGAGCTCAGCAGGATGCCCTCGGGCACGAAGCGCTCGATGGTGTCGGTGACGACCGCCGCCTCGCCCTTGCGGATCGCCACGAAGAGGTCGCCGCTGGGGATGGCGCACAGGCGCTGCTCCCAGGGGTTGTAGGTCGGCGTGAAGTGGTCGGCCACGAGCTGGGCGTCGCCGAGGAACTTCGTGCTGATGCCGGTCAGCATCTTGCGCGCGGACTCCGGGCGACGCACGCAGAACTGGTAGACGGCGGTGGTGAAGGCGATGTTCTTCGCGCGCACGACCTGGTGGGCCAGGCCCGCCGGCAGCACCGACTTGATCAGCGCCGCCTTCGAGTCCTCGCTGGGCACCGCGGTGATCCAGGTGGGCGTGCGCTGCAGCATGGTCACGTGCGCCGCGGCGCCGTCACCGTCGAGCAGCGACGGCACGAGCGTCACCGCCGTGGCGCCGGAGCCGATGACGACCACCTTCTTGCCGGCGTAGTCCAGCGACTCGGGCCAGAACTGCGGGTGCACGACCTCGCCGGCGAAGTCGTCGGCGCCGACGAACTCGGGGGCGTGCGGCTGCTCGTAGTCGTAGTAGCCCGCGCAGGAGTAGAGGAAGCCGCAGGTCATCTCGCGGGTCTCCCCGGTGCGGGTGTCCTCGAGCGTGAGCCGCCAGTGGGCGGTGGCGGTGTCGAAGTCGGCGCCCACGACCTTGGTGGCGTAGGTGATGTGCTCGTCGATGCCGAACTCGGTGGCGGTCTCGTGGATGTAGTCCAGGATCGACGCGCCGTCGGCCAGCGACTTCGCCCCGGCCCACGGCTTGAACGAGTAGCCCAGCGTGTACATGTCGGAGTCGGAGCGCACGCCCGGGTAGCGGAAGAGGTCCCAGGTGCCGCCGAGGCTCTCGCGCATCTCGAGGATCGCGTACGACGACCCGGGGCGCTCGGTCTGCAGGCGGTAGGCCGCGCCCACCCCGGACAGGCCGGCGCCCACGATCACGACGTCGACGTGGGTGCTGGCTGAAGGGAGGCTCATCCCACCAGTGTGGGCGCTTCGAGCCCAGAGTTCTTGACTCTGGACGACACGTTCTTGACCTTGACCGACAGTCGGGGTGCGGGGCGCGCCGTCAGCGACCGGCCCGGCGTACGGCCCGGGGCGTCTGGTCCCACCACCGCCGCGAGGCGCGGGTCAGCGCCGACTGCTCCGAGAGCCCGATCAGCCCGGCGACCTGCGAGAGCGGCAGGTCGGTCGTCTCGAGGTAGCGACGGGCCACCGAGGCGCGCACGTCGTCCAGGATCTGCGCGTAGGACGTGCCCTCGTCGGCGAGCCGACGCTGGAGGGTCCGGGGGTGCAGGCTCAGCACCCGGGCGACCGCGGTGATCTCCGCGGCGCCGGTCCCGAGCAGCTGGTCGATCGCGCTGCGCACGGCCGGCGCGACCAGCGCCGCAGCACCCGGCCCGGGCTCGGCGGGGGACTGCTCGGCCAGGTGCTGCAGCGCGAGCTGACGGACCAGGGCGTCGCTGCCGACGAGGGACACGCGCTGGAGGCTGCTGGGAAAACGGAGCACGGCGCCCGGTCGACCGAAGCGCACGGGGGCGCCGAAGAACGTCTCGTAGGTCTCCGACGCAGCCAGCGGCGCATGCGGCAGGTCGACGCCGAGCAGGTCGTAGTCGGCGCCGACCAGCGAGCAGATCGCCCGGTGCAGGGAGCCGAGGCACAGGTCGGTGCCCTGCGGTGGCGGCGCGACGCCGGGAGCCGTCACGTCGTAGCGCAGCGCGGAGACGCCGACCGCGCCGTCCGGATCTGGCTCGAGGGTCAACCGCATCCCGGGTGCGTGGAGGAAGAGATAGCGCGAGGTGCACTCGAGCGCCTCCGCGACGGTCGGCGCGTTCTGGATCGCCAGCGCGAGAGGCCCCAGCAACGAGAGGTCCTGGTGCTCGGCGACGCGCAGCCCCAGGTCCGGGCAGCCCAGGTCCGCCGCTGCGATCTCCAGGGTCGTCGCGGCCGCGACGTCGGGCATCAGGATGTCGTCGGCGTCGAGCGCGGCCGGGTCCAGCCCGCCGAGCCGGGCGTAGTGGTCCGCGTCGCCGCCGAGCGAGGCGACGGTCGTGCGGAGCCCGCGCAGCCCCGCCGAGCGGATGACCGGCATGTCGCCCAGGGTCCGGCGCGTGTCGTCAGGAGTCAAGCGGGCCGACGGGGTCGTCGTAACGGCGCTGCGCGCGGGTCGTTGGACTGCTGTGCCCGATGCCCCCAGATCCACCCCCCGCCGCACCCGCCGACCTGCTCGCGCGGCTCTCGGCGCGGCGCTGGTCCTGCTCGCCACCGCCCTGACCGTGCTCACCCCCAGCGCCGCAGTGACTGTCGGGGTGGGTGCGGCGACGTCCGCGAGCGACCGTGGTGCGACACCCGACTCTCGGCCGACAAGCGTGCCGGCCTGGTGCTGGCCCGGCTGACGCTGGACGAGAAGATCGCCCTGCTCGGCGGCGACGAGCTGATGGGCGCCGCGGGCGGAGAGGGCACCCACACCGGCACCAGCGACGGCCTCGCTCGCCTCGGGATCCCGACGCTCTACTTCAGCGACGGCCCGGTCGGCACCCGGCAGGGCAAGGCGACCCAGATGCCCTCCCCGATGGCGGTGGCGTCGTCGTTCTCGGCCGTGACCTCGCGGGCGGCCGGGGCGGTCATCGCCGACGAGGCGCGCAAGAAGGGCAACCACGTCGTCTTCGCACCCGGGGTCAACATCGGCCGGACCCCACTCAACGGCCGGACCTTCGAGTACTACGGGGAGGACCCCTACCTCGCCGGTCAGCTGGGCGTGGGGTTCATCCGGGGCATCCAGTCGCAGGGCCTGATCGCCAACGTGAAGCACTACGCGGTCAACAACCAGGAGGGCGAGGGTTATGCCGTGCCGGGCTCACCCCTGGGCGCCGGGCTGGAGGGCAACCGCCTCTTCGTCAATGCGGTGGTGGGGGAGCGGGCGCTGCGCGAGATCTACCTCCCCGCCTTCGAAGCCGCCGTCAAGGACGCCGACGTCGGCACGGTGATGTGCTCCTACAACCGCATCAACGGCGCCTACGGCTGCGAGAACGAGCACCTGCTGGTCGACATCCTCAAGCGGGAGTGGGGCTTCGAGGGCTTCGTCCTGACCGACTACGGCGCCGCGAAGAACACCCTCAACTCCCTCAACAACGGCCTCGATCTCGACATCTGGCCCGGCTTCGTCTACAGCCCGGTCGCGGTCCGGGCGCTGGTCGCGACCTCACAGGTCAGCACGGACACCATCGACGACCACGTGCGTCGCATCCTGCGCACGATGTTCGCCTACGGCATCTTCGACGCCCCGGCCTTCACCGACGACGCCTCCCGCATCGACGTCAGGGCGCACCACGCACGGGCTGCCACGATCGAGGCCCAAGGCATGGTGCTGCTCAAGAACGAGAGGTCCCTGCTGCCCCTGAGCGCCCGGACGACCCGGACCCTCGCGGTGATCGGCCCCGAGGCTGACCTGATCCGCACCGGGGGTGGCTCCTCCGACGTCAAGCCGCTGCGCCGGGTGACGCCCCTCGCCGGGCTGCGCGCCCGGCTCGGCGCGGGCCGGGTCGTCTACGACGACGGCTCCGACACGGAGCGCGCGGCAGCAGTGGCACGTCGCGCCGACGCCGCGGTCGTGGTCGTCGGCGACAAGATGACAGAGGGTTCCGACAAGGCCGCTCCCACCCTCGGCTCCGGCCAGACCGACCGCATCGACCGCGATGCCCTCATCGCCGCGGTCGCCGCAGCCCAGCCACGCACGGTCGCGGTCCTGCAGAGCGGCGGCCCGGTCCTCACCCCGTGGCGCGCCAAGGTGCCCGCGGTCCTCGAGGCCTGGTATCCGGGACAGAACGTCGGTACGGCGCTCGCCCGCGTCCTCTTCGGCGACGTCGAGCCCGGTGGCCGGCTGCCGATGACGTTCCCCCGGCGCGCCGCAGACCTGCCGACCGCCGGTGACCGCTCCGCCTACCCCGGCGTCGCGGGCACGGTCCGCTACCGCGAGGGCGTGATGGTCGGCTACCGCCACTTCGACTCGCGCCGCATCCGCCCGGCGTACGCGTTCGGGCACGGGCTGGGCTACACCAGCTTCCGCTTCTCCCAACCCGTCCTGCGCCGCGGCCCGGGCTCGGGCGGAGCGGTTGTCACCGTCTCCTTCCGGGTGACCAACACCGGCAAGCGCGCCGGGTCGGCGGTGCCGCAGGTCTATGTCGCGATGCCGTCCCCCGGGCGGGGGACCCCGCAGCCGCCGCAGCAGCTCAAGGGCTTCACCAAGCTCCGGCTGGCCGCGGGTGCGAGCCGCCGGGTCACCGTCGAGCTGGATCGACGGGCGTTCTCCTTCTGGGACACCGCCGCCGACGGGTGGCGGGTCGCGCGCGGCTGCTACGACGTCGTGCTCGCGAAGTCGTCGCGTCGCCCCACCGGTCGGGCCCGAGTGTCCTGGTCCGCCGACTGCGGGCGAGGTGCCCTGCAGCTGAGGTGACTCCGAGGCCGTGCGGGACGGCGCCAGGATGTCCGGCTCAAGAGATTTCCCAGGTCGCAGCGGCAGGGTGGTCGGCATCTCTCGGGATCCGCGACACGAGGGGACCACCATGGCGATGACGATGAAGCGACGCGACCTGCTGAGGCTCGGGGGGCTGGGCGCCGGGGTGACCGCTCTGGGCCTGACGGTGCCTCTGGGTCAATCGGTGGGCACCAGTGACTGGATCAGCACCTCGGCGAAGCCGAAGCGCTTCTCCCGTCCCCTCCGGGTCCCCCAGGCGGTGACCCCGCGCCGGATGGTCGACGACTTCGGTGAGTACTTCCTCTACGAGATGACCGAGAGGCCGGACCTGCAACAGGTCCTGGACCCGGGTGCGCCCAGGACGCCGCTGATGGGTTACTCGGTCAACGGCGCACCGCCGACCATCCCGGGCCCCCTGCTCAAGGTGGAGCAGAACACCCGGGTCCGCGTCCGGATGACCAACGCGCTCCCCACCACCCACCCCACGTTCGGCCATGGGCTCGCCACGTCGTTGCACCTGCACGGCTCCGCGTCGCTGCCCCAGTACGACGGCTACGCCGACGACGTCACGTGGCCCGGTCACTACAAGGACTACTGGTACCCGAACTACCAGGGTGCCCGCACGCTCTGGTACCACGACCACAGCGCGCACCACACCTCGCAGAACGTCTACAGCGGCCTCTACGCGCAGTACCACATCCATGCTCCGTGGGAGCGGGAGAACCTGCCGCAGGGGAGGTACGACGTGCCGCTGATCGTGACCGACGCGATGTTCGCGAAGGACGGCACGCTGGCCTACCAGGACCGCGACCACTCCGGACTGTGGGGCGACATCATCCTGGTCAACGGCGTGCCGTGGCCCTACCTCGACGTCGAGCGCCGCTTCTACCGCTTCCGGGTCCTCCTGGCGTCGCTGTCGCGGAGCATGAACCTCAAGTTCGTCAACACCCGCACCCGCCAGAGCCTGCCGGTCTTCGTGGTCGGCACCGACGGGGGTCTGATGTCGCCGCAGCAGGTCACCAGCTGGCGGCACGCGAGCGCCGAGCGCTACGAGGTGATGGTCGACTTCAAGGGCTGCCGCCTCGGAGATGCGGTGGAGCTGCGCAACTCCAGCGCGAAGAACAACCGCGACTTCATCCACACCGACAAGGTGATGCAGTTCCGGGTCGGCTCGGAGTCCACCGACCCGCGGTGGGAGACAGTGCCCACGCTGCCCGCCGCGCAGCTCAACGAGGTGATGACCGCGACGAGGGACGACTCCCGCCGTCGGCGCGACATCGACCTCGAGCACGACGACGACACCAACGCGTTCCTCATCAACGGTATGTCCTGGGCCGACATCCAGGCGGGCGACTGGAACGTCTTCACCGACGGTGACGACCACCCGCCGCGACCGGGCGACTACGAGATCTGGCGCATCGAGAACAAGTCGGGCGGCTGGTTCCACCCGCTGCACCTCCACCTCGCCGACTTCCAGGTCCTCTCGCGCAAGGGCGGCGCCGGCCGGGTGCAGCCCTGGGAGAAGGGACCCAAGGATGTCGTCTACGTCGGGGAGGGGGAGATCGTGGAGGTGCTGGTGCACTACGCCATGCCGCCCACGACCTACCCCGACGGTCGCTCCACCGGCCAGGCCGGCGCAACGGGCGACCAGGGCGGGCGCTACCTCATCCACTGCCACAACCTGCCGCACGAGGACCACGACATGATGGGCCAGTTCCTCATCGCCGCCGGTGACGGCACCGTCGACCTCTCGGGCGCCCACCCCAACCACCCGGTCAACGGGGCTCCGCCGGTCTGAGTCCGGACCGACCGTCTGCGGCGGGACCTGGTCGCCCGAGGATTCCTCAAGGTCCCGGGAACACGCTGGTCTCGCTGCTCGGGGGCGGACACCAGTAATGCGACTGATGAGGAACAGCGATGACCACGATGAAGCGGCGGGACCTGCTCAAGCTGGGCGGCCTGGGGGCGGGCGTGACCGCGGTGGGCCTGACGGTCCCGCTCGGGCAGGCCGTGAGCACCAGTGACTGGATCAGCACGTCGGCGAAGCCGAAGCGCTTCTCCCGTCCCCTCCGGGTCCCCCAGGCGGTGACCCCGCGCCGGATGGTCGACGACTTCGGCGAGTACCACCTCTACGAGATCACCCAGCGCACCGACACCCAGCAGATCCTCGACCCGGGTGCGCCCAGGACCCCGCTGATGGGCTACTCGGTCAACGGCGCACCGCCGACCGTCCCGGGCCCCCTCATCAAGGTGGAGCAGAACACCCGGGTCCGCATGCGGGTGACCAACGCGCTGCCGACGACCCATCCGAACTTCGGCTACGGCATCGCCACGTCGATGCACCTGCACGGCTCGGCGTCGCTGCCGCAATATGACGGGTTCGCCGACGACGTCACCTGGCCCGGTCACTACAAGGACTACTGGTTCCCGAACCACCAGGGGCCGCGCACGCTCTGGTACCACGACCACGGCGCGCACTACACCGCGCAGAACGCCTACAGCGGCCTCTACGCGCAGTACCACATCCAGAACCCCTGGGAGCGGGAGAACCTGCCGCAGGGCAGGTACGACGTACCCCTGGTGGTGACCGACGCGATCTTCGCCAAGGACGGCACGCTGGCCTACCAGGACCGCGACCACTCGGGCCTCTGGGGCGACGTGGTCATGGTCAACGGCGTGCCGTGGCCCTACCTCGACGTCGAGCGCCGCTTCTACCGCTTCCGGATCCTCCTGGCGACGTTGTCGCGGAGCATGAGCCTCAAGTTCGTCAACACCCGCACCCGCGAGACCCTGCCGGTCTTCGTGGTCGGCACCGACGGCGGGCTCATGCAGCCGCAACAGGTCAGCAGCTGGCGGCACGCCGGCGCCGAGCGCTACGAGGTGATGGTCGACTTCAAGGGCTGCCGGCTCGGCGACACCGTGGAGCTGCGCAACTCCAGCAACAAGAACAACCGCGACTACATCTACACCGACAAGGTGATGCAGTTCCGGGTGACCTCGGAGTCCACCGACCCGCGGTGGGAGACGGTGCCCACGCTGCCCGCCTCGGAGCTGAATGCGGTGATGACCGCGACGCGGGCCGACTCGTGGGGGCGGCGTGACATCGACCTCGAGCACGACGACGTCACCAACGAGTTCCTGATCAACGGCATGTCCTGGGCCGACATCCAGGCGGGCAGCTGGAACATCTTCAACGACACCGGCCACTGGCCACGTCCCGACAACTACGAGATCTGGCGCATCGAGAACAAGTCGGGCGGGTGGTACCACCCGCTGCACATCCACCTCGTCGACTTCCAGATCCTCTCGCGCAAGGGCGGCGCCGGCCGGGTGCAGCCCTGGGAGAAGGGACCCAAGGACGTCGTCTACGTCGGGGAGGGCGAGATCGTCGAGGTGCTGGTGCACTACGCGATGCCACCCGCCACCTACCCCGACGGTCGCTCCACCGGCCAGGCCGGCGCGACGGGCGACCAGGGTGGGCGCTACATGATCCACTGCCACAACCTGCCGCACGAGGACCACGACATGATGGGCCAGTTCCTGGTCGCCGCCAGTGACGGCGCCGCCGATCTCTCCTGGGCCCACCCCAACCACCCGGTCATCGCGGCCCCCCCGGTCTGAGCGGACTCAGACCAGGCGGGTGCGATGAGGGTGACCCTGGTGGCGGCGCAGCGATCACGCCCTGGATCGCTGCGCCGTCGTCTCGTCGTGGCGGGAGTGGTCGCCGCCATCCTGGTGTCGGTCGCGCTGCTCCGGACGTTCGTGGCCGGACCGGTGCGTGTCGACTCCGCCAGCATGCTGCCGACCTTCGCCGCGGGCGACGTCGTCCTGGTCTCGCGCACCCCACCGGCCCTGGGCGACGTACGCCGGGGCGACCTGGTCACCTTCGTCTCGCCGCGGGACGGACGCCTGACGCTCAAACGGGTCATCGGTCTGCCCGGTGACGTCCTGGTCATCCTCGACGGGGTCCTCGAGGTCAACGACGTCGAGGTGCCCGAGCCCTACGTCGACCACGCGCTGATCGACGGCTACTACAGCCGGACCTTCACCGTGCCCGACGGTGCGGTCTTCGTCCTGGGGGACAACCGCGGCAACTCCGTGGACTCACGCGACTACGGGGCCGTCCCCGCCCGGGACCTCCTGGGTGGCGTGGTGGCCCGCGTGTGGCCGCTCACGCGTTGACGTCCCCGCTGACGACGTGGGGTGAGCGCCAGGCGCACGAACACCTCGAGCAGCAGCCCGGCCGCGGCCAGGGCGACGATGGCGCCGGCCAGCCGCTGGTCCACGAGCGGGTCGACCAGTGCGGGTCCGTTGGCGATGAACCAGGAGCCGGCCACGAGCTGGTCACCGAGCCGGAGCTGGATCGCCAGGGCGAGCAGCGAGGCGACGACGACGGCGAGGCCGGCAGCACCCCCGCCGCCGGGTCGTCCGGACGGCAACGGGTCGACACCGAGCAACGGCCACCACAGGAGGAGGCCGCAACAGAGGGCCAGCAGCAGCACCAGCGCCTGGACCCAGAAGAGCCGCCCCGCGACTTCGATGAGGGGTGTGCGGTAGACCGCGAGCAGGAGCCCGACGACGAGGGCGGCGCCGGTGACCGGGTCGGCGAGACGGCGCGCCCAGGGCAGCTCCGGCAGCTCGGGCGCCAGCACCGACGGCCCCTCCCCGTGCGGCGACCGGGAGGTGAGCCACAGGGTCAGGGGCGCCCCCGTCGCCAGCAGCGCGGGGACCGCCAGCAGGGCGATCAACAGCTGGGTGACCTGAGCGCTGAGCAGGACGGGTGCATAGCGGGCCAGGCCCGAGCCCAGCGCGACGACCGCGAGCAGCACCCCCAGGGTGAAGGGGACGGTGCGCGCCAGTGGCCAGCGCACGCCCTGCCGCGCCAGACGGCGTACGCCGGCGAGGTAGGTCGCCAGCACCAGTGCCAGCACCAGCAGCAGGACGGCGTTGACCCGCCAGCCGGTGACGAGCTCCGCGAGGGAGAACGGCGCGAGCCCGCCTGCCGCGCCTGCCGGGGCGTGCCCACCGCCCGTCGTGGTGTCCGGTGTGGGGACCGGCGTCCACGCCAGCCCCGCGGCCGCCCCGAACGCGGCTCCCATCAGCACGAGCTCCGAGGTGGCCACGCGGAGGAAGACGTCGACCCGACCGGCGTCGACCTGGCGCAGCGTGTGCCTGCGGTGCCGGTGGCCGAGGGTGCCCAGGGCGACGAGCAGCACCGCCTTGACGAGGAGCACCGCTGCGTAGGGGCTCGTCCAGGTCGCGGTCGACGTGCCGAGCACGGAGAGTGCCGTCAGCAACCCCGACCCGGCCACCGCTGCGAAGGCGACGAGGGCCAGGACGCTGAAGCGGGGCAGCACCAGCGAGAGCGCCCCTCGGCTGCGACGCAGCACGACCAGGATCCCGGTGAGGCCACCGACCCAGAGCGAGGCCGCCCACACGTGCACGACCAGGCTCGTGCCCGTGACGTCGGGGTCAGTGGCCGCGTCCGCGTGACCGGCGATCGCCGTGGGGACCAGGACGATCACCGCTGCGAGGAGGAGGCCGGGCCCGGTGCGGACCGAGGATCGGGTCGCGGCGACCACAGCCACGCCCACGAGGACCACCACGGTCATCACGAGTCCGGCCCCCAGACGGGTGGAGAGCGTCCGAGCCAGGTGCTCACGGGTCACCCCGTCGAGGCGGACGCCGGCGGAGTCCGCCGTCTCGAGGACCAGGAGGGCGACGCTGAGCGCAGCCCAGACCAGCGCCCAGCGCGCTCCCAGCCCGAGGGCCCGCTGTCGCAGCGCCGGGAGGTCGGGGGCCGAGCGGTCCGCCGTCGGCCTCAGCAGGACGGCGACCAGCAGGCAGCCCACGGTGAGAGCGGCGGCGAGGTCGGCGAGGAGCGCGGTGAGGCGCAGCGACCAGCCGGTCAGGGCGCCCGCGTCGGGGAGCCCGTCGGGCAGCCCGACGGGTCGTCCCCCTGCCTGGAGCAGCACCACCGCTCCCACGGCGAGCGCCGCACCGCTCGCCAGGAGGGCAGGCAGCAGCACCACGCCTGGGGACCTGGGAGCAAGGGCCATGCGCGCGAGCGTGGCGGGCACTCCTTGGGAAAACCTCGAGGAGCGCGGGTCAAGGAAGTCACAAGGTGGGACCCGCAGCCTGGGCCCGACCGGCAAGACCCCGTTTTCCTGACAGGAGTGAGCATGATGGGACCGACCTACTTGCGTCGAGGGCTTGACGCCCCCGACGCCTCCGGCCGCCGCGACGGCGGCGTGCGGCGCCGTCACGGGCTCGTGGTGGTGTTGACGAGTGCCCTCGCGGCCGGCGTCGCGGCCTCCGCGCTGGCGGCGCCGGTCGCGCCGACCAACCCGGACGGGAGCCTCAAGGTCCGCTCCGGCACGCTGACGGAGGCCGGTCCGACGGCGGAGCACGGCTTCCCGACCTGGTACCGCGACAGCAACGGGGTTCGCCTCGAAGCGTGCACGACCCTGGACGACCCGCTCTGCTCGACCCTGCCCGACGAGGTGCCCGACCCGGACTCCCCGGTGTCCTACCCCGGCAACTTCCCGGGTGAGTTCTTCTACCAGCTCGCCGGTGCCGCCGTCGTCGGACCGGGCGTCGACCTCTCGATCGGCATGGACCTCGAGGGCGCTTGGGCCAACGAGGAGGTCGTCGACGGCGACCAGATGGTCTTCGGTCGGATCCGCGTGCGCGACCGGAGCATCGCCGACGGGACCTACCGCGTCACCCACCCCTACGGCGTCGACGAGTTCGTCGCCGCGGGCGACGGCATCAACTACACCCAGGACATCGGTACGACGCCCGGCGCGTTCGGGCAGGCGCTGAGCAGCCGGGTGGGGCCGTTCCTGAGGTGGGACCCGGCGGTCGCCCCGGCGGCCCCGGCCGGCTACGTCGGTGACCCGGGCGTGGACCACGCGGTCGTGGGCAGCCCCTACGGCACCAACTACGTGAGCGTCGAGCGGCGCAACGCCGACGGCACCTGGGCCCTCCTGGCCCGCACCGACGTGTTCAGCCTGCAGGGCAGGCTCGCCACCAACGCGGGCGTCGACGTCCAGCAGGCGACCTACTCCGTGGGAGCCGACGGATCGGGCTTCGTCGACGTCTACGCGACGTCCGACGCCGATCAGTCGATCCACGTGAAGGATGCCGGGCTCGGCTTCATCGAGACCGCCCTCGAAGGCGATCGCGGCGTCTACTACGGGCGCTTCGCCGTCGAGCAGGTCCCGGGCGACCCCTCGATCACCGTGGCCAACGTCGGAGATGTCCCGGTCGCCCAGAAGCAGGTGCGACCGGTCGACGTCGTCACGGTCACGCGCGCCTCCTACGACGCCGACGCCGACGTCCTGACGGTGTCCGCGTCGTCCAGCGACCAGGACAGCACGCCAGGGGCCCTCACGGTCCTGGGGCAGCCCCTGGTCGACGGCACGGCGAGCATCAGCACAGTGGCACCGACCGCGTCCGTGACGGTCACCTCCGACAAGGGCGGCTCGACCACGGTGCCGATCACCACGACCGGTGCGGGCATGCAGGCCGACGTGCCCGTCGCCGCCGCCTTCGCCAGCCCGACGGACGTCGTCTCCCAGCAGCGCGTGACCCTGACCGGGACCGGCTCCACCGGGACCATCTCCTCCTACGCCTGGCGTCAGGTCGGGGCGACGGATGCCAACCGGGTGACCCTGACCGCGGCCGACACGGCGGTCGCCACCTTCACGGCTCCGGTGGGCTACGAGGGGCCCCTGGACTTCGAGCTGGTCGTGAGCGGTCCTGCCGGCACCAGCGAGCCCGTCGTGGTGACGGTCAACGTGGTGGTCCCCGACCCGACCGAGCCCCCGCCGGCGCCGGCGGCGGACGCCGGGGCCGACCAGGTCGTGCGCCGTGGTGCCACCGTGACCCTGGACGGGTCCACCAGCACCTTCGTGGACACCTACGAGTGGAGCCAGGTCAGCGGACCCGTCGTGAGCCTGGGCGGCGCGACCACTGCGCGACCCACGTTCCTGCTGCCCCTGATGCCGTTGCCCACGAGCACCACCACGACGAACCCCGGCTACGCCGTCAGCTCGACGCCCGTGGTGCTTCGGCTGACGGTCACGGGGCAGGGAGGTCAGCAGACCAGTGACGAGGTCACGGTCAGCCCGCTCCCCGAGGCCCTGGTCATCGCGGCGGCGGAGTTCCGCACCGGGCGGGAGTGGCGGGTCAGCGGGACCAGCGACATCCTCGCGGGCCAGCGGATCGCCGTCGTGCTGGGCCCGGAGCTCAGTGGCCGGGTCCTGGGCTTCACCACGGTCGACGCCACGGGGGCCTGGAGCTTCCGCGGGGCCGGCGGTGTCACTCCTCCTGCCGCGACCTCGACCGTCAGTGCGGTCAGCGCCGCAGGGGGCAGCGCCACCGGCTTCACGTTCCGGCGGCGTTGACGAGCACCCAGGATCGACCGGAGCACCGATCGGCGGGAGCCCGATCGGCAGGGGCCCCGACCACCCGTGAGGGCGGTCGGGGCTTCTCTCTGGGTCATGGGGCGGGCCGGATGGGTCATGCGTCCTGGGCACAGATGACTAGTGGACTTTGGGGGCCGCCCACCCCCTCCGTGGGGCTGCAGGCAGCAGCACCGGGTGCCCCAGACTTCCGGCAGGTCGCTCGGGAGGCGCCGGGGCAGCACGTTTCAGGGGGGCACATCCACATGCACATCAACTTGTTCGGACCGACCACCGTGACCGATGCGGGTCGACGACTCACCGCAGGGACCGAGGGCGTCAAGCCCCGTCAGATCCTGGAGATCCTCGCGGTCTCGGGTGAGACCCCGGTGGCCAAGGACCAGCTGGCCGAGCTGCTCTGGGAGGGGCGCCCGCCGCGCTCCTACCTCGGGACGCTCGAGAGCTACGTCTGCCTGCTGCGCAAGAGCCTGGGCCGGGGGCGCGGGAGGGACTCGGTGCTCCGCACCGTGATGCGGGGCTACGTCCTGGACCAGGAGGCCGTCACGGTCGACATCGTCGAGTTTCGCCGACTGGTCCAGACCGCCGGCCAGACCTCGGACCCGGGAGCCGCGCTCGTCCTGCTCGAGCAGGCGGTGGCCCTCGTCCAGGGCGACCTCCTCGCCAGCGAGGCCTACGCCGGGTGGGCGATCCGGGAGCGGCGCATCTTCGAGAACGAGCTCGGGACCGCCGGGTGCGCAGGCGCACAGAAGGCCCTGACCTTGCACGAGGCGGACCGGGCAGTGAGCCTCGCGCGCACGGCGGTCGGCACGGACGTCCTCGCCGAGGAGTCGGCCAGGTTGCTGATGAGGGGGCTGCACCGAGCCGGCCGGTCCAGTGAGGCGCTGCGGGCCTACGCCGACCTGCGTGCTCAGCTGCGCGACGAGCTCGGCTCCGACCCCTCGCCCCGTAGCCAGGGGCTCTATCTCGAGATCCTCCGCGACGACCGTCTCACCAGCGCCGAGCACGCGGCGGACCCGCGCGAGGAGGTCCGGACCTTGGTGCGGCTCCTGCGTCAGGCGTTGCCGCACGCGACCGGTCTGACGGCCGATGCCCGGGCGGGCATCTCGTCGGCCGGCGGGACCGGCGAGGAGCGGGAGCTCGCCGAGGTGATGGCCCTGGCGACCGCGGTCTGAGGCCGCGAACTCAGAGGTCTCCTTACTGGGTGTGTCCCTATTGCCTGAACGAGTCGCGTGGTCACCATGCCGGGCATGCCGTATCCAAGTGACCTGACAGATGAGCAGTGGGACTTTCTGGAGCCTGTGTTCAACGCGCCGGGTAAGCGAGGTCGCAGGCACGCCGATGACCTCCGGAGCGTGGTGGACGCGATGCTGTACATCGCCCAGACCGGTTGCCAGTGGCGCTACCTCCCGGAGTCGTTCGGGCCTTGGACCCGTGTCTGGTCGCAGTTCCGCCGCTGGTCACGCAACGGCACCTGGGCACAGGCCCTGACGGTGCTTCACGCCGCCGCGCGCAGACAGGACGGGAGGGCGGAGCAGACGCCCTCGATGCTCGTCATCGACACCCACCTCGCCCGCGGAGCCTCGAACGGCGGGTTCACGTTCCACGACCGAGGCGGCCCCTACGGCCGCACCAAGGGCGCCAAGCGCGTCGTCGCCGTCGACGTCACCGGCCTTCCGGTGGCCGCGCTGGTGGTTCCTGCCTCCACCCACGAGAACCGGGCCGGCGACCTGATGTTGGAGTTCCTGACCCAGCAGGGCGTCACCGACCGTCTCGAGCTCGTCTTGGTGGACCGCGGCGTCACCGCGGCCGCTGCCCGCACCCTGGGCCGGGACCACGACCTGGAGGTCCGCCGGGTCGGGTGGGACGACAAGCAGCCGGTCTTCCGCCCCATTCGGCACGCCTGGCGCGTCGAGGTCGCCCACGGGCGCCTGGGGCGTTCTCGCCGGTTGGCGAAGTCGTTCGAGAACACGACCACCTCGGCGACAGGCTGGCTCCAGGTGGCCTGCATCGCCACGACCCTGCGCCACCTCTTCCGAGAACGAGCACACCGGCTGCCAGTCGGCCTCGCTGCCTGAGCGCTCATGCGGACCGCACTCATCGCGGCTCCGGACGGCTCGGAAACGCTATCCGTCTGCGGGTGGCAGCCTGGATTGTGGCAGGGGTGGACGGCGCGTCAGGGCAGGTCTCGCCAGAGCATCAGGAGATCCACGGGACCTAGCGTGGGATGCAGGAAGCCCCCGGGCGCGGCACCGATGGTGCGGAACCTTTCGGACTCGTAAAGTCGCACGGCGCTCTCGTTCGAGGCCACCACGGCGTTGAACTGGATGCCGCGGAAGCCGTGCTTGGTCGTCCAAACGATCATGTCGCGCACGAGCGCGCGGCCGACGCCTCGGCCTCTGGCCGGGGCCGCGACCATGAACGAACCGGACGCGACGTGCGAGCCCTGGTTCGGGCGGTTGGCGTACATGTTGGCGGTGCCGAGGACGCGTCCCTCTTCGTCGGCGGCGAGGACGACTCGGCCGGGGTGCTGCGTCATCCACGAAGCGCGCATCACTCGCTCGTTCGGCGCCGCCTCCATCGCGAAGGTCTCCTGAGAGGCCGCTACCTCTTGGATGATCGGCCAGATCAAGGGCCAGTCGGCGTCGGTGGCTGGCCTGATCAAGAACGTCATGACGGACACCACATCGGATTCAGTGCGTTGTACGCAACCGCAATTCGCAATGCTCGCTCATCGGATAGGTCCGGCAACTGGCGTCGT
>CAWGZT010000009.1:0-89486 GCA_963827195.1 uncultured Actinomycetota bacterium
GGCATGGCGGAGACGGCGGGCGGCTGTGTCTACGACGGGGTGCCGCTCGACGGCGTGGCGCTCGCGCTGGGGGAGGGCGGACGGATCCGGATCGGCGGGCCGACGCTCTTCGACGGCTACGAGGGCGACGCCGGGCTGACCGAGCAGGTGCTGGTCGACGGGTGGTTCCTGACCGCGGACGCCGGGCGTCTCGACGAGGACGGGCGGCTGCAGGTGCTGGGGCGCCTCGACGACATGGTCGTCAGCGGGGGCGTCAACGTGCCCGCGGTGGCGGTCGCGGCGCGGTTGCGTGAGCATCCGCAGGTGAGTGACGTGGAGGTGCTGGGTGTGCCGGACGAGGAGTGGGGGTCCCGGGTGGTGGCCTTCGTCGTCGGACCGGTCTCCGTGCAGGAGGTCCGTGACTTCGTCGCCGACCGGCACCCGCGCTCGTGGGCGCCGCGCCAGGTCGTGTCCCTCGACCAGCTCCCCCTGCTGCCCAACGGCAAGACCGACCGCCTCGCGCTGCGGGAGCTGGCCGGTGCCTGAGGTCTTCAGCATCGCCATGCGCACGCGCTTCCGCGGGATCACCGTGCGCGAGGGCGTGCTGCTGCGCGGCGCCGCCGGGTGGGGGGAGTGGAGCCCGTTCCTCGACTACGACGCCGAGGTCGCCGAGCCGTGGCTGCGGTGTGCGGAGGAGGCCGCGGCGGGGGACTGGCCGGCGCCGCTGCGCGACCGGGTCCCCGTCAACGTGACCGTGCCCGCCGTCGGACCGGAGCAGGCGCACGCGATCGTGCTGGCCGGCGGCTGCACGACCGCCAAGGTCAAGGTCGCCGAGCCGGGGCAGACCCTGGCGGACGACCAGGCCCGGCTGGAGGCCGTGCGGGATGCGCTCGGGGGTGCGGGGGCCGTGCGCATCGATGCCAACGGCGGCTGGTCGGTCGACGAGGCCGTGGGGGCCATCGGCGTGCTGGACCGCTCGGCGGGTGGCCTGGAGTACGCCGAGCAGCCGGTGGCGAGCGTCGAGGACCTCGCCGTCGTACGACGTCGGGTCGGCGTGCCGATCGCCGCCGACGAGTCCATCCGGCGCGCCGCCGACCCCTACCGGGTGCGTGACCTCGAGGCCGCGGACATCGCGGTCCTCAAGGTGCAGCCGCTCGGCGGGGTGCGGGCCTGTCTGCGGATCGCGGAGGACATCGGGCTGCCGGTCGTCGTGTCCTCGGCGCTGGAGACCTCGGTCGGCATCGCCGCCGGTGTCGCGCTCGCTGCGGCGCTGCCGACGTTGCCCTACGCCTGCGGGCTGGCCACCGTGCAGCTCTTCCACGGCGACGTCGTCGTCGAGTCGCTGCTGCCGATCGACGGGTGGCTGCCCGTGGGCGTGCCGGTGGTGGACGAGCGCCTGCTCGCGCAGGCCTCGGCGGCACCGGAGCGGGTCGCGCACTGGGAGGCCCGCCTCGCCGAGGTCCGGGCCCTGCGGCAGGATCGCTCGACGTGAACCCCTCGACCGAGCTGGCCCGCGCCGTCGTCTCCGCCCTGGTCGAGGCCGGGGTCACCGAGGTGGTCGTGTCGCCCGGCTCGCGCAACGCTCCGCTGTCCTTCGCCGCGCTGGCGGCGTCCGCGGCGGGCGTGCTGCGGCTCCACACGCGCATCGACGAGCGCAGCGCCGGCTTCCTCGCGCTGGGCCTGACCCGCAGCCACGCGCGCGCAGCCGTGGTCTGCACGTCGGGCACCGCGGTCGCCAACCTGCACCCCGCCGTCCTCGAGGCCGCCCATGCCGGCGTGCCGATCGTCGTCGTCACCGCCGACCGGCCGGCGCGGTTGCGCGGCACCGACGCCAACCAGACCACCGACCAGGTCGGGATCTTCGGACGGCTCGTCCCGACCCACGACCTCGCTGCCCCTGCCGACCTCGTCGCGCTGGCCGACCTCGAGGTCGACGGGCCGTTGCACCTCAACCTCCAGCTCGACGACCCGCTGCTGCCCGACCCCGAGGACGGGTGGGTGCCGGCGGTGCCTGCGGTGCCGCCCGCCCGGGGGCGCCGCGACGAGCCCGGGGCCGACCTCGTCGTGCTGCCGCTGGGGCCGCGCACGGTCGTCGTGGCCGGCGACGACGCCGCGCAGGGTGCGCGCCGCGTCGCCGAGGCGGCCGGCTGGCCGCTGCTCGCCGAGCCGACCAGCGGCTCCCGCACGGGTGACCACGCGCTGCGGTGCTACCGACTGCTGCTCGACACCGACCTGGGGCGGGAGGTCGAGCGGGTGGTCGTGCTCGGCCACCCGACGCTCTCACGGCCCGTGGCCCGGCTGCTCGGACGCTCCGACGTCGAGGTCGTCTCGGTGCGCTCACGCGGCGTGTGGACCCAGCGTCCCCACGACGTCGCGCACGAGGTCGACGCGGTGAGCGTCGACGGGGCCGACGACCCCGCCTGGCTCGCCCGCTGGGTCGAGGCCGACCGCACGGTCGGTCGACGGCTCGACGCGCTGCTGGCTGCGGAGGCCGACCTCACGCCGTACGACGTCGCGGGGGTGGTGAGCCGCGCCCTCGCGCCCGGCGACCAGCTCGTCGTCGGCGCCTCCAGCCCGATCCGCGACCTCGACCTGATGGTGCGCCCCTACCCCGTCGGGAGCCGGCGCAAGACCATCGCCAACCGCGGGCTGGCCGGCATCGACGGCACGATCTCGACCGCGATCGGCGCCGCCCTGGGCCGCACGACCCCCGGCCGCACGATCGCCCTGATGGGCGACGTCACCTTCCTCCACGACAGCAACGGTCTCGTGCTCGGGCCCGACGAGCCCCGACCCGACCTCACGATCGTGGTCGTCAACGACGACGGCGGCTCGATCTTCACCATGCTCGAGCAGGGCGCCCCCGAGCACGCAGCCGGCTTCGACCGGCTCTTCGGGACCCCCCACGGGGTCGACCTCGCGGCGCTCTGCGCCGCCACCCGCACCCCGCACTGGCTGGTCGGCAGCCGCCCCGAGCTCGAGCAGGCCCTCGCGTCCCCGCACGGTGGCCTCGAGGTCGTCGAGGTCCGCGTCCGCCGCGACAACCGGCGCGACCTCGACGCCCGCATCCGCGCCCTCGGCTCGCTCTAGCGTCGCCCGGGCACCCGGCTGGCCGACGTTGCTCGGGAGGTGGGGTCCGGACAGTTTCACCGGCCGGCCGGTGAAACTGTCGGTTGGAGTACGAAGTTTCATCGTCCCAGCGACAGTTTCCTCGGCCGGCCGGTGAAACTGTCCCCCGGCTGGCCCCCGCCCACCCCGACAAAACCCCGGGCCCGGGCAGCCGGTGGGTGACATGCGCCGAGCAGGGGGGTGGGGGACAGGGATGATGGGCGGGTGGAGATCGCCTTCTTCCTCGTCGCGCTGAGCGTCGGGGTCCTCGCCGTGACGGCGCTCGCGGAGCGGATCGACGCGCCGCCGCCGTTGGTGCTGATCGCGGTGGGGGTGGCGACGTCGTACGCCCCGGGCATGCCGGAGATCCACCTCGAGGCCGAGGTGGTGCTGCTGGGGCTGCTGCCACCGCTGCTCTACGCGACCGCGATCCAGACGTCGCTGGTCGACTTCAACGCCAACCGGCGCTCCATCCTGCTGCTGTCGGTCGGGCTGATCATCTTCACCACCGTCGGGATCGGCGGCCTCGTGCACGTGCTGATCCCCGGCATCGGGTGGCCCGCGGCGCTCGCGATCGGAGCGGTGGTGGCGCCGCCGGACGCGGTGGCGGCGACCGCGATCGGACGCCGGATCGGGCTTCCCCGGCGCATCGTGACGATCCTCGAGGGCGAGTCGCTGCTCAACGACGCGACCGCGCTGGTCTCGCTGCGCACCGCGATCGCCGCGGGCGGGGTGGGGCTCAGCACCACGGACGTCGCCCTCGACTTCCTCGTGGCGGCGGGTGGCGGGCTCCTGGTCGGGGTGCTGCTCTTCCTCCTGGTCGCCAAGCTGCGCAAGCAGGTGACCGACCCGCTGATGGACACCGCGATCTCGTTCGTCGTGCCGTTCGCGGCCTACATCCTCGCCGAGGAGATCCACGCGTCCGGCGTGATCGCGGTCGTGATCGCGGGGCTCCTGCTGGGTCACCAGGCCCCCGTGCTGCAGACCGCTCAGTCGCGCATCGCCGAGCGGATGAACTGGCGCACCATCTCCTTCGTCCTGGAGAACACCGTCTTCCTGCTCATCGGGCTCCAGGCCGAGTGGCTCTTCGAGGACGTCGGGCGCAGCGACCTGGCCCCCGGGCGCATCGTCGCGGTCTGTGCCGCGACCCTGGTGGGGGTCATCGTCCTGCGGCTGGTGTGGGTGTTCCTGGCCCGCTACCTGCTGGTGCGTCCCGGCTCGGACCGGACGACCGGGAGCATCCCGCCGTGGTCCTACACGTTCCTGCTCGGCTGGGCCGGCATGCGCGGGGTCGTCACGCTCGCCGCCGCGTTCATCATCGACGAGGACACCGAGCACCGGGAGGTGCTGCTGCTGATCGCCTTCACGGTCGTGGCCGGCACGCTCTTCCTCCAGGGCCTGTCCCTGCCCTGGCTCGCCCGCCGCCTCAAGGTCCCGTCCCCCGACCCGATGGACGACGCCCTGGCCCGCGCCACCCTGCTCCAGCAGGCGTCCAAGGCAGGCTTCGAGGCCGTCGAGACGATGGAGTACGACGATCCCCACGGTGTCGTCGACCTGGTCCGGCAGCGCATCGAGCAACGCAACTACGCGGCGTGGGAGCGGCTCGGGACGACCGTCGACGAGGAGACGCCCAGCGAGCTCTACGCGCGCATCCGGATGGAGATGCTGGCAGCTGAGCGGGCGCGGATCCTGGAGATCCGCTCGTCGGGGACCGTGGCGTCCGAGGTGGTCGCCGAGGTCCTCGCCCTGCTCGACATCGAGGAGTCGATGATCGACATCGCCACCCACGCCCGCGAGGAGATCCGCGGCACGAGCGTCTACCGCGACCCCTCCGCCCAGTGCCCCGATCTGCTCGCCCACCCGGTCCAGGAGGTCGTGCACGACGGCACCTGTGTGCGCTGCCTGGAGGACGGCACCCGCTGGGTCGCCCTGCGTCAGTGCCTCGAGTGCGGCGTCGTCGCGTGCTGCGACTCCTCACCGGGGCAGCACGCCACGGCGCACTTCCACGACAGCGCCCACCCCGTCATGCAGTCGGCCGAGCCGGGCGAGGACTGGCGCTGGTGCTACGTGCACCACCTCACCGCGTGACCTGAGGTCAGGGTGCGACGCTCACGTGCCGGCCCGCACCATCCGCGCGTGGAGCCCCTCGTCGTGCGCGTCGGTGGTGCCGTCGAGACGGAAGCCCTGCCGCTCGTAGAACGTCACGGCGCGCTCGTTGGAGGCCAGCACCCACAGGTAGGCGGCGCGGTCTCCGACCGCCTCGGAGAAGAGCGCGTAGCCCACCCCGCTTCCCCACAGCCGTGCCCGCACGTAGAGCGCCCACAGCTCGAGCTCGATGTCCACGTCGTTGTCCCGCCCGGGTCCGGTCGACGCGAAGCCGGCCAGCCCCTCGTCGTCCTCGGCCACCAGCGTGTCCGATCCCTCGGTCAGGATGGTGCGCCAGCGCTCGACACGGTCCTCGACCTCGTCGCGGCGGTCGTCGAGGATCGACTGCGCCATGAGGCCGGTGTAGGCGTCGTCCCAGACGTCGAGGTGCAGGTGGGCCAGCGCCTCGGCGTCCGCCGCAGTGGCACGTCGTACGACGGGTCGGCCGGAGGTCGTCATGCCGCGAGTCTAGGTAGTGTGCCGGGCATGCGGATCACCAAGCTCGGGCACGCCTGCGTGCGCCTCGAGCACGACGGCGTGGTGGTCGTCCTCGACCCCGGTGTCTTCACCGAGGCCGAGGCCGTCGACGGTGCGACCGCCGTGCTGATCACCCACGAGCACCCCGACCACTACCTGCCCGACCACCTCCGCGCGTGCGACGCCCCGGTGTTCACCATCGACGCGGTCGCCGCCCGGATCCGCGAGGACGCCCCGGACCTGGTGGAGCGGGTCACGGTGATCTCGCCGGAGCAGCGCTTCGACGTCGGTGTGCCCGTCCGGGCGGTCGGTGAGCTCCATGCCGTCATCCATCCCGACTACCCGCGGTTCTCCAACAGCGGCTTCGTGCTCCGGCTCGGTGACACCGTGGTCTACCACCCCGGTGACGCGTTGACGGTGCCCGGTGAGCCCGTCGACGTGCTCCTCGCCCCGGTCTCGGCGCCGTGGCTGAAGGTGTCCGAGGCCATCGACTTCGTCCGCGCCGTCGGCGCCCCGCGCTCGCTCGCCATCCACGACCGCGTCTACTCCGAGGCCGGTCTCGGGATGGTCGAGACGCACATGGGCAACCTGCTCCCCGACGGTCAGGAGCTCGTGAGGCTCAGGGACGGCAAGGACCTGTAGGTCCCGTCAGATCCCGCCGAGCGCGTCCCGCACGGGCACGAACTTCGCCTGGGCCTCGGCCAGCTCGGCCTCGGGGTCGGAGTCGGCGACGATGCCGCACCCGGCGAAGAGCCGGATCCCGTCGTCCTCGACGGCGGCCGAGCGCAGGGCGATGCCCCACTCGCCGTCGCCGCGCGCATCCATCCAGCCCACCGGGCCCGCGTAGCGACCGCGGTCCATGCCCTCGATCTCGGTGATGAGCTGGATCGCGACGTCGCTCGGGGTGCCCCCGACGGCCGCGGAGGGGTGCAGCGCCTCGGCCAGGCGCAGCGACGACACGGTGGCTGCGTCGTGGACGACGCCGTTGACGTCGGTCGCGAGGTGCATGACGTTGGGCAGGTGCAGCACGAAGGGCGCCTCGGGCACGTTCATCGACGAGCAGTGCGGCTCCAGGGCGTCGGCGACCGAGCGGACGGCGTACTCGTGCTCCTCGAGGTCCTTCGACGACCGGGCCAGGGTCGCGGCGAGCGCGAGGTCGCGGGAGTCGTCGCCGGTTCGGCGGATGGTGCCGGCCAGCACGCGCGACGTCACGAGACCGCGCTCTCGACGCACCAGCATCTCCGGCGTCGCGCCGAACATGCCGTCGACGTGGAAGGTCCAGCACATCGGGTAGGACTCGGTCAGCCGGTGCAGGGGCCAACGCACGTCGATGGCCTCGCTCGCGCGCGCCACGAGGTCGCGGGCGAGCACGACCTTCTCGAGGTCGCCGGCGTTGATGCGTGCCACGGCGTCGGCCACGGCCGACATCCACTGCTCGCCGTTGAGCGCCCCGTCGGCGAAGCTCACCGCGGAGGGTGCGCGCGGCGGGTCGGCGACGGTGATGGTCGGCGCGGGGGCCTCGACGCCGTCGACGGAGAGCGTCGTCAGCCAGGCCCGGTCACCGCGGCGGCCGACGACGACGGAGGGCACGACGACGACCGAGCGGCCGGGCTGGTCGCTGAAGCCGAAGGTGCCGAAGCAGACCGGGCCGGTGCCGGGCTCGCCGACCTCGTCGCGCACGTCGGCACGTGCGATGGTCTCGCTCCACCACTTGTCGGCGTCGGCGAAGCGGGTCGCCCCGCTGGTGCGCAGGATGCTCGCCTCGCCCCAGCCCACGAGCCCGTCGCCCTGGCGCAACCACGCGACCGGGTGCCCGACGGGGAGGAGGGAGACCAGCGTGGTGGCGACGTCGAGGTCCAGCGAGACGGTGCGCGCGACCAGCGAGGGGGTCGGCCCACCCGGGGTCGCAGCGTTCGTCACTCCGCGAGCCTACCGAGCGCTGTCGCCCCTCGGACCAGACCGTGGGTAACGTCACCGCGTGACCACCACCTCAGAGCGTCCCTCGTCCCTACCGTCCACGGCACTGGTCGGTGTCCTCGTCGGCCTCGTCCTCCTGGTGGCGGTGGTGGCCTTCGCGGTGCTGCTGCCCGGTGGCGGCGGGGCCGCGACCCGAGCCCTGCCCGACACGCTCCCGGGTGGGTTGACGGCCACCGACCTCGTCGACGGGTCCGACGGCGACACCGCGGCCGCCGAGGAGTTCGCCGGGCTCCAGGGTGAGCTCGTCGCCTCGGCCGAGATCATCCTCGAGGACCTGTACGACGGGCCTGCCCACGTGCGCACCTACCGCGACCCCGCGCGGGGCATCCAGGCGACCGTGCTGGTCGTCGGGTCCGCCGCGGGTCCCTTCGTGCCGGACGGTCCGCCGGTCGACCCGCAGCTGCTGGGCTACGCCCGCAACCTGACCGACCTCGTGGCCGTGGGTGACGGCGTCTGCTCGCTCATCTGGCAGGAGCCGGTCCCCGCGGGCGAGCCGATCACCGAGCCCGCCCCGCAAGCGGTCAAGTGCCAGGTCGGCGACGACGAGAGCGCCTACCAGCTCATCGGCGTCGGGATCTCGGCCGAGGAGGCCGTCGAGATCCTCGACGGCCTCCTGGACGCCGCCCGCGACTAGGACCGGTAGACGACGACGGGATCGCCCACCTGCACCTGGTCGAAGAGCCACGCGATCGCGTCGTGGTCGCGCACGTTGACGCACCCGTGGGACGCGCCGGCGTAGCCGACCGCCGCGAAGTCGGGGGAGTAGTGCACGGCCTGGCCGCGGGAGAAGAACATCGCGAACGGCATCGGGGTGTCGTACAGGCTCGACACGTGGTCGCGGCTCTTGGAGTCCACCCGGAACGTCCCCTCCCGGGTGGGGGTGGCCGGTCCGCCGAACCGCGTGTCCACGGTGCGCAGGACCTGGCCGTCGACCACCCAGCGCAGGGTGTTGCTGGTCTTGTCGACGCACAGCACCCGGCCGCTCAGGCAGCGCTCGTCGAGGGCACCCGGCGCGTTGCCGCCGAGCTGGTTGGTCAGCTCGGCCTCGGTCGGCTCGCTGGTCATGGCCAGCAGCCGGTCGAGCGTGCGACGGTCGACCTCCCCGGTCACCGGGATCTCCCGCTTGGCCTGGAAGCCGCGCACCGCGGCGGTCGTGACGTCGCCGAAGAAGCCGGTCACGTCAGCCTCGAACCAGTCGATCTGGCGCAGCCGGGCCTGCAGGTCGCGCACCTCGTCGCTCTCCTCGCCCGGGGAGAGCAGGGCCGGTCCGGCGACCAGCAGCGGCTCGGGCGCCGGCGTCGGCGTCGGGTCCGGCTTGGGCGCCGGTGTCGGCTCCGGCTCAGTGGGCGGCACGGGCGCGGGATCCTCGGTGCCGACGGGCGCGACGGGCGCGACGGGCACAACGGGCGCGACGGGCATGACGGGTGCGACGGGCGCCGCCCCCGAGGGAGCCGACGACCGGTCGGTGGCCCACCCGACGCCGAAGGCGGTGGCGGCGAGCACGACGGCGGCGGCGATGACGAGCGTGAGACGGCGGAGGAACGACATGGTGGACCCTTCTGGCTGCGGTGGTGCGACACCTGGATGACGCCGTCCGGGCGGTCCGGGTTGTGGTGCCGGGCGAGGAATCTCGGGCCGTGACCAAGTCGTGACCGGCGCGAGGCGCCGCGCGAGCCGTCGCGCGGGCCCCCGTACTCTCTTCGCGTGGCCCGTGCAGAGCTCGACAAGCAACCGACCGACGTCCGCCAGATGTTCGACGCGGTGGCGCGTCGCTACGACGTCACCAACGACGTGCTCTCCCTCGGCCAGGACCGTCGTTGGCGGCGCGACGTCATCGACGCCGTCGACCCGCAGTTCGGCGAGATGGTGCTCGACCTCGCGGCCGGCACCGGCACGTCGAGCCAGCCCTTCGCCGATCGCGGCGCCCGGGTCGTGCCCTGCGACTTCTCCCTCGGCATGCTCAGCGTCGGCAAGCGGTCCCGACCGCACCTGCCGTTCACGGCCGGCGACGGCACGCAGCTGCCCTTCGCCGACGACACCTTCGACGCGGTCACGATCTCCTTCGGGCTGCGCAACATCGTCGATCCCGCCGCGGGGCTCGCCGAGATGCGCCGGGTGACCAAGCCCGGCGGCCGTCTCGTGGTCTGCGAGTTCAGCCACCCGACCTGGTCGCCGTTCCGCACCGTCTACATCGAGTACCTCATGAAGGCGCTCCCGCCCGTCGCCCGCGCGGTCTCGTCCTCACCGGACGCCTACGTCTACCTCGCCGAGTCGATCCGGGCCTGGCCCGACCAGGAGGCCCTGGCCAGCCTGATCGGGGAAGCCGGCTGGAGCAGCCCCGAGTGGCGCAACCTCACGGGCGGCATCGTCGCCCTGCACCGCGCCACCGCCTGAGGTCCGGCGGCCGGGTCAGGTCGCCGCGAGCAGCATCAGCGCAAGGCTGATCTCGACGGCGGCGCCGAAGACGTCGCCCGCGACCCCGCCGAAACGACGGGCGGCCCGGCGCACGAGCCAGGCCACGGCGAGCAGCGCCGCTGCGGCGCAGACGACCGCCCGCCACCAGGGCAGGTCGTTGACCTCCATCACCACCGCGAGCACGCCGGTGAGCACGACCCAGCTCACGGCCGCCGTCGCCGGCGCGATGGTGCCGACGTACGTCGAGGCCAGGCCGGTGTCGCGCGCGGCCGGGATGCCTCGCACCGACATCACCACGGCGACCCCGCGGGAGACGCACACCAGCGTGCCGGCGAGCAGCGGCCCCCAGGCGAGCCCGAGCAGTGCCGTGAGGGCGCCGACCTGGATGCCGAGCACGAGCACGAGGGCCGAGGCTCCGGCGGGGCCCGCGTCGCCCCGCTTCATCACCTCGAGCGAGCGCTCGGCGTCGTAGGAGCAGGTGAGCGCGTCGGCGGTGTCGGCCAGGCCGTCGAGGTGGAAGGCCCGGCTGCTGAGGGCCAGGCCGGCGATCGCGGTCGCGGCCACCGCGATCGGCGCGAGCCCCAGCTCGCGACCGGCCCAGCACACGAGACCGACGAGCAGCCCGAGCGGGAGCACCGCCAGGGGCGCCAGGACCATCGCGGGCACGGTGACCGAGCGGTCGACCTTGCTCGGCGGCCGGACCGGGATCGCGGTGAGCGTGCCGACCGAGAAACGCACGACGTCGAGGATCACGCCCGGAGGCTATCGGCCACCACTCCCGCGCGTGATTTAGGCAATGGTCCTCTGACCTAAATCGCCTGACGGGAGGGCTTCCAGCGGCCCCGGCCCTGGGTGTGACCTGGATGACGTTGAGTGGCAGGATGTCGCCTGCGCCACCTCGTGATTCTGTTCACAAAGTCACAATCACGTGAGGCCCGCGGCGCGCGACACACGGAAGGAGCCCTGGCATGGAGCTCTACACGCCAGTGCTGGCACTGGCCCTCCTCGCGGCGCTCTTCGCCGTCGGGTCCGTCGCCATGAGTGCGTTCATCGGTCCTGCGCGCTACAACCGCGCCAAGGTCGACTCCTACGAGTGCGGCATCGAGCCCACGCCGCAGCCCGCCGGCGGTGGTCGCTTCCCGGTGAAGTACTTCATCACCGCGATGCTCTTCATCGTCTTCGACATCGAGATCATCTTCCTCTACCCGTGGGCGGTCCACTTCGACGCGATGGAGGTCTTCGGCCTCGTCGAGATGGTCCTCTTCATCGCCACGGTCTTCGTCGCCTACGCCTACGTGTGGCGTCGCGGCGGGCTCGAGTGGGACTAATGACAGCGAACACCAACGGAGGCCGGGCCTGATGGGTATCGAAGAGAAGCTCCCCAGCGGCGTGCTCCTGACGACCGTCGAGGGCGTCGCGGGCTACATGCGCAAGGCGTCCTTCTGGCCGGCGACCTTCGGGCTGGCCTGCTGCGCCATCGAGATGATGACCAGTGGTGGCCCCAAGTACGACCTCGCCCGCTTCGGGATGGAGGTCTTCCGGGCCAGTCCGCGCCAGGCCGACCTGATGATCGTCGCCGGTCGCGTGAGCAACAAGATGGCCCCGGTCCTGCGCCAGATCTACGACCAGATGGCCGAGCCCAAGTGGGTGCTGGCGATGGGTGTCTGCGCGAGCAGCGGTGGCATGTTCAACAACTACGCGGTCGTGCAGGGCGTCGACCACGTCGTCCCGGTCGACATGTACCTCCCGGGCTGCCCGCCGCGCCCGGAGATGCTCATCGATGCCATCTTGAAGCTCCACGACCAGGTGCAGGCCACCAAGATGGGTGCCAACCGCCTGGCCCAGATCGAGGACCTCGAGGCAGAGGCGCTGCGCGCGCTCCCCACCTCCGACATGCGAGGACAGCTGCGTTGAGCGACACACCCGTGAACAAGCCGGACCCTGAGAAGTCCGCGGCGCCGCAGCCGGCGGTCGAGCAGCCGGCCGTCGAGCAGTCCCCGGTCAACGTCCCGGCCGAGACCGGTGAGGTCGCCGCCGTCGGTGTCCGCCAGGGCATGTTCGGCACCACCGGCACCGGCGACACCAGCGGCTACGGCGGTCTGGTCGCTCCCATCGCCTACCCCGCGCCCGCCGCGCGGCCCTACGGCGGTTGGTACGACGAGGTGGCCGACGCCCTCGAGGGCTCGATCGGCAACGTCGTGGTCCACCGCGGCGAGATCACCTTCCACGTGCGCCGCGAGGACCTCGTCGCGGTGGCCCAGCTCCTGCGCGACGCGCCGGCGCTGCGCTTCGAGCTGTGCACCGGCGTCAGCGGCGTGCACTACCCCGACGACGACGGCAACGAGCTGCACGCGGTCTACCACCTGCTCTCGATGACCCACAACCGACGGATCCGGCTCGAGGTCAGCGTCCCCGACGCCGACCCGCACATCCCGTCGCTGGTGACGATCTACCCCACCAACGACTGGCACGAGCGCGAGACCTACGACATGTTCGGGATCATCTTCGACGGCCACCCCGCGCTGACCCGCATCCTCATGCCCGACGACTGGCCGGGCCACCCGCAGCGCAAGGACTACCCCTTGGGCGGCATTCCCGTGGAGTACAAGGGCGGCAGCATCCCGCCTCCAGACGAGCGGAGGTCATACAACTAATGGCGCAGCAGGACATGTACGCCGGCACCAGCGAGACGACCGAGGGCCGGGTCTTCACCGTCACCGGTCAGGACTGGGACTCGATCGCCGAGGGTCTCGCCGAGGAGGCCGAAGAGCGCGTCGTCGTCAACATGGGTCCGCAGCACCCCTCCACCCACGGTGTGCTGCGCCTGATCCTCGAGCTCGACGGCGAGACGGTCACCGAGGCCCGCTGCGGCATCGGCTACCTCCACACCGGCATCGAGAAGAACATGGAGTACCGCACCTGGGTGCAGGGCACCACGTTCGTGACCCGGATGGACTACCTCAGCCCGTTCTTCAACGAGGTGACCTACTGCCTGGGTGTCGAGCGGCTGCTGGACATCGAGGACCAGATCCCCGAGAAGGCCGACGTCATGCGGGTGCTCCTCATGGAGCTCAACCGCATCTCCTCCCACCTGGTCTGCATCGCCACCGGTGGCATGGAGATCGGCGCACTGACCGTGATGACGATCGGCTTCCGCGAGCGCGAGCTGGTGCTCGACCTCTTCGAGCTGATCACCGGGCTGCGGATGAACCACGCGTTCATCCGACCCGGCGGGGTCGCCCAGGACCTGCCTCCGGGCGCCCTCGACGAGATCCGCGCCTTCGTCGCGCTGATGAAGAAGCGCCTCCCGGAGTACGCCGCGCTCTGCAACGCCAACCCCATCTTCAAGGCGCGCCTCGACGGCGTCGGTCACCTGGACCTCGAGGGCGTGCTCGCCCTGGGCCTCACGGGTCCGGTGCTGCGCAGCACCGGCTACCCCTGGGACCTGCGCAAGACGGAGCCCTACTGCGGCTACGAGGACTACGACTTCGACGTCCAGACCTGGGACACGTGCGACGCCTACGGGCGCTTCCGCATCCGGCTGGCGGAGATGTGGGAGTCGCTCAAGATCATCGAGCAGGCCGCCGAGCGGCTGGCCGGTCTCGAGGGTGCGCCCGTCATGGTCGCCGACAAGAAGATCGCCTGGCCCAGCCAGCTCTCGATCGGCAGCGACGGCATGGGCAACAGCCTCGACCACATCCGCCACATCATGGGCGAGTCCATGGAGGGTCTGATCCACCACTTCAAGCTGGTCACCGAGGGCTTCCGGGTCCCGCCGGGCCAGGTCTACGTGCCGATCGAGTCGCCCCGCGGCGAGCTCGGGGCCCACGTGGTCTCCGACGGCGGCACCCGTCCCTTCCGCACCCACTTCCGTGACCCGTCGTTCACCAACCTGCAGGCGACCAGCGTCATGAGCGAGGGCGGCATGATCGCCGACGTCATCGTGGCCATCGCCTCCATCGACCCCGTCATGGGAGGCGTCGACCGATGATCAGCGACACCACGTACGCCGAGCTCCAGGAGATCGCGGCGCGCTACCCCGAGAAGCGCTCGGGCCTGCTGCCGATGCTCCACCTCGTCCAGGCCACCGACGGGCGGGTCACTCCCGAGGGCATCGAGGCCTGCGCCGAGATCCTCGACATCACCGCCGCCGAGGTGAGCGGCGTCGCGACCTTCTACACGATGTACAAGCGCAAGCCCGTGGGCGACTACCACGTGGGGGTCTGCACCAACACGCTGTGCGCCGTCATGGGTGGCGACCTGATCTTCGACCGGCTCAAGAAGCACCTCGACGTCGGCAACGACGAGACCACCGAGATGCGCCCCCAGGACAAGGCGAGCATCACCCTCGAGCACGTCGAGTGCAACGCGGCCTGCGACTACGCCCCGGTGATGATGGTCAACTGGGAGTTCATGGACAACATGACCGTCCAGTCGGCCACCGACCTGGTCGACGACCTGCGTGCCGGCACCGCGGTGCAGTCGACGCGCGGTCCCAGGCTCTGCACCTGGCGTGAGGCCGAGCGTGTGCTCGCCGGCTTCCCCGACGGTCTCGCCGACGAGGGCCCCTCCGCCGGACCCGCCAGCCTCGTGGGACGCGAGCTCGCCCGTCAGCGCGGGTGGACGGCGCCGTCCTCGGACGCCTCGGGCTCGACGCCCGAGGTCGCCCAGACCAAGGTCGAGGCGGTCGAGCAGGCAGACACCTCTCGCGCCGAGACCGAGACCGAGCAGGAGAAGGCCGATGACTGACGTGTTGACCCCGGTCCTCACCGACAACTGGGGCTCCGAGCGGAGCTGGACCCTGGCCGCCTACGAGGCGCAGGGCGGCTACCGCGCGCTGAAGAAGGCGCTCGCGATGGAGCAGGCCGACATCATCACGGCCGTCAAGGACTCCGGCCTGCGTGGCCGGGGTGGCGCCGGGTTCCCCACCGGCATGAAGTGGAGCTTCATCCCGCAGGACAACCCCAAGCCGAAGTACCTCGTGGTCAACGCGGACGAGTCCGAGCCGGGCACCTGCAAGGACATCCCGCTGATGATGGCGACCCCTCACACCCTCGTCGAGGGTGTGATCATCAGCTCCTACGCGATCCGCGCCAACACCGCCTTCATCTACATCCGGGGCGAGGTCCTCCACGTCATCCGCAGGGTCCAGGCAGCCGTGACCGAGGCCTACGCCGCCGGACACCTCGGCAAGGACATCCACGGCACGGGCTACGACCTCGACGTCGTCGTCCACGCCGGCGCCGGCGCCTACATCTGTGGCGAGGAGACCGCGCTGCTCGAGGGGCTCGAGGGCCGCCGCGGCCAACCGCGACTGCGCCCGCCCTTCCCGGCGGTCGCCGGCCTCTACGCCAGCCCCACCGTGATCAACAACGTCGAGTCGATCGCCTCGGTCCCGAGCATCATCGACCACGGTGCCGAGTGGTTCGCCTCCATGGGCACCGAGAAGTCCAAGGGTTACGGCATCTTCTCGCTGTCGGGCCACGTCACGTCCCCGGGTCAGTACGAAGCCCCGCTCGGCATCACCCTGCGCGAGCTGATCGACCTCGCCGGCGGGATCCGCCACGGCCACGAGCTGAAGTTCTGGACCCCCGGCGGGTCCAGCACCCCGATCCTCACGGCCGCGCACCTCGACGTCCCGCTGGACTTCGAGGGCGTCGGGGCGGCCGGGTCGATGCTCGGCACCCGCGCCCTCCAGATCTTCGACGAGACCACGTGCGTGCTCCGCGCCGTGCTGAGGTGGACCGAGTTCTACAAGCACGAGTCCTGCGGCAAGTGCACCCCGTGCCGCGAGGGCACGTGGTGGCTGGTGCAGACCCTCGGCGCGCTGGAGAAGGGCCAGGGCAGCGAGAGCGACCTGGAGCTCCTGCTCGACCAGTGCGACAACATCCTGGGGCGCTCCTTCTGTGCCCTCGCCGACGGTGCGGTCAGCCCCATCTCCAGCTCCATCGAGCACTTCCGCGAGGAATACCTCGCGCACCTCGCCCACGGGGGCTGCCCGTTCGACCCGGCCGCCTCCACCCTCTTCGCTGCCGAGGGAGCCTCCGCATGACGCAGACCCACGACCGGTCCGACAGGACGCCCGAGGTGGAGGTCGAGCTGGTCTCGGTGACCATCGACGGCATCCAGGTCAGCGTCCCCAAGGACACCCTGGTGATCCGGGCCGCCGAGCAGGTCGGTGTCCAGATCCCCCGGTTCTGCGACCACCCGCTCCTGGAGCCGGTCGGTGCCTGCCGCCAGTGCCTGGTCGAGGTGCCCGACGCGGGCAACGGCCGTGGCTTCCCCAAGCCGCAGGCCTCGTGCACCCTGCCGGTCGCCGAGGGCATGGTCGTCAGCACCCAGGCCACGAGTGCGGTCGCCGACAAGGCGCAGCAGGGGATCATGGAGTTCCTGCTCATCAACCACCCGCTCGACTGCCCCGTGTGCGACAAGGGCGGCGAGTGCCCCCTGCAGAACCAGGCGATGTCCAACGGCCGCGGCGAGTCCCGCTTCTCGGCCAGCGGTGGCATCAAGCGCACCTATCCCAAGCCGATCAACATCTCCGCGCAGGTCCTGCTCGACCGGGAGCGGTGCGTCCTGTGCGCCCGGTGCACCCGGTTCTCCGAGCAGATCGCCGGTGACCCGTTCATCGCGCTGATCGAGCGCGGGGCGCTCCAGCAGGTGGGCATCTACGAGAAGGAGCCGCTGCAGAGCTACTTCTCCGGCAACACGATCCAGATCTGCCCGGTCGGCGCGCTCACCTCGGCCGACTACCGCTTCCGCTCGCGCCCCTTCGACCTGGTGTCCACGCCGTCGGTCGCCGAGCACGACTCGTGCGGCTCGGCGATCCGTGTCGACCACCGCCGGGGCAAGGTCATGCGTCGCCTGGCCGGCAACGACCCCGAGGTCAACGAGGAGTGGATCACCGACAAGGACCGCTTCGCCTTCGCCTACGCCACCGAGCCCGACCGCCTGACCTATCCCCAGGTCCGTGACGAGGACGGCGCGCTGCGGCCCGCCTCCTGGCCCGAGGCCTTCGCCGTCGCAGCCCGCGGCCTGCGTGCTGCCGGCCCGTCCGGCGTACTCCTCGGTGGGCGGCACACGGCCGAGGACGCCTACGCCTACAGCAAGTTCGCCCGGGTCGCGCTCGGCACCAACGACATCGACTTCCGGGCCCGCCCGCACTCCGCCGAGGAGGCCGCGTTCCTCGCCTCCGAGGTCGTCCTCACCGCCCCCGAGGGCGGCGGCGTGACCTACGCCGACCTGGAGACCGCACCCACCGTGGTGCTGGTCGGGCTCGAGCCCGAGGACGAGGCCGGCGCGATCTTCCTGCGCCTGCGCAAGGCCGCCGGGACCGGTCGCACCCGGGTGCTGGCGATCGCACCCTTCAGCACCCGTGGCCTGCGCAAGATGCACGGGACCCTGATCCCCACGGCGCCCGGCGACGAGCCGGGGGCGCTCGGTGCCCTCCTCGGCCACGCCGACCACGGGCTCGACGCTGCCAGCGTGATCCTCGTCGGTGAGCGCCTGGCCGCCGTGCCCGGCGCGCTCTCGGCCGCCGCGTCGCTGGCCCACAAGTCCGGCGCCCGCCTGGCCTGGGTGCCCCGCCGCGCGGGTGATCGGGGAGCTGTCGAGACGGGCTGCCTGCCCAACCTCCTGCCCGGTGGTCGACCCGTCGCGGATGCCTCCGCCCGGGTGGACGCCGCGGCCTCGTGGGGCGTCGACTCCCTGCCCGAGACCGAGGGGCGCGACGCGTCCGCCATCGTCGGGGCGCTCGTCGCCGGAGACCTCGGTGGTCTCGTCATCGGGGGCGTCGACCCCGACGACACCGCCGACCCGGGCGCCACGCGCGCCGCCCTGGAGGCGGCCCGCTTCGTCGTGGCGCTCGACCTGCGCGAGACCTCGGTCACGCGTGCCGCCGACGTCGTCTTCCCCGTGTCGCCGGTGGCCGACAAGGCCGGCATGTTCGTCACCTGGGAGGGCCGCCCCCGCACCTTCGACGCGGTCTTCTCCAACCCTCGGTCACTGCCCGACCTGCGCGTCCTCGCCGGCATCGCCGAGGAGCTCGACGCACCGCTGGGCTTCCGCAACGTCGCTGAGGCGCGAGCGCAGATGAACGACCTCGGCCCGTGGGACGGCGCCCGGGCCGCCGCTCCGGCCGTGGCTGCCGCGACCGGCCTCGACGCGGGTCTCGCGCTCGCGAGCTGGAAGCAGATGCTCGACGACGGGTCCCTGCAGGACGGCGACAAGCACCTCGCCGCGACCGCCCGTCCGGTCGTGGCCCGGGTCAGCCGCCTCGTCCACGACGCAGTCGGCCCCACGATCACCGTCACCGGTGACCGGGGTTCGGTCACGCTCCCGGCGGAGGTCGCCGACGACATCGTCGACGGGGTCGTGTGGCTCCCGACCAGGTCCTTCGGCAACGGGGTCCTGGCCGACGTGGCCTCGCCCGGATCGCGCGTCACCGTCAAGGGAGGCACCTCGTGACCACCACCCTCCTCACCCAGCTGGCGCCGTGGGCAGCCGACGACCTCAGCGCCTTCGGCAAGGACCCGTGGTGGCTGGTCGTCATCAAGGCCGTGCTGATCTTCGTGGTCCTGGTCCTGCTGACGCTCTTCAACATCTGGTGGGAGCGACGAGTCGTCGCCCGCATGCAGCACCGGATCGGACCCAACGTCAACGGCCCCTTCGGGCTCCTCCAGTCCCTGGCCGACGGCGTCAAGCTGGCGCTCAAGGAGGACCTGATCCCCAAGGCCGCCGACAAGGTGGTCTTCCTGCTCGCACCGGTCATCGCGGTGGTGCCCGCCTTCGTGACCTTCAGCGTCATCCCGTTCGGTCCCGAGGTCGGCGTGCCGTTCTCCGACCGCACCACGCCCCTGCAGCTCACCGACATGCCGGTGGCCGTGCTGTTCGTGATGGCGATCGCCTCGGTCGGCATCTACGGCATCGTGCTCGGCGGCTGGTCCAGCGGCTCGACGTACTCCCTGCTCGGCGGTCTGCGATCGAGCGCCCAGATGATCTCCTACGAGGTCGCGATGGGACTCGCGCTCGTCGCGGTGTTCCTCTACGCCGGCTCCATGTCCACCTCGGAGATCGTCAACGCCCAGGAGGACCTCTGGTTCGGGCTGATCCTGGTGCCGTCGTTCGTCATCTACCTGATCGCGATGGTCGGGGAGACCAACCGTGCCCCCTTCGACCTCCCCGAGGCCGAGGGCGAGCTCGTCGGCGGGTTCCACACCGAGTACTCCTCGCTGAAGTTCGCGCTGTTCTTCCTCGCTGAATACATCAACATGGCGACCGTCTCGGCGCTGGCCACCACGCTCTTCCTGGGCGGCTGGCGTGCGCCGTTCTGGATCGACCGGGTCTGGGAAGGCGCCAACGAGGGCTACGTCCCGGTCATCTGGTTCTTCGGCAAGGTGCTCTTCTTCGTCTTCGGCTTCATCTGGCTGCGGGGCTCGCTGCCGCGACTGCGCTACGACCAGTTCATGGCGTTCGGCTGGAAGCGGCTGATCCCGATCGCGCTGCTGTGGATCGTCGCCGTCGCCACCATCCGCGTCATCTCGCTCGACGACGGCGTCGACCGTCGCTACCTGCTGATCGGCATCGGCGTGCTCGCTGCCGGCTTCCTGCTGCTCTTCCTCTTCGGCGCCGACGACGCGTCCGACGCGGACACCACCTACACGCAGCCCGCCGCGACGCCGGGTGGCTTCCCGGTGCCCGCCATGCCGGTCGGTGGCCCCGTGCGTGGAGCAGCAGCACCCCTCACCTTCGACACCCCGATCTCGAGCCCCGCCGCTGCCGGCGAGGGCAAGGAGGCACGCGCTGATGGCTGAGCCCAAAGGCATGAAGGAACAGTTCTGGGACCCGGTCGCGGGCTTCGGCGTCACCTTCCGCACCATGTTCAAGAAGGTCGTCACCGAGCAGTACCCCTTCGAGAAGATGCCGACCGCGCCGCGCTTCCACGGCAGGCACCAGCTCAACCGCTGGCCCGACGGTCTCGAGAAGTGCATCGGCTGCGAGCTGTGCGCCTGGGCCTGCCCGGCCGACGCCATCTACGTGGAGGGCGACGCCAACTCCGACGCCCCCGACGGCGAGCGCTTCAGCCCCGGCGAGCGCTACGGCCGCGTCTACCAGATCAACTACCTGCGCTGCATCCTGTGCGGGCTCTGCATCGAGGCGTGCCCGACCCGGGCCCTGACCATGACCAACGAGTACGAGCTCGCCGACAACAACCGTGCCGACCTGATCTACGAGAAGAGCGACCTGCTCGCACCTCTTCTCCCGGGCATGGAGCAGCCGCCCCACGCGATGCTCCTCGGTGACGACGAGGGCGCCTACTACCGCGGCGAGTTCGCCGCCCCGGCTCCTGGCCCCGCAGGCGGCCCCGCGGGCGCGGCCGACCGGGGGGTGACCTCGTGATCGCCTTCTGGGTGCTGGCCCCCGTGATGGTGCTCGCCGCCCTGGGCATCCTCTTCGTCCGCAAGGCCGTGCACGCCGCACTCCTCCTCGCCGTGGTCATGATCAGCCTCGCGGTGCTCTACGCCGTCCTCGAGGCGCCGTTCCTCTTCGCCGTCCAGATCATCGTCTACACCGGCGCCATCTTGATGCTCTTCCTCTTCGTGATGATGCTGGTCGGTGTCGATGCCTCCGACTCGGTGGTCGAGACCATCCGCGGCCAGCGCGTCATGGCGGTCGTCGGTGGGCTCCTGCTCGGCCTGGTCCTCGTGATCGGGCTGGGCCAGATCACGCTCGGCACCGCCGTGGGCCTCGAGGAGGCCAACGGTGAGGGCAACATCCAGGCCCTGGCCAATGTGCTCTTCTCCCGCTACGTCTTCGCCTTCGAGACGACCAGCGCGCTGCTCATCACCGCTGCCGTGGGTGCGATGGTCCTGGCGCACCGCGAGCGTCTCACCCCCAAGGCCGGTCAGGCCGAGATGGCTGCCCAGCGCGTGCGCGACTACGCCTCCAAGGGCCTCCACCTCGGGCCCCTGCCGGCACCCGGCGTCTTCGCCAGGCACAACGCCGTCGACACCCCGGCCCTGCTGCCCGACGGCACCGCGTCGGCCGCCTCGGTCTCGCGGGTCCTCGCCGCGCGCGGCACGGTACGGTCCGCCCCGGCGCTCGCCGACGACATCGAGGGCGTGCAGCGCTCGCTGGCCGGCGAGACCGACCCCCACGCGACGACCGACCGCGACGACCAGCCCGAAGGAGGCCGCGCATGAACGAGTACATCGTCCTGTCGGCGATCCTCTTCTCGATCGGGTGCGTCGGGGTCCTGACCCGCCGCAACGCCATCGTGGTGTTCATGTGCGTCGAGCTCATGCTCAACGCCTCCAACCTGGCCCTGGTGACCTTCGCCAAGCAGCACGGCAACCTCGACGGGCAGATCGCTGCCTTCTTCGTGATGGTCGTCGCCGCCGCCGAGGTCGTCGTCGGGCTCGCGATCATCATGACCATCTTCCGGACTCGCCGGTCGGCCTCGGTCGACGACGCCAGCCTGCTGAAGCTCTGAGAGGCCCGACACCCTGATGTACGCATTGACTGAGTCCGTCCACATCCCCGTGGTCGACCCCGCGCAGGCCGACGGGGTCTTCTCCCTGATGTGGCTGGTCATCGGGCTGCCCCTGCTCGGGGCCCTGGTCCTGCTGCTCGGCGGCCGCCGCACCGACCGCTGGGGTCACCTGCTCGGCACCGCCACCGCGCTCGGCTCCTTCGTGGTGAGCCTCCTGATGTTCCTCGCGCTGCTCGGCCGGGGCGACGAGGAGCGTCAGATCGGGCTGCACCTCTACGACTGGATCCAGGTCGGCGGCCTCGATGTCGGCTTGGACCTGCTCTACGACCCGCTGTCGTCGCTGTTCCTCCTGCTCATCACCGGCGTGGGCACGCTGATCCACGTCTACTCGATCGGCTACATGGAGCACGACCCCCGCCGGCGTCGCTTCTTCGCCTACCTCAACCTCTTCGTCGCCGCCATGCTGATGCTGGTCCTCGCGGAGAACTACGTCGGCCTCTTCCTCGGCTGGGAGGGCGTCGGCCTGGCGTCCTACCTGCTGATCGGCTTCTGGCAGCACAAGCCCAGCGCGGCAGCAGCGGCCAAGAAGGCCTTCGTCATGAACCGTGTCGGCGACATGGGCCTGGCGCTGGCGATCTTCCTGATGTTCGTCACCTTCGGGTCGACCAGCTTCTCCGACATCAGCGCCGCCTCCTCGGGCGCGGGGGAGAGCACGCTCAACGTGATCGGCCTCCTGCTGCTGCTCGGTGCCTGCGGCAAGTCCGCCCAGGTCCCGCTCCAGGCCTGGCTCCTCGACGCCATGGAGGGCCCCACCCCGGTGTCGGCCCTCATCCACGCGGCCACCATGGTGACCGCCGGGGTCTACCTCATCGTGCGCTCCAACTTCATCTTCGAGATCGCCCCGGTCGCGCAGACCGCGGTCGTCATCGTCGCCGTCGTCACGCTGCTGTGGGGCGCGGTCATCGGGTGCGCCAAGGACGACATCAAGAAGGCCCTGGCCGGCTCGACGATGAGCCAGATCGGCTACATGATGCTGGGCGCCGGCCTCGGTGGTGTGGGCTACGCGTTCGCGATCTTCCACCTGCTGACCCACGGCTTCTTCAAGGCCAACATGTTCCTCGGTGCCGGCTCGGTCATGCACGGCATGAACGACGACGTCGACATGCGTCGCTACGGCGCGGTGCGCCACGCGATGCCGATCACCTTCCTGACCTTCGCCATGGGCTACCTGGCGATCATCGGCTTCCCGGGCTTCTCGGGCTTCTGGTCCAAGGACAAGCTCATCGAGACGGCGTTGGCGGAGAACGTCTTCATCGGCATCGCGGCCCTCATCGGCGCCGGTGTCACGGGCTTCTACATGACCCGCCTGATGCTGATGACCTTCTTCACCGAGAAGCGCTGGCGCCAGGACGTGCACCCGCACGAGTCTCCGGCCGTGATGACGATCCCCCTGATCGTCCTGGCCGCCCTCTCGGTGCTGGGCGGCGTGCTGCTGCTCGGCGACTGGATCGTCGAGTGGCTCGCACCGGTCGTCGGTGAGGGGGAGCACCACGAGCCCCCGATCCCCGTCCTGGCGGTCACCATCCTCGCGACCCTCACGGCTGCGGCGGGTGTCGCCACGGCGTGGTTCCTCGTCGGCAAGCGCGAGATCGCGCTCACGCCTCCCCAGGACGTCTCCTTCGCCACCCGCGCGGCGCGCGCCGACCTCTACGGCGACACCATCAACGAGGGTCTCGTCGTCAACCCCGGCCGTCACCTCGTGCGCGGCCTGCTCACCTTCGACCGATCCGGCGCCGACGGCGTCTTCACCGGAGGCGCTTCGGCGGTCTCCGGGATCGGTGGCCAGCTCCGAAAGATCCAGAACGGTTTCGTGCGCTCCTATGCCCTCTCTGTCCTCGCCGGCGTCCTGCTGGTCGTCCTCGCGCTGCTGGCGGTGAACCTGTCGTGAACGAGTTCCCCCTGCTCACGCTGCTCATCGTGGCGCCCCTCGTGGGCGCCCTGGTGGTCGCCCTCGCACCTGCGGCGCTGACCAAGCAGGTCGCGGTGGGCTTCGGCCTGCTCACCCTTGCTCTCGGAGTCGTCATCGCGGTCCGCTACGACGTGGACGGAGGCATGCAGCTCCAGGAGCAGCACTCCTGGATCGAGGCGTTCGGCGTCAACTACGCCCTCGGCATCGACGGTCTCGGGCTGCTCATGGTCCTGCTGACCGTGCTGCTCGTCCCGATCGTGATGGTCGCCGGCTGGTTCGACGCCGACGACGGCGACACCAAGGCGTTCTTCGCCTGGGCGCTGGCGCTCGAGGCGCTGTCCCTGGCCGTCTTCTGCGCCACGGACGTCTTCTTGTTCTACGTCGTCTTCGAGGCCACGCTGATCCCGGCCTACTTCCTCATCGGTGGCTTCGGGCGTGCGGGACGCGCCGCGGTCGCGGTCAAGTTCCTCATGTTCCAGCTGGCCGGCGGTCTGGTCCTGCTCGCCTCGGTCATCGGGCTCTACGTCGTGTCCGCGCAGCAGGGCACCCCGTCCTACCTGCTCTCGGACCTCTCCGAGCTCGACATCTCGCAGAGCGCAGGACGCTGGCTCTTCGCGGGCTTCTTCATCGCCTTCGCGATCAAGGCGCCGCTGTTCCCGGTGCACACCTGGCTCGCCGACACCACGGAGAAGGCGACCCCGGGCACCAGCGTGCTGCTGGTCTGCGTCCTCGACAAGATCGGCACCTTCGGGATGCTGCGCTTCTGCCTCGGCATCTTCCCCGAGGCCTCGCAATGGGCCACACCGCTGGTGATGGTGCTGGCGCTCATCTCGATCGTCTACGGCGCCCTCGTCGCCATCGGGCAGGACGACGTCCTGCGCCTGATCGGTCTCACCTCGCTGAGCCACTTCGGCTTCATCACGCTCGGCATCTTCGCGCTCAGCAGCCAGGGCGGGACCGGGTCGATCCTCTACATGGTCAACCACGGTCTCGGCACGGCGGCGCTGTTCCTGCTCGCCGGCTACCTCATCCGCCGTCGTGGCACCTCCCTCATCAGCGAGATGGTCGGCATCGAGAAGGCGACGCCGGTCCTGGCCGGCCTGTTCCTCGTCGCAGGCCTCGCAACCTTGGGACTGCCGGGCCTGAGCCCCTTCGTGTCCGAGTTCCTGGTGCTGATGTCCGCCTTCGACTACGCCTGGTACGTCGGGGCGATCGCGGTGACCGGCATCGTCCTGGCCGCGATCTACGTGCTGTGGATGTATCAGCGCGTGATGACCGGCGCGACCTCGGTCGACGTGGAGGGCACGCCCGACCTCGACCGGCGCGAGATCGGCGCGGTCGCCCCGCTGATGCTGGCGCTGGTCCTGTTCGGCTTCTACCCGATGCCGCTGCTCGACGTCGCCAACCCGACCATCGACTCCCTCATGACCTACGTCGGTGTGAGCGACGCCCCGCCCGACGTGCCTGCCGGCTCCGCCCCTGACCACGCCGACACGGAAGGAGGCGAGGGCTGATGGACTTCGTCAAACCCACCATCGAGTACGCCGAGCTGTGGCCACTGCTCCTCGTCTTCGGTGTCGCCACCGCCGGGGTCCTCGTCGAGGCGTTCCTGCCCCGTGAGCGCCGCCGACTCGTGCAGGTCGTCCTCGCCGGTGGCGGCCTCACGGCCGCCCTCGTCGGCACCGTCCTCGTCGGCGCCGACCTCACCTCGCTCGGCGACGGGGCCGCACGCGGGCTCCTCGGCGTCGAGGGGACGCTGGTCATCGACGGTCCCACGGTCTACCTGTGGGGGCTGGTCCTGGTCTTCTCCATCGGCGGTGTCGCGCTCTTCGCCGAGCGTCAGCTCGAGGGCGGCGTCTCGGCGTTCGCCGGCCAGGCTGCGACGGTGCCCGGCACCGAGGCGGAGCGTCAGGCCTCCACCCAGGGGCTCGACCACACCGAGGTCTACCCGCTGATGATGTTCGCGGTGGCCGGGATGATGTTGTTCCCCACCGCCAACGACCTGCTGACGTTGTTCGTCGCGCTCGAGATCCTCTCGCTCCCGCTCTACCTGCTGTGCGGTCTGGCGCGTCGTCGTCGGCTGCTCAGCCAGGAAGCGGCGCTGAAGTACTTCCTGCTCGGGGCCTTCTCGTCCGGCTTCTTCCTCTACGGCGTCGCCCTGGTCTACGGCTTCGCCGGGTCCATGCAGTTCTCGGCGATCAACGAGGCCGTGCGCAACGATGCCGACAACGAGTCGCTCCTGCTGATCGGCATGGGCATGCTGGCTGTCGGCCTCTTCTTCAAGGTCGGCGCCGTGCCCTTCCAGTCGTGGATGCCCGACGTCTACCAGGGCGCGCCCACGCCTGTCACCGCGTGGATGGCTGTCGCCACCAAGGTGGCCGCCTTCGGTGCGGTCCTGCGCCTGTTCTACGTCGCCTTCGGGTCCGACCGCTGGTCGTGGCAGCCGATGTTCTGGGTCATCGCGATCCTGACCATGCTGGTCGGCTCGGTCCTGGCGATCGTCCAGACCGACGTCAAGCGGATGCTCGCCTACTCCTCGATCGCTCACACCGGCTTCCTGCTCACCGGTGTCCTCGGGGTCCAGGCGACGACCGACCTGGCCGTCGGGCAGATCACCTCGCTCGAGGCGGTGCTCTTCTACCTCACGACCTACGGCTTCGCGACGCTCGGGGCGTTCGCGATCGTGACCATGGTGCGCGACTCCGGCGGCGAGTCCACGGCCTTCCCGCGGTGGGCCGGCCTGGGGCGTCGTTCTCCCCTCGTGGCAGGGGCCTTCGCCTTCTTCCTGCTCTCGATGGCCGGCATCCCGCTGACCGCCGGGTTCGTGGGCAAGTGGGCCGTCTTCACCGTGGCCATGTCCGCCGGCGCCTGGCCGGTCGTGCTCGTGGCCATCGCGGCCAGCATCATCTCGGTCTACTTCTACATCCGCCACATCCGACTGATGTTCTTCACCGAGCCGGAGGGTGAGGCCGCGTCGGTCACCACGCCGTCGCCGCTCACCTCGGTCACGGTGGGCGTGTGCGTGCTGGCCACCCTCTTCCTCGGGGTGCTGCCCGGGCCGGTGCTCGACCTCGTCACCCATGCAGGACAATTCATCAGGTGAGCTCGATCCCGCCCAGTCCTGCAGAGCTGGCCTTGCCTGTCACCGACGAGGGACTGGCGGGTCGGCTCCGCGAGCGCATGGCCGTCGTCGAAGCAGCGCTCTTCGAGCACGCCCAGAGTCGCGCTCCCTACGTCACCGAGGCAGCGCGTCACCTGCTCTCGGCGGGCGGCAAGCGGTTCCGCCCGCTGCTGGTGCTCCTCGCCGCCGAGGCGGGGGACCGGCCGGACAGCGACGAGGTCGTCACCGCAGCCTGCGTCGTGGAGATCACCCACGTCGGGTCGCTCTACCACGACGACGTCATGGACGAGGCCGACCTGCGCCGCGGCGCCGACTCGGCCAACTCGCGCTTCGACAACCTGGTCGCGATCCTCACGGGTGACTTCCTCTTCGCCAAGTCGTCCGAGCTGACCGCACGTCTGGGGTCCGAAGCGGTGCGCATCCAGGCCGAGACCTTCACCCGCCTGGTCGAGGGCCAGATCCTCGAGACCGTCCCGCCAGGCCCGGGTGACGACCCGCTCCGGCACTACCTGGACGTGGTGGCCGGCAAGACCGGCTCCCTGATCGCCACCTCGGCGCGCTACGGCGCCCGCTTCGGCGGCGCGAGCCACGAGGTGGAGACGGCGCTGACGGCCTACGGCGAGATCGTCGGCTCGGCCTTCCAGCTGTCCGACGACATCCTCGACGTCGCCTCCGAGTCCGAGGAGTCGGGCAAGACCCCCGGCACCGACCTGCGTGAAGGCGTGCCCACCCTGCCGAGCCTGATGGCGCGCGCGTCGACCGACCCGGCGGACGCGCGGCTGCTCGAGCTGCTCGACGCCGACCTCAGCGACGACGCGTTGCACGCCGAGGCGCTCGGCCTCCTGCGTGCGCACCCGGCGATGGCCGAGGCCAAGGCCTACGTGGTGGCGCGTGCCGAGGAGGCCAAGGCACACCTGGTCGTGCTGCCCCAGGGGCCGGTGCGCAGCGCGCTCGAGGCCTTCGCCGACATCGTCGCCGTGCGCTCCACCTGAGCGGTCAGGCGGCGGTGGCGCCGGCGACGCTGAGGGCCAGCTGACGACGCCGGTGCCGCAGCGCGTCCCACGTGAAGGCCGTGAGGGCGACCCAGACCAGCGCGAAGCCGACCCACCTGCCCGCGGGCATGTCCTCGCCGTAGTAGAAGACCCCGAAGCCGAACTGCAGCACCGGCGCGAGGTACTGCAGCATGCCGATGCTCACCATCGGGATGCGCGTGGCGGCGGCGCCGAAGCAGATCAACGGCACGGCGGTGACGATGCCCGTGGTGATGAGCAGCACCCCGTGACCGACGCCCTGCGTCGTGAAGCTGGAGGCTCCGGTGGCGGCCAGCCACCCGACGTACGCGAGGGCGAAGGGGGCGATGAGCATCGTCTCGAAGGTGAGCCCCTCGACGGCGCCGACACCGGCGGTCTTCTTGGCCAGACCGTAGGTGGCGAACGAGAACGCGAGCGCGAGTGCGATCCAGGGCAACCGGCCGTAGTCGAGGGTGAGGACGACGACGGCCACGAGGCCCACGCCCATGGCCGCCCACTGCGGTCCGCGCAGCCGCTCACCGAGGAGGGCGACGCCCATGAGCACGGTGACCAGGGGGTTGATGAAGTAGCCCAGGGAGGTCTCCACCACGCGGCCGTTGTTGACCCCCCAGATGTAGAGGGCCCAGTTGAGCGTCACGGTGGCTGCGGAGAGGGCGAGCAACGCCAGGAGCCGACGGTTGCCGAGGAACGCCCGCAGGTGCGACGTGCGGCGCAGGACCACCAGGAGCAGGCCCATGGTCACCAACGACCAGAGCACGCGGTGAGCCAGGATCTCCAGCGCTCCCGCCGGCCGCAGCAGCGGCCAGTAGAGCGGGAAGAGGCCCCACAGGAGGTAGGCCGTCGCGCCGAGCAGCAGCCCCTTCCGCGACTCCGACACCGACCCCGACACCGACCCCGACACCGACCCCGACATCGACTCCGACACCGGGTGAGCATAGGTGTCGGCGGCAACCCTCCTGACCGCGTCCCCTGAGACCGGACGCGGTCAGCGGTTTAGGCCGACCCACGGGAGGATAGGTAGACAGCGTTGTCCCCCATCAATAGGAGATCCCCATGCGGTCATCGTCCCGCCTCATCGCTTCCTTCCTGGCCGTCTTCGCGCTCGTCGCGCTGTCCCTGGCCGGCACCGCCTCGGCCGACACCTCGCAGAAGGCGCGTCAGGCGCACAAGATCATCGGTCTCAAGGCCGGCGAGTACGGCAACACGGGCAAGTTCTTCACCAAGGGCCAGGTCACGACCTACAAGAACAAGTTCGTGAAGCTGCAGAAGAAGAAGTGCGACAAGTGCACCTACAAGCCGGTCACCCAGAAGAAGACCTCCAGCACCGGCAAGTTCCTCTTCAACTTCGACGGTCCCCGAGGCACCTGCTACCGCGTGCTCGTCCCCGGCACCACGCAGTACAAGCCGGCCTACCGTCCGGTGGGCTGCATCGTCGCCCAGTGACAGGCCCAGTGACAACCCCAGTGACTGTTCACTGACCGCACGAGACGACGAGGGCCCTGCCGACCGGCAGGGCCCTCGTCGTGCGTCCGGCCTCGAGACGGACGGGTCAGACGATGGTCCAGGTGTCGCCGCCGCTGACGAGGGCGGCGAGGCGGGTGCTGGGGTCGCCGGGGGCGGCGTCCTTGGCGGCGCTGATCTGGGCGCGGGTCTGGTCGTCGTAGGTGGGGCGCTCGACCTGGCGGAAGATCCCGATGGGGGACTGGTTGAGGTAGCCCGAGTCGGTGAGGCGGCTGATCGCGAACGCCATGGAGGGGTCGGGGTTGTGGGCGTCGTGGACCAGCAGCGACTCGGCGGGGACATCGGCGGTGAGGACGACCTTGACGCCACCGGTCTCGCTGTCGCGGATCAGGCCCTTGGTGCCGTGGTCGTTGTCGTCGCGGGTGCCGAAGGTGATGGTCTTGCCGTGCTCGAGCGGGATGATCGCGTCGGCCTTGGTGTCGTTGTCCTTGATCGCGTCGAATGCGCCGTCGTTGAAGATCGGGCAGTTCTGGTAGATCTCGACGAACGAGGTGCCGCGGTGTGCGGCGGCTGCGGAGAGCACGGCGGTGAGGTGCTTGCGGTCGGAGTCGATGGTGCGGGCCACGAAGGACCCCTCGGCGCCCAGGGCGAGCGAGACCGGGTTGAAGGGGTGGTCGATCGAGCCCATCGGGGTCGACTTGGTGATCTTGCCTGCCTCGGAGGTGGGGGAGTACTGCCCCTTGGTGAGCCCGTAGATCCGGTTGTTGAACAGCAGGATCGTCATGTTGACGTTGCGGCGCAGGGCATGGATGAGGTGGTTGCCGCCGATGGAGAGCGCGTCGCCGTCTCCGGTGACGACCCAGACCGAGAGGTCCTCGCGGGCGGTGGCGATGCCGGTTGCGATCGAGGGTGCTCGGCCGTGGATGGAGTGCATGCCGTAGGTGTCGAGGTAGTAGGGGAAGCGGCTCGAGCAGCCGATCCCGGAGACGAAGACGATGTTCTCGCGGCGCAGGCCGAGCTGGGGCAGGAAGCCTTGGACGGCCTTGAGGACGGCGTAGTCGCCGCAGCCGGGGCACCAGCGCACCTCCTGGTCGGAGGTGTACTCCTTGCCGGTCTGGGGCTGGTCGTTGGTGGGGACCTGCTCGGTGCCCGAGCGCAGGCCGGGGAACGGCAGCCCGGCTGCGGTGCCGGTGGTGGTGGGGGTGCTCACGGGCTCGCCTCCTCGGCGATCGGGGTCAGGTCGACGGTGATGCCCTCGGTCTCGGCGACCAGGGCGCCGATGGCCTCGGCCAGGTCGGCGGCCTTGAGGGGCAGGCCGCGGACCATGTTGTAGCCGACGGCGTCGACGAGGTACTTGCCGCGCAGCAGCAGGGACAGCTGGCCGAGGTTCATCTCGGGGACCAGGACGCGGTCGTAGCGGGCGAGGATCTCGCCGAGGTCCTTCGGGAAGGGGTTGAGGTGGCGCAGGTGGACCTGGGCCACGTCGTAGCCGGCCTTGCGGACGCGGCGGCAGCCGGCACCGATGGGGCCGTAGGTGGAGCCCCAGCCGATGACGAGGACCTTGGCCTTGCCGGAGGGGTCGTCGACCTCGAGCGGTGGGATCGAGTCGGCGATCCGGTCGATCTTGGCCTGGCGGGTGCGGACCATGAGGTCGTGGTTGGCGGGGTCGTAGGAGATGTTGCCGTGGCCCTCGCCCTTCTCGAGCCCGCCGATGCGGTGCTCGAGCCCGGCGGTGCCGGGGATGGCCCAGGGGCGCGCGAGGGTCTCCTCGTCGCGCAGGTAGGGCCAGAACTCCTCGGTCGGCTCGCCCTCGACACCGTCCTTGCCCTTCTTGCCCGGCACGGTCTTGTTGCGCTCGGTGGCGAACTTCGGGTCGATGACCGCGAGGTCGTCGGTGTCGGGGATCCGCCACGGCTCCGAGCCGTTGGCGAGGTAGCCGTCGGAGAGCAGCATCACGGGGGTGCGGTAGGTGATCGCGATGCGAGCGGCCTCGAGGGCTGCGTCGAAGCAGTCGCCGGGCGACTGGGGGGCGACGATCGGGACCGGTGCCTCACCGTTGCGGCCGAACATCGCCTGGAGCAGGTCGGACTGCTCGGTCTTGGTGGGCAGCCCGGTCGAAGGGCCGCCGCGCTGCACGTTGATCACCAGCAGCGGGAGCTCGGTCATCACGGCCAGCCCGACGAACTCGCCCTTGAGCGCGATGCCGGGACCCGAGGTGGTGGTGATACCGAGCTGGCCGGAGAACGCGGCGCCGATGGCCGAGCCGATCCCGGAGATCTCGTCCTCGGCCTGGAAGGTCGTGACGCCGAACGACTTGTGCTTGCTGAGCTCGTGGAGGATGTCGGAGGCCGGCGTGATCGGGTAGGACCCGAGGAAGAGCGGGAGCCCGGACTGCACGCCGGCGGCGATGAGGCCGTAGGAGAGCGCGAGGTTCCCGGTGATGTTGCGGTAGGTGCCCGGCGACATCGGGGCCGGCTTGATCTCGTACTGGACCACGAACGTCTCGGTGGTCTCACCGAAGTTCCACCCCGACTTGAACGCCGTGATGTTGGCGTCGCGGATGTCGGGGACCTTCGCGAAGCGCTTGGAGAGGAACGCGGTGGTCGACTCCGTGGGGCGTCCGTACATCCAGGACAGCAGGCCGAGGGCGAACATGTTCTTCGCCCGCGCCGCGTCCTTGCGAGAGAGCCCGAACTCCTTGACCGCCTCGACCGTCATCCCGGTGAGGTCCAGGGGGAAGACGGAGAACGCGCCCAGGGCGTCGTTGGCGTCGCCCAGGAAGTCGAGCGGGTTGCTGTCGTAGCCGGCCTTGGTGAGGTTGCGCGCGGTGAAGTCGTGGGTGTCCACGATGATCTGTGCGCCCGCGGGGAGGTCGCCGAGGTTGGCCCGGAGCGCGGCCGGGTTCATCGCGACCAGCACGTCGGGTGCATCGCCCGCGGTGAGGATGTCGTGGTCGGCGAAGTGCACCTGGAACGACGAGACTCCCGGGAGCGTGCCCTGAGGCGCCCGGATCTCGGCGGGGAAGTTGGGGAGCGTGACGAGGTCGTTGCCGAAGACCGCCGACTCCTGGGTGAACCGGTCACCCGTGAGCTGCATCCCGTCCCCGGAGTCACCGGCGAACCGGATGATCACTCGATCGAGCTGCTTGACCTGCTTGGACACCCTCGCCCGCCTTCGTCGTCACGTCTGCTGTCCTGGGGATCGTATCCGGAGAACAGCGGGAACTGGAACACGTTTCAGTTTTGTACGTGAACCTCTCGCCTCTGACGATAGTCCGCTCCGAGGGACGGGGACACGCGTCTCTCCGGGTGGACCCGTGATCCGTGACACGGCACCGATGAGGACTGCCGGACGGTCTGCTTGCGCTGCCCGTGGCATCTCACGACTCCCAGCATCCACCGGCCGCAGGTCAGGACACCCGAGCACCTGCGGTAGTAGGCTCCGGTCGAGCCGCACCCCGACCTCGAGGAGCCTTCATGCCTGCATCGCCCGTCGAAGTCCTCTCGGCCATCGATCTCTTCAAGGGGCTGTCGGGCCGACAGCTGAAGAAGCTCGCAGGAACGGGGCGGGAGGTCGCCTCCCCGGGGTCCAAGTCGATCGCGGTGGAGGGCGAGGGGTCGCTGGCCTTCCACGTCATCCTCCAGGGCGAGGCGAAGGTGACGCGCGCAGGTCAGGACCTGCGGGTGCTGGGACCGGGGGACTACTTCGGCGAGATCAGCATGATCGACGGCAAGCCGCGATCAGCCACCGTCACGACCGTCGGTGAGCTCACCGCGTTCGTCATCCCCCACGCCGCGTTCGCGAGCCTCGTCGCCACGGACGCCGACCTGGCCAACTCGCTGCTCGTCGCCCTGTGCGCCCGACTCCGCGAGGCCGAGTCGCGCGCCTGACCATCGAGTCAGGGTCCGAGGGTCACTCGAGGGTCACTCGAGGGTCACTCGCGAGTGACGTCCGGAGCGCCGGGCGGCAGCCGCTGAAGCGAGGCCGGACTCACCTCGAGCCCTCGACCGTCGTCCAGGGCTGACCAGGGCTGACCAGGGGCTGGTGCCGTCGAGGAAGGCCCGACGGCTTCATGCGCGGCGCACATCCGGCACACAGGGTCCACCCACGTCGGAGGTGTCACATGGGGTTCACCAAGCGCACCATCCCCTCCCGCACGTCAAAGGACCCGCATGTCTGCCTTCGTCTTCATCGCCGCCGATCTCGTTGCCGTCGGTCTCATGGTGTTCGCGCTGTACTTCCCGCGCCATCGCCGCCGTGACCTGATCGTGGCGTTCCTGTCGATCAACGTGGGCGTCATGGGAGTCACCTACGCCATGTCCACCGCCGAGCTGTCGCTCGGCTTCGGCCTGGGCATCTTCGCGGTGCTGTCGATCATCCGTCTCCGGTCCACGGAGATGGACCACGCCGAGATCGCCTACTACTTCACGGCGATCGCGCTCGGTCTGCTGGGCGGCTTCCCCTCGGTCTCGCCGAGCGTGAGCTTCACGTTGATGGCCGTGCTGCTGGGTGTCCTCGCCGTGGGCGACAGCCCGGCGCTGTTCGCCCGCACCCGGCAGCAGACCATGGTGCTGGACCGCGCGGTCACCGACGAGGCAGCCGCTCGCGACATGCTCAGCGCCCTCCTCGGCGCCCGCATCGACCGCGTGACGCTGCGCAAGGTGGACCTGGTCTCCGAGAGCACCGTCTGCGACGTCCGGTTCACGCTGCCGAGTGCCGGTCGGGCCGTCGACAGGTCTCCGGACGCCCTGATGGGACCGGCCAGCGCCGAGGTCGCGGCCTTCACCACGTCGGCGAGCGTCCGGTGACGGACTGGATGGACACGGTGCGCTCACTGCCCACGCTCACGCTCGACGAGGTGAACGAGCACGCGGCCCTGCAGACCAGGGTCGACCGCAAGTACATCGTCCGGCCCGAGGCCTGGGGGACCGTGCTCGCCTCGCTGGACAGGGAGCCGAGCGTGCTCCAGATCGACGGCCTGCGCGGGTTCCGGTACTCCTCCACCTACTACGACACCTCCGATCTCCAGAGCTACCGGGACGCGGCCCGCAACCGCCCGCACCGCTTCAAGGTGCGCACCAGGCACTACCTGGACACCGGCTCCCGCGCCGTCGAGGTCAAGATGCGCTCGGCGTCGGGAGCCACGGTCAAGAGCCGGCAGTGGCTCGACGCGGACACGGCACCCGACGGATGCCACCTGCCGGCGGACGCCGCCGCGTTCGTGGGCGGGTTCGACCGGATCGGGGAGAAGGCGCGCCGGCTCACCGAGGTGCTGACCACGTCCTACGAGCGCGTCACGCTCGTGACGGCTGACTCGCGGGTCACCGTGGACCGGCGCGTCGCAGCGACCGACGTCCACGGCCGGCACCTCGACTACGGCGACCTGCTGATCGTCGAGACCAAGTCACCGGGCGGGGCTGGTGCCGTCGACCGCGCGCTGTGGGCGGGCGGGCTTCGCCCGGCCCGCATCAGCAAGTACTGCACGTCGCTCGCGGCGCTGCGCCCCGACCTTCCCTCGAACAGGTGGTCACGGTCCCTCCGTCGCTACCTGCCCACCGCCGCGCCCGCCGCGGCTGCCTAGAAAGGCCCGACATGATCAAGCGCCCCTCCACCTTCGTCGCAGGTCTCGCCCTGGCCGCGACGTTGGCCCTCACCGGCTGCAGCGCCAGCGCGACCGACTCGTCCAGCGCGCTCGTCGCCGAATCCGTGACCGCCACCGTCTCCGAGCTCGGCTACGAGGACCTGGACATCGAGGAGGCGGACCTGTCCTCCGGTGTCGATGACGCGGTCGACATCGTCCTGGCCGACGGAGCCTCCGAGGTCGGCAGCGGCGTCAGCGTCGACGGCGACACCGTCACGATCGACGCCGCCGGCACCTACCGTGTCAGTGGCACGCTGACCTCGGGCTCGCTCGTCGTCGACGCCGCAGACGGGGTGGTCGACCTGGTGCTCGACGGTGTCGACATCACTGCCGCCGACGTGGCCGCGATCGACGTGGTCGAGGCCGACCAGGTCGTGGTGTGGCTCGCTGACGGCAGTGACAACGTGCTCGCCGACGTCATCGGGTCCGTCGTCGACGAGACGGTCGCGGACGCGCCTGACGCGACGCTGTTCTCGAGGTCCGACCTGTGGATCGCGGGCGACGGGCGGCTGTCCGTCACAGCCCACGCGGCCGACGCGATCACGTCCAAGGACACCCTCGTGATGACCGGCGGCGAGGTCGTCGTCAACGCCGCGGACGACGGCGTACGGGGCAAGGACCACCTGGTGATCACGGGCGGGACCCTGACGTCGGACGTCGAGGGTGACGCCCTGCGCTCGGACAACGAGTCGGTCGCTGACGAGCCGGACGCGTCGGTCGGCGTCATCTGGATCGACGGCGGGACACTGGACCTCACCGCCGGCTCCGACGCGATCGACGCCGCCCGCCAGGTCACGGTGCTCAGCGGCGACCTGACGATCGCCGCGGGCGACGACGGCATCCACTCCGACAACGTGCTGCGGATCGCCGGTGGGGACGTCACCATCTCCGAGAGCATCGAGGGCATCGAGGGCGCCTACATGTACCTCTCCGGCGGCGACGTGTCCGTGGTGTCCAGCGATGACGGCATCAACGTCGCCGGCGGCGCGGAGGCACTCGCGGAGGCGACGGCCGAGGACCCCGGCGCCGAGGTCCCACCGGCGGGCGGACCCCCGGCCGGCGGTGCGCCGGACGGCGACCTGCCCCGAGGATCCGAGGGAGGCGCCATGGGAGACCAGGCCACGACAGCCGACCCGGTCGATGACCTCGCCTCGCTCACGGTGGCCGCGATGGACGGAAGCGGCTTCGGCGGTCCGGCCGAGGGAGACAACGGGGACCGGATCCTGGAGATCAGCGGTGGCACCTACGTGATCGACACCACCAGCGACGGCGTGGACGTCAACGGATCCATGATCATGTCGGGCGGCACCCTGGTGGTCTCCGGCACGGAGGATGCGCGCAACGGCGCCCTCGACGTGGACGACACGTTCGCCGTCTCGGGCGGGACGCTCGCCGCCAACGGCACGGCCACCATGGTGGTCGCACCGGGTGAGGACTCCACCCAGGCGAGTCTCGCGCTGACCTTCGGCGGCACCGTGCCGGCCGGCACCGTCATCACCGTCGCGCAGGCCGACGGGACCCAGGTCGCTTCCTTCACCACCCCGAAGGCCTCCGACTCCTACATCTACTCCTCCGGCGCCCTCGAGTCCGGGACCGACTACTCGATCTCTGTCGGGGGAGCGGTCACGGGGACGGCCACCGGGTGGTTGGTGCTCGACGGCACGGCCTCCGGGGGCCGGACCATCGGCACGGTCGCGGCGAGGTAGGCACGGCTCAGGGTGATGCGCGCACGCCGTTGCGACTGAGGTGATGGGCAGCCGCTGCTCCGGTGGCCACGACCACGATCGCCGCACCGATCCACTGCCGGTCGCTCAGTCGGTCCCCGACGAGGTAGCCGGCGGCGATCCCGAACACGGGGACAAGGGGGAGGAAGGTGCCCGCGACCGAGGCTGGGACGCCTCGCAGGCCGCTGATGAAGAACCAGAACGCGAAGCCGTAGTAGACCATCCCCGAGGCCGCCGCGAGGGACCACGTCGCGAGGTCGGCGGGCATCTTGAGACTCGTGATCCCCGTGGCTGCGGCCGTTCCTGCCAGGGCCACCGCGAAGCACAGTGCAGCGAGCTGTTGGGCCAGGACGACCTCCAAGGAGCCGTCGTCGAGCAGGAGCCGACGGGTGAGCACGGTGTAGACCGCGCAGGCCGTGACCGCCCCCAGGGTGAGGCTGATGCCGATCGCATCTCCGGACGCGCCTGGCCGGTAGAGGACCAGCAGCACACCGATCAGCGCGGCGGCGACAGCGACCATCGTGGCGGCGGCGACGCGCTCTCGGAGGAGGAGCACGGCGAGCAGCAGGATGAGGACGGGCTCGGTGGCCCAGAGCAGCACCGACAGGCTCGCGGTGATCGTCACCAGGCCGAGCAGGCCGAGCGCATAGGCGATGCCGGGGTTGAGCACGCCGAGCAGCGCGAGCCTGGCCAGGGTGGGCGACCGGCCGAGGTGGACTCCGAGCACCAGCGCCCCGAGCGCGAGCAGCAGCGAGCTGGCGGCCAGCTCGATGGCGAGCAACGTCAGCGGGGCGACGCCACGGTCGAGCACGTGCTTGCTGAGGACGGTGCCACCACCCCAGCACGCGGTGGCCAGGACGATCTGGAGGGCATGACGGTGCGACGTGCGATGCGGCATGACTGCGACTCCCATGAACGAGACGTGGGGTGAGGGGACGAGAGGCAGGACGGGCGTCAGCCGTCAGCGCGCGTGACCCTCGTCGTCACAGCAGTCATAGGCAGGCAGCCGGCAGCGGCGTGCTCCGCCAGCGACTGTGCCCATGCCCCGATGCTACTGCCGACGGCTCCCTCAGGGGCTGCGTCGGCTGGCGGAGGCGAAGCCCAGCCAGGTGTGGCGGTTGCCGGCCCAGCACCAGCCGACCTTCGGGGCGCCCCTGTGGTCCTTGCCGTCGCGCCCGGTGCCGCCGCTGATCCAGATCGCCGGCGTGCGGGCGTCGAGCCGTGAGCCTCGGGACAGTCGGGAAGCGATGGTCATGAAGCTATGACCTGGCTCGAGGAGCTGCGGCTCCTGGAGCAGCCAGCTGATTCCCTCGCTGATGGTCAAGGGGCTGCGGCCCGCTGAGGCGATCGCCGGCAACGCCTCCTCGGGGCTCCAGTTCCGCATCTCGTCCCCGCGACGCACGTCGTGGATGAGGTAGAGCGGCGACTCGGGGACCTCGACGCCCGCGATCGGTCGGAACTCGTCGAGATCGAGCATGTCGACGACGACGAAACCCGACATGTCGTGATGAGTCAGGAGTCGTGCGAGACGGCTCGCGGGCGCCAGCCCCGGGTGCACCGCGAGCACCGCGCCGGGTGCCTCAGGAAGCCTCCGTGCGTGGGCCCGGAGGTCGCCCTCGGTGATGGCGGCGAGGTCGTGGACGCCGAGGTCGAGGAGGTGCTGGACTTGCTCGTCGATGGTCACGAAGTTCCTCTTCCGCCGTCAGCGTGTGCCGCCGGGCTCTCGGGGCTCGTACTCAGCGGTCCGCTCAGCTCGAGTCCAGCACGTGGGTCTGGGAGCGCACGCTAGGCGGCAGACCAGTGCGTTCGGCGATGTGCGAAGACCTCGCTCATCGGAGTGCGCAACGCCTCGCCGCAGAGCGTGCAGATGTAGTCGTTCACCCCGACGCGTGTCAGACCCCTCAGGACGTGGTTGGACGGGCAGTCGAGATTCTTGCACCACTCACTCCCCGACGCCGTCAGACCTTGCGCCCCCATTTCCGGATCGTCGCCCGGCGCGAAGGGGGGTTCGAGTCCGGAGACCACCAGTCCACCGCAGTCCTCGCACGGGCGGTCCGTGGGCTGCTCATCGGCGCTGGGCACGACCACGACTGTAGGCCCGACATGCGCACGGAGCTGGGCACGGCCGCGCGTCCTCAGCGGCATCAGCGCGCCTGATGCGCTTGGCCCAGCGGATGAAAACCGCCCCTCCTGGCCAACAGCCAGTCGAGACGGCTCCGTCCGAACCGCTCGGGCCGGACGTCCCAGCACCCCGGCACTCCCCCCCGACGAGCCTGGGATCGACTCCAACGTAAGGTCCGGCGCGATGGCAGGTCAGGGTCCAAAGACCCGAGATGTCTGGGCAGGCTCAGTGAGTTTCCGCTCAACAGGCAGATGCGGGCGCCAAGGGCCGATCTGCACACCTGCAGCCGCCTGTGGCCCACCACGGAGATCAGCGGTAGTTGGTGAACTGCACCGCGAACTCCCACTCGTGGCCGCGCACCAGTGCCTGGACGGCCTGGAGGTCGTCGCGCTTCTTGGACGACACCCGCAGCTCGTCGCCCTGGATCTGGGCCTTGACACCCTTGGGGCCCTCGTCGCGGATGAGCTTGGAGACCTTCTTGGCGTCCTCGGTGCTGATCCCCTCCTTGAGGGCGATCGCGATCTTGGAGACGGTGCCGGACTGTCGCGGCTCGGCGACGTCGAGCACCTTGAGGCTGACGTCACGCTTGATGAGCTTGCCCTGGAAGACGTCGAGGACCGCGGTGGCGCGGTCGTCGGCCGACGCGGTGATCTCGATCGCCTCGTCGCCCTGCCACTCGATGACGGCGCCGGTGCCCTTGAAGTCGAAGCGGGTCGCGATCTCCCGCGCCGTCTGGCCCAGCGCGTTGTCGACCTCCTGCCGGTCGTACTTGCTCACGATGTCGAAGGACGAGTCGCCCATCTGAGATCACCTGCTCCTGGTCTGCTGTTTTTCGCTCGGGGTTGTGCCTGCGCTATTGTTTCGCCTCGTTGCCGCCCGACCAAACACCGGGTGTGCGACGACCCGGCAGGTTGCCCGAGCGGCCAATGGGAACGGACTGTAAATCCGTCGGCGTATGCCTACGCAGGTTCGAATCCTGCACCTGCCACTGACGCCCCAGCATCGCGATCCGATGCAGGGGCGTCTTTCATTTCGCGTGCGGACCAGGGTCGTCCGACCTTTCGATCCGATGTGACCTGGATCAAATCCGAGGTGTCGCGGGCTCCGAATGCGGAGCAGCGGCCACCGGCGGTCGCGGAAAGACCTCGACCCGGAAGGCTCCTCATGCGATTCCCCTCACCCTCCATGCTCGTCTCTGTCGCCGCGCTCGTCGTGGCCGCGAGCGGCACGTCGTACGCCGTCGCCACGATCGGCTCGGCCGACATCAGGAACGGCTCCATCCTCCCGCAGGACATCAAGGACAACCAGCTCAAGACCAACGACATCTTGGACGGCGGGCTGCTGGCGCGCGACTTCCGCGAGGGCCAGCTCCCGCAGGGTCAGCAGGGCGTCCCCGGCGTCGAGGGCCCCCAGGGGCCCGCAGGCGCCGACGGCACCGGCCGTTGGGTGCTCATCAACGCCGCTGGTCAGATCGAGGCCCAGTCGGGCGGCTTCACGCTCGTCGCCGGCTACCCGACGCTGGCCAACACGGCCGTCGCCCCCGCGCCGGACAACAGCCTGCGCGCCAACGGCAACGTCTACATCAACGCCGGTGAGGACCTCGCCGACAACGGCATCGTCGCCTCCCTCGTCCTGCAGAACACCATCGACCAGGACGGCGGCGGCATGGCCGGCCGCACCGCGGGCTCGGACGCCAACGCCGAGTTCTCCGGTGAGATCGCGGTGAGCCGCTGCAACGTCGGTGCGCCGACCACCCCGCCCGCCGGACGCACGAACTGCGCGCCGGCCGGTGCCCAGAACGCGACGTCCTTCGTGGTCTCCCCGCGCCTGAGCGACGGCTCGGTCACCACCGACGCCAACCGCAAGGCGTTCTACGTGATCATCGCCTGACCACCTGACGCGAGCGACGCCCCGGACCGCACGCGGTCCGGGGCGTCGTGCTGTCCGGAGCGGTCCGGGTGCGGCGGTGGCTCAGCCGCGCGGGTCGTGGCTCTCGCTGTCGATGTTGAACGGCGAGTCCTTGCGCGAGAGGACCTCGCGCCGCTCCTCGGGGCTGAGCGCCTCGACCTGGGCGATCACGTCGGAGGGGTAGCCCTGGATCTCGGGGGCCCGCAGCAGCGGCACGACCGTGTGCACGACCCGGTCGGCGTAGAGGTGCATCATCGTCAGCGCCTGGTGCCCGTCGACCCCCGACACGAAGCGGTCCACCGGCGCGGGGTCGGAGGTGTAGCAGGAGGCCGAGGCCACGCTGACCGGGACGCCGGCGAACTGGCTGTAGGTCGAGAAGTGGAAGTGACCTCCGATGATCGAGCGCACGTCGGTGCCGCGGACGACCTCGGCGAGCCGGTCCTGCTCGACGAGCTCGATGATCTCGGCGGCCCTCAGCATCGGCAGCGGGATAGGTGGGTGGTGCATGGCGATCACCGTGCCGTGCTCCGCGGGTGTGGCCAGGACGTCGCGGAGCCAGGCGAGCTGGCTGTCCTCGAGCTCGCCGTGGTGGTAGCCCGGGACGCTGGTGTCGAGCGCCACGACCCGCAGCCCGGCCACGTCGTAGACCCGGTCCTGCGGTCGGTCGGAGGCCTCGCCGAAGAGCTCCTGGGTGTAGGCGGAGCGCTCGTCGTGGTTGCCCATCACCCAGACGACCTGCGCCCCCAGGGCCTCGGCGGCCGGCTCCACCAGCTCGCGCAGCCGGGCGTACGCCGAGGGCTCGGCCTTGTCGGCCAGGTCGCCGGTGAACACGAGCACCTGCGGTGCCGGGTCGAGGTGCGCGAGTCGCTCCAGGGCCAGCACGAGGCCCGCCTCCGGGTCGACCACGCCGTACTGGAGGACCCCGTCGGCCAACAGGTGGGTGTCGCTGAGGTGCGCGATGACGTGGGTGGGAGCCGGGTGCTGCCCGAGCTGGAAGTGCATCGGGTCAGCCTACGACCGGTGCCGCGGCTCAGGTGCGCTCGAGGTAGAAGACCGGGATCAGCCGGGTGGTGCGCTCCTCGTACTTGGCGAAGTTGGGCCAGGTGGCGAGCATGACCTGCCACATCGCGGCTCGTTCGTCGCCCTCGACCTCGCGGGCCGTGACCTCGTGCTCGCGACCCTTGACGCGGATGGTCGCGGTCGCGGACGCCCGCACGTTGGCGACCCAGACGGGCATGCCCGGACCGCCGAAGTTGGAGCCGGCCACCAACCAGCCGCCGGCATGCGGCACGCACAGCAGGGGGGTGCTGCGGGGGAGGCCGCTCTTGCGACCAGCCACGGTCAGCATCAGGTTGGGCAGCCCGGCGACATCGAGGATCGTCACCCGGCCGCGCGTCGCCGACTGCAGCACCTTGTCGGTCCACACGATCTGCGGGAGCAGCTTGGGCATCCACGAGATGGAGCCGATGCGCACGGCGATCGGAGTGAGGAGGCCCATGGGGAGAAGGTAGGGCAGCGGCGGCGATCGCGCAGCGGGGGTCTGCGATTCAGGTGGGAGGACGACTCGGCGCCGGTCGAGCCGGCTCCACCCGACCGGCCACCTCACCGAGGGTGATCCGGTCGCCGGAGAGGCCGGGCGCGCTGTAGCGCAGCACCACCTCGACACCGTCCTCGAGAAAGGTGCGGCCGCCGGCGAACGGCTCGGCGCCACCCCAGGACAGCTCCAGCAACGAGCCTCGCTGCCCCGGGTCCGGCCCGCTGATGGTGCCGGACCCGAAGAGGTCACCCGTGCGCAGCGAGGCGCCGTTGGCGGTGAGGTGGGCGAGCATCTGCGCGGGCGACCAGTACATCGAGGAGTACGGCGGACGGCTGACCACCTCGCCGTCCAGGACCACCTCCACGGCGATGTCGAGCCCGCGCGCCCGGTCGGGGGCGAGGTAGTCCACCGGACGGGGGTCCTGACCCGGCAGGTCGGTCCACGCGGCCCCCAGTGCGGCCAGCGGCGTCACCCAGGCGGAGATCGAGGTGGCGAAGGACTTGCCGAGGAAGGGGCCGAGGGGGACGTACTCGTAGGCCTGGATGTCGCGGGCCGACCAGTCGTTGAGCCCGACGACCCCGAAGACGTGGCGCGCGAAGTCGTCGTGCGCCACGGGGGTGCCGAGCTCGGAGCCGACTCCCACCACGAAGCCCAGCTCTGCCTCGAGGTCGAGCCGCCGGCTCGGGCCGTACGCCGGCGGGCCGCCGTCCGCCGCGACCTGGCCGCAGGGCCGGACCACGGGCGTCCCGCTGACGACGACCGTGCCCGCCCGGCCGTGGTAGCCCACCGGGAGGTGGCGCCAGCTGGGCAGCAGGGGCTCCTGCCCTGGTCGGAAGATGTGCCCGACGTTGGTCGCGTGGTGCAGCGAGGCATAGAAGTCGACGTAGTCCGCGACCTCGATCGGGAGGTGCAGGCGCACCGTGGCGACGTCGTACGACGGGGTGCCGGGCGTGTGCGCGAGCCCCTCGACCTCGGCGAAGGTCTGCGTCCAGACCTCCGGCCCGAGCGCGAGGAAGGCGTTGAGCGAGGGCTCGGCGAAGCACGCGCGCCCGGTGGCGGCGTGCAGGTCGAGCACCCGGTCACCGTGCCGCACGCCCACGCGTGGCGCGCCGCCGTCGACCGAGAAGACACCGAACGGCAGGTGCGCGGCGCCCGTCACCACAGGACCCCCGCGTCGCGCAGCTCGGCCACGCAGGCGCCCACGTCGGGGGAGCCGAGCGACGTCACCCAGCGCCTGGTGCCGGCGAGGTCCACCTCGCCGAGCGCGGCGCCGTCCGCGGAGCCGAGTGCCGCGACGACGTCGTCGCGGGACGCGCCGTCGAAGGCCAGGCGCGTGGCGACCAGCAGTCCTCGTGCGCCTCGGCGCAGGTCCGTGCAGCGGAAGGGGGTCTCGCGGTCGAGGGCGGCGTCGATCCAGGTGGCCAGCAGCGCCGCGGGGACGGGCCCTCCGGAGCCGGGCCGACTGACGCGCAGGGTCAGCCGCAGCTCGGCGGCGGCGAGCTCGTCGGCCGCGGTCATCCAGCCGTGGGTGGGCTCGTCGCCGGGCAGCTCCACGTGGACCGGGACGTCCTCGTCGAGCACCCCGTCGCTGCGTGCCCGGTCGACGGCGGTGACGACGCGGCGGGCGTTGCCGGCCAGGTCGTCGAGGTCGCGCAGGGCGATCTCGAGGCCGACCACGGCTAGGCCGAGCCGGGTGCCGAGCCCGGCCGGCCCGGCGACCTGCCCGGCGCCCCCGGTGACGACCACGTGCAGCGGAGCCGTGGACCCGCGCAGGAGCGGCAGGTCGGTGTCGCGCACCACCAGGGCCCGCGTCGGGCCTCCTGCCTGGTGGGGATCCGGGCCGGCAGGGGCGGTCAGCGGCGCCTCGTCGTCGAAGAGGGCGGACCAGACGGGTTCCGGGAGCGTGGCCACGGGGATACCCTAGCGAGACGTCTGATAGCGGACGGCAACGTCCGATGAGCGAACGTCCGGGAGGACCTCATGGCTCACTACCGCCAGGTCGGCGAGGTGCCGCCGAAGCGGCACACCCAGTTCCGCGACCCCGAGGGCAACCTCCACTACGAGGAGCTGATGGGCGAGGAGGGCTTCTCCTCCGACTCCTCCCTCCTCTACCACCGGGGCGTGCCCTCCGCGATCGTGGCCGCGGAGGTCTGGGCGCTGCCCGACCACACCCGCACCCCCAACCACCCGCTGAAGCCGAGGCACCTGCGGTTGCACGACCTCGAGACGGGCGGGTGCCCGGTCGAGGGGCGCCGGCTGGTGCTCGGCAACAACGACGTGCGCATCTACTACGTCGTCACCGCGGCGTCCGGAGCCTCGCCGCTCTACCGCAACGCCATCGGCGACGAGTGCGTCTTCGTCGAGGCGGGCTCCGGCACCGTCGAGACGGTCTTCGGGGTGCTGGCCTACCGGGCCGGCGACTACGTGGTCCTGCCGCGGGCGACGACGCACCGGTGGGTGCCGTCCGAGCCGAGCCGGCTCTACGCCATCGAGGCCAACAGCCACGTCGCGCCGCCCAAGCGCTACCTGTCGAAGCACGGGCAGCTGCTCGAGCACGCGCCGTACTGCGAGCGGGACCTGCACGGCCCCACCGGCGTGCACCTCGTGGAGGGCGAGGACGTCGAGGTCCTCGTCAAGCACCGCACGAGCGCCGGCATCGTCGGCACCCGGATGACGAGCGCGACGCACCCCTTCGACGTGGTCGGGTGGGACGGGTGCCTCTACCCCTACACGTTCAACATCGACGACTACATGCCGATCACCGGCAAGATCCACCAGCCGCCGCCGGTGCACCAGGTCTTCGAGGGGTGGAACTTCGTGATCTGCAACTTCCTGCCCCGCAAGGTCGACTACCACCCTCTCGCGGTGCCCGTGCCCTACTACCACTCCAACGTCGACTCCGACGAGGTCATGTTCTACGTCGGCGGTGACTACGAGGCGCGCAAGGGGTCGGGCATCGGGATCGGATCGATCTCGTTGCACCCGGGCGGTCACGCGCACGGGCCGCAGCCGGCCGCGATCGAGGCCTCGTTGGGCGCGGAGTTCTTCGAGGAGTCGGCCGTCATGGTCGACACGTTCGCACCGCTGGAGCTCGGGGAGGCCGGACTCGAGGTCGAGGACCCGGCCTACGCGTGGAGCTGGGCGGGCCGGGTCCTCCCCTGAGGGCTGCCTCGGGTCAGGGCGCGACCGGCTGGCCCGTGAGGTGCTTGTAGGTGTAGGCCGACCCGAGCAGGACCAGCGGGAAGGTCACCAGGACGCCGACACCGCACGCGAGGAGCCCGGCGCCGGCGACGAGACCACCCACGAGGTACCAGATGAAGGCCGGGCCCAGGTTGTCCTTGACCAGGTTGACGCTGGCCTTGAGCGCCTCGACCGGGGCCAGGCCCTTGTCGAGCACGAAGTGCAGGCTGTAGCTGGTGAAGAACGCGACGACCAGCCCCGGCAGGTAGCACAGCAGGAACCCGACGAAGGTGAGGCCGGCGATCATCAGGCTGGTGATCAGGACCGGCCCGATCTTGTCCAGCTTGAAGACCGTCGAGGTGAGGAACGGTCGTCCGTCGGTGACGTCCAGCGAGGCCCGGATGAGTCCGGCGCCGACGACCTGGGCCACGACGAGCATCAGGGCGGCCGTGAGGGCGCTGACGATCAGGCTCGCGATGAACCCGCTGCCGCCGTCGTAGTCGTAGACCCCGGTGTTGGGGTCGTAGGTCGCGCTGGCGTCGGAGAGCAGGAGGTTCTGCAGGACCAGGCTGAGGCCCAGCATCACGGCGAGCGCGACGATCAGCGCGAGGGCGGCGATGAGGATCTGGCCCACGTTGGCCTGGAACTTCGCCCACGCCCAGCTGAGGGTCGCACCGAGGTCCCAGCCCGACCCGCCCTGCGGCGGTGCGCCGTAGCCACCCGGCGGCGGTGCGCCGTACCCGCCCGGCGGCGGTCCGCCGTAGCCACCCGGAGGCGGTGCGCCGTAGCCACCCGGAGGGGGCGTGCCGTAGCCACCGCCGGGCGGCGGCTGCGGTGCTCCGTAGCCACCCGGGGGTGGTGGTGGCGGGGGTGGCGGGGGAGCTCCGTCGCCGCCCGTGGGGGGCTCGGGGGGGATGCCTCCGGGAGGTCCGTAGTTCGACAAGGGGGACTCCTTCGTAGAAGCCGCCGCACCGGGAGCGCGGCGGACCCGGGTCGAAACTAGCGCGTGGCGAGGGGGGTGTGCAGGAGTTCCTCGAGGGGATCCACCCGGGTTGGGTCGGTCGCGTCAGGATGGGTACATGGGTCTCATGGGTAGAAGAGCACCGCACCAGGACATCGATGAGTCGCAGCTCGAGGTCGGAGGGAGCGCTCACGCGGCGGCGGGGACGACCGCCGTGGCGGTCTCGATGAAGCGCGCCCTCGAGCAGATGGGAGTACGCCGGACGGCCCAGACGCTGCTCAAGCTCAACCAGGCCGACGGTTTCGACTGCCAGGGCTGTGCCTGGCCCGACCCCGACCCCTCGCACCGGCACACCGCCGAGTTCTGCGAGAACGGCGCGAAGGCGGTCACGGAGGAGGCCACGTTGCGCCGGGTGACCCCGGCCTTCTTCGCCCAGCACTCGCTGGCCGACCTCGGCGACAAGACCGACTACTGGCTCGGCCAGCAGGGGCGCATCACCGAGCCGATGGTCCTGCGGGAGGGGGCGACGCACTACGAGGCCATCTCCTGGGACGACGCGTTCGACCTGATCGGCCGGGAGCTCAACGGTCTCGCCTCGCCCGACGAGGCGATCTTCTACACCTCCGGCAAGACCTCCAACGAGGCCGCCTTCGCCTACCAGCTCTTCGTGCGCGCCTTCGGCACCAACAACCTCCCCGACTGCTCCAACATGTGCCACGAGTCGACCTCGGTCGGCCTCGCGGAGGTGATCGGCATCGGCAAGGCCTCGGTGACCTTCGACGACGTGCACACCGCCGACCTGATCGTCATCGCAGGGCAGAACCCGGGCACCAACCACCCGCGGATGCTGACGGCGCTCGAGGAGGCCAAGCGCAACGGGACCAAGGTCATCGCCATCAACCCCCTCAAGGAGGCCGGGCTGGTGCGCTTCAAGAACCCGCAGAACGCGCGCGGGGTCATCGGCAACGGCACCGGGATGGCCGACCTGCACCTGGCGGTGCGGATCAACGGCGACCTGGCGCTCTTCCAGGCGATCAGCTCCCTGCTGCTGGCCTGGGGCGAGGTCGACCAGGAGTTCATCGAGCGGCACACCTACGGCTACGAGGACTACGTCGCGCACCTGCGTGCGCTCGACTGGGACCTCGTGCTGGCCTCCACCGGGCTCACCCGCGCGGAGATCGAGGAAGCCGCACGGATGATCGCTGCCTCCGACAAGACCGTCTACTGCTGGGCGATGGGCATCACGCAGCACAAGAACGGCGTGGCGACGGTCAAGGAGATCGCCAACCTGTCCTTCCTGCGCGGCGACATCGGCAAGCCCGGTGCCGGCCTCTTCCCCGTGCGCGGGCACTCCAACGTGCAGGGCGACCGCACGATGGGCATCTGGGAGCGCGCCCCCGAGCACTTCCTGGACTCGATCCGCGACGAGTTCGGCTTCGAGCCGCCCCGCGAGCACGGCTACGACGCCGTCGCCGCCATCAAGGCGCTGCGGGACGGCAGGGCGAAGTTCTTCTTCGGCATGGGTGGCAACTTCGTCTCGGCCGCGCCCGACACCGGGGTCACCGAGGACGCCTTCCGCAGGGCCGCCATGACCGTGCACGTGTCGACCAAGCTCAACCGCTCGCACGTCGTCACCGGCACGCAGGCGTTGATCCTGCCGGCGCTGGGGCGCAGCGAGAAGGACCACACCGGTGGTCACCCCTCCCAGCGGGTGACCGTCGAGGACTCCCTGTGCTCGGTGCACTCCTCGGTCGGTCCGCTGGAGCCGGCGTCGCGGCACCTCAAGTCCGAGGTCGACATCGTCTGCTCGATGGCTGAGGCCACCATCGGTGAGCGCCACGGCATCCCCTGGGCGGCCTTCCGCGCCGACTACAGCGAGGTCCGCCACCGGATCGCGCGCGTGGTGCCCGGCTGCGCGGCGTACGACGAGAAGGTCGCGCAGCCCGGCGGCTTCGTGCTGCCGCACCCGCCGCGCGACACCCGCACGTTCCCGACGACCAAGGACCGGGCGATCTTCACGTGCACCCCCACCTCGGTGCTCCACGTGCCCGAGGGACGGCTGCTGCTCCAGACGATGCGCTCCCACGACCAGTTCAACACCACGATCTACGGGCTCGACGACCGTTACCGCGGCATCAAGAACGGGCGCCGCGTCGTCTTCGTCAACCCTGACGACATCGTGGCCCTGGGGCTGGAGGAGGGCCAGATGGTCGACATCGTGAGCGAGTGGGAGGACGGCATCGAGCGACAGGCGCCCGCCTTCCGCGTGGTCTCCTACGACACCCCGCGCGGGTGCACCGGCGCCTACTACCCCGAGACCAACCCCCTGGTGCCGCTGGACTCCAAGGCCGACGGCAGCAACCAGCCGGCCTACAAGTCCGTGGTCGTGCGCCTGGAGCCCAGTGACGGCGGCCCGGTGGGCGCGAGCCAGGCAGGCTCCTCACAGGTGTCGCTCGACGGACGCGGTGACGAGCCGAAGCGGAGCCCGCAGCCCACGCACCTGTCCTGACCGGCCCCTGCGGCTGGGGCAGGATGGTCGCATGAGCAACCCGGACCGACACCCCGACGAGGTGACGTGTGCGACGGCGGTGTCCGCCGACGTCGAGGTCATGGCGCCGCGCGACGTGCCCCTGGGCGGTCCGCGGGCCATGACCGTACGACGGACGCTGCCGCAGCGTCAGCGATCGCTGATCGGCGCGTGGTGCTTCGTGGACCACTACGGACCCGACGACGTGGGCGACAGCGGCGGCATGGCCGTCACGCCCCATCCCCACACCGGGCTGCAGACCGTGAGCTGGCTGTTCTCCGGCGAGATCGAGCACCGCGACAGCGGCGGGCACCACGCCATGGTGCGTCCCGGCGAGGTCAACCTGATGAGCGCGGGTCGCGGGATCAGCCACTCCGAGATGTCGACGCCGGGCACGACGACCCTGCACGGCGCCCAGCTCTGGGTGGCGCTGCCCGACGCCGCCCGTGACGCCGCGCCGGGATTCGCCCACCACGCCCCGACGCCGATCGCCGGGGACGGCTGGGAGGCGCGGGTCTTCCTCGGGTCCCTGCTCGGGGACACCTCCCCGGTCGAGACCGCCACCCCGTTGCTGGGCGTGGAGCTGCTGCTCGCGACGGGGGCCACGCTCGACCTCGCCGTGGACCCTTCCTACGAGCTGGGTCTGCTGGTCGACCGCGGTGCGGTCGAGGTCGCGGGCACGACCGCTGCCGCCCACGACCTCGTCTACGTCCCGCCGGGTCGCGACACGCTCCGGCTGACGGCGGGGGACGAGCCGGTGCGTGCGCTGCTCCTCGGGGGCCCGCCCTTCGGCGAGTCCATCGTCATGTGGTGGAACTTCGTGGGTCGCAGCCACGAGGAGATCGTGCGGTTCCGGGAGGAGTGGCAGGCGCAGGTCGTCGACGGCGGCCTCGTCGCCGGGCGCTTCGGCATCCCGGTGGGGGACCCCAACCCGCCCATCCCTGCGCCTCCCATGCCCCACGTGCGGCTCAAGGACCGCCGCTGATGGGCCCGGTGATGGGCCCGGTGGTGGGTGAGGACGGCGTGCCGCGCTGCCCCTGGGCCGGCGGGCCCGGGGTGATGCGCGACTACCACGACACCGAGTGGGGCGAGCGGGTCAGCGGCGAGGCGGCCTACCTCGAGCGGCTCACCCTGGAGGCCTTCCAGTCGGGGCTCTCCTGGTCCACGATCCTCAACAAGCGCGAGGCCTTCCGCGACGTCTTCCTCGGCTTCGACGCCGCCGGGGTCGCGGGCTTCGACGAGGGCGACGTCACCCGCCTGATGCAGGACGTCCGCATCGTGCGCAACCGTCGCAAGATCGAGGCCGCGGTCACCAACGCCCGGGCGACGCTCGCGCTGCGCGACGACATCGGTCTCGAGGCCTTCGTGCTCGGCTTCGCCCCCGAGGTGCCACCGGCGCCGCGGGACACCGACGCGCAGGCGACCACCTCCGCCGAGTCCCTCGCCCTGGCCAAGGCCCTGAAGAAGCGCGGCTTCGCCTTCGTCGGGCCGACGACGATGCAGGCGTTGTGCGAGGCGATCGGGGTCTTCGACCCCCACCTGGTCGGCTGCCACCGACGAGGCACGGCTTGATCACGGGCCTGACCTGGCTCCTGGTCTGTCAGCTCGTCGGCGAGGTCCTGGTCCGGCTGCTCGGCGCGCCCGTGCCCGGCCCCGTGGTCGGGATGCTCGTGCTCTTCGTGGTGCTGCGGCTGCGCCGCGTGGACGACGGGGCGGCGGTGGTGCGGGCCGGGACGGCGCTCCTGCGCCACCTCCAGCTGCTCTTCGTCCCGGCCGGCGTCGGCGTCGTCGCCTACGCCGCCCTCATCCGCGACAACCTCCTGCCGCTCGCCGTCGCGCTCGTGGGCTCGTGGCTGCTGGGCCTCGCCGTGGTCGGCTGGACCACCACCCTCCTCGAGCGCTGGCTGCCCGCCGGACGCCGGCCAGGACCGGCAGCATGACCGAAACCTGGGAGTGGCTGCGCACGTCGCCGCTGCTCATGCTCGTGCTGACCCTGGGTGCCTACCGGATCGGCCGCGAGGTGCAGGCCCGCACCGGCGGGCACGCCCTGGCGCAACCGGTGCTGGTGGCGATCGTGCTGGTGGCGCCGGTCATCACGCTGCTCGACGTCGACTACGTCGACTACCGCGCCGGGGCCGAGCTGATCGCCTTCCTGCTCGGTCCCGCGACCGTGGCTCTCGCCATCCCCCTGCACCGCCAGGCCCACCGGCTCCGGGGCTTCCTCGTGCCGATGGCGGTGGCGATCCTCCTGGGAGCTGCGGTGTCCATCAGCAGCGCCGTGCTGCTGGTGCGGGCCCTGGGGGCCGACGAGGTCCTCGCCCGTACGACGGCGCCCAAGGCCGCCACGACGCCGGTCGCGATCGCGCTGGCCGAGGCAGGCGGGGGCATCCCGGCGCTCGCAGCGGTGCTGGCGATCCTCGCCGGCATCCTGGGAGCGGTGGCCGGTCCCGCCGTCCTCACGTTGCTGCGGGTGCGTGACCACCGCGCGCGGGGGCTCGCCCAGGGCGCGGTCTCCCACGGCATCGGCGCCTCCAGGATGCTCGCCGACGACGAGACCGAGGGTGCGTTCGCCGGGCTCTCGATGGGGCTCACCGCGCTCGCGATGAGCCTCCTGCTGCCCCTGCTGCTCGGCGTCCTCCTCTGAGCCGGACCCGGTCCGGACCACCTCACGGCGGGCTCCGCGCCGGTGCCCCCTCCGGTTAGGTTGAGGACCATGAACCGCGTCCACGCCTTCTCCGACGATGCCCTGGGGGAGCTCGACGCCGTCGGGCTCGTCCACGCCCTCCATGCGGGCGCCGTCTCCGTCCCCGAGGCGGTCGACGCGGCCATCGCCCGGGTCGAGCGCGTCGATCCCGACCTCAACGCGATGGCCTACCGAGCCTTCGAGCGGGCGCGCCTGGAGGCACGGGACCCGCGGCCCGGCTTCTTCTGCGGGGTGCCGAGCGTCCTCAAGGACAACGTGGCGGTGGCGGGCATGCCGACCCAGGACGGCACCGACTCCTACGTCGGTCGCCCCGCGCCGCTCGACGGGGACCTCGCGCGGATGTACCGCGCCACCGGCCTGGTCGCCCTCGGCAAGTCGCAGCTCTCGGAGTACGGCTTCTCCGGTGCCGCGGAGCATCCCCGGCTGGGCGCCGTCCGCTCACCGTGGTCGACCGACCACGTCGCCGGCGCCTCGTCGGCCGGGTCGGCCGCCCTGGTCGCGGCGGGTGCGGTGCCGATCGCGCACGCCAACGACGGCGGCGGATCGATCCGGATCCCGGCCAGCGTCAACGGACTGGTGGGGCTCAAGCCGACCCGGGACCGGACCGCTCAGGACAAGCTGATGCGGGACATGCCGATCCGGATCGTCTCCGACGGGGTGCTGACCCGCTCCGTGCGCGACACGGCGGCCTTCTTCCGCGAGTCCGAGAAGGTCTACCGCGCCCTGGCCATGCCGCCCATCGGCGACATCAGCCGCCCGGGGCGGCGTCGTCTGCGGGTGGCGCTCAACACCGCGGGCATGGGGGTCGCGGCGACCCCCGAGGTGACGGCCCTGACCGAGCAGGTGGCCGCCCGTCTCGAGGCCCTGGGGCACCACGTGGAGCCCGTCGGGACGCTGATGGTCCCCGACTCCTTCCGTGACGACTTCCTGCTCTACTGGGCGATGCTGGCGATGTTCCTGGTGCGCACCGGGCGGCGCCGGCACGGGCGCAGCTGGGCCCCCCACAACCTCGACAACCTGACCCTGGGACTCGACCGGCACTGCCGGCGCAACCTGCACCGGCTGCCCGGGACGATCCGCCGGCTCAAGGGCGCCAAGCACCTCTCGACAGCGTTCTTCCAGCGCCACGACGTGGTCCTCACCCCCACGCTGGCGACCCCCACGCCCGCGGTCGGTCACCTGGACCCCACGCAGGACTACGAGAGCATCATGGAGCGGCTGATGGCCTGGGTGGCCTTCACCCCGTTGCAGAACGTCACCGGGGATCCCGCCATCTCCCTGCCGCTGGCCACGACCGCCGAGGGCCTCCCGCAAGGCATGATGTTCGGCGCGGGAGCGGGTCGTGAGGCCATGCTCCTGGAGCTCGCCTACGAGCTCGAGGAGGCCTCGCCGTGGGCCCGGATCCAGGATTGACGGGGCGCTCCGAGGTCGGGCGAGGGGCCGATTTCTCCCTCAGCAGGACCTCTTGTACAGTTCTCCGTCGTTGCCCCTTTAGCTCAGACGGCAGAGCGTCTCCATGGTAAGGAGAAGGTCTACGGTTCGATTCCGTAAAGGGGCTCTGGGTCCAGGGCTCTCCACCGGAGCTCACCCCACCCCATGGCGGGGTAGCTCAGGTGGTTAGAGCACACGACTCATAATCGTGGTGTCGCGGGTTCGAGTCCCGCCCTCGCTACGCACGAACAACTGCACTTCGACGAAGGACTTCCCGTGGCCAGCAAGAGCTCCGATGTTCGCCCCAAGATCACGCTCGCGTGCGTGGACTGCAAGGAGCGCAACTACATCACCAAGAAGAACCGTCGCAACGACCCCGACCGTCTCGAGCTGGCGAAGTTCTGCCCGCGCTGCCGCACCCACAAGGCGCACCGCGAGACCCGCTGACGTTGCACCACCCGCCGGCTCATGCAGATGAGCCGGTGAGAAGAGACCCGTCGCACCTGGTGCGGCGGGTCCGTGTGTTTCCGGACCAGGACACCGCGCACTAGGTTGGACCCATGCCAGTCGACCAGTCACTCGTCGGGCGTGCCTTCCCCCCGACTCCGCCCCGGACGATCTCGCACGAGCAGGTCCGCGACTTCGCCCTCGCCACCGGTGCCACGTCCTACGACGGGGGCCCGGCGCCCGCCACGTTCCCCATCGTGCTGGCCTTCGACGCGATGAACGCCTTCCTCGAGGCCGAGCAGGTCGACCTGTTCCGCATCGTCCACGGCGAGCAGAAGTTCGCCCACGAGCGGCCGGTCGTGCCCGGTGACGTGCTCCGCGCGACCCTCACGGTCGCGAGCCTGCGCCAGATCGCCGGCAACGACATCATCGGCACCACCAGCGTGGTGACCGACGCGTCCGGCGAGGTCGTCTGCTCCACCAGCGCCACGCTGGTGCACCGGGGGGCCGACGCGTGAGCCTGTCGACCCACACCTTCACGATCACCCGCGCCGACCTGGTCCGCTACGCCGCTGCGAGCGGGGACCACAACCCCATCCACCAGGACGAGTCGGTCGCCCTGAGCGTCGGGCTCCCCGGGGTGATCGCGCACGGGATGTACACGATGGCGCTCACAGCCCGCGCCGTCGGCGACTGGTTCCCCGGGGCGGAGGTCGTCAGTCTCGGTTGCAAGTTCACCAACCCCGTCGTGGTCCCCGCCGAGGGCGGCGTCGACATCGAGGTCGCCGGTGAGGTGAAGGGCGTCGAGGCCGGGCTCACCAGCATCGCGCTCACCGTCACCTGCCAGGGGCAGAAGGTCCTCGGCATGCCCAAGGCCGTCGTCCGTGCCTGAGCCGGATCACCGCGCTGCTCGCCGACCACACCACGCTCCGCCTCGGCGGACCGGCCGCCACGTTCGTCGTGGCGCGCAGCGAGGCCGACCTGGTCGACGCCGTACGACGTGCCGACGAGGCCGGCGAGCCCCTCCTGGTCCTCGGGGGTGGCAGCAACCTGGTGGTCGCCGACGACGGGTTCGCGGGCACGGTCGTGCAGGTCGCCACCACCGGGGTCAGCCCCGATGTCGAGGGCGACGACGCGACGTGTGGCGGCGTCCTGGTCACGGTGGCCGCGGGGGAGTCCTGGGACGGTCTCGTGGCGAGCGCCGTCGACCGCGGCTGGGTCGGCATCGAGGCGCTCTCCGGCATCCCCGGCTCGGTGGGAGCGACCCCGATCCAGAATGTCGGTGCCTACGGGCAGGAGGTGTCGCAGACGATCGCCTCGGTCCGGGTCTGGGACCGTTCACGGCGCAACGTGCGCACCTTCGCCAACGCCGACTGCCGCTTCGCCTACCGCCACTCCCGGTTCAAGGCCGATCCCGGTCGTCACGTCGTCCTCAGCGTCACCTTCCAGTTCCGCCAGGGCGCGCTCGGCGCCCCGGTGGGCTACGCCGAGCTGGCGCGCACCCTGGGCGTCGAGCCCGGGCAGCGCGCCCCGTTGGTCGACGTGCGCCGGAGCGTGCTGGGCCTGCGGCGGGGCAAGGGCATGGTGCTCGACGCCGCCGACCACGACACCTGGAGCGCGGGCTCCTTCTTCACCAACCCCGTCGTCGCCCCCGAGCTCGTCCCCGACGGTGCCCCCGCCTGGCCGGTCGAGGGCGGCGTCAAGACGAGTGCGGCCTGGCTGATCGAGCAGGCCGGCTTCCAGCGGGGCCACGGCGGCGGCCCGGCCGCCCTGTCGGGCAAGCACACGCTGGCCCTGACCAACCGTGGCGGTGCCACGACCGAGGACCTCCTCGCGCTGGCTCGCGAGGTCCGCGACGGGGTCGAGGCCACGTTCGGGATCCGGCTCGTCAACGAACCGGTCCTCCTCGGCTGCACGTTGTGAGACGGCGACTCAGTAGCGCGAGTAGTCCGAGCCGTCCCAGTCGGTGAACACGAAGAAGGCCACGACGGCGGCGACGAGGAGCACCGTGAGCACGGTGGCCACGATCCCGGTGGCGAGACCGGCGATGGCCTGGCCCCTGTTGCCGAAGTAGCCGGGGTGCTGGTCGATCTCGCGCTTGGCCTTCAGCCCGGTGAAGATCGCGAACGGGCCGGTGAACACCCCCGGCAGCGTGATGCAGCAGAACGGGGTCGCGAGGAGCGACACCACCGCGATGATGCCCAGCACCATCGAGGTGGTCGCCGTGCTGTTCTTGGCCACGCTGCCGTAGCCCGGCGCCCCGTACTGCGCCCCGTACTGCGCCCCGTACTGCGCCCCGTAGCCGGGCGCACCGTGGGCGCCGGTGCCGTAGCCGGGTTGCGGGGGAGGCGGCATGTCGTCGCCCGGGCCGCCGGCAGGGGGGCCGTAGGGGTTCGGTGGCGGGCTCGCGCCCGCGGGGTCGTAGGTCGGCCACTGCGGGCCCGGGTCGCCTGAGGGGGTGCCTGAGGATGGTGTCTCGTCCGGCTCGGGCGGTCCCTGGGTGGTCACGGTGAGGATGTTCCCAGGTGGTCGTCGGAGCAAACCGGACCGGTGTCCTGGTGGACGGGGTCCGCCGCGAGCCAGGCGTCGATGTCGGCCATCGCCGCACTCACCAGCTCCTGCGGGGCGGACGAGGCGCGCAGCGACATGCGGGCCAGGGCGGCGAGGTCGGCATCGGTCAGCTCGTGCGCCGCGCGCATCGTGGCGTACTGCGCGGCCAGCTGGGAGCCGAAGAGCAGCGGGTCGTCCGCGCCCAGGGCCACGGTGGCGCCCGCGGCCAGCAGCGTCGGGAGCGGCACGGAGCTGAGGTCGGAGTAGACGCCCAGGGCCACGTTGGAGACCGGGCAGACCTCCAGCGCGACCCCCGCCTCCACGATGCGTGCGAGCAGCGCCGGGTCCTCCGCGGCCCGGACGCCGTGACCGAGGCGGTGCGCGTGCAAGGAGTCGAGGCAGGTGCGGATGCTGTCCGGCCCGAGCAGCTCGCCGCCGTGCGGGGCCAGCACCAGTCCGGCCCGCTCGGCGATCGCGAAGGCGCTCGCGAAGTCGGCCGTGGTGCCGCGCCGCTCGTCGTTGGAGAGCCCGAAGCCGACCACGCCCCGCCCGGCGTACTGGGCGGCCAGGCGCGCCAGCGTCCGGGCGTCGAGCGGGTGGCGCGTGCGGTTGGCGGCGATGACGACCGCCATGCCGAGCCCCGTGTGTCGTGAGGCGTCCCGCACGGCGTCGAGGACCAGGTCGGTGAAGGCCGTGATCCCCCCGAAGCGCGCGGCGTAGCCGCTCGGGTCGACCTGGATCTCCAGCCACCGTCCCCCGTCGCGGACGTCGTCCTCGGCGGCCTCCAGCACCAGTCGTCGTACGTCGGACTCCGTGCGCAGGACGGTGCGCGCGACGTCGTAGAGGCGCTGGAAGCGGAACCAGCCCTTCTCGTCGGTGGCGCGCAGGGTCGGTGGCCACTCCGCCACCAGCGAGTCCGGCAGCACGATGCCGTCGCGCTCGGCCAGCTCGAGCAACGTCCGATGCCGCATCGAGCCCGTGAAGTGCAGGTGCAGGTGGGCCTTCGGCAGCGTCCGGAGGTCCCGTGGCGCGGTCAGGAGAAGAGCTTCTGCAGGCGCGTGATGCCCTCGACGATGTCGTCGTCGCCCAGCGCGTAGGACAGCCGCAGGTAGCCCGGGGAGCCGAAGGCCTCACCGGGGACGACCGCGACCTCGGTGGCATCGAGGATGTAGTCGGCCAGCTCGGCCGAGGTCTCGATCAGCCGGCCGCCGTGCTCCCTGCCCAGCAGCCCCTTGACCGAGGGGTAGGCGTAGAACGCGCCCCCGGGCATCGGGCACAGCACGCCGTCGATGTCGTTGAGCATCGAGACGATCTTGTGCCGGCGGCGGTCGAAGGCCACCTTCATCTCGTCCACGGCCGACAGGTCGCCCGTGAGGGCCGCGATGGCGGCGCGCTGCGCGACGTTGGCGACGTTGGAGGTCGCGTGCGACTGCAGGTTGGTCGCGGCCTTGACGAGGTCGGCGGGCCCGACCATCCAGCCGACCCGCCAGCCGGTCATCGCGTAGGTCTTGGCGACACCGTTGACGATGACGCAGTTGTCCTGGAGGAAGGGGCACAGGACCGGCATCGAGCCGGTGTCGGCGTCGTCGTAGACGAGGTGCTCGTAGATCTCGTCGGTGAGCACCCACAGGTCGTGCTCCTCGACCCAGGCCCCGATCGCGCGGATCTCGTCGGCGGTGTAGATCGATCCGGTCGGGTTGGAGGGCGAGACGAAGAGCAGCACCTTGCTCCGGTCGGTGCGAGCCGCCTCGAGCTGCTCGACGCTCACCTTGTAGTCCTGCGTCTCGTCCGCGAGCACCTCCACGGCGACGCCTCCCGCGAGCTGGATGGCCTCGGGGTAGGTGGTCCAGTAGGGCGCGGGCACGATGACCTCGTCGCCCGGGTCGATCATCGCGGCGAACGCGGCGTAGATCGCCTGCTTGCCGCCGTTGGTGACCAGCACCTGGTTGGCCTCGATCTCGAGGCCGCTGTCGCGCTTGGTCTTGGCGACGATGGCCTTCTTGAGCTCGGGCAGGCCGCCGGCCGGGGTGTAGCGGTGGTTCTTGGGGTCGCGACACGCATCGACGGCCGCCTCGACGATGTAGTCGGGCGTCGGGAAGTCCGGCTCTCCGGCGCCGAACCCGATGACGGGCCGGCCCTCGGCCTTGAGTGCCTTGGCCTTCGCATCGACCTTCAGCGTCGCCGACTCGGCGATGGCGCCGATGCGGCGTGAGACCCGGCGTTCGCGCGGGTTGCTGGGGGAGCTGGCGGGGGTGGTGGGGACGTCAGACATGCCTGTCATCGTAGAGGCGTTTGGACGAAGGCTTCGACTTGCCCGTAGACTCCGTTTGGTTGTTTCCCACAGGCTTTGTCGCGCCCGGACCTCGGGTGCGCACAGGCGGGGAGATCGCGGAGGGCACTAGCTCAACTGGTAGAGCATCGGTCTCCAAAACCGAAGGTTGGGGGTTCAAGTCCCTCGTGCCCTGCGAACAGCACGAACCGCAGGACAGGCAAGACCTCCGGGCCGCATGGTCCGGTCGGACGAAGGAAGAGGTGAGGGTGTGTCGGACAGCAAGGCAGTCGGCGGTCCCCGCGACAGCAAGGCCGAGAAGCGCACCAGCATCCCGACGTTCTACCGCCAGGTCGTGGCCGAGCTGCGCAAGGTGGTCTACCCGACCCAGGAGCAGCTGGTCACGTACTTCATCGTGGTCATGGTGTTCGTGATCTTCATGATGGCGCTCATCGCGTCCCTCGACCTCGGCCTCGGCAAGCTCGCCTTCGCCGTGTTCACGGGCGGCTCCGACCTCTGAGCCGGCCGGCGTGGATCATCCGCGCCGAGGACCACGCACCACGAGCCCTCGGGCCAACCAACGCAAGGTGATGGAGCAACACGTGTCAGAGCAGGACGAGTCGGTCGAGACCACGCAGACGCCGGCGACGGCGGACGTCGAGGAGACCCTCGAGCAGGTCAGCCCCGAAGACGCCGCCGAGGGCACCGCCCCCGAGGACGTCGCCACTGACGACGACACGCTCGACGCCGAGCTGGCCGGTGAGCCCGTCGCTGACGAGGTCGCCGCTGCCGAGGACGTGCTCGACGACGTGGTCGCCGAGACGGTCGAGGCCGCTGTCGACGTCGACGAGTCGGCCCTCGAGTCCGACGACGACGCCGTCGAGGCAGCCGAGGACGCCGAGGCAGACATCGCCGAGGAGGCGGCCGAGGACGCCGAGCGCGACCCGCTCGAGGTCTTCCGCGACGAGCTGTGGGCCAAGCCCGGTGACTGGTACGTCGTGCACACCTACTCCGGCATGGAGAACAGGGTGAAGTCCAACCTCGAGAACCGCATCATCTCCTTGAACATGGAGGACTACATCCACGAGATCGTCGTCCCCATCGAGGACGTCGTGGAGATCAAGAACGGCCAGCGCCGCACCCGCACCAAGCCGGCCCTCCCCGGATACGTCCTGGTCCGGATGGACCTCACCGACGAGTCCTGGTCGACCGTGCGCCACACGCCGTCGGTCACCGGCTTCGTGGGCCACAGCCACCAGCCCGTCCCGTTGAGCATGTCCGAGGTCGAGAACATGCTCGCCCCGGCCGTGATCGCCAAGGCCGAGGCCGAGGCCGCGGCCGCCGGCACGCCGGTCAAGGGCGGCGCCACGACCGCCAAGAAGACCATCGAGGTCGCCGACTTCGACATCTCCGACTCGGTGATGGTCGTCGACGGTCCCTTCGCGACGCTCCACGCCACGATCACCGAGATCAACGCCGAGTCCCAGAGGGTCAAGGCCCTCGTCGAGATCTTCGGCCGGGAGACCCCGGTCGAGCTGAGCTTCAGCCAGATCCAGAAGGTCTGAGCTCACCCGCACGGCACCACCGCACGACCGCACGACCCGCAACACCCAGGTGGCAGAAGTCCTGCCCGGCCGCGCCGGGCACGACCTCGAGATGACCACGAAGACACAAGCACAAAGGATTCATAGAAATGCCTCCCAAGAAGAAGATCGCAGCACTGGTCAAGGTGCAGCTCCAGGCCGGCGCCGCGACCCCGGCCCCGCCCGTCGGTACGGCCCTCGGCCCCCACGGCGTCAACATCATGGACTTCTGCAAGGCCTACAACGCCCAGACCGAGTCCATGCGCGGCAACGTGATCCCCGTCGAGATCACCATCTACGAGGACCGCTCCTTCACCTTCATCACCAAGACGCCTCCGGCTGCTGAGCTCATCAAGAAGGCCGCCGGCCTCAAGAAGGGTTCGGGTGTCCCGCACAAGGAGAAGGTCGGCAAGCTGACCAAGGACCAGGTCCGCGAGATCGCCACGACCAAGCTGCCCGACCTCAACGCCAACGACCTCGAGGCCGCGATGAAGATCGTCGAGGGCACCGCTCGTTCCATGGGCGTCACCACCAGCTGACCTCCCTGCGCTCGCGCCCCTCGCGACCGCATCCCAGCACCACAGCACCTGTGGCAGGGCCGCGCTGGCCCACCGAGACCACACCTGGACACAGAGAAGAGAACCAGACATGCAGCGCAGCAAGACCTACCGTGCAGCCGCGGAGACGTTCGTGCAGGACGAGCTCTACGCCCCGCTCGCCGCGATCAAGATCGCCAAGTCCTCGAGCAAGAAGAAGTTCGACGAGACCGTCGACGTCGTCATGCGACTCGGCGTCGACCCCCGCAAGGCCGACCAGATGGTCCGCGGCACCGTCAACCTCCCCCACGGCACCGGCAAGACCGCCCGTGTCCTGGTGTTCGCCAACGGTGACAAGGCTGATGCCGCCCGCGAGGCCGGCGCCGACGTCGTCGGTGGCGACGAGCTCATCGAGAAGGTCAACGGCGGATGGCTCGACTTCGACGCCGTCGTCGCCACGCCCGACATGATGGGCAAGGTCGGCCGCCTCGGCCGCGTGCTCGGCCCCCGCGGCCTCATGCCCAACCCCAAGACCGGCACCGTGACGCCTGACGTCGCCAAGGCCGTGAGCGACATCAAGGGCGGCAAGATCGAGTTCCGCGTGGACCGTCACGCCAACTTGCACTTCATCATCGGCAAGGCGTCCTTCGCCGAGGCTCAGCTGGCCGAGAACTACGCGGCAGCCCTCGAGGAGGTGCTGCGGCTCAAGCCGGCCAGCTCCAAGGGTCGCTACCTCAAGAAGGTCACCGTCTCCACGACCATGGGCCCCGGCGTCCAGGTCGACCCCAACCGCACGCGCAACGTCGCGTCGGAGGACGAGGGCCAGGCCTGATCCCGGCCCCCGACCTCAGGTCGCGCACCGACCCGCCCGGATCTCCGGGCGGGTCGGTGTCATGTGCAGGGGCTTCGTCGCCGCGGTCCGGACCCCAGGGGTGATTGCCGGGGTGCTTGCCGGGGTGGTCCCGACCGCCGTCTAGAGCAGGATGCCGCGGTTGGCCAGTGCCACTCCGCGGCTCAGCGAGCCGCGGAAGATCTGGTCCATCACCGGGTTGTCGGTGAGCTGCCACAGCATCTGGGAGCCCTCCCAGGCGGCGGCCCGAGCCACGTGGATCGCGAACATGGCGAACCCGTCGTCGACGCGGCCGCCCATCGCGTCGAGCCGGGCGACCAGCCCGCTGCTGAACCACTCCTTGATCTCGTCGGCCGCGCTCTCGAGGACGTCGTTGGTGCGGGTGAAGTCCTGGTGCTCGGGCGTGCGGTCCTCGGGCACGATGCCGAGCTCCTGGCAGGTCGCGACGACGGCGAAGGGGAGGTCGTGCGAGATGTGGGCGTTCATCCCGGCCAACGCGAACTGGATGGGGTGCGTCCTGGGCTTGCTGCGTGCCTCGAAGAGGGGCGCCCACGCCGGCGGGACCGGGGTCCCGGCGGCGTCGGCGGCATGCGCGTCGAAGAACAGGTTGGCGAAGTGGACGTCGAGACGCTCGAGGAACTCGGCGCTGACGAACTCGTCCCCGCTCACCGCGTCACGCACCAGTCGCGTCACGTGCGTGTACATCCTGTTGAAGGTGGCGACCCCGTCGCCGGCGGGCAGCGACGTCTCGATCAGGGTCATGCGCTCGAGGACCTCGTCGATGCTCGCGGCCCTGTGCGCGCCGGCGGTCGCAGTCACGGTCCCCACCGCCTCCTCGCAGACAGTCCTCGGTGAGAGCAGGGTAGGGGTGGATCGGCGCCCGTGGGAACGGTCTGGACCGAGCCGGCCGCGAGACGCTCGATTTGGCGGGTCGTCACCTGGGCCGTAGAGTTCCGATCTGAATCCAGAGACCGCCGGTTGTCGGGCTGCATCAGCAGCCAGACCGAAGCTTCCGCAGTGATGTGGACGGCCCGCGCAGGTGAGAAGAGCAAGACCCGCAGCCCGGCTGCGAAGTCCACGCCCTGAGCTCCTGCGCTCGGGGCGTTCGTCATTTCGACGGATCCGGCGCGGTGGTCTCGCAGTCCGGAAGGAGACCCATGGCGCGGGCAGACAGGGAAGCCGCCGTCGCGGAGATCGTTGACTCGTTCAACGACTCCGCTGGCGCCGTGCTGACCGAGTACCGCGGTCTCACCGTCAAGGAGCTGCAGAACCTTCGCCGCTCCCTCGGTGAGAACGCCAACTACGCCGTGGTCAAGAACACGCTGGCCAAGATCGCCGCCAATGAGGTGGGCATCTCCGGCTTCGACGACCTGCTGACCGGCCCGACCGCGATCGCCTTCATCAAGGGCGACGTCGTCGAGGCGGCCAAGGGTCTGCGTGACTTTGCCAAGGCCAACCCCACCCTTGTCATCAAGGGCGGAGTCCTGGACGGCAACATCCTCGACGCGAAGGAGATCGGCAAGCTCGCCGACCTCGAGTCGCGCGAGGTGCTCCTGGGCAAGATGGCGGGCGCCATGCTCGCTTCTCTCAGCCAGGCCGTCTACCTGCTCAACGCCCCTCTCGCCCAGGCTGCCCGGCTCGCCGGTGCACTCCAGGCGAAGGCAGAGCAGGACCCCTCGATCCTCGCAGGTGGTGCCGGCGCAGAAGCTGATTCTGCACCGGCCGCCGCTGAGGAGGTCCCGGAGGCAGCTGCCGACGAGACCCCCGCTGACGAGGCTGCCGCCTCCGATGAGGGCGAAGCCACCGAGTCCTGATCCAGGACCTCGGCAACCACCACCTGAAACCCGGTCCACCGCGTGCGGCGGACCACCGAATGGAAGGAACCGCCACCATGGCGAAGCTCAGCACTGACGAGCTGCTCGACGCGTTCAAGGAAATGACCCTCATCGAGCTCTCGGAGTTCGTGAAGCAGTTCGAGGAGACCTTCGGCGTGACCGCCGCTGCTCCCGCCGCTGTTGCCGCTGCTCCTGCTGCCGGCGGCGCCGCCGGTGGCGAGGAGGAGGCTGCGCAGGACGAGTTCGACGTCATCCTCGAGGCTGCCGGCGAGAAGAAGATCAACGTCATCAAGGAGGTGCGCGCCCTGACCTCCCTCGGTCTCAAGGAGGCCAAGGAGCTGGTCGAGGCCGCGCCGAAGGCTGTCGTCGAGAAGGTCGACAAGGCCGCTGCGGAGAAGGCGAAGGAGGCCCTCGAGGCCGCCGGCGCCACCGTCACGCTCAAGTGACCCGCGGCTCGTGAGGGCCTGATCCTCCGGGATCGAGGGGCCGTCACGGGCACGTACCACCGCTGCAGGCGGTCATCCCCCAGGGGGTGGCCGCCTGTGGTGCGTCCAGCTCCGCCTGACTCCGGGTCACAGCTACATCTCGGACGTTGACCAAACGGTGACGCGGGGCACAATCCCGCGTAACCTCCTCGCGGTAGCAGCGTTGTTACTGGCGAGTGGGGTCTGCGCGCAGTTCGGCGCAGCCACGACCCGTGCACTGGTTCGGGGTCGAGGGAGAGAGACGACATGGGCGTAGAGATCAAGGTCAACAACCTCACGAAGTCATTCGGCAAGCAGCTGATCTGGGGCGACGTGTCGCTGACGATCCCTGCGGGGGAGATCTGCGTCATGCTCGGCCCCTCGGGAACCGGCAAGTCGGTGTTCCTCAAGACCCTGATCGGGCTCCTCAAGCCTGACGCGGGCTCGATCATCATCGAGGGCACCGACATCGCGAGCTGCTCGGAGAAGGAGCTCTACGAGATCCGCAAGCTCTTCGGCGTGCTGTTCCAGGACGGCGCCATGTTCGGGTCGATGAACCTCTACGACAACGTGGCCTTCCCGTTGCGTGAGCACACCAAGAAGTCCGAGTCCGAGGTCCGCGACATCGTGATGGAGAAGATGGACCTCGTCGGTCTCCTCGGTGCCGAGGACAAGCTGCCCGGCGAGATCTCCGGCGGCATGCGCAAGCGCGCAGGCCTCGCCCGCGCCCTGGTGCTGGACCCCGAGATCGTCCTCTTCGACGAGCCCGACTCGGGTCTCGACCCGGTGCGCACCGCGTTCCTCAACCAATTGATCATCGACCTGAACGCGCAGATCGACGCGACGTTCCTGATCGTGACCCACGACGTCAACACCGCCCGCACGGTCCCCGACAACATCGGCCTGCTCTACCACCGGCACCTGGCGATGTTCGGGCCGCGCGAGATGCTGCTGAGCTCGGAGGAGCCGGTGGTGCGCCAGTTCCTCAACGCGCAGCGGGTCGGTCCGATCGGGATGTCGGAGGAGAAGGACGCCGACGAGCTCGCCGCCGAGGAGGGCCAGGAGCTGCCGCCCCTTCCGCCGATCCCGATGCAGCAGGAGCCGTCCAGCGGCATCCCGCGCCGCAGCCAGCGCGAGCCCGGAGCCTGGTGCCGCGACAACGGCGTCACCCCTCCTCCCGGTTCGTTCGAGGAAAACATGTCCATGACAATCGGAAGCTGACGGGGGGACGACGACCTCGTGGCATCCACTGCGACCAGGGTCCTCGCCCCGGTCGGCGCCGCAGGCAAGCTCTTTGCCTTCGGTCTCGACGTCGGGCGAGCGCTCTTCAGACGACCCTTCCAGCTGCGGGAGTTCCTGCAGCAGGCTTGGTTCATCGCCTCGGTCACCATCATCCCGACGGCACTCGTCGCCATCCCCTTCGGCGCGGTCATCGCGCTCCAGGTGGGTGGCCTGATCAAGCAGTTCGGGGCCCAGTCCTTCACCGGCTCCGCCTCCGTCCTCGCGGTCATCCAGCAGGCCGGGCCCATCGCCACGGCCCTGTTGATCGCCGGCGCAGGTGGCTCGGCGATCGCCGCCGACCTCGGCGCGCGCAAGATCCGTGAAGAGCTCGACGCGATGATGGTGCTCGGCATCGACCCGATCCAGCGCCTGGTCGTCCCGCGCGTGCTCGCCTGCATGATGGTCGCGTTCTTCCTCAACGGCCTGGTCAGCGTGGTCGGCGTCGCCGGTGGCTACGTCTTCAACGTCGTGCTCCAGGACGGCACGCCGGGTGCCTACGTCGCGAGCTTCACCGCCCTCGCCCAGCTGCCCGACCTCTGGGTCGGCCTGCTCAAGGCCCTGGTCTTCGGCTTCATCGCCGCGATCGTCGCCTCCTACAAGGGCATGAACGCGGGCGGTGGGCCCAAGGGCGTGGGTGACGCGGTCAACGAGTCGGTCGTCATCACCTTCCTGCTCCTGTTCGTCGTGAACTTCGTGATGAGCACGATCTACCTCCAAGTCATCCCACCGAAGACGGGTTGACGACCATGGCCAGCATCAAGTCCGTCTACGAGAAGCCACTGGGGTCGCTCAACGACCTCGGCGGTCAGCTCGCGTTCTACCTGGGTGTCCTGCGCGCGATCCCGCGATCGATCAAGCGCTACCCCAAGGAGATCATGCGCATCCTGGCCGAGGTCACCCTCGGCTCCGGGTCACTGGCAGTCATCGGTGGCACGGTCGGCGTCATCGCCGGCATGACCTTCTTCACCGGCGCCCAGGTCGGTCTCTCGGGCTACGCCGCGCTCAACCAGCTGGGCACCGCGGCGTTCTCCGGCTTCGTCTCCGCCTACTTCAACACCCGCGAGATCGCGCCGCTGGTGGCAGGCATCGCGCTCGCCGCCACGGTGGGCTGCGGCTTCACCGCCCAGCTCGGCGCCATGCGGATCTCCGAGGAGGTCGACGCCCTCGAGACGATGGCCATCCCCTCGATGCCCTTCCTCGTCGCCACCCGGGTGGTCGGCGGCCTCATCGCGATCGTCCCGCTCTACGTCGTCGGGCTCCTCTCCTCCTACTTCGCCAGCCGGTTGATCGTCACCCAGTTCTACGGCCAGAGCGCAGGCACCTACGACTACTACTTCAACGCCTTCCTGCCGCCTGGTGACGTCCTCTGGTCGTTCGGCAAGGTGCTGGTCTTCGCGGTCGTGGTCATCTTGATCCACTGCTACCACGGCTACAACGCCTCCGGCGGCCCTGCGGGCGTGGGTGTGGCCGTGGGCCGCGCCGTGCGCACGAGCATCGTGGCCATCAACGTCATCGACCTGTTCCTGTCGATGGCCATCTGGGGCACCACCACCACCGTGAGACTGGCGGGATGAGCCGATGAAGATCCTGAGCAACCACAAGGTCCTGGGCGTGGCGTTCCTGGCGCTGCTGGTCCTGGGCGTCTATGCCACGTTCGCCGTCTTCACCAAGAAGTACGTCGACTACGACGAGGTCAAGCTCCAGACGACCTCGATCGGTCTCCAGCTCCCCTCACGAGCCGACATCAAGATCCGCGGCGTCATCGTGGGCGAGGTCCTCGCCGCCGACACGATGGAGGGCGGCGCAGAGCTCACGCTCGGCATCTTCCCCGAGGAGATGGACACGATCCCGGCCAACGTGACCGGCGCGATCATCCCCAAGACGCTCTTCGGTGAGAAGTACGTCAGCCTCGAGATCCCCGAGGGCGGCCCCGAGGGCCAGCTCGCGGTCGACGACGTGATCACCAGGACCGACGTCAGCACCGAGGTCGAGCAGGTCCTCTCCGACCTCCTACCCTTCCTGCGGGCCGTCCAGCCGGCCGACCTCAACATGACGCTCAACGCCATGGCCACGGCGCTCGAGGGTCGCGGCGACGCGATCGGCGAGAACCTCGAGACCGTCGATGCCTACCTCAAGCGGCTCAACCCCCAGATCCCCGGCCTCGTCGAGGACCTGAGGCTGACTGCGGAGGTCTCCGACATCTACAGCGACGTGCTGCCCGAGGTGGCCCAGATCCTCGAGAACTCCATCACCACGACGGGCACCCTCGAGGACCGCTCCGCCAAGCTCAACGCGCTCTTCACCGACGTCGCCGCCTTCTCCGACACCGCCCGCACGTTCCTCGACGACAACGGCGACAACCTCGTGCGGCTCGGCGAGGTCTCGGAGCCCCAGCTGCGGACCCTCTCGCGCTATGCCCCGCTCTTCCCGTGCCTGACCGGGGGCATCGTCAACGCCGGCAAGCTGCAGGCCGAGGCCTTCCGCGGCTTCACGCTCCACATCGTGCTCGAGACCCTGCCGCGCCAGCCGCGGGGCTACAACGTCAACGACAAGCCACGGACCGCCGTCGACCGGGGTCCGGCCTGCCTCAACCTGCCGAGCCCTCCGTGGAGCCAGGAGAACCCGCTCAAGCGGCAGCCCGACTTCGATGACGGCGTGGACGAGCCGACCGGCAAGGGGACCTCTCGCGTGTCACCGGGTTACTACTTCTTCGACGGCGCGGGTGAAGCCGGCAGCTCCGAGGAGTCGGCGCTGCTCAAGGAGCTCATGGGACCCGGCTTCGGCCTGCCCGCCGCCGAGGTCTCCGACCTCAGCGTCCTGCTCGTGGGGCCGCTGGCCCGTGGCGCGGAAGTGAGTCTCCGCTGATGGCTGTCCTGGACAAGCGCACCTTCAACGACCTGATCAAGCTCGTGGTCTTCATCGTGGTCACCACCCTGGCGACGGGGGTGCTGGTGGTCACGATCGGCAACCTCTCCTTCCAGGGCTCGCGCGACTACCGGGCCGAGTTCGTGGACGCGACCGGTGTCGTCAAGGGCGACGACATCCGCATCGCGGGTGTCAAGGTCGGCACCGTCAACGACATCGAGATCTTCGACCGCAACCGGGCACTGGTCTCCTTCAGCGTCGAAGAGACCACGATGCTCAACCAGGCCACCACGGCCACCATCCGTTACCGCAACCTCGTCGGCCAGCGCTACATCGCGCTGGACCAGCAGGTCGGCGACGCCGAGGTGCTGCAGGAGAACGACACCATCCCCGTCGCCCAGACCTCGCCGGCACTCGACCTCACGGTGCTGTTCAACGGCTTCAAGCCGCTCTTCGAGGCGCTGTCGCCCGACGACATCAACAAGCTCTCCTACGAGGTCGTCCAGGTCTTCCAGGGCGAGGGCGGGACGCTCGAGAGCCTGCTGAGCAACACCGCGTCCATCACCTCCACGCTCGCCGCGCGCGACCAGGTCATCGGCGACCTGATCACCAACCTCAACACGGTCCTCGACGACCTCGCCGACCGCGACGACCAGCTGAGCGACCTCATCATCACCTTCCGCACCTTCGTCGCCGGCCTCAAGCAGGACCGGCAGGCGATCCTGAGCTCGCTCGACCAGATCTCCTCGCTGTCGGTCGAGACCGCGGGTCTCGTCGAGGGCATCCGACCCCCCTTCGTCGAGGACATCAAGCAGCTGCGTCGCCTGACCACCAACATCGCCCGCAACAAGGGCGAGCTCGACCGGGCCCTGCAGGTGCTCCCGATCAAGCTGGAGAAGGTGGGCCGGACCGCGATCTACGGCTCCTGGTTCAACTTCTACCTCTGCAACTTCCAGGGCAAGGTGCGCCTCCCGGGCAACCTCTCCGTGCCAGTCAACTACGACACGTCCGCAGCAAGGTGTGATCTCGGATGAAGCCCTTCCGCGAACGCAATCCCGTGGTCATCGGGGCGGCGAGCATCACGGTGCTGATGCTCCTGCTGGTCGCCGCCTTCCGAGCCCAGGACCTCCCGCTGATCGGTGGCGGCGACACCTACTACGCCGCCTTCAGCGAGGCCGGCGGGCTCAAGGCCAACGACGAGGTCCGCATCGCGGGCGTGCGCGTCGGCAAGGTCGAGGACGTCACGCTCGAGGACGGACACGTGCGCGTCACCTTCCGGGTCAAGACCGACTCCGAGTTCGGCGAGCTCACGCAGGCGGCGATCAAGGTCAAGACGCTCCTGGGAGCGATGTTCCTCTCCCTCGAGCCCGCGGGGGAGTCACAGCTCGAGGACGGCTCCGAGATCCCGATCGAGCGCACCAGCTCGCCCTTCGACGTGGTCGACGCCTTCTCCGGGCTGGCGGAGACCTCCGCCGACATCGACACCGACCAGCTCGCGGAGTCGCTGACGACGCTGGCCGACCTGACCCGCAACACCCCCGAGGAGTTCCGCTCCGCCCTCGACGGGGTCTCGGCGCTCTCGCGGACCATCGCCTCGCGAGACGACCAGATCAACTCGCTCCTCACCAACCTCGACCGGGTCTCCACCGTGCTCGACGACCGCGACCAGGACATCATCGCCCTGATGGAGGACTCCGACGTCCTCTTCCGCGCCCTCGTGGCCCGCCGCGAGTCGGTCCACGACCTCCTGGTCTCGACCAAGGTCCTCTCGCGCGAGCTCACCGCGCTGGTCCGCCAGACCCGCTCTGACCTGAAGCCCGCCCTCGTCAAGCTCGAGGAGGTCGTCGACGTGCTCAACAAGAACGAGGACAACCTCGACAACAGCCTGCGGCTGATGGCCCCCTTCTACCGGGTCTTCGCCAGCACCCTGGGCAACGGCCCCTGGTTCGACACCTACATCCAGAACCTGCCTCCCGTGGGGACACCGCGACTGTGAACACCGTGAAGAAGTTCCTCGGCCCCCTGCTCGTGATCGCCCTCGTGGTCGCGGCAGCCCTGACGCTCATGGGAGGCGACGAGCGCAAGACGCTCACCGCCCACTTCCCTCGAGCCATCTCGGTCTACGAGGGCAGCGAGGTGCGCGTCCTGGGTGTGCCGATCGGCACGGTCGACACCGTCACCCCCTCGGGGACCGACGTCGTCGTGACGATGAGCTATGACGCCGACGTCAAGATCCCCTCGGACGCGAAGGCGGTCATCATCGCGCCCTCGCTGGTGGGCGACCGCTACATCCAGCTCACCCCCGTCTACACCAAGGGCGACGTGCTCGGTGACAACACCGAGCTCGACGGTGGCCGCACCGCGGTGCCCCTCGAGCTCGACGACATCTACTCCAGCCTCGACCGCCTCAACCTGGCGCTCGGTCCCAACGGGGCCAACGAGAACGGCGCGCTGACCGACCTGCTCGAGGTCACGGCCGCCAACTTCGGTGGGCAGGGCGCCCAGTTCAACCAGACGATCAAGGACTTCAGCACCTTCTCGGCGACCCTGGACAACAACAAGGAAGAGCTCTTCGGCTCCGCCGAGCAGCTCGGCAAGTTCATCGAGACGCTGGCCGACAACGACTCCACGGTCCGCCGGTTCAACACCTCCCTCAGCTCGGTCTCCACGCTCCTCTCGGGTGAGCGTGACGAGCTGGCGGCATCGTTGCGCAACCTGTCGGTCGCCCTCGGCGAGGTCGGGACCTTCGTCCGCGACAACCGCGAGGTCCTCGGACGCAACATCACCAAGATCAACCGGGTCGCCAAGGTGCTGGTCAAGCAGCGCCGCAACCTCGACGAGGTCCTCACCGCCGGTCCGTTGGCGCTCAACAACCTCGCGCTGACCTACAACCCGGACGCCGGCACCCTGGACACCAACGCCAACATCGGAGAGCTCGTCAACCAGATCGAGTCCGACCCGGCCACGCTGCTCTGCGGCTTCGTGACCAACGCCGACCCGAGCGGGGAGCTGTGCGACCTGATCGACACGCTGCCGCTGCCCCGCACCAGTCCCTTCGGCGCAGGCACGGGGTCCTCGTCGGGCGCCAAGTACGACCTCACCCTCGGTGGTCTCGTGGAGGTGACCCGATGAAGGTCAAGATGCGCCTGCTCGTCGCCCTGCTCTTCGGATCCCTCGCGCTGAGCGCCTGCGACTTCGACGTCTACAGCCTGCCGCTCCCGGGTGGCACCGACGTGGGCGACAACCCCATCACCGTCGACGTCATGTTCCGCGACGTCCTCGACCTGGTGCCCAAGTCCACCGTCAAGGTCAACGACGTCAGCGTCGGCCAGGTCAAGGACGTCGAGCTCGACGGCCAGGTGGCGCGTGTGACCATCCAGCTGCGCGGGGACACCGACCTCCCCGACGACGCGGTCGCCGAGATCCGCATGACCAGCCTGCTGGGCGAGAAGTTCGTGTCCCTGAAGTCTCCCGAGGGGGGCGGTACCGGTGAGCTCTCCGACGGCGACGTCATCCCGCTCGAGCGCAGCGGCCGCAACCCCGAGATCGAGGAGGTGCTCGGTGCGCTGAGCCTGCTCCTCAACGGTGGTGGGGTGGCCCAGCTCAAGACGATCGCCAGCGAGCTCAACCTCGCGCTCGAGGGTCGCGAGGACAGCGCCAAGTCGGTGCTCACCCAGATCGACCTGCTCGTCGGCCAGCTCGACGACAACAAGGCCGACATCGTCAACGCGATCGAGAGCCTCAACCGGCTCTCCCTCTCGGTGCGACGTCAGCAGGGCACCATCAACTCCGCGCTCGAGGAGCTGCCCAGCGCCCTGACCTCGCTCGATGCCCAGACCACCGACCTGGTCAAGATGCTCCAGGCGCTCAACCGTCTCGGTGACGTGGGTGTGGACGTGATCCGTCGCTCCAAGGACGTCACCATCGCCTCGATCCGTCAGCTGCAGCCGGTCCTGACCGAGCTGGCCAACTCGGGCGACGACTTCGTCAACGCGTTCAACGTGTTCCTGACCTACCCGTTCGTCGACGAGGTCGTCGGTCGTGACCCGCAGGTCGCCCGCAACCTCCACATGGGCGACTACACCAACTTGTCGGTCACCCTGGACATCGACCTGACGGGCGAGAACGGTCTCCCCGACGTGCCGGGCATCCCGTGCTTCCCGTTGAGCGAGATCCCTGACGACATCCCGCTCGACGAGCTGATCGACCTGCCCAACCTGTGCCAGGGCGCGTCCGACGCGATCACCGCCTGCCTGAACAACCCGTCCCCGGCGACCTGCCAGGGTCTCCCGGCCGCGCTGATCGACGCCGTCTGCGACGCGAGCGGTGTGCCGCTCCCCGGCCTGTGCGGCAGCGGTGGCGGCGGAGGCGGCGGAGGCGGCCCGCTCCCGCAGCTGCCCGGCCTGCCCGGACTTCCGGGCGTGGGCGGTGGCCTGAGTGGTCTGAGTGACCTCTTCGCCGGTCGCACCGGATTCGGCGCACAACGCCAGGACGACTCGGGAGGAGCCACGATGGGACAGCTCATGGAGGCCTACGACCCGGCCCTGGTGTCGCTCCTGGTGCCTGGGATGGTGGTCCGATGATCACCCGCCGTACCAAGGTCCAGCTGCTGATCTTCGTGCTCATCACGCTCGTCGGCGTGACGTTCGTCGGTGCCCGCTACGCCAAGCTCGACCGGCTCTTCATCGACGACACCTACACCGTCGTGGCGCACTTCCCCGAGTCCGGCGGCATCTTCGCCGGCGCGGAGGTCAACTACCGCGGCGTCAAGATCGGCCGGGTCGGTGAGCTGGTGCTCACCGACGAGGGCGTCGACGTGCGCCTGGAGGTGGAGAACGCCTTCGACACGATCCCGGCCGACACGATCGCCATCGTCGGCAACCGCTCCGCGGTGGGCGAGCAGTACGTCGAGCTGCAGCCCAACGTGGACGAGGCGCCGTTCCTGCGCGACCAGTCGGAGATCGACGAGGCGGACACCCGCACGCCGGTCTCGACCAACCAGCTCCTCACGAACCTCTCCAACACCGTCTCGTCGGTCGACCAGGATGCCCTGCGCACCACGGTCAGCGAGCTCGGCGACGCCTTCGGCGGTGCCGGCGAGGACCTGCAGACGATCATCGACTCGGGCAACTCGTTCATCGAGGTCGCCAACCAGAACTTCGACGTGACCGACCGGCTCATCGCGGACAGCAACGTGGTGCTGCGTGGCCAGATCGCCTCCGAGAGCGCGCTGCGCAACTTCGCCACGGAGCTCGCGAAGTTCAGCGAGACCCTGGCCGGCGCCGACGGTGACCTCCGCACCGTGATCGACAACGGCTCGGCGACCGCCAACGAGCTGCGCACGTTCCTCGAGCAGAACCAGGTCGAGCTCGGCTCGCTGGTCAACAACCTGGTCACCACCGGTGAGGTCTTCGTGAAGCGCCTCCCGGGCGTGCGGCAGATCCTCAGCATCTACCCCTACGTCGTCGAGGGCGGGTTCACCGTCGTCTCCAAGTCGCCCGACACGGGTCTCTACGACGCCCACTTCGGCATGATCATCACCGACAACCCGGTCTGTCACCGGGGCTACGAGAGCACCGACACCCGTATCCCGCAGGACGGGAGCAACCGTCCGATGAACGAGGAGGCCGGCTGCACCGAGCCGCCCACGATGAGCAACGCCCGTGGCCCGCAGAACCTGCCGGGTCGCACCGCGCCGGTCGTCGCGTCCTACGACCCCGAGACCGGCAAGCTGACCTGGGGCAACCGGGCCGCACGGGCCGCCACCTCGACCGGTAGCGTGGCCCCGCAGACCTTGGGAGAGGAGTCGTGGAAGTGGCTGTACCTTCAGCCCCTGACGGCACCCCAGGGGTGACCGCCGGCTCGACTTCCACTGCTGACCCCGCAGCCTCGCCCGACCGTGTGCTGCGTCTGCTGGTCCCTGCGCTGGTGCTGGTCATCGTCGGCTGCCTGGGCTCTCTCGTCTTCCTGGCCGGCTCCCGCGCGGCCGAGGGCGCCTCCCTGGGTGACCGGGTCGAGTCGGTGTTCCAGGGGGACACCTCCCAGGCGCGCGAGCGCGAGCTGGCGATGTCGCAGGCGCGGCAGTTCGTCCTGCGCCTCAACACCTACGGGCCCCAGCTCCTCGACGAGACCAACGCGATGCCGGAGTACCGCGAGCTGGTCACGGAGGTCATCACCCCCAAGTTCGCCACCGACTTCGTCGAGAACGCCGCGCTCGCCGAGCAGACCGTCGCCCAGGCCGGCGTCGGCCGCACCGGCGAGGTCTTCGCGACCGGGACGTCGAGCATCGACGCCGACTCGGCGACGGTGCTGGTCGCGGGGTCGTTCACCAACTCCTACCCCAACCCACAGGCGCCCGAGGAGCGGATCGACACCGACTCGCTGCCCTTCCGCTTCGAGGTCGCCTTGAAGAAGATCGACGGGGAGTGGCTCGTCGACGACTTCGTGCCGCTGACCGGCGTCGCCGAGGAGCCCGCGCCATGAGCCCGCACTGGTATGACCTGCTCAACGTCAGCCGGACCGCATCGGCGGACGAGATCCGCACGGCGTGGAAGTCCTCCATCGCCGACCTCGACCCCAGCGACCGGCGCTTCCGCGTCCTCAACGAGGCCGCCGGGATCCTGCTCGACCCCGAGCGTCGCGCCGCCTACGACGCCACCCTGGCGTCCGAGGAGCAGGAGGAGGACGAGGAGCGGGAGGGCGACCCGGTGCCGGACACCGCGCCCGAGCCGATGGCGGTCGACGTCCGCTCCGAGCACGAGCCGGCCCCCGGTCGCGGATTCTTGCGGCTCGCGCTGCTGGGGCTGCTGGTCGTGGTCACCCTGGGTGTCGTCGTCGCCACGATCTTCGCCTGGACGCGTCCCGGCGCGATCGACGAGAGCCCCGCGCAGTCCGCGGCGGAGGTGGCCGTCGTGCCGGTGCTGTCCTACGACTACCGCACGCTCGATGCCGATGCCGAGGCCGCCAAGTCCTACATGACGCCGGAGTTCCAGGAGAGCTACGACGACACCTTCACGCTGCTGGAGGAGAACGCCGGCCGCACCGAGACGGTCGTCAGCGTCGAGTCCGTCGTCGCCTCGGGGATCGTCCGGTCGGGCAAGGACCGCGTCGACGTGCTGCTCTTCGTCAACCGGGCCCGCTCCAACGTGCAGCGGACGGACGTCTTCCGCGACCAGGTGACGATGCAGATGGTCCTGCTCGACGGCCAGTGGCTCGTCGACAAGCTCATCACCACCCCCGCCGCGGCCTGACGGCACGCCGCCGGGGACCTCCGGGCCCCCACCGCGCCGCCGCGGTGCTTGACCTGAGCCGTTCCGAGGCGGATGATCCTCGGCAACGCTCGTCGGCTCGGCGCACGCAGGTCTTGTGGTGCGCCCATATTTGTTGTATGGTGGCGCATTGCGCCTGCCCTCAAATACTCGTCAGCCTGCCCGGTGGCTGACCTTGTGGTGGTCCGGCGCCATTCTCAGAGCGACCCGTCGAAGGACACCTCTTGGCCTCGCGCAGCACGTCCGGTAACGCCCACCGCATCTCATTCGCAAAGATCAAGGAGCCTCTCGAGGTTCCCCAGCTCCTCTCACTCCAGACCGACGCCTTCGACTGGCTGATCGGCAACGAGAAGTGGGACGCCGTCGTCGAGCGTCGACGCTCCGAGGGTGAGGACGTCTCCAGCAAGTCCGGTCTGACCGAGATCTTCGAGGAGATCTCGCCGATCGAGGACTTCTCGGAGACGATGTCGCTCTCCTTCGAGAACCCGGTCTTCTACGACCCCAAGTACACGGTCGACGAGTGCAAGGAGAAGGACTTCACCTACTCCGCCCCGCTCTACGTCTCCGCGGAGTTCACCAACAACGACACCGGTGAGATCAAGGGTCAGACCGTCTTCATGGGCGACTTCCCGCTCATGACGCCCAAGGGCACCTTCGTCATCAACGGCACCGAGCGCGTCGTCGTCTCGCAGCTCGTCCGCTCGCCGGGCGTCTACTTCGAGCGCACCGCCGACAAGACGTCCGACAAGGACATCTACACCGCCAAGCTGATCCCCTCGCGCGGCGCCTGGCTCGAGTTCGAGATCGACAAGCGCGACCTGGTCGGCGTCCGCCTGGACCGCAAGCGCAAGCAGAACATCACCGTCCTCCTCAAGGCCCTCCAGGCTGTCGCCGAGGACATCGGCGAGGACTACGACTACGACGCCGTCATGGCCGACCTGCGTCAGTTCGAGTCGATCCAGCTGACCGAGGAGAAGGACCACACCCAGGGTCCCGACGACGCGCTGCTCGACATCTACCGCAAGCTGCGCCCGGGCGAACCCCCCACCCGCGAGGCCGCGCTGACGCTGTTGAAGAACTACTACTTCAACCCCAAGCGCTACGACCTGGCCAAGGTCGGTCGCTACAAGATCAACAAGAAGCTCGGCCTCGTCGAGGCCTTCGACCACCAGACGCTGACCATCGGCGACGTCGTCGCGGCCATCCGTTACATCGTGGCCCTGCACGACGGCCGTGAGCAGACCGAGACGCCCCAGGGCACGCTCGACATCGGTCCCGACGACATCGACCACTTCGGCAACCGCCGGATGCGCACCGTCGGCGAGCTCATCCAGAACCAGCTCCGCACGGGCCTGGCCCGCATGGAGCGCGTGGTGCGCGAGCGGATGACGACCCAGGACGTCGAGGCCATCACGCCGCAGTCGCTGATCAACATCCGTCCCGTCGTGGCGGCGCTGAAGGAGTTCTTCGGCACCTCGCAGCTCTCGCAGTTCATGGACCAGACCAACCCGATCTCGGGGCTGACGCACAAGCGTCGTCTCTCCGCGCTCGGGCCCGGCGGTCTCTCCCGTGACCGCGCCGGCATGGAGGTCCGTGACGTCCACCCGTCGCACTACGGCCGCATGTGCCCGATCGAGACCCCGGAAGGCCCCAACATCGGCCTGATCGGGTCGCTGGCCTCCTACGGCCGGATCAACCCCTTCGGCTTCGTCGAGACCCCCTACCGCAAGGTCGAGAACGGCACCGTCACCGACCAGATCGACTACCTCACCGCTGACGACGAGGACCGTTACGTCATCGCGCAGGCCAACGCGGCCCTCGACGACAACGACACCTTCGTCGAGGAGCGGGTGCTGGTCCGCCAGCGCCGCGGCGAGGTCTCCGAGATCCTGGCCGGCGAGGTGGACTACATGGACGTCTCGCCGCGCCAGATGGTGTCGGTCGCGACCGCGCTGATCCCCTTCCTCGAGCACGACGACGCCAACCGTGCGCTCATGGGCGCCAACATGCAGCGTCAGGCCGTGCCGCTCATCGTGAGCGACTCGCCCTACGTGGGCACCGGCATCGAGTACCGCGCAGCGGTCGACGCCGGCGACGTGGTCGTGGCCGACAAGGCAGGTGTGGTCAAGGAGGTCTCCGCCGACGTCATCGAGGCGATGAACGACGACGGCACCTACTCGACCTACAAGCTCGCCAAGTTCAAGCGGTCCAACCAGGGCACCTGCATCAACCAGCGCCCCCTGGTCGCCGACGGTGACCGGCTCGAGGTCGGCACGCCGATCGCCGACGGTCCGTGCACCGACAAGGCCGAGATGGCGCTGGGCACCAACCTGCTCGTCGCCTTCATGCCGTGGCAGGGACACAACTACGAGGACGCGATCATCCTCAGCCAGCGTCTGGTCCAGGAGGACGTCCTCACCTCGATCCACATCGAGGAGCACGAGGTCGACGCGCGCGACACCAAGCTCGGCCCCGAGGAGATCACCCGGGACATCCCCAACGTCTCCGAGGAGATGCTGGCCGACCTCGACGAGCGCGGGATCATCCGCATCGGCGCCGAGGTCACCACGGGCGACATCCTCGTCGGCAAGGTCACGCCCAAGGGCGAGACCGAGCTGACCCCCGAGGAGCGCCTGCTCCGCGCGATCTTCGGCGAGAAGGCGCGCGAGGTGCGCGACACCTCGATGAAGGTGCCGCACGGCGAGTCCGGCACGGTCATCGGCGTGCGCGTCTTCGACCGCGAGGACGGCGACGAGCTGCCCCCGGGCGTCAACCAGCTGGTCCGTGTCTACGTGGCGCAGAAGCGCAAGATCTCGGTGGGCGACAAGCTCGCCGGTCGTCACGGCAACAAGGGCGTCATCGCCAAGATCCTGCCGATCGAGGACATGCCGTTCATGGAGGACGGGACCCCGGTCGACGTGGTCCTCAACCCGCTCGGTGTCCCGCGCCGGATGAACATCGGTCAGATCCTCGAGCTCCACCTCGGCTGGCTGGCCAAGCAGGGCTGGGACCTCGACTTCATGGACGACAAGTCCGACGCCGACTGGAAGCAGCGGCTGATCAAGATCCACGCCGACACGGCTGCGCCCAACTCCAAGGTCGCGACCCCCGTGTTCGACGGGGCCCGCGAGGACGAGATCACCGGACTGCTGGGCGCCACCACGCCCAACCGCGACGGCGTGCGCATGATCGGCGACACCGGCAAGGCCAACCTGTTCGACGGCCGCTCCGGCGAGCCGTTCGCAGACCCGGTGGCCGTGGGCTACATGTACATCCTCAAGCTCCACCACCTCGTCGACGACAAGATCCACGCTCGTTCGACCGGCCCCTACTCGATGATCACGCAGCAGCCCCTGGGCGGCAAGGCCCAGTTCGGTGGCCAGCGGTTCGGCGAGATGGAGGTCTGGGCGATGGAGGCCTACGGCGCCGCCTACGCGCTGCAGGAGCTGCTCACCATCAAGTCCGACGACGTGCCTGGGCGCGTCAAGGTCTACGAGGCGATCGTCAAGGGCGAGAACATCCCCGACTCCGGCATCCCCGAGTCGTTCAAGGTGCTCGTCAAGGAGATGCAGTCGCTCTGCTTGAACGTCGAGGTCCTCAGCCAGGACGGCTCGCAGATCGAGCTCCGTGACGCGGAGGAAGACGTCTTCCGCGCCGCCGAGGAGCTCGGGATCGACCTGTCGCGCCGCGAGCCCAGCTCCGTCGAAGAAGTCTGATCGAGGAACCGGCGGCTCTGCGTATCCACCGATACCGGCAGAGCCGCCGGGGGTAGCCCGACCTCCATCAGTCCACACTTGCTTTCCAGATCTAACGAAGGACAACAGCCATCGTGCTCGACGTGAACTTCTTCGACCAGCTCAAGATCGGCCTGGCCACCGCGGACGACATCCGTACGTGGAGCCACGGTGAGGTCAAGAAGCCGGAGACCATCAACTACCGCACGCTCAAGCCTGAGCGTGACGGGCTCTTCTGCGAGAAGATCTTCGGTCCCACCCGGGACTGGGAGTGCTACTGCGGCAAGTACAAGCGCGTGCGCTTCAAGGGCATCATCTGCGAGCGCTGCGGCGTCGAGGTCACCCGCTCCAAGGTGCGCCGCGAGCGGATGGGCCACATCGAGCTCGCCGCCCCCGTGACCCACATCTGGTACTTCAAGGGTGTCCCGTCCCGCCTGGGCTACCTGCTCGACCTGGCGCCGAAGGACCTCGAGAAGGTCATCTACTTCGCCGCCTACATGATCACCTCCGTCGACGACGAGGCCCGCCACCGCGACCTCTCCTCGCTCGAGGGCAAGGTCGGTCTCGAGCGCGAGCGGCTGGAGAAGCGTCGCGACTCCACCCTCGAGGACCGCATGAAGAAGCTCGAGGAGGACATGGCGACCCTCGAGGCCGAGGGTGCCAAGGCCGATGCCCGCCGCAAGGTGCGTGACGGTGCCGAGCGCGAGATGAAGCAGGTCCGCGACCGCGCCCAGCGCGAGATCGACCGCCTCGACGAGGTGTGGAACACGTTCAAGTCGCTCAAGGTCCAGGACCTCATGGGTGACGAGCTGCTCTACCGCGAGATGAAGAACTGGTTCGGCAAGTACTTCGAGGGCCACATGGGCGCCAAGGCGATCCAGAAGCGCCTCGAGGACTTCGACACCGAGGCCGAGGTCGAGTCGCTGCGCGACACGATCGCCAACGGCAAGGGCCAGAAGAAGGTCCGCGCCCTCAAGCGCCTCAAGGTCGTCGACGCGTTCCGCAAGACCGGCAACAAGCCCCAGGGCATGGTCCTGGACGCCGTCCCGGTCATCCCGCCGGACCTGCGCCCGATGGTCCAGCTCGACGGTGGCCGCTTCGCCACCTCCGACCTCAACGACCTCTACCGCCGCGTGATCAACCGGAACAACCGGCTCAAGCGACTGCTGGACCTCGGCGCCCCCGAGATCATCGTCAACAACGAGAAGCGGATGCTCCAGGAGGCCGTCGACTCGCTGTTCGACAACGGTCGTCGTGGTCGTCCGGTGACCGGTCCGGGCAACCGCCCGCTCAAGTCGCTCTCCGACATGCTCAAGGGCAAGCAGGGGCGTTTCCGTCAGAACCTGCTCGGCAAGCGCGTCGACTACTCCGGTCGTTCGGTGATCGTCTCGGGTCCGCAGCTCAAGCTGCACCAGTGCGGCCTGCCCAAGCAGATGGCCCTCGAGCTCTTCAAGCCGTTCGTGATGAAGCGCCTCGTCGACCTGTCGCACGCGCAGAACATCAAGTCGGCCAAGCGCATGGTCGAGCGCGCCCGCCCGGTCGTGTGGGACGTCCTCGAAGAGGTCATCACCGAGCACCCCGTGCTGCTCAACCGTGCGCCCACCCTGCACCGTCTCGGCATCCAGGCCTTCGAGCCCCAGCTGATCGAGGGCAAGGCCATCCAGATCCACCCGCTCGTCTGCACGGCGTTCAACGCCGACTTCGACGGTGACCAGATGGCGGTGCACCTGCCGCTGTCGGCCGAGGCCCAGGCCGAGGCCCGCATCCTGATGCTCTCGACCAACAACATCCTCAAGCCCTCGGACGGCCGTCCGGTCACCATGCCCACCCAGGACATGATCATCGGCCTGTTCTTCCTCACCACCGACCGTGAGGACGAGCCCGGCGCAGGCCGTGCGTTCTCCTCGCCGGCCGAGGCGATCATGGCCTACGACCAGGGCAAGATCTCGGTGCAGAGCAAGGTCAAGATCCGCTTCGACGACATCGTCCCGCCGCTGGAGATGGACCTGGGCCCGGACTGGGAAGAGGGTCAGTCGCTGACCATCGACACCACCCTGGGTCGCGCGCTCTTCAACGACACGCTGCCGGCCGACTACCCCTTCGTGAACTACGAGGTGGGCAAGAAGGCCCTCGGCGCGATCGTCAACGACCTCGCCGAGCGCTACACCAAGGTCGAGGTCGCGGCCTCGCTCGACGCCCTCAAGGACACCGGCTTCGCCTGGGCGACGCGCTCGGGTGTCACGGTCTCGATCGACGACGTCACGACGCCGCCGGACAAGATCGAGATCCTCAAGCCCTTCGAGGCGCAGGCCGCCAAGGTCCAGACGCAGTTCGAGCGCGGTCTGGTCACCGACGACGAGCGTCGACAGGAGCTCATCGAGATCTGGACCGAGGCCTCGAAGAAGGTCGGCGACGCGATGGAGGCGACCTTCGAGCGCTCCAACCCGATCTACATGATGGTCGACTCCGGCGCGTCCGGAAACATGAACCAGATCCGTCAGGTCGGCGCCATGCGTGGACTCGTGGCCAACCCGAAGGGCGAGATCATCCCGCGCCCGATCAAGGCCAACTTCCGCGAGGGCCTCTCGGTGCTCGAGTACTTCATCTCGACCCACGGTGCCCGCAAGGGTCTCGCCGACACCGCGCTGCGCACCGCCGACTCGGGCTACCTGACCCGTCGTCTGGTGGACGTGTCGCAGGACGTCATCATCCGTGAGGACGACTGCGGCACCGAGCGCGGCCTGCCCAAGCGCATCGGCGTGCGTGGCGAGGACGGTGTCGTCCGCAAGGACGACAACGCCGAGACCGCCGCCTACGCCCGCTCGGCGTCCAGCGAGGTCAGCCACCCCGACACCGGTGACCTGCTGGTCGAGTCCGGCGGCGACCTCGGTGACGTCAAGATCGGCGAGCTCGTGGCCGCGGGGGTCGAGGTGGTCAAGGTCCGCTCGGTGCTGACCTGTGACGCCAAGACCGGCACGTGCGCCAAGTGCTACGGCCGCTCGCTGGCCACCGGCAAGCTGGTCGACATCGGTGAGGCGGTCGGCATCATCGCCGCCCAGTCCATCGGTGAGCCCGGCACGCAGCTCACCATGCGCACCTTCCACACCGGTGGCGTCGCCTCGGCGGACGACATCACGCAGGGCCTGCCCCGCGTGGTCGAGCTCTTCGAGGCCCGCTCGCCCAAGGGCCGGACCCCGATCTCGGAGTCGGCCGGTCGCGTGGAGATCGAGGACACCGACAAGTCCCGCAAGGTCCTCGTCACCCCCGACGACGGCTCGGAGGTGCAGGAGTACCCCGTGTCGAAGCGCTCGCGCCTCAACGTCGAGGACGGCGAGCACATCGAGGTCGGGCACCACCTGACGTCCGGTACGCCGGACCCGCAGGACGTGCTGCGCATCCTCGGCGTCCGCAAGGCGCAGGAGCACCTCGTGGACGAGGTCCAGGCTGTCTACCGCAGCCAGGGCGTGTCGATCCACGACAAGCACATCGAGATCATCGTGCGCCAGATGCTGCGTCGCGTCACGGTCATCGAGTCGGGCGAGACGAACCTGCTCCCCTCCGACCTGGTCGACCGCACCCGCTTCGAGGAGGAGAACCGTCGGGTCGTCTCCGAGGGCGGCCAGCCGGCCTCGGGTCGTCCGGTGCTCATGGGCATCACCAAGGCCTCGCTGGCCACCGAGTCGTGGCTGTCCGCGGCCTCCTTCCAGGAGACCACCCGTGTCCTCACCGACGCGGCGATCCACGGACGCTCCGACTCGCTGCGCGGCCTGAAGGAGAACGTGATCATCGGCAAGCTCATCCCGGCCGGCACCGGCCTGGAGCGCTACCGCAACATCCGGGTCGAGCCGACCGAGGAGGCCCGCGCCGCGGCCTACTCGGTCACCGGCTACGACTCCTACGACTACGAGTTCGGCAACGCCGGCTCCGGTCAGGCTGTCGCGCTGGACGACTTCGACTTCGGGTCGTACCAGAACTAGGCACGCCAGCAGCAGTGCCAGGCCCGTCCACGCTCGCGTGGGCGGGCCTTGCTGCGTCGAGGACCGGTGAGGAACGCGTCCGGCGCCGGGGCCGGTGACAGCCCTGATGCGCCACGGCGACCAGGTGGCTGAGAGAATTGCGGCGTGAGCAGCGCACCCCTCCAGACCGACGTCCTCGTCGTCGGCGCCGGCCCCGCCGGTTCAGCAGCGGCGGCGTGGGCGGCCCGGGGCGGCGCCGACGTGGTGCTCGCCGACGCTGCCGTCTTCCCGCGTGACAAGACCTGCGGCGACGGGCTCACCCCCCGCGCCACCGGCGAGCTGATGCGGCTCGGCCTCGAGGACTGGCTGCGGGCCCACACCGTCAACCAGGGCCTGCGCGCGCACGGCTTCGGCCGCACGCTGCTGCTGCCCTGGCCGGGCGGCACCCTGCCCTCGTGGGGCAGCGCCGTGCCCCGGACCGAGCTCGACGACCACCTGCGGACCACGGCCATCAAGTCCGGGGCGACCGCGATCGACGGCGTCCGGGCCGTCGACGTACGGCGCGAGGGCGACCGGGTCGCTGCCGTCGTCTTCGAGCGCGGCGGCCGAGACGGCGAGCGCTTCGAGATCGCCTGCCGCCGCCTCGTGGTCGCAGACGGTGTCCGCTCTCCCCTCGGCAAGCTGCTGGGCCGTGAGTGGCACCGCGACACCGTCTACGGCGTCGCCGGTCGGGCCTACGTCGACTCCACCCGCGCCGACGACCCGTGGATCAGCTCGCACCTCGAGCTGCGCGACGAGGAGGGCGAGATCCTGTCCGGCTACGGCTGGCTCTTCCCGCTGGGCGACGGGCAGGTCAACATCGGGGTCGGCACCCTGGCCACGGCCAAGCGGCCCGCCAAGATCGCCGTCAAGCCGCTGATGAGCTTCTACGCCGATGAGCGCCGCGAGGAGTTCGGCCTGTCCGGCGAGCTGCGCATGCCGACCTCGGCGCTGCTGCCGATGGGCGGTGCCGTGTCCGGGGTCGCCGGGCCCAACTGGGCACTGATCGGCGACGCCGCCGGGTGCGTCAACCCGCTCAACGGCGAGGGCATCGACTACGGACTGGAGACCGGCCGCCTCCTGGCGCAGATGATGACCGAGACCGATGACCTGTCGGAGGCCTGGCCCGCGATGCTGCGGGAGCACTACGGCGAGTCCTTCTCGATCGCGCGCCGCCTGGCCGGCCTGGTCACCGTGCCGGGGCTCCTGCCCAGGCTGGGCCCGCCCGGCATGCGCTCCGACTGGCTGATGACGCTGGCCCTGCGCTGGATGGGCAACCTGGTCACCGACGAGGACCGGGACCGCTCCGCCCGCGTCTGGCGCTGGGCGGGTCGCCGCTCGCTGGCCCTCGACCACCGCCCTCCCTTCACGTGAGCGCGGGGCGCGAGCCCTGGTACGCCGCCACGATCGCGCTCGGCAAGGTCGCGCTGCGGGCGCTGCAGGTGACGACCCGCTGGGAGGGTGACGAGCACGTCCCCACCACGGGGCCGGTCGTGCTCGCGGCCACCCACGTCTCCTTCCCCGACTTCGTCTTCATCGGACGCTCCCTGCTGGGCAACGGACGCCGGGTGCGCTTCATGTGTCGCCACGACATCTGGACGGCCCCGGTGGCCGGTCGCGCCATGGACCGGATGCGTCACATCCCGGTCGACCGGCAGGCGCCGGCCGCGGCGTACCTCCAGGCCCGACGCCTGCTGGGGGAGGGCGAGGCCGTCTGCGTGTTCCCCGAGGGTGGCATCTCGGCGGCCTACACGACGCGGGCGCTGATGCCTGGGGCCGTCGCGCTGGCGCGCGAGAGCGGCGCGCCCCTCGTGCCGGTGTGGATGTGGGGCAGCCACCGCCTCTGGCCGCAGAAGCGCTCCCTCGACGAATCGTTGCCCCGACCCGACCTGACCCGGGGTCGGCTCGTCGACGTGCGGTTCGGCGCACCGCTGCACGTGACCCCGGACGCCGACCTGGTCGACACCACTCGAGCCCTGGGCCACCTCCTGCACCAGGGTCTGGAGTCGTTGCAGCTGCTGCCCGAGCACCGACCGCGTCCGGGAGAGCACGCGCCCTGGTATCCCGCGCACCTCGGGGGCCAGGCGCTCGAGCGTCAGACGTCGTTCGCGCTGGACGCCATGCCTCGCTCGGCGGTCGTGCCGACGTGGGGGCCGGGGGTCGTAGATTGACCTCCATGCGGGAGCGGAGGCTGGAGGTGCAGCGGGTGGCCGCCTATGCGGTGATCCTGCGCGCCGGTGAGATCCTGCTCAGCCGGCTGTCGCCGGCCGTCGCCCGCGAGGAGCTGTGGACGCTGCCCGGCGGGGGGCTCGACCACGGGGAGGACCCCCGCGACGCGGTCGTGCGCGAGGTCCACGAGGAGACCGGTCTGGCGCTGAGCATCGGGCGCCACGCCCACACCTTCTCCTTCCACCAACCCGACACCTGGCGCAAGGGCCGCCGTGCCGACGCGCACAGCCTGCGCATCGTCTACGACGGGTGGGTGCCGGTCGACGCGCCGCCGCCACGGGTCGTCGAGGTCGGCGGCTCGACGAGCGACGCGGCCTGGCACCCGGTCGCCTCGGTGCTCGACGGCACCGTCCCGACGGTCAGCCTGGTGAAGGAGGCACTGGCGGCCCATGAGCCGGCCCGGCTCCAGCGGACGGCGGCCTACGCGTTGCTGGTGCGGGACGACACCGTGCTGCTGACCCGGGTGTCGCCGCGCGGGTTCCACACCGGTCTGTGGGCCCTGCCCGGCGGGGGCATCGACCACGGGGAGGAGCCCCACGACGCGGTGGTGCGCGAGGTGCGCGAGGAGACCGGGCTGACCTGCGTGGTGGGTGACGTGCTGAGCGTGGCCGGTGAGCAGGTGCGCGGCACGGCGCCCTCGGGCCGCGACGAGGAGCTGCACGCCATCGGGGTGGTGTTCCTCGCGAGCCTGGCGGAGCCGGGCGCGCGGGAGGCCGACCTGGTGGTCGAGCAGGGCGGCACCACCGACGCCGTGGCCTGGGTGCCGCTCGCCGACGTCGGCTCCGGCGTGGTTCCGGTCGTGCCGCTGGTGAGGACCGCCCTGGCTGCGCTCCGCGCGCGTCTTCCCTCGACGCCACCTCCCCCCGGGTGAGCCACGGGTCCCACGCCGCCGAGCACGCGTCAGCGTGAGCGGGCCGGCGCACCAGCGGGACGTGCCTCACTGGGTGTGTCCCTATTGAGATCGAAGCGCACTTATCTGCCGAGATGAGTGCTCCTCTCAGCTCCGGTTGCCGCCCGTTCACCGGACGCTTCACCGGACGGGTGTCGCGGGACGCGGGCAGGTTCCTGGCCCGCGGCTCTGCATGGATTCCGTAGACCGCTCGGACTGCGGGACGCGATGGTGCCTCTCAGCTCGTGGGGACGTAACGGGTGAGCACGCAGAACTCGTTGCCCTCGGGATCAGCGAGGACGGCCCACCCCTTGTCCGGACCATCGCGCCGGTCGTCGACGAGCGTGGCGCCCAGCGCCAGGATGCGATCGACCTCCTCCTCACGTGAGCAGTCGGTCGGGCGTACGCAGACATGCATGCGATTCTTGACCATCTTCTTCTCGGGGACCCGGGTGAAGATGATCTCGCGGTCGTCGGGCCCCACCAGCCAGCACTCCTCCTCGTCTGGCCCCATCTCCGCCTCGTCAAGGAGGCGGAAGTCAGCCAGTACGTGTGACCACCACCTGACCTGTGCGTACGGGTCGATCGAGTCGATGCAGAAGTTGGATGTACGAGAAGCCATGTTCGCGATCATCGCCGATCCTGCCCGCGTTGACCACGGAGTTGCGCCGCCGCGAGCCCATCCCGCACCGGGTCGCTCCGCGAGCCCATCCGGTTGTGGCACGCTCCGCATGCCGATCCGCCACTGGCGCTCATCCGACCGATGGGACGCCCCGGAGCCTGTACTCCCCGTAACCTCGACCCGTGCCCGAACCGACGCTGCAGCTCGTCACCTCTGACAACGTCGAAGCAGCTTGCGCAATACGCCTCCTGCCCCATCAGGATGCACACGTCGAGTCAGTCGCCGAATCCTTGGCGCTGGCGTACACCCTGCCAACCAAGGCGTGGCCGAGGCTGGTCTACGACAGGTCAGCGCTGGTGGCCTTCGTCATGGCCTTCCACCAGGTCGACTGGCCAGGCGACCCCTCAGGGGTAACCCGAAGCGGGCTCTGGCGACTCAACGTCGACGCTCAGCACCAGCATCAGGGATACGGGCGCTTCGCCGTTCTTGCGGTATGTGCTGACCTTGTTGAGCGAGGTGAGCGTACGTGCTTCGTTACCTTCGACGCGGGCGAAGACGGACCCGAGAACTTCTACGTCAAACTCGGGTTCCGTCCAACCGGCGAGTTCAGCGGCCGCCAAGTCGTTGCCAGTTTGAATCTCTGACTTGGAATCGAGCTCCGCGAGCCGATCGGTGAGCGGGACGGCGAAGGCCCTCTCAGCGCCTGTAGGCGTCGCTGCGTCGGTCTATGTGCACGATCTCCACCGTGCGGGCGTCTTCAACGACGCCGTAGATCACCCGGTAGTCACCTCGACGAGCCGAGTGCAACCCGGCGAGCTCGCCGCGGAGGGGCTTGCCCACTCGCTGTGGATTGTCAGCGAGAGGCCCGAAGATGAACTCGACGCAGGCCGTGGCGATCTTCGCTGGCAATCGCTGTAGATCGCGTTCGGCTCGAGCCGTGACTCGGATCGAGTACCGCTCCTGCACTCAGGCGATCCCGTAGCGGGACTTGAGTGCGTCGTTGTCGGCGAAGCGGCCTGCGGCGGCGTCAGCGAGGCCCTCGTTGATGGCTTCAGCAGCGCCGGGCGTTCCGAGGATCTCCAAGGTCTCCTCGATGGCGGCGAGATCGTCGGCGGAGATGAGAACCGCAGCCGGGTGGCCGTGACGGGTGATGGTCACCCGCTGGTGGGTGCGTTCGACCTCCGAGACGTACTCAGAGAGCCGGTCTCGTGCGTCGCCAAGGGGAACAGCGGTCATGCCCATAGTGTAGCCAAAAGACCGGGCAAACCCCGACTTTGAGCCGCGGCAAACATGGCACTCCCAGGTGGGCCGTTGCGAACACGGGCTGCCGCCCTTGCAGCCGAATGCCCGGAGCGCCTTGCTGATTGAGTCGGGCGCTGCCCGATGCTCGATTCGACGCGTTCCGCGATGCGACCGGGCCCACTTTTGGAGGTGCGCCATGAGCGCCCTGCTTGTCGGGTACGCCCGATGCTCCACCGATCAACAAGACCTCACCGCCCAGCGCGATGGCCTGCTCGGCCTGGGCGTCGAGTCCGAGCGGATCTACGTAGATCACGGCCTGACCGGCACCAACCGGGAACGACCTGGGCTACGCGAGGCTCTCGCCGCCTGCCGGGCAGGGGACACCCTGGTAGTGACCAAGCTCGACCGTCTGGCCCGGTCCCTGCCCGATGCCCGGGCGATCGCGGACGAGCTAACCACGCGACAGATCAGCCTCTCGCTCGGCGGCTCGGTCTACGACCCCACCGACGCCGTCGGGCGGCTGTTGTTCAACGTTCTCGCCATGGTTGCTGAGTTCGAGTCCGACCTCATCAGGCTTCGCACAGTCGAAGGCATGAAGGTTGCCAAGGCCAAGGGCCGGCTGCGCGGCAAGCAGCCCAAGCTCAACCGGAAGCAGGAAGCTCACCTGGTCTCGTTGGTGCATAGCGGCGAGTACAGCACGCTCGAGGTCGCCGAGCTCTTCGGTGTAGGACGCTCCACGGTCTACCGCGCCATCGAACGCCAACGTGTAGCCGCGAAGGCCAACCTCGCGGGACGACGGGCCTGAAGCGCTGATCTCGACGGTTGCGCCGGTCGTCCCGTATCCGACACCCGATCGGGACGCCGGCGCCCGACGCCGCCTGCGTCGCTGTCTGATACCGGTGGTGGTTCGGCTTGCGGCGGCGTGAACCGTGCAGCCCTGCCCCTCTGCCAGCGTCCCTCTTCACGTCTCGGGGATCTTCAACCGTTCGGGAACAGATGAACGACTGCTCGCTGGTAGGCGTGGTTAGATCCTTGAAAACGAGTCATGAGGGAGAAGCTGATGTTCTTACGCAAGCTCGCAGTGTGCGCGGCCGTTGTCTGTCTTCCGCTGCTAGGGACAGCGCCTGCGTCAGCCGAGCCGCCACGACCCGGTTGCGGGTTCGGCGACGACAACCACAGCCACCAGGCGGCACCCGGTCGGGACCCGATGAACCTGCGGCCTGGGCAAGGCAACGGTGACAACAACCACCCGCACACCGCACCCCCGGGCCAAGCGCCTGAGACCGGTGGCGACCAGAGCGGACCGATGCGAGGCTGCACAGCCACCCCGTAACCCAAGTTCCACAGGTGTCCCAGATCAATGCAGCGATCGAGCGTCAGTGCATTGATCCTTGGATTGGATCGACGGTCATCAATTTTCCGAGGGTAGCGACACAGTCCCCGGTGTGCGGGCGTCGGAAGTCTGCGGCGCGAGCACGTCCGGCAGACGGATCGGCTTGTGGCCCTGGCGCGCGCGTTGAGACCATGTCGTCGATGGCCTTCAGGGACTACCTCGACGAGCATGATGAATCGCGCTCGCTGTTCGAGCAACTGCGGCGCGCGATGGTCGAGATCGGCCCGGTCGAAGAGCGAGAGTCCAAGAGCCAGGTTGCGTTTCGGCGTCGCCGGACGTTCGCCCTGGCTTGGGCGCCGGGGCAGTACCTCGGCAAGCGCGGCGCGCCGCTGGTCCTCTCCGTCGTGTTGCCCGAGCGCGACGCCGATTCGCGGTGGAAAGAAGTCGTCGAACCGAGTCCCGGTGTGTTCATGCACCACCTAGAGCTGCATGTCATCGACGACATCGACGACCAGGCGAAGGCGTGGATCAAGCGTGCCTACGATGCTGCGCAGTAGCCACTGGCCCACGCCCCGTCAGGTGCCG
>CAWGZT010000010.1:0-313985 GCA_963827195.1 uncultured Actinomycetota bacterium
GAAACTTCTTTCTATTGTCATCTCACCACGTGAGATCGGCGGCCTCGAAAGGGGCTCCACTGTCGGTGGCCCCTGATCCAATGGACCTATGGGCAACCGCGACCAGCACGGCGATCGGCACGACCCGATCCTCGCTGCGATCACGCGGGCTCGGGCCACGATCGTGGAGGTCCAGGACGTGCCGGCGTGGCGGATGTCGGGGGCCACGACCCGCGACGCCCTGCTCGAGCTGGCGGAGCTGAAGTCAACGGTGGCCGGCCTCGAGGTCCAGGTCCTGGCGCACGCCCACCACTCCGGTGCCGTCGACTCCGTCGGCGCGACCTCGGTGGGCGCCTGGTTGGCCCACGAGACCCGGATGACGGCGGTGGAGGCGCACCGCCTGGTGAAGCACGCCGTCGCGGTCGATGCCCGCCACACCTCAGTGGGTGCGGCCTTGTCGGCCGGTGGCCTGCGTCCCGACCAGGCCAGGGTCGTGGCCGACGCCGTGGACGCACTCCCCGATGACGTCGACCCCGGCGTGCGGGAACAGGCACGGGTGCACCTCCTCGACGCCGCGGGACACCACGACGCCAAAGCGTTGCGGGTGCTGGGCAAACGAGTCCTCGACGTGGTCGCCCCCGAGGTCGGCGAGGCCCAGCTCGCCGCCCAGCTCGAAGCCGAAGAACGAGCAGCCGAGAAGGCGGCCCGGTTGACGATGACCGACGACGGACACGGCAAGACCTACGGGAGGTTCACCCTCCCGACCTGGCAGGCCGACCTGCTCCGCACAGCCCTCCACGCCCTCGCCTCACCCAGGCGCGGCAACAGCGGCGCGACCCCGGAAGGGATGGGCACCGCGTTCGGTGACTACCTCCAGCGCTACCCCACCGACCGCATCCCCGACGCCGGCGGCCTGTGCGCGACCATCGTGGTCACCATGGACTACACGACGCTCCTGGGTGGGCTGAAGGCAGCACAGCTCGACACCGGGACCCTGATCAGCCCCAGCCTCGCCAGGCGACTCGCGTGCCAGGCCGGGATCATCCCCGTCGTCCTCGGCGGTGACTCCCAGGTCCTCGACGTCGGCCGCAAACGCCGGTTCCACTCCGAGACCCAACGCATCGCCCTGGCCACCCGCGACCGCGGCTGCACCACCCTCGGGCTGCGACCGGCCCGCCGCGTGGTGCGAGGCCCACCACGAGGTGCCGTGGTCCCACGGCGGCGGCACCTCGGTCGACGGTGGACGGCTGCTCTGCTCCCGACATCACCACCTCGCCCACCACCCCGACTACGCCACCACCCACCACCCGGGCCGGAAGGTCTCCTTCACCAAACGAGAGTGAGCGGCGGTCTCGACACGTGCTCGCTGCGCTCCTCGCCGTGTGAGGTCTCGACACGGGCTCGCTGCGCTCGCCCGGCTCGACCAGCGAAGGTGAAGCGCTCGACCATCGACCCCGTTCGGTGGTCGAGCCGACCGAGCCCCCGGCGAGGTCGCGTCGAGACTCCGGTCAGGACGAGACCGCCCCGCGCTGCTTCTCGCCGTGTGCGGTCTCGACGCGGGCTCGCTGCGCTCGCCCGGCTCGACCACCAACGTGGCTGACGCTCGCCCGGCTCGACCACCGAGGGACAGGTGCGATGCGCGTGGCGTCAGCGGTAGCCGACGAGGGTCGGGGTGGCCTCGACGACCTCGAGGGGCACCGACGCGCCCGGGATGGTCACTGTGCCCGGCACCGGACGCCAGCCGCCACCGTTGACCCGGAAGTCCGCCGTATAGGTGGTGTCCACTGCCGGCGACACCGTCCCTGCGGACAGGTAGTCGTGGGTGACCTGGAGGTCCGGGTAGGCCGCGCCCGGCGTCGAGGTCGACACGGAGGTCCCGTCACCGAAGCGCCACCCGTAGGAGGCTGGGGTGATCCGCAGGTCGACCCGTTGGCCCAGCAGGGTGATCGTGCGGGTGAAGGGCTGAGTCTCGGTGTAGAAGTTCGTCGCGAAGTTCACCAAGGTCCGACCGTTCGGTGGCTGCACCACAAGCTTGCTCGGCGGCAAGGCGAGCTCGGACAGCGCTCGCGCCACGAGGCCACCCGTGATACGGAACCGCGGTGGCGACCCGTTACAATACTCTCGGCTATCCTGATCCAAGCGACGCTGCTGCGCCGATGCAGGCCGCACTCCCAGCTGGCACCAGGTCTCGGCCGCTGGAAGCGGTCTCATCGACCGGGGATCATCGCTTGCCTCATCACAGCGTCACGACGACGATGACGCGGAGTAATCGCCATTCACGGCTCTTGACCTCGCTCCCAGCACAGGCGGCATGAGCCGGTCGGGTGACGGCAAGATCGACCACATCAGGACGACAGCACTATCAGTACCGTCGCATCACGACAGGAATCCGATGAAAGCCACCACTCGGCTACCTGACTTCCGGATGACCGCGAATCGCATGAATGTGCTTGTCCTCCGAATAGGATCGGGTGCGCCCGCTGACGTCAGGTACGTTGCGTCCCGCTGCGAATGGTGACCGCTACGTCCACCTCCTGCGGGCGGGCGACGGAGTCCGGACCTTGGCTGCCTCGACTACCCAGCCGTTACGTCTCGAACTGGCCACCCGCGTCGTACAGCTCTCGAATGGGCGAGATCAGTCGTCGACAGGTGTCGCAGCACTCGGCGCTGAGCCGACCGCACCTCGACTTGTCGCCTGTTGTCGAGCGCCTCGTTGCGCGCCGCGATCCACGCCCGCACCGTCTCCTCGGGCCCCAGGTCAGCGGGAGTGGTTGAGGGCGAGGGGGGCGAGGACGGCGGCGTGACGCTCGGCGTCGGGGCGACGGACGGTGCGGGCGCCATCCTCGGCCGGGGCTCGTCCTGGGAGCACCCACCGGCGAGCACGCTGAGAGCGGCGCCGGCGGCGACGGCACGGACGATGCGGTTCACGGGCAGGTCCTTCCCGAGAGCTCCACGCCCGAACCCGAGGCGTGGTGCCACCGAACCTACCTACCGTCCGCGCGCAACGACAAGACCTCCGGCGCTGTCTGTGGACGACGGCGGACGGGTCACCGAGGAGGTGTCAGGAGGGACTCAGAGGCCGGAGATCCGCACGCCGGAGTGCGTCTTGTACCGCTTGTTGATCGAGATCAGCACCGCGGTCAGCGGCTCGAGCTGACGAGCCAGACGCAGCGCACCCGCGTCGACGCCGTCGCGGCTGGTGACGCAGCGGGCCAGCTCGATGGCGACGGCCTTCGCCTCGGCGGAGTCGCCGCAGACCAGGACGTCCTCGTCGACGAGGTAGTCGCGGTCGCCCCAGAGCGTCGGGGCGGAGACGTGGTGGAAGGCGCCGACGACCGAGGCGTCGGGCGCGATGCGCTGCGCCGACTCGGCGGCCGACCCCTCACCCGCGTCGACGACACGTCCGTGGGGGCCCACCTTGTCGAAGGCCAGCGGGTTGACGCAGGAGATGACGACCTTGCCGTCCAACGGCAACGTCGCGACGAGCTCGTCGTGGCCGTCGTAGGGCACCGCCAGCAGGACCACGTCGGCGTCGGCGCAGGCCTCGGCGTTCGAGGCCGCCGTCACCGACCCGGCGTCGGGGACCTCGACGAGCCGCGCGGTGACCTCCTCGGCCACCGGCACCGCCTTCTCCGCCGACCGTGAGCCGAGCACGACCGCGTGACCGTGACGGGCGAAGCGGTAGCCCAGCCCCTTGCCCTGCGGGCCGGTTCCACCGATCACGGCAATGCGGTACGACGTCACTCTGGGCTCCTAGGAAGCGGTCTGGAGGGGCTGGTGCGGTCCCGCATCCTCTCACCGCCCCGCGTTGTCCGGGTGCGGGCTCCCACCCTTTGGTACCTTCGAGGCAGGATCCGGACCGAGATCCGAGGGCATGGGGTGGCGATCGGTGGGGACACGCTTCCGCGGTGACGTCCAGGGCCTGCGCGCAATCGCCGTCCTGGTGGTCGTCGCTGCCCATGCGGGGGTCCCCTTCCTGCCCGGAGGGTTCATCGGCGTCGACGTCTTCTTCGTCGTCTCGGGCTTCCTGATCTCCGGCCTGCTCTTCCGTGAGGTCGCCGAGTCCGGGCGGGTGTCGCTGGCCTCCTTCTGGTCACGGCGGGCGCGCCGGATCCTGCCCGCCGCCACCGTCGTCACGATCGCCACCGTCGCGGCGTCCCTCGTCACGCTCAGCCTCATCGACGCCCGTCAGGTCGTGGTCGACGCGACGTGGTCGAGCCTCTTCGCCGCCAACGTGCACTTCGCCCAGCAGGACATCTACTACTTCACCTCGGGCAACGGCACCTCCCCGATGCAGCACTACTGGTCCCTCGCCGTCGAGGAGCAGTTCTACGTCGTCTGGCCGCTGCTGCTCCTCGGCCTCGTCGCCCTGAGCCGCGCCGGCCGGGGCCGTCGCGCGGACGCGCCCCTCCCCCGTACGACGATCCTGGTCGCCCTGCTGATCATCACGGCCGGCTCGTTCGCCTGGTCCCTTCACCAGACCGTCGAGCAGCCCGGTTCGGCGTACTTCTCGACCTTCACCCGCGCCTGGGAGCTCGGGGTCGGTGGTCTGGCGGCGCTCGTCGCGGTCCCCCTGGCCCGACGCCTGCACCGCCACCTGCTCACCCTCCTCGGCGCGGTCGGCCTGGTCGGCGTGCTCGTGGCCTGCGTGACCTTCACCCCGACGACGGCCTTCCCGGGCTATTCGGCGGCCCTGCCGGTGCTCGGCACGGCGCTCCTCCTCGTGGCCGGCGCCGGAGCCCACGCACCCGCCACGTCACGCCTGCTCGACAACGCGCCGATGCGTGCCGTCGGCGACTGGTCCTTCTCGATCTACCTCTGGCACTGGCCGGCGCTGATCCTCACCGAAGGACTGGTCGGCCGCCAGCTCCACCTGTGGGAGGCGGGCCTCGTGGTCGCCGCGGTGCTGGCCCTCTCCGTCCTGACCTTCCGCTACGTCGAGACGCCGTTCCGCAGCGGGCGTCCAGCCCGGGCGCTGCGGATCCCACGCGCCCTCGCGCTCTACCCGGCGAGCCTGGTCCTGGTCGGCGCGACGTGCCTCGCCGGCTGGCAGTGGACCGCGGTCCAGGGCGGCGAGACCGGGGACAACCCGGCCATCACGACCGCCGGCTCCCACGACGACGCGGTCGCGCTGGTGCGTGCCTCGGTCGACGCCGCCCGCGGAGAGGTCGCCGTCCCCAGCGACCTCACCCCCGACCTGCTGCAGCTGCGTGACAGCATCGCCGACGTCGGCGAGTGCGACTACGCCGAGGACGTCCAGGCTCTCTGCCCCCGCGGTGCCGACAACGGGGACCGCACGCTGGTCGTCATCGGCGACTCCCACGCCCGCGCCTGGATCCCGGCGTTCGACCGGATCGCCAGCGAGGGCGACTGGACCGCCTACTACCTCGTCAAGCCGCAGTGCACCGCCGCCCACGTGCTCGTCGCCCCCGTCAACGAGGCCCGTCCCTTCACCGAGTGCGTCGCCTTCCAGGACTGGGTCATCGACCAGGTCGACACCCTCGAGCCCGACCTCGTGGTGGTCGCCTCGTCCCCGCCGGTCAACGGCGTCTACGACGGCGCCGCGCGCTACGAGGCCACCGACAAGGTGGCGCCCCTGCTCTCCGCCGGCTACGACGAGCTGTTCGCCGACCTGCTGGGCGCGGCCGAGCGCGTGGTCCTGCTGCGCGACGTGCCCAAGTCGCCCGACGATCCCGGCACCTGCCTCACCGAGGGCGAGCCCAGCCTCGGCGACTGCATGTTCAACCCCGTCGAGCGCTCCGAGATCCTCGCCGAGGTCGCGGTCCAGTCCGCCCGCGCCACCGGGGCCGAGGTCGTCGACCCCACACCCTGGCTCTGCTACGACGGCGACTGCCCCGTCGTCATCGGCGGCACGCTCTCCTACCGCGACACCGACCACATCACCACCGAGTACGCCGCGTCGCTCGCCGGCGCACTCGGTCGCGCGCTCGACATGCTCTGAGCACCGTCCTCGACCACGTCACACCACCCCGCCCTTGCCACCGGGAAACCGGGCTTGTCACAGTGGCGGGTCACACCACTCGATCTCAGGGGCCTCCATGAAGCTGTCCATGCCGCTCGTCTACGCCGGCAACCCGCGCGAGTCCGCCGACCAGGTCGCCGCACTGGAGAAGGCAGGGCTGGACACGGTCTGGGTCGCTGAGCCCTACGGCTTCGACGCCCCGACCCTGATGGGCTACCTGGCCGCCAAGACCGAGACGATCGAGATCGGCGCGGGCATCCTCAACGTCTACTCGCGCACCCCCGGCGCGCTCCTGCAGACCGCGGCCGGCCTCGACAACGTCTCCGGCGGACGCGCCGTCATCGGCCTCGGGGCCTCCGGTCCCCAGGTCATCGAGGGCTTCCACGGTCTCCCCTACGACAAGCCGCTGGGCCGCACGCGCGAGATCATCGAGATCATCCGCATGGGTCTGCGTCGCGAGCCCCTCGTCAGCGACGGCATCTTCAAGCTCCCGCTCCCCGAGGGCCAGGGCCTCGGCCTCGGCAAGCCCCTCAAGCTGCTCAACAAGCCCGAGCGGTCCGTCATCCCCCTCTGGGTCGCCGCGCTCGGCGACAACAACGTGAAGATGACGGCCGAGGTCGCCGACGGCTGGCTGCCCTTCCTCTTCCACCCCGAGAAGGCCCACGACGTCTGGGGCGAGGCCCTCGCCGCCGGAACGGCCAAGCGCTCCCCCGACCTCGGCCCCCTCGAGATCAGCGCCGGCGGCATGGTCGCCATCGGTGAGGACGTCAAGGGCATGCTCGACTTCATGCGGCCCATGTACGCGCTCTACGTCGGCGGCATGGGTGCGCGCGGCAAGAACTTCTACAACGAGCTCGCCTGCCAGTACGGCTACGAGGAGGAGGCCAAGAAGATCCAGGACCTCTACCTCGACGGCCACAAGCGCGACGCGGAGGCCCTCGTGCCCACCGAGTGGCTCGAGGCGGGCAACCTCGTCGGACCCGCGTCCTACGTCAAGGAGCGCATCGCCGCCTTCAAGGCCGCCGGTGTCACCAACCTCTCCGTCGCCCCCGCCTCCGACGACCCCGCGGGCACCATCGCCCAGGTCAAGGAGTGGGTGTCCTGACGTCAGTCAGCTGCGGGCGAGCGAGCGGGTGATGACCTGGTTGGCGGCGCGCTGGAAGCCGGCGAGGATGGCTTCGAGGGTGAGCTGACGCAACCGCGGGAGGGTCTGCTCGAGACGGACGGCGTCCTCGGGCGAGTGCGGTTCGCGCCGGTAGGGCGCGAGGACCTCGTCGCGGAGGATGTCGGTGAGCTCCTCGGCCAGGCCGCTCATGTGGCGGTCGATGGTCTCGGCGGCGCGGGCGATGCCGGCCTCGGGGATGTCGAGGTCGAGGAGGCCGATGCCGACCTGCAGGTGCGCCATGACCATCCAGCCGGCCGCTCCCTCCTCGATGCAGCCGAGGTTGGTGAGCAGGCGCAGGTCGGTGTCGTCGAGCGTGCGGCCGGCGCGCTCCTCCAGCCTGCGCAGGGTGAGCTCCTCGGGCGGCCTCCCGGTCCAGGACGTCAGCATGGTGCGCTGGAGGGCGAGCTCCTCGACGGAGGCGTCCAGGGGCACGCCGGCCAGGAACCCCTCGATCGCCTGGAGGGTGAAGCCGTGCTCCTGCAGGGCCCGCACCATCTCGAGGCGCGCCCGGTGGACGTCGTCGTAGTAGGCGACGCGACCGCGTCGGAGCGGCGGCGGCAGCAGCCCCAGGCTGGCGTAGTACCTCGTGGTCCGGACCGTGAGTCCGACCATGGCCGACAGCTCGTCGACCGTCAGCAGGCCACCGACCGGGTGCTGGGCGGTGTCGGCGGTGTCGGCGGCGCTCATGACCGTCACAGTAACGCTGTCACAGCACTCGTGGCAGATTCCACCGCGACCTTGAATGCTGACAGCGATGCTGTCACAGTTGCGCTGACACACCCGTTCTCACCCGGAGGCCCCCGCATGCCCGAGACCCCGTCCATCTACGAGCAGGAGCACGACGACTTCCGTGCCATGGCCCGCGCCTTCATGGACAAGGAGGTCGTGCCCTTCCACGACCAGTGGGAGAAGGACGGACACGTCAGCCGCGAGGTCTGGACGAGGGCCGGCGCGGCGGGCCTGCTCAGCTTCGACGTCGACGAGGCGTACGGCGGGCTGGGGATCAAGGACTTCCGCTACAACGCCATCGTGGCCGAGGAGATCTCCCGCGTGGGCGCCAGCGGGCTGGGCTTCCCCGTGCACACCGACATCATCGTCCCCTACATCAGCCAGCTGGGGACCGAGGAGCAGAAGCAGCGCTGGCTCCCCGGGCTGGTGAGCGGCGAGCTCATCTCGGCCATCGCGATGACCGAGCCCGGCGCCGGCTCCGACCTGCAGGGGATCAAGACCAGCGCGGTCGACAAGGGCGACCACTACGTCCTCAACGGCTCCAAGACCTTCATCAGCAACGGCATCATGTCCGACCTGGTCATCGTCGTGTGCCGCACGGATGCCGACGCCGGCCACCAGGGCATCAGCCTGCTGGTCGTCGAGCGCGGCATGGCGGGCTTCGAGCGGGGTCGCAACCTCGACAAGGTCGGCATGAAGGCCCAGGACACCGCCGAGCTCTTCTTCGACAACGTCGAGGTGCCCAAGGAGAACCGGCTCGGCGACGAGGGCTCCGGCTTCATCTCCCTGATGGTCAACCTGCCCCAGGAGCGCATCTCGATCGCGGCGATCGCCGTCGCGGCGTGCGAGCAGGTGCTGGCGATGTGCCTCGACTACGCCAAGCAGCGCGAGGCGTTCGGCAAGCCGATCGGCAAGTTCCAGCACAACCGCTTCCTGCTGGCCGAGATGGCCACCGAGGTCCACATCGCGCGGGTGTTCGTCAACGACTGCATCACCAAGCTCAACGCCGGCGAGGTCGACACCGCCCTCGCCTCGATGGCCAAGTGGTGGACCACCGAGCTGCAGACCAAGCTCGTCGATCGCGGCGTGCAGCTCCACGGCGGCTACGGCTACATGATGGAGTACCCGATCGCGAAGGCCTTCGTGGACAGCCGGATCCAGACGATCTACGGCGGCACCACCGAGATCCAGAAGGAGATCATCGGGCGCAGCATGGGCATCTGAGCCCGCCCGCCGCTGTCCCTTGTGAGGCGGTGTGACAGCCGCCACACTTCGTTCACCATCCCGCCGACCGGCTCCGACGGTCGCGCACCAGCCGAGGAGACGTGCCGATGACCAGTGACGTGCTTGCCAGACGAGCCGAGATCGAGGAGGGCTTCGCCGGGCAGACTCTCGCCGACGTGCTGGCCGCGACGGTGGCCAAGCACACCGACGAGCCGGCCTACTCCGACCGGCACCACCTGTCGGGCGAGGACCCTGCAGCCACCTGGCGCACCCTCACCTGGACCGAGGTGCGTGAGCGCAGCCTCGACGTGGCGGCCGGGCTGATCGAGCTCGGCGTGGCTCCGGGCGACACGGTGGCGGTGATGGCGTCCAACCGGATCGAGCACGTGCTCGCCGACATCGGTGCGGTGCACGCCGCAGCCACGCCGATGTCGATCTACAACACGCTCTCCGTCGAGCAGGTCGCCTACGTCGCCGCCCACGCCGAGCCGACCGTCGTCATCCTCGAGTCGGCCGACCACCTGGCCCGCTGGTCCCAGGCGCTCGACGTGACCGCCAGCATCCGCCAGGTGGTCGTCATCGACGCCGACGCGTGCCCCGCGGGCGAGCGCTTCGTGACCTGGGAGGCGTTCCTCGCCTCCGGCGCCGCCTTCCACGCGGCCAACGCCGACGACGTCGAGAGCCGGCACTCGGCCCTGACGCCTGCGTCCCCGGCGACGATCCTCTACACCTCCGGCACGACGGGCAACCCCAAGGGCGTCGTGCTGACCCACCACAACGTCATCTACGAGGCGATCAGCACGATGGAGGCGGCCGGTCTCCACGACGCGCAGCGCCAGGTCAGCTATCTCCCCTTCGCCCACATCGCCGAGCGGGTGCTGGGCATCTACGGCCCGCAGCTCCTCGGCGGCCACATCCACTGCATCGGCGACCCGGCCGAGCTGCTGGCCACCCTCGGCGAGGTGCACCCCACGGCGTTCTTCGGCGTGCCCCGGGTGTGGGAGAAGATCAAGACCGGCCTGTCGGCCAAGCTCGCCGCCGACCCGGATCCCGCCAACGTCAAGATGGTGCAGGACTCGATGGCCGCGGCCCTCGCCTGGGTCCAGGCGCAGGAGGTCGGCGGGACGATGACGCCGGAGATCGAGGAGGCCTACGCACAGGCGGAGGCCTCGATCCTGGGCTTCCTCAAGCTGCTGCTCGGGCTCGACCAGGTCACGTGGGCCGGCTCGGCCGCGGCCCCCATGCCGATCGAGGTCGCGAAGTTCATGGCCGGCCTGGGCCTGAAGGTCTACGACGTCTACGGCATGACCGAGACCTGCGGAGCGGTCACGGCCAACGGGCCCGGTGGCTTCAAGCTCGGCACCGTCGGGCGGCCGACTCCCGGCGTCGAGATCAAGCTCGCCGACGACGGCGAGGTGCTGATCCGCGGCCCGGTCATCACCCCCGGCTACCACCGTCAGGACGACGCCACCCGTGCCCTCATCGACGAGGACGGCTGGGTGCACTCCGGTGACATCGGCACCCTCGACGAGGACGGCTTCTTCGCGATCGTCGACCGCAAGAAGGAGCTGATCATCACCTCCGCGGGCAAGAACATCGCGCCCTCCAACATCGAGAACTACCTCAAGGAGTCGCCGATCATCGGGCACGCGATGGCGGTCGGCGACAACCGTCCCTACGTCGTGGCGATCCTGACGCTCGACGCCGAGGTCGCGCCGGTCATCGCCGAGCGGATGGGCCTGACCTACGCCGACCTCGCCGAGCTGGCCCAGGCGCCCGAGATCCAGGCCATGGCGCAGGCCGCGGTCGACGCCGCCAACGAGCGGCTGTCGCGACCCGAGCAGGTCAAGGCCTTCGAGCTGCTGCCCGTCGAGTGGACCGCGGAGTCCGAGGAGCTCACCCCGACCCTCAAGCTCAAGCGTCGGGTGGTCAACCAGAAGTACTCCGACGTGCTGGACCGCCTCTACGGGTGAACCGACGACGGGAGCGATGAGTTCTCGGGCAGGGACAGGTCTGATCAGGAAACCCCTGAGGGGACCGTCCCGCCCGAGAGGCTCCCACCATGCACCGACGCGTCGCCGGCACGCTCACCGGCAGGCTCACCAAGTGGATCGTGCTGCTGGGGGCGATCGCGCTCGTGGCCGTCATGGCCCCGCTCAACGCCCAGCTGATCGACGTCCAGAACAACGAGGCCGCGTCGTGGCTGCCTGAGTCGGCCGAGTCGACGCAGGTGCTGGAGGAGCTCACGGGGACCGTCGATCCCAACGACATCCCCACCCTGGTCGTCTACCACCGCACGGGCGGGCTGACCGCTGCGGACCTGGCGGCCATGGACGAGCACGCGGCCGCCATCGCGACGATCGACGGCGTCACCGACGAGGGGGTCCTGTCCCCCAACCGCGCCCAGCAGGCCGGGCTGCCCGTCCAGATGGTCTCCGCGGACGGCGAGGTGGCCAACCTCGCCTTCACCTTCAACTTCGGGGCCGACGGCTGGGCCAGCATCCCGGAGGCGGCCGAGCAGGTCCGCGACACGGCCCAGATCGACGGGGTGACGGTCCACCTCGCCGGCTACGGCGGGCAGGCCGCCGACGCCTCGGCGGCCTTCGAGGGGATCGACACGAACCTGATCCTCGCCACGCTGCTCGTGGTCATCCTGATCCTGCTCCTCACCTACCGCAGCCCGGTCCTGTGGCTGCTCCCGATCATCTCCGCCGTCTTCGCCTACATGATCTCCGGCGGGGTGGTCTACCTCCTGGCCAGGTACGCCGACCTCACGGTCAACGGGCAGAGCCAGGCGATCCTCGGCATCCTGGTCATCGGGGCGGGCACGGACTACGCGCTGCTCCTGGTGGCTCGCTACCGCGAGGAGCTGCGCCGGCACGAGGACCGGCACGAGGCGATGGCGTTCGCCCTGCACCGGGCCACCCCGGCGATCCTGGCCAGCGCCGCCACCGTCGTCGTCGGGCTGCTGTGCCTGGTCTTCTCCGACCTCAACTCGACCGCGGGCCTGGGACCCGTGCTCGCCGTGGGGGTCGCTGTCACGTTCCTCGTCATGGTGACCCTCCTGCCGGCGCTCCTGGTCATCTGCGGACGTTGGATCTTCTGGCCCAAGCGTCCGACGTCCGGCTCGGCCGAGCCCACCGGCACCGGCCTGTGGGCCAAGGTCGGCTCCGCCATCGCGCCCCGGCCACGACGCGTCTGGGTCGTCACGACCGGGTTGCTGCTGCTGGCCTGCCTCGGGCTGTTCAAGCTCGACCCGTCCGGCCTGGCCCAGGACGAGCAGTACACGAAGGCCTTCGACTCGATCAAGGGCCAGAGCCTCTTGGCCGACCACGGCCTGGCCGACACCTCCAACACCGTCCAGGTGGTGACCGACAGCCCCCAGGCCGCGGCCGTGGCGGACGCCCTGGCCGGGGTGTCGGGCCTCGGACCGGTCAGCGAGGCGCAGGAGATCGGTGAGGGACGGAGCTTCGTGACCGCCACGCTGGGCAGCGACATGTCCTCGACCGCCTCCTTCGACACCGTGGAGGGGGCGCGCGAGGCCGTGCACGACGTCGACGGCGCGGGCGCACTGGTCGGCGGCGGATCGGCCTTCTACCTGGACACCAAGATCGCCGCGGAGCGCGACAACAAGGTCATCATCCCGATCGTCCTGGTGGTGGTGCTGCTCATCCTCATGGTCCTGCTGAGGGCGCTCCTGGCGCCGCTGATCCTCATCGGCACCGTGATCTTGTCCTTCGGGGCGGCGCTGGGCATCTCGGCCGTGCTGTTCACCGAGGTGTTCACCCGGATCGGTCTCTTCGAGGTCAACAGCGGCTTCGCCCATGCCGATCCGGGCTTCCCGCTCTTCGCCTTCGTCTTCCTGGTGGCGCTCGGCATCGACTACAACATCTTCCTGATGACCAGGGTGCGCGAGGAGACCGCCCAGCACGGCACCCGCAAGGGGTCGCTGATCGCGCTCTCGTCCACCGGGGGCGTGATCACGTCGGCCGGGCTGGTCCTCGCCGCGACGTTCCTCGTGCTGGGCTCCCTGCCGCTCGTCTTCCTGGCACAGCTCGGGGTCGCGGTCGCGCTCGGCGTGCTGCTCGACACGATGATCGTGCGCTCGGTGCTGGTCACCGCGCTCAACCTGGACCTCGGCGGGCGCATCTGGTGGCCGAGCACCCTGGACCGGGCCGGCCACGAGGTGGCGCCGGGCGAGCCGCACGACGGTCCCGCCGAGACGTCGCCGCTCGCCGCTCCCGGCGGCGACTCGGCGCGAGTCAGGGTGTGAGCGCACCTCCTCGACGGGTTCCACTGGGTGGGCCCCGCCGGGCCGGGACGCCTGTCCCTGGCTAGCCTGGGCAGAGTGACCGAGCACCCGACACCTCAGCAGGTCCGCCGCGCCCTGGCCCGCGCGGAGCGGGGTGCTGCACTCGACGTCGCCGAGGCGGCTGCGCTGCTGGCCGCGACCGGACCCGACCTCGACCGCCTGACGACCGCCGCCGCGCGCGTGCGCGACGCCGGCCTGGTGGCTGCGGGTCGCCCGGGCGTCGTGACCTACTCCCCGAAGGTCTTCATCCCGGTCACCAAGCTGTGCCGCGACCGGTGCCACTACTGCACCTTCGTCGAGTCCCCCAGCCAGCTCGAGCGAGCCGGGCACGCGATGTTCCTCTCCCCCGACGAGATCCTCGACATCGCCCGCCGGGGCGCCGAGCTCGGCTGCCTCGAGGCCCTCTTCACCCTGGGCGACCGACCCGAGGACCGCTGGCCGCAGGCCCGGGCGTGGCTCGACGAGTCCGGCTACGACTCCACCCTGGCCTACGTGCGCGCCATGGCGATCCGGGTGCTGGAGGAGACCGGGCTGCTGCCCCACCTCAACCCCGGCGTCATGTCGTGGGAGGAGATGAACCGGCTCAAGCCGGTCTCCCCCTCGATGGGGATGATGCTGGAGACCACCAGCCGTCGTCTCTTCGAGACCAAGGGCGAGGCGCACTTCGGCTCCCCCGACAAGGACCCCGCCATCCGGCTGCGGGTCCTCGAGGATGCCGGTCGACTCTCCATCCCCTTCACCACCGGTGTCCTCGTCGGCATCGGCGAGACGCTGACCGAGCGCGCCGAGACGATCTTCGCGATGCGTCAGGTGGCCACGCAGTTCGGCGCCGTGCAGGAGGTGATCGTGCAGAACTTCCGGGCCAAGCCCGACACCGCGATGCGACACACCGACGACCTCGACCTCGACGCCTACCGCGCCGCGATCGCGGTCACCCGGCTCGTGCTCGGCCCCAAGGCCCGGCTCCAGGCGCCGCCCAACCTGGTCGACAGCTCCGAGGGGTCGGCCGAGTGCCGGCTGCTCCTCGAGGCCGGGGTCGACGACTGGGGCGGGGTGTCCCCCCTCACCCCCGACCACGTCAATCCCGAGCGTCCCTGGCCCAGCCTCGAACGCCTGCGCTCGATCACCGAGGAGTGCGGCTTCGCGCTCAAGGCACGCCTCACGGTCCACCCCGAGTACGTCCGCCAGGGTGAGCCCTGGCTCGACCCTCGCATCAGCGCCCACGTCGCCGCGCTCGCCGTCCACGACGGGCCGGACGCCGGCCTCGCGCGCCCCGGCGTACGCCCGACCGGGCTGCCGTGGCAGGAGCCGGACGGGGGCTTCACGTCCGTCGGGCGCACCGACCTGCACGAGGCCGTCGACGCCGACGGTCCCGGAGGGGGACGCAGCCAGGACCGTCGCTCCGACTTCGGTGACGTCTACGGCGACTGGGCCTCGGTCAAGGACGCGGCCGGCTCGACGTCGCTGATCGACGGCGCCCCGGCCGTGCTGCACGCCGAGGGCCGCGACGCGCTCGCGGCGGCCGAGGCCGACCCGGGCAACCTCTCCGACGAGCACGCGCTGACCCTGATGACCGCGGAGGGCGACCTGCTGCGACAGGTCACCCGGCTCGCCGACGACCTGCGCAAGCAGGCCGTCGGGGACACCGTGACCTACGTGGTCAACCGCAACATCAACTTCACCAACGTCTGCTACGTCGGCTGCCGCTTCTGCGCCTTCGCCCAGCGGCGCACGGACGCCGATGCCTACACGCTCTCCCTCGACGAGGTGGCCGATCGCGCGGCCGAGGCCTGGGACCTCGGCGCCACCGAGGTCTGCATGCAGGGCGGCATCGACCCCGAGCTGCCCGCGACCGCCTACTTCGACCTCGTCTCCGCGGTCAAGCAGCGGGTTCCCGACATGCACGTGCACGCCTTCTCCCCCATGGAGATCGTCAACGGCACCGCGCGCACCGGTCTCTCGATCGAGGACTTCCTGATCAAGGCCCGCGAGGCCGGCCTCGGCTCCCTGCCGGGCACCGCCGCGGAGATCCTCGACGACGAGGTGCGCTGGGTGCTCACCAAGGGCAAGCTCCCCGCCCGCACCTGGATCGAGATCGTCTCGACCGCTCACCGCGTGGGCATCCCCACCACCTCGACGATGATGTACGGCCACGTCGACAACCCACGCCACTGGGTGGGCCACCTGCGGGTGCTCGCCCAGATCCAGGACGAGTCCGTGGCGCACGGGGCCGCGCGCTTCACCGAGTTCGTGCCCCTCCCCTTCGTGCACACCTCCTCGCCGATCTACCTCGCCGGCGTCGCCCGTCCGGGGCCGACCCTGCGCGACAACCTGGCGGTGCATGCGATGGCCCGCATCCTGCTCCACGGCCGCATCGACAACATCCAGACCAGCTGGGTCAAGCTCGGGGTCGAGGGCACGCAGGCCATGCTCAACGCCGGCTGCAACGACCTCGGCGGCACCCTGATGGAGGAGACGATCTCCCGGATGGCCGGCTCCGAGCACGGCTCCGCCAAGACCGTCGCCGAGCTCCGGGAGATGGCGGCCGCCATCGGTCGCCCGGTGCGGGAGCGCGGCACCACCTACCAGCTTCGCTGAGGCACGTGTCCGGACCTCTTCGCCGTCTCGGACAACAAATGCCGGGAGCCTTCCCTGGGCCCCGCTCCCACGTCTGTGGTGGGCGTGCGCCCGAAACTGCCGATAACAATCTGGCCTCAGGGTCTGGACGTGACCACCGTCACCTGATTATGTTGTGCGAGACAACAAACAAGGGTGAGGCCAGACGGGCTGGTTGCACCATTCACCGCGAGGAGGCGGTTCGCGTGAAGCGACAGCACACTTTGGTAGTAGCCGGACTCATGGGGGCCGCCCTGGCGCTCAGCGGGTGCGGGAGCGACGACGGCGGCGGCTCCGCCACGGACGGCGGCGCGGACGGCAAGATCGGCGTCATCCTCCCCGACACCCAGTCCTCGGTCCGCTGGGAGAGCGCCGACAAGCCGGCCCTCGAGGCCGCCTTCGACGAGGCGGGTGTCGACTACGACATCCAGAACGCCGAGGGCGACGCCGACCGGATGACCCAGATCGCCGACGCGATGATCGCCGATGGCGTCACCGTCCTCGCGATCGTCAACCTCGACAGCGACTCCGGCGCGGCGATCCAGGAGAAGGCGGCATCGCAGGGCGTCGCCACCATCGACTACGACCGGCTGACGCTGGGCGGCTCGGCGGAGTACTACGTCTCCTTCGACAACTCCAAGGTCGGCGAGCTGCAGGGCCAGGGCCTGGCCGAGTGCCTGGGCGAGGGGCCGGCCAACATCGTCTACGTCAACGGCTCCCCGACCGACAACAACGCCACGCTCTTCGCCGAGGGCGCCCACGGCGTGCTCGACGAGATGGACTACTCCATCGTCGGCGAGCAGGCCGTGCCGGACTGGGACAACGACCAGGCCGTCACGATCTTCGAGCAGCTCTACACCGCAGCCGACGGCGACGTCGACGGCGTGCTCGCCGCCAACGACGGGCTCGGCGGCTCGGTCATCTCCATCCTGGAGAAGAACGGCCGCGCCGGCGAGGTCCCGGTCACGGGACAGGACGCCACCGTCGAGGGTCTGCAGAACGTGCTGGCCGGCACCCAGTGCATGACGGTCTACAAGTCCGCCAAGCTCGAGGCCGGCGCGCTGGCCGAGGCTGCCATCGCCCTGGTCAACGGCGAGGAGGCGGAGACGACGGGCAGCGTCAACGACGGCTCGCGCGACGTCCCCTCGATCCTGCTCGACCCCCAGGCGATCACCGCCGACACCGTGAAGGACGTCATCGACGACGGCGGCCAGAGCGCCGCCGACGTGTGCACCGGCAGCTTCGCGGCCGCCTGCGCCGACGCCGGCATCTCCTGACCGGCACCTGACCTGGTCTCCCGGGGTGGCGACCCCACCCCGGGAGACCGGCCACGACGGGTCCTCCCGTCCCTGCACCACCACTGCCACATCGCCCGCAGCCACATCCCTGACCGGAGGTAGGTCCCATGCCCGACCCGCTGCTCGAGCTTCGCGGAGTCAACAAGAGCTTCGGCGTCGTCCACGTCCTCCACGACGTCGACTTCGCCGTCTACCCGGGCCAGGTCACGGCCCTCGTCGGTGACAACGGAGCCGGCAAGTCCACGCTGGTCAAGATCATCGCCGGCATCTACGGCCGCGACAGCGGCGACTACCTCTTCGGCGGCCAGCCGGTGCACGTCACCGGACCGCGCGACGTCGCGGCGCTCGGTGTCGAGGTCGTCTACCAGGACCTGGCGCTGTGCGACAACCTCGACATCGTCGAGAACATGTTCCTCGGCCGCGAGGAGACCACCGGCCTCACGCTCGACGAGGTGAGCATGGAGTCACGCGCCCGCGAGACCCTCGCCTCCCTCTCGGTGCGCACCGTCAAGTCGGTGCGGCAGAGCGTCGCCAGCCTCTCCGGGGGCCAGCGCCAGACCGTCGCCATCGCCAAGGCGGTCCTGTGGAACTCCAAGATCGTGCTCCTCGACGAGCCGACCGCCGCCCTCGGCGTGGCCCAGACGCGCCAGGTCCTCGACCTGGTACGCCGCCTCGCCGACCGCGGGCTCGGCGTGGTGCTGATCTCGCACAACATGGGCGACGTCTTCGAGGTCGCCGACCGCATCGTCCCCCTCTACCTCGGCCGGGTGGCCGCGGACGTCAAGAGCACCGACGTCACGCACAGCCAGATCGTCGAGCTCATCACTGCCGGGCGCTCCGGGGACCTCGGCATCGCCGACCCCGCCGCCGCGACCGTCTGACCAGGACCGGAGACCACCATGACCGTCGGATCCGAACCCACCACACCCTCGCCCCGCACCTCGACCGAGCTCGCGGAGAGCGACTTCTCCGCCGACAGCCGGCGCGCCGTCACGTTGCGCGACTCGGCCCAGGACTACCTCAACCGCCTGCGCGGCGGAGACATGGGCTCGCTGCCCGCGATCTTCGGGCTGGCCGTCCTGTTCGTGGTGTTCTCGCTCGCCCACGACCGCTTCCTCTCCACGATCAACATGGCCAACCTGGTCATCCAGGCCGGCTCGATCTGCGTCCTCGCCATGGGCCTGGTCCTGGTGCTGCTGCTGGGTGAGATCGACCTGTCCGCCGGCGTCGCCGGCGGCGCGGCCGCCTCCATCACCGGCATCGTCATGGTCGACCAGGGCTACACCTGGTGGATCGCCACCATCATCGGGCTGCTCGTGGGTGCCCTGATCGGACTGGTCATCGGGGTCCTGGTCTCCGAGCTGGGCATCCCGTCCTTCGTCGTGACCCTGGCGTTCTTCCTCGCGCTCCAGGCCATCCCGCTCAAGCTGATCGGCTCCGGCGGCTCGATCCGCATCAACGACGAGGTCATCCGCGGACTCTCCATCAAGAACGTGCCGGTCACGGCGGGCTGGATCGGCTCCGTCACGATCGTCGTGCTGTTCGCCGCGCTCGCCCTCTACCGCTACCGCAGCCGCTCCTCGCGCCAGCTCGCCCACAGCCCGTTGCCGCTCGTGGTCATCCAGATCGCGGTGCTGGCGTTCATCGTGCTGGGCGTCACCGCGCTGCTCAACAGCAACCGCGGGCGCCCGTCGTTCCCCATCGAGGGCATCCCGTGGGTGCTCCCGGTCGTCGCCGTGCTCCTCATCTTCTGGACCTTCGTCCTGGACCGCACCCGCTTCGGGCGCCACCTCTACGCCGTCGGCGGCAACGCCGAGGCAGCGCGTCGCGCGGGCATCAACGTGCGCCGCATCAAGATCACCGCCTTCGTGATGTGCTCGGCGATGGCCGCCATCAGCGGCATCCTCTCCGCGTCGTACGCCGGCAAGGTCTCGCCCGGGTCGGGCGGCGGCAACGTGCTGCTCTACGCGGTCGGGGCGGCCGTCATCGGCGGCACCAGCCTCTTCGGCGGTCGTGGCCGCGCTGTCGACGCCGTCATCGGCGGTGTCGTGATCGCGACCATCTCCAACGGGCTCGGGCTGCTCAACCAGGCCAGCTACATCAACTACCTGGTCACCGGCGGGGTCCTGCTGCTGGCCGCGAGCGTCGATGCGATCTCTCGTCGTCGCCGCTCCGCGGCAGGCGTCTAGGCCGATCCGGTGACCCCTCCCCGCACCGGGCTCGGCACCAACCAGGAGGCTGTCCGGCGTCACAACCTCGGCACCCTGCTGCAGCACGTGCACCGCGCCGGGCACAGCTCGCGCGCGGAGCTGACCAGCATCATGGGTCTCAACCGCAGCACCATCGCGGGCCTGGTCGGAGAGCTGGAGTCGCTCGGCGTCACCGAGCTGGCGCTGCCCCCGCAGCCCCGCGGCGGTGCCGGTCGGCCCTCGTCGGGGGTCGGGCTCTCGCCGGGCGGTCCGTTCGTGATCGCCGTCGACCTCGGGGTGGACCGGATCGATGTCGCGCGCGTCGGCCTCGGCGGCAACATCCGCGCCCGCGCGTCGGCCCCCATCGTCGGGGGGAGCGAGGCCTGGCAGGTCGCAGGCTCGGTGGCGGTCCTGGTGCGCCGGGTCGTCGAGGACGCCCCAGCGTCCGCTCCCCTCGTCGGCATCGGGATCAGCGTCCCCGGGCTCGTGCGCCGCACGGACGGCCTGATCCGGCTCGCCCCCAACCTGGAGTGGCACGACGTGTCCTTCGGCTCGATCGTCCTGGCTGCCCTCGGCCTCGACGTGCCGGTCTCCGTCGCCAACGACGCCGACCTCGGCGCGCTCGCGGAGCACCACCGGGGAGCCGGCATCGACATCGCCGACCTCATCTACGTCTCCGGCAACATCGGCGTCGGCTCCGGCGTGATCGCCGGAGGCAGGCGCCTCGAGGGCGCGGGCGGCTACGCCGGCGAGATCGGGCACCTCGTGCACAACCCCGAGGGACGCCTGTGCCACTGCGGCAACCGCGGCTGCTGGGAGACCGAGGTCGGTGCCCACGCGATCGCCCGCGCCATCGGCCTGCCCGAGGCGCAGGCCGCCTCGCTGGGCGAGGTGCTGGACGGCTACCTCGAGCCGACTCCTGAGCTGCGCCGGATCGGCACCCACCTCGGCCACGGCCTCGCCGGGCTGGTCAACGCCTTCAACCCGCAGGTCGTCGTGCTCGGCGGCTACTTCCGCTCGCTCTTCCAGCTCGTGCGCCCCGACGTACAAGCGGCGCTCGCCGAGCGCGCCCTGCCCGCTCCCCTCGAGTCGGTGACCCTCGCCCTGCCCGGCCTCGGCCCCGACTCGGTGCTCCTCGGCGCCGCCGAGAACGCCCTCGAGCCGCTCTTCATCGACCCGGTCGCCAGCCTCGGCACCGCCGTCGTCGGGGTCGGCACGACGCTCGCTGGTTGATCTGGGATCGTCGAGTGACGCCAGGTGCAGGTTTCCAGGCCCCCAGAACCTGCCATCGGCGTCACTCGATGCTGACCTCGCCCGCGAAGACCGCCTCGAGGGAGCGCTCGGCGGCCCCGAGGGCGGCGGCCTCCATGCCGAGCGTGGAGAGCCGGAGGTCGGGTCGTCGCTGGGCCGGGGAGGGCAGCCGCTCGTCGAGCGCGGCCCGGGCCGGGTCGAGCACCCACTCCCCCAGCGCCACGAAGTAGCCGCCGAGCACGATCACCTCCGGGTCCAGGACGTTGGCGAGGATGGCCAGGCCCAGGCCCACGTCTCGGCCCAGCCGCGCCAGCGTCTCGCGCACCCGCGGGTCGGCGGCGGCGCGGGCGGCCACGGCGGCCGCGGAGCGCATGGGGGTGTCGAGCTCGGGCATGCCGGCCGCCGCGAGCATCGCGTGGAGCCCGATCGAGGCCTCCCAGCAGCCGGTCCGGCCACAGCCGCAGGTGGCCGTCGAGTCGCCGATGGGCATGTGCCCGACCTCCCCCGCGAAGCCGGTCGAGCCGCGCAGCAGCCTCCCGTCGGTCACGATCCCGGCGCCGATCCCGACGGTGCCGGTGAGGTAGAGGGCGTGGTCGGCACCGCGCGCCGCGCCGTGGTGCGACTCCGCGAAGGCCGCGCAGTTGGCGTCGTTGCCCACCGACACCGGGCATCGCCCACCGAGCGCGTCCTCGACCGCGGCGGCGACGACGTCGTCGGCCACGTGCAGGTTGGGCGCCCACGCGACCGAGCGGTCGTCCCCGCGCACCAGCCCGGGCACGGCGACCACCGCCCCCAGGAGCCGCCCCGGCGGCCCCCGTCGTACGACGTCCCGTGCGAGCGTGAGGAGGGCCGGCAGGGGGTCGTCGCCCACCGGGCGCGTCTCGCTGACCCGCACTCGTCCACCGAGGTCGAGCAGCACGGCCGACACGTAGTCGACGTTGAGCTCGAGACCGAGGCCGAGCAGCTCGTCCCCCGTCAGGGAGACCGGTCGCCCGGGGCGACCCCGCGCCCCGGGGGCAGCCACCGTGGCACTCTCCGAGACTGCTGCGGCCTCGGCGAGGGAGGCGACGATCACCCCGACCGTGGCCTTGGCCAACCCGGTCCGCTTGGCGAGCTCGGCCCTGGTGGCGGGCCCCTGCTGGCGCAGGCTCCTCAGCACCACGGCCGTGTTGAGCCGGCGGAGCCCCTCCGTGCTCGCGGGAGGGCCCACCGGCTGCTCGCCCATGATCAGCCGCGCACGCCGTAGAGGTGCTCGAGCGCGAGCTGGTCGAGCTTCTCGAAGCCGGCGCCGCGCACGGCGAGGGCGTCGGGGTCGGGCAGCTCCCACTCCTGCAGCTGGGCCCAGGTCTCGCCCGGGGCGAGGGTCGGCTCGGCGAGCTCGGCCACCCGTGCCTCCAGGAGCGCCGCCTGGACCTCGGGGTCGGCGCGGAACGCCTTGGCCTTCTCGCGCAGCACGAGGTAGTTGGTCATGCACGCCTCGGCCGAGACCCACACGCCGTCGTCGTCCTCGGTGCGGAAGGGCTTGAAGTCGAAGTGGACCGGGCCGTCGTAGCCTCCGGCCAGCAGGGTGTCGACGACCCAGAAGGCTCCGCGCACGTTGCCGGCGCCGAAGCGCAGGTCCTGGTCGAACTTCGGGCCACCCTGGCCGTTGAGGTCGATGTGGAAGAGCTTGCCCTGCCACATCGCCTGGGCGTAGCCGTGGGCCGCGTTGAGCCCGGCCATCTCCTCGTGCCCGACCTCCGGGTTGACCCCGACCGTCTCGGGCCGCTCGAGCGTCTCGATGAAGGCCAGCGCGTGACCGATCGTCGGCAGCAGGATGTCACCGCGGGGCTCGTTGGGCTTGGGCTCGATCGCGAAGCGCAGGTCGTAGCCCTTGTCCACGACGTACTGGCCCAGCACGTCGAAGGCCTCCTTGTAGCGGTCGAGGGCTGCGGCGACGTCCTTCGCCGCCCCCGACTCGGCACCCTCGCGGCCGCCCCAGCAGACGTAGGTCTGGGCGCCGAGCTCGGCGGCCAGGTCGATGTTGCGCATGACCTTGCGCAGCGCGAAGCGACGCACGTCGCGCACGTTGGAGGTGAAGCCACCGTCCTTGAAGACGGGGTGCGTGAAGAGGTTGGTGGTGGCCGTGGTGACCGCCAGGCCGGTCTCGGACAGGCCCTTCTTGAAGCGCTCGATGATCGCGTCGCGCTCGGCGTCGGGGCTGCCGAAGGGGATCAGGTCGTCGTCGTGGAAGTTGACGCCGTAGGCACCCAGGCCGGCGAGGCGCTCCAGGGCGTAGACCGGGTCCATCGGGGCGCGGGTCGCGTCGCCGAAGGGATCGCGTGCGGTCCAGCCGACGGTCCAGAGGCCGAAGGAGAACTTGTCCTCGGGGCGGGGTGCGGGGATCTGCAGCTGGCTCATCAGGTGCCTTTCGTTCGGTACGAGCGGGGTGGGTTCATCGGGGCGAGGTGCGAGTCGGTCAGGACCAGGCGGCGGTGCGCTCGCGCAGCAGCGCATAGCCCTCACGGACGTACGCCGTGGGGTCGGCCGTCAGCTCGACGGTGTCGGCCAGGTGCCAGGTGGGCGGGGCGGGCGTGCCGGCGAGTGCCCACGCGGCCTGGCGCGCGGCGCCGAGGGCGACGTACTCCCCCGGCGGGGGGAGCGTGACGGGGCGGCCGAGGATCGCGGGGGCGAGCGCTCGCAGGGCCGGGCTGCGCGTGGCGCCGCCGACCATCAGCACGCGGGCCGGCTCCTGGCCGGTGACGGCGCCGAGGAGGTCGACCGCGTCGGCGAGCGAGCAGAGCAGCGCCTCGAAGGCGGCGCGGGCGAGGTCCTCACGGGTGGTGGCGTCGGTCAGCCCGGTCCACGTGCCGACGGCCCCGGGCCGGTCGGGGGTGCGCTCGCCGCCGTAGTAGGGCAGCAGGGTGACGCCGCGGGCGCCGGGCTCGGAGGCGAGGGCGAGGTCCGACAGGGTCGCGAGGTCGACACCGAGCCAGCGGGCCTGGTGGTCGAGGATGCGTGCGGCGTTCATGGTGGTGGCCATCGGCAGGTAGCCCCCCTGGGCGTCGGCGAAGCCGGTCACCGTGCCCGTGCCGTCGGACACCGCGACGGCGCTGACGCAGGACGCGACGCCCGAGGTGCCCACCGAGACCAGCACGTCGCCGGGCCCGAGGCCCAGACCCAGGGCCGCTCCCATGTTGTCACCGGTGCCGGCAGCGACGACCTGACCGGCCGGCGTGTGACCGGCGACCGCGCCGGCCGGGACGAGCCGCGGCAGCGTGACGTCGTGACCGAGGGCGGCCGCGACCAGGTCCGGTCGCCAGGTGCCCTCACCGGTGGCGAAGTAGCCGGTGCCCGAGGCGTCGCCACGGTCGGTGAAGACGGGGGTGCCGGGCGCGCAGGCGTGGGCGGAGACGTAGTCGTGCGGCAGGAGCACCGAGGCGACCCGGCCGGCGGCGGCGGGCTCGTGGTCGCGCAGCCAGCGCAGCTTGGTCACGGTGAAGGAGGCGACCAGGACGCTGCCGAGCGCGGCGGCGCACGCGTCGGGTCCGCCCATCTCCGCGACCAGGTCGCGGGCGGCGCCGGCGGAGCGGGTGTCGTTCCACAGCAGGGCGTCGCGCACCGGCTCCCCCGCCTCGTCGAGCGCGACCATGCCGTGCTGCTGGCCGGCGACCGCGATCGCGTCGGCGCGCTCGACCAGTCCGGCGGTGGCCTGGTCGAAGGCCGCGCGCCAGGCGCGCGGATCGACCTCGGTGCCGGGCGGGTGGGCGGCACTCTGCTGGGCGACGACCGTGCCGTCCGCCGCCTCCACCAGGACGGCCTTCGTCGACTGGGTGGAGGAGTCGACACCGAGGACCAGAGGCATCCCACTATTAAGTACGAGACTCGAACTTAAGTCAAGGAGGTGATTGAAACTCGCGCCACGGGGTAATGGTCCCTACGGGGTCCATCCCCCGTCCGTGCCGGGGCACCCCCCGGCGTATCCCCATCACCAGGAGCACACCACCATGGCCTTCATCCTCTGGATCCTTGCCGTCATCCTCGTCATCGCCGGCATCGTGCAGCTCGTCAAGGGTCAGACCCTGATGGGCATCGCGCTCATCATCGTCGGCCTGCTCGTCGGCCCCGGCGGCGTCAGCATCTTCACCTGAGCCCTGCCCCACCCGTGAGACGGCTGCGAGATCGGGGTCAGTCGGAGACGACGACCTCGACCTCGAAGCCCTCGGAGTTCTCCACGTAGAGCGCGACGTGCTCCTCGCCACCCGCATGGGGATAGCGATCGGCGAACATCTCGTGCCACCCGTGAGCGGACGACTCCGCGCGGAGCCGGTCGAGCCGCGCGCGGCTCTCGACGTGCAGCGCCAGGTGGTTGAGCCCCGGCCGACGTCGCTCGTGCGGCTCGTCGACCTGGTCGGCCGAGCGCTCGAGGAAGAGGTAGGTGCCATCGGGATGCACCCACGAGGCGCCCTCGATGTCGACCTCCCACTCGAGCTCGCCGAGCAGCCAGCCCCACTCGTCGACCGCGAGGCCGACGTCGCTCACCCAGAGGTCGAGATGATGGATCGCGCGCGCCATGCGCTCACCCTAGGGCCTCGCCCGCCCGTCCTGGCGTTGACGAGAACGCGTTCTACTTCCTCGCTACGCTGAGGGTCATGCACTTCTCCCTCGTCACGGCTTTCCAGCCCTGCGACCAGCTGGTCCCTCTCGCCCGGGCGGCCGACGACCTGGGCTTCCACGCGATCTCGATCCCCGACCACGTGGTCGACCTCGAGGAGCTCGCGACGCCCTATCCCTACACCCATGACGGCAAGCGGCGCTGGGACATCGAGGCCGAGTGGCCCGACCCCTGGGTGCTGATCGGTGCGCTGTCCTCGGTGACGACGCGGGTGCGCTTCTTCACCAGCATCTACGTCGCCGCGATGCGCAACCCCTTCCAGGTCGCCAAGACCGTCGGCACGGCCGCGGTGCTGTCCGGCGACCGGGTCTCCCTCGGTGTCGGCATCGGCTGGTGCCGCGAGGAGTTCGACCTGCTCGAGGCCAGCTTCGGCACCCGCGGCAAGCGCACCGACGAGGGTCTGCAGCTGATGAAGGCGCTCTGGGAGCCGGGCTGGACGGAGTTCGAGGGCCAGTACTACACCGCGCCGCGACTGATGATGAACCCCTCACCCCGGCGCCAGGTCCCGATCCTGGTCGGCGGCCTCTCCGAGATCGCCTTCCAGCGGGCCGCGCGCCACGACGGGTGGGTCGGTGACATCTACACCGTCGAGGAGGCGGTCGGGCACGCCGCCCGGCTGCAGGAGGTCCGCGCCGAGCAGGGCGCCACCGGCGACTTCTCGGTGATCACCGCGCTGTCCGACGCGTTCCTCCCCGACCACTTCGCCGCGGCCGAGGCCGGCGGGGTCACCGAGGTCTGGACGATGCCCTGGGTCTACTACCACGGCATGGACGCCACCTTGGAGCAGAAGCTCGACGGCATGGAGCGCTTCGCCACCGACATCATCGGCGCCCTCTGACCCCCCGAACGCAGATCGTCAGTGGTCGCGCAGCGCCTCGATGAGCTCGTCCTTGGTCATGCTCGAGCGCCCCTCGACCTCGAGCTCGGCGGCGCGGGAGCGGAGGTCGGCGACCGTCCACTCGTCGTACGACGGGCTGGCGCCGCCGCGCTTGCCGACGGCCGAGCGCGACTCGTTGGCCGCGGCGTTGGCGATGCGCGCCGACTTCTCCTTGCTGTTGCCCTCGTCGCGCAGCTTCTCGTAGAGCTCGGGGTCCTTGACGCTGGGGCCAGGTGTCTTCTCGGCAGGCACAGCCTCTCCTCTCGACGGTGGACGGTGATGGTGACAGCCGACGTCCACGCTAGCCACGAGCCCTGCCCGTGACCTCACCGCTGCGGGTGGGCCTCAGGCCCGTCGCCGACCGCGCCACCAGAGGAAGGTCGCGACCAGGCCGATCAGGACCATCGCGCCGTAGGAGACGACCATGCGGGTCGTGCTCTCACCCTCGAGCCGGGTCAGCTGGACGCAGTTGAAGAGCACGACCAGCCACACGAAGACGAGCACGGCGTCGGCGATGCGCCGCCTGAGGAAGCCCTTGACCCGCTTCACGAGGGCGTACGACGGGCGAGGGGGCGGGGCACGCCCGTCACCCTAGCGGCGCTCACCACAGCCGCGGCACGCTCCCGACCATCGCTCGTCGCCACTCGGCGCCGAGTCCACGACGCTCTGCTTCCTGCGGGTCTGCCACGACCTCGACCGTGCAGCGGCGGATCTCGTCGAGGGGGTCGACGTGCCCCAGGTAGACGACTCGCCCGCCCGGGTTCGGCTGACTCGGCTCGGAGGCGATGTCGCTGCAGAAGAGGCGGTCGTAGACCCCGTCGTCGGTCGCGATGATGGTGTCGTAGCCCTCCTCCCCGAAGACGATGTCGACCCCGGGGCCGGGGCGGATGGTGTCGTCGCCCTCGTCACCGGTGACACCGAGGTCGCAGGTCGTGCTCGCGTCCGCTACGTAGTCCGGACCGAAGCCGGGGCAGGAGTCGTCGCCGGGACCGGCGTCGAGGATGTCCTCTCCCGGCCCACCGTCGAGCTCGTCGCTGCCCTCCCCGCCGTCGACGAGGTCGTCCCCGGCACCGCCGGCGACCAGGTCGTCGCCGGGACCGCCGTCGAGGGTGTCGGCGCCGTCGCCACCACTCAGGGCGTCGTCGCCCCCGTCGCCGAAGAGCACGTCGTCCCCGGACCCGCCCTGGATGTAGGGCAGGTAGTCGGCACGCGGCGACGGCTTCGGGCCACGGTCGTCACCGTCGCCGCCGTGGAGGACGTCGTTGCCGTCGAGCCCCTGCAGCCGGTCGACCCCGGGGCCGCCGTCGGCCCGGTCGTCGTCGGGGCCGGTGTTGATCTTGTCGTTGCCGGGACCGCCGAGCACCGAGTCCGCCCCGGGGCCTCCGCTGACGACGTCGCTGCCTGCGCCGCCCTCCCCCCGGTCGTCGCCCGGACCGAGGTTGAGGTTGTCGTCCCCCCCACCTCCCTTTCCGACGTCGTTGCCCGGACCGCCGCTGAAGCGGTCCTGCCCGGGACCACCGATGCCGATGTCGTTGCCCGAGGCGCCCCCGAGGCTGTCGTTGCCCGGACCACCGTCGAGGCGGTCGTGGCCCGCGGCGCCGGAGACCTTGTCGTTGCCGCCCTTGGCGTAGACCGTGTCGTTGCCGAGCCGGGCGTTGATGGAGTCGGCGTTGTCGGTGCCGTAGATCCGGTCGTTGCCGCTGGTCCCCGCGATCGTCGCCGCACCGGCCAGCGTGGGCACGAGGGCGAGCACGGAGCCTGCGACGACGACCCGCAGGCGACGGGTGGCGGTGACGATCACAGCGGGCATGAGGTCACGGTAGACCCGTCGCGTCCTGGCGAGCGGGTGTTTCGGACAGGACCTCGATCAGCCTGCGAAGACCGGCGGGCGGTAGGTCCGACTCCGGCATGGGCCGCGGTCGCCCTCGGCGAAGCGCGTGCGCACGCGACACACCCGCCGCATCTGGTCTCGAGCATCGGGTCGCAGCAGCCAGCCCTGTGCCACGGCGCGGTCGGTGGCCGCGCGCATCAGGCGCTGGTAGCGCGCGAAGGTGCCGTAGCGCTGCTGCACCTGGCGGTCGCTGAACGGCACGGTGATCCCGCCGAGATTGCACACCGTGCTCTCGTAGGTCGCCACCGGCACCTCCATGGGAGCCAGACGGATGCCGCCGAGGGTGTTGCGGTCCTCGTCCTTGGCGAGCCCGCCGCCGGAGAACTCGTACCTCGGCGTCGCCGCGGGCCGGCGACCGGTGCGGACCCAGACGTTCAGCTGGTGGAGCGCGGTCGAGACCACGTAGTGGTTCGGCATCGTCGCTCCGGCAACCGTGCAGACGCCCTGGAGGGGCGAGACGACCTGGCCGTAGTTGCCGGCCTCGTCGATCACGCGGCGATAGCCGCTCCTGCTCATCGCGGGGCGACCCGCCACGCGGGGCGCCTGGCCCATGACCTGCTGGACCCCGATGAAGTAGTCGGAGTGCGCGGCACCTGCAACCTCCCACAACCGGTAGTTGGTGTCTCGGGTCGGTGGGGCCGGGTCGGCCTCCCGATCGCTCAGCAGGTGCAGCACCGGGACGTCCAAGGCGGCATCGAAGGTCTTCTCACCACCACCGTGGATGAGGAACCCGTCGATCGCGCCACCCTGGGCCTGGGACTCGTTGACGTAGGAGTAGAGGCGACTGGCCGACTGCGACTGACCTGCCGCGATGATCCGCCTGACCCGCAGACCGGGCATCGGGTCCAGACCCCGCCCCTCCCCCCGCAGGGCGCGCGCCACCTGAGTGAACATGTCCGGCGCGAAGTCGTCACCAGGGTGCGAGATCGCCGCATAGCGCACGGGGTCGAGGACCTGAGGGGTCAGTGGGCTGCAGCAGAGACCCGCCGCCTGGGCACTGACGTGCACGAAGGCGAATCCCTCACGCAGCAACATCTCGCGGGCCTCGAGGCTGTCGACCGCATTCTCGAACTGCGCCGTCACGTTCACCCAGTCGAGCATCACGGTGCCGTTGAAGTCGCGGTCCCGGAGCGGTCGGGTGACGATGATCCGGGTCGTGAAGGGCGCGCGCGAGCCGTCTGGCGCGGTGGCGGTGCCGGACACGAAGTACTCACGCTGGGTGAAGCCGAACGGTCTCAGCTGGTGCCAGGAGTCCCACAGGGCGGCGCCGCGCAACCCCGCCGGCGGGGCGCTCAGGTGCGGCACCGCTGCGCTCGCCTGCCCGGACCGCGGTGGGGGCTCGGCGGCCACCGGCGTCGACCATCCTGTCACCGTCAGCACGAGCGAGAGCAACACCAGCAACGGGCGACGCGAGGTCATACCTGACGTAACGCACCGCACCCGCCCGGGTTATGTGGCGGATCGGTCAGCGCGTCGGGCTCACTCCCACTCGATGGTGCCGGGCGGCTTCGAGGTGATGTCGACGGTGACGCGGTTGATCTCGCTCACCTCGTTGGTGATGCGCGTCGAGATCCGCTCGAGCAGGTCGTTGGGCAGCCGCGCCCAGTCGGCGGTCATCGCGTCCTCAGAGGTCACGGGCCGCAGGACGACCGGGTGACCGTAGGTGCGGCTGTCTCCCTGCACGCCGACGGAGCGTACGTCGGCCAGCAGCACGACCGGCATCTGCCAGATGTCGCGGTCGAGACCGGCGCGGGTCAGCTCCTCGCGCGCGATGGCGTCAGCCTGGCGCAGGATGTCGAGACGCTCGCGGGTGACCTCGCCGATGATCCGGATGCCGAGACCGGGGCCGGGGAAGGGCTGGCGGTGCACGATCTCGGCCGGCAGGCCGAGCTGCTCCCCGACCAGGCGGACCTCGTCCTTGAAGAGCGTGCGCAGCGGCTCGACCAGCTCGAACTCGAGGTCGTCGGGCAGGCCGCCCACGTTGTGGTGGGACTTGATGTTGGACGTGCCGGCTCCCCCGCCGGACTCGACGACGTCGGGGTAGAGCGTGCCCTGCACGAGGAAGGCCACCTTGTCGCCGTCGTCGCCGGCGACGGCGTCGGCGAGGATCTCGGCCTCGGCGGCCTCGAAGGTGCGGATGAACTCGCGCCCGATGACCTTGCGCTTCTCCTCGGGGTCGACGACCCCGGCCAGCGCGTCGAGGAACTGCTTCTCGGCGTCCACGACGACCAGGTCCACGCCGGTCGCGGCGACGAAGTCACGCTCGACCTGCTCGGTCTCGCCCTGGCGCATCAGCCCGTGGTCGACGTAGACGCACGTGAGGCGGTCACCGATCGCGCGCTGCACGATGGCAGCCGCGACGGCCGAGTCGACGCCACCGGAGAGGCCGCAGATCGCCTGGCCCCGCTCGCCGATCTGCGCGCGGATCTTGGCGATCTCCTCCTCGACGATGTTGAGCATCGTCCAGGTCTGGCGGCAGCCGGCGATGTCGTGGAGGAAGTGCTCGAGGACCTGCTGGCCGTGCTCGGAGTGCATCACCTCGGGGTGCCACTGCACCCCGGCGAGCCCGCGCTCGACGTCCTCGAAGGCCGCAACGGGGGTGGCCGCCGTGGAGGCGAGCACCGAGAATCCCTCGGGCGCGGCGGTGACGGAGTCGCCGTGCGACATCCACACCAGGTGCTCGGCGGGCATCCCCGCCAGGAGGGTGCCTGCGGCGCCGACGGAGACCGACGTACGGCCGTATTCACGGGCACCGGAGTGGGCGACGGTGCCGCCGAGCCCCTGCGCCATCAGCTGGAAGCCGTAGCACATGCCGAAGACCGGGGTCCCGGAGGTGAAGATCGCGCTGTCGATCGCGGGCGCCCCGTCGGCGTAGACCGAGGACGGCCCGCCGGACAGGATGATCGCCTTCGGCTTGCGCGCGAGCATCTCCGCCACCGGCATGTGGTGCGGGACGATCTCGGAGTAGACCCGAGCCTCGCGTACGCGGCGGGCGATCAGCTGGGCGTACTGCGCCCCGAAGTCGACCACCAGGACCAGATCGTGCTCCGCAGCCTGCGTCATGCCGCCGATCCTATCGGCGGGCGACGTCGCCCCCGACCACCGCCCGCACCACCATGGACGAGCCCGCGACGCGGCCATGTAGCGGTGGACGCCGGTCTCACGGGCGAGGACGCTCGGTGGTGGAGCTGGCTCGGGCTACCAGGCTCATCCGGTCTCGACGCGCTCCTCGCTGGCGCTCGTCACGGCTCGACCGACGAGGGATGCGTTCGGTGGTCGAGCCCAGCCCTGTTCGGTGGTCGAGCCCGGCGAGCGCCAGCGAGCCGGTGTCGAGACCCGGTGAGCTGGACAGCAGCCCGTCACCACAAGGGTCTCGACGCGCTCCTCGCTGGCGCTCGTCACGGCTCGACCAGCAAGAGATGCGTTCGGTGGTCGAGCCCGGTGCTGTCGGCGGTCGAGCCCAGCCCTGTTCGGTGGTCGAGCCCGGCGAGCGTCAGCGAGTCGGTGTCGAGACCGGGTGACGTGCCTGTGGCCCCGCCCGTGGGCGGGGTGTGGGGCGGTGGCCTCAGGGCTCGCCGGATGGTCGGGTGGGGGGTGTGGTCGGGGTGGTGCCGTGGTGGTCGCGGTGGAAGTGCAGCCCGTTGGGTGATCGCCAGAGGTAGGTGGTCTGGTCGAGGCGGTCGTAGGTCCAGGTGGTGTGGGTCTTGGCGCGGTGGTGGGTGCGGCACAGGGGTGCGGTGTTGTCGCTGCAGGTGTCCCCGCCCTGGTCGTGGGCGGTGATGTGGTCGATGTCGCAGGACCTGGCTGGTCTGGTGCACCAGGGGAACACGCAGTGGTGATCGATCAGCTCGCGTTGGACACGGAGGCGGTCAGGGATCTCGTAGGCGCCGACGTGGATGTGCTCGGCGAGGTCCTTGACCGGCCGCACGGTCACTTGCACGTGCGGGCTGGCGCACCAGTCGCGGACCCGGTCGACCCAGATCGGCGAACGCGTGTTCTCGACCCGGGCGAGACACCCTTCGACGCTGTCCGTCCCGCCGGTGATGGCGGTGTCGGTGAGGTGGACGTGGAGCACGACCTGGGACCGCGGCGGCGGCGCCTGCCCGGCGCCGGGGTCAGCTGTCACGCAAAAGGCAGTGACGTTTGGCCGCGGGCGAGGTCGCCGGCGGCGATGGTGCGGCGTACGTCGTGGGACTCACCGCACCCGGCGGCTCCGAGGGTGGTGGCGCCGCGGTTGAGGGCGTCGTCGAGGTCGAGGGCGTCGCGCAGGTCGAGGGTGCCGGTGAGGTCGACGGTCCCGTTGATCCCCACCGCCCTGGTGTGGAGGGTGAGGTGGCGTCCGTCGGCGGCGGCGCGGGCGCGTTTCTCGGCTGCGGCGGGGTCGAACCGGGTCTGGGCTTCCTCGACGAGGCGGCGGACCTGCGGGTATGACACTTTGTGCGCGACGTGGGCGAGGTGTCGGTCGACGTGGGTCGCACCGGCCGCGGGCAGGCACGTGGTGTGCTCGGCGATGAGCTTGGCCCGCCAGAACGGCAGGTCCCCGGTGATCAGGCGCTCCCAGAGGCGTGGGAGGCGGTAGCGGACCTCGAGGACGGCCCCGACGTAGCGTTTGCCGGAGTCGGTGGAGACACCCAGCGCGGCGGCGATCTCGAGGACTGCGGACTCCAGCACCCACGGTGCACCGTCACCGGCGAGGGGGATGCCGTGGTCCCCGAACGACGCGGCACCCTCGTCGTCGGTCTGGTGCAGCACGCACCAGTCCACGATGCCCTGCACGGTGCGGATCTCGGCCGCCGACTGGTCTGCCCGGCTGATCCGGACGGCGGTCAGCACGGTGGTGCTGTCGTCGTTGCCGGGCTGGTTTGCCATGTCTCCATTGGAGCAGGGGCCACCGACAGTGGGGCCTCTTTCGGCGGTCCTGGTCTCATCTGGTGAGACATCAACCGAAACTTTTTTCGAACTATTTTGGCCCGGGATTCGAGACCCCTGGGGTACGGCTGCTTCTCGGCTTACGCGGTCTCGACGCGGCCTCGCAGAGCTCGGCCGGCTCGACCACCGAACAAGAGCCCGCTCGAGCTGGCCGTTCGTTCGTTGGTCGAGCCCGGGGAGCGTCAGCGAGCCGGTGTCGAGACCGCCCTGGGGCGCGGCTGCTTCTCGGCTTGCGCGGTCTCGACGCGGCCTCGCAGAGCTCGGCCGGCTCGACCACCGACAAGGGTCAGCTCAACCACCGACAGGGCTGGCTCAGCCGCGGACCTTCGTTCGTCGGTCGAGCCCGGGGAGCGTCAGCGAGCCGGTGTCGAGACCGCCTGGGGTGCGGCTGCTTCTCGGCTTGCGCGGTCTCGACGCGGCCTCGCTGCGCTCGGCCGGCTCGACCACCAACACGGCCGGCTCGAGCATCGGTCCTTCGTGCGTTGGTCGAGCCCGGGGAGCGTCAGCGAGCCGGTGTCGAGACCGCCCTGGGGTGCGGCTGCTTCTCGGCTTGCGCGGTCTCGACGCGGCCTCGCAGAGCTCGGCCGGCTCGACCACCGAACAAGAGCCCGCTCGACCATCGATCCCTTCGTTCGTTGGTCGAGCCCGGGGAGCGTCAGCGAGCCGGTGTCGAGACCACCCTGGGGGCTGCTTGTCGGCTTGCGCGGTCTCGACGCGGCCTCGCAGAGCTCGGCCGGCTCGACCACCAACAAGAGCCCGCTCGATCCTTCGTTCGTTGGTCGAGCCCGGGGAGCGTCAGCGAGCCGGCGTCGAGACCGCCCTGGGGTGCGGCTGCTTGTCGGCTTGCGCGGTCTCGACGCGGCCTCGCAGAGCTCGGCCGGCTCGACCACCAACAAGGGCGGCTCGACCACCGGCAAGGTCAGCTCGACCGCGGCCCCTCGCTCGCTGGTCGAGACCGTGACGTGGTCGCCGATCCGAGAGCGCCCAGAAATGGCACCAGGGCCCGGCCGGGGAGGGAGGGTGGCCGGGCCCTGATCGTCCACGCGAACTGTTGGACATCGCTTGGACCAGTGGAACCGACGATTTGGGAGGGAGCATGGGTGCCGGTTCCGAACACTCAACGACGCGCTCGACCCCTGGTTACGGCCCGGTCCCGAGGAGTTCGTTCGCGGTCTAGACCGGGCCGTGGATCGCCGGGGATCTGCTCAGGTGACCTGGACGATCGGGAGCCGCAGCGCCCCGGACGCGGTGGCCGGGACGACGGGCGAGAGCGGGGCCACGGGAGAGATCCGCTCGTAGTCCGACCCCAGCAGCGGACGGGGGTCCGGCTCGCCCTTGTTGGGCCACAGGGCCATCGCCCGCTCCGCCTGCGCGGTGATCGTGAGCGACGGGTTGACGCCGAGGTTGGCCGAGATGGCGGACCCGTCGGCGACGTGGAGACCGGGGTAGTTGAAGACCCGCTGGTAGGCGTCGATGACACCGCTGTTGTCGTTGCCTCCGATCGCGCAGCCCCCGATGAAGTGGGCCGTCAGCGGCATGTTGAAGGGCTCGCCGATGTTGCCGCCGGCGGTGCCGCCGAGGACGCCCGCCATCCGGCGTACGGCCTCGTTGGCGACCGGGATCCAGGTCGGGTTGGGCGCCCCGTGGCCCTGCTTGGACGTCATCGACCAGCGCCCGGTGAGCTTGTTGCGCTTGCCGTAGGTGGTGATCGAGTTGTCGAGGCTCTGCATGACCAGCGCGATGACGGTGCGCTCGGACCAGTGCTTGAGGTCGTAGAGGGTGAGGATGTTCTTCTTCTCGGCCCACATCTCCTGGAGCCAGACCTTCCAGCGCGGGGCGTCACCGTCGCCGTCGGTGAGCACGGTCTGCATCATCGCCATCGTGTTGAAGCCCTTGCCGTAGCGCACCGGCTCGACGTGGGTGTGCTCGTCGGGGTGGAAGCTCGAGGTGATGGCGACACCGTAGGAGTAGTCGGTGGTGTCGCTCTTGGGGGCGATGGCCCCGAGGATGGACTCGGAGTTGGTGCGCGAGAGGTAGCCGAGCCGGTCGGAGAGCGCCGGCAGCCAGCCCTCGTCCTTCATCCGGTGGAGCAGCTTCTGGGTGCCCAACGACGCGGCCGCGAAGACGACGTGCTCCGCGGTGAGCTTGCGGGTGGTGGCGGCGGTGGCGCGCTTGGCCTTGGTGTACTTGATCGTCACCTCGAAGCCTCCGCCGGTGCGCGGTCGGACGCGGGTGACGGTGCTCAGCGCCATCACCTTGGCGCCCCGCTTCTCGGCGAGGTAGAGGTAGTTCTTCACCAGGGTGTTCTTGGCGTTGTGCCGACAGCCCGACATGCACTCACCGCAGTTGAGGCAGGCGTTGCGCTCGGGGCCCTCGCCGCCGAAGAACGGGTCGGCGGCCTTGTCGCCGGGCTGCTGGCCGGGTCCGCCGAAGAAGACGCCGACCGGGGTCGGGTGGAAGGTGTCGGCCACGCCCATGTCGGTGGCGACCTGCTCCATGACGTCGTCCGCCGGGGTGCGCACGGGGTTCTCCACGACGCCGAGCATCCGCTTGGCCTGGTCGTAGTAGGGCGCGAGCTCGTCCTTCCAGTCCGTGATGCTCGACCACTGCGGGTCGGCGTAGAACTGCTCGAGCGGCTCGTAGAGCGTGTTGGCGTAGACGAGCGACCCGCCGCCGACACCGGCGCCGGCGACGATCAGGGTGTCGCGCACCGCGTCGATGCGCTGGATGCCGTACATCCCCAGGGCCGGGGCCCACAGATAGCTCTTCATGTCCAGGGTGCCGGACGAGAAGTCCTTGTCCTCGAAGCGCGCGCCGGCCTCGATGACGCCGACCTTGTAGCCCTTCTCGGTCAGGCGCAGCGCGGCGACGGATCCGCCGAAGCCGGACCCGATCACCAGGACGTCGTAGTCGTGGTCGTTGCTCATGCTCGTCCCAGCTTCTTCATCAGGCGGAGGTTGGCGGTCATCACGGTGGCGTAGGTCTTGTCGGACATCCCCAGCATCGGGGCGAAACGGATCAGGCGCTGGGTCGCCACGGCCTGGCTCTCGGTGTAGCGGTGGATGCCCTCGCTGCCCTGGCGGCGCCCCATGCCGGACTGCCGCATGCCACCCATGGGCGAGTCGATGCTGGCGAAGGTGGCCCCGAAGGCCTCGTTGATGTTGACGGTGCCGCACTTGACGTGACGGGCGATCGCCCGCGCGCGGGCGCCGTCCTGGCTGTAGATGGAGGCGTTGAGCCCGTAGTCGCCGTCGTTGGCGCGCGCGACCGCGTCGGCCTCGTCGTGGAAGCGGTAGAGCGCGATCACGGGGCCGAAGGTCTCGTGACCGAAGCAGGTCATGTCCGGGGTGACGCCCTCGAGGATGGTCGGCTCGTAGAAGAAGGGGCCCAGGTCGGGACGGGCACGGCCGCCGGCGAGCACCCGGGCGCCCTTGGCCACGGCGTCGTCGACGTGCGCGACCACGGTGTCGAGCTGGTCCTGGGAGATCAGCGACCCCATGTCGTTGCCCCACTCGAGCGAGGCACCCAGCGTCATCGCCTCCGTGCGGGCGACGAACCGCTCGACGAAACGGTCGTAGACCTGGTCGGCGATGAACATCCGCTCCATGGAGACGCAGAGCTGACCGGCGTTGGAGAACGAGGCCCGTACGGCGCCCTCGGCGGCCTTCTCCAGGTCGGCGTCGCGCAGCACCAGCAACGGGTTCTTGCCCCCGAGCTCGAGCGAGCAGCCGATCAGCCGCTCGGCACAGCCCTGCGCGACCTTGCGGCCCGTCGCGGTCGAGCCGGTGAAGCAGATGTAGTCGGCGCGCTCGATGATCGCGGGGCCGATGGTGGAGCCCGGTCCGGCGACGACCTGCCAGAGGTCCTTCGGGAAGCCGGCATCCTCGAGGAGCTGCGCGGCCAGGAGGGCCGAGAGCATCGTCTGGGCGTCGGGCTTGGCCACCACGGCGTTGCCGGCCAGCAGGGCGGGCAGGCCGTCGCACAGCGCCATGGTGAAGGGGTAGTTCCACGGCGAGATGATGCCGACGACACCCTTGGGCACGTGGTTGACCTCGACCCGGGTGAGCCCCGGCACCACGCCGAGGCGGCGCCTGGTGTCGAGGTGCTGGTGGGCGGTCCGGCCGTAGTAGCGCGCCGTGAGGGCGATGTGGAGGGGTTCGTCGAAGGCGTGCTTGCGGGCCTTGCCGGACTCCCACACGATCAGGTCGATGATCTCCTCCTGGCGGTCCAGCACCAGGTCGTGGAGACGCATGAGCATGGCCGCGCGCTCGTCGATCGTCGTGCGCGACCAGACCGCCTGCGCGCGCCGGGCGCGGACGAAGGCCTCCGCGACGTCCGCCTCGCTCGACTGGGGGACGTTGGCCAGCGGCGCGCCGTTGAGCGGCGTGAACACCGCGACGCTGGTGCCGCTCGTCGCGAGCACCCGGGCGGTGAGCGAGTCGACGTACGCGGGCTCGAGGGCATAGGCGGCCGTGGGGTCGTGCTCGGGGTCGGCAGGCCCCTCGCTGAGCGGGTTGATCCCGCCGGAGGGGGACGGGCTCTGGTCGCTCATCCCCCGAGCCTAGGTGCGCGCGGTCCCGCTGCCTACCGATCGGTAGAAATGTGGGACTTTACACAGTGGCTCGACATGTCAACCGCGTTCGGCGTCGGGCATCGGCCCGTACGGCGACCCCGATCCGCTGGCCGCCATCGTGCTCACCGGCGCCACCCCCTCGAGCCGGCAGCCCAACCGGTAGCTGCCGTCCTCCTCCCAGGCGCGGGTGCCCGACACGGTCCGCCACTCCTCCCGCGCGAGGTCCCGCACCCGCTGCGGACCTTCCCCCGCCGGGATCTCGTGGCGCGGGTCGCCGGGCTCGACGAGGACCTGCGGGGTCAGGTCGAGCTGGACCTCCTCGACGGTCCAGGTGTAGATCAACGGCGGCATCCCCGGCAGCGCGTGGAGCCGGTCCAGGTAGGAGAACGGGTCCACGGCCAGGTGGACCTCCCCCGCCAGCCAGGCTCCGACCACCGGCGGCTCGAGGTCGTCGAGCACCATCCACTGCGCATAGACCAGCAGCCCGACGTCGAGCACGAAGGCATCCCCGCCCGGCTCGGTCGAGCTGCGCAGCAGCTCCGCGCACACGTCGTACGACGTGCCCCGGCCCGTGTGGGTCGCACGCGGCGAGCGGGCCCCGGGGCCGGCGGGCGCGAGCCGACGCGCGCGGCGGTAGCCGAGCTCGACAGCGAACTGGCGCCGCTCGCCGGCGACGACATCGGTGTAGTTGCCGTCCTGGATCACCCAGGAGTCCAACCCGATCCACCACCGGCGCGACGTCAGGTCGGCACCGGGCACGCGAGAGGGGTCGGCCACGGGGCCCATCATGGCCCGGGTCAGCCCTCCAGGTACACCGACTTCAGCTCGGTGTACTGGCCCAGGCCCTCAGCGCCGAACTCGCGCCCGATGCCCGAGGCCTTGAAGCCGCCGAAGGGCGCCGCGAAGTCCATCGTGTAGGTGTTGACCCCGTAGGTGCCGGTGCGCACGCGTCGCGCCACGTCGAGCCCGGCCTCCTGGTCGCTGGTCCACACCGTGCCCGCGAGCCCGTAGTCGGAGTCGTTGGCGATCCGCACGGCGTCGTCGACGTCGTCGTAGGGGATGACCGAGAGGACGGGCCCGAAGATCTCCTCCTGCGCGATGCGCATCGAGTTGTCCACGTCGGCGAAGACGGTCGGACGGACGTACCAGCCGCGGTCGAGGCCCTCGGGCATGCCGTCGCCGCCGGTGACGATCCGGGCGCCCTCCTGCTGCCCCAGCGCGATGTAGCCCTGCACCCGCTCCTGCTGGCGCTGGGCGACCATGGGGCCGATCTCGGTGGCCGGGTCGGCCGGGTCTCCCACGACCATCGCGCCGACCGCCTCGGCGAGCGCGTCGACGACGCTGGCGTAGTTGGCCCGGCTCGCGAGGATCCGGGTCTGGGCCACGCAGGCCTGCCCGGAGTTCATCAGGCCGGTGAACTTCAGCCCCTCGACGGTCTTGGCCAGGTCGGCGTCGTCGAGCACGATCGCCGCCGACTTGCCGCCCAGCTCGAGGCTGACCCGCTTGAGCTGCTGACCGCAGATCGCGGCGATCTTGCGCCCGGCCGCGGTGGACCCGGTGAAGGCCACCTTGTCGATGCCCGGGTGGCTGACCAGGTGCTCACCGACCTCGCGACCGGCCGCCACGATGTTGACGACACCGGCCGGGACGCCGGCCTCCTGGAGCAGCTCGGCCATCAGGTAGGCGTCGAGGGGCGCCTCGGGCGACGGCTTGACCACCACCGTGCAGCCGGCCAGCAGGGCCGGGATCACCTTCGACATGATCGTGAACTGCGGGACGTTCCACGGCGGGATCGCAGCGACGACGCCCACGGGCTCGTGCCGCACCACCACGGGGGTGCCGAGGTTGCCGGTGCGACGCGACTCCCAGGGGAACTCGCGCGCGATGGTCAGGAACGCCTCGATCTGCATCCAGGGAGCCGGCGACTGGGCCAGGTTGGCGAAGGAGGTCGGCGATCCCATCTCGATGGTGATGAGGTCGGCCATGTCCGCCAGCCGCCCGGCGTAGAGGCCCGAGAAGGCCTCGATCACCGCGATCCGCTCGGCGGGGGTCATGCGGGGCCACGGGCCCTGGTCGAAGGCCCGTCGCGCCGCGGCCACGGCGGCGTCGATGTCGCCGACGCTCCCCTCGGGGACGGTGGCGACCACCTCCTCGGTGTGCGGCGAGACGACCTGGAGCCGGTCGCTGCTGAGCGGGGCGGCCCAGCCGCCGTCGATGTAGAACGCGTCGCGGTCGAGAGTCATGTCTTTCCTCAGGTCGTCGTGGTGGCGGTATCGCCCGGTGTGCACAGGTGTGCACGGGGTGTACGGCGGAGCGCGTGCGCGAGGGTCGCGTCAGGGCGCGAGGGTGAACCAGTCGGCGAAGCCGCTGGGGTCGTGGCGCCCCAGCGCGCCGTGCTCGAAGAGCCCCCAGCCCTCGGCGGACCCCTCGGGCCCGACGCAGGTGGCCCGACCGACGTGGTCGATGACGCCGAACATCAGGCGCCCGGCGACGTCGGGGGCGCGCATGTCGTAGGTGAGGCGCTCGGTGTGACCCGGGCCCCTCCACACGCCGTGGGTCCAGTCGGAGTCGCCGCCGTAGCCGCCCCCGACGTGCAGGGGCACGTCCAGCAGCGACTCGACCTCGAGGGTCAGCGTGGCCCCGTCCGGGGTGGTGCAGATGATGGTCGCGCCGGTAGGGGCCCGCGTGCCCGAGGTGTAGTGGACCTTCACGCGCGGCCAGCCGAGCTGCTCGACCCGACCGTCCTTCCAGATCCGCGTGCAGTCGTTGAACGTGCGGTAGCCGCTGGGGTCCTCCTGGAGGATCAGCACGATCTGGAAGTCCTCGAAGGCCAGCGGGACGTAGACCCACCACATGCCCTCGAACTCGGGGACCTGCGGCGCTCCCGCGGGCGGGGCCTCGCCCACCGGTCGGATGCCCCACGAGCGGTCGCGCGTGCCGATCCAGGTCTCGGGCGAGACGGCGATGTCGGTGCCGTCGATGCTGAGGACCCCCTCCCAGGTGCCCACCTGGGCGAACCGCTGGGCGTCGAGGGTCATCCGCGACTCGGCGCGCATGACGTGTCGGTCCTCCTGGACCACGGGGAACAGCCCCTCCCAGGTGAGGTCCAGGGCGATCCCCTCGGTCTCCTCGAGCACCAGTCGCAGCTTCTGCAGGGGCTCCACCACCTCGATGCGATAGGCGCCGACGTGCTGGTCCAACCGGTCCCTGCCCTGCGGGTCCAGCGCATCGGACAGGTGGACGGCCGTCTGCTCGTCCCCCCGGCGCACGAGCACGAAGGCGTCCTTGGTGCCGAGGTTGGGGTAGAAGCCGGCCCCGGTGATGACGAAGATGTCACCGGTGCGGTCGTGGGCGTTGAAGTAGCACCGGTCGTAGAAGTTGCGGTCGCTGGACCCGGCCCAGGTGACCGGCAGCGGCAGCTGGTGGATGGGGTACTCATCGAGGGGACCGACCATGGCTCAGGAACCTGCTTCGTCGAGGATGGGGTGCATCAGGGCCTGGGGCGGTGGTGCGTGGTTCACGCGCAGGCTCCTGTGATGCGAGTCTCAAGTTGACAGGTGTCAGTTTCACTGGAACGTGTTCTAGTTGTCAACGTCTCCCGCCCACCCGAGGCCTCAGACGATGTCGGCCACCTTGACCCGCGCCTCGTCGGCCTCGTGGTCGGTCAGCATCAGCTGGCTCTGCCGCTCCGCCTCGACCCGGCGCAGGTAGTGGTCGACCTCCTCCGCCGTGCGCGCCTCGTCCCAACCGAGCTCGTCGGCCATCAGCCGGGCCACCTCCGGGGCGGCGGCGACGCCCCGGTCGAAGGTCTCGATCGAGATCCGCGTACGACGGGTGAGGACGTCGTCGAGGTGCCGCGCGGCCTCGTGGGTCACCGCGTAGACGACCTCGGCGGCCAGGTAGTCCTCCGCGCCGGTGAGCGGCAGCGCGAGCAGCCGGTCCCGCGCGACGAGGGCGAGCAGGTCGTCGATCTGCCCTCCGTAGCGCGAGAGCAGGTGATCGATGCGCGCGACGTGGAGCCCCGAGCGACGAGCGAGGAGCACGCGCTGGTTGGACCTCGTCTCGAAACCGTCCGCGCCGAGCAGGGGCACCCGGTCGGTGATCGAGTCGCGGATGGTGAGGTTGGCGGTGGTCTTCAGCGAGTGGGCGGCGGCGTCGATGGCGTCCTTGGCCATGACCCGGTAGGTCGTGAGCTTGCCACCGGCGATCATCACCAGTCCGGGCACGGGCGTGACGACCGTGTGCTCGCGCGAGATCTTCGACGTCGGCTCCGACTCCCCCGACAGCAGGGGCCGCAGACCGGCCCAGACGCCCTCGACGTCGTCGTGGTCGAGCGGCTCGCGCAGGATCGCGTTGACGCGGTCGAGGATGTAGTCGATGTCGGCACGGCTCGCCGCCGGGTGCGCCTTGTCCAGGTCCCACGGGGTGTCGGTGGTGCCGATGATCCAGTGCCGCCCCCAGGGGATGACGAACAGCACGGACTTCTCGGTGCGCACGATGAAGCCCGCCTCGGAGCGGATCCGGTCGCGGGGCACCACGATGTGCACGCCCTTGCTGGCCTGCACGTGCAGGGCTCCACGACCGCCCACCATCTCCTGGATCTCGTCGGTCCAGACCCCGGCGGCGTTGACCACGACCCGGGCGCGGATCTCGAGCTCCCCACCGTCCTCGAGGTCGACCGCGGTCACGCCGACCACCCGCTCGCCCTCGCGCAGGAAGCCGGTCACCTTCACCCGCGTGGCCACGTGGGCACCGTGCCCGGCGGCGGTGCGGGCCAGCGCGAGCACCAGCCGGGCATCGTCGACCTGGGCGTCGTAGTACTGGATCGCACCGGCGATGGCGTCGGACTTGAAGTCGGGGGCGATCCGGGCGACCTGGCGGCGGAAGAGGTGACGGTGGCGCGGGACGCCCATGTCGTACTTGCCGAGCATCGCCATGCCGTCGTAGAGCGCGAGACCGGCACCGACGTAGGGCCGCTCCCAGATCCGGTGCGTCAGCGGGTAGAGGAACGAGACCGGCGTGACCAGGTGCGGCGCCAACCGGGTCAGCAGCAGCCCCCGCTCCTGGAGCGCCTCCCGCACCAGGCCGAAGTCGAGCATCTCGAGGTAGCGCAGGCCCCCGTGGATGAGCTTGCTGCTGCGGCTGCTGGTGCCGCTGGCGAGGTCACGCTGCTCCACCAGGCCCGTGTTGAGGCCCCGGGTCACGGCATCCAGGGCGGTGCCGACGCCGACCACGCCGCCGCCCACGACCAGCACGTCGAGCTCGGTCTCCCCCGCGTGGGCGCTCATGGTCGAGAGCGCCACCCTGCGGGCGTCCGGGCTCAGGGCGGAGGGGCTCAGGGCGGACGGCGACGCCGGGTTCGGGCTCATGCCTCCATCATGACGCCGCCGGGCGTCAGGTGGGACCCGAGGCCTCGCCGCGCGCCGCCTCGACGGCCTCGAGGAGGCCGCGCCCGGCCAGCTGGTCGGCCAGCTCGTTGTCGGGGTTGCCTGCGTGGCCCTTGACCCAGTGCCACTCCACGTCGTGCTGCTCGCACGCGGCGACGAGCAGCTGCCACAGGTCGACGTTCTTGACGGGCTGCTTGGCCGAGGTCTTCCAGCCGTTGCGGGACCAGCCCTGGACCCACTTCATGATGCCGTTGCGCACATAGGTGCTGTCGGTGTGGATCTCGACCACCGACCGTCGCTTGAGCGCACCCAGCGCCTGGATGGGAGCCATCAGCTCCATCCGGTTGTTGGTGGTGACCCCGGCCTCGCCCCCGCAGAGCTCGAGCTCGTGGCTGCCCTGGCGCAGGATCGCGCCCCAGCCGCCCGGGCCCGGGTTGGGGATGCAGGCGCCGTCGGTGTGGATCACGACGGGCGGGCCGGCTGCGTCGACGTCGCTCACTACTCGACGACGACCTCGACCCGCTGGAACTCCTTGAGGTCGGTGTAGCCCGTGGTCGCCATCGACCGCTTGAGGGCGCCGATGAGGTTCATCGTCCCGTCGGCGACGTGGGAGGGGCCGAAGAGGATCTGCTCGAGCGTGCCGACCTGCTCGAACTCGACGCGCTGGCCGCGCGGCAGGTCGGCGTGGTGCGCCTCCGCGCCCCAGTGGAAGCCGCGTCCCGGGGCGTCGGTCGCCCGGGCGAGGGGCGAGCCCACCATGACGGCGTCAGCGCCGCACGCGATGGCCTTGGCGATGTCGCCCGACTTGCCGATCGAGCCGTCGGCGATGACGTGCACGTAGCGGCCGCCCGACTCGTCGAGGTAGTCGCGGCGGGCCGCCGCGACGTCGGCGACCGCGGAGGCCATCGGCACCGCGACGCCCAGCACCGTGCGCGTGGTGTGGGCGGCACCGCCGCCGAAGCCGACCAGCACACCGGCGGCACCCGTGCGCATCAGGTGCAGTGCCGCCTGGTGGGTGGCGCAGCCCCCCACGATGACCGGCACGTCGAGCTCGTAGATGAACTCCTTGAGGTTGAGCGGCTCGGCCTGCGAGGAGACGTGCTCGGCACTGACCGTGGTGCCTCGGATCACGAACATGTCGACGCCGGCGTCGACGACGACCTTGGCGAACTCCTTGGTGCGCTGCGGCGACAGCGACCCCGCCACCGTGACCCCGGCCGCACGCACCTCGCGCAGCCGCTCGGCGATCAGCTCGGCCTTGACCGGCTCGGTGTAGATCTCCTGCATCCGCGCGGTCGCGTCGATGCCGCGCAGGCCCGACACCTCGTCGAGCAACGAGACCGGGTCCTCGTAGCGGGTCCACAGGCCCTCGAGGTTGAGCACCCCGAGGCCGCCGAACCGACCGAGGGCGATCGCGGTCTCGGGCGACATCACCGAGTCCATCGGCGCCGCCAGGACCGGCAGGGGGAAGCGGTAGGCATCGATCTGCCAGTCGATGCTGACCTCTTCGGGGTCACGGGTGCGACGCGACGGCACGATGGCGATGTCGTCGAAGGAAAAGGCACGGCGGGCGCGCTTGGCGCGTCCGATCTCGATCTCGGTCACCGGCGCAGGTTACTAGAGCCGCCCGGTCCGGCCACCTTCGAGCGGGCCTCGGGTCTCAGGCGGTGCCGTGGCGCCGGACCAGGTCCTCGAGTCCGTTGCGCAGCCACCCGGCGTACGCCGAGGGCGGCAGGCCGAGCTCGGCGGTGAAGGCGAGGTAGCACTCACCGGTGGTGAGGGCGTAGATCGTCTCCGCGAGCCCCTCGTGGGAGTCCACGAGCTCCTCGTCGATGCCGAGCAGCAGCCCGGCCAGACGGCGTGACGTGGCCAGCCGCCGCCGCTGGAGTCCGCGCACGACCTCGGCAGCCTCCTCGTCGGCATCGGCCGCGTGCTTGAGGGCGGGCACCAGGGGCGCGATGCCGGCCAGGGACACGGTCCCGAAGCGCACGAGGGCCTCGATGCGCTCCTCGACCGTGGCCAGGTCCGCGAGGCCGAGCATGTCCACGGCGGCGTCGAGGTCGGGGCTCGGGCCGAACCCCTCGCGGCGGAAGGCGGTGAGCAGCAGCCGCACCTTGCTGCCGAAGCGCTTCAGCACCAGCTCCTCGGAGACCTCGGCGCCGGCGGCGATGTCGGCGATGGTCGCGCGGGTCCACCCGAGCTCGACGAAGCGACGGGTCGCCACGTCGAGGATGCGCTGCTGACGCTCCTCGGCGGCGAGCTGTCGCCTGGAGTTGTCGTAGGGGCGGCGCACCCGCGGCGGGCTCATCGTCTGCCGGAGCTCATCTGCCCGAGTAGTTGGGGGCTTCGACGGTCATCTGCACGCCGTGGGGGTGGCTCTCGGTCAGGGAGGCCGAGGTGATGCGGACGAAGCGCCCCTTCTCCTGCAGCTCGGGGATGGTGCGCGCGCCCACGTAGAACATGGACTGGTTGAGGCCGCCGATCAGCTGGTGCGAGACCGCACCGAGCGGGCCGCGGTAGGCGACCTGGCCCTCGATGCCCTCGGGCACGATCTTGTCGTCGCTGGCGACCTCGGCCTGGAAGTAGCGGTCCTTGGAGTAGGACTTCTTGCCCCGGCTCGACATCGCGCCCAGCGAGCCCATGCCGCGGTAGGACTTGAACTGCTTGCCGTTGACGAAGACGAGCTCACCCGGGCTCTCGTCGCAGCCCGCGAGCAGGGAGCCGAGCATGACGGTGTCGGCGCCGGCGACCAGCGCCTTCGCGATCTCACCGGAGTGCTTCATGCCGCCGTCGGCGATCACCGGCACACCGGCGGGCTTGCAGGCCAGCGAGGCCTCGTAGACCGCGGTGACCTGCGGCGCACCGACGCCCGTCACGACGCGGGTCGTGCAGATCGAGCCGGGTCCGACACCGACCTTGACGGCGTCGGCACCGACGTCGACGAAGGCCTGGGCGCCCTCCCGGGTCGCGACGTTGCCGCCGATCACCTGCACGTGACGGGTGGCCGGGTCCCTCTTGAGGCGCTCGACCATCTCGAGCAGCATCCGCACGTAGCCGTGGGCGGTGTCGGCCACGAGCACGTCGACGCCGGCCTCGATCAGGGTGGTGGCGCGCTGCCAGGCGTCACCGAAGTAGCCGATGGCCGCACCCACGAGGAGCCGGCCGTCGGCGTCGTAGGACGCGTGCGGGAACTGCTCGGACTTCACGAAGTCCTTGACGGTGATCAGCCCGGCCAGCCGTCCCTCGGGATCGACGAGGGGCAACCGCTCGCGCTTGTGCTTGCGCAGGAGCAGCGTCGCGTCGTCGCGCGAGATGCCGACCGGGCCGGTGATCAGCGGCATCGGGGTCATGACCTCGTCGACCTTGGTGGTCGCCCACTCCGCGACGGGGGTGAAGCGCAGGTCACGGTTGGTGATGATGCCGAGCAGGCGGTCCTCGGAGTCGACGACGGGGAGCCCGGAGACGCGGTACTCGCCGCAGATCTGGTCCAGCTCCTCGAGCGTCGCGTCGCGTCCGATGGTGACCGGGTTGGAGATGATCCCGGTCTGGGTGCGCTTGACGAGGTCGACCTGGTAGGCCTGGTCCTCGATCGAGAGGTTGCGGTGCAGGACCCCGATGCCGCCCTCCCGCGCCATGGCGATCGCCATCCGCGACTCGGTGACGGTGTCCATCGCGGCGCTGATGAGCGGCACCTTCAGCGACAGCTCGCGGGTCAGGCGGGAGGTCGTGTCGATCTCGTCGGGCGCCAGGTCCGAGTGGCCCGGCAGCAGCAGGACGTCGTCGTAGGTCAGGCCGAGCGCAGCGAACTTGTCCGGGAGATCCACTGTCCCAGTCTAGTCGTGAGTTCCTGACCGCGACCCCTCCGGTACCCCGGACCGTCGGTCACGGCCGACTCAGCGTGAGCGGCTTGAGGTCGCGCACGCCGAGGCGCACGGTCAGCACGTCACCCGACATCCGGATCCGGCCCCGCAGCCCCGAGGCCATGACCATCGGCATGACGGCCTGGTTGTCCGCGCGGGTCGTGAGCAGGACGGCCTCGGCGCCCAGCCCCGTGGCGAGCCGGGCTGCGTCACCCAGCAGCCGCACCCCGATGCCACGTCGCTGCCAGCCGGGGTCGACCTCGAGCCGCACCCGGTGCACACCGGGCTCGCCCGGGTCGGCGGGGAGCACGGTGGCCACTCCCACCGTGGCTCCGTCGACCCGGGCCAGCACCCGCTGCCCCTCGACGGCGTAGTCCGGGCCGCCACCGACGCCGGCACCCATCCGGCGGCTGCCGGTCGTGACGCCTTGGTGCGGCCGGGGCTCGCGGCCCAGCACGTCGCTGACCAGGTCGGCCATCGCCACGCCGCGCGCGTGCTCGGTGGCGGTGAAGGGCGCCGTACGCCGGATCTGCACCTGGACCTCGCCGACGGTCATCTCCAGGACGTCCTGGACGGCCCCGCTCGCCTCGACGTCGGCGTCGAAGAGCGCCGCGACCACCTCGGGGAACGACGAGGGTCGCTCGAGGACCGCCCGCGCCGCCTGCACGTAGCGGGTCGGCTGGTCGGTGAGCGCCGCTTCCGTGCAGCGGGCGGCACTCACCGACCGGCCGCCCGACCGGACCACCAGCGCATCGATGTCGGACTCCCCCCAGACCTCCGGCGTGCTCAGCACCAGCTCGTCGGTCACCGCGTCGACACCGGGGAAGACCTGCACGCCGAGGATGTTCACGCCCGCGGCACCGCACTCGGCGGCCAGCTCTGCCAACGCACCGGGTCGCTCCAGCAGGGTCGCCCGCACTCTCCACAACATGGCGAGCATGCTCGCGCACCCAGGTTGCCGGGATGAGGCCACGGTGTTACAGGGCCGAGACAGCTCGGCGCCCCCTCGATCCGGGGTCGGCGGCCCCTGGCCCCGGACGGCCACCTGCTGACAACGACACCGACCCGCCACAGGTGCTGTGGCGGGTCGGCGGGTGGATCAGGTCGAGCGGGTGGAACAGGTGGATCAGTGGCCGTGGCCGTGCCCGTGGCCGCCGCCCGCGGGGGCGTCGTCCTGCTCCTCGGGCTTCTCGACGATCAACGTCTCGGTCGTGAGCAGCATGCCCGCGATCGAGCTGGCGTTGATCAGGGCCGAGCGGGTGACCTTGACCGGGTCGAGGACACCCTGGGCGACCAGGTCGCCGTAGCTGTCGGTCGCGGCGTTGTAGCCGTTGCCGACACCGAGCTCGCGGACCTTGGTGGTCACGACGTAGCCGTTGACGCCACCGTTCTCGGCGATCCAGCGCAGCGGCTCGTCGGCGGACTTGCGCACGATGCGCACGCCGACGGCCTCGTCGCCGGTCAGGCCGAGGTCGCCCTCGAGGACCTTGACCGCGTGGATGAGGGCGGAGCCGCCACCGGCGACGATGCCCTCCTCGATCGCGGCGCGCGTCGCGGAGACGGCGTCCTCGATGCGGTGCTTCTTCTCCTTGAGCTCGACCTCGGTGTGCGCGCCGACCTTGATCACGCACACGCCGCCGGCGAGCTTGGCGAGACGCTCCTGGAGCTTCTCGCGGTCCCAGTCGGAGTCGGTGTTCTCGATCTCGGCCTTGATCTGGTTGACGCGGGCCTCGACCTCGGCGGTGTCGCCGGCACCCTCGACGATCGTGGTGTCGTCCTTGGTGATGACGACGCGACGCGCGGTGCCGAGGACCTCGAGACCGACCTGGTCGAGCTTGAGGCCGACCTCGGGGGCGATGACCTGACCACCGGTCAGGGTCGCGATGTCCTGCATCATCGACTTGCGGCGGTCACCGAAGGCGGGCGCCTTGACCGCGACGGCGTTGAACGTGCCGCGGATCTTGTTGACGACCAGCGTCGAGAGGGCCTCCCCGTCGACGTCCTCGGCGAGGATGAAGAGCGGCTTGCCGGCCTGGATGACCTTCTCGAGCAGCGGCAGCAGGTCGGCGATCGCCGAGATCTTGCCCTGGTGCAGAAGGATGTAGGGGTCGTCGAGGACGGCCTCCATCCGCTCGGTGTCGGTCACGAAGTAGGACGAGATGTAGCCCTTGTCGAACTGCATCCCCTCGGTGAAGTCCAGCTCGGTGCCCATGGTGTTGGACTCCTCGACGGTGATGACACCGTCCTTGCCGACCTTGTCGAAGGCCTGCGAGAGCAGGTCACCGATGTGGGCGTCACGGCTCGAGATCGTGGCCACGGAGGCCATGTCCTCGACCGAGTCGACGTCGCGGGCGGCCTCACGGAGGGCCTCGCCGACAGCGGCGGTGGCCTTGTCCATGCCCCGCTTGAGGCTCATCGGGTTGGCGCCGGCCGCGACGGCGCGCAGGCCCTCGTGGACCATCGCCTGCGCCAGCACGGTCGCGGTGGTGGTGCCGTCACCGGCGACGTCGTTCGTCTTGGTGGCGACCTCCTTGGTGAGCTGGGCGCCGAGGTTCTCGAACGGGTCGTCCAGCTCGATCTCGCGAGCGACGGTCACGCCGTCGTTCGTGATCGTCGGGGCGCCCCACTTCTTGTCGAGGACGACGTAGCGGCCCTTGGGGCCGAGCGTCACCTTGACGGCGTTGGCGAGGGCGTCGACGCCGCGCTCGAGGCTGCGACGGGCGTTCTCGTCGAACTCCAGGATCTTGGGCATGGTGCTCCTTGTGGAAAAGGGTCCGGGTCGTGGGCCCGAGAGCGCGCCTCAGCGCGGTCTCAGGCACACGACCCGGAGATGGATCAGGAAACGACGGCGAGGACGTCGCGGGCGGACAGGATGAGGAGCTCCTGGCCGGCGTACTTGACCTCGGTGCCGCCGTACTTGCTGTAGATGACCTTGTCACCCACGGCGACGTCCAGCGGGACGCGGTTGCCGTTGTCGTCGATACGGCCGGGGCCGATCGCCTGGACCTCGCCCTCCTGGGGCTTCTCCTTGGCGGTGTCCGGGATGACCAGGCCCGAGGCCGTGGTCTGCTCGGCCTCGAGGGGCTTGACGACGATCCGGTCCTCGAGAGGCTTGATGTTGACCGACACGATGCCGACCTCCACTTTCTCTGACTCTGGGGTTGCACTGACTGGGAGGACGGCGTCCTCCCCACGTATGGGCTTGCTCGGAGCGGTACGCCGTCGCGGGGGTCGCACTACGCCTGCAAGCTCTGGCACCCTCGTGGTGAGAGTGCCAGTCAGAAACTAGCACTCACGCCCGGCGAGTGCCAGCGGGGGCGGACCTGACGTCGTCAGAAGGTCGATGTCTCCGCCCGCGGGCCGCGTGCAGACGCGGCCTGGCAGGATCGCCGCGTGGACCTCGACGCGTTTCGCTGGCTGTTGACCGAGCCGGGCCAGCGGCTGCTCGCCGAGGCGACCGGCCTCGACGAGCCCGACCCGCTGCGCGCGCAGACGGCGCTGCGCCGACTCGCGTCGGCGGAGCACGCCGCGGCCGCGCTCACCCAGGTCCGCCTCCGGGAGCGGGCGGTGGCCAAGTTCGGCGACCTCGCCCCGCGGATGTACTTCACCCCCGACGGGCTCGAGCAGGCCACCCGCGCCCCGGTCGCCGAGCACCGGGCGGGACGGCTGGCGGCCTTCCGCGCCGAGAGCCTGATCGACCTGGGCTGTGGCATCGGCGGCGACCTCCTCGCGGCCTCGAAGGTCGGCATCGTGGTCGTCGGCGTCGACCTCGACCCGGTCCGCGTGGCCGTGGCGCAGGCCAACCTGGACGCGCTCGACCTGGGGGGCGCGGTCGGGGTCGCCGACGCCACCGAGACCGACACCTCCCCCTTCGACGTCGCGTTCGCCGACCCGGCTCGTCGTACGGCGCGCGGCCGCTCGTTCGACGTCGACGACTGGACCCCGCCGTGGTCGTTCGTGGAGTCGCTGCTGGGGCGGGACTCCTGCGTGAAGGTCGCACCCGGCATCCCCCACGACCTGGTGCCGCACGGCGTCGAGGCCGAGTGGGTCAGCGACCGCGGCGAGGTCAAGGAGGCCGCTCTCTGGGCCGGACGGCTCGCCACGACCCGGCGTCGCGCGACCGTCATCGGAGCCGGCGGGCTCGCCACGCTGACCGACGAGGACGACCCGGGCGCCGAGGTGCGCGCGGTCGGCGCCTTCCTCTACGAGCCGGACGGCGCCGTCATCCGGGCGGGCCTGGTCACCGCCGTCGCCGACGGCGTGGGGGGCGGGCTGATCGACGAGCACATCGCCTACGTGACCTCCGACGCGTCGTTCCAGACGCCCTTCGCCCGTGGCTACCGGGTCCTCGAGCAGCTGCCCTACCGGGAGAAGCCGTTGAGGGCGGCGCTGCGCGAGCGCGGCATCGGTCGGCTGACGATCAAGAAGCGCGGCGTCGACATCGTGCCGGAGCTGCTGCGCAAGCGGCTGGCCCCGGCCGGCGACGACGAGGGCACGATCGTGCTCACCCGTGTCGCCGGCCAGGGCACCTGCCTGCTGGTGGAGCCCTTCTGACCGGTCTCAGCCGAGGTTGGCCCGCTCCGCCGCGATCGTCGTGTCGTCGCCGTGCCCGGTGTGGACGACCGTGTCGTCGGGGAGGCCGAGCAGCCGTGCCCGGATCGACTCCTTGATCAGGTCGGCGTCGCTGAAGGACCTCCCGGTCGCGCCCGGCCCGCCGTTGAAGAGGGTGTCGCCGGTGAAGACGCACCCGAGGTCGGGCGCGTGGAAGCACACGGCCCCCGGCGCGTGGCCCGGGGTGTGCAGCACGTGCAGCGTGGTGCCGCCGACGGCGATCTCCAGGCCGTCGGACAGGTCGAGGTCCCACAGCTCGTCGGTGTGGGTCAGCTCCCAGACCTCCTTGTCCGCCGGGTGCAGCATGATCGGCGCGGTCACCCGCTCGCGCAGCGCCGGCGCGACGCGGACGTGGTCGTCGTGCGCGTGGGTGCACAGGATCGCCTTGACCTTGCGGTCCCCGACGAGGGCCATGATGTCGTCGACGTCGTGCGGGGCGTCGATGACCACGCACTCGGTGTCGTCGCCGACCACCCAGATGTTGTTGTCGACGTCGAAGGTCTCGCCGTCCAGGCTGAAGGTGCCGCTGGACACCGCGTGATCGATGCGGGCGGCCATCAGATGATCACGACCGAGCGCAGGACGTCGCCGTGGTGCATCCGGGTGAAGGCGGCCTCGACGTCGTCGATGCCGATCTCCTCGGTGACGAACGCGTCCAGGTCCAGCCGCCCCTGCTGGTAGAGGTCGACCAGCATCGGGAAGTCGCGCGACGGCAGGCAGTCGCCGTACCAGCTGGCCTTGAGCGAGCCACCACGACCGAAGACGTCGATGAGCGGCAGCTCGGGGATCGTCATGTCCGGCGTGGGCACGCCGACCAGGACGACGGTGCCCGCGAGGTCGCGGGCGTAGAACGCCTGCTTCCACGTCTCGGGGCGCCCCACGGCGTCGATGACCACGTCGGCACCCTCGGCGCCGTCGTAGGTCTCCGCGCAGATCCGCTTGATCTCCTCGACCGGGTCGGTCTCGGAGGAGTTGACGACGTGCGTGGCGCCCATCCTCGTCGCCTGGTCGAGCTTCTTGGCGTCGATGTCGACGGCGATGATCGGCGAGGCGCCGGCCAGGGCCGCCCCGGCCACCGCGGCCACACCCACACCGCCGCAGCCGATGACCGCGACCGACCGGCCACGGGTCGCGCCGCCGGTGTTGATCGCAGCGCCGAGCCCGGCCATCACGCCGCACCCGAGCAGGCCCACCGCGGCCGGACGGGCCGAGGGGTCGACCTTGGTGCACTGACCGGCGGCGACCAGGGTCTTCTCCGCGAACGCGCCGATCCCCAGCGCCGGCGAGAGCTCCGTGCCGTCCTCCAGCGTCATCTTCTGGGTCGCGTTGTGCGTCGCGAAGCAGTACTGCGGCTCGCCGCGGTCGCAGGCCCGGCAGCTGCCGCAGACCGCGCGCCAGTTGAGGATGACGAAGTCACCCGCCGCCACCGAGGTCACGCCCTCGCCGACCGCCTCGACGACGCCGGCCGCCTCGTGGCCCAGGAGGAAGGGGAAGTCGTCGTTGATCCCGCCCTCGCGGTAGTGCAGGTCGGTGTGGCACACCCCGCACGCCTGCACCGTGACGACCGCCTCGCCCGGACCCGGGTCGGGCACGTTGATGGTCACCACCTCGACCGGTGCTCCCTTGGACAGCGCGACGACTGCCTTGACCTGCTGCATGGTGTCCCCTTCGGTTCTGGATCTGACGTTGCTCCACCCCACCGTATTGAGGCCCTGGTGGGAGAGTCACCCCGGGCGCTGCCGCCCTCGAGGGAGCCGACTGCAACCATCCGGGCACGACCTGCGTCTTGGACACGTGAAGCACGCGAGCACCACGCTGCAGCCCCGGGCACGGGCCGCACGCCACACTGGTCAGGTGAGTGCCCGGACCGAGGCGCGCGACGCCGAGTTCACGGACTACCTGCATGCCAGGCAGCCCAGCCTGCTGCGTACGGCGTACCTCCTCACCGGTGACCGCCACCAGGCCGAGGACGTGCTCCAGACATCACTGGCCAAGCTCTACCTGTCCTGGGACAAGGTGCGCGACCGCGACTCGGTCGACGCCTACGTCCGCCGCATCATGATCAACGAGAACAACTCGCTGTGGCGTCGTGGCTGGCGCAAGCGCGAGTTCGCAGCCGAGTCGCTCCCCGAGCGGCACGTCACCGACACCTACGACGAGGGGGCGGGCGCGGCGCTCTGGTCCGTCGTGCAGTCGCTCCCGCCGAGGGCCAGGGCGGTGCTGGTGCTGCGCTACTACGAGATGCTGAGCGAGGCCGAGACCGCCGACCTGCTCGGCATCTCGGTCGGCACGGTGAAGTCACAGTGCAGCCGCGCGCTCGCCACCCTGCGTCAGCGCGTCCCCGCCGACCTGCACCCCGGGCACCAGGAGGAGGAACGATGAGCAACCACGACTGGGAGTCCGAGATGAGCCGGGAGTTCGACGATCGGGTCCGCGACCTGGACGCCGCACCGCTGTCGCTGGACCAGGTCAGGGGGCGCGCCGGGAGCATCAGGCGCACCCGCCGCGTCGCCGTCGCGGGAGCGGTCCTCGCCGGCGCAGCTGTGGTCCTGCCCGTCGGCGTGGTCGCGAGCCAGGGTCTCGGGGACGACGACTCCGCACCCGGCCCCGCGACCTCGTCGGCGTCGAGCTCCCAGGTCCCGGCCGGCGTGGACGGCGCGATCGGTGTCGACTACCTCGACGGACGGACCTGGGTGAGACCCGACGGCGCCACGATCGAGCTGGCCGCGACCTACCGGGGAGGCACGGTGCTCGGCGAGACCCTGCTGGGCGTGCGCAACGACGACGAGACCGGACGTCACTACCTCGACGTGGTCTCGACGGACGGTGAGGTCGGCGAGTCGGTCGAGCTCACGTCCGGGCTCGCGGTCAACGAGGAGAGGACCACCGTGGCCTACGTCGAGCCCGACGGCGACCTGATGACGCTGTGGGACCCCGCCGCGGGAGACCAGGGTCGGGTCGTCATCGCGAAGGGCGTGGCCACGGGTGACGTGGCGGTGGATCCGGTCGCCGTCACCGGCGGACCGAGCTGCTACGAGGCGCCGCAGGGCGAGGGATGCCTGGTGTTCTACAACGTCGGGGACGGCGTGACCCCGCCGCGCGCTGCCTCCTCGCACGGCATCGACGACGAGGTCGTCTTCGCCGGCGCCCCGCCCGTCGCGGTCACCGACGTGACCGCCTCCGGGCTGCTCTCCGTGCAGCAGACCTCGCAGGTCGACGGCTCGTGCGGCGGGATCTACGAGGTGTCCTCCGCGTCCTACCTGTGGGACACCTGCGAGCGCTACCTGCTCGACCTGAACCCGTCCGGCAGCGTCGTCGCGACCACCCACGCCTACCTCGACGGGGACGGCTTCGCCTTCGTCGCCCTGGTGGACACGGCCACCGAGCGGGAGGTCGCGCGCCTCGACCCGGCCGAGGGCACCGTCCGTGCCCAGACCTGGGTCGACGACCGGACGCTCCTCGCCACCGTGTTCGACGGCCGCGAGTCGCGCATCTGGCGCCTGAGCAGCGACGGGAGCGCCGTGCCGGTGACCGGCGCCTCGACGCAGGGAGACGACACCAGCCCCGGCCACGTCCTGCTCACCGGCTACTGACCTGACTGCTGGCCTGACTGCTGGCCTGACTGCTGGTGCTGCCTGCTGGGGCTGCCTGCTGGGGCCGACGGTGCCGGGTGGGAGCTCAGCCGATCTCGATGGAGGCCAGCACCGAGGCCACGATCGCCTCGCGCTCGGCCGCGGAGATCAGCTCGCGCTGCAGCGAGATGTCGACCGAGTAGGAGACCCCGTCCTCGGACGTGCCGAAGGCGTCGATGTGGCGCACCCGGTCCGTGGGCCCCGCGATGTGGTACCACTCGCGGCCGTCGATCTCGACGGGGTCGAGGATCTTCGGCTTCTGCAGGTAGGGCCCCGACTGGACGGCGATCCGCGCCTGCTCCGAGATGTCGAGGAGCCCGTCACCGAAGTCCTCGATCTCCGTGACGAAGATCGAGGACAGGCCGTCCGTCGCCTGTCCGGAGAACGGATCCCCCTCCTGCTTCAGCTCCCATCCCTGAGGGGCGCGCACCCGCAGGTTGGTCTGCGTGAGGTCCGGGCCCGAGGCGGGCTCGACCTCCGGGGTCGGGGGCTCCTCGGCTGATGGCGCCGCGGACGGTGCGGTCGACGCACCCCCACCGGCGCTCGAGCCGGTCTCCGCCCCGGTGGCCCCGGGTGCGGGGTCCTCCCCCGAGCAGGCGGCTGAGGCCAGGACCAGGACGGCGCAGACGGTCACGAGCCCGAGACGGTGCTTCACGCGTGCTCCTCGACAGGTGGTGGGGCAGGGTCGGTCGGGTCACGATAACCGCTCGTCCGCAGGCTCGGCGCACTACGTTTGGGGCCCGGGGCGTCGGGGTAAGTCGCTCAGGCAAGCTACGGACGAAGCCCGCAGGAGTGGAGCGCCCCATGGCGGACGAACAGGACTACACGCAGGCCACGACGGCCATCACCAGCGCATCGGCCGGGGCCACGGTGGCCATCACCGTGGACGCCGTCCAGGGGATGCTGCAGGGCATCGAGGTGGACGAGGCCACGATCAAGGCGATCGTCACCATCCTCGACAGCAGCATCGACGGCCTCGAGCTGCCCCTCGAGCCCGTCGGGCAGAGCGCCTTCGGTGGCTCCGAGTGGGGCCGCACCCTCGGCTTCCACACCGACGTCGCCCACGGCAAGGTGCGCGACGCGATGACCGACATGGTCACCGGCCTCACCGGCTTCCGCCAGGGCATCGACACCTTCGTCACGGGCGTCGAGACCGCTGACGTCGTCTCCGGCCAGGACTCGCGCGGGCTCCAGACGGTGGTGGACGCCTTCGTCCCCTGCCTGGCCCAGCCAGACGTCACGACCAACGCCAGCTGTGACGCGCCCACGGGAGGGGAGCGATGATCACCGGCCCCCAGCAGGAGCGCCTCAACCAGGCGCTGTCCGGCGCCTCCGAGGACGCCGTCAACAACGGCTCGACCGAGTGGCTGCGGTGCGCGGAGCTGCTCGGCAACGTCGCAGAGGCGTTGCGCAAGGCCGCCGCCGCGGAGAAGACCATCGGCGGCCAGACCGGCCCCGCGATGGCCAAGGCGTTCCGCACCTCCGCCGAGGGCATGGAGGGGAAGTCCAAGGAGCTGCAACGCGGGAGCGAGGCGTTGGGCGTCGCCTCCACCGCGATCATGGCGGCGCGCGTCGGGCAGTCCGACATGAACCGCTACTTCCCCCAGCAGCCGGACCCGGGTCCCTTCCGGCCCCAGCCCGGTCCGCAGGACGACAAGGACGTGACGGCCCGCTCCGACCACCAGGCGCTCGTCGACGCGCACAACGGCTCCTTCGAGAGCCGGGAGAACATCGCCCGTCAGTGGGCCGACCGCATGGACAAGGACTTCGCCGAGTCGACCCGCACGATGCAGGGCATCCACGGCGAGAGCTTCGAGGAGCCCGGCCAGGGTGGTGACGGTCCGGGGAGCACCCCACCGCCGGGCTCCAGCACCCCCGGTGGGGGCAGGACACGCCCCCCGGGTGAGACCCCGGGCGTCGGTGGCGTGGTCCGGGACCCGAGACCGCCTCAGATCACCGGCGATCCCGACGTCCCCGTGCCGCCTCCTCCCACCAAGGACCCCACGGTCTTCCCTCCCCCGCCACCTCCCCCGCCCATCGACCCGCCCATCGACCCGCCCATCGACCCGACCCCGGTCGACCCCGAGGTCGGCGGACAGCCGGTCCCCACGCTCGAGCCGGCCGGTGTCTCCAGCGCGTCGCCGACCGGCGGTCTCGTCGGACCCTCTGTCGGGGCGATCGCCGGCGGCGGACTGGCCGGCGCGGCACTCCAGGGCATCCGGGGCGGCCTGTCGTCCTCCGGCAGTGCTGGGGCCACTCCGGCCCGGCCGATCGGCAGCACCGCACGTGCCGGTGCACCCGGCGCCCTGGGCCGGGGCGCTGCGACCCCGGGCGGCGCCGCCGGCCGCGGGGCCGGTGGCTCAGCGGGTGGGGGCGCCGGTCGCGGCGCATCCGGCGCTCGAGGTGCCGGCGGTGGCGCGGGAGGCCGGGGCGGTGGCTCCGCCGGCGGCGCCGGTGGCCGTCGTAGCGGCAAGGCAGCAGCGGGTGCCGGTGCGGCCGCGGGCCGTCGAGGCAAGGACAAGGACCAGCAGGGCTCCGATCGCGACCTCTTCGACGACGGCCAGGACTGGATCGACGACACGGACGTGGCGCCGGGCATCATCGACTGACCCCGTCACGACCGCGGCCCCGGCGCGGTCAGACCAGCACGGTGGTGACCGGAAGGCTCGAGTCGGCCGGCAGGTCCAGGGCCGACGGGGTGCGGCCGCGCGCGACCATCTCGGACCCGAGCGCTGCCACCATGGCCCCGTTGTCGGTGCACAGGCCCGGTCGCGGGACGCGCACCCGGATGCCCAGCGCAGAGGCCCGCTCCTCCGCCATCACCCGCAGGCGCGAGTTGGCGGCGACCCCGCCCCCGATCAGCAGGTCCTCGATGCCCTCACTGACGGCGGCGTCGAGCGCCTTGCGGACCAGGACGTCGCAGACGGCCTCCTGGAAGCTCGCCGCGACGTCGTTGACCGGCACCGGCTCCCCTGACCGCTCCCGCGCCTCGACCCAGCGCGCGACCGCCGTCTTCAGCCCGGAGAACGAGAAGTCGAAGCGGTGCCGCTCGAGGTCGCGGCGACCGGACAGCCCGCGGGGGAAGTCGATCGACACCCGGTCGCCGTCACGGGCGGCGCGATCGATGTGGGGGCCACCGGGGAACGGGAGCCCCAGGAGCCGCGCGACCTTGTCGAACGCCTCGCCCGCGGCGTCGTCGATGGTCGCGCCCATCGGGTCGACGCCGGTGGTCACGTCGCTCACGCGCAGGAGGCTGGAGTGGCCGCCGCTGACGAGCAGCGCCAAGCAGGGCTCGGGAAGCGGTCCGTGCTCCAGCTGGTCGACCGCGACGTGGGCGGCGAGGTGGTTGATGCCGTAGAGCGGCTTGCCGAGGCCGAGGGCGAGCGCCTTGGCGGCCGCGACCCCGACGAGCAGGGCTCCGGCGAGGCCCGGACCGCTGGTCACCGCGATCGCGTCCACGTCACGCAACGCGATCCCGGCGGTCTCGCAGGCACGCTCGATGGTGGGCACCATCGCCTCGAGGTGGGCGCGGCTGGCGACCTCGGGCACGACGCCGCCGAAGCGGGCGTGCTCCTCGACGCTGCTCGCGACGGCATCTGCCAGCAACGTGTGCCCGCGGACGATGCCCACTCCGGTCTCGTCGCACGAGGTCTCGATCCCGAGGACCAGGGGTTCGCTCTTCACGTCGCTATCCTCCCCCGCACGCCGGCCCGAGCGGGCGGCGCATCACCACGGCGGTCGCGCCGTCGCGGTAGTAGCGACGGCGGCGGTCCACCTCGACGAAGCCGCGGGCGGCGTAGAGGGCGAGCGCCGCCGCATTGCTCTCCCGCACCTCGAGCAGCACCCGGTCGGCGCCCCCGTCGCGGGCGAGGGCCACGACCTGCTCCAGGAGGGCGGAGGCGTGACCGCCCCGGCGCAGGTCGGACCGCACGGCGATGCGTTGGAGCTCGGCGATGTCGGAGACGACGCTGGCCACGGCGTAGCCCGCCAGCACGCCGTCCTGCTCCGCCACGAGGTAGTGGATCGTCGGCAACGCTCCCAGGACGCCCTCACGGACGAGTCCCTCCGACCAGGCGTCGACGCCCAGGGCCTGCTCCTCCAGGTCGGCGATCGCGGCGACGTCGTCCGGAACGGCGCTGCGGATCACGAGACCAGCTTGCGCGGGCGAGGCGGCTCGATGTCGGGCCGGCGCAGATACATCGGCTCCGGGTCGTAGAGCTCGGCCAGCTCGTCGGTGACCGCGCGCGCCAGCCAGCCGGCGCTGGCGCGGGCCGGGCCGGTGCAGTGGGGGAAGTCGTCGGGGTAGAGGACCCCGCCCTCACCGACGACGGGGAGGTCGGTGGCGACGGCGGCCGGCTTGTCGACCACCGGTCCGGCGACGCGGACGCCGTCGGCGTCGTAGGACGCGAGGTAGACCTCCTTGCGGCGCGCGTCGGTCGCGACGACGAAGTCTCGCCCGGCGAGGTCGCGGGCGGCCTCGGCCGCGAGCACGTCGAGCGAGCACACGCCGTAGACGGGGATCTCGAGGACGAACCCGAGCGTGCGCGCGGTCACCAGACCGACGCGCAGCCCGGTGAACGGGCCGGGGCCGACGCCCACGCCGATCGCGGTGAGGTCCTGCCGGACGACCCCGGCCTGCGCCATCGCCTGCTCGATGAGCGGGGCCAGCTGCTCGCCGTGCTTCATCGCCAGGTCGGAGACCAGCTCGACGACGACGTCCTCGCCGTCGTGCAGGGCGACGCTGACGGTGGGTGAGGCGGTGTCGAACGTGAGGAGCACAGGACGAGGGTAGCCGCGGCGCCGGTGGCTGCTCAGGACACCCAACGGGTGCCGACGCCCACGACCTCGACCGTGCGGGGGTCGAGCTCCCCCTCGGCGTGCTCGTCGGACCGGCTGATGCGGACCTCCAGGCGCGAGTCGGCCAGGGTCTCGGCCATGCCCTCGCCCCACTCGACGACCGTGACGGCCTCGTCGAGGGAGGTGTCGAGGTCGAGGTCGTCGAGCTCGGCCATGCCCCCGAGGCGGTAGGCGTCGACGTGCACGAGGTCCGGGCCGTTGCCCAGCGACGGGTGGACACGCGCGATGACGAAGGTGGGAGAGGTGACCCCACCCCGGACCCCCAGCCCCTCGCCCAGGCCCTGCGTGAAGGTCGTCTTGCCGGCGCCGAGCCCGCCGGAGAGCACCAGCAGGTCCCCGGCGCGCAGGTCGGCGCCGATGCGCGCGCCCAGGGCACGCATGTCGTCGGCGGTGGGCACGTCGTAGAGGCGCGGGAGCGGTCGGGAGAGCTCGACGTAGGGGCGGCGCCGATCGGCCTGGGCGAAGCCCCGACGGATCCAGAAGGCGATGTTGCCCGGCAGCTCCTCGCGGGCCACGACCGTGAGCCGGGCCCGTCCGATCCACGCCTCGACCGCGGTCTCGACCATCGCGGCGGCGACGCCGTGGCCCTGCGCCGCCGGGAGCACGCCGAAGCGACGCAGGTAGACGGTGTCGCCGACGGGGTCGAAGAGGAGGGTGCCGACGGGCTCGTCGTCGACGCGGGCCACGAGCCCGCCGTTGAGGGCGAGACGGGTCGCGATCGAGGAGACCGTCTCGAGCAAGGCGTCGGCCGGAGGGTCGAGCGGGGGTCGGTTGCCGAAGGCCTCGCGGATGATGTGGTGGACCACGTCGGCCGACTCGTGGCCGACCCGTCGGACGCTGAGGCTCACCGCCGCGCCGCCCGTGCGGTCGCCGCGGTGATCAGCTGGTCGAGCTCGGCGGTGACCTGGTCGTGCCGCTCGATGGGGAGCATGTGGCCCGCGCCCTCGCACTCCAGCAGCCGTGAGCCCACGATCCGGTGATGAAGCTTGCGGCTGTGACCGATCGAGGTCATCCGGTCGGCGGTGCCGCACAGGATCGCCGTGGGCACCCGGGAGAGCACCTCGACGGCGTGGAACTTGTCGAGCCCGCTGAAGCTCGGGAAGAACTCCGCCACGACCTCGAAGGGCGTGGCCGAGAGCATCTCGTCGACGAACTCGACGTAGGCCGTCGGCACCTCGTCGCCGAAGGCGAACATGTCGGTGGCGACCATGGCGACGGCGCGCCCGGCCCGGCGCAGCCCGTCCACGGCCAGGTGTCCGCGGCGCAAGGTCTTGACGGCACGCTGGGCGAAGCGACCGCTCAGGCGCCCCGGCACCATCGGCAGCAGGATGCGGCCGACGTCGAGCCCACCCGCGGTGGTCGACACGAGCCCGACCCCGACCACGCGGTCGCCGATCAGGGCCGGGAGGTGCTCGGCGAGCGCCACGATCGTCATGCCGCCCATCGAGTGTCCGACCAGCACCACCGGACCGTCGGGGACGACCTCCTCGAGGATCTGCGCGAGGTCGAGACCGAGCTGCTCGATGGTCGCGTGGTGGCGCGGCGAGCGACCCGACCGACCGTGGGAGCGCTGGTCGTAGAAGACGGTGCGGACCAGCCCCCGGTAGGCGGCGCGCTGGAAGTGCCAGGCGTCGAGGTTGAGGCAGTAGCCGTGGATGAAGACGACGGTCACCTCCGGGTCCGGCTGGCCGCGCCGCCAGCGCCGCTTGGGCTCCTGGTCGGGTCGCACGACCTCGTCGACCTCGACGTGGAGGGCCACCCCGTCCCGGGCGACGACCGTGAGGGGCGTCGAGTGCAGGGACCCGAACGCCGCGTCGGTGACCGAGCGCTCACCCATCGCCCGGCTGCGGCGGGCGACGCCGTACGCCGCACCGGCGAGCCCGGCGACTCCGGCGGCGCCGGCGGCGCCGGCGATCCTCCCGGCCAGCCTCATGCCGACCCACCCCCGACGGGACGACCCCGATGACGGTCGACCACGTCGTCGCCGCTGTCGACGTGGCTGCGCGTGAGACGGCCCCCGATCCGGGTGACGATCTCGTAGCTGATGGTGCGGCACGCCTCGGCCCAGTCCTGGGCCGTGGGCTCGCCCTGCCCGCCGGGCCCGAAGAGCAGCACCTCGTCGCCCGCGAGCGCGCCGCTGCCGGGACCGAGGTCGATGACGAGCTGGTCCATGCAGACCACACCGCGGACCGGTCGCTGCCCGCCGTCCATGCCCACGGAGGCGACGCCGCTCGCACTGCGCGGCACCCCGTCGGCGTAGCCGGCAGGCACGAGGCCGACCGTCGTGGGGGCGGGCGCGCTCCAGGTGTGGCCGTAGGAGACCCCGTCGCCGGCGGCGAGCGTCTTGACCATGGCGAGGCGGGCCCGGACCGTCATGGCCGGCACCAGGCCGAGGTCGGGGGTGTGCCCCGGGGCGGGGTCGAGTCCGTAGGAGGCGATGCCGCAGCGTACGGCGTCGAAGCGTGCGCTGGGCCGCAGGATCGCGGCCGCGGAGTTGGCCAGGTGACGCAGCTCCGGACGCAGGCCGGCCTCGTCGGCGAGCGCCAGCGCCTCGCGGAAGGCCTGCTCCTGATGGTCGTTGGCCGGGTGGTCGGGCTCGTCGCTGCACGCGAGGTGGGACCAGATGCCGGTGACCGTCCACCGACCGGCCTCCTCCCCGGCCCGGGCGCGCGCGAAGAGGTCCGCCCACAGCTCCCGGGGGGCACCGCCACGAGACAGCCCCGTGTCGACCTTGAGCTGGACCCGCGCCCGCACACCCCGAGCCGGGTCGGTGGCCGCCGCGATCTCGTCGAGCTCGGCGACGGAGTAGGCGGTGACGTCGAGCTCGGCACCCACGGCGGCGGCGTAGGGCTCCCCCGGGACGGTCAGCCAGCACAGCAGGCGCCCGGTGTCCCCGGCCGCGCGCAGGGCCAGGGCCTCGTCGATCGTGGCGACTGCGAGCCACCCGGCTCCGGCGGCACGTGCGGCGCCGGCGACCTCGACCATCCCGTGGCCGTAGCCGTCGGCCTTGACGACCACGATCACCTCGACGCCGGCGGTCTCACGCAGGACCCGCACGTTGTGCCGGACGGCAGCGAGGTCGACGACGATCTCAGCACGGGCGGGGGTCATGGTCGACGATTGTTCCACCCCTGCCCCCTGCCCCCGTCAGGCGAGGAGGTCACGCACCACCGCAGGCACCGCCCGGGCGACGTCGCCCGCGACGATCGGGCCGCCGGCGGAGGCCAGCGTGGCCGCCGCGCCGTGCACCCAGGAGCCGACCGACGCCGCGTCGAAGAGGTCGAGACCGGCAGCGAGGAGCGCCCCGATCAGGCCGCCGAGCACGTCGCCCGCCCCGGCCGTCGCCAGCCAGGGCGTGCCGGTCGTGGTCACCCGGACCCGACCGTCGGGGGACGCGACGAGGGTGTGGCGGCCCTTGAGCAGCACGACGGCGTCGTACGTCGTGGCGGCGCGGCGCACGTGGGCCAGCGGCGCGGCCTCGATGTCGGCGCGTTCGGCGCCGGTCATCGCGGCGAGCTCGCCGGCGTGGGGGGTGAGCACGACGGGCGTGCGGACGGGGCCGGTGAGGTGCGCGAGGGCATCGGCGTCGACCACGCACGCGACGCCCGTCTCGCCGTCACGCAGCGCCGCCGCCAGCTCGGCTGCGGCGTGGGCGCCGCTGCCCGAGCCCACCACCCAGGCCTGCACGCGACCGTCGCCCACGACCTCGGGGTGCACCTCACGCACCCGGGTCGCGACCTCGGCGTCACCGACGAAGCGGACCATGCCGCACAGGCCCGTCGAGGCACCCGCGACGCTGAGCAGCCCGGCGCCCGGGTAGTCGCTGGAGCCGGCCCGGATGCCGACGACGCCCCGGGTGTACTTGTGAGCGTGGCTGCCGGGCCGGGGCAGCAGCGCGGCGACGTCGGCCGGCTGCAGTGCCTCGACCTCGGCGGGCGGCAGGTCGAGACCGAGGTCGACGAGGTGCACCACCCCGCACGCCGCGGCCGCCGGGTCGACCAGGTGGGCGACCTGGTGGGTCCCGAAGGTGACCGTCAGGTCCGCGTGCACGTGGGGGTGCGGGGTCTCCCCGCTGTCGACGTCCACCCCCGACGGCACGTCGACCGCCACGACCGGGATCCCGCTCAGCAGGTCGAGGGCGGCGAGGGCGTCCGCGGGCAGGCCTGGTCGCCCCCCGATGCCCACGATGCCGTCCACGACGAGGTCGGGACGAGACGTGCCGGTGCTGGTGCTGGGGTGCGGGTCGGCCCGGAAGCGGGTGATCCGTCCCCCGGCCGCGTGCAGCGCCTCGGCTCCGGCGGGGTGGACCTGGTCGGCGAACGTCCAGGCCTCGACCTGGCAGCCGCGACGCGCGAGCACCGCCCCGGCGATCAGCGCGTCGCCCCCGTTGTTGCCGGGACCGACCAGCAGCAGCACCCGTCCGCCGTACGGCGAGCCGAGCAGGTCGATGACCGCCTGCGCCAGTCCGTGCGCTGCCCGTGCCATCAGGGCCCCCTCCGGCATCGCCGCCAGCAGCACCTCCTCGGCCGCCCTGACCTGCTCCACCGTGTGCGCCTGCCTCATGGGCTCACGCTAGCGGGGCTCGGGGCGGGTCGTGTGCCGGAGCCCGCGCTCCAGCGCGGTGTGGCGCACACGACTGGACATCGTGGTCGTCCCGGGCACCCGGCCCGGTCGGGTCGTGTGCCTCAGGCGGCGCCTCAGCGCGGCCTGCGACACACGACCCGACGAGAGCGAATTGGCCTGTGGATGACCTGCTGGGGCACCCCGGGAGCGGGAAGGACGACGTCATGATCCCGATCCAGCAGCTCCTCGAGGAGCAGTCCGGCCTGGTGGCACGCCGCCAGCTCAACGGCTACGGCATCGGCTGTGACCGGGTGCGCAACCAGGTCCGGGCCGGGCGTTGGGTCGAGCGCACACCACGGGTGATCAGCACCACCACGGGCACGCTCACTCCTCACCAAAGGCGGTGGCTGGCCGTGCTCCACGCAGGTCCGCGCAGCATGCTGGGCGGGCTGACCGCGGCGGCCGAGCACGGACTGTCCGGGTGGGAGCGTGACGCGGTCTGCGTGCTCGTCGACGACGAGCTGTCCTTTGAGCCCGTCGACGGGGTCCGCTTCTTCCGCAGCCGCCGCCCCTACGAGCTGCTGCGTGCGCGACGCCCCGGGCTCCCCCGCTGCCAGCTGGAGCCGGCGGTCCTGCTCTGGGCGGCCTACGACGCCTCGGTCCGGCCCGCCCACGGCGTGCTGGCAGCAGTCGTGCAGCAGCGGCTGACGACGGCTGCAGCCCTCGTGCAGTGGGTCGACCAGCTCAGGCCGCTGCGCCGGGCGAAGGCGTTCAGGGTCACGCTCGGAGACGTCGACGGAGGCAGTCACTCTCTCGCGGAGTTGGCGGTGTGCCGGATGTGCCGGCAGTTCGGCCTGCCCCTCCCCGACCGGCAGACCCACCGCCCGGACAGCGCGGGCGTCGATCGCTGGACCGACTGCGAGTGGAGGCTCCCCGACGGCACCACGCTGGTCCTCGAGGTCGACGGCAGCTTCCACCTGGACGTGACGCAGTGGCAGGACGACCTGAGGCGGACCCGACGCATCACCGCCGCACATCGCGTGGTCATCCGCTGCACGGCGTACGAGGTCCGCCACGAGCCGCGTGAGGTGGCCATCGACCTCGTCGGTCTGGGCCTGCCCGGTCGTGTGTCGGCACACGCGGTATAACGCGTTCTGCGGCACACGACTCGCAGCGGGCAGCGGGCAGCGGGCAGGTCGGCGTGCAGCGGGCAGCCGGCCTCAGGACTCGAGCACCACGACCGCGGAGGCGATGCCCGCGTCGTGGGAGAGCGAGAGGTGCAGGTGGGCGACGCCGAGCTCGGCGGCCCGGGCGGCGACGGAGCCGCGGATCTCGAGGAGCGGGCGGCCGGTGTCCTCGGAGACGACCTCGGCGTCGTGCCAGTGCATGCCGACCGGGGCACCGAGGGCCTTCGCGAGCGCCTCCTTGGCCGCGAAGCGCGCGGCGAGCGACGCCAGCGGACGGACAGCCTCGGCGGGGGTGAACAGTCGCGCGGAGAGACCGCCGGTGCGCGCCAGCGACTCGCCGAAGCGCTCGATGTCGACCACGTCGATGCCGACGCCGATCACGGCCACGACGGGGACCCCACCGGGTGCGTCATTCGACGGTCACGGACTTGGCGAGGTTGCGCGGCTGGTCGACGTCGTGGCCCTTGACGGTCGCGAGCTCGCACGCGAAGAGCTGGAGCGGGACGATCGCGACCAGGGGCTGGAGCAGGACCGGCACCTGGGGCAGCCGGATCAGCACGTCGGCGTAGGGCTCGATCTTCGTGTCGCCCTCCTCGGCCAGGCAGATGGTGCGGGCGCCGCGGGCGCGCACCTCCTGGATGCCGCTGATCATCTTCTCGTGGAGCTGGTCGCGGCCGCGGGGAGGCACGACGCACAGCACCGGGAGGCCCTCCTCGATGAGCGCGATCGGGCCGTGCTTGAGCTCGCCGGCCGCGAACCCCTCGGCGTGGATGTAGGCCAGCTCCTTGAGCTTGAGCGCCCCCTCCAGCGCGACCGGGTAGCCCGCGTGGCGGCCGAGGAACAGCACCGACCGGGTGTCGAGGTGCGCCCGGGCGAGCTCGTAGACCTGCTCGGCCGACTCGAGGACGGTGGCGACGTGGTCGGGCATCGCCTCGAGCTGGTGCACGATCTCGGTGATCTCGTCGCCGTAGCGGGTGCCCTTGACCTGCGCGACGTAGAGCGCCAGCAGGTAGCACGCCACCAGCTGGGTCAGGAAGCCCTTGGTCGAGGCGACGCCGATCTCCGGGCCCGCGTGGGTGTAGATGACCGCGTCGGACTCGCGCGGGATCGTCGAGCCGTTGGTGTTGCAGATCGCGAGCACCTTGGAGCGCTGCGTGCGGGCGTGCCGGATGGCCTGCAGGGTGTCGGCGGTCTCGCCCGACTGGCTGATCGCGACGACCAGGGTCGAGTGGTCGAGGATCGGGTCGCGGTAGCGGAACTCCGAGGCCAGCTCGACCTCGACCGGGGTGCGGGTCCAGTGCTCGATGGCGTACTTCGCGACCATGCCCGCGTAGAACGAGGTGCCGCAGGCGATGATGATGATCTTGTCGACCTCGCGCAGCTCGTCGTCGGAGAGCCGCATCTCGTCGAGCTGCAACAACCCCTGGGGCGTACGACGACCCAGCAGCGAGTCGGCCAGCGCGCGCGGCTGCTCGAAGATCTCCTTGCGCATGAACCAGTCGTGGCCGTCCTTCTCCGCGGCCGACAGGTCCCAGGTGACGGTGTAGCGCTTGCCCTCGGACGGGTTGCCGTCGAAGTCCGTGACCTCGACGCTGTCGCGGGTGATGGTCACGACCTGGTCCTGACCGAGCTCCAGGGCCTCACGGGTGTGCTCGATGAAGGCGGAGACGTCGGAGCCGAGGAAGTTCTCCCCCTCGCCGATGCCGACCACCAGGGGTGAGCTGCGGCGTGCGGCGACCACGCGGCTCGGGTCCTGGCTGTCCACCGCGACCAGGGTGAAGGCGCCCTCGAGCTGGCCGCACACACGCTGCATGGCCGTGGTCAGGTCGATGCCGGAGACCACCTGCAGCTCGAGCAGCTGGGCGGCGACCTCGGTGTCGGTCTCCGAGAGCATGACGTGGTCGTCGGCCTCGATGCGCTCGCGGAGCTCGGCGAAGTTCTCGATGATGCCGTTGTGCACCAGCGCCACGCGGCGCGCCCCACCGCTGTGGGGGTGGGCGTTGGCGTCGTTGGGTGCGCCGTGGGTGGCCCAGCGGGTGTGGCCGATGCCGGTCGTCGACTCGGGCAGCGGGTGGTCCGCGAGCGCCTTCTCCAGGTTGGCGAGCTTGCCGGCCCGCTTCTGCGAGGCGAGCTCACCGTCGACGACCAGGGCGATCCCGGCCGAGTCGTAGCCGCGGTACTCCAGGCGTCGCAGCCCCTCGAGCACCACGCCCTGAGCCTGCTGGGGGCCGACGTAGCCGACGATTCCGCACATGGCTTCCACTCTAGAGGTGGGACGCCGCCACGTCGGGCAGGCGGGCGGCCTGCAACAATCACGGCCATGTCGACAGGCGGTGGCCATCGCAACGGTGGCCACGAGGACTCCCCTCGCGAGTCCTCCCCCTACATCGAGCTCGACCGCTCTGCCTGGGCCGCCCTGGCCCACGAGACCACCAACCCCCTCACGGCCGGCGAGATCCGCAGCCTGCGGGGGCTCGGCGACTCCCTCGACCTCGACGAGGTGCAGGAGGTCTACCTGCCGCTGAGCCGCCTGCTGAGCCTCTACGTCGAGTCCGCCGGCAAGCTGCACCGGGAGCAGGAGGCGTTCCTCCACCAGCGCACGCCGCCGCGCACGCCCTTCGTCATCGGGCTGGCCGGCTCGGTGGCGGTGGGCAAGTCGACGACCGCGCGGGTGCTGCAGCAGATGCTCGCCCACTGGCCGGCCCACCCCAACGTCGCCCTGATCACCACCGACGGGTTCCTCTACCCCAACGCCGAGCTCGAGCGTCGAGGCATCATGCAGCGCAAGGGGTTCCCGGAGTCCTACGACCGCCGGGCGCTGCTGCGCTTCGTGGTCGACATCAAGTCGGGCAAGGACGAGGTCGAGGCACCGACGTACTCCCACCTCGTCTACGACGTCGTCGACGACCAGAAGGTCGTCATCAAGCGCCCCGACATCGTCATCATCGAGGGCCTCAACGTCCTGCAGCCGGCCCGGGTGCGCGACGACGGCCGCGCCGGCCTGAGCGTCAGCGACTTCTTCGACTTCTCCGTCTACGTCGACGCCGGCACCCGGCACATCCGGGACTGGTACGTCGAGCGCTTCCTGCGGCTGCGCGAGACGTCGTTCCGCGACCCCGGGTCCTACTTCTCGCGCTACGGCGACCTCACCCACGACGAGGCGATCGCCGAGGCGACCCGGATCTGGGACACCATCAACGGCCCCAACCTGGCCGCCAACGTGCTGCCGACGCGGTCGCGCGCCACGCTGGTGCTGCGCAAGGACCGCGATCACTCGGTGCGCTACGTGCGGTTGCGCAAGCTCTGAGCCCGGTCGGGCGACGCCCTGCCAGGCGCGGCCCGGGTCAGAGGGCGAGCTGGGCCCGCACGACACCGGCGAGCCGTGTCGCGACGTCCTCGGCGAGCTCGTGGGTGGGCGCCTCGACCATGACGCGCACGAGGGCCTCGGTGCCGGAGGGGCGCAGCAGGATGCGACCGGTGTCGCCCAGCGCGTACTCCTCCTCGGCGACGGCCGCCGCGAGCACGGGGTCGTCGTCGGCGCGCGCCTTGTCGACGTCGGCGACGTTGACCAGGACCTGCGGGAGCCGGGTCATGACACCGGCCAGGGAGGCCAACGACTGTCCGGTCGCGGCCATGCGCTGCAGCACGTGGAGCGCGGTGAGCGTGCCGTCACCGGTGGTGGCGTGCTCGCTCATGATCACGTGGCCCGACTGCTCGCCGCCCAGCGAGTAGCCCGAGATGCGCATGGCCTCCAGGACGTAGCGGTCCCCGACCTTGGTCTGGCGCACCCCGAGACCGGCGGCCTTCATGGCGTGCACGAAACCGAGGTTGCTCATCACCGTGGCGACCACGGTGTCCTTGACCAGGACCCCGGCCTCGGACATCCCCAGCGCGAGGATGGCCAGGATCTGGTCACCGTCGACGGTCTCGCCGGCGGCGTCGACCGCCAGGCACCGGTCGGCGTCGCCGTCGAGGGCGAAGCCGGCATCGGCCCCGTGCTCGAGGACGGCGGCCCGCAACGGCTCGAGGTGGGTCGAGCCGCACCCGTCGTTGATGTTGAGCCCGTCGGGGGCATCGGCGATGGCGATGACCTCGGCGCCGGCCTGGCGCAGCGCCCGGGGGCCGGACTCGTGGGCCGCACCGTGGGCGCAGTCGAGGACGACCTTGAGGCCCGTGAGCGGTCGGTCGAGCGTCGAGACGAGGTGGTCGGCGTACTGCTCGACCGGGGTGGCGTACGGCGCGACCCGGCCGACGTCGCCGGCCGTCGGGCGGACCCAGGGCAGGTCGAGGTGGGCCTCGATGTCGCGCTCGACGGCATCGTCGAGCTTGACCCCGCCGCGGGCGAGGAACTTGATGCCGTTGTCGGGCATCGGGTTGTGCGAGGCGCTGATGACCACGCCCAGGTCGGCACCCAGGGTCTGCGTCAGGTGGGCGACCCCGGGGGTCGGCAGCACCCGCAGGCGCAGCACGTCCACCCCGGCCGAGGCGAGCCCGGCCACGACGGCGTGCTCGAGGAACTGCCCGGAGATCCGGGTGTCACGACCGACGACCGCGAGGGGGCGCTCCCCCTCGTAGTCTCCCCGGTCGACGAGGACACGTGCGGCGGCAACGGAAAGGTCCAGGGCCAGCTCAGCGGTGAGTTCACCGTTGGCCAGGCCCCGGACCCCGTCCGTGCCGAAGATGCGCGGCATGTCGCCTTGAGCGATCAGCGCTTGCTGAACTGAGGCGCCTTGCGGGCCTTCTTGAGACCAGCCTTCTTGCGCTCGATGACGCGGGCGTCACGCGTGAGCAGCCCGGCCTTCTTGAGCGCCGGACGGTTGGTGTCGGTGTCGATCCAGTTCAGGCAGCGGGCCACGCCGAGACGCAGGGCGCCGGCCTGACCGGTGATGCCGCCACCGTGGATGCGGGCGATGACGTCGAACCGTCCCTCGAGCTGCAGCTCGGCGAACGGCTCGTTCACCACCTGCTGGTGCAGCTTGTTGGGGAAGTAGGAGTCGAGCGTACGGCCGTTGACCGTCCACACGCCGGTGCCGGGGACGATGCGCACGCGGGCGACGGCCTCCTTGCGGCGACCGGTGGCGGCGGCGGGGATGATCGTCGCCGGGCGGGCGGGGGCGTCCGCGGACGGAGCGCTCTCCGAGCTGTAGGCAACGCCCTGCTCGTCGGTCTCGTAGGTCTCCTCGACCTCGGTGCTGGTGTCAGCCACTGTGTTCCTCAACCTTGCTTTCGACGTCGATGATTACTGGGAGATCTGAGTGATCTCGAAGGGAACGGCCTGCTGGGCCGCGTGCGGGTGGGTCGGGCCGCTGTAGACCTTGAGCTTCTTCAGCAGCGCGCGACCGAGCTTGTTCTTGGGGAGCATGCCCCACACGGCCTTCTCGATCGCCTTGCGAGCGTCCTTGTCGAGGATCTCGCCGATCGGGGTGGACGTCAGACCGCCCGGGTAACCGGAGTGGCGGTAGGCCAGCTTCGTCGTCCGCTTGGTGCCGGACAGGGCGACCTTCTCCGCGTTGATGACGACGACGAAGTCGCCGACGTCCATGTGCGGGGCGAAGATCGCCTTGTGCTTGCCGCGGAGGAGGGTGGCGGCCTCGACGGCGAGGCGGCCGAGGATCACGTCCTCTGCGTCGATGACGTGCCAGTTGCGCTGGATGTCACCAGGCTTGGGGCTGTACGTACGCAAGACTTTTCTACTTTCCTTCGTTCGTGGACCCGCCGGGATCGATCCCGGGGATGGTGGTGCCGCGGCTTCTGACGAACACGGGCCGGCTTCCCACCGAGGTGGTGTCCGGCACTGCACCCCGCCCTCGGTGACGAGGTCGGGACGCGGCAGGAGTCGCGACCGGCAAGACTACGGCTCTCGCGTGGAGCGGGTCAAAATGGCGGGTCCCACGACGGCACTGCGAGCGCGATCATGGACACGGGTTAGCGCGGGCCAGGGGGCGCGGTTTAGGTTGGCGGTGTGACTGACTCTCTCACCGTCCGCGACAACCGCACCGGCCAGGAGTACGACGTCCCGATCCTCGACGGCACCATCAAGGCCGCCGACGTCGGGAAGATCCGCACTTCCGACGACGAGCCGGGCCTGGCCGTCTACGACCCGGGCTTCGTCAACACCGCCTCCTGCCGCAGCTCCGTGACCTTCATCGATGGCGAGAAGGGCATCTTGGAGTACCGCGGCTATCCCATCGAGCAGCTGGCCGAGAAGTCCAACTTCCTCGAGGTGGCCTACCTGCTCGTCCACGGGACCCTGCCGTCCAAGGTGGAGTACGACGCGTGGGTCCACGAGATCACCTACCACACGTTCGTGCACGAGAACGTGAAGGGCTTCATGGAGGGCTTCCGCTACGACGCCCACCCGATGGGCATGCTGATGGCCTCCGTCGGCGCCCTCTCCACGTTCTACCCCGATGCCCGCAACATCAGCGACGCCGACAACCGGCACATGCAGATCGTGCGGATGATCGCCAAGATGCCGACGCTGGGCGCCTGGTCCTACCGCCACGCGCAGGGCAAGCCGTTCATCTACCCCGACAACGAGCTCAGCTACACCGCCAACTTCCTCTCGATGCTCTTCAAGATGAGCGAGCAGAAGTTCGAGGCCGACCCGCGCCTGGTCAAGGCCCTCGACGTCCTCTTCATCCTGCACGCCGACCACGAGCAGAACTGCTCGACCAACGCGGTCCGCTCCGTCGGCTCCTCGCAGGTCGACCCCTACTCCGCGGTCTCCGCCGGTGTCGGGGCGCTCTTCGGGCCGCTGCACGGTGGCGCCAACGAGGCCGTCCTGCGGATGCTGCGCCGCATCGGCTCCAAGGAGAACATCCCCGCCTTCATCGAGGGTGTGAAGAACGGCAACGAGAAGCTGATGGGCTTCGGCCACCGGGTCTACAAGAACTTCGACCCGCGCGCCACGATCATCAAGAAGGCCTGCGAGGACGTCTTCGAGGTCACCGGGGTCAACCCGCTGCTGGCCATCGCGCAGGAGCTGGAGAAGATCGCGCTCGAGGACGAGTACTTCATCAAGCGCAAGCTCTACCCCAACGTGGACTTCTACTCCGGTCTCATCTACGAGGCCTTCCAGTTCCCGCCCGAGATGTTCACGGTGCTCTTCGCGATCGGTCGCACCCCGGGCTGGTTGGCCCAGTGGCTCGAGCTGGTCCAGGACAAGGAGCAGAAGATCGCTCGCCCGAAGCAGATCTACACCGGCGACCGCCGGCTCGACTTCGTCCCGGCCTCGGAGCGCTGGGCCTGAGCCGTCACCTGATCGCGCACCGCACCGCGGCCGCCGCCCTGCCCCTCGGGGCGTGGACGGCGGCCGCGTCTGCTTCACGTCGGCTCAGCCTGCGTGGGTGACGGCGTCGCGCATGGCGCCCGCGAGCACGCCGAAGTCGCCGGCGGTGACCTCGAGGAGCCCGCTGCGGAACGGCAGGCCCCAGCGCTGCTCGTCGGTGACGAAGCCGAGCATCGCGATCAGCGGCCGGATCGGCACGCGCCCGACCTCCTCGAAGTCGACGCGCCGGCGCCACGGACGGGCGCCGCCGCCCCCCTCGACCTGGTAGGGCTCGTCGTCGGCGACCTCGCCGAGGGCGGTGAGCTGCTGCACGGTCGTGGTGGACCCGGGCGCGAGCCGTGGTGAGTAGAAGACGATCGGGTCACCGCGGCGCAGCACCCGCAACCGCGCCTCGCGGCCGCCGTCGGCCTGGACGAAGCCGCCGGCCACGCCGAGCAGCACCTGCTCGAGGCTGGCCGTGCTGACCCAGCGGCGGAGGGGGTCGGGGTGCGTCATGCCTCCAGGCTCGCAGTGAGCACCGACACCCACCGGGCCTGAGCTTCTTCACCTCCGCAAAGCCCGGTCTCAGACTCATCACAGGCTCGGCCGCCAGAGTCGGAGCCATGAACGACTACCCGACCTCGCCGCCGCCGGCATCGAACCCCTTCGAGCCCACCCGTTCGCTGCCACCGGTCCCCGCCTTCCCGACACCCCCACCGGCGCCCCTCCAGGGTCCGCGTCGCGGTCGGGTCGGCTTCGCCGCCGCCGTCGTCGGCGCCTCGCTCCTCGTGGGCGGGGCGGCCGGCGTCGGAGGGGCAGCGGCGTGGAACGCCTACGACGCCACAGGGACCGGCAGCAGCGTCTCGGCGGGCGAGCGCACCACCTCGCAGGTCGTGAGCACCCCCGACCTCGATGCCCCCGCCGGGAGCGTCCAGCAGGTCGCCGCCTCGGTCCTCCCGTCGGTCGTCAAGCTCGACGTGAGCGGTGCCGACGGCGCCGGGTCGGGCTCCGGCATCATCGTGAGCTCGGACGGCCAGATCCTCACCAACGACCACGTCGTCGAGGTCGCCGGGGAGAGCGGCCAGATCACCGTCTCCTTCAACGACGGCTCCAAGGCCAGGGCCACGATCCTGGGCACCGACCCCCTCACCGACACCGCGGTGATCCAGGCCGAGGGCGTCACGGGGCTCACGCCGGCCTCGATCGGCGAGTCCGGCAACCTCGACGTGGGTGAGCAGGTCGTGGCGATCGGCTCCCCCTTCGGCCTGGAGTCGACCGTGACCACCGGCATCGTCAGCGCGCTGAACCGACCGGTCGACGTGGGCTCGGACGGCAACGGCAACTCCACGACGTACCCCGCCGTGCAGACCGACGCCGCCATCAACCCCGGCAACAGCGGCGGTCCGCTGGTCGACATGGACGGCAACGTGATCGGCATCAACTCCTCCATCCGCACCGCGTCGAGCGGCATCGGCGAGGGCTCGGGCTCGATCGGGCTGGGCTTCGCGATCCCCATCGACTCGGTCCTGCCGATCGTGGAGCAGATGGCCGCCGGCGAGACCCCGACGCACGCCAAGCTCGGTGTCACGGTGCGCGACGTCGCCAACGCCACCGGGGCCGAGGTCACCGAGGGTGCCCAGATCGGCGAGATCACCGACGGCTCGGCTGCCAGGTCGGCCGGTCTGCAGGCCGGCGACGTGGTCACCCGCATCGACGGGCAGGTCATCACCGGGTCGGACTCGCTGGTCGCCACGATCCGCAGCTACCGCCCCGGCGACGAGGTCGAGGTGGGCTTCCAGCGCGACGGGGAGGCGCAGACCACGACGCTGACCCTCGACTCGGACGCCGCCACCGGCAGCTCCTGAGGGGCCCTCAGGCCAGCCGCTTCTGGAGCTCCCCGAGACGCTCGGCGGCCTCGAAGCCCAGCTGCTCGTTGACGCCGATCATGTGGTCGTTGACCTCGGCGTTCCAGGTCACGACCGTCTCGAGCCCCCGCGTCTCACGCTGGAGGAGAGCGAGGTTGGCCACCTTGACGGCGAGGCCGAGACGGTGCCCGCGATCGGCGCGGCGCACGAGGGTGCCCCACTGGTAGGCGCGGGTCGGCTCGTGCACCGTCAGCGCGATGTCGGTGTAGGCGACCACCGCGCCCTCGGCATCCAGCGCGACGGTGTTGAGCTTGGAGCGACCCTGCCGGCGTCCGAGCTCCTCGCCCTCGCGCAGCGCCGCGATGTCGACGGCCTCCGGCTCGCGCTCCATCTCCCCCAGCGGCGCCTCGGTCATCAGCGACGCGGACAGCTCGGCCCAGCCCTGGACCAGGTCGTCGGGGACCGGTCCGACCCAGGACCGCAGCGTGTACGCCGCGTGGTGCGGCGCCGCCTGCGCGGCGAGGTCGGCGAGCAGCGCGTCGGCGACGGGGAGCCGGAGCACGCGGAGCACGTCCCCGATGCCGACGCTGAAGCCATGCACGCGGGCGAACGCCAGACCCGGCGCCCCCTCGCCGTCCGGGCCCAGCTCGTGGGGCCAGGCGGTCTCGGTGACCATGAGGTCGCGGCCGTGGTCTCGTGCCGTCTGCTCGAGCACGGCGAGCATCGCGGACGCGTGGCCGCGCCGACGCTGGTCCGGCGCGGTGCCGACGAACACCTGGGCCTGGGAGAGGTTGTCGAGCAGCCGCAGCTGGACGTTGCCGGCCGCGACCGGCACCCCCTCGACCTCGCCCAGGAACAGCAGCGAGCGGCGCGACCGCGAGGGCTCCCGCAGCTGCACCCGCAGCTCCTCGAGGGCCCACGGCGTGGCCAGCTCCTCACGGCCGTGGCGCTCGGCCGCGGCGTAGACCGTGTGCCAGGCATCGACGGAGGCGTCGTCGAACGGGTCGACCGGGCGGATCTGGAGATCGCTCATCGGAGTCGTTGCACCCTTCCCTCGTCCCACACGGGACCGTCGGACTCATAGACGTCGCCGTCGGCGCCGTAGACCAGGAACCGGTCGAAGCCGCGGGCGAACCACCGGTCGTGCGTGACGGCCACGACCGTGCCGTCGAAGGCCTCGAGCCCCTCCTCGAGCGCCTCGGCCGACTGCACGTCGAGGTTGTCGGTGGGCTCGTCGAGCAGGAGCAGCGTGGCACCTGACAGCTCGAGGAGCAGGATCTGGAAGCGCGCCTGCTGGCCACCCGACAGCGACTCGAAGCGCTGGTCGGCCGCGTGCGCGAGCTCGTAGCGGTCCAGGACCCGGGCGGCCTGCTCACGACCCATGCCCGAGCGACCGCGGCCGTCGGCCTCGCCGTCGCCGCGGTGCAGGACCTCGACCAGGGTGCGTCCGACGAGCTCGGGGTGCTCGTGGGTCTGCACGAACCAGCCGGGCCGGACGCGGGCGCCGAGCTTGGCCTTGCCGCGGTGGATGACGGGGTCGATCGCGACGTCGCCGACCGGCTGGTGCTCGATGTCGGGGTCCGACCCGCCCGCGGCGAGCAGTCGCAGGAAGTGCGACTTGCCCGAGCCGTTGGACCCGAGGACGGCGACGCGCTCGCCGTACCAGACCTCGAGGTCGAAGGGCCGCATCAGCCCGGACAGCTCGAGGTCCTCGCAGACCACCGCGCGCTTGCCGGTGCGGCCGCCCTTGAGGCGCATGGTGACCTGCTGCTCGCGGGGCTGCTCGGTCGGCGGGCCCGCCTCCTCGAACTTGCGCAGCCGCGTCTGGGCGGCGCGGTACTGGCTGGACATGCCGTCGTTGTACTCCGACTTGATCCGCAGCCGCAGGACCAGCGCCTTGATCTTGGCGTGCTCCTCGTCCCAGCGCTTGCGCATCTCCTCGAAGCGCGCGAACCGGTCCTTGCGGGCCTCGTGGTAGCTCGCGAAGCCACCCGGGTGGGTCCACACCAGGTTGCCCGTGCCCGGTCCGCCGCTGCCGAGCTCGACGGTGACGACGCGGGTCGCGGTGTTGTCGAGCAGCTCGCGGTCGTGGCTGATGAACAGGATCGTCTTGTCGGACTCGCGGATGCGTTGCTCGAGCCAGATCTTGCCGGGGACGTCGAGGTAGTTGTCGGGCTCGTCGAGCAGCAGCACCTCGTCCGGTCCGGCGAGGAGGTACTCCAGCACCAGCCGCTTCTGCTCCCCGCCCGAGAGCGTGCGGAGCTCGCGGTACTTCGCCTGGTCGTAGGGCACCGCGAGCGCCTTGACCGTGCAGACGTCCCAGGTGACCTCGACGTCGTAGCCCCCCGCGTCGGCGTAGTCCGACAGGGCCTCGGCGTAGGCCATCTGGGTCTTCTCGTCGTCGGCCTCCATCAGGGCCATCTCGCACCGGTCGACGGCGGCGGTGGCCTCGCGCACCCGCGGCGGGCTGACGCTGAGCAGCAGGTCCGCGACGGTCGGCGCCTCGCCGAGCCCGCCGTTGACCATCTGCCGCATGACGCCGAGCCCGCCGGTGCGAGTCACCGCACCCGCGTGCGGCACCAGGTCGGCGGTGATGATCTTGAGCAACGTCGTCTTGCCCGCCCCGTTGGCCCCGACGAGCGCGACCTTGGCGCCCTCGCCCACCCGGAACGACACGTCGTCGAGCAGCACCCGTCCGTCGGGCAGCTCGAACCGGACTCCACTGACCTCCACGTGTCCCACGTCGCACGATTGTCCGCTATCGGACGTGTCCGGGTCACATCGTTTAGCCGCTCGGCCGGCCGGCCGTCCGGGCCCACCCCGCCCTCCGCACCTACCTGTCAGTAGTTTGGGAGGCGGGTCCGGGCCATGATGGGCAGGACCCGGTCGACGTGACCGACGAAAGGGGCCGATCGATGCAGCTCGAGCTGAGTGCCGAGGACCAGGACTTCCGCGCGGAGATGCGCACGTTCTTCACCACCGAGGTCTCCGAGGAGATCCGTCGGGCGGTGATCGAGGGACGGGAGCTCAGCAGGGAGCAGATCGTCGAGAGCCAACAGACGCTCAACAAGGCCGGCCTCGCCGTGCCGCACTGGCCCGAGGAGTGGGGCGGTCGCGGGTGGAGCGAGCTGCAGCGCCACATCTGGCACGAGGAGATGCAGCGCGCGGGAGTCCCGACGCCGCTGGCCTTCAACGCCTCGATGATCGGCCCGGTGATCGCGCACTTCGGCACCGAGGAGCAGAAGGCGAAGTTCCTCCCCCAGACCGCCAACCTCGACATCTGGTGGAGCCAGGGCTTCTCGGAGCCCGACGCCGGCTCCGACCTCGCGAGCCTGCGCACGACCGCCGTCCGCGACGGCGACGACTGGGTCGTCAACGGGCAGAAGACCTGGACCACCCTGGGCCAGTACGGCGACTGGATCTTCACCCTGGTCCGCACCGACCCCGAGGTGAAGAAGCAGGCCGGCATCTCGATGCTGCTCATCGACATGACCAGCCCGGGGCTCGAGGTGCGCCCGATCCAGCTGATCGACGGCGGCCACGAGGTCAACGAGGTCTGGTTCGACGACGTGCGGGTGCCGGGCGAGAACATGCTGGGCGAGCTCAACTCCGGGTGGACGCAGGCCAAGTTCCTCCTCGGCAACGAGCGGGTCGGCGTCGCGCCGGTCGGCGCGACCAAGCGCTTCCTCGCGCGCGCCAAGGACCTGGCCAAGGAGACCTCCGACGGCGACGGCGGCACGCTGCTGGACGACCCGCTGGTCCGCGCCCGCATCGTCGAGCTGGAGAACGAGCTGCTCGCGCTCGAGCTGACCGCGCTGCGCGTGGTGGCCCACTCCGCCGGCGGGGAGCCGCACCCGGCCTCGTCGGTCCTCAAGCTCAAGGGCACCGAGCTGCAGCAGGCCGTCAGCGAGCTGCTCGTCGACCTCGCAGGGCCTGCCTCGGTGGCCTCCGGCGCCGGCGACGGCTCCGACCTCGCTGCCTGGGCGCGCACCGTCACGCCCAACTACCTCAACCTCCGCAAGGCCTCCATCTACGGCGGCTCCAACGAGATCCAGCGGCAGATCATCTCCCGCTCGATCCTCGGACTCTGAGCCGAAGGGGACATACACATGGACTTCACGTACGACGACGAGCAGGTCGCCCTCCGCGACGCGGTGCGCGGCCTGGTGGGCAAGGCCTACAACGACTACGAGCACCGGCGCCAGGTCGTCGGTGAGGACCCGGGCTTCGACGAGAAGCAGTGGGCGCGGCTGGCCGAGATGGGTGTCCTCGGGCTGCCCTTCAGCGAGGACGACGGCGGCGTGGGCGCCGGCCCGGTCGAGATCGGCATCGTGTGCCAGGAGCTGGGCCGCACGATCGCTCCCGAGCCGTTCCTGGCCTCGGTCGTGCTGGCCGGGGGGCTGGTCTCCGCGGCCGGCACCACCGAGCAGCGCGGCGAGGTCCTCGGCGCGCTGGCCGCCGGCGAGAGCCTGCTGGCCTTCGCCCACGACGAGCCCGGCCGTCGCTGGGGTCCCCGGGCCGAGAAGGTCACCGCGGCGCAGGACGGCGACTCCTGGACGCTGAGCGGCGTCAAGGAGCCGGTCCTGCACGGCGCCCGCGCCGACCTGCTCGTGGTGAGCGCCGCGCTGCCCGACGGCGGCACCGGCCTCTTCCTGGTCGCCGGCGACGCCGACGGCCTGGCTCGCGAGAGCTACCCGACGTACGACGGCGGCCGGGCCGCCCGCGTGGCCCTCGACGGCACCGCGGCGACCCCCCTGGGCGAGGCGGGAGCGGACCTCACGGCCACGATCGCCACGGTCCAGGACATCACCCGGATCATGGCCGGCAACCAGGCTCTCGGCGCGATGCAGACGCTGCTCAAGGCGACGACCGACTACCTCAAGAGCCGCAAGCAGTTCGGCGTCACGCTCAACACCTTCCAGGCGTTGACGTTCCGCGCGGCCGACATGTACACCTCGCTCGAGCTGACCCACAGCCTCGTCGACTGGGCGACGATGGTCATCGCTGCCGGCGACCCCGACGAGGTCGCCGCCGCGGCGGCGCGCGCCAGCCTGCAGGTCAGCCGGGGCGGTCGTCACGTCGGCCAGGAGGCGATCCAGCTGCACGGCGGGATCGCGATGACCGCGGAGTACAACGTCGGCATGTTCGTCGCGCACCTCACGGTGCTCGACCACCTGCTGGGTGACGGCAACCACCAGGTCGGCGCGCTGTCGGCCAAGGTCGGCGACTACGACCTGATCGACCCGCTCGACGTCTGAGCGATCGTCCGCGGTCACGGTCGCCGGAGGAGGCTCCTCCGGCGACCTCCCCGCTCAGTCGGCGGCGCGGCGCGACTCCAGCACCCGGAAGCCCTTGGCCGTGGCGAGCCGCGTGGTCGGGAAGCCCTGCTCCCCCAGCCAGCGCTGCAGCGAGTCGGCGCCGAGGAACTTGCCGACCACCATCACCGCGCGGCCACCGGGCGCCAGGCGCGGGAGCCAGGTGAGCAGCATCGCGTGCAGCTCGTCCTTGCCGATCCGGATCGGCGGGTTGCTCCAGATCTCGTCGTAGGTCGCGTGGGTGTCGACGCCGTCGGGGGTCGCTGCCGTGAAGCGATCCGCGAGCCCGGCCGCGGCCGCGTTGTCGTTGGCGAGCAGCACCGCGCGCTCGTTGACGTCGACCCCGGTGACGACGGCGTCGGGCACGGCTGTCGCGATGGCCAGGCCGATGACTCCCCAGCCACAGCCGAGGTCGAGGATGCGGCCGGCGGCCGGCGGCTCGGTCACGCGCAGCAGGATCGCGGTGCCCATGTCGACGCGTCCCTGGGCGAAGACGCCGGAGCCGCTCATCAGGCGCAGCTCGTGGCCCCACACGGAGGCGACGACGGGCGCGCGCTTGAAGGCGACCTTCGGGTCGGCCGAGAAGTAGTGCTCATCCATTGCGCTTCCTCATCGTCACGAAGGCCTGGGCCCCGAGCTCGTGGTCGACAGGGTAGGCGACCTCCTCGAGGGTGAGCCCGCGCGGCGGCGCCACCGCGACCGAGGGGTCGCGCTCGGTCACCGCGAGGATCTCACCGACCCACTCCGGCTCGCGCCGGTGCTCACCGACCGCGAGCAGCGAGCCGACCACGGAGCGGACCATGCTGTGGCAGAAGGCATCGGCCCGCACGGTGGCGACGGCCAGGCCCTGCTCGTCGCGCGTCCAGTAGAGGTCGAAGAGGTCACGGATCGTGGTGCCGTGCTCGCGCCGCCGGCAGAACGCGGCGAAGTCGTGCAGGCCGAGGAGCTGCTGGGACGCCTTGTTCATCGCGTCCAGGTCCAGGGGCCGGTCCCAGACCAGCACGTGCGAGCGGACGAGCGGGTCGACGAGGTCCGGCCGGTCGGCGATCCGGTAGGTGTAGCGCCGCCACAGCGCGGAGAAGCGGGCGTCGAAGCCGGGCGGCGCCTCGACCACGCGTCGTACGCGGACGTCGGCGGGGAGCACGCCGTTGAGCCGGCGCAGCAGCCGCGGCGGTGCCAGCTTGGGCGGCAGGTCGACGACGTCGGTGTGCACGACCTGCATGCGGGCGTGGACCCCGGCATCGGTGCGCCCCGCGCAGACGGTGTCGATGCGGTCCAGGCGGAGCACGGTGGTCAGGGCCGCCTCGAGGTGGCCCTGCACGGTCCGCAGGCCGGGCTGCGTGGCCCAGCCGCGGAAACCGCCGCCGTCGTAGGCGAGATCGATCCGCAGGCGCACGCGCAGAGCCTACGGGGTCGCTCGCGCCTGCCCCACGTCGGAGGCGCGGGCCGCCGTTCAGCCGATCTCGTGCCGGTACGGCGGGTCCGCGCCGCGTCGCGACACGGTCACCGCAGCGGCCGCCGCGGCGTGCGCGAGGGCCCGCTCGGGAGCGATCCCCGGGTCGTCCCACAGCGCGTCGACGAGCCCCGCGGAGAAGGTGTCCCCGGCCCCGATCGTGTCCACGACCGCGGCCCGCACCGAGGGGACGCTCACCTCCCCGGTGGCGGAGAACCACGTCGCGCCCGACTCGCCGCGGGTCACCACGACCGCCCGCGGGCCGAGTGTCAGCAGGTGTCGGGCGGCGTCCTCGACCGACAGCGTCGAGAAGAGCGCCGCGAGGTCCTCGTCACTGGCCTTGACCAGGTGGGCCAGTGCCGCCACCCGCTCGACCTGCTCGGTGACGGCGGGCCCGGTGCCGGTGATGGCCGGGCGCGCGTTGACGTCGTAGCTGATCGTCGCCGTCGCGCGCAGGCGCTGCAGCAGCGCCACGACGTCCGCGGCCCCCGGCTGCAGGACCGCGCCGATCGAGCACACGTGGACCATCGCGGGGGCCACCTCGCCCACCGGGTGGAAGCGCCAGTCGAGGTCGAAGACGTAGGAGGCGGACCCGTCCGCCCCGATCGTGGCCCGTGCCGTGGACGTGCGCTCCAGGGCGTGGGGGTCCACGGCGTGCACCACCCCCGACCCCGCCAGGTGGGCCGCGATGGCACGGCCGCGGGCGTCGTCGCCGTAGGACGTCACGAAGCGCACGGCCCGCCCCAGCCGGGCCAGCGCCACGGCGACGTTGGCGGCGCTGCCGCCGGGATGCTCGTCGTGGCTGCCGTCGGGCTCGATGACGATGTCGACCAGCGACTCACCGACGACGAGGGCGTAGGGCTCCATGCACGATCTCTACCACGTGGGTGTGCGGCGGGCTCGCTATCGTCCTGCCATGACCGTCCTCCCGCTCGACCCGGCGCTGCCGGAGCCGCCCTTCGAGCAGCTCCGCACCCAGGTCGCGCGCCGCGCCGCCGACGGCGACCTGCCGGCGGGCACCCGGCTGCCCACGGTCCGGGCGCTCGCCGAGCAGCTGGGTCTGGCCGCCAACACGGTGGCCCGCGCCTACAAGGAGCTCGAGGCGGACGGGGTCGTGGTGACCGAGGGGCGGCGCGGCACCTTCGTCGCATCCCGCCCCCGGGCCCCGCTCGTGCCGCAGGCGGCCACGACGTACGTCGACACGGCCCGCACGGCGGGGCTGACGCTGGCCGAGGCGGTGCGGCTCGTCGAGCAGCACTGGTCGCGCCCCACCGGGTCCTAGTCGACCGGGTCCTGGTCGGCCAACCGGTAGAGGGCGATCGCGAGCCGCACGTCGTCCGGCGCGTCACCGACGACCCGCACCGTGGCGACCGCCTCGCCCGACAGCAGCCCGATGACGGCGTTGCCGACCGGGATCCCGTCGGCGCGGGTGGTCTCGCCGCCCTCGGCGGTGCCGAAGACCACGGTGGCCTCCCCCGCGTCCGCGTAGCCCATCGCCAGCACCGGCCGACCGAGCACCTGCATGCCGTAGGCGAGGCGCCGCTCGCCGGGCTCGGCGGTGACGAGCCGGTCGAAGCGGTAGAGGTGGCCACGGTCCTCGACGAGGTCGGGGACGTCGGAGCCCGCGGCCGACCGTCGGCTCGACGGGTGGTCGTAGACCGCGAGACCCACGACGACGCTGTCGCTCCGCAGGGTCGGGCCGTCCGTGCCCTCGGTGACCCTGACGCCGGCCGAGACGTCCTCGCCCGGGCTGGTGCTCGTCGAGTAGCCGCTGCTCGCGGCGGGGTCGAAGGGCAGCGTCTCGTCGCAACCGCCGCTGATCACCTCGCCCGCGGCGGTCTCGATGTGCAGGACGGCCCGGGGCGGGGCGTCGACGCAGAAGGCGCGGTAGGAGATGCCGTCGCCGGGTGCCGTGGCCTCCACGCGCGCCTCGGACTCGCCCGGCGCACCGAGTGTCGAGCCGATCAGCTCCTGACCGGCGACCGTCTGCCGGAAGGTCGTGCCGTCGCCCACGAGGTCGTAGACGGCGAGCCCGACCCCCTCGCCCGTCCCGGCGGCCACCGAGATGGTGGGCGCACCACCGGAGCCGACGAGGACGAAGTCGGAGAAGTCGGGGACGTCGTAGGCCGTCGTGCTGCCGGAGCCGTCGGTGACGTCGACCCGGTCGTCGGGGCCCGACGTCGCCCACGAGACCAGTCGCGGCCGGTCGGAGGGCTCGAGGTCGACCGACACCGAGCCGACGCCGTCGGTGCTGCTGCTGAGCGTGTAGCGGTAGCCGAGGGAGGTCAGCGTCGTCGGCACGGGCACGCCCGCGACGCTCGCCGGCGTCGGGTCCTGCCCGGGCTCCGAGCCGGGCAGCAGCGCCACGCCGACCACCACCGCCAGGGCCGCGGCTGCCGTGACGGCGCCCGCCGCCCGGCGGCGTCGTCGTACGACGCGCACGCGGTCGTGCACGGAGCCCGCGCGCGCCCCCAGGTCGTGATCGACCACGCCGGTCGCGTGCTGCTCCAACGTGCTGCGGAGCGAGTCGAGGTCGCGCATCACAGGTCCTTCCCGTCGGTCGTGGCGAGTGCGGGATCGATCCGCAGCTTCGCGAGGGCCTTGCTGAGCTGGCTCTTGACGGTCCCGACCGAGCAGCCCATCTGGTCAGCCGTCTGGGCCTCGGTGAGGTCCTCGAAGTAGCGCAGCACCACCACGGCCCGCTGACGACGCGGCAGCCGCTCCATCGCGGTCCAGAGGTCCTGGCTCGCCTCGACCGCACCGCTCGCGTCCGCGTGAGCCCCCTCGGGCAGCCGCTCGGTGGCCACCTCGCCGGTCCACCGGCGACGCCACCACGTGGCGTAGGTGTTCACCAGGATCCGACGCACGTAGGGCTCGGGATGGCCCTCGACGCGGCCCCAGGCGAACCATGCCTTGGTCAGCGCGGTCTGCAGCAGGTCCTCCGCCAGGGCGTGGTCGTGGGTCAGCAGGTAGGCGGTGCGCAGCAGGGCCGTCGACCGGGCCGCCACGAACTCGTCGAACTCCACGGACCCCACGTCCACCCCTCGCTGCAGGCCGCTGGGCCTCCGCGTCGGCCCCGGCGCCGGGGCGTGTGTCGCTCTCATGACTGCTACTACCCGGTGGACCCTGCCAAAGGTTGCCCACGAAGTCGCGCCGAACCACGACGACCCGCCCGAGGTGCTCGGGCGGGTCGTCGGATGGAGCGGGTGGAGCGGGTGCCGATCAGGCCTTGGCGTCGCCCTCCGCGGAGTCGGCCGCGGGGGCCTCGTCCTCGGTGGGCTGCTCCTCGGCGACGACGCTCTCCTCGGGGGAGGCCTCGTCGGCCATGGAGGTGGGCGCCTCGTCGGTGGCGGTCTCCTCGGCAGGAGCCTCCTCGACGGGGGCGGCAGCGGCCGGGGCCGACGTCTTCGTGCGCGGGGCCTTGGGCGAGTACGCCTCGGTCACGAGCTCGATGACGGCCATGGGGGCGTTGTCGCCCTTGCGGGGGCCGATCTTGGTGATGCGGGTGTAGCCGCCGGGACGCTCCGCGAAGGCGGGGGCGATCTCGGTGAAGAGCACGTGCACGACGCCCTTGTCGCGGATGGTCTTGAGGACCATGCGGCGGTTGTGGATGTCGCCCTTCTTGGCCTTGGTGATCAGCTTCTCGGCGTGGGGGCGCAGGGCGCGGGCCTTGGCCTCCGTCGTCGTGATCCGACGGTGCTCGAACAGCTGGGTCGCCAGGTTGGCCAGGATGAGGCGCTGGTGGGCCGGGCTACCGCCGAGGCGGGGACCCTTCGTGGGCTTGGGCATGTCTTCTCTCGATTCTCCCCGGCCGTGTCAGGTACCGGGATAGATGGGTGTCGTGCGGGTCCGCCGACCCGACACCGTGGGTGTCGGGTCAGCGGGCGGTGCTCAGTACTGCTCGTCCTCGACGTAGGCGTCGTCGTCCTCTTCGCCGTAGGCGGCGAGCGCCGTGGCGGGGTCGAAGCCGGGGGCGCTGTCCTTGAGGGACAGACCCATCTCGACCAGCTTGGCCTTGACCTCGTCGATCGACTTCGCGCCGAAGTTGCGGATGTCGAGCAGGTCCTGCTCCGAGCGCGAGATGAGCTCACCCACGGTGTGGATGCCCTCGCGCTTGAGGCAGTTGTAGGACCGGACCGTCAGCTGCAGGTCCTCGACCGGGAGGGCGAGGTCGGCAGCCAGCTGCTCGTCGACGGGCGAGGGGCCGATGTCGATGCCCTCGGCCTCGACGTTGAGCTCGCGCGCCAGGCCGAAGAGCTCGACCAGGGTCTTGCCGGCGGACGCAATGGCGTCACGGGGCAGGATCGAGGGCTTGGTCTCGACGTCGATGACGAGCTTGTCGAAGTCGGTGCGCTGCTCGACTCGGGTCGCCTCGACCTTGTAGGTCACCTTCAGCACGGGGCTGTAGATCGAGTCGACCGGCATGCGGCCGATCTCGTTGTCGGCGCCCTTGTTCTGGACGGCGGAGACGTAGCCGCGGCCACGCTCGACGACGAGCTCCATCTCCAGCTTGCCCTTGTCGGACAGCGTGGCGATCTTCAGCTCGGGGTTGTGCACCTCGACACCGGCCGGGGGCGCGATGTCAGCGGCGGTCACGGCGCCGGCGCCGGACTTGCGCAGGTACATGGTGACGGGCTCGTCGTGCTCCGAGGAGACGACCAGGCCCTTCAGGTTGAGGATGATCTCGGTGACGTCCTCCTTGACGCCCTCGATGGTCGAGAACTCGTGGAGGACGGTGTCCACCTTGATGCTCGTGACCGAGGCGCCGGGGATCGACGACAGGAGGGTGCGACGGAGCGAGTTGCCGAGCGTGTAGCCGAAGCCGGGCTCCAGGGGCTCGATGACGAACCGCGAGCGGAACTCGTCGACGGTCTCTTCCGAGAGTGAGGGACGCTGTGCGATAAGCACTGGTTTCTTTCCTTTCCGGACCCACCCGCTATTTGACGGATCCGAACTACGACGGTGAAAAGGAAGGTGTCACGGAGGCAGTGCCTCCGCGTTCCCACCGGGGCCACACCTGGACCCGAGGAGGTCTGGCGGCGCAGCCCCAGTGGGGGTAGTCGGGGGCGGAGCCCCCGACCGGCTACTTCTTGGAGTAGAACTCCACGATCAGCTGCTCCTGGATCGGCATGTCGATCTGCGCACGCAGCGGGACCTGGTGGACCAGGACGCGCATGCGGTTCGGCAGGGCCTCGAGCCACGCCGGGACGATCCGCTCGCCGAAGGTCTCGCGAGCCACGATGAACGGGGTCATCTCGAGCGACTTCTCGCGCACGTCGATCACGTCGTAGGCCGAGACCTGGAAGGACGGGATGTCGACCTTCTTGCCGTTGACCTTGAAGTGACCGTGGTTGACGAGCTGACGCGCGTGGCGACGCGTGCGGGCGAACCCGGCGCGGTAGACCACGTTGTCGAGACGGCACTCGAGCAGCTGGAGGATGTTCTCACCGGTCTTGCCGGTGCGACGCGAGGCCTCCTTGTAGTAGTTCAGGAACTGCTTCTCCATCACGCCGTAGGTGAAGCGGGCCTTCTGCTTCTCCTGCAGCTGGGAGCGGTACTCGCCCTCCTTGATGCGGGCTCGGCCGTGCTGGCCGGGAGGGTAGGGACGCTTCTCGAAAGCTGCGTCTCCGCCGACGAGGTCGACACCGAGACGGCGCGACTTCCTGGTCATGGGTCCGGTGTAACGGGCCATTAGTCAGTCTCCTGTTCTGTCTCGGGTCAGACGCGCCGGCGCTTGGGCGGGCGGCAACCGTTGTGGGGGGTGGGCGTGACGTCCTGGATGGTGCCGACCTCGAGGCCGATGGCACCGAGCGAGCGGATCGCGGTCTCGCGACCCGAGCCGGGTCCCTTCACGAAGACGTCGATCTTCTTCATGCCGTGGTCCATGGCGCGACGGCCAGCGGCCTCCGCTGCCATCTGCGCGGCGTACGGCGTGGACTTGCGCGAGCCCTTGAAGCCGACGGTGCCGGCGGAGGCCCACGAGATGACCGCGCCGGTCGGGTCGGTGATGGTGACGATCGTGTTGTTGAACGTGCTCTTGATGTGGGCTTCGCCCTGAGCGATGTTCTTCTTTTCCTTGCGGCGGACCTTCTTGGCGCCGGCCGCGCGTGCCTTGGGAGGCATACGGTTCTCCTGTGTTAGCTGGTCTGTGAGTTAGGAAGGCAGTGCGTCGCGCGAGCGCGAACGGTCACTTGGCCTTCTTCTTGCCGGCAACCGTGCGCTTGGGACCCTTGCGGGTGCGAGCGTTGGTCTTGGTGCGCTGACCGCGGACCGGGAGGCCCTGACGGTGGCGGCGACCCTGGTAGCTGCCGATCTCGATCTTGCGGCGGATGTCTGCCTGGACCTCGCGACGGAGGTCACCCTCGATCTTGAAGTTGGCTTCGATCTCGTCGCGGAGCTTGACCAGCTCTTCGTCGCCCAGCTCGTGGACGCGCAGGTCGGGGCTGACCCCGGTGGCGGCCAGCAGCTGCTGCGAGCGGGTACGGCCGATGCCGTAGATGTAGGTGAGTGCGATCTCGATGCGCTTGTCACGCGGGAGGTCGACACCAACAAGGCGTGCCATGTGATGGGCCTTTCCTGAAGAGCTTGGCTCTTCGGTGGTTCACAGAGGTTTCGTGCGTGACGCGTCCTGGTGGTGACCAGGCTCCGGCCTTCTGCTCCGGAGGTGGTTTCGGACTGTGCTCGTGAGAGACCCAGACCTAGCGATCACGTTGGGGTGTTTTCAGTGGTGGTGCAGGTGCTGCGGCAGGGACTCAGCCCTGGCGCTGCTTGTGACGCGGGTTCTCGCAGATCACCATGACAACGCCGTGACGACGGATCGTCTTGCACTTGTCACAGATCTTCTTGACGCTCGGGTTGACCTTCATGAGTCGACCCTTTCTGACTAGTCGGCTGCTTACTTGTAGCGGTAGACGATGCGACCTCGGGTGAGGTCGTACGGCGAGAGCTCCACCACCACGCGGTCCTCGGGGAGGATCCGGATGTAGTGCTGGCGCATCTTGCCGCTGATGTGGGCGAGCACCTTGTGTCCGTTGCTCAGCTCCACACGGAACATCGCATTGGGTAGGGCCTCCGTGATGGTGCCCTCGAGCTCGATCACGCCTTCTTTCTTCGGCATGTCCTCCACAATCTGTTGAAACGGGTGTCTACCGGTGGCCCGGGAACCTCCGGTCAGGTGACCGGTGGACCTCGTCGGGCCGCTCTGGAGCGCCTCTTTCCGGACACACCCGACCCTCTCGTCAGAGATGGTCACGGTGGTCCGGGCAGCCGCGAGGCACCACGGAACAGACCCACGTTGGGCCGACACGCCAGTTTACGAGGAAACGGCGGGGAAAGACGAATCGACCAGGGTCCCGGGCAACTTCCGAGCGGCTCAGGCGGCGTAGCGTCCCGCGATGGTCCGCGCGATGCGCACCATCTCGCCCAGAGGGCGGTAGGGCTTGGCCAGGAACGTCTCCGAGGCGGAGACCGTGAGGAGCCCCCCGTCGACGAAGTCCAGGACGACGACCATGCGTGCGGTGGGCGACCTGGCCTCCAGCACCTCGGCGCCACCCGGGAGCCGCACGGTGCGCGCGCCCTCGCCGAGCAGGCCCAGTCCCTCGCGCAGGTCGGCGTAGGTGCCGGCCTGTCCCGGCTGGAGGCTCCACTGCACGTTGTGGTGGTGGAGCACGGCCTCGACGGTCTCGAAGGAGCACCTGTCCGGGCTGGTGGACGTGACCCGGGTCGGCTCTCCCCCGACCCAGCGGGTCGCCTCCCGGTCCGTCACCCGGGCGCAGTCGAGGGAGTGGGACGACGGGCTCGGCTCGGGAGGAGCGGAGGGCTCGACGTCGGTCGACGGGTTCGGGATCGACGGGTTCGGGGTCGACGGGTTCGGGGTCGACGGGTTCGGGGTGGGGTCACCGGCCACGCTCGCGGTGTCGTCGCCCCCGGAGCAACCTGCGAGGAGCGCGAGTCCGACGGCGACCGCGGCCAGGGCGGAGGGGAAGGAGCGCATCCCTCGACTGTGCCCCCGCGCCACTGGGGCAAACCCGGTCAGGAGGCCAGGAGGCGCAGGGTCTCGACGCGGGCGGGCGAGGCGTCGGCGGCCGTGCCGGCGGTGGCACCGGCGACCGGGTTGACCATCACCTCGTCGACGCCGTAGGCCGCCGCGAGCTCGGCGACCTGCGCACGCCCCTGCGCGGCGTCGCCGATCACCCAGCGCGTGCGCATCGCCTCCATGAGGCCCCGGTGCCCCTCGGGGACCTCCTCGGCGTGCGCCTCCTCGACCAGCCGCTGCGCCGTCAGGGGCTGACCGGTGCGCAGGGCCACCATCTGCAGCAGCTGCGGCAGCGCCAGCCGCTCGGCCTCCTCGCTGGTCTCGGCGACCGCGGCGTTGACGGTGAGGAAGGTGCGCGGCTCGGACAGCTCGGGCGAGGGGCGGAACTGCGAGCGGTAGAGATCGATCGCCTCGGCCGTGCCCTGGCCGGAGAAGTGGTGTGCGAAGACGTAGGGCATGCCCTTCTCGGCAGCGAGCCGCGCCGAGTAGTCCGACGAGCCGAGCAACCAGATCTGGGGCACCGACCGCGCCTCGGGGGTGGCCCGCAGGAGGTGCTGCCGTCCCTGCAACGCCAGCCCGACCCCGGCCGGCTCCATCATGGCCAGGACGTTCTCGACGTACTCCGGGAAGCGCGAGACCGCCTCGTCGCTCACCCCGCCGGCGCCGTGCCGCAACGCCCAGCTGGTCACCGGGTCGGTGCCCGGCGCGCGACCGATGCCGAGGTCGATGCGGCCGGGATGGGCCGCCTCGAGCAGCGCGAACTGCTCGGCGATCACGAGCGGCGCGTGGTTGGGGAGCATCACCCCGCCCGAGCCCACCCGGATCCGCTCGGTCGCGGCCGCGATCATCGCGATCAGCACCGGGGGGTTGGTGGACGCGATGGCGGCCATGTTGTGGTGCTCAGCGACCCAGAACCGGCGGAAGCCGAGGTCGTCGGCCGCCCGCGCCAGCCCCAGCATCGCGGTGAGCGAGTCGCTGGTGGACTGGTCGCTGCGGACCGGCACGAGGTCGAGGACGGAGAGGGCAGGCGCGGTGGAGGACATCGCCGGGTCAACGTCCGGGTGCCGCTGGTTCATTCCGCCGGGGAGCCGGGATCAGCCCTGGGCTGCGCCCCTCACCGGGTTGTCGAAGGAGTCCATGAAGGCAAGCTCCTCGACCGGGCGCCTGGTGAGCTTCGTCGGGAAGCCCTTCTCCGGGTAGCCGGCCACGATGAAGGCGGCGCAGGAGAGGTTGTCGGGGATGTTCAACAGCTCCTTCACCTGGGGCTCGAAGGCGCACAGGAGCGTGGTGAACGTGGTGGCCACGCCCTGGTCCCGCAGCGCCAGGCAGAGGTTCTGCGCCAAGGGGTAGACCGACGCGCCGCCGACGATGCTCAGGCGGCCCAGGTCGGTGTCCGTCGGGTGGGTCTCGTCGATGTCGGCCAGCACCACGATGATCGCGGGGTGCTGGCTGAGGTGCTGGGCGAAGTGGTCCGCGGCCGCGAAGGCCTTGACCGGGTCCGTCATGCCGTGGTTGGTCGCCTTGGCGTCACCACTTCCCGCTTCGATCTCCTTCTGACCTGCGAGCGCGGCCTCCATGTACTGGTTCCACGGCTGCAGGTACCACTCCTGCAGCTGGGCCTTCTTGGCGGCATCCGTGACGACCAGGAACCGCACGGGCTGGCGGTTGCCGCCCTGCGGGCCGAAACGGGCCACCTCGAAGGCCTGGTAGAAGACCTCTTCGGGAACCGGGTCCGTCTTGTAGTACCGGTTGGCGTGGGTGGTCCTCATGGCGGCAGAGAGTTCCATCGAATATCCCCTTCAAGGCGTCAACGCGGCTAACCCACGTTAGTCCTCCTAGGCAATCATGTGGCACGTGCCACAGTCAAGGCTGCGGACAGCTGGTGAGAACGAGGCCCGGGCGATGTCCAAGGAGTCCGAGAGGGCCTCCCCCTCCTCCCTATCCACGGTTAGCATCGTCCGACCCCACCCCCGCGGCGATCCCTCCCCCCTCGAACTTGGACGTGTCATGCGTGCAGCGCTAGTCGAATCCCTGACCGGACCCACCGGGATGTCTGTCCGCGACCTTCCGGAACCGCCCGCCGACCCGACCGCCGTCCGGATCAGGACCCAGGCGGCCGGCATCACGTTCCCCGACCTCCTCGCCACCCGCGGCCAGTACCAGCTCCGTCCCGACCCTCCCTTCGCGCCGGGCCTCGAGATTGCCGGCACCGTGCTCTCCGCGCCCGCCGGTTCGGGGCTGCGCCCGGGGCAGCCGGTGGCGGCGTTCACCTGGTTCGGCGGCTTCGCCGAGGTGGTGGACGTGGCGCCCGACCACGTGGTCGCGTTGCCGGACGACCTCGATCCCACGATCGGTGCGGCACTGGTGGTCAACCACTTCACCGCCCACCTCGCCCTGGCCCACCGGGCAGCCGCACGACCCGGCGAGGTGGTGCTCGTCCACGGAGCCGCAGGCGGCCTGGGCGGCGCAGCCCTCCAGGTGGCGCATCGGCTGGGACTCACCACGCTGGCCGTGACGTCGAGCCCCGAGAAGGCCGAGGTGGCCCGCGCCTGCGGGGCCGACCACGTGCTCTCGTCGGACGACTTCCTGTCCGAGGCGACCGACCTTCTGGGCGCGCGCGGGGTGGACATCGTGGTCGATCCTGTCGGTGGAGGTCGCTTCGACGACTCTGTGCGGAGCCTCGCTCCCGACGGACGACTGTTGAGCCTCGGCTTCGCCAGCGGCCAGATCCCCGCAGTCAGGGCCAATCGGCTCCTGCTCGCGAACGCGGCCGTCCTCGGGGTCGCCTGGGCCGAGTACGTCCGCGCGAGGCCGGGGTTCATGCAGGCGCAGTGGAAGAGCCTGCTTCCCGGCGTCGTCAGCGGCGCCTACCGCCCGGTCGTCTCCGAGGTGCTGCCACTGTCCCAGGTCACGCGGGCCATGCAGCGCTTCGAGGACCGGTCCGTCCCCGGCAAGATCGTGCTCTCCCTGTCCTGAGCCCCGCGCTCGTTGACCCGTCCTCCACTGGTGCGTAGGCTCGCGCCGGCAGCGTAACGATCGTTAGTCTTACCATTGCTCGGAGGGACGGCATGACACCCGTGGGACCACTCGCAGGACTCCGCATCATCGAGCTGGAGGCCATCGGACCTCTGCTGCACGCCGGGATGCTCCTGGCCGACCTCGGGGCGGACGTCGTCCGTGTCGCCCGACCGTCCGCGGCAGGTGCCGAGGACGGGGTCGACGATGCCAACGCAGGGATGCTCCGCGGTCGCACCCAGGTCGGTCTGGACCTGAAGTCGGTGGCTGACCGCGAGCTGTTCCTCGAGCTCGTGTCCGGCGCGGACGTGCTGCTGGAGGGACTGAGGCCCGGAGCGATGGAAGGCCTGGGGCTGGGCCCCGAGGAGTGTCTGGAGGTCAACTCGTCGTTGGTCTACGGGCGGATGACCGGGTGGGGCCAGACCGGCCCGATGGCGGCCTTCGCGGGCCACGACATCAACTACCTGGCCCTGGCCGGGGCGCTCGACCCGATGGGACCTGCGGACTCCCCGCCGCTACCGCCCCTCAACTACGTGGGCAACTTCGGTGGCGGTTCGATGTTCCTGCTCCTCGGAGTGCTGGCGGCGCTGCACGAGCGCACCCGCACCGGCCTCGGGCAGGTGGTCGACGCCGCCATGGTCGACGGCGCAAGCTCCTTGACCTCGCTGCTGCGGTCGTGGAAGCACGCCGGTCGCTGGTCCCCCGAGCGCGGGACGAACCTGCTGGACGGCTCGGCCCCCAACTACCGGGCCTACGTGTGCTCCGATGGCCGCCACATGGCCGTGGGTGCGCTGGAGACGGTCTTCTACGACCGCTTCGTCACGGGACTGGGGCTGGCCCCCGCTGACCTGCCCGACCGGTGGGACCGGAGCGCTTGGCCCGCCCTCACGGAGGCCTTCTCCCACGCCTTCGCCACGCGATCTCGCGACGAGTGGACCGAGGTCTTCGACACGATCGATGCCTGCGTCACCCCCGTCCTCACCCTCGAGGAGTCCGAGCAGCACCCGCACGCGGTTGCTCGCTCCGCCTTCATCGACTCCGCCGGACCGACCCTGCCGGCGCCGGCTCCCGCCTGGGCGGCGACCGCCCCCAGCCCCGACCCTGGCAGGGTGCCGAGGCCTCGCAGGTGGCGAGCGCATGGAGCGCCACCGGCCCCCGGCATCACTGACCGTGCGCTCCGCCGCCCTGACCGAAGGAGTCGAGACGGACCGGTCCGGACGGTAGGGTTTGCCCGTTCACGAGGAAGGCCACCGACGTGCCCCACGAGAAGACAGACCACATGGACACCGATCTCGCCCACGCCAGCGACGCTGTGCCGCCGACCCAGCAGACGCAGAAGCGGACCGTCCGTCGGCGCCAGATCGCCATCCAGGCCGCCCAGGTCTTCGCGGCCAGCAGCTATCACACCGTGGGCATGCGTGAGGTCGCCGCTGCGGTCGGCATCCGCGGCGCCAGCCTCTACAACCACTTCTCCTCCAAGGAGGAGATCCTCTACGAGATCGCCCTGTCGGTCACCCGTGACACCGTCGAGGGCTACATCATGATCCTCGACTCCCCCGGGCAACCGGCGGAGCGGCTCGCGGCGCTGATCCGCTCCCACATCCAGCACGTCGCGATCAGGCGGGTGGAGCACCAGGTGGCGATCGCCGACCTCAAGGCCCTGACCGACGAGCACCGCAAGCGGGTCCTCGACTACCGGACCTACTACCACCGCCGGGTCCGCGACCTGATCGTCGCCGGGCACCGCAGCGGTGACTTCCACGCCTTCGACCCGGCGCTGGCCACGACGGCACTGCTGGACATGCTCAACAGCGTCAGCGCGTGGTACCGCCCGAAGATGGATGTCGGCGACCTCGCCGACGGATACATCAAGCTCGGGATCGGCGGGCTGCTCGGCCACCAAGGAGACCTCGACGCGCTGTGCCGTGCGTCGGTCGAGCTGATCCGGACCTCTGGCGTGACGGTGCTCCATCCGGAGCTGGACCAGGCGCCCGAGACCGGTCAGGAGTGACGAGGGGCGGCTGCCCGCGGGTCGCCGCCACCCTCACCCGACCGTGCGTCACCCCGTCGACGTCGCCGACTTCCTCAGCTCGCGCTTCAGGACCTTGCCCTGGGCATCGGTGGGGAACTCCTCGACGACGATGATGGTCTTGGGCACCTTGAAGACCGCCATCTGTCCACGGCAGAAGTCACGCAGCTCGTCCTCGCTCAGCTCGCAGCCGGAGTGCGCGATCACGAAAGCCGTCACCTTCTCCGACCAGTAGTCGTCCGGGACGCCCACGACCGCCGCGCGGAGGACCTTGTCGTGGGTCTGCAGGACCCGCTCGACCTCCTGGGACGACACGTTCATCCCACCGCTCTTGATGACGTCCTTGCTGCGGTCGTAGAAGAACATGTTGCGGTCCTCGTCGATCCGCACGATGTCGCCGGTGTGCAACCAGCCGTCGCGGAGCACGACGTCGGTGCGCTCGGGGTCCTTGTGGTATCCGAGCATCACCGAAGGGCTGCGGCAGATGAGCTCGCCGATCTCGGCGTCGTTGCCACTCGGGTCGACCACCCGGGTCTCGAGGTGATGGACCGGACGGCCGATCCATGTCGGGTCCTGGTCGGGGATCTCGTCGATCGAGCGGTACCAGCCCACCGAGCCCAGCTGGGTCAGCTCGGACTGGCCCCAGTAGGTCCCCCACAGGAGGCCGGGAGCGACCTTGCTCCAGCTGTCCGTGGCGTGCGGAGAGATCTGGCCACCGTAGGTCAGGCAGCGTTCGACCTGGCCGACAGTCTCGGCGCCGAACGACTCGTGGCCACACAGCGACAGGAAGAAGGTCGGGGTCTGGGCCATCACCGTGATGCCCTCGTCCTTGATCGTCTGCAACGCCGTGCCGGGCTCGAGCGAACGTGGGATGACCATCGTCGCCCCGATCAGGGTGAGTGACGTGGCGCAGCCGATGCCGGCGATCGTGTAGAACGGCATGACGTAGAGCCACACGTCCTCGGGGGTCACCCGCAGACCCCAGGTCCACGACGGTGCCGTCGAGATCAGGTAGTTGCGGTGCGGGATGACGACACCCTTGGGAGACGCCTCGGTGCCGCTGGTGTAGCTGATCAGGGCGATGTCGTGCTCATCGACCTCCGCGTCCGGCTCCTCGGTCGAGCGTCCCTCGATGGCTTCGTCCCAGTCGCGCCAGCCGGCAGTCGCTCCACCCACGACCACGAACGTGGTCCCGGGGTTGTCGTGGCGCAGCGGCTCGACCACCTCGACGAACTGCGAGGACGCCACGACGACCTTCGGCTCGGCGTGGTTGACCTGGTAGCGGATCTCGTCGGTGCCGTACATGACGTTGACGCCCGTGTAGGCCGCCCCCAGCTTGAGAGCCGCGTAGTAGGCCACGATCGTCTCGATCGAGTTCTGCGACATCACGGCAACCACGTCCCCGCGACCGACGCCGTACTCGGCGAAGGCATGTGCCATCCGGTTGGCGTCCGCGTTGAGCTCTGCATAGGTCACCGCGCGACGTGAGCCGTCCGGGTGGTAGGCGACGAGAGCCTCGCGTCGCCCGATGTTGAGCGCGTGACGTCGCAATTGGTCGCCGATGGTGGCGCGACCCAGGGGACTGTGGCGGATCTCGGACGACTGAACCATGGGAACTCCTGTGTTCGACCCGGGCGGTGCCCAGGAGGCACTAACCCGCGTTAGCCTAAGTGAGGTATTCAGCTGACGCAACGGACGTCACGTCTGCGGGGACTGTCAGCTCTGGGGGGACGGGACGTCGGAGTCCCTGCCCCGGTCGGGGTCTGCCCGTCGCCACACGAAGTCGTCGGGGTTGACCTCACGGGTCATCGCGTGGAAGTCGACGATGCGCCACGGCATGACGGCCACGACACGGCCCGACTCGTTGCGATACCAGTTGGTCATCCGGGTGTCGGTCCACACCAGCTCGGCGTGAGCCCGGTCGACGGACTCGCCGTAGGCGTCGTAGGCCTCCGGGCGGCACTCCACCGTGTCGGCGCCTGTGGATGCCATCTTCTTCAGGGCGTCCATGATGTAGCGGACCTGCCACTCTGCAATGGTGATGAAGCTGCCGCCATGACCCAACCCGGTGTTGGGTCCACACGCCAGGAACAGGTTGGGGAAGTCGGGGACCGTCATCCCGAGGTAGGCGCGCGCGTCCGTGTCCTGCCACGCCTCTGACAGCTGCGTGCCGCTCCGACCGGCGATCTCCATGGGGAAGAGGTAGCGGGTGGACTCGAAGCCGGTTGCCAGGATGACGACGTCGAACTCGTGGCGGGTCCCCGCGGCGTCGACCAGACCGGTCTCGTCCATCGAGACCACGCCTTCGGTGACGAGGTCGACGTTCTCCTGGCGCAACATCTTGTACCAGCCGTTGTCGAGCAGCATCCGCTTGCCGAAGGGCGGGTAATCCGGGGTCGACTTCTCGATGAGGTCCTGGCGGTCGCCCAGCTGCTCGGTGAGGTAGCGCACGTAGAAGCGACGGTGACCGTCGTTCACGATGTTGATCGAGCCGCCGTCGGTCGGCCACTCGGGATCCACCTTCAACGTGGGGTGTACCCGGTCGTTGAAGATCCAGCTCAGCTTCGCGCGGTACCAACCGGCGTAGAACGGAACGAACCTGTGCAACCAGTGGACTCTCTCGTCGACCGGGGAGAAGTAGTCCTCGCTCGGCGCGATCCACTGGGGAGAGCGCTGGAAGACCGTCATGCTGCCGACCTGGTCGACGATGGCCGGACCGATCTGCATCGCGCTCGCGCCCGCACCGACGAGCGCGACCCGCTTGCCGGACAGGTCCAGGCCCTGGGGCCAGTGGGCGGTGTGGAAGACCTCGCCCTCGAAGCGATCGAGGCCCTCGACCCGGGGCATCTTGGGGCGGTTCAGCACACCCACCGCGGTGATGACGGTGGTGGCGGTCAACTCGTCGGTCTCACCCGAGCCACGCCTGACCCGCGCGGTCCAGAGTCCGGCGTCCTGATCGAAGGAGAGGCTCTCGACCTCGGTGTCGAACTGGATGTTGCGGCGCAGGTCGTACTCGTCCGCGAAGTCACGCAGGTAGGTCTCGACCTCGTCGCGCTTGCCGAAGTAGGTCGACCAGTCACGGTCGAAGAAGGAGTAGGAGTACAGGTAGCTCGGGGTGTCGACGCCACAGCCCGGGTAGGTGTTCTCCCACCAGCCGCCGCCGACCTCGGTGTTCTTCTCCACGATGACGTGCTCGACCCCGGCCTGGGTCAACCGCAACGAGGCGAGCATCCCTGACAGGCCGGCGCCCACCACGAGGACCGACATCGCGGACATGTCGGCACCAGCGGCCACCTCGGTGTCGGTGGCGGTGTCGACCTCGGAGAAGCCGAGCATCTCCGACATCATGTCCTCGTACTCCGCCGGCACCTCCTCACCGTTCATGTAGGTGAGGCACTCGATCAGGTCGTCACCCTCCAGGCGCGGCACGGCGACCTCGGCGCCCTCGGCCCATGCCTTGATGGCCTCGTGGGCGCCCCGGCGCACCTCCGCCTGGACCTCCTCGGGCACTCCGCCGTACCTGTTCTCGTCCATCCCCTTCGCCCGGGTGGGGCGGTGCTCGCCGGAGATCCAACGGCGGTCACCGGTGAGCTGGTAGGTCACCACGCTCAGGACCGGGATGTTCGCATGCTCCAGGGCGTCCGCCAGCTGACTCAGGTCCAGGGGCGCACCGGATCGGGAGGTCTCCAAGTTCATGAGATGAGGCTAACACTCGTTAGCATTCCGGGATAGCCCTCTTCAGGCAGTTCGCTGGAACCCTACGCGGTTGGGATTGGTCGATCCGCAGGATCGGGAGGCGCTTTTCAGGCACCAAAATAACTGTCGTTAGTTCAGTGCCGGGACGGAGCGGGTTGGACCTCGTCGATCTCCCCCGGACCCCCTGGATGAGGCTACGAGCCGGGTGAAGGACCGCCCTCGGCCCCCTCGTTCAGACCAGGTGGGGCAGCACGTCGCGCCCGAACGTGTCCAGGAATGCCGCCTGGTTGACGCCGACGTTGTGCAGGAAGACGCGGTCGTAGCCCAGCTCGAGATAGACCTTGACCTCGGCCAGGTGCGCGGCCGGGTCGGCGCTGGCCAGCAACCGTCCGGGGAAGTCCTCGGCGCGGACGAGCCGCGCGATCTGCTCCACCACGTGCGGGGAGCGCAGGTCGCCCCGGGCGAACCTCATCGCCGCCATCGGGTAGCGCTCGACGACGGCCGAGGTGGCCTCCTCGTCGGTGGCGGCCCAGCTCACGTTGAGGTGCAGCCACGCGGGCATCGAGGCCGGATCCTTGCCCGCCTCCCGGGCACCCTCACGGAATCGCTCCAGCACCTGGGCCGCCTGGGTCGGCTGCACCGCGACGGCCAGCAGACCGTCGGCCTGGCGGCCGGCCCGTCGGGCGGTCACCGGGCCCGAGGTGGCGACCAGGACCGACGGCGCCTGCTCCGGCATCGTCCACAGGCGGGCGCTCTCCAGCCTGAAGTGGTCGCCGCCATATCTCGCGTCGCGTCCGGCGAGCGAGCCGGCGTAGAGCCGCTTGATGATCTCCACCGCTTCGAAGAGCCGGGAGATGCGCTCGGGCGCCTCGGGCCAGTAGCCGCCCGTGACGTGCTCGTGCAACGCCTCGCCGCCGCCGAGCGAGACCCAGTGACGGCCCGGGTGCAGGGCTGCCAGGGTCGCCGCGGCCTGGGCCACCGCGGCGGGGTGCTGGCGTCCGCCGGCCGCCACCATGCCGGCGCCGAAGTCACCGGTGAGGTGCTCTGCCATCGCGCCCAGGAGCGGCCACACGTTGGGGGCCTGACCCAGGCTCGGCAACCACGGCTGGAAGGTGTCGACGGCCATCGTGCCGGTGAAACCGGCCCGCTCGGAGAGCCTCGCCAGGTCGACCGCCTCGCGAGGGGTGACGCCGTCGACCGGCACCACGTAACCCACGCGCCCCACGGTGCCTCCTCGCTGCTGCTGGTGGGCCGCAGTCTAGGCGTCGGGGGCCGACCACCCGGACGGTAGTGGGGACCTCCCGCCTCGGACTCACCTCGGGGCGCGGGTCAGGAGCGGGTGGGCTGACGTCGCGGCCGTGACGGCGAGGGCCTGGTCCGACGGCGAGAAGGCGATCAGGGGCCGCCCCGTCCGGGGATGGGTCAGCAGGTCGGCAGCCACGCCGTAGGTCTGCTCGATCAGCTCCGCGGTCAGCACCTCGCGCACCTCTCCCACGGCTCGCACCCTCCCGCGGGCCAGCACCACCACGTGGTCGCAGTGCGAGGCCGCCAGGTTGAGGTCGTGCAACGCGGCGACGACGGTCACCCCAGCCACCGCGATCTCGCGCAGCAGCCCGAGGGTCTCCATCTGGGCCTTCACATCGAGGTGGTTGGTCGGCTCGTCGAGCAACAGCAGCCGCGGCTCCTGGGCCAGCGCCCGGGCCAGCTGCACCCGCTGCTGCTCACCTCCTGAGAGCGTCGTCAGCAGGCGCTCACCCCACTGCTCCACCCCGGCCCGCGCCATCGCGGCACCGACCAGGTCGGCGTCGGGCGCAGAGACCGCCCACCCGGACTCGTGCGGGATGCGACCCAGCGCGACCACCTGGGCCACCGTGAGGCTGAACTCTGCGCGCAGCTCCTGCTCGACCAGCGCGAGGTGGCGGGCCCGCTCGCGCCGCTTCAGGGCCAGGAGATCGACCCCGTCGAGGACCACACGACCGGCTGCGGCTCCCTGGGGTGCCGCCTGGATCCCGGTCATGGCTCGCAGGAGGCTCGACTTGCCGGCACCGTTGGGTCCGACCAGGGCGATCACCCCGCCGCTCGGCACCCGGAAGCCCGCCTCGTGGAGGAGCACGTTGGCGCCCACACGCCGGTGCAGCCCACTGACCTCGAGCTGCCCCGTCGTGTGCCCCGTCATGCGCGCCCCCGGTGCCGGAGCAGGACCAGGACGAAGACCGGCGCACCGACCAGGACCGTGATGATGCCGACGGGGATCTCGCGAGGTTCGAAGGCGGTCCGGGCCACGGTGTCCGCCCACACCATGAAGACCGCACCGCTCAGCACCGACAGCGGCAGCAGGCGGCGATGGGCGAACCCGACGAGCAGGCGCACGGCATTGGGCAGCACCAGGCCGACGAAGCCGATCGACCCGCTCACCGAGACCATGGCCCCGGTCAGCAGCGCGGTCGCGGTGAGCAGCAACCAGCGCGTCCGTCCGACGTCGACCCCCAGCGCTGCGGCGGCGGTGTCACCGAAGGCGAAAGCATCCAGCACCCGGCCACGCAGGGCCAAGGGGGCACCGACGAGTGCGAGCGCCCCCCAGGTGATCGTGACAGCGCCCCAGTCGGCACCGGCCAGCGAGCCGAGCAGCCAGCTGAGCACCTCGCGGAAGGAGTCCCCGCGGGCGTTCCAGAAGATCAGCAGCGAGGTGATGGCCCCGGCGAAGGAGGAGACCGCGAGCCCGGCCAGCACCGTGCGGCTCGGGGTGATCTCACCGAGGCTGCGAGCCAGCAGCAGGGTCGCCGTCAGCGCCGCCATCGCGCCGAGGAAGGCTGCCACCGGCAGTACTGCGGAGACCCCCAGCAGCAGCACCAGGACGGCACCGGTCGAGGCGCCCGAGGAGAGCCCGAGCAGGTAGGGATCGGCCAACGGGTTGCGGGTCAGCGCCTGCATCACCGCGCCGCTCAGCGCCAGTCCCGCGCCGACGGCTGCGGCGGTCAGGACCCGCGGCAACCGCAGCTCCCAGACGATGCCTGAGCGGATGGTGCTGACCGAGGAGTCGACCAGCCCCAGCTGCCCACCGACCACCTGCCAGACCTCGGCGACCGAGAGGTCGGCCGGGCCGATGGTCACGGCCACCGCGATCGAGCCCACCAGCAGCGTCACCAGCACCGGGACGACGAGCGTCCAGAAGCGCACGTCGGCCCGCCTGGTGGTCACAGCGAAGGCCGGCGAGGGCGACCGGGTGACGCGTGTCGGGCCCAGGAGCGTCATCTCACTCCTCCGCGAGCCCCAGCAAGGCCACCTGGCGGAGCAGGTCGGTGGCGGCGTCGACCGAGCGGACGCCCGCCTCGGAAGCCGCGAACGGCACGACCACGATGCGCTCCTCGGTGACCGCGGTCATCGCGGCAGTGGCCGGGTCGGCCCGCAAGGCGGCGATCTTGTCCTCGGCGGTGTTCCACGCGGCGTCGACCAGCACGATCACGTCGGGGTCGGCGTCGATGATCGACTCCCAGCCCAGCGAGGTCCAGGTGTCCTTGACGTCGGCGGCGATGTTGGTGAGACCGATCTGCTCCATCACCATCTGCGGTGCACCGATGCCGGCACCCACGAAGGGGGTGTCGGTGCCCGAGGACCACCACAGTGCCGTGGTGCCGTCGGTGACGACACCCAGCTCGGCCAGGATCGCCTCCTGCTCCTCGACCAGGGCGGCCGCTGCGGCGGGGGCACCGAGCAGGGCGCCGGCCTCGAGGAAGTGGTCGAAGAGCAGGTCGTAGCTCATCGACTCGGGCTGCCCGGCGCTCTGGCAGGCCGACGGGGCGACGTAGGTGGCGACGCCGAGCCGTGCCAGCTGGTCGCGCTCACCGGCGGTGTCGGCGGCCAGGTTGGACTCCCACCCGGCGAAGACCAGGTCCGGCTCGGTCTCCAGGACGACCTCCTGGCTGGGTGCCTGGTCCGAGAGCACGGGCACGTCAGCCACCTCCTCGAACCAGGCATCCGGGACCGGGCCGTCAGCGAAAGCGGTGCCGACCAGCCGCTCGGCCAGGCCGAGGGCCAGGACCAGCTCGGTGGCCGTCGACTTGATGGTCACGATGCGCTGGGGGGAGGCGTCGAGGGAGACCTGGGTGCCGCAGTTGGTGACCACGACCCCGTCGTCGGCTCCGGCGGTGCCGGCGCCGTCACTGCCGCAGCCGGAGAGGACGGCGAACGGCGACGAGGGCGAGGCCGACGAGAGGAAAGGAACGGGTGGGACGCATCAAGACAGCTCCTGGGCGGAGGGACGGGGGCAGGACGAACCAGCCGCGAACAGTCGTCGCGAGGATCCTTCGCCCCAGTCCGGGATCGATGCACTCGGTCATGACGACCGAGGGACCACGTCTCCAGCGTATCGCCGAGGAAGGCGGGCGGCGAGGCGCCCCCGCCCTGGTCACCGGACGGGCGGGCCTTCGTGTCCGTGCGGTGACGACGTCACCGGACGAACGTGCGCAGGCTGAGGGCGGCGCGGAGTCGGCGGCGGCGGGTGACGCCGTGCGACATCGCGCGGCGCTCGACGTCGACCTCCTGCCAGTACGACGAGGCGACGGCGTCGGCGGGCGGGGTGGGGCCGAAGACGTGGCGGTCGGCGAGCGCGGCGAGGTCGGGCGCCTGGACGCAGACCAGCTGCGTGGACTGCTCGCGGCGGGTCCAGCCGGCTCCCACGGGGACGGGTTGACCGAGGTCGCGGGCGTGGTCGACGAGCTCGCGCCACCCGCCGACGATGCGGGCCGTCACGCGCTCGGCCGAGCGGCGGCGGCGGCGGCGCAGCACCTTGGCGAGGACCACCGAGCCGAGCAGCAGCGCGACCACGAGCAGCGGGAGGCCGACGTAGAGCAGGACGACGCGGAGCCAGGCCGGGAAGCCGTCGTCCGACCGGTCCACGCGGTCGCCCTTGCGGGCGTCGAGCTCGGCGTCGTTCTGCTCAGCGAGCGTGGACGGCGGTGGGATCGGGGCGGGGGGCGGCACCACGGTGCCGCTCATCTCCTGCTCGGCGATCGGGGGCTGCTCGGCGGGACGGTCGGTGTCCATGAAGGTCTCGGTGGGCAGCACCCGCCAGGAGCCGTCGGCGACCTGGAGCTCCACCCAGGCGTGCACGTCCTTGCCCTCGACGATGCCGTCGTCGGGCACGACCGCGCCGAGGACCACGCGGGCGGGGACCCCGATCTTGTTGGCGACCAGGGCCATCACCGCGGCGTACTGCTCGTCGTTGCCGACCATGATCGGGGCGTTGACGAACTCCTCGGCCAGCCGGCGCCGGTGGTGGCCGGGGTGGTAGATCTTCTCGCTCTCCAGGACGCCGTCGCTGTACTTGCCCTCGTTGCGCAGGTGCTCGGCGGCGGCGAAGACGCGCTCCATCGGCTCGGAGGCGCCGGCGGTCCACTGCACGGCCTGGGTGTCCAGGAAGCCGGCCGCCAGGGCGGCGTCGGTGAGGTCGCCGCTGGGGGCCGAGGTCTCGGTGACCTCCTCGGCGGGTCGGACGGCGGTGAAGTGGTAGACGTCGCCGGGCCCGAGGCCGGCCGGCACCACACCGGTCGACGTGGCCAGGTTGTAGCGGAACGACTCGGCCTGCTCCTCCACCGAGCCCGACCCGGAGCCCGCCTCCGTCTCGTCGAAGTGCATCGACTGCAGCGACCCGACGGTGGGCAGCCACACCCCGGAGTAGCCCTCCCCCAGCGTCACCGCCACGTCCACGCGCTCCCCCGCGACCGGGTTGTCGATGGTCGAGGAGACCCGCTGGAAGGTGTCGAGGGCGCTCCCCGGCACGGTGTCCTCGGCGGCTCCCCACACCACGCCGTCGTAGCGGTCCAGGGTCGCGATCCGGACCCGGGAGCCCTCCGGGGCGCCGTCGAGCGTCATCAGCGTGACGTCGTGCAGGTTGACCGCGTCGGGCTCCGGCATCGCGACGTAGCGGCGGAAGGAGGACAGCGGCGAGGGGTACTGGCCGATGTCGAAGGGCGGCTCGACGTAGGTCCGCAGGACCACCCGCTCGGTGTCGGCACCCGCGACCCAGGTCGTCACCGGCAGGGCCGCGGTGGCGGCCAGGCCCAGCATCGCGGAGCCGACGAGGATGCGGCGCACCCGGCCGGCCCCACCGCTCACCGGCCCGGTGCTGCGCTGCGAGCGCAGGACCAGCCAACCCAGCGCCAGCACCGCGAGGACGACACCTTGGAGCCACAGCGACTGCGGGCGTCGTACGCCGAGCAGGATGACCGCGACCAGCAGCGCGGTGGGTGCCACGAGCGGCAGCAGCGACCGCAGCCAGGCCGGCCCTGAGTGGAGCCGGGCGCTGAGGGTGCCGAGCAGCCCCGCGACCAGACCGAGCGACCAGGGCAGGACCAGCAGCGGTCCGTCGCCGTCGACGGGGGGCAGCGTGGTGAGGAGGTCCTTCCACCCGTGCAGGACCAGGTCGGCGAGCTCGGCGAGCGTCGCAGGCCCGGGTGGCGAGCGCAGGGCGAGCGGTCCGCCGACCAGCACGAAGACCAGGATCGTGAGCACCACGGCCGACACGCCCGGCCAGCCGAGGCTGGTGGTCGTGTGCGCGATCGCGATCGCGAGGACCACGCCGACCAGGCCGACGACGAGGAAGCCGATGCCCGTGAAGGTCGTGGCCAGCCCCGCGAGGGCGACCCCGCACGTCGCCGTGAGGAGTGCCGCGTCGACCAGGTGGGCGCGCGTGGGGACCAGCCGGCCGGCCCTGCGGTCGGCGACCCGGGTCATCGGGCGCTCCAGTGGAGAAGACCGGGCAGGTCCTCCTTGGCGGCGACCCGGAGGACGGTCAGCCCGCCCGTCTCCGTGACGGTGGGGGCGGCCGCGCTGTCGACGACGATCGCGATGCGCCGGACCTCGGGCGGGAATGCGGCCGACGCGCGCAGCACGTCCTCGAACGGGGCTGTGGCGCCGGTGAGGAGGAAGAGCAGGCTGGTGTCGTGGGCGATGTCGGCGGCCCGGCGGGCGGCGGCGATCAGCCCCACCCGCCCGGGCACCGCGCGACACACGGCGTCGAGCGCCAGGTGGCCGTCGACGCCCGAGGAGGCGTGGTGGCCGCACACGAAGGAGGCCTCGAAGTCGTCGAGCACGGCGCGCACGATGATCGAGGCCGTGGCCGACATCGCGGTCTCGAACTCGTCCGTGCCGCGCTCTCCGGCCGCAAAGCTCGACAGCTGGTCGTCGACGACGATCGTGGCGTGGCTGCGGCGGGTGTCGAGGTACTGCCGCACCAGCAGCTGGCTCTCCCCGCCCGAGGCCATCGCCTTGGCCGAGGAGCGCCAGTGGACGTGTCGCAGGTCGTCGCCGGCGACGTACTCGCGCAGCGTGTGGAAGGCGAGGTCGCTCTGCGAGATCGAGTCGGTCTCGACCCCCTCGAGGTCGCGCAGCAGCCCTGCGCCCAGGGCGTCGAGCGGCACCATCGCGGGGCGCACGAGGATCTCGTGCAGGTCGGTCCACTCGGTGTCGCGCGACGCCAGGCCGAGCGGGTCGCCGCGGCGGGTCGTCGCGGGTCCGACCCCGATCACGCCCCGACGCTCGGTCCTGACGGTGAAGGTCTCCTGGTGGGTGGCCCCCGGTGCGAGCGTCGGGATCGCGTAGCGGTGGAGGGCCTCCCCGACCGGCAGCTCGAAGACGGTCGGCAGCATCCGCCCCGAGGCGAGGTTGGTGACGTCGACCCCGGCGGCGACGGTCGCGCCCGCGGCGACGCGGGCGGGCTCGAGCACGAGGTCGACGCGCACGCGCGTGCGGCCGACGAGGAACGGCAGGGCGACCACGAGCAGGAGCACGCAGGCGACACCGATGACGGTGAGCTCGCGCCACCCCGTGCCCGCTGCGACGCCGAGGGCGAGCACGCCGAGGGCGAGGACCAGCCCACCCAGGGGCTTGACCACCCCCAGGACCTCACCGAACCGCTCCGTCATCGCCGGCTCACGCCACCCGGTCGGTCGGCGGGGCGACGGAGTCGAGCAGGCGCGCGATGACGGTGTCGATCGAGACCCCGCTGAACTGGGCCTCGGCGTCGAGCAGCAGCCGGTGGCAGAGCACCGGGACGGCGAGGTCCTTGATGTCGTCGGGTACGACGTGGTCCCGACCGTCGGCGGCCGCCCACGTCTTGGCGACCCGGATGAAGGCGAGGCAGCCACGCGCCGAGAGGCCGAGCTTGACGTGGGGCTGGCGCCGCGACTCCTCGGCGATCTCCGCGACGTAGCCGATGACGGCGGGGTCGACGTAGACCTCGTCGGCGAGGCCGCCCATCTGCGCGATGGTGGCGGAGGTGATGACCGGCGTGACGAGCGCGGCCCGGTCGCGCACCTTGGCGTTGACGAGCAGCTCGATGGTGGCCGCCTTGTCGGGGTAGCCCACCGAGCTCTTCATCAGGAACCGGTCGAGCTGGGCCTCGGGCAGCCGGTAGGTGCCGGCCTGCTCGATCGGGTTCTGGGTCGCGATCACCATGAACGGCCGACCGACCTCGTGGGGGCGCCCGTCGACGGTGACGCGTCCCTCCTCCATGACCTCGAGCAGCGCCGACTGCGTCTTGGGCGACGCGCGGTTGATCTCGTCGGCCAGCACGATGGTGTGGAAGATCGGACCGGGGTGGAACTCGAAGGTGCCCTTGTGCTGGTCGTAGACGGTGACACCGGTGACGTCGGAGGGCAGCAGGTCCGGGGTGAACTGGATGCGGGCGTGGCTGCCCTGCACGGTGTTGGCCAGCGCCCGCGCGAGCATCGTCTTGCCGGTGCCGGGAAAGTCCTCGAGCAGCAGGTGGCCCTCGGAGAGCAGGCAGGTCAGCGCCAGGCGCACGACGTGACGCTTGCCGAGGACGGCCTTCTCCATGTTGTCGGTGAGCTGGTCGAAGGTCTGCTTGAACCAGGCGGCCTGGTCGTGGGAGATCGTCACAAGGGTCCTCAGGAGTTGGGCCAGGCATAGTGGTTGGACTCGACGCCGTCACAGACGACCCAGACGCTGCGGTCGGGATAGCCGAAGTAGGGGCCGGGCTGCACGCGACGGTTGGTGGCGATGGCGCGGGTCGCGTAGGCGCCCCCCACGCTGTCGAAGAAGGTGCAGTTCATCGGGTTGTAGGCCCAGTTCTCGCTGTCGAACAGGATCTGGCCGCAGGAGCGGTGCACGCAGTCGGTGCCCTGTCCGTTGGTGTTGCACGCCGGGTCGTTGCTCACGTCGCTGCACCGGTCGCCGCGCGTGATGGTGACGGTCGGCTTCGGCGCGTCCTGGGTCTCCGGCGACGTCGCCTTGCGCTCGGTCGGCCCGCGCTTGGGGCTGGAGTCCGAGAGCGTGACGACGAGGGTCTCGGTGGACTTGTAGCCGATGTCCACCGCGGTCGTCCGGAAGGTGTGGAGGTCGACGCCGTCGAGGGTGAAGCGCTCGACCGCGCGCTTGTCGCTGTCGACCTTGAGCTGGGCGGGGTCGCCGTCGGCGTCGACGGTGATCTCCCACGCCACGGTCTTGCCCTTGACGATCGGCTCCATCCTGACGATGTCCACGCGGGTCAGCGCACCGTAGGTCTGCAGGCTCTTGCCGGTCGAGCGCTCGCAGGCACCGGCCTCGTTGCAGACCTCCAGCGCGATCACGTAGGGCCGGTCGTTGGAGCCCACCTCGATCGCGACGTCCTGCGGGCCGGTGGCGCTGAACCTGCTGATCGCCGCCTCGTCGGAGTAGATGGTGACGTTGGACTGGGCACCGCGCGAGGCCGGCACGGTGAACTTCGCGCGACCGCTGTTGTTCTTGCCGGTGGGCGTCACCGAGAAGTCACCCCAGGGCGCGGGCTGGCCGACCGCGGTCCAGGGGGCGCCCGGACCGGTCGCCGTGAGGCCCTTGCCGTTCTTGTTCGTGGCCCGCACCGAGTAGGTGTAGGTGCGTCCGTCGTAGGACATCCCCGCGTTGTCGCAGCGGGTCGCCATGATCTCCGTGCAGTTCGGCAGCCGTTTGCCGTCGCGCAGCACCGTGTAGCGCACGGGCGTCGGGCCGTTGGGGTCGACGGCCGGCCAGGTGAGCGTCACCGCGCCGCTGTCACCGGGCGTGCGCTGGTCCTTCACCTCGGGAGCAGCGGGGGTGCCGGGGGTGCCGATCGACTGGAAGGCGGCCGAGCGACGGGCCGGCCCGATGTCGAGGGCGTTCTCCGCCGCGACGGAGAAGTTGTAGATCTTGTTGTTGTCCAGGCCGGTGATCGTGATGCTCGGTCGGGTCGAGCTCTTGGACCCCCCGGGCCAGGAGACCAGGTAGCGACGGATGGCGGAGGTCTGGGTCGTCGGGCGGGTCCAGGCGATCGCCAGCACCCGGTCCCCCTCGCGCACCAGCCGGATCGGACCGACCAGACCGGGCTTGCGGTCGGGCGTCGCCTGGGCGGAGCCGGTGCTCCACTCCGACCAGCCGACCCGGTTGTGCGCGCGCACCTGGAAGGAGTACGCCGTGCCGTTGGTCAGGCCGCGGACCTCGCAGGTGGTGCCGCCGCACTGCTGCGTCACGCCCCCGCGCACGCTGCGCACCTCGTAGCGGTCGATCGGCGCACCGTTGGCGTCGGGCCCTCGCCAGGACAGGGCGACCTCCTGGTCGCGCACGGTCCGGCCGGGCACGGGGGCGGTGGGGGTGTCGGGCACGTCGAGCACGGCCAGCGAGATGCGTCCCTCGACCAGCCGCTCCGGGCCGGGGTCGCCGGACACGTCGCTCATGACGACGCGGAACTGGGCCTGTCCGTCGACGCGCTCACCCGTGGTGAGCGTGACCCGGGAGCCCTCGGCGCTGATGTCCACGTCGAGGCCGGTGATCTGGGTGGCCTCGAGGACCGTCGGGTCGGGGTTGCCCACGCCGGGGCGCAGGTAGGGCGCGAGGTCGATGGTGCGGGTCTCCCCCGCGCGCATGTCGTCGACGCGGATCGGGGCGAGCGACGGTGGCGGCGCCTTCACGACCACCAGCTCGAGCCGACCCGGGGCGCTGCCGCCGGTGGTGACGAGCAGGGTGCCGCGGCTGCCGGGCTCGGCCGTCGACGCGGCGGCGACCTCGATGGCCGGGCCGCTCGGGGTGATGATGGCCAGCCCGTCGCTGGAGGTCTCCCAGTCGGCCTCGAAGTCCAGGCCGCCCGCGTCGTCGGGGTCGGGGGTCCACACGTGGCACAGCGAGGCGATGTCCAGGTCGAGCGCTTGGCTCTGGGCGATCCGCACCGGCTCGTCGGGGCAGCGCAGGATGGGCTCCTCGCCGCCGACCTGCACGGGCACGGACAGCACGGCGCGCACGCCGTCGGGGTCGTCGACCGAGGTGCCGGTCGTGACCTCGAAGATCACGGCGCCGGGCCCGACGTAGGACTCGGCGGCCTCGAGCTGGAAGGCGCGGTCGCCGGTGACGGTGGCGCCCAGGCTGGTGCCGGGCGAGGACCAGATGCGGTTCTTCAGGGTGAGCCGGACCGGCCCGCCGGCCGGGCTGACGACGTAGTCGTTGGGGTCGAAGGAGGCGGTGTCGCCGGAGGCGAGGTCGATGAGGGCGTCGGCGGCGACGAAGGGCGCGCCTGCGCGCAGGGCGGGCACGAAGAGCGAGGCGGTGGCCACCCCGCCGTCGCTGTCGCGGACCCGGAAGGGGACGACGATCGGCTGCTCGGCGCGCTCGACGCTCACCGTGGCCCCGTCGGTCGAGGCCTCGACGCCCGCGGGGGCGATGACCTCGGTGACGCGCAGGGCCGCGGCCGGGCCGTCGGGGTCGTAGGCGGTCTCGAGCACGTCGACGCTGACGCTGTCGCCCTCGCCCTCGCCCTCGCCCGCGACGCCCACCCCGCCGAAGGCGTCGAAGACGACCGGCGGGTTGTTGTAGGGGTCGCTGGTGCGCAGCGTCGCCGTGGCCTGCGAGGCGGCGAGCCCGTTGCTGAGGCGGTAGACGACCTCGACGTTGCGGCCCGAGCCGTCGGTGGGCGACTGCAGGACCACCGGTCCCTGGGGCGACTCGAGGGTGACCCCCGCAGGCGCGTCCAGCAGCTCGATCGTGACCCGGTCGCCGGCAGCGACGAGGTCGTTGGCGATGACGTCGAGCTTCGCCACGCGGCCGGGCTCGACGGTGATCGTGTCGGCCACGGCCAGCGGTGGCTGGGGCGTGGCGGGCTGCACCACCGCGACGCGGGCGGTGCCGGTCGCCTCCGCGCCCTGGGGGTCGGTGACGGTGTAGGTGAACTCGTCGGTGCCGACGCTGCCGGGGTAGGCCTGGTAGCGCAGGGAGTTGGCGCCGTAGGAGACCAGGCGTCCCAGCGTGGGGGCGCTCGCGATGCCGGTGAGGGTGACGGGGTCCCCGTCGGGGTCGACGCCCGAGCCGGGGATCTTCAGGGTGACGGCGTCACCCGAGACGGCGCGCCCCTCGAGCGCCGGCAGCTCGGGCGGCTGGTTGGCCCGGCTGCCGGGCACCACGGTGATCTCGACCTTGCCGGGCGAGGTCTCCCCCGCGGTGTTGGTCGCGAGGTAGCGCACGGTGAAGGTCTGCGCGTCGTCGAGGCCGCGCGGTGCGACGTAGCGCAGGAAGCGCCCGGCGACGTATGCCGAGCCCGTCGGCACGTCCTCGTCACCGGGGGGCAGCACGGTCAGGGCGCCGGCGGTCTCCCCGGCGACGTCGCCGACGAGGCTCAGCTCGTCGCCCGAGGGGCTGAAGTCGTTGTCGAGGACCGGCACCGAGGCCCCGGCCCCCTCGCGCACGACGACCCGGTCGACCTCGGTCACCGGGGAGTTGTCCGCGGGCAGGGGGCGCTGCGTGACGACGACCTCGCCCTCGATGCCCGAGCGGGTGCCGTTGCTGATGCGGTAGCGGACGAGCTGGGTGCGGGGCGTGAGGGTGCCTTGTCGTGCGGAGAGCCGCAGCCAGCGGCCCGCGACGACCGCGACGTCGACCTGGTTCTGGGTGTCGGCCTCGCCCGACTGGACGACGAGCAGCCCACCGGTGGGGTCGATGTCGTTGGCGAGGACGTCGACGAGCGTGGCGGCCTGGCCGTAGAGCGTGAGGTTGTCGGGCATCGCGACCGGCGCCTGCGGCGGCTTCTCGACGGCACGGACGTCGACCCGGATGCGTCCCCGGGCGAAGGGGGCGTTGCCGTACTTGGCGTCGTAGTCGAGGAAGTAGGTCTTGGGCTGGGAGGAGCGGAACGTGATGGTGCCTCCCACCAGGTCGGTGCTCACGTCGGCACCGCTGGTGGCGGCCACCTTGCCCGCGAGCTCGAGCACCGCGTCCGGGGTGACGGGGTCGGAGCCCGGCAGGTCGTTGCCGAGGGGCCGGATCGTGATCGCCTTGCCCGCCTCGCCGGCGACGACGTCGGGCTCCGCGACCGCGGGGTGCGCCTGGCGGTCCTTGATGCCCTGCACCTGGAACTTGAGCTCGTCGGTGACCGGGTCGCCGATGTCGTCGGTGACCTCGTAGGCCACGGTCACGACGCCGGCGCGGACCGGGGCGGTGAAGCGGATCCGTCCTCCGGAGGTGACCCGGGCCGTGGCGCCGCTGCGCTCCCCGCCCTCCGCCTTGGCCGCCGACACCGACAGCGGGTCGCCGTCGTCCTTGTCGCGCCAGTCGGGCAGCACCGGCACGTCGAGGGTGCCGCCGGACGGGACGTTCCACACTCGGGGCTCGAAGCCCTGGCGCAGCTGGGGAGGGCCGTCGACCTGGGGCCCTCGCGGGCGCACGGTGACCGTGGCGTGGGCGGCGACGTCGGTGCGACCGTCGTCGACGTAGTACTCGAAGCTCGTCACGCCCGCCCGGTCGGGCAGCGTGATCTGCACGGTCTGGCCGTCGGGGCTGATCGTGACGTCGGCCTCCGAGCCGGAGACGTCCTGGACCGACCTGATGGAGAGCAGCCGCCCCTCGGGCGCGGTGTCGTTGTCGAGGGGGTGCAGGACGGTCGTGCGGCCCAGCCGGGCGCCGAGGTCGTCGGGCTTGGCCTCGGGGGGACGCCGGTCACCCTCGGCCTCCTCCTCGTTCTCCTCGTTCTCGTCGTCGTCCTTCACCTTGTTCTTGAAGGCGTCCCAGTTGTCCAGCCGGGTCGGCTCGGCGGAGTCGATGTTCCACACCGCACCCGACGAGCGGTCGTTGAGCAGGATCTCGCCGCGGTTGACCCGGAAGACCAGGTCGCCGGAGTCGGTGCCCAGCGAGTTGACCACCGGCTCCCCGTCGCCGCAGGCGGTCGCCACAGCACCCGCCCCGCCCGACCAGGCTCCGTAGTGGCAGACCCCGAGCCGCACCGGGGAGGTCGGTCGGCCGCCGACGCCCTCGGCGAGCGTGGTCTCCTCACCCGTCTCGAGGTCGATCGCGAGCAGCCGGTCGGTCGAGGCGACGAGCACCGTGTCGGCATCGGGACCGGGCTGCTGCAGCACCGACCCCGGCGGCACGTCGGTCTCCGCGCCGCCGAGGACGCTCAGGGAGCCCGACCCGCTGTCGAGCACCACGGCGGTCCCGCCGACGGCCGAGACGGTGACGGAGGCGTCGACGTCGCCGGGCAGGTCCTGGGCGCGGGGCTTGCCGAAGCCGGTCGCGGTCGGCGCGATGCGGGTGATCGTGTCGCCCTCGGCCGAGACCGCGAGGATCTCGCCGTCCACGGTGACCGCCAGCGCGCCGTCGGCACCGGTGGTGGCCAGCGGAGGTGCCTGGGAGTCGAGGTTGCCCACCACCGGGACGCCGAGGTCGGGGTCGGCGAGGTCGGCCCAGAGCGACCCCGTGGTCGGGTCGAGCACCGCGACGGTCCCCCCGGCCAGCTGCACCTGCGCGCCCCCCGGGATCGTGGCGCCGTCCCCGTCGGGGTGCTCCACGCTGGCGGGGTCGATCGCGGCCAGCGAGCCGGACGAGATGTTGACGGCGACCACGGAGGCGCCGTCCTGCAGGATGTCGAGCTGGGCGTCGAGCTCGGCGAAGAGCGCGCCGTCGATCTGCCCGATGGGCTTGTTGACGCGACCGTAGAACCCGTCGCGCGAGTTGGTGACCCAGATGCCGCCGTCGTTGAGCTGGGCCTCGTGGGTCCGGTAGCCGTCGGCCTGCACCGCAGCGGCCACCACCCCGGCGACCACCATGAGCAGCGCGAGGTTGGTGGCGATGGCGATCCGGTGTCGCCGGAGCACCCCCGAGAGCGGCACGTCGATATCTCCCCGTGAAGATTCCCCAAAGAGCGGTCAGCCTAGATGGTCCCTGGCGCCAGCACTATTTCGCACCTGTTTGACCAGATCCATTCCCCAGCCGGGACAATGGGCCCCGGAGCCAGGACGCGAGCGGAGAGGGGCACGACGGTGGAGGTGCGATACGTCCCCGGGACCGGCGTGCTGCTGGCCGTCGGGGAGCGCTACCTCCTCGTCGACGCACCCTCGACGCCGGAGCTCGTCGATCCCCTCTGGGAGCTGCTCACGTCGCCCGCACCGGTCCTCGACCGGCTGAGCGACCTGGTGGTCGAGCTGCTCGGCGAGGACGCCTCCTTCGCGCTCCTCGACGCCACGCCCGGCAGCCCGGGCTCCACCAGCCGTGGCACCGCGCGCGTGAGCGGCACGGAGGAGGCCCGGACCCTCTCGCTGCGAGCGGTCCGCGCCGCCGGGAGCCTGCGTCTCGTGGCCGGCATCGTGCCCGCCGACGCCGTCGACCTGCGCCCCCCGCCGGTGCCCCCACCGGTGACCCGACCGGTGACCCGACCGGTGCTCCAGTCGGCTCCCCCGGCTCCCGCGTCCGGGTTGATCGACGGCATCCCGCCGGAGATCCTCGAGAGCCGCGCGGCCGAGACCCGGCCCGGCCCGGCCGCTCCCCAGTCCCAGGCCCAGTCACAGGCCCAGTCACAGGCCCAGCCGGTCGACCACACCGTCCGACGGGCCCCGGGCGCGGGCGCCGACCACGACGGGCACACCACGTTCCGGCCGATGGGCCCACCGCCGAGCGGCCCCCCGGGGCACCACCTCCAGCAGCACACCCACGAGACGGTGCTCGCGGTCCGGTGTCCCACCGGGCACGTGACCGCGGCGTTCGCCCCGACCTGCCGGGTCTGCGCCGCGCCGGTCGCCCCCCAGGAGCCGCAGCGGGTGCCGCGGCCCCAGCTCGGGCTGGTCCGGCTGCCCGAGGGTGACACCGTCCCGCTCGACCGGGGCGTCGTGTTCGGTCGCCAGCCCAGCGCACCCCCCGGGAGCAGCGACTGGCCCCACCTGGTCCGCCTGCCGCAGGGCTCGTCGTACGTCTCGCGGGTGCACCTCAAGGTCGAGCTCGACGGCTGGTTGGTGCTCGCCACCGACCTGGGCTCGCGAGGCGGCACCACGCTGCGCGTGCCCGGGCGACCTCCCGAGCGGATCCGCGCCCACGAGACCTACGTGTGGGAGCCGGGTCAGGTGCTCGACCTGGCCGACAGCTACGAGATCATCTACGAGACGACCACCGGCCCCGGAGGCAACCCGTGAGCGGTCCCCAGATCCCCGGCTACACCTACCTCGAGCACCTCGGGCGGGGCGGGTTCGCCGATGTCTACCTCTACGAGCAGGAGTGGCCGCGCCAGCGGGTGGCGGTCAAGGTCGTGCGACCCGACATCCCCCTGACCGACCGGGAGAAGTCGTTGTTCACCGCCGAGGCCAACGCGATGGCGCGCCTCTCCGACCACCCCTACATCGTCAGCGTGATCGCGGCCGGCGTGACGGGTGCGTCGTCCGGCGCGTCGTCGGGCGGGCGGCCCTACCTGGTGATGCGCTACTGCCCGCCACCCGACCTCGGGGTGCGGGTGCGGACGGCTCCGATGCAGGTGGCCGACACGATCAGCACGGCGGTCAAGCTCGCGAGCGCCGTGGAGACGGCCCACCGCGCGGGCATCATCCACCGCGACATCAAGCCCAGCAACGTGCTGGTGACGACCTACTCCGAGCCGGCCCTGAGCGACTTCGGCATCGCGGGGCACGTCGGGGAGATCGCCGGGGAGAGCGAGGTCAGGATCTCCTACCCGTGGTCCCCGCCCGAGCTCCTCGACGGCCGGTCCAACGGGTCGGTGACCTCCGACGTCTACTCGCTCGGCGCCACCATCTGGAACCTGCTGACCGGACGCTCGCCGTTCGCGATCCCCGGCGGCGACAACACGCCTCGTGGCCTCACCGTGCGCATCCTCCACGCACCGCCCCCGCTGACGCAGCGCCCCGACGTCCCGGCCTCGCTCGAGCGACTGCTCCAGCAGTGCCTGGCCAAGCAGCCCGAGCACCGCCCGCAGTCAGCCTTGGAGCTGGCTCGCGCGCTGCAGCGCATCGAGGCCGAGGCCGGCTACGCCCGCACCGCCATCGCCGTGGAGGGCGACCGGCCGGCCCCGGGCGTCGTGGCGCCGCTCGGCGACGACCCCGACACGACCCACGTCAAGCCGATGACCGTGATCCCGTCCTCGGGACCGCGCGCGGCGCGCGCCGAGGCCGCGCCCGTCCCGCCCACCGCCGGTCCCACCCGGCGCTCCACCCTGGTCTGGGCCGTCGCGGGCACCGCGGTCCTCGCGGTGGCGGGGATCCTCCTCGCCGTCGACCTCGCCGGGGGCGACGAGGACGTGGCGCCGGCGGCCGGGCCGTCGGCGACCTCGACGCCGCTGGGCGTCGCCCCGGACGCGCCCACCCGGGCGCCCGCGGTCACCGGCACGCGCTCGGGCGACCGCATCCGCTTCGGCTGGCGCTCCCCCGACGCGGGACAGGCCGGCGACAGCTGGGAGTGGAAGCGCACGGACACCGGCGAGAGCCGTCGTACGACGGGCACGACGCTGCGTGTCACCTCACCCGAGCGGACGTGCCTGCAGGTGCGGCTGATCCGCGGCAGCTACGCCTCGCCGTGGGCCGAGGACTGCGTCGACTGAGTCAACCGGGTCAACCCGGTCGACGCAGTCCTCACACGGAACACGCGGTCGAGGACCGGTCAGGCAGCGGCCCGCTCGCGGTCACGCTTGTCCTTGGACAGGCTCAGCATGGCGGTGAGGAACAGCGTCACGATGATGACGCCGAGGCTCACCAGCGCCGAGATCTCCGGCACCGGCACGTGCTCGCCGCCGTTGATGAAGCCGAGCTCGTTCTCGTGCAGGGCGTGCAGCACGAGCTTCACGCCGATGAAGGCGAGGATGAAGGAGAGCCCCAGCGACAGGTAGACCAGACGCTTGAGCAGCCCGCCGAGGAGGAAGTAGAGCTGGCGCAGGCCCATCAGGGCGAACACGTTGGCCGTGAACACCAGGTAGGGCTCCTGGGTGATGCCGAAGATCGCGGGGATGGAGTCCAGCGCGAAGAGGATGTCGGTCGTGCCGAGGGCGATGACGACGATCAGCATCGGCGAGACGACCCGGACGCCCTTCTCCTTGTACCAGAGCTTGAGCCCACGGAACTCGTCCCCGACGTTGAGGTGGCTCTGGGCGAACTTCACGACCGCGTTGTCCTCGGGGTGCTCGTCGTCGTGGGCGCGATAGCTCTTGACGAGGCTGTAGGCGGTGTAGACGAGGAAGGCGCCGAAGATGTAGAAGACGAAGGAGAAGTTCTCGATCAGCTGGTAACCGAGCGCGATGAAGATGGCGCGGAAGATGAGGGCCAGGATGATGCCCACCATCAGGGCCTCCTGCTGGTACTGGCGGGGCACCTTCAGGGCAGCCATCAAGATGATGAAGACGAAGAGGTTGTCGATCGAGAGGCTGTACTCGGTCAACCAGCCGGCGAAGAACTCGACGCCGTACTCCTGCCCGTGGAAGAGCAGCACCCAGATGCCGAAGACCACGGCCGCCGTGATGTAGATCGAGAGCGCGATCGAGCTCTCGCGCATCGTCGGCTCGTGCGGGTCACGCGCGATGACCACCACGTCGAACAGCAGGACGGCGACCGTCACACCGATGGTGATGGTCCATTCGAGGGTCGAAACTTCCACAGCGGGGCTCCAGAGTGATGAGGGGTCGTCAGGTCTCCAGAGGTCTCTTCCGCCGCCCGAGGACGACCCACGACCCCGGACCTGCGCCGAGGCGCGGTCGTGCTGACGAGACCGCAGCGAAAGGAATACTCCCCTCCTACGCGACGTATCCTTCCACGACCGTGCGCCGACCCGGGAATCGAGCCGGTCAGCGACCGCCGAAGGGCACGCCGAGCTCGCGCAGCTCGGCCTCGCCGCCGTCGAGGGCGGTGAGCACCCAGGCCCCCCGGGTCGTGAGGGTGAACGTGTGCTCGAAGTGCGCGGCCCAGGAACCGTCGTCGGTCACGACCGTCCAGTCGTCGTCGAGCACCTCGGTCTCCTTGCTGCCCAGCGTGATCATCGGCTCGACGGCGAGCGCCAGGCCCTCGACGAGCCTGGGCCCGCGACCGGCGCGCCCGAAGTTGGGCACGTTGGGGGGCTGGTGCATCTCGGTGCCGATGCCGTGCCCGGTGTAGTCCTCGACGATGCCGAAGCTGCCCTGGGAGCGGACGTGCTGCTCGACCGCGTGGGAGATGTCGGTGACCCGGCCGCCCAACCGGGCCGCGGCGATCCCGCGCCACATCGCCTGCTCGGTCACGGTCATCAGGTGGGCGACCTCCTCGGGCACCTGGCCCAGCGCGACCGTGATGGCCGCGTCGCCGTGCCACCCCTCGATGATCGCACCGCAGTCGATGGAGACGACGTCACCGTCCGCGAGCACCCGGCTGCCCGGCATGCCGTGCACGACCTCGTCGTTGACCGAGGTGCAGATGGTCCCGGTGAAGCCGTGGTAGCCCTTGAACGACGGCACGCCGCCCGCCGAGCGGATGTTGTCCTCCGCGATCGCGTCCAGCTCCAGGGTGCTCATCCCGGCCCGCACGCTGCCGCGCAGGAGCTCGAGGGTCTCCCCCACCAGGAGACCGGCGCGACGCATCGCCCCGATCTGCTCCGGGGTCTTGATCTGGATGCCGCGGTCGAGGAGACCCATCGCCTGCGTCAGCCCGCAGGTCAGCTCTGGGGCACGACGTCGAGGGCCTCGAAGATGCGCTCGGTCACGTCGGAGACCTCACCCATCCCGTCGACCTCGATGAGGAGCCCACGGCTGCGGTAGACCTCGATGAGCGGCTCGGTCTGCTCGGCGTAGACCTCCTGGCGCCGCCGGATGACGTCCTCGGTGTCATCCGCGCGGCCCTCGGTCTGCGCGCGCTGGAGGAGTCGGGCGACGATCTCGTCCTGGTCCACGGTCAGCACCACCACGGCGTCGAGCTCGTGACCGGTGAACTTGATCATCCCGTCGAGCTCCTCGACCTGGGCCACGGTGCGGGGGTAGCCGTCGAGCAGGAAGCCGGAGGCGGCGTCGCTCTCGTCGATGCGGTTGCGCACCATCTTGTTGGTCACCGCGTCAGGGACGTAGTCGCCGGCGTCCATGAAGCGCTTGGCCTCGACCCCGAGCTCGGTGCCCCGGGAGACGTTGGCGCGGAAGATGTCCCCGGTCGAGACCGCAGGGATCTTGAAGTGCTCGGCGATGAACTTCGCCTGCGTGCCCTTGCCTGCCCCGGGCGGGCCCATCATGATGAGTCGCATGTGAGAACGAGTCTCCTTGTCGTGGCTGATGAGCACAGTTTCGCACGGTCACCGACGAGTCGTCGCCGGGTTCCACGCCGGGGGACCTCAGCGCAGGAAGCCCTCGTAGTTGCGCTGCTGGAGCTGGCTCTCGATCTGCTTCACGGTGTCGAGCGCGACACCGACCATGATCAGGATCGAGGTGCCACCGAACGGGAAGTTCTGGTTGGCGTCGATCAGGACCAGGGCGATGAGCGGGATCAGCGCGATCAGGCCGAGGTACATGGCGCCCGGGAAGCGTGATCCGGGACAGGACGTAGGACAGGTAGTCCTCGGTCGGCTTGCCGGCCCGGATCCCGGGGATGAAGCCGCCGTACTTCTTCATGTTGTCGGCCACCTCTTCGGGGTTGAAGGTGATCGACACGTAGAAGTAGGTGAAGAAGACGATGAGGGCGAAGAACGTGGCCATGTAGACGGGGTGCCCGCCGGAGACGAAGTACTTCGACACGAAGTCGATCCACGGCGAGGCGCTGTTGGCGTTGAACTGGACCGCCATGGCCGGGAGGTAGAGCAGGGAGGAGGCGAAGATGACCGGGATGATGCCGGCCTGGTTGACCTTCAACGGGATGTAGGTCGAGCTCCCGCCGAACATCTTGCGGCCGACCATGCGGCGGGCGTACTGCACCGGGATCCGGCGCTGCGCCTGCTCGATGAAGATGACGGCGGCCACGACGACGAGACCCACGGCGATGACGATGGCGAAGAGCCACCAGCCCTGCTTCTTCTGCACGTCCCACAGCGCTGCGGGGAAGGTCGCGACGACCTGCGTGAAGATGAGGATCGACATGCCGTTGCCGACGCCGCGGTCGGTGATGAGCTCGCCGAGCCACATGATCACGGCGGTGCCGGCGGTCATGGTCGTGACCATGACCAGGAAGGTCGAGGTGCTCTGGCTGTGCAGGAGCGGCTCGGTGCAGCCCTGCAGCAGGTTGCCCGAGCGGGCCAGCGCCACGATGCCGGTCGCCTGGAGGAGCGCCAGGCCCAGCGTGAGGTAACGGGTGTACTGGGTGATCTTGGTCTGCCCCGACTGCCCCTCCTTCTTCAGCGCCTCGAGCCGTGGGATGACCACGACGAGCAGCTGCAGGATGATGCTGGCAGTGATGTAGGGCATGATCCCCAGCGCGAAGATGGTGAGCTGGAGCAGCGCACCGCCGGAGAACAGGTTGATCAGGTTGTAGACACCCTCGCTGTTGGCGTCGTTGCCCAGGCAGTCCTGCACGTTGGCGACGTTGACGCCGGGAGCGGGGATCTGGGAACCGGCCCGGAAGATGACGATGACCAGCAGGACGAACAGCAGCTTGCGCCGCAGGTCCGGAGTCCGGAAGGCGTTCACGAACGCGCTGAGCACGAGGTCCTCTTTCTCCAAGCAAGTAACGGGCCCTGGTCAGGACGGGCACGGCCACGACGGTGGCCAAAACCCGTGGAAGCCTAACAGGCAGGGGTGAGGCTTTCACACCGCGCACGAGGGGCGCAGCCCCGACTCCCGGAGGAGTAGGAGCGGCGCCCCTGCACGTGCGTGGTGGTGCTGGTCAGACCAGCGTGGTGGAACCGCCGGCAGCCTCGATCTTTTCCTTGGCCGAGGAGGAGAACGCGTTGGCGCTCACCTCGACCTTGACCGAGATGTCGCCCTGGCCCAGCACCTTGACGGGCTGGTCCTTGCGGACGGCGCCGCGAGCAACGAGCTGCTCGACGGTGACGGCGCCACCCTCGGGGAACAGCGCGCTGATGCGGTCGAGGTTGACGACCTGGAACTCCACCTTGAACGGGTTCCGGAAGCCCTTGAGCTTCGGGAGCCGCATGTGGATCGGCATCTGGCCACCTTCGAAGGCGACCGGAACCTGGTAGCGGGCCTTGGTGCCCTTGGTGCCGCGACCCGACGTCTTTCCCTTGGAACCCTCACCGCGACCCACGCGGGTCTTGGCGGTCTTGGCTCCGGGAGCCGGGCGCAGGTGATGAAGCTTGAGCGTCATGGCTTCACTCCCCTCCGTCGATGATCTCGACCGTCACGAGGTGACGGACGGTGTGGACCATGCCCCGGATCTCCGGGCGGTCCTCCTTGACGACTGTGTCGCCGATCCGCTTGAGACCGAGCGTCCGCAGGGTCTCGCGCTGGTTCGCCTTGCAGCCGATGATGGACCGCTTCTGCTGGACCTTCAGCTGTGCCATCAGGACCTCACCGCCGACGCCTCGGCAGCAGCAGCGATGCCTTCTGCCTGAGCACGCAGGAGCGCGGCCGGGGCGACGTCCTCGACGCGGAGGCCACGGCGGGCCGCAACGGCCTCCGGCTCCTCGAGCATCTGCAGGGCCGCCACCGTCGCGTGGACGATGTTGATCTGGTTCGACGAGCCCAGCGACTTGCTGAGGACGTCGTGGATGCCGGCGCACTCGAGCACCGCACGCACCGGGCCACCGGCGATGACGCCGGTACCGGGAGATGCGGGCCTCAGGAAGACGACGCCAGCCGCCTTCTCGCCCTGCACCGGGTGCGGGATCGTGCCCTGGATGCGGGGGACGCGGAAGAAAGCCTTCTTCGCCTCCTCGACACCCTTGGCGATCGCTGCCGGGACTTCCTTGGCCTTGCCGTAACCGACGCCGACCATGCCGTCACCGTCGCCGACGATCACGAGGGCGGTGAAGCTGAAGCGACGACCACCCTTGACGACCTTGGCAACTCGGTTGATCGCAACGACGCGCTCGATGTAGGCGGTCTTGTCGGCAGCCTGACCACGACGATCGTCGCGACCACGGCCTCCCGACTGGCGCTCGCCGCTGCGCTGTCCGCGCTGGGCTCCGCTCATGAGTCTTTCCTCTTCCCTTGCTTGTCTCTGGCGATCAGAAGGTGAGGCCGCCCTCGCGGGCGCCATCAGCTAGGGCCGCGATGCGGCCGTGGTACTTGTTGCCGGCGCGGTCGAAGACCACGCCGTCGACACCGGCAGCCTTGGCGCGCTCAGCAACGAGCTCGCCCACCTTCTTGGCCTTGGCAGTCTTGTCCCCGTCGAGTGAGCGAAGGTCGCCCTCCATGGTCGAGGCGTAGGCGAGCGTCTTGCCCACCAGGTCGTCGACCACCTGGACGGTGATGTGCTTCGTCGACCGGGTGACGACCAGGCGCGGACGCTCGGCAGTCCCGGAGATGCGCTTGCGGCCACGGACCTGACGACGCAGGCGCGACTTGGTGCGAGCAGCGGTGTGCTTGTTGTGCTTCAGCGAGATCGCCATGTCACTTACCGGCCTTTCCGACCTTGCGGCGGACCTGCTCGCCGGCGTACCGAACACCCTTGCCCTTGTAGGGCTCGGGCTTGCGAAGCTTGCGGATGTTGGCCGCAGTCTCTCCGACGAGCTGCTTGTCGATGCCGCTGACACCCAGCTTGGTCTGGCTCTCCACGTTGAAGGTGATGCCTTCAGGCGCGTCGAAGATGATGATGTGGGAGTAGCCGAGCTGGAACTCCAGCTGGGTGGGGCCCTTGGAGATGACGCGGTAACCCACGCCGACGATCTCGAGCTTCTTCTCGTAGCCCTCGGTCACACCGACCACCATGTTGCTGATGAGGGTGCGGGTGAGGCCGTGGAGGGCCCGGCTCTGACGCTCGTCGTCGGGACGCTTGACGTCGAGGACGTCGTCGTTGCGCTCGATGGTGATCGGCGCCGCGATGGTGTGCGACAGGGAGCCCTTGGGCCCCTTGACGGTCACGTGAGCGGCATCGATGGCCACATCGACCCCGGACGGGACCGGGATGGGGAGCTTGCCAATGCGCGACATGCTGGTGTTCTCCTTCTCGGTCTCGGGGTTACCAGACGTAGGCGAGGACTTCCCCACCTACGCCCTTCTGGTTTGCCTGGCGGTCGGTCAGCAGACCCTGGCTCGTCGAGATGATCGCGACGCCCAGGCCGCCGAGCACCCTCGGGAGACCCGTGTGCTTGGCGTAGACCCGGAGACCGGGCTTGCTGATGCGTCGGACACCGGCGATGGAACGCTGGCGGGTGCGGCCGTACTTCAGGGTGATGGTCAGCGTGCGGCCGACCTCCCCCTCAGCGGGCTCCCTCACGTCGAACGACGTGATGTAGCCCTCCTGCTTGAGGATCTCGGCAACGCCCTGCTTGAGCTTGCTGTACGGCATGGTCACCGCATCGTGGTACGCCTGGTTGGCGTTGCGCAGACGGGTGAGCATGTCTGCGATCGGGTCAGTCATCGTCATGGCCGGGTGGCCCTTTCTGTCTGTGGTTTCGCGTCCATCACGTGGGCGCGACCTTCAGCGGTTGTGGTGGGTGTTACCAGGAGGACTTGGTGACGCCGGGCAGCTCGCCCCGGTGTGCCATCTCTCGCAGGCAGATGCGGCACAGGCCGAACTTGCGGTAGACGGCCTTGGGACGCCCGCAGCGCTGGCAGCGGGTGTAGCCGCGCACCGCGAACTTGGGCTTGCGTGCGGCCTTGACCTTGAGCGCGGTCTTTGCCATGTCAGTTCTCCTTGAAGGGGAAGCCGAGCTGCTTGAGCAGCGCCCGGCCTTCCTCGTCGTTGGTGGCGGTGGTGACGACCGTGATGTCCATGCCCCGCGTGCGGTCGACCTTGTCCTGGTCGATCTCGTGGAACATGACCTGCTCGGTCAGGCCGAAGGTGTAGTTGCCGTTGCCGTCGAACTGCTTCGGCGACAGGCCGCGGAAGTCGCGGATGCGGGGAAGCGACACGGACAGCAGGCGGTCCAGGAACTCCCACATGCGGTCGCCCCGCAGCGTGGTGTGGCAACCGATCGGCATGCCCTCGCGCAGCTTGAACTGCGCGATCGACTTGCGCGCCTTGGTCACCGACGGCTTCTGGCCGGTGATGGCGGTGAGGTCCTTGATGGCACCCTCGATCAGCTTGGAGTCACGGGCTGCCTCGCCGACGCCCATGTTGACCACGATCTTCGTCAGACCGGGGACCTGCATGACGTTGGCGATCTCGAACTCAGACTTGAGCGCGGGGAGGATCTCCTCGCGGTAGCGGGTCTTGAGCCGGGGCATGACCTTCTCGGCCGGAGCCGTGGTGGCCTCGGGGGTCTCAGTCGTCATCAGATGTCCTTGCCGGTCTTGCGGGAGATGCGCACGCTGCGCGTCGAGGGGTACGTCGAGCCGTCGGGACGACGCTTCGTGACCTCGTCGCGGCGGAAACCGATGCGGGTGACGCCGTCACCCTCGACGAGCATCACGTTGGAGACGTGGATCGCAGCCTCGGTCGTGACGATGCCGCCGGTCGTGCCTGCGCGGCCGCCCTGGTTGACGACCTTCGTGTGCTTCTTGATGCGGTTGACACCCTCGACGATCACCCGCTGCTCCTCGCGGAGCACCTTGATGATCTTGCCTTCGGCGCCCTTGTCCTTGCCGGCGATCACCTTCACGGTGTCGCCCTTCTTCAGGTTCACAGTCTTCTTGTCCTTGGCCATGGGTCAGAGCACCTCCGGCGCGAGCGAGATGATCTTCATGAACTTCTTCTCACGCAGCTCACGGCCCACGGGGCCGAAGATGCGGGTGCCACGCGGCTCGCCGTCAGCCTTGAGGATCACGGCGGCGTTCTCGTCGAAGCGGATGTAGGAACCATCCGCGCGGCGACGCTCCTTCACGGTGCGAACGATGACGGCCTTGACGACGTCACCCTTCTTCACGTTGCCACCGGGGATCGCGTCCTTCACGGTGGCGACGATCGTGTCGCCGATACCGGCGTAGCGTCGACCAGAGCCTCCGAGAACACGGATGCAAAGGATCTCCTTCGCACCGGTGTTGTCGGCGACCTTGAGTCGCGACTCCTGCTGGATCATCAGTTTCTCCTTGTCGAGCCGGTTCTCGCCGCCGCGGGGCGGCGAGCCTTGCCGAACTTCTTCGTCAGTTGCGGGCTGGGCCCGGGGTTACTTGGCCTTCAGCCACCTTCGGCGGCAAAGACTTGTTCGCTCGGGCGACACGAGCAAGCTCGGTCGCCCTCGCTCACTTCGCCTTCTCGAGGATCTGCACGACACGCCAGCGCTTGGTGGCCGACAGCGGACGGGTCTCCATGAGGAGGACCCGGTCGCCGATGCCGCACTCGTTCTGCTCGTCGTGCGCCTTGAGCTTGCTCGTGCGGCGCAGGACCTTGCCGTAGAGCGCGTGCTTGACACGGTCCTCGACGGACACGACGACGGTCTTGTCCATCTTGTCGCTGACGACCAGGCCCTCACGGACCTTGCGGGCGTTGCGCTCGTTCGTGGCGGTGTCGGTGGTGGGCTGCTCGCTCATGCGGAGGCCTCTTCCTTCTCGGTGCCAGGAGCCGTCCGGATGCCGAGCTCGCGCTCACGCACCACGGTGTAGATCCGGGCGATGTCCTTCTTGACCGTGTTGAGCCGGCCGTGGCTCTCCAGCTGGCCGGTAGCGGCCTGGAAGCGCAGGTTGAACAGCTCTTCCTTGCACTCCCGAAGCCTTGCCTCGAGGTCGACGTTGTTGAGCTCGTCGAGCTCGTGGGCCTTGATGCCCTGAGCCATCAGAATTCACCCGCCTCTCGCGAGATGAACCGGCACTTCATCGGAAGCTTGTGCATCGCGCGGCGCATGGCCTCACGAGCAGTCACTTCGTCGACGCCGGAAAGTTCGAACATGACACGGCCGGGCTTCACGTTGGCGATCCACCACTCGGGGGAACCCTTACCGGAACCCATGCGGGTCTCGGCAGGCTTCTTGGTCAGCGGGCGGTCGGGGTAGATGTTGATCCACACCTTTCCGCCTCGCTTGATGTGACGGGTCATGGCGATACGAGCGGACTCGATCTGTCGGTTGGTCACGTAGTGACCCTCGACTGCCTGGATCCCGAAGTCACCGAACGCGAGCGTGGTGCCACCCTTCGCCATTCCCCGGCGGTTGGGGTGGTGCTGCTTGCGGTGCTTGACGCGACGGGGCATCAACATGGGTCAGCTCTCCGATCCGGCATTCTCGGTGGCAGCCGGAGCAGCAGCCTCGGCCGGAGCCTCGGTCGCAGCAGGCGCCTCACGGTCCGCGCGGGTGGGGCGCGAGCCGCGGCTCGGACGCTCCGCACCACGAGCGGGGCGACCGCTGCCGCCGCGGCCGGGGACCCCGGCGCGGGCAGCGGCCTGGGCCTGACGCTCGGCACGGGTGCCGGCGACCTCGCCCTTGTAGATCCAGACCTTCACGCCGATGCGGCCGAAGGTGGTCTTGGCCTCGTAGAAGCCGTAGTCGATGTCGGCACGCAGCGTGTGCAGCGGGACGCGGCCCTCGCGGTAGAACTCGGTGCGCGACATCTCGGCGCCGTTGAGACGACCCGAGCACTGGATGCGGATGCCCTTGGCACCGGAACGCATCGAGGTCTGCATGGCCTTCTTCATGGCACGACGGAACTGCACGCGGCCCGAGAGCTGCTCGGCCACACCCTGGGCGACCAGCTGAGCGTCGATCTCGGGGTTCTTGACCTCGAGGATGTTCAGCTGGACCTGCTTGCCGGTGAGCTTCTCGAGCTCGCCGCGGATGCGGTCGGCCTCGGCGCCACGGCGACCGATGACGATGCCCGGACGCGCCGTGTGGATGTCCACGCGGACACGGTCACGGGTGCGCTCGATCTCGACCTTGGAGATGCCGGCCCGCTCCATGCCCTTGGAGAGCAGCTTGCGGATGGCGACGTCCTCGCCCACGTAGGCCTTGTACAGCTTGTCGGCGTACCAACGGGACTTGTGGTCCGTGGAGATGCCGAGACGGAAGCCGTTCGGGTTGATTTTCTGGCCCATCAGGCCTTCCGTCCCTTCTTCTTGGCGGCAGCCACCACGTCGACGGGCTGGACCGCCAGGGTGATGTGGCTGGTGCGCTTGTTGATGCGCGTCGCGCGACCTTGGGCGCGAGGGCGCCAGCGCTTCATCGTCGGGCCCTCGTCGACCTGGCAGATGGAGACGACCAGGTCGCCTGTGTCCAGTCCCTCGGTCGTCGAGGCGTTGGCGATCGCGCTCTCGAGGACCTTGTAGACGGTCTCGGACGCGGCCTGCGGTGCGAACTGCAGCAGCGACAGGGCGTCGCCGACAGGCATTCCGCGGACCATGTCGACGACACGGCGGGCCTTCATGGGGGTGATCCGCACGAAGCGGGCGGTCGCGAAGGCGCCCGGCTGCTCGCCGAGGAGCGAGTCGCGACGCGCGCTGGAGCGGTGGCGTTCGGTGGTGCTCATCGACGGCGTCCCTTCCGGTCGTCCTTGACGTGTCCGCGGTAGGTGCGGGTGGGGGCGAACTCGCCCAGCTTGTGGCCGACCATGGAGTCGGTCACGAAGACAGGGACGTGCTTGCGACCGTCGTGCACCGCGATGGTGTGACCGATCATGTCGGGCACGATCATCGAGCGGCGCGACCAGGTCTTGATGACGTTGTGGCTGCCCTTCGCGTTCTCGGCGTCCACCTTCTTCTGAAGGTGGTCGTCGATGAAGGGGCCCTTCTTCAGGCTGCGAGGCATCTCGGTTACTTCCTACCCTTGCCGGACTTGCGACGACGGATGATCTGGGAGTCGCTGGCCTTGCGCTTGCGCGTGCGACCCTCGGCCTTGCCCCAGGGTGAGACCGGGTGACGTCCACCGGACGTCTTGCCCTCACCACCACCGTGCGGGTGGTCGACCGGGTTCATGACGACACCGCGGACGGTCGGGCGCTTGCCCTTCCAGCGCATGCGGCCGGCCTTGCCCCAGTTGATGTTGGACTGCTCGGCGTTGCCGACCTCACCGATCGTGGCGCGGCAGCGCACGTCGACGAAGCGCATCTCGCCGGAGGGCAGACGCAGCGTGGCGCGCGAGCCCTCACGGGCGACGAGCTGGGCGCTGTTGCCGGCCGAGCGGGCCATCTTGGCACCGCCACCGGGACGCAGCTCCACGCAGTGGATCGTCGTACCGACGGGGATGTTGCGCAACGGCAGGTTGTTGCCCGGCTTGATGTCGGCGGTGACGCCCGACTCGATGCGCGTGCCCTGCGTCAGGTCCTTCGGCGCGATGATGTAGCGCTTCTCGCCGTCGGCGTAGTGCAGCAGCGCGATGCGAGCCGTGCGGTTGGGGTCGTACTCGATGTGAGCGACCTTGGCCGGCACGCCGTCCTTGTCGTAGCGACGGAAGTCGATGATGCGGTAGGCGCGCTTGTGACCGCCGCCCTGGTGCCGCGTGGTGATGCGGCCCTGGTTGTTGCGGCCGCCCTTCTTGGGAAGCGGACGCGTCAGCGACTTCTCCGGCGTGGTCCGGGTGACCTCGGCGAAGTCGGCGACGGACGAGCCACGACGGCCCGGCGTTGTCGGCTTGTACTTACGGATAGCCATTTCTCAGTCCTCGTTATCCAGCTGCCCGGTCAGGAGACCGGACCTCCGAAGATGTCGATGCGGTGGCCCTCGGCCAGGCTGACGATGGCGCGCTTGGTGTCCTTGCGCTTGCCGAGCCCGTTCTTGGTACGGCGCGTCTTGCCCTTGCGGTTGATCGTGTTGACCGACGTGACCTTGACGCTGAAGACCTTCTCGATCGCGATCTTGATCTCGGTCTTGTTGGCGTCAGGACGCACCAGGAACGTGTACTTGTTGGCGTCGAGGAGGCTGTAGCTCTTCTCGGAGACGACCGGCGAGATCAGGATGTCGCGGTGGTCCTTGTGCAGGGTGCTCACTTGTCGCCCTCCTCGGCGGTCTCGGTCTTGCCGTTCACCAGGACGTCGTAGGCGCCCTTGGTGAGGACGACGTCGTCAGAGGCCAGCACGTCGTAGGTGTTGAGCTGGTCGACGGCGACGATGTGCACGTGGCCCGCGTTGCGCAGCGACAGCCAGGTGAGGGTGTCGGTGCGCTCGAGCACGACCAGGAAGCGGGTGCGCGTGGACAGCTCGGCCAGGGCGGCGAGTGCTGCCTTGGTCGAGGGGACCTCACCGGTGACGAGCGACTCCACGACGTGGATGCGCTCGTTGCGGGCCCGGTCGGAGAGGGCACCGCGCAGGGCGGCAGCCTTCATCTTCTTGGGGGTGCGCTGGTCGTAGTCGCGCGGCTTGGGGCCGTGCACCACGCCACCACCGGTCCACTGCGGCGCGCGGGACGAGCCCGCACGGGCGCGGCCGGTGCCCTTCTGCTTGTGGGGCTTGCGTCCACCACCGCGGACCTCGCCGCGACGCTTGGTGGAGTGCGTGCCCTGACGAGCGGCAGCCTGCTGAGCGACGACGACCTGGTGGATCAACGGAATGTTGACCGCGACGTCGAAGATCTCGGCGGGGAGCTCGACCTTGAGGGTCTTGGTAGCCATGTGCTCAGGCCTCCTGGCTCTTCTTCGCAGCCGAGCGCAGGACGATGACCCCACCCTTGGGGCCGGGGACGGCACCCTTGAGGAGGATCAGGCCCTTGTCGGCGTCGATGGCGTGCACGGTGACGTTCTGGGTGGTGACGACGTCACTACCCATCCGGCCGGCCATGCGGACACCCTTGAAAACGCGACCCGGCGTGGCGCAGGCGCCGATCGAACCGGGCTTGCGGTGGTTGCGGTGAGCACCGTGGGAGGCGCCGACACCGTGGAAGCCGTGACGCTTCATGACACCGGCGAAGCCCTTGCCCTTGCTCGTGCCCGTGACGTCGATGACCTCGCCGGCCGCGAACGTGTCGACGGGCAGCTCCTGTCCGATCGTGTAGGACGCGGCGTCAGAGGTGCGGATCTCGACCACGTGGCGACGGGGCGTGGTGCCCGCCTTGGCGAAGTGACCTGCCTGCGGCTTGTTGACCTTGCGGCCCTCGATCTCGCCGAACCCGACCTGGATGGCGTTGTAGCCATCGGTCTCGGGGTGGCGGACCTGGGTGATCACGTTGGTCGTCGCGGCGATCACGGTGACAGGGACGATGCGGTTGTTCTCGTCCCAGACCTGGGTCATGCCGAGCTTGGTGCCCAGCAGTCCCTTCACGTTCTTCTCAACAGTCATGGCTAGTTCCTCGACCTCAGAGCTTGATCTCGATGTCGACGCCGGCCGGAAGGTCGAGTCGCATGAGGGAGTCAACGGTCTTCGGCGTGGGGTCGATGATGTCGATGAGCCGCTTGTGCGTGCGCATCTCGAAGTGCTCGCGCGAGTCCTTGTACTTGTGCGGCGACCGAATGACGCAGTAGACGTTCTTCTCGGTCGGGAGCGGCACGGGGCCGGCTACCTTCGCACCCGTACGGGTCACGGTGTCCACGATCTTGCGAGCCGAGGTGTCGATCACCTCGTGGTCATAGGCCTTGAGCCTGATGCGGATCTTCTGTCCCGCCATAGGTCTCTCTCGTCCTTCTACTGGTCCGCGTGCCTGTCAGGAACGTCCTCGGGTTTGAGTCTGTCCCACCCTCTGCTCACCACTCCCCGACCCCCGCGGTCGGGCGTGTCGCGACAATTTCTCGCAACACGGCACGACTCTCGAGCCAAGGTGTTGTGTGGCGCCTGACGGTTCGTCAGGCTGATCGGGTCTCCTGGTGCGGCGCGAGCTCAGCCGGACATCGAACAGCACTCCAGAAGAAGTAGGAGACGCGATTCAGAAGTCAAGATGTGCCGCGCCCCGGCAACCCGCCGGAGCAACCTGACTATCTTGGCAGATGTCCGCGACTGCGCCAAATCGGTTCGGAGGGTGCCGCGAGCGCTGCCCTGACGCGGACCCTCAGGCGCTCGTGCCGCGCGGCGGTTGCGGCAGCTGGCGGCCGGCCTCTCCCCCGATCCGACCGCCGAACGGGCGTCCGTGGTCGGCGTACTCCTCCCGGAAGTAGGCAAGCCGGTGGGGACCCAGGTCGACCCGGGTGCCCGTGCGCAGGATCTGCGCCACGACGGGAGCGCCGTGGACGCGGGTGACGCCCTCGACGGCCTTGATCACCCACTCGTCGCGCTCGTCGTGGACGATGCGCGCGTGCACCGCCTCGAGGCCGGGAAGGACGACGTCACACCCGGCCTCGGAGCCGATCAGCATGCCGTCCTCGAGCCAGAAGACCGGTTGCCGCTCACCGGGCGCGACCATCTCGGCGGCCAGCACCAGCCGGGCGCCGCCCCCGTGTGCGGGGTCGTGGGTGGTGCCGACGGGGCGCCGGTTGCGCCGACGCATGGTCGGGAAGAGCGGCAGCATCGTGCCGGGCGGCACCAGGCCGGGCCCCGGCAGCGCCGGCTCGGTGCCGCGGGCGCGGGACCGGGCCGACGTCCAGACCCCGCGCAGGCTGCCCAGCCGGATCCGGCGGGTGCCGGTGACCCGGCGCTGCCACCAGGGGGACGAGACGGCGCCGAGCGAGACGAGGTGGTCGCCGCGGTGGATGACGCGCAGCACGAGCCCCTGCGTGGCCAGCACCTCCGCGACCGAGCGCACCGAGACCGCGTCGCCGGCACCGGCGAAGGCGCCGGGGTCGTCGACCTCGAGCGTCAGGTGCCGCCCGGATCCTCGCAACCGTCCCTGGACCGGGGTCGTGCCGGGCCGCTCGAGGGTGAACTCGAGGTCGGCCACGAGGCTCAGCGACATGGTCTAGCCCCTCCCGGGCCCCACGGGCCCGCCGTCGTCGCTGGTCGTGATCGTCAGGGTGCCGTTGAGCTTCCAGGTGGCGCGCGGCGAGGCGGCGCCGGTGTCTCGTGGCACCTCGACGGCCATGTCCTCGAAGCGGTAGTGGATGGCCGCCTCGCGACCGGTGAGGAAGGTCCACATCCGCGCCCCGAGGTCGGTCCAGTCGACGACCTCGTTGTTGAGCGAGCCCTGCTGCTGGGTGTTCATCGTCATCACGTCTCCAAGTAGTGTCGCCAGGAAGTTCTGGCCAGGACTTCCTCAACAGCATGTTGAAGAAGTAGGCTGCCATCATGAACACGATGTCTAGGTTTACGCAAGGGGCAACTTCCGTCGTCCCGTCCCTGACCATCGGCGACCTCGCCGAGAGGACCGGCCTCAGCACGGCCACCCTGCGGATGTGGGAGCAGCGCCACGGCTTCCCGAGCCCGCGCCGGCTGGAGAGCGGGCACCGCCGCTACGACCAGGCCGACGTCGAGGCGGTCCTCGCCGTCGTGCGCCGTCGCGACGCCGGCGTCCGCCTCGACGTCGCCATCGGCGAGACGACGAGCGCGGCGCTCCTCGACGTCGCTCCCCCGGCCCCGTCCGTCTTCGCCGGGCTGCGCCGGCTGCACCCGCACCTGGCCACCCACCGGCTCAAGAAGTCCACCCTCCTCGCGCTCTCCTGGGCGATCGAGGACGAGTTCTGCGCCAAGGCCGACCGGGCGCACATCTTCGGCGCCTTCCAGGCGAGCAAGAACTACGACCCGGCCCACGAGCGTTGGACCGAGCTGGCGCGGGTGGCCAGGTCGGCCTTCGTCTTCGCCGACTGGGACCACGAGGAGCCCGGCAGCTCGCCGGTCAAGGTCCCCCTCGCCGTCGACGCACCGATGCGCCGCGAGTGGGCGGTGATCTGTGACGCGGTCGACCTGCCGGTCGCGCTCACCGCCTGGGAGCTCCCCGGTCAGAGCGGCGTGCGCGACCGCGACCGGATCTTCGAGTCGGTGTGGACCGTCGAGCCGGCCGCGGTGCGCGACGCCTCACGCATCTGCACGCAGGTCGCCGCGTCGGCCCTGCCCCAGGCTGCCGCCCCGGTGCTCTACGACCTCGCGGAGCGGCCCGCGCCCGGCCTGGCCGACCTCGCGTCGGTGACCTCGATGTTCAACCGGGTCGTGGCCTACGTCGACCGGTTCGGCGGCCGCTGATGACGCAGCCCGACGTGGACGTCGTGGTCGTCGGCGCCGGCATGGCCGGTCTCCAGGCCGCGCGGGCGCTGACCCGCGCGGGCTCGGAGGTGCGCGTCATCGAGGCCTCCGACGCCGTCGGCGGTCGGATCCGCACCGACGTGGTGGACGGCTTCCTGGTCGACCGCGGCTTCCAGCTCCTCAACCCGGGCTATCCCGCCGTCCGGCGCAGCGTCGACGTCGGTGCCCTCGGGCTGCAGCCCTTCCCCGCGGGCGTCGCCGCCCTGCTCGACGGCGGGCTCCAGGAGCTCGGGCACCCGTGGCGGGAGCCCCGCCTGCTGCCCACGACGCTGCGCTCGGTCGCCGGCCGGCCGCGCGAGGCCGTCGCGATGACCCGGTGGCTCGCGCCCCTGGTCCGCGCCGGCGTCGGTCGCGGTCGGCTCGGGACCCGGCTGCCGCGCTCGGTCGACACGAGCCTGCGGGAGTCGTTGGACCGCGTGGGCCTGGACGGCGACCTGCGCACCGTGCTGGAGCGCTTCCTCGCAGGCGTGGTCCTCGAGGACGACCAGTCGACCTCGGTCGCCTACGCGCTGCTGCTCGTGCGTGCCTTCGTCTCCGGGGTGCCGAGCCTGCCTGCCGCCGGCATGCAGGCGCTGCCCGAGCAGCTCGCGGCGGCGCTCGAGGGACGCATCTCCCTGGGGCGGCGGGTCGAGTCGATCGAGGGGTCCGCGGGTGACTTCACCCTCTCGGTGTCGGGCGAGCGGGTCCGCACCCGGCACGTCGTGGTCGCGACCGCAGCACCCGAGGCGAGGGTACTGACGGGCGCGTTCGCCCCGCCGATGAAGGGGGTGGTGACGCACTGGTTCGCGACCGACGAGCCGCCGACCGGCAGCGGCCTGCTCCACGTCGACGCCCGCACCCGCGCCACCGGCCCCGTGCTCAACACCGCGGTCGTCTCGCTCTCCGCGCCGTCGTACGCCCCGGCGGGGCTGCACCTGGTCCAGGCCTCCGCGCTGCTGCACCCCGGCGAGCCCGCCCCGACCGAGGAGCAGGTCACCCGCCACGCCGGCGAGCTGCTCGGCTGCGCCACCTCCCGCTGGCGCTCCATCGCGCGCCAGGAGATCCCGCACGCGCTGCCCGTGCAGCTCTCGCCCTTCTCGGAGCGTCGACCCGTCGTGATCGACCGCGGCATCGTGCTCTGCGGCGACCACCGCGACACCGGGTCCATCCAGGGAGCGATGGTCAGCGGCGAGCGTGCGGCCCGGGCCGTGCTCACCGATCGGTCCCTGAGCCGGCGATGAGCGCAGTCGTCGTTCTCGCGCTCGCCACCGCCCTGCACGCCGGCTTCCAGCTGACCGTCACCGGGCTCGTCTACCCCGTCCTCGCCCGGGTGCCGGCGGCGTCGTGGACCGAGGCGCACGCCCGGCACAGCCGCCTGATCGTCCCTCTCGTCGTGGTGACCTACGCCGGGCTCGTCGCCGCAGGGGCCTGGGCGCTCCTCGACTCCCCCACCCGGCTCGTCGTCGCGGCCGTCCTGGCCGCCGCCGCCGCGATCGTCGTCACGGCGGTCGCCGCGGCACCCACCCACGGGCGCCTCGACACCCCCGACCCGGCGCTCCTGCGACGGCTGCTGCGCGTCGACCGGCTCCGCGCGCTGTGCGCCCTCGCCGCGCTCGCGCTCGCCGTCGCCGCCCTGGTCTGAGGGGTTGGCACGTCGGCTGGGTCCGTCGAGTGACGCGTGGTGCAGGTTCAGACGGGCATTCTGCATGCTCCACGCGTCACTCGACGCTCACCTCAGAAACTCAGCTCACCGTCGACCGGCAGGACCGAGCAGCGCAGGTCGAGGTCACAGGCGTAGAGCGCGGAGCCCTCAGCGTTGTGCGCGGTCGCGAGCAGGGTGCGCTCGTCCATCCACCGGACCATGTCGACGCGTCCGTCGATCCCGCTCACGGGGCTGGCCTCGCCGTCCCAGACCGAGAGCGTCGACATCTCCCCGTCCAGGACGGCGACCCGCTCCGCGTAGGGAGCGAGCACCGCGAACCCCTCGAACGTCTCGACCAGCGCGGCGGCGCCGCCGGTCAGGTCGTAGAGCCGCGAGCGTCCGTCGCGGTCCTGCACCAGCACCTGGCCCATCGCCACCTCCGAGGCGACCCCGTAGCCGTCGCCCTGCACGGGGACCGGGATCGACGAGCCCGCAGCGTGCAGCGCGAGGTCACCGTCGTCCGAGACCAGCAGGCCCTCGGCGCTGACGTCGGGCAGCGAGGCGTTCCTCCCGACCTCGACCCGGAGGTCCACCCGTCCGGCCTTGAGGTCGTAGCGGTGGGCGGTGCCCGACAGGTCCAGCCAGCCCAGCCAGCGTCCGTCGCCGGAGAGTGCCACGCTGCTCACCGCGCCGGTCACCGGGCTGGTCTCCTCGGTGAGGGTCGCCACGCCGGTCCCCTCGTCGTCGTAGGTGACGCCCCGCACGACCAGGCGGCTCTCGCGGTCGAGCGCATAGACACGCTCGCTGGTGAAGCCGACCACGCCCTCGGAGGCCACACCCGTCCCGTGCAGGCGACCCGACGGGTCCAGCGCGGTCAGCTCGCCACCGCGCACGAACCAGGCCGTCTCGCTCAGGCCGCGGGCACCCGGTGCCTGGGGCGTCGTGTCGCTCACGCGGGCGGAGTCATCGGCGCCGCTGCCCCCGACGGTCCCGCTGAGCGCCACCCCGGCTGCGGTGACCACGGCGGCGGCGATGCCCGTCGCCGCCAGCGCCCGGCCCGTCGTACGACGGCGACGCTCGGCGCGGACACGGGCCCGGAAGGCGAGGTGGTCGATCTCGGGCGCGGTGACCGCCTGGCCCACCTCGGTGAGCGCGGTCTCGATCTCGGTGCGGGTCATGACATCTCCTGGACGAGCTGCAGGTCGGGAAGCGCGGCACGCAGCCGCTGGAGGGCGTGGTGGGTCTGGCTCTTGACGGTGCCGACCGAGCACCCGAGCTCGAAGGCGGTCGCAGCCTCGGTGAGGTCCTCGACGTAGCGCAGGACGAGCGTCGCGCGCATCCGCGGCGGCAGCCGTCGGATCTCCGCCCACAGTGCGAGGTGGTCGGCCCGGACGTCGAGCCCGCCCGCGTGACCGACGTCGGGGAGGTCGTCGGTGGGCACCTCGCGCCGGCGCTTGCGCCACTGGCGCGACATCTGGTGGAGCATCGCGGTGCGCACGTAGGCGTCGGCGGCGCCCTTGTCGCGGATGGAGTCCCAGCGCACGCACGTGCGGGCGAGGGCCGACTGGAGCAGGTCCTCGGCCTCGTGCCGGTCCCCCGTGAGGAGGTAGGCGGTGCGGAACAGCGGGGTCCACCGCGCGCTCATGAACTCACTGAACGTGAGTCCTGACCACGGGTCTGTCATGGGGAAGATCCTCTCCGAGCGGGGGTGTCAGGAGGTGGGGACACCCCGGATGCCGCAAAGGTTGGGTGGAGGCACCGGCCGGTCCGACAAGATGGCCCCATGCCCAACCTGACCGCCCTGTGGGACTTCGACGACCCCGCGTCCTCGGAGACCCGCTTCCGCCTGGCCATGCGCGGCGCGGGGGGTCGGGACCAGCAGGTGCTGATGACCCAGCTGGCGCGGGCCGTCGGCCTCCAGGGGAGGTACGACGACGCGCTGGGGCTGCTGGCCGCCACCACCGCGGTGGACCCCGAGGTGAGCGCGCGCATCGCGCTCGAGCGGGGTCGGGTCCTGCGCTCGCGGGGGCTGCCGGAGCTCGCCCGACCGGCCTTCGAGGCGGCCGTGTCGGCGGCCGTGGGGGTCGACGAGGTGCATGTCGACGCCCTGCACATGCTGGCGCTGGTGGCGACCCCGGAGGAGCAGCCGGCACTCCACGAGGAGGCGCTGCGCATCGCCCGGGCGAGCCACGACATGCGCGCCCGCGACTGGGACGCCTCGCTGCTCAACGACATCGGCATGGCCCACGCGGACGCCGGAGAGTGGCACGACGCGCTCGCGGCCTTCGAGAATGCCTGGACGGCTCGCGAGCGGCAGGGTCACGCCGGTCGCACCCGGGTCGCGCGCTGGATGGTCGCGTGGGCGATGCGCCACCTCGACCGGGTGGACGACGCGCTCGAGATGCAGCGCTCGATCAAGGTCGAGCTCGAGGCGATCGGCGAGCACGACCGGTTCGTCGACGAGGAGCTCGCGCTCCTCCAGGACCTGTCGACCCGACCGCGGCGCCAGGTGTGAGGTCCACCCAGGCCGTCACGGCCGGGCGCGCTCAGCCGACGCGGCGGTAGGCGAGGTCGACGATGTCGCGGTCGACGGCGAGTCCCTTGCGCTCGAACTTGGTGACCGGCCGGTCCGACCACCGCTCCACGGGCCCACCCTCCAGGCCGGGCTCGGCGTCGAGGACGGCCACCATCCGCTCGGCGTAGGCCGCCCAGTCGGTCGCGAGGCGCCAGGTGCTGCCGGGCTCGAGACGGGAGGCGACCAGCGCGGCGAAGTCCGGCCGGACGATGCGGCGCTTGTGGTGCCGGGTCTTGGGCCACGGGTCGGGGAAGAAGGTCCAGAGCTCACGGATGCCCCCGGGTGCCACGAGGTGCTCGATGGCCCAGACGGCGTCGACGGAGCAGAAACGCACGTTGCTCGCGCCGGCGTCGGCCACCTCGGCCAGGCCGGCGGCGACGCCGGGCAACCAGACCTCGACGGCGAGGACGTTGCAGTCCGGTCGGGCGGCGGCCAGCACACCGGTCGCCTCACCGACGCCGCTGCCGATCTCGATGATCAGCGGCGCCTCGCGGCCGAACCACTGCGCCCAGGTGAACCCGGGCTCCTCCACCGCCGCGTCCGGGATCACCCACCCCTCGTGGTGGGCGTCCCACGCCTCCTGCTGGCTGGGGGTGAAACGGCTGCCGCGGCGCGAGTAGCTCAGCACCTCCCGCATCCGCTGCCCGTCCTCGGTCAGCTTGCGGTGGGGCCGGGCGGGAAGGACTCGGTCGCTCATGGCCCCATCCTCGCGGACACCGAGGGGTCGAGACCATTCGGCGCCGGGCTCCCCTCACCTGACCCAGGGCCGGCGTGAAATGCAGCTCGGCCCCGGACACGAGGTCCGGGGCCGAGCTGGTGGTGCGGGTGCGCCTAGGGCGCGGGGATCACTTGGTGATCTTGGTGACCCGGCCGGCGCCGACGGTGCGGCCACCTTCACGGATCGCGAAACGCAGGCCCTCGTCCATGGCGATCGGCTGGATCAGCTCGACGCTCATCTCCGTGTTGTCACCAGGCATGACCATCTCGGTGCCCTCGGGGAGGGTCACGACGCCGGTCACGTCCGTGGTGCGGAAGTAGAACTGCGGGCGGTAGTTGTCGAAGAACGGCGTGTGACGGCCACCCTCCTCCTTCGAGAGGATGTAGACGGACGCCTCGAAGTTGGTGTGCGGGGTCGTGGTGCCCGGCTTGATGACGACCATGCCGCGCTCGATGTCCTCGCGCTTGGTGCCACGAAGCAGGAGACCGACGTTCTCGCCGGCCTGACCCTCGTCGAGCAGCTTGCGGAACATCTCGACGCCGGTGACCGTGGACTTCTGCGAGGTCGTGCGGATGCCGATGATCTCGACCTCCTCGTTGACCTTCACGATGCCACGCTCGATGCGGCCGGTGATGACCGTGCCGCGACCGGTGATGGTGAAGACGTCCTCGACGGGCATGAGGAACGGCTTGTCCGTCTCACGTGCCGGGGTCGGGATGGACTCGTCGACAGCGTTCATCAGCTCGACGATCGACTCGCCCCACTTCTCGTCGCCCTGGAGGGCGGGGAAGGCGGCAACGCGGACGACGGGGATGTCGTCGCCGTCGAACTCGTACTCGGAGAGGAGCTCGCGCACCTCCATCTCGACGAGCTCGATGAGCTCCTCGTCGTCGACCATGTCGCACTTGTTGAGCGCCACGACCAGGGCGGGCACGCCGACCTGGCGGGCGAGCAGCACGTGCTCACGCGTCTGCGGCATCGGACCGTCGGTGGCGGCGACCACGAGGATCGCGCCGTCCATCTGGGCCGCACCGGTGATCATGTTCTTGATGTAGTCCGCGTGACCGGGGCAGTCGACGTGGGCGTAGTGACGCGCCTCGGTCTGGTACTCCACGTGGGCGATCGAGATCGTGATGCCGCGCTGACGCTCCTCGGGAGCCTTGTCGATCTCGTCGAACGCCGATGCAGCGTTGAGAGTCGGGTACTTGTCGTGCAGCACCTTCGTGATTGCTGCGGTCAACGTCGTCTTGCCGTGGTCGATGTGACCAATGGTTCCGATGTTGACGTGCGGCTTGGTCCGCTCGAACTTCGCCTTAGCCACTGTGGGCTCCTCCTGGGTGTGTTGTTACTTGACTCGTACTGACGGGATTGTGCAGGCCGATGGTGCGCGGTGGGCAACCGTGGTTATTCGCCGCGCACCTTCTTGATGATCTCGTCGGCGATGTTCGTGGGAACCTCGGCGTACGAGTCGAACTCCATCGAGTACGAAGCCTGGCCGGAGGTCTTGGACCTCAGGTCGCCAACGTACCCGAACATCTCTGACAGCGGCACGAGGGCTGCGACGACGATGTCGCCGTGCCGCTCCTCCTGCGCGCGGATCTGGCCGCGCCTGCTGTTGATGTCGCCGATGACCGTGCCGAGGAACGACTCGGGCGTGATCACCTCGACGGCGAACATCGGCTCCAGCAGGACCGGCTTGGCCATGCGTGCGGCCTCCTTGAAGGCCTGGTTGCCGGCGATCTTGAACGCGAGCTCCGAGGAGTCGACGTCGTGGTAGGCGCCGTCCTCCAGCGTGAACTTCACGTCGACCATCGGGTAGCCAGCGAGGATACCGAACTCGAGGGCATCCTGCCCACCCTGGTCGACCGAGGGGATGTACTCCTTCGGCACGCGACCACCGGACACGGCGTTGACGAAGGTGTAGCCCGCGCCGGTGCCGGTCTCGGGGTCGATGTTGGGGCCGAGCGAGACGACCACCTTGGCGAACTGGCCGGACCCACCGGTCTGCTTCTTGTGGGTGTAGCTGTGCTTGGTGACCTCCCTGCGGAGGGTCTCGCGGTAGGCCACCTGCGGCTTGCCGACGGTCGCCTCCACGCGGAACTCGCGCTTCATGCGGTCGACGAGGATCTCGAGGTGGAGCTCGCCCATGCCGGCGATGATGGTCTGACCGGTCTCCTCGTCCGCCTTGACGGTGAACGTGGGGTCCTCGTCGGACAGGCGCTGGATCGCGGTGCCCAGCTTCTCCTGGTCGCTCTTGGTCTTGGGCTCGATCGCGACCTCGATCACCGGGGCCGGGAACGTCATCGACTCGAGGATGACCTGGTTCTGCGGGTCGCTCAGCGTGTGACCGGTCTTGGTGTCCTTGAGACCCATGACCGCCACGATCTGACCGGCACCGACCGACGCGATCTCCTCACGCTTGTTGGCGTGCATCTGGTAGACCTTGCCGATCCGCTCCTTGCGACCGTTGACCGAGTTGACCACGGTCGCACCGGCGGCGAGCTTGCCGGAGTAGACGCGCACGTAGATCAGCTTGCCGAGGTGCGGGTCCGTGGCGATCTTGTAGGCCAGGCCCGAGAACGGCTCGTCGTCGGACGGGAGACGCTTGATCTCGACGGTCTCGTCCTTGACGGAGTGACCGATGATCGCGTCGATGTCCAGGGGCGAGGGGAGGTACTTGACGACGGCGTCGAGCAGGGGCTGGACGCCCTTGTTCTTGAACGCCGTGCCGCACAGCACCGGGTTGATCTTGTCGGCGAGGGTGGCGCGACGGATCGCGGCCTCCAGCTCCTCGACGGAGAACTCGCCCTCCTCGAGGAACTTCTCCATGATGACGTCGTCGGCGTCCGACAGGGTCTCCAGGAGCTTCTCGCGGTATTCGGCGGCCTGCTCGGCCAGCTCGGCGGGGATCTCCTCGACGGTGTAGTCCTCGCCGATGGTGGTCTCGCCGCGCCAGACCAGCGCGCGCATGCCCACCAGGTCGACGACGCCGATGAAGTCGCCCTCGGCGCCGATCGGCAGCTGAAGGACCAGCGGGGTGGAGTTGAGGCGCTCGATCATCATGTCGACGCAGCGGAAGAAGTCGGCACCGGTGCGGTCGAGCTTGTTGACGAAGCACATGCGAGGCACGGAGTACTTGTTGGCCTGGCGCCACACGGTCATCGTCTGGGGCTCGACACCGGCGACGCCGTCGAACACGGCGACCGCGCCGTCGAGGACGCGCAGCGAGCGCTCTACCTCGGCGGTGAAGTCGACGTGGCCCGGGGTGTCGATGATGTTGATCTGGTGCTCTTTCCACCAGCAGGTGGTCGCAGCAGAGGTGATCGTGATGCCACGCTCCTGCTCCTGCTCCATCCAGTCCATCGTTGCCCCACCGTCGTGCACCTCACCGATCTTGTAGGTGATGCCGGTGTAGAACAGGATGCGCTCGGTGGTGGTGGTCTTGCCGGCATCGATGTGCGCCATGATGCCGATGTTGCGGACCTTGTTGAGGTCCGTTGTGATGTCGACAGCCACTGAAAGTCTCAGTCCCTCGGAGGTGGTTGGGATGCGGGTGGCGTGAGGAGTGCGGCGCACTCCTCACGCATGGGTCACCAGCGGTAGTGGGCGAAGGCCTTGTTCGACTCGGCCATCTTGTGCGTGTCCTCGCGCTTCTTCACAGCGGCACCGAGGCCGTTGGACGCGTCGAGGATCTCGTTCATCAGTCGCTCGGACATCGTCTTCTCGCGACGGTCCGCGGCGTAGCCCACGAGCCAGCGCAGCGCGAGCGTGGTGCCGCGGGTGCCCTTGACCTCGATGGGGACCTGGTAGGTCGCTCCACCGACGCGGCGGGACTTGACCTCGAGGGCCGGCTTGACGTTGTCCATCGCACGCTTGAGCGTGACGACGGGGTCGGTGCCGTTCTTCTCGCGGCAACCCTCGAGCGCGCCGTAGACGATGCGCTGGGCAACCTGCTTCTTGCCGTCCTGGAGGACCTTGGAGACGAGCTGGGAGACCAGCTGCGAGCCGTAGACCGGGTCGATGTCGATCGGCCGCTTGGGGGCCGGACCCTTGCGGGGCATTAGCTCTTCTCCTTCTTGGCACCGTAGAGGCTGCGTGCCTGCTTGCGGTTCTTGACACCCTGGGTGTCGAGCGTGCCGCGAATGATCTTGTAACGGACACCGGGGAGGTCCTTCACCCGGCCGCCGCGGACGAGCACGATGGAGTGCTCCTGGAGGTTGTGACCGACGCCCGGGATGTAGGCCGTGACCTCGACGCCGCTCGACAGGCGCACGCGGGCGACCTTGCGGAGGGCGGAGTTCGGCTTCTTCGGGGTGGTGGTGTAGACGCGGGTGCAGACACCGCGTCGCTGGGGCGAACCCTTCAGGGCAGGTGTCTTGCTCTTCGACACCTTGTCCTGGCGGCCCTTGCGGACCAGCTGGTTAATCGTGGGCACCTGGTGGTTCCCTTTCTGTAATGCTCTCTGTGCTCGGCGCTTTGCCAGCACGACGTGACGCTTGAATCTATGTGCCAGTGGTGAGCACCCGGATTTGGGCACGCGCAACGCATCTGGTCGTCCCAGACACGAGGACCGAGATTACCGGCCGCCTGGGTGAGGGTCAAAACGCGGCCGGGGCGGCCACGCGCAGGGTCTCGCGACGGGTCTGGCCCCGCAGGTAGAGGGCGCTGGCGAGCAGCACCCCCGCCACCGTCATGGCCCCGCCGAAGATCAGCGTCCAGCGGGCGCCGAAGACCTCGCCCACCCACCCGACCAGGGGCGCCCCGAGCGGGGTGCCGCCGATGAAGATCATCATGTAGAGCGCCATCACGCGTCCCCGCATGCCGGCGTCGGTGTTGAGCTGCATGAAGGAGTTGGCGCTGGTGATCATGGTCAGCGCGGTGATCCCGAGCAACGGGCACAGCAGGGCGAAGAGCAGGTAGGACGGCGCGAGGCCGGCCACGATCTCGAGCAGGCCGAAGGACACGGCCGCCAGGACCACGACCCGGTGCCGGACCCCTTCCCGGCTGGCTGCGAGCAACGAGCCGGCCAGGGAGCCGACGGCCATGAAGGTGCCGAGCAGACCGAACTCCGCCGGCCCCTTGTCGAAGACCTGGGTGGCCATCAGCGCCGAGGTCATCTGGAAGTTGAGTCCGAAGGTGCCGGTGAAGAAGACGATCCCCAGGATCAGCATCAGGTCGGGTCTGGCCCGCACGTAGGCGACGCCCGCACGGATCTGCCCCGGCTCGCGCGCCACCAGGGCCGCCACCTCCAGCCGGGAGCCGTCCAGGGACGCGAGCATCACGATCGGGGCGACGTAGCTGAGCCCGTTGATCAGGATGACCCAACCGGTGGCGCCCACCCCCGAGCCGAGGAGCGCGATCGAGATGCCGGCGATGGCCGGGCCCAGGATGCGGGCGGAGTTGAAGCCGGCGGAGTTCAGGCCCACCGCGTTGGTGAGGTCCTCGGCCGAGACGATCTCGGAGACGAACGACTGGCGCGCCGGGGCGTCGAAGGCCGAGGCCACACCCAGCACCAGCGCGAGCACGTAGACGTGCCAGATCTGCACGGTGCCGGTGACGGCGAGGACGCCGAGCACCAGGGCCGGAGCCGCCATGGCGACGTTGGTCATCTGGAGCAGGCGGCGCTTGGGGATCCGGTCGGCCACGAGCCCGGCGACCGGCGAGAGCAGCAGGAACGGCAGGAACTGCAGGCCGGTGGTGATCCCGATCGCCGCGGCACTGTTGGCGGTCAGCAGCAGGACCAGCCAGTCCTGCGCGACACGCTGCATCCAGGTGCCGACGTTGGACACCAGGTTGCCGGCGGCGTAGCGGCGGTAGTTGGCGTTGTGCAGGGAACGGAACGTGGGGCTCAAGGTCTGCTCACTCGGGGGGAGGGCCCGGTCGGAGGTCTCCCTCGGCACAAGTCGTCGGGCCGCCCGGGCATTCCCGCCCGGCCGGTCGCCCCGGTCACGTCCTCAGGTCACGTCCTCAGGTCACGTCCTCAGGTCACGTCTTCAGGGCAGCAGGTGCAGGCTCCGGACCACGTGCGGCCAGGCCAGCCGTCCGAGGGCGGCGTCCGCCTCGGCGCTCCCTCCGCGGGCCATCGCCCTCCCCCGCTCGACCGGCACCTCACCGGGGAGCACGACCCGGTGACCGGCGGCGGGGTGGGTGACCACGACGGTCTCGCGCCCGGACGACGTACGACGTGAGGCGATCGCGCGGGCGAAGTCCGCGGCCGGCCACACCTGGTCGTCCTCCCCCGCGACGAGCACGACGTCGCCGAGGATCTGCTCGACCGCGATGGCGGCAGCGGCGGCCTCCTCGGCGTGGCGGCGCAGGCTCTGCTCGTAGAGGCGCCGGTAGGAGGGCGGGTCGGTGTCGGCGGCCCACGAGTCGTCGAAGGGGGCGAAGGACACCGCCCGTCCGCCCCGCGTCCAGTGCGAGGTCTGGCGGCCCAGCTCGTCGACCCCGGCCCACACGACCGACGACGGCGCCAGCGCGACCACGGCGTCGACCCGGGCGTCGAGCGAGGCGGTCAGCAGCGCCGCCTCCGCGCCGAAGGACGACCCCACGACCGCCAGGCGGTCGGCGTCGGGAGCGAGCCGGTCGAGGGCTGCGGTGAAGGTCTCGACCGGCACCTCGAAGGGGCCGGGCTGCTGACCTGGCCCGCCGAACCACCGGATCGTCAGCGCGGTGGCGCCGTGGGCGGCGAGCACCCGGCAGCGCTCGGTCTCGAGCGCCCCGCTGGAGCCGGCGAGCACGAGCACGGCCGTCCCGCAGTCGTCGCTCGGGCGCACGAGCATCTCCTGGGGGGCTTCCACGCGCCCATCATGACGCCACCCCGGCAAGCGGTCAGCCGATCCAGGCGGAGATGGGCGAGATCGCGAAGTAGAGGACGAAGAGGAGTGCGACGCCCCACATCAGCGGGTGCACGTCGCCGGCCTTGCGGCGCACGACCTTGATGAAGACGTAGGCCAGGAAGCCCGCGCCGATGCCCGCGGAGATCGAGTAGGTGAACGGCATGAGCACGATCGTCAGGAAGGCCGGGATCCCGATCTCGAGGTCGTCCCAGTCGATGCCCTTGACCTGCTGCATCATCAGGAAGCCGACCAGCACCAGGGCGGGCACGGCCGCCTCGTTGGGGATCACCGTGACCAGCGGGGCCAGGAACGTGGCCAGGAGGAACAGCACGCCGGTGACGACCGAGGCGAGACCGGTCCGGGCGCCCTCCGCGACACCGGAGGCGGACTCGATGTAGGAGGTGTTGCTCGAGACCGAGGCGGCGCCGCCCGCGACCGCGGCCAGGGAGTCGACGACCAGGATGCGACGCGTGTTGGGCGGGTTGCCCTCCTCGTCCAGCAGCCCGGCCTCCGCGCCGATGGCGGTCATCGTGCCGAGCGTGTCGAAGAAGTCGGCGAGGAGCAGCGTGAAGATGAAGAGGAACACCGTGACCACGCCGGCGTTCTCCCAGGAGCCGAGCAGCGAGAACTCGCCGATCAGCTGCAGGTCGGGCCAGGCCACGATGTCGGTCGGGATGGCGGGGACGTTGAGGTTCCACCCGGTCGGGTTGACCCCGTCGTCGGTGAAGGTGGGGCCCACCTTGGCGAGCTTCTCCACGACGATGGCCAGCGCGGTGGTGAGGACGATGGCGATCAGGATCGCGCCGCGCACCTTGGCCACGTAGAGGCCGAGCACCAGCGCGAGGCCGACGACGAAGACCAGGACGGGCCAGCCCTGCAGCTGACCCCCGATCCCGAGCTCGACCGGCACCGGGCCGGCGGCCGTGCGGCGTACGAAGCCGGCGTCCACGAGGCCGATGAGGGCGATGAAGAGACCGATGCCGACCGAGATCGCGATCTTGAGCTGCGCGGGCACGGCGTTGAAGACGGCCTCCCGGAAGCCGGTCAGCACCAGCACGAGGATGACGAGGCCCTCGATGACGACCAGGCCCATGGCGTCGGCCCAGGTCATCTGGCTGGCGATGGAGAAGGTGACGAAGGCGTTGAGGCCCAGGCCCGTGGCGAGGGCGAGCGGGAAGTTGGCGACCACGCCCATCAGCAACGTCACGACACCGGCGACCAGGGCGGTCGCGGCACTGATGGCGGCGAAGTCCCCGTCGGCGAGCAGGTTGCCGAACTTGTCCTCGCCCTGGAGCAGGATGATCGGGTTGAGGACGATGATGTAGGCCATCGTCAAGAACGTCACGACCCCGCCGCGCACCTCTCGGCCGACGCTGGAGCCTCGCTCGCTGATCTTGAAGTAACCGTCTACCGCGGCCCGGGGCCCACTCGTCTTCGTGCTCACGGGCACGGAGCATGGCAGATGCCCGCGCCGGACGCGCACGGTGTCGGCTAGCGTGGACACGTGGAGCTCCGCGACGACCAGCCGATGAAGCACGAGTTCAGGAACAAGACCTACCTCCTGGCCGACGTGGAGCCGCTCGACGTCGACGGCGTGCGCACCGTGCAGGTCGGGACCGCCCTGTTCCTCCTCGGCTTCCTCGCCCTGCTCCCGTTCTACGGCCGGCTGGCCGAGGACGACACGACCTGGTGGCTGTGGACCTGCCTGACCGGCGTCGGCCTGGGGTTGCTGGGCCTGGAGTACTGCAAGCGACGGCGCACCTTCCGCACCGCCGTCGCGGACCCCGATCCCACCGCGTCCGCCTGAACGGCACGCCGGGTGACCCGCACGAGCAGGTGACGTGTCATACAGCCAGGTTTCGGCGGCACCGGGCCGGGTACGGGACTGGCATGACTCCCAAGCTGCACTACACCGTTCCGGGCATCGCCGACGCCGACGCCGAGCGCGTCGTCGAGCTGCTCCAGGCTCGTCTCCACGCCGCCAACGACCTGCACCTGACCCTCAAGCACGTGCACTGGAACGTCGTCGGACCGCACTTCATCTCCGTGCACGAGATGATCGACCCGCAGGTCGACGCCGTGCGCGGCTTCGCCGACGACCTCGCCGAGCGCATCGCCACCTTCGGCGGATCCCCGCAGGGCACCCCCGGCTCGATCGTCTCGGCCCGCACGTGGGACGAGTACAGCATCGGCCGCGGCACCACCCAGGAGCACCTCGGGGCGCTCGACCTCGTCTACCAGGGCGTGATCACCAGCTACCGCGAGGGCATCAAGGAGCTCGGCGAGCTCGACCCCATCACCGAGGACATGTTCATCGGGCAGACCGAGCAGCTCGAGCTCTTCCACTGGTTCATCCGCGCCCACCTGGAGGACAAGGGCGGTCGCCTCTCCACCGAGGGCGCCGGCTCCGAGAAGGCCGCCGCCGCGGCCGCCGAGGGCTGAGCCGCACCCGACGCATGACGAAGGGGCCCGACCGGCAGTGCTGGTCGGGCCCCTTCGTCGTCTGCTCGCGCCCGGGTCGGGCTCAGATCAGGTCGTAGTCGTCGCTCGACAAGGTGTCGAAGACGTGCTCGGGCATCGGGACCGGCTCGTGCTTCTTGGCCAGGCGCACCTCGGAGTGGGCGCCGCAGCCGTGGCTGAAGGCCACCACGCGACCGTCGTCGTTGGCGTCGCCGTTGGCGCACACGCCGAACGTGTCGGCGAGCGGACCGGCCATCCGCACCAGGAAGCCACAGCCGTGGCACGTGTCGGGAGCCGCCTGCGCCAGGGGCGAGTCGGGGCCGCCGTCGCCGTCGTACCAGCGCTGCGCGGCCATCTCACGACCCTCGAGGGAGAGCGTGCGCACCCGCCCCAGCCCGAGGTCCTTCGCGACGTCGCGGACCTGCGCCTTCTCGTCGGGGTCGAGCGGGTCGTCGCCGAAGGAGTAGGTCGGGACGAGGCGGGCGTCGTCGTCGTCGACGGGCAGCAGGTCGCCCGCGGACATGTCACCGGGCTGAAGTCGCTCGCGGTAGGGCACCCACTCGGGGGCGATGATCGCGCCGTCGCCGGGGACCAGGACGACCTCGTCGACGGTGACGTGCTTCTGGCGCGAGGCGCGGGCCACGGTGACCGACCAGCGCCACCCGACGTAGCCCTTGCGGTTGCACGCGAAGAGGTGGGTGACGACGCGCTCGCCGTCGGCCTGGGAGCCCAGGTGCTCCCCCACGTCTGCGGCGTCCACGTCGAGGAGCAGCGCGGAGCGCGCCTCGTCGACGGCAGACGCGGCCACGGAGTCGGATTTGCTGCGCACGATGATCGACACGGTCGAAAGCATGACTCATGCAGGCCACTGCTGTCAGGTCGGGCCGGGTCGGCGGCGGGGTGTCGGGCCGGTCCTGCGACCGGCGGGGCAGGATGGGCCCATGACGTCGTCGCCCCACGAGCCGCCGCCGACGCCCCCCTCGGGGGAGCGCGCACGGGCCGCGGGTCGCGGGTTGGGCACCGGGTTGGGCACCGGGGTCAAGGTCACGGCCAAGGGCGTGCGCGGCGCGGCGCGGGGGGCGGGCCGGGCCGGCTCCTACACGGTGCGCCAGGCCCGTCGTGCCGCCAACGCGCAGGGCGCCGACCAGTCCGGGCTGGCCCGGCTCATCCAGCTCCACGCCTGCAACGCCGCCGCCGACGCCGCCGTCGTCATCTCGCTGGCCGGCACGCTCTTCTTCGCCGGCGCGACCAGCGAGGCCCGCGGCCAGGTCGCACTCTTCCTCGGGCTCACGATGCTGCCCTTCGCGATCGTGGCCCCCCTGATCGGCCCCTTCCTCGACAAGTTCAGCCACGGTCGCCGGTGGGCGATGGGCGGCACCTTCGCCCTGCGTGCCTTCCTCTGCTGGGTGCTCGCCGACGCCGTCGCCAACGACTCCGCCTGGCTCTTCCCGGCCACCCTGGGCGTCCTGGTCTCCTCCAAGGCCTACGGCGTGACCCGGGCCGCGGCGGTGCCGCGCCTGCTCCCCGCCGACCTCACCCTGGTCAAGGCCAACGGCCGGGTCTCGCTGGCCGGCATCGTGGGCGCAGCCGTCGCGGCCCCGATCGCCGGGCTCGCTGCCACCGTCGGCGCGGAGTGGTCGCTGCGCTTCGCCTTCCTCGTCTTCGTCCTCGGCACGGTCGCCGCGATCCGGCTGCCCGCCAAGGTCGACGCGAGCGCCGGTGAGCAGGCCATGACGATGCGCGGCTCCGGCACCAGCGCCGAGGGCCGTCGCGGCACCCGGATCCCCCCGGAGGTGGCCTTCGCGCTGCGCGCCAACTGCGGTCCCCGCTGGCTCTCGGGCTTCCTCACGATGTTCATGGCGTTCCTCTTCCGCGACAACCCCATCGGCGACTACGCCCCCGAGCTCACGCTCGGCATCGTCATCGGCGGGGCCGGTCTGGGCAACACCCTCGGCATCCTGCTCGCCTCGCTGCTGAAGAAGATCAACCCCGCCGTGATGGTCGTGGTCGCGCTCGTCGCCGACGCGGTCGTGATCGCCCTGGCCGGGCTCTTCTACGGCATCCTGATGATCGCGCTGGTGGGCCTCACCGCGGGCCTGGCCCAGTCGCTGGCCAAGGTCTCCCTCGACGCCACCATCCAGTCAGGGGTGCGGTCGCACGTGCAGGCCAGCGCCTTCGCCCGCAGCGACACGACCCTCCAGCTGGCCTGGGTGATCGGCGGCTTCGTCGGCATCGCGCTGCCGCTCCTCCCCCGGCTGGGTCTCGGCGTCGCCGCCGTCGTCCTCGCCGCCTGGACGGTCGTCGTCCTCGCCGGCCGAGCCCGTCGTACGTCTGAGGGTGCCGCGGCGTTCTGAGCCGAGCCCGCGCCTCAGCCCGGCGGCGTCAGAGCTCGAGCTCGTCGGCGAGGGCGCGGAGCAGCTTGGCGGCGGGCTTGGCGGTGCGGGGGTCGGCGTGCCGGCCGTGGCGGTAGGCCTCGCCGACGCCGTCGAGGAGCCGGATCAGGTCCTCGACGATCGGCGCCATCTCCTCGGGCGGGCGGCGCTTGGCCTGCTTCTGGTTGCGGGCCACGGAGGCCTGCTCGTCGAGGACCCGCACCTGGAGCGCCTGGTCACCACGGCGGCCCTGGGCGATGCCGAACTCCACGCGGGCGCCGGGCTTGAGGACCGTCATCCCCTCGGGCAGCGCGTCCGAGTGCACGTAGACGTCCGGCCCGTCCTCCTGGGACAGGAAGCCGAACCCCTTGCCTGCGTCGAACCACTTCACCTTGCCACTGGGCACGGTCAGACCTCTCCACGACGGCCCGGCCGATCCGAGCGCAACGGCACAGACTAGGCCATCTCGACAAGCCGCCCACGGGGGTCGGGGGACGGCTGCCTCGCGTGCCTCAGCCGCTCGCGGCGACGTGGCCGTCCAGCCACGCCGGGAAGTGGCGCAGGTCGTCGAGGACCACGTGGGTGCCGGCGTCGAGGAGCTCCTCACGGGTGCAGCCGCCGGTGAGCACGGACACGCTCCGCACCCCGGCCGCCAGGGCGCCCTCGACGTCGTGGACGTGGTCACCGACATAGACCCCGGCCCCCTCGCGCACCAGGGCGTCGGCCTTGCCCAGCCCCCACACCCACCCCTCGAGCACGTCGACGTCGAGCCCGAGGTGGGTGACGTGCAGCTGGGCGTTGCGGGGGAACTTGCCCGTGACCACGACCACCCGCCCGGCGTGCCGTCGTACGGCGGCGAGCGCAGCGTGGGCACCCGGCAGGACCGGCACGGGGTCGATGGCGTGCGCGGGGTAGAGCTCGCGGAAGCGGTCGCCCGCGGGACCGATGGCGTCCTCGTCGAGGTGTCCGGCGAAGAGGCTCTCGAGCGGCGGACCGAGCCGCGCGGACATCTGCGCGACCGGGAAGTCGACCCCCAGCTCCGCGCCGAGGACGCGCAGCACCGCCCCGAACCCGGGGACGGTGTCGATGAGCGTCATGTCGAGGTCGAAGCCCACGACGAGGGGACGAGGAGGCACCGGCCAAGCGTAGGTGGCGGACCGGGCCACCCGTTCGCCGGTCACGGATGGGGTCGGTGAGACAGAATGGCGGGCTCCGCCCTTTCGACGAGGACACCGTGACCCCAGCAGCACACCCGGCAGCACGCCCGGCAGCACGCCCGGCAGCACGACGGCACGCCCGTGGCACCCGCCGCGCCGCGGTCGTCCTCGTCGCGCTCTTCGGGGCCGCGCTGGGTCTCGTCGCACCCTCGCCGACGCAGGCCCTGGCCGACGCCTCCCACGACGGGGCCCTCTACCTCGTCACCCTGCACGGCCCCGGCCTGGCCGGCGGGGCCGCCGACGCCACCCGTCTGCTCGCACGCCAGGACAGGGTCCTGGCCGCGGTCGACGACCCCGCACCGGTCTACCGCTGGACCGCCGCCCTCAACGGCTTCGCCGTCCGGCTCACCGACGCGCAGGCCGCGACCCTCGGCGAGGACCCGGCCGTGGCCCTGGTGGAGCGCAACAGCGTGCGTCCCCTCGCCGGTCTCCCGGGCAGGGCGGCTGCGGGGGTGGCAGCGACGACGAGCACCGGCGGCGGCGCCGGGGTCGTCATCGGTCTGGTCGACTCGGGCCTCGACCCGCAGGGCCCCCTCTTCGCCCGCGCCCCCGGCCAGGGTCCTCGTCCGCGCGGTTTCGCCGGGGCGTGCGAGGCCGGGGAGGGACCGCGTGTGTGCACCGGCAAGGTCGTCGGCTCCCGGTGGTACGTCGAGGGGTTCGGCGCCGACGACCTGCGCGCGGCCGCGTCGCTCTCGGCGCGCGACGACGACGGCCACGGCACCCAGATGGCCTCCATCGCGGCCGGCAACGCCGGCATCGACGTCCGCGTCCACGACCAGCGCCTCGGGCGCTACTCCGGGATCGCACCCCAGGCACGCCTGGCCGTCTACAAGGCCTGCTGGAGCGCGCCCGACCCCCGCGACGACGGCTGCGCGACCGCCGACCTGGTCAGCGCCGTCGACGACGCCACCCGCGACGGCGTGGACGTCCTCAGCCTCTCCGTGGGCGGCCCCCCTCGCATCGACACCCTCGACCTGGCCCTGCTGGGCGCGGCCGAGGCCGACATCGTCGTCACCGCCGCGACCGGAAACGACGGCACCCACGCCGCCCACCCGGTCCCGTGGGTGACCACCGTGGGCGGCACGCTCGGCGTGCAGCCACGTGGCGAGGTGGTCCTGCCCGGGGCCCCCGCCCTCGCCCCCGAGATCGAGGGAGCCATGGCCGCCTCCCGCCGGGTCGGACCCGCCCGCATCGTCCTCGCCACCCGGGCCCGGGCCCCCGGTGCGACGGTCGCCGCCGCGCGCGTGTGCGCCCCCGGGAGCCTGGACGCGCGTGCCGTGGCCGGTCGCATCGTCGTCTGCGACCGCGGCGAGGTCGGGCGCGTGGACAAGTCCGGGACCGTCGACCTCGCCGACGGGGTCGGCATGGTCCTGGTCAACGTGCGGCGCGGCTCGGTCGACGCCGACCTCCACCGGGTGCCGACGATCCACCTCGACCGCGCTGCCGGTCGCACGATGAAGCGTCTGCTCGCCGCCCGTCCGCAGGTCCGGGTCACCCTGAGCCCCGCCGCTGCCGACCGCGCGACCCGGACCGTGGCGCCCTTCTCCGGAACCGACGACCCCGCCGACGGTCTCCTCAAGCCCGACCTGGTGGCCCCGGCCGTGGGCGTGCTCGGTGCCGTGCCGCCCCGCGACGCAGGCCCGCGGTGGGACGTCGCGACCGGCACGTCGGCGGCCACCGCTGCGGTCAGCGGCGCGGCCGCCGTCCTGCTCGCGCGCCACGGGTGGTCGGCGGTGCAGGTCCGCTCGGCGCTCACCACCACGGCCGACCGCTTGCGGGGCGCGCCGGCCACCCGCGCCGGCGCGGGCCTGCTGCGGGTGCGCGACGCCGCCCGGCCCGGCCTCGCCTACCTGCTCGAGCCGGGCGACTACCGCGCCTGGCAGGAGGGCCGCCGCGCCGGCCTCAACACCGCGTCCGTCACCCTCGGGCCGGGTCAGGCGGTCGCCAGCCGCACCGTCACCAACACCACCGGCCGACGGCTCTACTTCTCGTCGGCCGCCCGCGGTTTCGACCACCGGGTGCGGGTCACGCCGGCGGCCCTGCGTCTCGCGCCCGGCGAGAGCGCGACGTGGACGCTGACCGTCAGCGGCCCTGGTGCGCCGGGCTCCCGCACCGACGACGGCCGGGTCGTCTGGCGCGGCGCCACCGGCACCGTCGCGACGGTGCCGGTCGTGATCAGCCGCTGAGCCCCAGCAGCCGGGCCGACTCCTCGCGCATCTCGACCTTGCGGATCTTGCCGGTGACCGTCATCGGGAACTCCTCGACGACCAGCACGTAGCGCGGGATCTTGTAGTGCGCGAGCCTGCCGGCCGCGAAGGCCCGCACCCCGTCGGCGTCGAGCCCCTCGGCGCCGGCACGCAGCCGGACCCACGCGCAGAGCTCCTCGCCGTAGCGCGCGTCCGGGACGCCCACCACCTGCACGTCCTCGATGTCGGGGTGCGCGTAGAGGAACTCCTCGATCTCGCGGGGGTAGATGTTCTCCCCGCCGCGGATCACCATGTCCTTGATGCGGCCCACGATCGTGCAGTAACCGTCCTCGCGCATCACGGCCAGGTCGCCGGTGTGCATCCAGCCGTCGGCGTCGATCGCCTCGGCGGTCTTGTCCGCGTCGTCCCAGTAGCCGAGCATCACCGAGTAGCCCCGGGTGCAGAGCTCACCGGTCCCACCCCGCTCGACCTGCTCGCCCGTGACGGCGTCGACCACCTTGATCTCGACGTGCGGGTGGACCCGCCCGATGGTCGCCGTACGACGCTCGAGGTCGTCGTCGGCCCGCGTCTGGCAGGAGACCGGCGAGGTCTCGGTCATGCCGTAGGCGATGGCGACCTCGGCCATGTGCATGTCGTCGACGCAACGCTTCATGACCTCGACCGGGCAGATCGATCCGGCCATGATGCCCGTGCGCAGGCTCGAGAGGTCATGCTCGGCGAAGGTCGGGTGGTGCTGCATCGCGATGAACATGGTCGGCACCCCGTAGACCGCCGTGCACCGCTCCTCCGCGATCGTGCGCAGCGTGGTCTCGGGGTCGAACCCGGGCGCGGGGATCACCATCGTGGCCCCGTGGCTGGTGCACCCGAGGTTGCCCATGACCATGCCGAAGCAGTGGTAGAAGGGCACCGGGATGCAGAGCCGGTCCTGGGCCGTGAGGTTGATCAGCTCGGTCGTGAGGAAGCCGTTGTTGAGGATGTTGCGGTGGCTGAGCGTGGCGCCCTTGGGGAAGCCGGTCGTGCCCGACGTGTACTGGATGTTGATCGGGTCCTCGGGCCGCAGTGTGGCCGCGCGCGCGGCGAGCGCACCCTCGGGCAGGTCCGTCCCGCCGTCGACGAGCTCGGCCCAGTCCTCGGTGTCGACGAGCACCACCCGCTCGAGCGACGGGCACTGGGGGCGGACCTCCTCCACCATCGCGCGGTAGTCGCTGGTCTTGAACGACGAGGTCGCGAAGAGCAGCCGCAGGCCGGACTGGTTGATCGCGTAGCCGAGCTCGTGGCTGCGGTAGCTCGGGTTGAGGGTGACCAGGACGACTCCGGCCTTCGCGGTGGCGTACTGCACGAGGGTCCACTCGGCGCAGTTCGGCGCCCAGATCCCGACCCGGTCCCCCTGCTCGAGCCCGGCCGCGATCAACGCCCGGGCGACCGCGTCGACGTCACGGTCCAGCTCGGCCCAGCTCCATCGCCGTCCGCTCGCGATCTCGACGAGCGCCTCACCGTCCGCGTGCTCGCGCACGGTGCGCTCGAGGTTGGCCCCGATGGTCTCCTCGAGCAACGCCGGCTCGAGCTCTCCCCTGGCGTAGGACTGCATGCAGTCGAACCTACGCCGTACGGCGCCCCGGCCGAGCCAGGACGTGCGGGACGCTGGCGTAGGGTCCCCTTGTGTCTGACGCCGATGGTCCTGCCGACTCCCCCGCGGAGACCTCCACCTCGCAGGAGCAGTCGCGCAAGATGCCGCTGTGGCTCGAGACGATCCTGCTGCTGACGGTCGCGATCGGGCTGGCCCTGATCATCAAGACGCTGTTCGTGCAGGCCTTCTACATCCCCTCGGCCTCGATGAAGCCCGGCCTCATCGAGAACGACCGGATCCTCGTGCAGAAGGTGGCCTACTGGTTCGGTGGCGAGCCCGAGCGCGGGGACGTGGTCGTCTTCGAGGACCCGGGCGACTGGCTCACGGGCATCCAGCCCGAGCCGACCAGCCCGCTGGTGAAGGGGCTGGCGAAGATCGGGCTCTACCCCAGCGGCGGGCACCTGGTGAAGCGGGTGATCGGCGTGGAGGGCGACACGATCGTGTGCTGCGACGACCAGGGTCGCCTCGAGGTCAACGGCGTCTCGCTCGACGAGGACGACTTCATCAGGCCGCAGCCCCAGTGCGACGGTCCCATGCCGGGACCCGCCTGCGACTGGACGGCCGGCCCGGTCCCCGACGGAGAGCTCTTCGTGATGGGCGACAACCGCAACCAGTCGGCAGACTCCTCGGCACGGCTGTGCATCGACGCCGGACCCAAGTGCGACCCCGCCGACGCGTTCGTGCCCGCCGAGCTGGTCGTGGGCAAGGTCTTCGCCCTGGTGTGGCCGCCGGGTCGCGCCACCTTCGTGGGGAGGCCCGACGTCTTCGAGCAGGTCGAGGACGCGCCCTAGCCGTGATGACCTGGCCCGACCTCCGTGACGGCGACCCCGCCGGTCAGGCCTTCTCGGCCGCGGTGACCAGGGCTTCCATCGCGACGGGGGCGTCCGCGGTGACCATCGGGCCGATGTCGTCGGCGCCCGGTCCCTCGACGGTGGTGCTGACCGTGACCTCGCTGCCGCCGCCCTCGACCGGCCGCACGAGGTGGTCGATGCGGATGACCAGCTCCCCCATCGTCAGCTCGTCGAGGTAGCGGCTGCCGGGGACGACGACCTCCAGGCTGACCGGGACCTCGATCGCGCCCGTCAGGGTCATGGTGCCGGTCGTGCCCTGCACGAACGGCCCGTCGAGCCGCACGTCCTGGACCGCGGGGTCCCAGCCCGCCCAGGTGCTCGTGTCGCTCCACAGCTCCCAGATGGCGGCCGGGTCGGCCGAGGTGGTCACCGTGCGCTCGTAGCTGAAGGTCATGCTCGCTCCACCGTCATCCGTCGATCACCGAAGCACACCGCATCCCCCTCGAGGAGCGTCGTGGGACGCCCGGCCGCGAGTGCCTTCGACACACCCTGCCGGATGACCACGGAGCCGTTGGTGGAGCCCCGGTCCATGACGACCAGCGCGCCCGCGGGAGTCACCTGGAACTGGCCGTGCGTCTTGGACAGCGACATGTCGCTCGAGCGCAGCGGCACGAGGTGGGCCACCGTCTCCCCCGCGCGCGCCTCGGGTCGCCGACCGACGAGCGCGAGGCCCTCCACCACGAACGCCTCCCCGGTGTCGAAGCTGACCCGCCACCTCGGGACGTCGACCTCCGGGGACGCCGGCGCGCTCGGCGCGCTCGGCGCGGCGGTCGGCGCGGCGGTCGGCGGCGCGGGCGCTGCGGCCGGCGGTGTGGATGGCGGTGTGGATGGGGCGACCAGCGGCGGGCCCAGGCGCGACGTGCGCGCCGGCGAGACGGTGGGGGGCGCGGGCAGGGGTGCGGGCAGGGGCGCGGACGGGGATGGGGGGGCGCGGAGGGGGGCGGGGACAGGGGCGGGGAGGGAGACGCCGGCGGCGCTGCCGCCGGCGCGGACCCGGGTCGCGGGCCGCGTCGGGGCGTCGGGGCGACCGGAGCCGGGGCCGGGGCTGCCGGCACCAGCCGCATCGCGGTCAGGTTGACGACCTGACGCGGTCGCTCCTGGGCGACCTCCTCGACCTCGGCCACGGGCCGCACGTCGACGACGACGCCGTGGCTGACCAGGTCGTGCCAGCCGCGTCGCTGCTCACCCCGGTCCATCACCGCGGTCCAGGCCAGCGACGCGACCCCGATGCCGGCGGTGGGCAGGGCCGCGACACCGAGGATCGCGGAGCGCAGCAGCGCCCGACCGGGCCCGACCGGGGCGCCGCTCTCGGCGCCGACGAGCCGGAGGTCGAGCAGCGCCTTGCCCGGGGACGTGCCGGCCAGGCCCAGGAGCAGGGAGGAGCCGAGCCCGACGAGGACCACGGCGCCCGCCACGAGCGCGATGCCGCCGACGAGGTGGCCGGGCTCGATCAGGTAGCGGTAGGCGACGTAGGTCGCGGCCGCGTAGAGACCCCAGGCGAGCATCCGGTCGACGACGAAGGCGTAGAAGCGTCGGTCGAGCTCGGCAGGGGGGTACGTCGTCGCCTCGGACGGCGCCGGCTGGCTCATGGGTGTGCGATCTCTCGGGTCAGGGGTTCATGACCTGGATGGTCACGCCGTCACCGAGGTTGATGATCGCGCCCGGGATGAGCTGGACCGCGATGCCCGGCTGCAGCTCCTCGGGATCGAGCCCCGGCTGCACCAGCACCGTGCCGTTGGTCGAGCCCATGTCGGTGACGACGGCGCTGCCGTGGTCGGCCCCGGAGCCCGGGCGGACCTCGACGTGGGTCGAGGAGATCTCGTGCAGCGGGCTCGGCACCGTGACCAGGCGCGGCTGCTCGTTCGCGGTGAATCGGCGGGCCTCCGGGGCGCGACCGACGAGGACGACCCGGTCGACCTCGACGCTCTCGCCGCTGGAGATCACCAGCACGGCCACCGGTCGCGTGACGCCCGGCGCCTGCGGCTGACCGGGGATGCCCGGAGGCGTCCCTCCGGCCTCGTCGTCCGTCGTGCCGACCCGGGTCATCCCGTCGTGGTCGGCGCCGGCCGCCGGGGGCGGCGGGGGCGGGGTCAGGGGCGGGGTCAGGGGCGGGGCCATCGGGGGGGCCATCGGGGGGGCCATGGGGGGCGGGCCGTCCTGGGCCCACACCGGGCCGGAGGCGTCCTCGGGCATCGCGTCCAGGCCCGGGGGCGAGACGCTGCTGGTGTCGGCCTCGTCGTCGAGCGGCGAGGGCTCGTCGATCGAGAAGAGCTCGGTGGCGGGTCCGTCGGCGTCGTCGACCAGCGCGACGTCGGGCACCTCGTCGGCGGTCGGCCTGGGAATCGGCCTGGGGAAGGGACCCGGTGTCCGGGTCGCTCGCACCGGCGAGCGCGGGAGGAGGCTCGGCGACGCCCGGCTCGGGCGCGTCGGGGGCGGCGTACGGCGGGTGGTCGACGCGGGCGACGCGCACCAGGCCGCCCTCGATGAGGTGGTCGGGCCCCTCGGCGCCGGTGTCGCCGACGCAGACGCTGAGCGCGGTGACGCCCTCGAGGGTGCGCTCGACCCAGGTGGTGACCGTGGAGCCGTCGAGCTCGACGGTCTCGGACCCGGCGGTGAGCGTGGCGCGCACCCCGGAGCCGCGCACGATCACCTTGGTCGGCCCGTCACCGGTGCCGATCAGGACGAAGGCGGGCAGCACGCTCAACCCGGGCGCGAGGACCTGGTCGAGCGTGGTCGCGAAGTCGGCGCCCCCGTCGACCAGCTCCCAGAGCTGGGCGGCGCGCTGCTTCTCGCTGTCGGGCAGCAGCAGGGTGGTGGCGGCCCCGAAGATCGCCACCCACTCACCCGGCCGGTAGGACCACGTGCTGACGGACCGGCTCATCGACGGGCTCATGGACGGGCTCCCAACTTCTCTTCCAGACTCACCCGCTGGCGCTCGGAGTCGTACGGCGTCTCGCCCACCAATCCCACCACATCGACGACGACGGCGGTGGCGTTGTCCCTGCCCCCGGCCGCCACGGCGGCCGCGACCATCTGGTCGGCGGCGTCGCGCGGGTCCTCGGCGGCGGCGAGGATGCCCTCGATCACCTGGTCGTCGATCATCCCGCTGACCCCGTCGGAGCACAGCACCAGCCGCTCCGCCGCCGACAGCGGCAGCACGAAGAAGTCGGCCTCGGTGCTGCCCGAGCCGCCCAGCGCACGGGTGATCACGTGCCGCTCGGGGTGGACCAGGGCGTCGGACGCGGAGATCGTGCCCGCGTCGACGAGCTCCTGGACCAGGCTGTGGTCGACGCTGACCTGCTCGAGGTGGCCGTGGTTGTACTTGTAGACGCGGGAGTCTCCGAGGTTGGCGAGCAGCCACTTGGGCTCGCCGGACTGCTCGATGAGCAGCGCGACCACGGCCGTCGTACCGGCGTGGAAGTCGCGGGCCCCCTGGGCGCGCTGGCCGGCGTCGTAGTCGGCGATGCGGGCCTGGCAGTCCTGGAAGGTGGCGGCCACGGCGGCCGGGCCGCCGGCCGGGTCGTAGCCGTCGTCGGCGAGTCGGCGGAACTCCTCGACGACGATCGCGGAGGCGATGTCGCCGCGGTCGTGCCCGCCCATGCCGTCGGCCACCACGAACACCGGAGGGGCCACCAGGAAGGCGTCCTCGTTGACCTCACGGACCAGTCCGACATCGGTGGCGGCACCGTGGTGCAGCTCGACCGCCGTCACGCGGGGGCCCCGGACGTGGAGGGTGCCGATAGCGTAGGAAGGATGGCGACGACACGTGGGTCCCGGTCTCTCGCCGACCAGCTGCGCGCCTGGTCGGACGAACGCCTGTCCCGTCTGCTCGCCGCGCGTCCCGATCTCGCCACTCCGGCCCCTCATGATTTCGGCCAGCTCGCGTCGCGAGCAGCAGTCCGTACGTCGGTCGTCCGAGCGCTCGACGGGTTGACCCGCCTCGAGCTCTCTGTCCTAGATGCCCTCGTCGTCAGCGGTCAAACCACACCGGCAGAACTCACCCGGTCGGTCCACGCCGATCGCGCCACCGTACAGACCGCGCTGGAGCACCTGCTGGACACCGCGCTGGTGTGGGAGTCCACGACCGGGCTGCGCCCGCTGAGCGGAGTCGGCGAGGCGCTGACCGGAGGGTCGGCGGCGGGCGTGAGCGGACTCCAGCCACGCAGCGGCGACCCCCTGACCCGCGCCGAGGTCACCCGACGCCTGGGCGAGCTCTCGCCGGCCGCGCGCGCCCTGCTCGACCACGTCCTGGCCGAGGGCGGCCAGGCGACCACCGCCGCCGCCCGGCACACCATCTCCCCCGCCGACGCGACCACGCCGGCCGAGGAGCTGCTGTCACGCCGGCTGCTCGTGGCCCGCGGCGGCGGCACCGTCGTGCTGCCCGGCGAGGTCGGGCTCGAGCTGCGAGGCGGCCACACCACCGTCGAGCCGGTCGACGAGATCCCCCCGCTCGCCACCACCCCCCGTGAGCAGAAGCTCGTCGACCGGGTGGCGGCCGGCGCCGCGTTCGAGCTCGTCCGACGCCTCGAGCTGCTGCTCGACCACTGGGGCTCCCACCCTCCGGCCGCGCTGCGCAGCGGTGGGCTCGGCGTACGCGAGCTGAAGGCGGCGGCGCTCTTCCTGCACGTCGACGAGCCGACCGCCGCGCTGCTCATCGAGACCGCGTCGACCGCCGGGCTGCTGGCCTCGCGCGCCGACGCCGACGGCAACCTGGTGTGGGTGCCGACCGACGTGTTCGACACCTGGTCGGCCAAGGACGTGCCTCAGCGCTGGGCCCTCGCCGCGCGGTCGTGGCTGGAGAGCCAGCGGATGCCCGGTCTCGTCGGCACCCGCGACGCGGCCGGCAAGCCGTGGAACGCCCTGACCGCCGAGCTCACCTCGCGGAGCCTGCCCGAGACCCGGCGGATGACGCTCGAGCTGCTGGCCGAGGTGCCGCCCGGCGAGGTGCTGGCCACGGGCACCGGGCTGCCCTCGTTGGTCGCGCGGCTGGGGTGGCTGCGTCCTCGGCGACCCCGCTCGCGGGCCGACCAGGTCGCGTGGACCGTCGAGGAGGCCGCGGTGCTGGGGCTGACCGGTCTCGGGGGCGTGGCGTCCTACACCCGGATGCTGCTCGCGGGCGAGGACGTCGCCGACGCCATCGGCCCGTTGCTGCCCGAGCCCGTCGACCACGTGCTGATCCAGACCGACCTCACCGCGGTGGCTCCCGGTCCCCTGGAGTCGGCGCTGGCCCGACGGCTCCAGCTGGTCGCCGACGTGGAGTCGCGAGGCGGCGCGACCGTCTACCGGTTCACGCCCGGGTCGGTGCGCCGCGCCCTCGACGTGGGCTGGACGGCGGCGGAGGTCCACGAGTTCCTCGGCACGGTCTCGCGCACCCCCGTGCCCCAGCCGCTCACCTACCTGGTGGACGACACGGTCCGCACGTTCGGCGTGGTGCGGGTCGGGCACGCCGAGTCGTTCCTCCGCGCCGACGACGAGGCCGCCCTGACCGAGCTGCTGCACCACCCCAAGGTCGGCCCGCTGGGGCTGCGCCGGATCGCCCCGACCGTCCTGGTCAGCGAGACCCCGATCGAGGTGCTGCTGCCCCGGCTGCGCGAGCTCGGCGCCGCGCCGGTCGTCGAGGCCGCCGACGGGACCGTGCGGGTGACCCGCCCCGACCAGCTGCGCGCCCGCCCGCCGCGGGAGCGTCGTACGACGGCAGCGCAGGTGCGCGAGACCGTGCGGGCCGCCGCGGTCATCACCGCGATCCGCTCCGGCGACCGGGCCGCCTCCTCACGACCGGCGTCGTCCGCCGCCCTGTCCCCCAGCGGCTCCCTGGCCGCGCTGCGGGAGACGATCGAGCTGGGCGGGGCCGTGCTGATCAGCTATGTCGACAACCACGGCAGCGCCTCCGACCGCATCGTCGACCCCCTCTCGGTCGAGGGCGGCCAGCTCACCGCCCGCGACCACCGCTCCGACGACGTGCGCACCTTCGCGGTCCACCGGATCACCTCGGTGAAACCGCTCGACCCCGCTACCTGACGGTGACGACACGGCCGGGCCGGCCGGGCCGGGCGCCCGACGGTGCCGCCGGGTCGACGTCTTCGTAGACTCGGGGCCGTGGACTTCGTCAGGTATGCCGAACGGTCCGCCGGGCTCCTCAACACCGACCTGGTCGACGTCGAGGCGCTGGTGGGCCAGCTCGAGGGCCGCGAGTGGCTCCACTCGCAGTGCACCGAGCGCGACCTGACGACGCTGCGCCGCTTCCAGCGCGACCTGCGCCCCGTCTTCGAGGCCTCGGCCGCCGACGACCGCACCTCGGTCGTCGAGGGGCTCAACGCGCTGATGGTGCGCCACCCGATCACCCCCCGGATCTCCGACCACGACCCGGGCGACCTGCACCTCCACGTCGCCACCAAGAGCGCGTCGGTCGCCGAGCTGCTCGTCGGCGAGGCCCTCCTCGGCCTCGCCACCCTCGTCTGCGACCTCGGCCCCACCCGCCTCGGCGTCTGCTCGTCGACCCCCTGCACCCACGTCTTCGTCGACACCTCGCCGAACCAGTCCCGCCGCTACTGCTCCGACCGCTGCTCCTCGCGCGCCAACGTCGCCGCCTACCGCGCCCGCCAGAAGGCCGAAGCCGCCAGCGCCTGAGTCACAGGCGTCACGGGAGTCGGCAAGTTTCACCGGCTGGCCGGTGTTTCACTCGCTTGGACGATGAAGTTTCATCGTCCAAGCGACAGTTTCACCGGCCGGCCGGTGAAACTCACCCGGCCCGTAGACTCAGCAGGTGAACGACGGCCCCCTCATTGTCCAGTCCGACAAGACCCTCCTGCTCGAGATCGACCACGAGCAGGCGGTGGCGTGCCGTCGGGCGATCGCGCCGTTCGCGGAGCTGGAGCGGTCCCCGGAGCACGTGCACACCTACCGGTTGACGCCGCTGGGGCTGTGGAACGCGCGGGCGGCGGGCCATGACGCCGAGCAGGTGATCGACACGCTGCTCGCCTACAGCAGGTACGCCGTGCCGCACGCGCTGCTGGTCGACATCGCCGAGACGATGGCCCGCTACGGGCGGCTGCGGCTGGAGAAGCACCCGGTGCACGGGCTGGTGCTGGCCAGCAACGACCGGCCGGTGCTCGAGGAGGTGCTGCGGGCCAAGAAGGTCGCCGGGATGATCGGCGAGCGGCTCGACGCCGACACCGTGGCCGTGCACGCCTCGGAGCGCGGCAACCTCAAGCAGGTGCTGCTCAAGCTGGGGTGGCCGGCGGAGGACTTCGCCGGCTACGTCGACGGCGAGGCGCACCCGATCTTCCTCGACGAGTCGGAGTGGCACCTGCGCGACTACCAGCGCGACGCGGCCGACTCCTTCTGGCACGGCGGCTCGGGCGTGGTCGTGCTGCCGTGCGGCGCGGGCAAGACCCTGGTCGGCGCGGCCGCGATGGCCCACGCGAAGGCGACCACGTTGATCCTGGTCACCAACACGGTGAGCGCCCGGCAGTGGAAGGACGAGCTGATCCGGCGCACGAGCCTGACGGAGGAGGAGATCGGCGAGTACTCCGGCGCCGTCAAGGAGGTCCGCCCCGTCACGATCGCGACCTACCAGGTGCTCACCACGCGTCGCAAGGGCGTCTACACCCACCTCGAGCTGCTCGACGCCCGCGACTGGGGTCTGGTCGTCTACGACGAGGTCCACCTGCTGCCGGCGCCCATCTTCCGGATGACCGCCAACCTCCAGGCCCGCCGCCGGATCGGGCTGACCGCGACGCTGGTGCGCGAGGACGGCCGCGAGGGCGACGTGTTCTCCCTCATCGGGCCCAAGCGCTACGACGCCCCGTGGAAGGACATCGAGGCGCAGGGCTACATCGCTCCTGCCGACTGCGTCGAGGTCCGGGTGACGCTGCCGACCAACGAACGCATCGTCTACGCCACCGCCGAGCCCGAGGAGCGCTACCGCCTGGCCTCCTGCACCCACCACAAGGTGCAGGTCGTGCGCGACCTCGTGGCCCAGCACCCCGGGCAACCCACGCTGGTGATCGGGCAGTACCTCGACCAGCTCGACGAGCTCGCCGAGGCGCTCGACGCCCCTGTCATCAAGGGCGAGACGCCGGTCAAGGAGCGCCAGCGGCTCTTCGACGCCTTCCGCAGCGGCGAGGTCGGCCTCCTGGTGGTCAGCAAGGTCGCCAACTTCTCCATCGACCTCCCCTCGGCCGAGGTCGCGATCCAGGTGTCGGGCTCCTTCGGCTCGCGCCAGGAGGAGGCCCAGCGCCTGGGCCGGCTGCTCCGACCCAAGTCCGAGGGCAAGTCGGCGCACTTCTACACCATCGTCAGCCGCGACACCGTCGATGCCGACTTCGCCCAGAACCGTCAACGGTTCCTGGCCGAGCAGGGCTACGCCTACCGCATCGTCGACGCCGAGGACCTCACGGGCAAGCCCGAGGACCTGCCCGGTTGAGCGACCGATTCGCTCACGGGGACCGTCCCGCCGACCTACCATGGACCCAGAACGACCGGCGGCAACTCGCACTCCCCGGTCACGAGTACGGCCGCACGCAGGCCACAAGATCCGGAGCAGTCATGTCGTCCCTCACCCTGGTCCGCCGTCGCGGCCTCGTCATCGCCGTGCTCGGTGCGCTGCTGGCCGGGCTGCTGCTGCTGGTCCCGACCGCCGGCGCCCCGGCGGCCGACCCCACCGGCAAGGTGCGCGGCAACATCTTCGGCAGGACCGGCGGGGCACCGCTGAAGCTCAAGATGCTCGTCTTCAAGGGTGACTGGACCTACCTCAACGCACGCAACGTCTTCGGCAGCGCCTACTCGATCTCCCTGCCGGCCGGCAACTACCACCTCCAGTTCGTCGACAAGCGGCCCACCTACGACGTCAGCAAGTTCGCCCCGAGCGACGTGTTCGTCAAGGTGCGGGCCAGCTCGACGTCGGTGAAGAACGTCCGGATGAAGAGGGGCGCCGCCATCACCGGCACCGTCCGCACCGGTGGCAAGCCCGGCGCCCAGGCCCGCGTGGTCGCGGCCAACCCCAACGAGCAGTCCTTCGAGACCACCGCCAACGCCAAGGGCCAGTTCGCCATCGGCGGCCTGCCCGCCGGCAACTACTCGGTCTTCACCTACGACCGACGCAAGCAGTTCGTCGGGAGGAGCACGTTCATCCGCAACCTCGGCGCCGGGAAGTTCGCCAACCTCCGCCTCGCGCTCGCCCAGCGTGCCGGCGGACTGCTCGTCGACGTCTACGCCGGCGGCGAGCCGCTGCGGGGCACGACGTTCGCGACGGCGATCAGCCGCAGGACCGGACAGTTCTGGACCGCCAAGGTCCGCCGGGGCAGCGTGAGCTTCCAAGGGCTCTTCCCCGGCCGCTACCGCATCGTCGTCCCCGACGTCGGTCGTTGGATCGGCCGCACCGGCAGCGTCACCAACGGCGTCGTCCGCCCCGGCCGCACGGCGTTCGGCAGCTTCAAGCTCACGCAGAAGGGCGGCGCCTTCACGGGGCGGCTCGTCCGTGAGGACGGCGGGATGCCGATGCAGGGCGCCACCGTGCGGCTCTTCGACGAGGCGGGCTCCCTGGTCTCCGAGACGACCAGCGCCACCAACGGCTCCTTCCTGCTGGGCGGGCGGCTGCGCACCCAGTCCGGCATGACCCTGGTGGCCTTCAACACCTACGACACCAACTACGAGCGGATCACGCTCGAGGACCTGACGATCAGGCTCAACCAGGACAAGTCGTTGGGCACCCTGGTCATGCCGCGTGCGGAGCCTGCAGCGCGTCGCTGACACCGGACCAGCTCACGCGCCGGGCAGCAGCCCGTCACGGACCGCGATCGAGAGCGCCTCGAGCTTGGAGTGCGCCCCGAGCTTGGCGGACAGGTTCGCGACGTGGTTGCGCACGGTGTGCACGCTGACGACCAGCTCGGCCGCGATCGCGGCGTTCGACAGCCCGCCCGACAGCAGCGCCAGCACCTCGTGCTCGCGCGCGGTGAGGTCGGCGGCGCGTGTCCGGCCGCTGCGGTGCAGCCGCGGCAGCAACCGGGCCAGCAGCTCGGGTGAGATCACGGCCTCGCCGGCCGCCACGGCACGCACCGCCGCGGTGAGCTCGGTGAGGCTGCGGGTCTTGGAGAGGAATCCTGCGGCACCCCCCTCGAGCGCCGTGGCCAGGACGTGGTCCGCGGCGCTGGCCGTGAGCATCACGACCCGCGCCGAGGGGCGAAGGGCGAGCAGCTCGCCGACCGCGTCGGCGCCGTCGCCGTCGGGGAGCCGGTGGTCGAGGAGGATGACGTCGGGGGCCGTCGTGCGCACCATCGACCGGGCCTGCTCCAAGGAACCGGCGACCCCCACGCTGATCAGGTCGGGCTCCGCGTCGAGCACCCGGGCGAGGCTGGTGGCGAGCACCTCGTGGTCGTCGACGACGAGCACGCGGGTCACCGGGGCGGGGTCCTCGGCAGCGCCGGCCCGAGACCCGTCCACCGGTCCTCCCGACCTCGACCCGCGCCCACCAGCGGGGGGCACGGTGTCCACCGTACTCGCGGCGCGACCGCCGCGATTAAGACAGGCGTATGGTTCAAGGGTCACGGGAGGCGGGCGGTCACATGAGCACAGAGTGCGCGTGGCTGCGGTCCGAGGGGATCTTGGAGGCCGTCCTCGAGTCATCGTCCTACTGCGTCGTCGCGGTAGGCGCCGACGACACCGTCAGCTTCGCCAACGCGATGACGCGGCGCACCTTCGGCTGGGCCGAGGACGAGCTGGTCGGAGCCTCCCTGACCACCGTGCTCGCCCCGGGCCTCGTCGCCCGGCTGCGCCACTACAGGGAGCCCGGTGCCGAGCCCGACGACGACCTCATGGGGTCGCGGCCGGACTTCAGGTTCGAGGGTGACGGCCTGCTGCGCGACGGCACGACCCTTCCGGTGGAGCTCAGCCTCAACCGGGTGGTCACCCCGCTCGGGACCTGGGTCCTGTGCGCCATCGCCGACATCTCCGCTCGCCGCGACTCCGCCTCCGAGCTCGCCCAGGTGAGCCGCGACTACCGCACCCTCGCCGCGCTCAACCAGGCGATCGTGCGGAGCACGGACGACCAGGAGCTCTTCGAGAGCGCCTGCCGCATCGCCACCCTCGAAGGTGGCTACCTCGGCGCCTGGGTCGTCTCACGCGGGGAGGCGGACGAGGTGGTCACCCGGGCCTGCGCCGGGGCGCTCAGCGACCAGGTCGACCGCGTCCACCACAGCCTGGCGCCCGACAACCCGCTGAGCGGGGGGCCCACGGCCGTGGCGCTGCTCGAGGACCGAGCCGTCTTCAGCGCCGATGTCCTCGACGACGCCGAGCCCATGGCCTGGCACGCGACCGCCGCGGCGTTCGGCGTCCGAGGTGCGATGGCGCTCCCGCTGCGGCGCGACGGCGAGCAGGTCGCCGTCCTCACCCTGTGGTGCGACCGCCCCCGGCTGGTCGAGGCGGAGCACCGCGCCCTGCTGGAAGGCTTCGCCAGCAACATCTCCTACACCCTCGACGGCTTCGCAGCCGAAGAGCGGCTCGCCCGGCTGGTCGAGCAGCGCGGCGACCTCCTGCGCCGGGTCATGGCTGCCCAGGACGAGGAGCGGGCCCGCATCGCGGCCGACGTGCACGACGACTCCGTCCAGAGCCTCGCCGCGGTCGACCTACAGCTGGGACTGCTCGCCCGACGGGTCCACGAGGTCGCGCCGGAGCTGACCGCCGCGATGCAGGAGCTCCGCGGCACGGTCTCCTCGGTCACCAGCGGCCTGCGGCACCTGCTCTTCGACCTCGAGTCCCCCGACGCCGGGCACGGCTTCGACGAGGCTCTCCGCGACACCGCCCGCCACCTCTTCGACGAGAGCTCGGTGACGTGGTCGGTCACGGTCGAGCGCGAGGACGGACGCGGCGACACCGCACTGCACCTCGCCGCCGACGTGCACACCCAGGCGCTCCGCATCGCCAAGGAGGCCCTGATCAACGTGCGCAAGCACGCCCGCGCCGACACCGTGCGCCTGAGCGTGCGCACGTCGGCCGACGGTGTGGAGGTCGAGATCTGCGACGACGGCGTGGGGGTGAGTCTCGACCTGGTCAAGGCACCCGGGCACCTGGGGTTCTCGGCGATGCGCGACCGGGCCGAGCTCCTGGGCGGCAGCTGGCGAGTCGAGGCCCTGGAGCGTGGCACCAGGGTGTGCTTCTGGGTGCCGTGGGTCAGCCCGACGGTCCGCTACGTCACCCATCCGCCCCTCCCGGCCTGATGCGCTCGCACTAGTCCGTCCGGCCCCTCGGCATCTGGTCGGGGCCCTCGGGTGGGGGCAGGATCGCAGGGTGCTCCCCCTCGTCCTGCTCGCCGGCGCCCTCGCGCTCGGTCTCCACGTCAGCCGGCCGGCCACCCTGGCCGCCTGGCGGCGACGCGACCACGACCGGCGCGCGGAGGTGCTGCGGCGTACGCCGGACCTCGCGACGCGCGACGACCTGGTGGACGTGCTGAGCCTGGAGCTCGGGCCCGCGTCGGTGCAGCACCTCGTGCACCACTCCCGGACCCACGACATCGACCCGGGGGTCCTGTGGCAGTCCGTGGACGCCCACGGCGTGGGACCGGCGACCTGGAGGGTCCTGCGCGCCCCCGAGGACCTGCGCACCGCCGTGTGGCGCCTGTCGCGCTGATCGCCTGCGCTGATCGCCTGCGCTGGTCACCGGCGCTGGTCACCGGCGCTGGTCACCGGAGACGTGTGGGGAGCCCTGGCACCATGGAGGCCGTGGCGATGGTGAGCGGGGTCAGGGACCGGATCGGCGAAGCACTCTTCCTCCGGGTCGCGGGACCTGACGGCGCCGCCCACGCGGCCCGCATCCACGGCACCCCGGGACCGCGCTGGTTCGAGCCCGACAGCGCGATCGTGCGGGTGCACGCCGACGCCTCGATGTTCGTGGGCGGCATCCGGGCGCTGCTGCTGCAGACGCTGCACCCCGCGGCGATGCGCGCCGTCTCCGAGCACTCGGGCTACCGCGGGGACATGTGGGGTCGCCTCAACCGCACCAGCCGCTTCCTGGCGGTCACGACCTTCGGCACCGCGCAGGACGCGCAGCAGTCCGTCGACGTCGTCCGCTCGATCCATGCCCGGGTCACCGGCACGATGGCCGACGGCACCCCCTACGACGCGTCCGACCCGCACCTGCTCATGTGGGTCCACGTCGCCGAGATCGACAGCTTCCTGCTGGCCCACCAGGTCTACGGCAAGGACCCCCTGGACCAGGCCGGTCGCGACGAGTACGTCGCGCAGACCGGCGAGGTCGCCCGCCGCCTGGGTGTCCTCGACCCACCGACCACGGAGGCCGAGCTGCGCACCGTGCTGGCGTCCTACCGTCCCGAGCTGCGCGGCTCCCCCGAGGCCCGGGAGGCCGTGCGCTACCTGCTCTTCAAGCCCCCGCTGCCGTTGGCCGCCCGGGCGCCCTACGGCGTGCTGGTCGCCGCGGGCATCGCGCTGATGCCGCGCTGGAGCCGGGTGCCGCTGCGCCTGCCGTGGCTCCCGGTCTCGGAGCGCACCGTCGTGCGCCTCCTCGGCGGCGCGGCCACCGGGACCATCCGCTGGGCGATGGGAGCCGGGCCGCGCGCCCAGGCTTCTTGAGCCAACCTTGCGCTCACCCTGATCCCCCACCGGGCTCCGATTTCCTAACCTCGCCCCCTCACCACCCGATCAGGAGGTGACCTCGAGGAAGGACGGACCGTCATGACGGCACGGGCAGTGGTCCACGGCACGATCGACACCCCCGGTCCCTGCGTCGCACTCCTCACCTGGTCCGACGCGGCCGGCCGCATCCTGGGGCGGCGACGCTCGCACGACCGCACCTACCGGCTCTCCTTGCCGCCCGGTCGCTACCGCATCGACGTCGAGGACGACCGCGCGCTCGGCTACACCCGTCGTCACGGCGCCTCGCACGTCCTCGTCGACGTGGGCGCCGGCGAGAGGCTCGAGCAGCCCTTGCTGCTCCAGCCGGTGCCGGTCCTGCGGGGCGTCGTGGAGGTCAACGGGGCGCCCGAGCGGCACGCCCGCGTGCACGTGCAGCACGAGGACGGCCGGCGATGGCTCCTGCGCACCGACGGCCACGGGCGCTTCCTCGCCGCCGGGCTCCCGGCGGGCCCCCTCACCCTCACGGCGTACGACGCCCGTCGTGGCGCGTGCTCGGCGCCAGTGCGGGTGCCGGCTGAGCGCCCCGACGCGGTGATCCGGGTCGACACGCAGACCGCCGCCGTGGCCGTGCGCCTCACCCTGCCTTCGGGCGCCGCCGCGCCCGAGGCTCGGGGACACCTGGTCGACGCCGCCACCGGTGAGCCACACCCGATCACCGTGCGCGGAGGACTCGGCGCGGCCGCCGGGCTGGCGCCCGGCGACTACGAGCTGGTGCTGCCGCCGTCCTCGGGTCTCCTCGGCGGCACCTTCACGCTCGGCCGGGTCTCAGCCGGCGACATGGTGGTCCACGACCTCGTGGTCGGGCTCAGCGCGGTCGTGACCGGTCGGGTCGTCGACGGCGCCACCGGTCTCGGGCTGCTGGCGGCCCCGGTCGTCCTGCTCGATGCCGAGGGCACCGAGCTCGAGCGCGTGCGCACCGACCGCGAGGGCGCCTTCGTCCTCGGCCGCGACCTGCGCTCGGTCGGGGAGCTGACCGTCGTGGTCACGGGCGGCCCCGAGCGACGCCACGTGCAGCAGGTGGCGGTCGCCGACGTCGAGGTGCGCGCCGGCTGCCGGCACGACCTCGGCGCGATCGTGGTGCCGCCCAGCTGCGCCGCGCACTGGTCGCCGCACCACCGCGCGAGCGGCCTGACCTCGCCCACGACGAGAGCCTGACCCGGGCGTTTGGTTGGATGGTGGGCGTGGACCTCCCGACGGCCTGGCCCCTGACCGACGCCACCGACCTGCGCGACGAGCTGCTGGTCGCCTACGCGGACCCGGCGCGCGGCTACCACGACGTACGCCACCTCGCCGAGGTCCTCACCCGGCTCGACGAGCTCGACGTGGCCGGCGCCACCTACGACCGGTCCACGGTGCAGCTGGCGGCGTGGTTCCACGACGGCGTCTACGACGGCGAGCGCGACGCCGAGGAGCGCTCCGCGGCGTGGGTCGAGCGGGCCCTGCCCGGACTGGTCCCCGACGACGTCGTCACCGAGGTGGCGCGCCTCGTGCGGCTCACCGAGACCCACCGGCCCGAGGCCGACGACCCCGGCGGGTGCGCCCTCTCCGACGCCGACCTGGCGATCCTCGCCGCCGACCGGGAGCGCTACGAGGAGTACGCCGCGACGGTGCGCGTGGAGTACCGCCACGTCCCCGACGACCTGTTCGTCACCGGTCGCACGGCCGTGCTCGAGGACCTGCTGGCCAAGCCGTGCCTCTTCCACACCGCCTACGCGCGCGAGCGCTGGGAGGAGCCGGCGCGGGCCAACGTGTCAGCCGAGCTGACCCGTCTTGCGGCGGCGCAGCCCGGCGGCGACCAGGCGGACGACCAGCTCGCGTGAGCTGATCTGCTCGGCGCCCAGCTCGACGACCGCGTCGTACCACTCCGAGGGGACGTCGTAGTGGTCCCGGTCGAAGCCTCGCTCGGGGATGCCGGCGCGGCGGGCGAAGTCGTGCAGCTCCTCGAAGGACGCGTCGCTGGCCAGGTGCGACCAGAGCCGGCCGTGGCCCGCGGCGTTGGGCGGGTCGATCAGCACCGTCACGGGGTGCCCCGACAGGTGCTCATGCCGGTGCTCATGCCGTGCGGTCTGCGGCGTCGTCGAGCATCAGCCGCCAGGAGCGGACGAAGTCGGCGTCGACGTAGGAGCGGGTCGTCGCCCCCGGCCGCACCTGCAGGTCGACGCGGAACTGGCGCACGCCCGCGCGCAGCAGCCACGGCACGTGCTCGGGCAGCAGGTCTCCGGCCGGCATCACCAGGCGGGCCACGTCGGGGTCGCTCTCGACGAGGGTGAGCAGGTCGTCGTAGCCGTGGGCCAGGCCCTGCGGGGACCCGCCGGACGTGACGGCACCGAGCCCCGGCAGCCGGACGGTGTCGCGCCAGGCCCGGCGGGCGCTCGAGGGCCTGGTCGAAGCCGCGGTGGAAGGTCCACGGGACGCCCGGGAGGGCCCGGGCCAGCGCTGTGCAGGTCTCGGTGTCGATCTCGAGGTCCGGGTCGAGGAAGCCGAAGACGACACCCTCGGCCCCGAGCGAGACGTATTCCTCCGCCAGCCCGATCAGGCGGGTGAACTCCCCGCCGGTCGTGGTCAGCGAGTCGTTGAGACGCAGCATCACCCGCACCGGCAGCTCGGTGCCGCGGATGACCTGCGCGGCGGCGGCGAGATCGGGCGAGCGACCGTCGCCCTCACCCTCGACCGAGAGCGAGAGCCGGTCGGCACCGCCCTGCTCGCAGCCCGCGATGTCGCGCGCGTGCCTCACCGCCACCTCGAGGAGCCCTCTGCCCATGCGCTGACTCTAGGGCGTCGCGGGCACCAGGCGCGGCGTCGACGTGCGCCCTGCGCACAATGACGACTTGCGCCCTGCGCACAATGGGGAGGTGGACGACACCCTGTTCTTCGAGGCCCGTGCGCTCGTCCTGGCCGACCTGGCGGCCCGGCACCAGGCGACCGCCGAGGCCGTCTCGGCCCTCGAGGACGCCTGCGCCGCCCGCAAGTGGTGGTCCGAGCAGTGGCCCGAGGGTCGCGTCTACGTCGCCGGCCTGGTCGCCCAGGACGTGCAGGACGCCCTCTTCGAGAGCCGTGGCCGCTGGCCCCTGTGCCTGGACTGCCAGGACGGTCCGGTGCACTCGCTCTACATCCAGCCCGACCTCGGCGGACCCGAACCCGTCTGGGTCTGCGAGGAGACGGGCGCCGTCGCCGCCGCCCTCGGCCACCTGCACTCCACGTGACGCAGGCGCTCGCTCACCCGCCGAGCTGGACCCACATCGTGTAGCGGTCGGCGCGGTAGACCGACCGGGAGACCTCGACGGTCTTGTCACCGGAGAGGGCGCGGCGCGACTGGCGCAGCACGACGCTGCCGACGGGCAGCTCGAGCAGGCTGCTCTCCTCGGCCGTGGGTCGGTCGGCCGTGATGGAGTCCTCGGCCCAGGTGGGGCGCAGGCCGCGCTTCTCGAGCGCGTCGTAGAGGCTGGTGGGCATGCCGCTCTGCAGGAAGCCCGGCAGCAGCACCTCGTTGAGGTAGGCGTCCTCGATGCACACAGGGGTCCCGTCGCCGCGGCGCAGCCGACGCCAGTGGATGACAGCGTCGCCCTCGGAGATGTTGAGGGCGCGGGCGACGCCGGGGCCGGCCTGCTCGCGGCGGGCGAGCAGGGTCTGCGACTCGGCGAGCGTGTTGCGGCGGCTCATCTCCTCGGTGTAGCCCGAGATGCGGCTCACCGACCGGCGCGGCCGGGCCACGAAGGTGCCTCGCCCGGGGATGCGCTCGAGGAGGCCCTCGACGACCAGGGCGTCCAGCGCCTGCCGCACCGTCATCCGGGCCACCCCGAAGCGGTGCACCAGCTCGCGCTCCGACGGCGCGGGCGATCCGGGAGCGCTACCGGTGACGAGGGCGCGCACGTATTCACGTACCTGGACGTGCTTGAGCGTCCGTCCATCGGTCAGGAGCACATCTTCCACGCCACGACAGTAGGCCCGCTACCCCGCCCCCGTCCCGAAAATGGGGGAGACGCCTCGTGCGGAGCCCACCGTCCGCCCTCTCGGGGGCCTCACTCGGTGGAGATCGCCCGGAGCACGTCGAGCCGCGCGGCCCGGCGGGCCGGCAGGATCGCGGCGAGCATCCCGACCACGACCGACAGCGCGAGGAAGACGCCGAGCTGGCCGAACGGCACGCTGATGACCTCGAGGCCCTCGTCGCGCACGGCGTACATCAGCGCGATGCCGAAGCCGATCCCGAGCACGACCCCCAGCACCGCGCCGAGGACCGAGATGACCACCGACTCCAGCGTGATCATCCAGCGCAGCTGCGAGCGGGACACCCCGATCGCGCGCAGCAGCCCGACCTCGCGCGTGCGCTCGATCACCGACAGCGCCAGCGTGTTGACGATGCCGAGCACCGCGATGATCAGCGCCAGGCCCAGCAGCGCGAAGATGATCAGCACGAACTGGTCGATCGGCTCCCGCCGCTCCTGCGCGAAGGCCGCCTGGTTCTTGACCGTCACGATCGGCAGCGCGGCGATGACCTCGTCGAGACCGGCCTGCAGGTCGGCGGCCCCCGGCTCCGCGAAGACGATGAGCGCGTTGTCGGCCGGCTCGAAGCCGGCGTCGACGAGCGTCGTCAGCGTCGTCAGCACGGGTGAGAAGACCACCGGGTTCTCGGAGTAGACGCCCACGACCTCCCAGGACCGCTCACCCGTCGGCACGGTCACGTCCACCGAGTCGCCCACCCCCAGGCCCTCCTCCTCGGCGAAGCTCTCGTCGAGCAGCACGGTGCCGTCGCGCAGGTCGCCGACGGCGCCGTCGACCAGGTCCAGCCCGAGGCCGCCGATGGTGGCGGGGTCGGTCGCGACCACGCCCTGCGGTTCCCCGTCGCGCTCGACGAACTGGAAGCGCTCCCGGATCACCTGGTCCACGCCGGGCACCTGCGCCATCTCGTCGGCGATGCTGGCGTTGAACTCGCCGCCGAAGACGTTGCTCACGACGTAGTCCCCCACGAAGTTCTCCCCCACCGACGCATCCACCGACGCCTTGGCCGAGTCACCGACGATCGCCATCGTGCACGCGAGGGTCAGCCCGATCATCAGGGCCGAGGCGGTGGCCGTCGTACGACGGGGGTTGCGCAGGGAGTTCTGCCCGGCGAGGTGGCCGATCGGGCCGAAGAGACGCGTGTAGAGCGCGCGGGCCCCGGTGAGGAACGGCCGCGAGATCACCGGGCTCATCGCCGCCACGGCCAGCAGCACGAACAGGATGCCGGCGCCGGTCATCTGGCCGCCGTAGGGCAGGGCGCTGAAGAGACCGAGGCCCAGCACCACCAGGCCGAGCACGCCCAGGGCCAGCCCGCGCCAGAAGCGCTGCTGGATCGAGGTCTCGGTGAGCGCGACGTCGTCACGCATCGCCTGGACCGGCGAGATCCGCGCCGTGCGCCGGGCCGGCAGCCACGCGGCGGCCATGGTGACCAGCACGCCGACGACGTACGACGCGAGCACGGTGCGTGCCTCGAAGACCAGCGGCTGCCCCGAGAGGTCGAGGCCGAACTGGGCGAAGAGCACCCGCAGCCCCATCGCCAGCAGCACGCCGAGCCCCAGGCCGAGCGTCGAGCCGAGCACACCGAGGACGAACGCCTCCAGCTGCACCGAGGCGATCACCTGGCGCTTGGACGCCCCGAGCGCCCGCAGGAGCGCGAGCTCGCGGCTGCGCTGGGCGACCAGGATCGAGAAGGTGTTGACGATCAGGAACGAGCCGACCACGAGCGAGATGCCCGCGAAGATCAGCAGGAACGTGGTGATGAAGGAGACGGCCTCGAGCAGGTCGTCGGCCGACTCGTCGGCGGCCGTGTCGCCGGTGACCGCCACGACGTCGTCGGGCAGGGCGGCGCCCACCGTCTCGGCCAGCTCGTCCTGCGAGACGCCGTCCGCTGCGGTGACCCAGATGTCGCTGAACGCGTCGTCCCCGTCGAGGAAGAGGTCCTGCGCGGTCGCGGTGTCGAACAGCGCCAGGGTCGCGCCGTTGAGCGAGCCACCGTCGGGGAAGCCCACGACGCCGACCAGCGTGGGCGCGAGCCGGACGGCACCGCGCGGGGTGAGCAGCGGCACGGTGTCACCGACCTCGTAGCCGGCCTTCTCCGCCGTCCGGTCGTCGAGCACCACCTCGTCGACCCCCTGCGGCGGCACTCCCTGAAGGAGCTCGAGGCCGGACCCCGCCGCCGAGGGCGCGGTCGTGAAGTTGCCGCCCAGGGCGGGCGGCCCGAGCCCGCCGATGACCTTCAGGTCCTCACCGACGACGTAGACGCCGAGCGCGTTGACGTTGCCGTCGACGCGCGCCACCCCGGGCAGGTCGGCGAGGTCGTCGACCACGGAGGCCGGGACGGTGAGCGACGAGAAGCCGCCGCGCGGAGGTGTCGCGCTGTCGGGGCGTACGACGACGTCCCCCACCGTGGAGGAGAAGAGCGCGGTGAAGCTGCGGCTCAGGGTGTCGGAGAAGATCAGCGACCCGGCCACGAAGGCCACGCCGAGCACGATCGCGAACGTGCTCATCACCAGCCGGACCTTGCGGCCGAGCAGGCTCTTGAGGGCGGCCCGGAGCATCAGGCGCTCGGGGCCGACATGCGGGTCATGATCGCGATGACCTGCTCGCGGTCGGGCGCGCGCAGCTCGTCGACGACGCGACCGTCGGCGAGGAAGACGACACGATCGGTGTAGGCCGCGGCGACCGGGTCGTGGGTGACCATCACGACCGTCTGACCGTGGTCGCGCACACTGCTGCGCAGCAGGTCGAGCACCTCGGCACCCGAGCGGGAGTCGAGGTTGCCCGTGGGCTCGTCCGCGAAGACGATGCGCGGCCGACTCACCAGGGCCCGCGCGACGGCGACGCGCTGCTGCTGGCCGCCCGAGAGCTCGTTGGGCTTGTGCCCGAGCCGGTCGCCGAGGCCGACGGTCGCGACGACCTCGTCGTACCAACCGGGCTCGGGCTTGCGGCCCGCGATCGACAGCGGGAGCAGGATGTTCTCCGCGGCCGTGAGGGTCGGGATCAGGTTGAAGGACTGGAAGACGAAGCCGATCTCGTCGCGCCGCAGGCGGGTCAGGGCCTTGTCGCCGAGGTCGTCGAGCCGTCGGTCGCCGATCAGCACCGAGCCGCTGGTCGCCGAGTCGAGCGCGGCGCAGCAGTGCATCAGGGTCGACTTGCCCGAGCCGCTGGGGCCCATGACCGCGGTGAACTCCCCGGCGAAGAGGTCGAGGGTCACCCCGTCGAGGGCGCGCACCATCGCGTCGCCCTCGCCGTAGGTCTTGGTGAGGTCCTCGACGCGGGCGGCGGCCACGCGCTCGACCGGGTCGGCGACCGGCGGGGCATCTGTCATGGCACCAGACTCCCGCGTGGCACCAAGTCGGCGCCACCCGGGAGGCCCCTGAGCCGACCCCGACGCGCGCCGGCTCCGTACAGTCGATGACATGCACGTCGAACGCACCTTCACCGTGACCCGTCCGATCGAGGAGGTCTTCGCCTACCTCGGGGACTTCACCCACACCGAGGAGTGGGATCCCGGCACGGTCACCACGACCCGCACGGGTGGTGACGGCGGCCGCGGCACGACCTACGAGAACATCTCGGAGTTCATGGGGCGACGCGTCACGCTGACCTACGAGACCGTCACCTTCGACCGGCCCACCCGCGTGGCGTTCACCGGGAGGAACAAGTCGGCGACGGCGACCGACTCCTTCACCCTGTCGACGTTCTCCTCGGTCGGCAGCGGCACGAGGGTGCACTACCGCGCCGACTTCGACTTCGGCTTCCTGGGCAACCTGGTCGTGCCGCTGCTCATCCGCCGCAGGCTGGACCGGCTCGCCGACGAGACCATCGCGCAGATGAAGCGGGCGCTGGCCTGAGGGACACGCCGAGGACCCGAGGAGTCGAACGCCTGTTCGACTCGTCGCCTATCGTGGGCCCATGGACTTCCAGACCACCCTCTTCGAGGCGGCCCCCCACCGGCTCGGCTCCTTCGCGGGCCTCGAGCGGCGAGAGCTGGGCCAGGGCGCCTGGGTCGACGTGCTGCGCTCGTGGGTGCCCGGGGCCGACGACGTCCTCGCCACCCTGGTGCGCGAGGTGCCGTGGCGGGCCGAGAAGCGGCAGATGTATGACCGTCTCGTCGACGTGCCCCGGCTCGTCTACACCTACATGATCGGCGAGGACCTCCCCCACCCCGTCCTCACCGAGGCGCGCGACGCCCTCAGCGAGCACTACCTGCCCGAGCTGGGCGAGCCGTTCCGCACGGCCGGCTGCTGCTACTACCGCGACGGCCGCGACTCGGTCGCGTGGCACGGCGACACCGTCGGGCGCGGCAGCACCCACGACACGATGGTCGCCATCGTGTCGGTCGGCGACCCGCGCCGGCTCTGTCTGCGCCCCCGCGGCGGTGGCGAGTCCCTCGCGATCGAGATGGGCCACGGCGACCTGGTCGTCATGGGCGGCACCTGCCAGCGCACCTGGGAGCACTCGGTCCCCAAGGTCGCCGCCGCCGGCCCCCGCGTCTCGGTCCAGTTCCGCCCGTTCAACGTGTTCTGAGCGCCGCTTGACCGCCGGAGTTACATGGAGTCATGGCTACCTCGAGCAGTGACCCGACCGCGACCATCGGCCTGACCGGGCTGGCGGTGATGGGGCGCAACCTGGCCCGCAACATCGCCAACCACGGCCACACGATCGCGGTGCACAACCGCACCGCGGCACGCACGACGGCGCTGGTGGAGGAGTTCGGTGACGAGCCGACCGAGCACGGCGGCGCCTTCGTCGCCACCGAGAGCCTCGAGGACTTCGTGGCCGCGATCAGGCAGCCACGGGCGGTCATCGTCATGGTGAAGGCCGGGGAGCCGACCGATGCCGTGATCGACGCGCTGGTGCCGCTGCTCGACGAGGGCGACATCGTGGTCGACGCCGGCAACGCGCACTTCACCGACACCCTGCGTCGCCAGCAGGCGCTGGACGAGAAGGGGCTCCACTTCGTCGGGATGGGGGTCTCCGGCGGCGAGGTCGGCGCCCTGGAGGGACCCTCGATCATGGTCGGCGGCTCCGAGCACGCCTTCTCGGTCCTCGAGCCGGTCGTGAGCGCGATCGCCGCGCAGGTCGACGGCACGCCGTGCGCGGCCCACGTCGGACCGGACGCTGCCGGCCACTTCGTGAAGATGGTCCACAACGGCATCGAGTACGCCGACATGCAGCTGATCGCCGAGTCCTACGACCTCCTGCGCAGCGTCGCGGGCCTCGAGCCCGCCGAGATCGCTGACGTGTTCGAGGGCTGGAACGGCGGCGACCTCGAGTCGTTCCTGATCGAGATGACCGCCGACGTGCTGCGCCACACCGACGCCGAGACGGGCCAGCCGTTCGTGGACGTCGTACGCGACGCCGCGGCGCAGAAGGGCACCGGTCGCTGGACCGTGCAGAGCGCCCTCGACCTGGGCGTGCCGATCACCGGCATCGCCGAGGCCACCTTCGCGCGCAGCCTCTCGGGCCACACCGCCCAGCGGGAGGCGGCCCAGAAGATGTTCTCCACGACCCCCGAGGAGCACCGCGTCGAGGTCGACCGCGACACCTTCGTCGACCAGGTGCGCGCCGCGCTCTACGCCTCCAAGGTGGTGGCCTACGCGCAGGGCTTCGACCAGATCGCGGCCGGCTCCGAGGAGCACGGCTGGGGCATCGACCTCGGCGAGACCGCGACGATCTGGCGTGGCGGCTGCATCATCCGCGCGCAGTTCCTCGACCGCATCAAGGAGGCCTACGCCTCCGAGCCGGACCTGACCACGCTGCTCACCACGCCGTACTTCGCCGAGGCGGTCAAGGACGGCGTCGACGCCTGGCGCGAGGTGGTCGCCACCGCGGCCCGCGCCGGCGTCCCCACCCCGGCGTTCTCCTCCTCGTTGGCCTACTTCGACGGCCTGCGCCGCACCCGACTCCCCGCCGCACTCATCCAGGGCCTGCGGGACAACTTCGGCGCCCACACCTACGAGCGGACCGACCGTGACGGCACCTTCCACACCACCTGGTCGGGTGACCGCACCGAGACGGAGATGTGAACGAGACCGGCCAGCGGGACAGTTTCACCGGCTAGCCGGTGAAACTGTCGGTGGGAGTACGAAGTTTCATCGTCCAACCGACAGTTCCACCGGCCGGCCGGTGAAACTGTCCTAGCCACCCTCAGCGGCGCCTGAGGAGCCTGACGACGATCGCCAGCACGAGGAGGCCGACCGCGCCCTGCTTCCAGTAGCTCTTGAGCAGGATCGGCAGGACCGCCGCCCCGAGGTCCAGGGCGTCGTCCTGCGCAGGGGCGGGCTGCCGGACCGACGGCGCTGACCTGATCGGCGTCGCGGCGGCGTGCTTGCCCGCAGCCGACCCCTCGACCGAGGCGGCGCCCTCCGACGTGGCGGTGTCGGCTGCCGGCTCCGGCGTCGGCGGCTCCGCGGGCTCGGCGTCGGGTGAGAGCCGCTTCTCCAGGCAGGCGACGAACTGTCCGAGGAGCTTGTCCGAGACGTCCTGCATGACGCCCCGGCCGAACTGGGCCGGCTTGCCGGTGATGGCCAGGTCGGTCACCACCACCACGTCGGTGGAGCCCGCGTTGTCCTCCATGGTGCAGGTGACGAGCGCCCCGGCCGTGCCGTTGCCGCGCTTGTCCTTGCCCTTGGCGTCGACGACGAACTTGTGCGCCTGCTCGTCCTTCTCCACGAAGGTGCCCGAGCCGTTGTAGACCAGGGCGATCGGACCGAGCTTGACCTTGCAGGAGCCCTGGAAGGTGTCGCCCTCCACCGAGGAGACGGTGGCACCGGGGAAGCACTCCGCCACCGAGGCGATGTCCTGGAAGTGCGCCCAGGTCTCCTCGACGCCGGTGGGGACGGTGAAGCGGTGGGTCAGGTCCACGAGGTCAGGCTCCTGCGGCGTTGAGGACGGCCCGGCGGACGAGCACGGTGGCCAGGTGGGCGCGGTAGGCGGACTCGCCGTTGAGGTCCGAGGGCGGGTTGGTGCCCTCGGCTGCGACCGCGGCCGCGGCCGCGACCCCTTCCTCGGTGGCCGGCTGTCCCACCAGGGCGGCCTCCGAGGCCCGCGCCCGCAGCGCCGTGCTGCCCATGTTGGTGAGCCCGATGCGCGCCTCCGCGATCGTGCCGCCCTCCATGCGCACGGTGGCGGCGACGGCCACGATCGGCCACTGGTGGGCGACCCGCACGAACTTCTCGTAGCAGGAGCCCCAGCCGGTGTGCTTCGGGACGCGGACTGCGGTGAGGATCTCGTCCTCGCCGATCGCGGTCTCGAAGAGGTCGACGAAGAAGTCGTCGGCCTCGACCGTGCGGGTGCCACCGGGTCCCTGGATGACGAACTGGGCGCCCAGGGCCAGGGCCGGGGCCCCGAGGTCACCGGCGGGGTCGGCGTGGGCCAGGGCCCCGCCGAAGGTGCCGCGGTGGCGGACCTGGATGTCGGCGAGGTGCTCGACCGCCTGGTGGATGAGGCCGGCGTGCTCCTCGACCAGCGGGTCGTGCTCCACCACCGAGTGGGGCGTCATCGCACCGATGACGAGGGCGTCGCCGTCGTCGCGGATGCCGCGCAGGCTCTCGATCCTGCCGAGGTCGATGACCATCTCCGGGGCGTTGAGGCGCATCCGCAGCACGGGCAGCAGGCTCTGTCCCCCGGCCAGGATCTTGGCGTCGTCGCCGTGCTCACCGAGCGCGGCGATGGCCTCCTCGACCGTGGTCGGCGCGAGGTAGTCGAACGGTGCGGGGATCATGCGTTGCCTCCAGACGTGCGGTCGGTGGTGCCTTCCATGCCGGTCGAGGCGTCGAAGTGCGGTGCGGCGGCTCCCACGGTCTCGGCCGTGCCGCCTCCGCGGGCGTCGTTGATCGCCTTCCACACCCGCTCGGGCGTGCAGGGCATCCGGATGTCCTCGACGCCGAACTGGCGGATCGCGTCGAGGACCGCGTTGACGACGGCCGGGGTCGAGGCGATCGTGCCCGCCTCGCCCACCCCCTTGGTGCCGAGCGTGTTGGTCGTCGCCGGCGAGGTGGTGTGGTCGAGGTCGAAGCTGATCGTGTCGGCCGCGGTCGGCAGCAGGTAGTCGACGAACGAGCCGGTCACCAGGGTGCCGGCGTCGTCGTAGACCGCTTCCTCCCACAGCGCCTGCGCGATGCCCTGGACGAGGCCGCCGTGCAGCTGGCCCTCGACGATCAGCGGGTTGATGATGTTGCCGATGTCGTCGCAGGCGGCGTACTTGCGCATCGTCACCTGGCCGGTCTCGGTGTCGACCTCCATGGCGCACAGGTGCGTGCCGTGGGGGTAGTTGAAGTTCACCGGGTCGAAGGTCGCGTCGGAGTCGAGCGAGGGCTCCACGCCGTCGGGCAGGTTGTGCGCCGCGAAGGTCGCGAGCGCGATCTCGGCCATCGCCAGCCCCTGGTCGGTGCCCCTTGACGGTGAAGCGACCGCCGGAGAACTCCACGTCGTCCTCGGAGGCCTCCAGCAGGTGGGCCGCGATCACCTTGGCCTTCTCGATGACCTTGTCGGCGGCCTTCACGACCGCCTCGCCACCGACGACCAGCGAGCGCGAGCCGTAGGTGTCCATCCCCTTGTGGGAGATCGCCGTGTCGCCGTGCAGCACCTCGATGTCCTCGAAGGCCACCCCGAGCCGGTCGGCGACGATCTGGCTGAACGCCGTCGCGTGGCCCTGGCCGTGGGCGGTGGCCCCGGTCAGCACCTCGACCTTGCCGGTCGGCAGCATCCGCACGCTCGCGTGCTCCCAGCCGCCGGCGCCGTAGTCGAGCGAGCCGAGCACCCGGGAGGGCGCCAGGCCACACATCTCGGTGAAGGTCGAGACGCCGATGCCGAGCTGGACCCGGTCGCCCGACTCGCGGCGACGCGCCTGCTCGGCGCGCAGCTCGTCGTAGCCGAACATCGCCTTGGCGTTGGCCGTGGCCGCCTCGTAGTTGCCGGAGTCGTACTCCAGGCCCGCCACCGTGGTGAAGGGGAACTCCTCGGCGGTGATCCAGTTCTTCTCGCGCACGACGAACGGGTCGACGCCGAGCTCGGCGGCGAGGTCGTCCATGATCCGCTCGATGCCGAACGTCGCCTCGGGACGGCCGGCGCCGCGGTAGGCGTCGGTCCAGGTCTTGTTGGTGAGGACCGTCTGGCAGTTGAACTGGTAGGCGGGGAACTTGTAGATCGCGTTGAACATGAACGCACCGAGCACCGGCACGCCGCCGCCGATGAGCGAGACGTGCGAGCCGAGGTCGGCCAGGAGCTCGACCTTGAGCCCGGTGACGGTGCCGTCCTTCTCGGCCGAGAGGGTCAGCTTCTGCCACTGGTCACGGCCGTGGTGGCCGGACATCAGCGACTCCGAGCGGGTCTCGGTGAACTTGACCGGCTTGCCGAGCTTGCGGGCCACCAGGAAGGTGATGAACTCCTCCGGGGTCGTCTGCAGCTTGCCACCGAAACCGCCGCCGACATCGGGGGCGATGACGCGGATCTTGGCCTCGGAGACACCGGTGACGGCGGCGAGCAGGAACTTCAGGATGTGCGGGATCTGCGTGGCCGACCACATGGTGATCTGCTCACCGGTCGGGTCCACCACGGTGGAGCGGGGCTCCATGAAGGCGGGGATCAGGCGCTGCTGGCGGTATTCCCGCTCCAGCACGATGCCGTCGGTGCGGGCCTTGGCGATCGCCTCGTCGACGTTGCCGCCGGTGCCGGCCTCGGCGGAGTCGAACTTCCAGAACGCCGACTTGTTGGTGCCGAGGTCGGGGTGCGCGAGCGCGCCGCCGTTCTCCGGCGTGGCCTCGGCCGCGGCCTTGAGCTCGAGCGCGGCCGGGAGGAGGTCGTAGTCGATGTCGACCAGCTCGGCGGCGTCGCGTGCTTCGGCTGCGGAGCGGGCCACGATGACGGCCACGATCTCACCGGCGAAGGCGACCCGGTCGACGGCGATCGGCGGGTGCGGCGGCGCCACCTGGTCGGGCGTGATCGGCCACGCGTTGGGCAGGCTGCCCTGCTCGTCGGCGACGTCTGCCCCGGTGATCACGCGCAGGACGTTGGGCGACTCGAGCGCGGCCGAGGTGTCGATGTTGGTGATCGTGGCGTGCGCGTGGGGGCTGCGCACCATGGCCAGGTGGAGCATGCCGGGCAGCGTGATGTTGTCGGTCCAGCGGGTGCGACCGGTGATCAGCCGCTGGTCCTCCTTGCGGCGCCGGTCCTTGCCGATCTCCGCGGTGGGGGTCTCCTGGACGGCGGTCACTGGGCACCTCCCTGGGCAGCGGCGTGCTGCACCGACTTCACGATGTTGTGGTAGCCCGTGCAGCGGCACAGGTTGCCCTCGAGGCCGACCCGGATCTCCTGCTCGGAGGGGTCCGGGTTGTTCTTCAGCAGGTCGATGCTCTGCATGATCATCCCGGGCGTGCAGAAGCCGCACTGGAGGCCGTGGCACTCCCGGAAGGACTCCTGGACCTGGTGGAGCTCGCCGTCCTGCGCGAGCCCCTCGATGGTGGTGACCTCCGCGCCGTCGGCCTGCACCGCCAGCACGTTGCACGACTTCACGCTGGTGCCGTCGAGGTGGACCGTGCACGCGCCGCAGTTGCTGGTGTCGCAACCGATGACGGTGCCGGTCTTGCCGAGCTTCTCGCGGAGGTACTGCACGAGCAGCATCCGAGGTTCGACGTCGTCAGCGACCTTGGCGCCGTCGACAGTCAGGTTGATCCGGGTCATGTACGACTCCCTCAAGAGTGGGTGGACCTGTGATGCGGGTCACCCCAACCTAGGCTCGTCGGGTTGGTTCCCGGTAGGTCCTGGCCCCACCTATCGTGCGGCGACGGCGAGACGACCCTTGAGGAGGGGGACGGCGGGGTGGGTGGTGCCGGTGAGGGAGGCGAGGCAGACCTCCAGGACCTGGGCGTCGTAGGGCGCCAGCTCGCTGTAGCGCATGACCGCGTCGGGGACGGGGTCGGCGAGCAGGGCCTCGCGCAACGCGACGGCGACGTATTCGGCGAGGTCCCCGAGGGCGGGCGAGTTGGTGCCGGGGAGCAGGTCGCCGCCGTAGGCGTCGACGGCGGCCGCCACGTGACCGCCCCGGATCAGCGTCAGCACGTGGTCGACGTCGGTGGCGACCGGCATCATCAGCCGGTAGGGCCGGGAGGAGAGCTGACCGCCCAGGGCGGCGCGCAGGTGGGAGACCTCGGCCTTCAGGGTCGAGAACGTCACCGCCTGGTCGCCGTAGACGAGCGCGTGCAGCTGCTCGAGGGACAGCCCCTCGGGGTGCAGCGCGAGGAGGGCGAGGATCTCGGTCTGGCGACGGTTGAGCAGGAGCCGCTGACCGTCGAGGCGCACCTCGGCGGTGCCCAGCAGCGTCATGACCAGGCCCGGGTCGTCGGTGATGTCGAGCGCGGAGGGGTGGTGCTGGGAGCGGGGCAGCGCGGTCTCGATCAGGCGCGCCATGACCCGGGCGGTCGCGAGGCCGATCGGGTGGCTGCGGTCCCACGTCGTCGACAGGTCGATGACGCCGAGCTGGCGCCGGGTGTGGGGGTCGACGACCGGCGCCGCCCAGCAGACCCAGTTGTGCACGATGGAGGCGTAGTGCTCGGCGCTGAACACCATGGCCGGCTCGCCCTGCCGGTTGGCGAGGTCGAGGGCGTTGGTGCCCACGGAGCGCTCGTCCCAGCGGCCGCCGACGACGAAGTTGACCGACTCGGCCTTGCGGCGCATCACCCGCCCGCCGTAGGTCCACAGGATGCGGGTCTGGGAGTCGGTGACGGCCAGCACCAGGTCGCCGTCCTCGGCCGTGCGGCGCAGCTCGGACTCGACTCCCTCCACCGCTCGTTGGAGCGGGGAGTCCTTCCAGATCGACGCGGTCTCGGACTCGTCGGCCAGCGGCGCCTGGGTCACGTCGGGGGTGAGGACCTGGTCGGAGCGGGTCCAGCTGTGGAGGATCTCGGGTCGTACGACGGGTTCGGCCGCGTCGCCGCTCTCCACGAAGCGGGTCCACGCCGCCATGGTCGCGCGCTTGCGCTCCTGCAGATCGCCACTGGGCAGATCACCACTGGGCATCGAGGACCCCCGCTCGTCTCGTCCGTCTCAACGTAGCACCGGTGTGATCGCGCTCACCCCGACGCCGGTCCGGCCCCGCGGGCGTCAGCCGAGCCGGCGCCGGAGGAAGCCGACCGTGCGCTCGATCGAGCGCTGCCACTGCGTGGTGAACGAGTGCAGCTCCCCCTCGTAGACCTCCAGCCGGCTGTCCACGCCCGCGCGCTCCAACAGCTGCTGGGTCTCCAGCGCCCACGGGAAGGGGCAGATCTCGTCGGTGGTGCCGTGGTGGAGCAGGACCGGCGCGGTGATGCGCCCGAAGTAGGTGCGGGGGGACAGCCCGGCGTAGACCTCGGGGGCCGCGGCGGGGGTGCCGAGCGCGTCGTAGAGCGCCGTGACGGCGTCGGGACGGCTCGGCACGGTGAAGTGCTGCAGGTTCTCCAGGAAGCTCGACGACACGGAGGAGTAGATGACGGCCGCGTCGACGATGTCGGGACGCACGACGAGTGCGTCCATCGTGACCCCGCCCCCCATCGAGCGCCCGAGCATCGCCATCCGGTCGGCATCGACCCACGGCTCGCCCTCGAGCGCCAGGACCGCGTTGATCGCGTCGCGCGCGTAGCCCAGGCGGGTCTCACGGGTGAGCATCCCCGCCGGGTCGGAGCCGGCGTGCCCGCGGTAGTCGGTGTGCAGCACCGCGAAGCCGGCCTTGGCCAGCCAGTCCTGCTCACGGGCCAGCCCCTGCCCGGTGACGTAGAGGTCCGGGTTGACGTAGCCGTGGTTGAGCACGATGCCGGGGAAGGGTCCGCGCCCCTTCGGCCGCAGCAGGATGCCCGAGACCCTGACCCCGCTGCTGTTGTAGGTGACCTCGGAGCGGGTGTAGGCGGCCGTGTCCTCGATCTCCCGGCCGTAGACGATCGGGCTGGCCCGGAAGTCCGCGCGCATCAGGGCCGGCAGGGAACGGCGACCGGGCGACTCCGGGAGGGCGCTCCCACCGGTCGGCGCCCCGGTCGGCACTCCGGTCGGCGCCCCGGTCGGCGGGGGCGTCGGCCGTGACCCGGGGTCCGCGTCGTCGGGGCTGCACGACAGCAGCGGCAGCGCCAGCAGGAGCGTCAGCGCGAGCGCCAGCCAGGGCGGGGCCCGGCGAGTGGGGGCGCTCATGGCAGGTGGTCGAGATCGCCGTGGATGCGGCCCTCCGTGCGGATCAGGCGCTGGCCCGTGCCGCCCCAGCGGCCGGCGATGATCTCGGCGGCGATGCTGATGGCGGTCTCCTCGGGCGTGCGCGCCCCGAGGTCGAGACCGATCGGGCTGGAGAGACGCTCGAGCTCCTCCTGGCTGAGGCCGACCTCGAGGAGCCGCGCGATGCGGTCGTCGTGGGTGCGCCGGGAGCCCATGGCGCCGACGTAGGCGACCTCGGGCAGGCGCAGGGCGACCTCGAGGAGCGGCACGTCGAACTTCGGGTCGTGGGTGAGGACCGCGATGACCGTGCGCTGGTCGATGCGGCCGGCCTCCTGCTCGGCGCCGAGGTAGCGGTGCGGCCAGTCGACGACGACCTCGTGGGCGTCGGGGAAGCGGCTGTGGGTGGCGAAGACCGGGCGGGCGTCGCAGACGGTGACCTCGTAGCCCAGGAACGCACCGACCCGGGCCACCGCGGCCGCGAAGTCGATGGCGCCGAAGACGAGCATCCGGGGCTTGGGGGCGAAGGCCCACACGAAGACCCGCATGCCCTCGCCGCGGCGCTCGCCGTCGGGGCCGTAGGTCAGCGTGGCGTTGGTGCCGCTGGCGAGCAGTCCCATGGCGTCGTCGTGGACGGCGCCGTCGGCGCGGGTGCTGCCGAGGCTGCCCTCGTTGTCGTGCGACTCGGGGCGGATCACCAGCCGCTGGCCGAGCCAGGTCGGGTCGGGGTGCTCGATGACGGTGGCCAGCGCGACCGCGCGACCCTCCGCGATGTCGGCGGCGACGTCGCCCAGCTCGGGGAAGGTCTCGCGGGAGATCTTCTCGACGTAGACGTCGAGGATCCCGCCGCACGTCAGCCCGACGGCGAAGGCGTCGTCGTCGGAGACGCCGTAGCGCTCCAGGACCGGCTCCCCCGAGGTGACGACCGACTCGGCCAGCTCGTAGACCGCGCCCTCGACGCACCCACCCGAGACCGACCCGACGGCCGCGCCCTCGCGGGTCACCAGCATCGAGGCACCGGGCGGTCGCGGGGCGGAGCGGAAGGTCGCGACGACGGTCCCGACCCCGATCTCCTCCCCCGCGTGCCAACGGGTCATCAGCTCGTCCAGCACGTCACGCACGTGCCACCACCTCCACCAGTTCTGCGAATGTCGCCAGCGAGTGGCCGGCGAGGAAGTCGTCGACGTGCGGGAGCGCCGCGACGACGCCCTGCTGCACCGGCTCGTAGCCGGCCTTGCCGCGGTGCGGGTTCACCCACACCACCCGGTGGGCGACCAGGTGCAGTCGCCGCATCTGCTCGCCGAGCAGCGTGCAGTCACCGCGCTCCCAGCCGTCGCTGAAGACCACGACCACGGCACCGCGGGCCATGCCGCGCCGCCCCCACCGGTCGAGGAAGACCTGGAGCGTCTCCCCGAGGCGGGTGCCGCCGGACCAGTCGGGCACGGCCTCGCCTGCCGCGACCAGCGCCCGCTCGGCGTCGCGGCTGTGCAGGGCACGGGTGAGGTGGGTCAGCCGGGTGCCGACGGTGAAGGTCTCGACGACCCCCGGTGCTTGCGACATCCGGTGCGCGAGGCGCAGCAGGGCGTCGGCGTAGCCGTTCATCGAGCCGGAGACGTCGATCAGCAGCACGACGCGGCGCGGCTTCTGTGCGCGTCGGCGCCACTCGATCGTCGACGGCTCACCCATCCGGCGCAGGCTCTCGCGCAGGGTGCGGGAGGCGTCGACCTGGCCGCGGCGCCAGGCCCGGTGCCGCGCCGTACGCCGGAGGGGGGCGCGCGGGTGCAGCGTCGCGAACATCGCGGAGAGCCGGTGCTTCTCGGCCGCGGACATGCCGGCGACGTCGCGGTGACGCAGGACCTCGGCGGTGCTGGCCATCGCCTTGACGGTCTCCTCCTCGCCGTCCCCCTGCCCGTCGCGCTCGTCGGCCGGCAGGTCGGAGAAGGACGGGGCGCTGGGCGGGGCCGCCTTGGCGCGGGGCAGTCCGTCGCGGGAGTTGAAGTAGGCCTCGAAGACCTGGTCGTAGCGGCGCAGGTCGTCGGGCGAGCCGCACAGGGTGGCGCGGCCGGCGTTGTAGGTGGCGCGCTGGTCGCCGAGCCCGACGACGCAGACGGCGTCCAGGAAGCCCTGCGTGCGGTCCTGGGTGACCGGCAGCCCGGCGGCCCGCAGCGCCCGGGCGAAGCCGGCGAGGACCTCGTCGACCTCGCGGACCGGGCTCGCCAGCTCGCTCACGTGCGCAGCATCTGGTCGAGCGCCTGCTTCACGCGGTCGGTGTCCTCGCGGTACTTCACCAGCGCACCCAGCGTGCGGGCCGACGACTCCAGGTCGACCTCGGTGACCCCGAGGTGCTGCAGCGCGCGCGCCCAGTCGAGCGTCTCGGCCACACCCGGGGGCTTCTCGAGGTCGCCGCGCTGACGCAGCTGCTGCACGATCGTGGCCACCTGGCGCGCGAGGTCCGCGGAGACCTCCGGGGCCCGGGAGCGCAGGATCTCGACCTCGCGGTCCAGCCCGGGGTGGTCGATCCAGTGGTAGAGGCAGCGTCGCTTGAGGGCGTCGTGCAGCTCACGGGTGCGGTTGGAGGTCAGGATGACGATGGGCGGGGTCGAGGCCTTGACCGTGCCGAGCTCGGGGATGGAGACCTGGTAGGTGGAGAGCACCTCGAGCAGGAACGCCTCGAACTCGTCGTCGGCGCGGTCGACCTCGTCGACGAGCAGCACGGCCGGAGCCTGCTGGAGCGCGGCCAGCACCGGGCGCGCGAGGAGGAACCGCTCGTCGTAGAGGCTCTTCTCGGCCTCCTCGACCGCCATCTCGGCCGACCCTCCGGCCACCGCCTCGAGCGCGCGCAGGTGCAGGATCTGGCGCGGGAAGTCCCAGTCGTAGAGGGCCTGGGTGGCATCGATGCCCTCATAGCACTGCAGCCGCACCAGCGGCAGGCCCAGGCTCTGCGCGATCGCCTCGGCGAGCGCCGTCTTGCCGGTGCCGGGCTCGCCCTCGAGCAGCAGGGGGCGCTGCATCCGCAGGCTGAGGAACACGACGGTGGCGAGGTCGTCGTCGCTGAGGTAGCCGGTCTCCTGCAGGCGCGCGGTGACGTCGGCGGGGGAAGTGGGCTCCATGTGGCCCACGGTACTGACCACGGCGTTGGTCACCGGTTGGGGTGCAGACTGGAGCCGTGTCCACCCCGGTCGAGGAGCGCCTCTCCGAGACGATCCTGTCCCTGCTGGCCGCCCGCGCCGACGGTGCGACGATCTGCCCCTCCGAGGCTGCCCGGGCCGTCGGGTCTGACGACTGGCGCGACCTGATGGAGCCGGCCCGGCGTGCCGCCCGACGGCTGGTCGCGGCCGGTGCGGTCGAGATCACCCAGGGCGGCGAGGTCGTCGACCCGTCGACCGCCACGGGACCGATCCGGATCCGCCGGGTGCGCTGAGCTCAGCGGGAGTCGACGTCGTGGCCGGTGGCGAGGTCGCCGCACTCGACCAGGTCGACGACGCGGGTGGCGAGGTAGGAGCGGGCACCCTCGTCTCCGGCCGACTCGGCCAGGACCCCGTCCCAGTGGTCGCGGCCGAGCAGGACGGGGTGACCGGGTCGCCCCTCGAAGGACGCTCGGCGCAGGGCGGTGGGCTCCGCGCCGGCGGCGACCACCCGGCGTACGACGTCGGCGGTGACGTCGGGGAGGTCGACCAGCAGGACGACCGCCGCGCCTGCGTCTGCGGGCAGGGCACGGAGGCCGGCGCGCAGCGAGGCCGACATGCCATCCGCCCAGTCGGAGGCGATGACGACGTCGACGCCGAGACCCTCGAGGAGCCGCACGGCCTCCTCGGCCTCGGCGCCGAGGACCACCGTGACCCGCTCACAACCACCTCGGCGGAGGGTCCGCACGCCGGTGGCGAGCCACGAGCGCCCGTCGTCGTCGTGGACCAGCGCCTTGGGCATCCCCATCCGGCTGCCCGCCCCGGCGGCGAGGAGCACCCCCTCGAGGCTCACCCCGGGAAGGCTGCGACGTAGAGGGACTCGAGCGCGGGGGCGAAGGTGCCGCTGAAGCCGCACACCATGACCTGGCCGTCGGTGGCTGCCACCAGGTAGCGCTCACCTGCGCGGAAGTCGACCGCCCCGACGAGCGCCCGCATCAGCGCGGGCTCCGAGCGAACCTCGACGGTGTCGGTGACCTCCCCGGTGTAGAAGCGGTCGGGCGTCAGGGTGACGACATCGTCGGTCACCCGGTCGACGGTGCCCGAGAAGGCCACCTGCGCGCCGGAGAGCAGATCGGCGTTCGGCACCATGCACCGTCCGGCGGTGGGGGCACCCGCCGCGAGCACGGTGAGCGTCGGGGCGTCCGAGACCGGGACGCTCGGGCCCGCCGAGGGCACCTGGCTGGACCCGCGGTCGTTGAGGAGCCCGAAGGCCCCGACTCCGGCGATCAGGACCGCCGCGGCGGCGGCGACCACCCAGGTCAGGGGGCTGCGGTGACGGGTCTCGGTCGGGGTCTCGGTGCTCTGGTCTGCACTCATGGCGTCCTCCAGCAGTCGGGCCACCCACGCGGGGTCGGCCGGCGGGAGGGAGGCGGCCGGGTCGTGCGCCTGCAGGCGCTGCTGCAGCTCGTCGTCGGTCATGGCGTCCTCCCCTCTCTCGCCCCTTCATGTCCGGCCGCGTCGTCGATCTTTCGCAGGGCGTCGCGCAGCTTGCCGCGGGCCCGGTGCAGCCGGAGGCTGACGGCGTTGGGGGTGAGGTCGAGGACGGCGGCGATCTCCGCGGGGCCCAGCTGCTCCCAGGCCCACAGCCGCACCAGCTCGGCCTCCGTGCCGGTCAGCGTCGTCAGCGCCTCGTCCAACCGGGCGTCACCCTCGTCGGCACCCGGACCGGGCAGGCTCTGGACCGGTGGGTCGACGACGGCCACGCGGGCCGCCAGCCTGTCCTGCCGGCGCGCACCGCGCTGGGCGTTGGCCAGGCACAGCCGCGCCACGCCGTAGGCCCAGGGCAGGGCGGCGTCCACCGGTAGGTCGTCGAGCCGGCGCCAGCACACCAGCAGCGTCTCGGCGAGCACGTCGTCGGCGGTCGCGGCGTCGGTCCGCCGGGCCAGGAAGCGGCGCAGCGGGTCGATCAGCCCGGGGGCGAGCGCCTCGAAGCGCGCCCGGCGCCCCGCTGCGCTGGTCTCCTCGTCGGCCACGGCTCCAGCCTCACACATCGCGCCGACCACCCACACCACAGCAGGGCCCCCGCCGAGGCGGGGGCCCTGCTGGGTGGTGCGGGTGCTACGGGAGCTGGACTAGGTCTTGACCCGGGCAAGCCCGGTCAGGGCGCTCAGAAGTCCATGCCGCCCATGCCGCCGGACGGGTCGCCGCCCATGGGCGCCGCCTTCTCCGGCTTGTCGGCCACGACGGCCTCGGTGGTGAGGAAGAGCGCCGCGATGGAGGCGGCGTTCTGCAGCGCGGAGCGCGTGACCTTGGCCGGGTCGATGATGCCTTCGGCGATCATGTCGACGTATTCACCGGTCGCGGCGTTGAGGCCGTGTCCGGGGGTCAGGTTGCGCACCTTCTCCGCCACGACGCCGCCCTCGAGGCCGGCGTTGATGGCGATCTGCTTGAGCGGGGCCTCGGTCGCGAAACGCACGATGTTGGCACCGGTCGCCTCGTCGCCCTCGAGCTCCAGCTTGGCGAACGCAGCGTCGGCTGCCTGCACCAGGGCGACGCCGCCACCGGCGACGATGCCCTCTTCGACGGCGGCCTTCGCGTTGCGAACGGCGTCCTCGATGCGGTGCTTGCGCTCCTTGAGCTCGACCTCGGTGGCCGCGCCGACCTTGATGACCGCAACGCCGCCGGCCAGCTTGGCCAGGCGCTCCTGCAGCTTCTCGCGGTCGTAGTCGGAGTCCGACTTCTCGATCTCGGCGCGGATCTGGTTGACGCGACCAGCGATCTGGTCGGCGTCCCCGGAGCCCTCGACGATGGTGGTCTCGTCCTTGGTGATGACGACCTTGCGGGCCTGGCCGAGCAGCTCGATGCCGGTCGACTCGAGCTTGAGGCCGACCTCCTCCGAGATGACCTGGCCGCCGGTCAGGATCGCGATGTCCTGCAGCATGGCCTTGCGGCGGTCTCCGAAGCCCGGGGCCTTGACGGCCACGGACTTGAAGGTGCCACGGATCTTGTTGACGACCAGCGTGGACAGGGCCTCGCCGTCGACGTCCTCGGCGAGGATCAGCAGCGGCTTGCCGGACTGCATGATCTTCTCGAGGAGCGGCAGCAGGTCCTTGACGCTGGAGACCTTCTGGTTGGCGATCAGGATGTAGGGGTCCTCGAGGACCGTCTCCATCCGCTCGGGGTCGGTGACGAAGTAGGCCGAGATGTAGCCCTTGTCGAACCGCATGCCCTCGGTGAGCTCGAGGTCGAGGCCGAACGTGTTCGACTCCTCGACCGTGATGACGCCTTCCTTGCCGACCTTGTCCATCGCCTCGGCGATGATCTCGCCGACCGTGGTGTCAGCAGCCGAGATGGAGGCCGTCGACGCGATCTGCGCCTTGGTCTCGATCTCGACCGACATGGCGGAGAGCTGCTCCGAGACCGCGGTGACCGCAGCCTCGATGCCGCGCTTGAGGCCCATCGGGTTCGCACCCGCGGCCACGTTGCGCAGACCCTCGCGGACCATCGCCTGAGCGAGGACCGTCGCCGTCGTGGTGCCGTCTCCGGCCACGTCGTCGGTCTTCTTGGCGACCTCCTTGACGAGCTCGGCCCCGATCTTCTCGAACGGGTCCTCCAGCTCGATCTCCTTGGCGATGCTCACACCATCGTTGGTGATGGTGGGCGCACCCCACTTCTTCTCGAGCACGACGTTGCGGCCCTTGGGACCGAGTGTGACCTTGACGGCGTCCGCGAGCGTGTTCATGCCACGCTCGAGGCCGCGTCGGGCCTCCTCATTGAAAGCAATCAGCTTCGACATAACTCCTGCGATCCTTCGCAATCAAGAGTTGTGGACGGCCCGGTTCGTCGCCCGCGACGGACGATCAGGCTGACCCGGCGAACCCTTCTCGCCGACGCTTCTGACCTCAACTCCCCCGGCCGGGGGTAAGCACTCTCATCACGAGAGTGCCAGCCTCATGTTTAGCACTCGACCCTGCCGAGTGCAAACGGCTGGCGTCATCCCAGCCGGGTGGTCAGCGCCTCGGCGAGGTGGCCGGCGTTGCCGGGCACGAGGTCGAGGTAGAGGCCGGGCTCGGTGATCTCGACCTCGCTCACCATCAGCTCGCCCTCGTGGCGCATGAGGTCGATGCGCGCGTAGACCAGCTCGGAGCCGAGGAGCTCGGAGACCACCGCCACGGCGCGCTCGGCGAGGAGGGCGGCGGCCGGGTCGAGCGGGACGACGTGGGACGCCCCGCCGTACCACTCGTGCACGCGGTAGTCGCCCGCCCCGGCGACCTTGCGGACCTGGCTCACCGCGCGGCCGGCGAAGACGAAGACCGACTGCTCGCCGTCGGTCATCACGGACTCCACGAGCGGTTGGACGATCCAGGGGCCGGTGTCGACGGGTCGCCAGGTGCCGGCGTCGCGCACCACGACCATGCCGCGGCCGCCGGCGCCGACGCGTGGCTTCACGACAGCCGGCACGAGGCCGGCGAGCACCGCACGGAGCGCGGAAGCATCGTCGACCGTGACGGTGGGCACGACAGGGACGCCGCCGTGGGCGGCCATGGCGACGAGGTAGGACTTGTCGGTGTTCCACCGGATGACCTCGACGGCGTGGACCAGGTGCGGGCCGACGCTGCCGGCCCAGGCGAGGAACTCCGGGAGCCGGGTCTCGTAGTCCCAGGTGGAGCGGATGACGACGAGGTCGGCGGCGGCCCAGTCGACGTCGGGGTCGTCCCACGAGACCCACCGGCTGGTCATGCCGTGGCTCGCGAGGGCGGTCTCGAGGTGCTCGTGGCCCGGCTCCCCGTCGGGGAAGTCGCTGCAGGTCGCCAGCAGGACCCGGGGCTCGTCGGTCATCGGGTTAGCGGCGACGCTTGAGGCGCGCCGGCACGGAGACGACCGCGTGGCCGACCCGCCAGCTGGTGCTGTCCTTGATCGCGGCCAGCTCCCGCTCGGCCCGCTGGGCCCGCTTGGCGGCACGGGTCGCCTTCTGCTCGGCCTCCCCCGCACGGGTCATGGCCTCGGCGGCACGCTGCTCGGCACGCCGGGCCCGGCCCTCGGCGGCGCGGAGGTCCTTGACCACCCGCACCTGCATCTCCTTCGTCGCGCGGGCACCGAAGCGTCGCGCACGGACGAGCTCGTCCTCGAGCTTCTTCAGCCCGGCCTCGGCGTCGCTCACGACTTCCTCCAGAAGACCCCGGCCCAGTCGATCTCCTCGATGGGGTCGGTGATGCCACGGGCGTCACGGAAGTCGTGGATGGCCTTGGCGCAGGCCGGCACTGCGCCGTAGTCGTCGACGATGACGTAGCCGCCGACCGAGACCTTGTCGTAGAGGGCGTCGAGCGCGTCCATGGTGGAGGAGTACATGTCGCCGTCGAGGCGGAGCACCGCGAGCTGCTCGATGGGAGCGGTGGGCAGCGTGTCGGAGAACCAGCCGACGAGGAACTGCACCTGCTCGTCGAGCAGGTCGTAGCGGCGGAAGTTGTCCCTGACGTCGTCGACCGAGATCGCGAGCTCGTCACGGGTGTGGTGCTGGTCGCCGGCATCCGCCTCGTAGCGGCCGTCGTAGGCCGGGAGGCCCTGGAAGGAGTCGGCGACCCAGACCGTGCGGTCGGTCTCGCCGTGGGCCTTCAGGATCGCCCGCATGTAGATGGTGGAGCCGCCGCGCCAGGCACCGGTCTCGATGAGGTCGCCGGGCACGCCGTCGGCGATCACGCTCTCGACACACGTCCGCACGTTGGCCATCCGCTTCATGCCGATCATCGTCTCGGCGTCGGCCGGCCAGTCGCGGCCGACCTCACGGGCCTCGCGGTCGAACTCACCGGACTCGACCATCCGGATGTCGCGGCCCTTCATCGCGCCGCGCACCAGGTCCCAGAGGTAGGACTCGTAGGAGCGTGGGGGCAGCTTCACCGTCACGTTGCGCCCCTCGAACTCGTAGCGCGTGAGCATCTTGGCCATCACGTCGAGGTAGAGGGCGACGGCGGGGCTTGCCCCGTCAGGGGCGGTCGGGCTGGTGGTCACTCGGGCTCCTCGGCAGGCTGAACGGCTCGATGCACACTACCGACGGCCCCGGCCCGGGCGGTCAGCCCCCGGCGACAGCCGGGATGACCGAGACCTGGACGCCGTCGGGGGTGGGGGTCTCGAGGTTCTCCAGGAAGCGCACGTCGTCGTTGCCGACGTAGACGTTGACGAAGCGACGCAGCGCGCCGTTGTCATCGAGGATGCGGGCCTTGATGCCGGCATAGCTGGCATCGAGGTCGTCGAGCACCTCGGCGAGCGTGGCGCCCGAGGCGGTGACCTGGGACTCGCCGCCCGTGTAGGTGCGCAAGATGGTGGGGACGCGGACGATGACGCTCACGGGGCTGGCTCCTGGGGTTCGGGTGCGGGTGGGGTGTTCGGGCCGGGAGGCCGGACCGGGGGGTCAGGCCAGGCCGGTCGCGACGAACGCGGCGTACGACGGCTCGATGGTCGCCGCGGGACCGACGGAGCCGGCGACGGCGTCGAGGGTCTTGAGCCCGTGACCGGTGTTGATCACGACCGTCTCGAGGGTGGTGTCGAGCTGGCCGGTCTCGACGAGCTTCTTCAGCACGCCCACGGTGGTGCCACCGGCGGTCTCGGTGAAGATCCCCTCGGTGCGGGCCAGCAGCACGATGCCCTCGCGGACCTCGTCGTCGGTGATGTCCTCGACGGCCCCGCCGGTCTCGCGGCAGATGTCGAGCACGTAGATGCCGTCGGCAGGATTGCCGATCGCGAGGCTCTTGGCGATCGTGTCGGGCTTGACCGGGCGGATCGCGTCGACGCCGGACTTGTAGGCGACCGAGACGGGCGAGCAGCCGGTCGCCTGGGCGCCGTAGATCTTGTAGGGCTTGTCCTGGACGAGCCCGAGCTTGACCAGCTCCTGGAAGGCCTTGTGCACCTTGGTGAGCTGCGAGCCGGAGGCGACCGGGATGACGACCTGGTCGGGCAGGCGCCAGCCGAGCTGCTCGGCGATCTCGTAGCCCAGCGTCTTGGAGCCCTCGGCGTAGTAGGGGCGCACGTTGACGTTCACGAACGCCCAGCCGTCCTCCTCGCCCGCGATCTCGGAGGCGAGCTTGTTGACGTCGTCGTAGTTGCCGTTCACGGCCACCAGCGACTCGGTGAAGATTGCCGAGTTGACCTGCTTGGGCTGCTCGAGGTTGCTCGGGATGAAGACGACGGTCTTGATGCCGGCCCGGGCACCGGCGGCGGCCACCGCGTTGGCGAGGTTGCCGGTCGAGGGACAGGCGAAGACCTTGGAGTGGAACTCGCGGGCGGCGCTCAGGGCGCAGGCGACGACGCGGTCCTTGAAGGAGTTGGTGGGGTTGGTGCTGTCGTCCTTGACCCACAGGTTGTCGATGCCGAGCTCGCGGCCCAGGTTGTGCGCCTTCAGCAGGCGGGTGAAGCCGGGCTCCATGTTGGGGCTCTGCTCGATGTCGCTGGGCACCGGCAGCAGCGCCTTGTAGCGCCAGATGTTGGCCGGGCCGGCCTCGATCTCCTCGCGGGTGATCGCGGGGAAGTCGTAGGCGATCTCCAGGGGCCCGAAGCACTCCGGACACGCATAGAAGGGGCCCAGCTCGACCCCGTGGCCGCACTCGCGGCACGCGAGCCCGGTCGCATGACCGAAGGCACCCTCGCGGATGACGGTCTGGGCGGGTGCCTGCTCGGCGATGACGGTGCTCATGAAGCCTCCTTCTCATCTTCCCCGGCACGTACTTCGCGTCGGGACGGAATTAGCACCGTTTCCGCGACTGCACGATGGCAGGGAGCACGCGGCGGTTGCCGGGACTTCACTGGGCCGTACCCTCAGTCCCTCTTGATGAGCTGTCCGAAACGATACGGGCGCGTCTCACGATGTGCACATCGTGTCCGAATGTTGGGATGACGCAGTCGCGGGGTCAGTGGCTCTCGCGCAGCTACCCCAGTCCGCCTCGACCATGGCGGATGGTCCCACGCTCTCGCCGGCCTGGTCAGGGGTCGGTGAGGTCGGTGGTGCCGGTGGGGGTGGTGAGGTGGGTCTGGCCGTGGGGTTCGTGCCAGAGGAACGTGCCGGGGGTGAGTTGTTGGTATCGCCAGCCGGCGTGGGTCTTGAGCTGGTGGTGATGTCGGCAGAGTGGGGCGAGGTTGCACTCGCAGGTGATCCCGGATCGTCGCGTGGGCGGTCGAGGTGGTCGAGGTCGCAGGACCTGGATCTCTTGGTGCAGTGGGGGAAGACGCAGACCGGGTTGCGGAGGCGGACCTTCTCGGCGGTGGTGAACGCGGGCACGTAGGGGTCGCGTCGCGCGTCGTGGCCGGCGCCCATGCCGCCGGGGCAGTGGTCGTTGAGGTTGATGACGGGGCGGATGGTGACGTGGCGATCGGTGCGGGCGAGCCACTCACGCACGGTGGTGGCGAGGAGGGTGTGGCCGTGCTCGTCGCGGGCGAGGAGCCCTCGGCCCTCGACGGTGTCCTGGGTCAGGTGGAGGTAGGCCACGATGCTCTTCGACGGGGCCGGTGGCTCGGTGTCGTTGAGGAGGGCCAGGGCTCGGGTGGGGTCGGCGAGGATCCCGACGGCTTGTGAGCGGCGTACGTCGTGGGACTCCAGTGACCCGTCGCGTTTGAGGGCGTCGGCGACGCGGGTGAGGGTGGTGTCGAAGTCGACGAGGTCGGCCCAGTCTGCGCGGATGGTGAGGTCGGCGATCCCGGTGTGGGACAGGGTGCGTTCGTCGAGGGTGACGTGGCGGCGCTCGAGGGCTTCGAGGGATTCGATCTCGACGAGGTCGGCGTGGAGCAGGAGCATCGCCTCGCCCATGAGGCGGTCGAGGGTGATCGGGCCGGCGGTGGCGGCGATGGGGGCCACGAGGGTGTCGAGGTGCTCGGTGACGTCGCGTGGGGCGCCGAGGACCTTCTGCGCGATCCGGCGGGCCCGCCACACGGGGACCTTCCCGGAGCAGACCTTCGCGTGGAGGCGGGGCATCCGGTGGCGGAGGACGAGGGCGTCGCGGAGGTAGGCACGTCCGGCGGTGGTGGTCATGTTGTTGGCGGCGGCGAAGGGTGCGGCGGCGGACCAGGTGATGGGTGGGATGCCGAACCACTCGACGACCTCGAGGTCCCCGGAGGTCGGTGCGCCGTCGTCGAGGCCGCCACCGGGTCCGGGGACGTAGGTCGCCCGTGGTGCTTTCCAGGACTGGTCGCCGGGCAGGGCGGGGTGGGCGTGGGCCCACTCGATGGCCAGGAGCAGCACGTCGAGCTCGGCGGCTTCTGCTGCTGCCCGGCGGGCGCGGACGCGGGTGATGAGGTCGGTGGGGGTGGGCGCGTCGTCGTCGACCTGGTGGGGGTCGATGACGTCGGTTGCCATGCATCTAGTGTAGTCGAAGACCCGTTCGAGTGACAAGCACTTCTCCACAGTTTCACGCTCGGCGGACGGCTCGTTGGTCGAGCTCCGTCTCTTTCGGTGGTCGAGCCCTGCCTTCATTCGGTGGTCGAGCCCTCGTGACGTCTCCATGGCCGCTTCCCGGCTCACGCGGTCTCGACGCGGCCTCGCCCAGGGGCTCGACCGGCTCGACCAACGAGGGTCGGCTCGAGCAGCGAACGGCACCTCATCGTTGGTCGAGCCCGGCGAGCGCCAGCGAGCCGGTGTCGAGACCCTAGTGACGTCCCCATGGCCGCTTCCCGGCTCACGCGGTCTCGACGCGGCCTCGCCTAGCGGCTCGACCGGCTCGACCACCGAACGCACCTGTTCGTTGGTCGAGCCCGGCGAGCGCCAGCGAGCCGGTGTCGAGACCCTCGTGACGTGGCTGCGGCTGCTTCCCAGCTCACGCCGTCTCGACGCGGCCTCGCCCAGCGGCTCGACCGGCTCGACCACCGAACGGCACGTCTTCGTTGGTCGAGCCCGGCGAGCGTCAGCGAGTCGGTGTCGAGACCCTCGTGACGTGGCTGCGGCTGCTTCCCGGCTCACGCGGTCTCGACGCGGCCTCGCCCAGGGGCTCGGCCGGCTCGACCACCGAACGGCACCTCTTCGTTGGTCGAGCCCGGCGAGCGCCAGCGAGGCGGCGTCGAGACCCTCGTGACGTGGCCGCGGCTGCTTCCCGACTCACGCGGTCTCGACGCGGCCTCGCCTAGCGGCTCGACCGGCTCGACCACCAACAGGGTCCGGCTCGACCACCGACCAGCGGCCGGCTCGACCACCAACGGGGCCGGCTCGACCACCAACGGGGGCCGGCTCGGGCGTCAGGCTCGGGACGCCCGGGCGTCCTCGGTGAGCTGGCGAAGCAGGTCGAGGACGCCGTCGGGGCCGTGGACCACGACGTCGGCTCGAGCGACGAGCGCGCTCTCCTCGTCGGAGGCCGAGCAGACCAGCAGGGTCGCCAGACCGTCCTTGTCGAGCTGGGCGACCGCCTCGAAGGCTTCGAGGTCACCCAGGTCGTCGCCGGCGAAGAAGAAGGCGCCGACCCCGAGCTCCTCGGTGAGGCGCTCCACCACCGTCCCCTTGTGGACGCCCGCCGAGCGCACCTCCAGGACGTTGCGACCGGGCTCCACGACGAGGTCGTGCCCGGCGGCCAGCTCCTCCACCAGGGGCAGCAGCCGGCCGAACGCCGCCTCGGCGTCCGGCAACCGCCGCGTGTGGATCGCCACCGACAGGCCCTTGTCCTCCAGGTGCGCCTCCCCCGCGTCCGCTCGTCGCAGCGCACGAGGCAGCTCGCGCTCGAAGCTCGCCAGGCCGGCGGGGGGCCGCGGCCCGATGACGCGCCGGTTGGTGGAGCTCCAGCGCTCGTTGCCGTACTGACCGAAGACGTAGAGCTCCTTGCCGATGTCGCCGATGGCGTTGCCGACCTCCTCCAGGCCACCGAGGTCCAGGGCCTGACGCGCCGGTCGCCCGGTGATCACCGCGATGGCTGCCACCTGGGAGGCGAGGTCCAGCAGGACCGCGCCCGCGTCCGGGTGGATGTGGGCCTGGGCGGGGTCGTCGACGATGGGCGACAGGGTGCCGTCGAAGTCGAGGCCGATGACGGCGTCGGCCGCGGCACGCACGAGGGCGGCGTACTTCTGCTCGCCGACGATCGAGGTGAACTCCACGCGACAACCCAACCACGTCGGGCGCCACGGTCTGTCCCGATGGGACGAAGCCGACACCGAACGTCGCTCGGTGCGCCGCTAGTCGAGCGGGTTGGTGAGGATGAGCGTGAGCCGGTCCAGGCGCATCGGGTCGATCGCCACGGCCGTGCGGTCGATGCCGAGGTCGAGCGCGAGGAGCGTGGCCTCGGCCTTGAGCCGCTTGGGGTAGAAGACCGTGGTGCCGCTCACGGAGCCGTACCAGTTGTCGGTGCCGACGACCTGCCAGCCGGCCTCGGTGGTGCGGGTCGCGACCGTGCCGGCCAGGCCGGTGATGCCGGAGTTGTTGTAGACCTCGACGTAGGTCTTGCCCCGGTTGACGACCGGCTTGGGCTTCGGCTTCCTCGTCGGGGTGGCGCTCGCCGACGGGCTGGGCGCGGGGGCCTGCGGCTGGGCCACCGTGGTGACCTCACGCTCGGTCGGCTCGGCACCGCGGGTGGCGACGAAGGCGACGGCCGCCATGGCCACCGCGATGATGCTCAGCATCACGACCGGCGAGGGGAAGACGACCCCACGCTCGTTGCGGGTGCGGGTGCGCACGGCTCAGACCTCGAAGCCGAGGCGGCGCGCGGAGCGCTGCCGCTGGCGCTGCGAGCGCAGCCGGCGCAGGCGACGCACGAGCAGCGGGTCGGCCTCCAGGGCGTCGGCGCGGTCGATGAGGGCGTTGAGGACCTGGTAGTAGCGCGTGGAGCTCATGTCGAACTTCTCACGGACCGCGGTCTCCTTGGCGCCGGCGTATTTCCACCACTGGCGCTCGAAGTCGAGGATCTCGCGGTCGCGGTCGCTGAGGGTCGGCGGCGCCACGGCCTCGGGGCCGTTGCCGTTGCCAATGCCGTTGCGGGCGTTCGCGGCGTCCATGCGCTGTCTCCCGTGCCGTGTGGTGAGGTGTGTCCACCGCTCACTCTAGGCGAAGAACCACACCGATGTCATTCGCCTCGCGGTTAAGGTCAGCGGCATGGCTGAGACCACCCGCTGGGGGATCCTCGCGACCGGCAAGATCGCGCACAGCTTCGCCACCGACCTGGCCCTGGTGCCCGGCGCGGAGCTGGTCGCCGTCGGCTCGCGCCGCCTCACGTCGGCCCGGGCCTTCGCCGAGGAGCACGGCGGTCGGGCGCACGGCTCCTACGAGGAGCTGGTGGCCGACCCCGAGGTCGACGTGGTCTACGTCGCCACGCCCCACTCGATGCACCTGGACAACGCCCGGCTCGCCTTCGAGGCCGGCAAGCACGTGCTGTGCGAGAAGCCGGTGACCCTCAACCTCGCCCAGGCCGAGGAGATGGTGCGGCTGGCCCGCCACCACGACCGCTTCCTGATGGAGGCGATGTGGACCGCCTGCCACCCGGTGGTCCGCGCGCTGGTCGAGGGGGTGCACGCAGGTCGCTTCGGCACCCCGCGCCAGGCCTACGCCGAGCTCGGCTTCCGGGTCGACCGTGGCCCCGAGCACCGGCTCCTCGACCCGGCCCTGGGCGCCGGCGCGCTGCTCGACATGGGGATCTACCCGCTCACCTTCTGCCACCTCGTGCTCGGCGAGGCCGAGTCCCTCACCGCCTCGGCCGTGCTGTCCGAGACCGGCATCGACCTCGACATCGCGATGACCGGGCGCTACCCCGGCGGCGCGGTCGCGCTGATGGCGGCGTCGATGACCTCGTGGTCCTCCCGGGTCGCGTCGGTCTCGACCGACGAGGGGCGCCTGGACGTGCCCGCCGACTTCCACCACCCGTCCCACGTCGTCTGGACGCCGGTCGGCGGCGTGCCCGAGCGCATCACCGGCGACTCCCCCGTCATCGGCCAGGGCTACGGCAACGAGATCGCCGAGGTCGGCCGCTGCCTCGCGGCCGGTCTGCGCGAGAGCCCGTGGGTGCCGCACACCCAGACGCTGACCCTGATGCGCCAGCTCGACGACGTACGCCGCCAGGTCGGCGTGCGCTACCCCGGGGACCCCGCCGTGGACCCCGCCGTCGAACCCGCGCTTCCGCGCGCCGACTAGGGTCGGTGGCGTGTCCGCTGATCTCGTGATCGTCGCCAACCGCCTGCCTGTCGACCGGGTGCAGCTGAGTGACGGAAGCCCCGGCTGGCGCGGCTCGCCGGGCGGCCTCGTGACCGCCATCGAGCCCGTCATGCGTGCCAACGACGGCACCTGGATCGGGTGGCCCGGCGGCACCGAGACCGACCTGGAGCCCTTCGACTTCGACGGCATGCACCTGGTGCCGATGACGATGACCCAGACCGAGATCGAGACGTTCTACGAGGGCTTCGCCAACGGCACCATCTGGCCGCTCTACCACGACCTCGTCGCCAAGCCGGAGTTCCACCGGGAGTGGTGGGACGGCTATGTCGGGGTCAACCGGCGCTTCGCCGAGAAGGCCGCGGGCATCGCGTCCCAGGGTGCGACGGTGTGGGTGCACGACTACCAGCTGCAGCTGGTGCCGCAGATGCTGCGCGAGCTGCGCCCCGACCTGCGCATCGGCTTCTACCTGCACATCCCCTTCCCACCGGCCGAGCTCTTCCAGCAGCTGCCGTGGCGCCGTCAGCTGCTCGAGGGCCTCCTGGGCGCCGACCTGATCGGCTTCCAGCTGCCCGGCGGCGCCGCCAACTTCGTGCGCCTCGTGCGTCAACGCGTCGGCCACAAGACGCACCGCGACCTGGTCTACCTGCCCGACGGCCGCACGGTGCGCGCCGCGGCCTTCCCGATCTCGATCGACGCCGCCGGCTTCCAGGAGCTGGCCCAGTCCGATGCCGTGGCCGATCGCGCCAAGGCCATCCGCGAGGCCCTGGGCAACCCGCGCCGGATCTTCCTGGGCATCGACCGGCTCGACTACACCAAGGGCATCTACGCCCGGCTGCGTGCCTTCAGCGAGCTGATCGCCGACGGTCACCTCGACGTGGAGGACGCCGTGTTCGTGCAGGTCGCGGTGCCCTCGCGCGAGCAGGTCGAGCAGTACCGCATCCTGCGCGACGAGATCGACCGGCTCGTGGGGCGCATCAACGGCGACCTCGGTCGCATCGGACGTCCGGTCATCAGCTATCTCCACTCCTCCTACCCGCGCGAGGAGATGGCTGCCCTCTACCGCGCCGCCGACATCATGGTCGTCACGCCCTACCGAGACGGGATGAACCTGGTCGCCAAGGAATATGTCGCGTGCCGCTTCGAGGACGACGGCGCCCTGGTCCTCTCGGAGTTCGCCGGTGCGGCCGACGAGCTGCGCCAGGCCTGGCTGGTCAATCCTTATGACATCAACGGCATGAAGTCCTCGATGCTCGACGCCTACAACGCCGACGGCCGTGAGCTCACCAAGCGCATGCGCGCGATGCGCAAGACGATCAAGCAGCACGACGTGGCCGCCTGGGCCGACAGCTTCATGACCGAGCTGTCCCACGTCGACACCGCCCACGGCAAGCCGGTCCGGCCCGCCAAGCGGTCCTGACCCGCGGCGGGCACTCAGCGTGCATGCGGCGGTCAGCCGGCCGTCCAGCCCCCGTCCATGAGGTGGGAGCTGCCGGTGACCGACCCGGTGCCGGGCCCGCAGAGGAACGCCACCATCGCGGCCACCTCCTCGGGCTCGACGAGACGCTTGACGGCCGTGCGTGCCAGGAGCACGTCGGCCAGCACGTCCTCCTCGGCGATGCCGTGCCGGGCTGCCTGGTCGGCGACCTGGCCCTCCACCAGCGGGGTGCGGACGTAGCCGGGGCAGACGGTGTTGCTGGTGACGCCGTGGGGTGCGCCCTCGAGCGCGATGACCTTCGAGAGCCCCTCGAGTCCGTGCTTGGCGCTGACGTAGGCCGACTTGTACGCCGACGCGCGGTGACCGTGGGCAGAGCTGACGTGCACGATGCGCCCCCAGCCCGCGGCGTACATGCTCGGGAGCAGGGCGCGGGTGAGCAGGAACGGCGCGTGGAGCATCACGCGATGGATCAGGGCGAAGACGTCGGGGTCGAGGTCCTGGATCGGGGCCACGTGCTGGAGGCCCGCGTTGTTGACGAGGATGTCGGCGTGCACGCGGGTGCCGAGCCCGAGGGCGTCGATGGCGTCGCGGTCGCCGAGGTCGGCCACCAGCGGCACCCCGCCCACCTGCGCGGCGACCTCGGTGGCGCTGGACTCCTCGCGGTCGAGCACGAGGACGTGGGCGCCGTCGGCGGCGAGACGGATCGCCACCGCGCGGCCGATGCCGCTGCCGGCACCGGTGACGAGGGCCGTGCGACCGGAGAGGGGGGAGTGGGTCATCCCTGGACACTACGACCTCCCCCACGTGGGGCCGGCGGGGTACTTTGCACCCATGGACTTGATCCCGAAGCCTGATCAGGTCGTCTCCGCGGCCGGCAACGTCGCCCACCGGGTGTTCTACGGCGGACTGGCCGACCTGCGACCGATGCCGCGCACGCTGATCGACGACGGCACGCTCCGCGAGGTCTACCACTACCGCCCGGCGGCGAAGGTCGTCGAGCAGGGCGACCCGGTGCTGCTCGTCACCCCGCTGGCCGCCCCCTCGCTCTGCTACGACCTGCGCCGGGGCTGCTCGCTGGTGGAGCACTTCGTGCACGCGGGTCGCCCGACCTACCTCGTGGAGTACGGCGAGGTCTCCTTCCGCGACCGCAACCTGGGCATGGAGCACTGGATCGACGAGGTCATCCCGGCCGCCGTCCGCGAGGTCTCCGCCCATGCCGGCGGCCGCCCCGTCCACGTCATCGGATGGAGCCTGGGCGGGATCTTCTCCCTGCTCACGGCCGCCGACTCCCCCGACCTGCCGATCGCCTCGATCAGCGTCGTCGGCTCCCCCTTCGACGTCGGCCTGGTGCCCCTGGTGGCCCCGCTGCGGCCGCTGCTCAACCTCGCCGAAGGTCCCGGGCTCATCACCCGCGCCTACCAGCTGATGGGTGGCGCGCCCAAGCCGCTGGTCAGGTGGGCCTTCCAGCTCTCGTCCTTCCAGAAGCTCATCACCAAGCCGATGGCCGTCGCCACGCACCTCGACGACACCGAGTGGCTGGCCCAGATCGAGGCGGTCGACCGCTTCACGGACAACATGATCGCCTACCCGGGCCGCACGTTCGGGCAGCTCTACCACCGCTTCCTCAAGGCCAACGCCCTCAAGGGCGGGTCGATGGAGCTCGACGACCGCACGATCTCGGTCGCCGACATCACGGTCCCGGTCATGGTCTTCGGCGGCGCCACCGACGGCATCGCCCCCATCGCCGCGGTCAAGGCGGTGGTGCCGCTGCTGACCGGCTCGCGCGAGGTGCGCTTCGAGATCGTCCCCGGCGGTCACCTGGGCATGCTCACCGGACGTGGCGCCCGCACGACCACCTGGCGGGCGCTCGACGAGTGGATCGACCAGTGGTCGAGCCGCGAGGGTGAGGAGTCGGCCCCCGAGACCCCGGCCGCACCCAGCATCGGCACCAGCCGCGCCCGCAAGCACGGTTCGAAGGTTTCGCGCGCCCTGTCCAACTAGGGTGCGGGCATGCCTGCGCCCCTCGCCCCCCTCGCGACCGCGACGCTGCCTCGCGGGGTCCGCATCGGCTACGGATCAGGGTCGGTCGCGACCGGTGCGTTCGGCACCGTGCCGGGGCTGATGCTGCTGCCCTACCTGACCGACAGCCTCGGCATCGCGGCGATCGTGGCGGGCTTCATCGTCTTCCTGCCGAAGGCGTGGGACGTCGTGCTCAACCCGATCGCCGGTCGCATCAGCGACCGCACCAACGACCCGCGCGGGCCCCGGCGGCCGTGGCTGCTGCGAGCCGGTCTGCTGCTGTCGGTGTCCTTCGCGCTGATCTTCGCGGCTCCCGAGATGGGCTCCCGTGTCGCCGAGGCCGCCTGGGTGGTGGTCGCCTTCCTGGCGTGCGCCACGGCGTACGCCTTCTTCCAGGTGCCCTACGTCGCGATGCCGGCCGAGATGACCTCGTCCTACGACGAGCGCACCCGGCTGATGACCTGGCGGGTGGCGATCCTCGCCTTCACGATCATGCTCGCGGGCGCCACGGCTCCCGTGATCCGCGACGCGGTCGGGGGGCGTGCGGGCTACCGGGTGATGGGCGTCGTGATGGCGCTGATCATCGCCGTCGGTGTCGTCAGCGCCTACGTCGGCACCCGTCGCGCGCCGATCGGCACGGTCGAGGCCGGGCCGGGGTCGCTGCGCGACCAGCTGCGGATCGTGGCCACCGCCCGCGACTTCCGCCACCTGCTGACCACCTTCGTCCTCCAGGCCCTGGCCACCGGATGCATGCTGGCCGGCGTCGCCTACCTCGCGGAGGACGTCCTCGAGAGCAAGGCCGCGGCGACCGTGCTCTTCGTGTGCTTCGTGGGCCCCGCCCTGCTGCTCACCCCGGTCTGGTCCGCGATCGGTGGGCGCATCGGCAAGAAGGCCGGCTACGTCGCCTCCTCCCTGGTCCTCGCCGCCGGCGCCGCGCTGTCGGTGCTGGCGCAGGTGGCGCCGGCCGGGGTCGTCTTCGCCGCGGTCGCGCTCGTCGGCGTCGGCTATGCCGGCTGCCAGGTCTTCCCGATGGCGATGCTGCCCGACGCAGCGGCCGTCGACGCACGACGCACGGGCTCCAACCGCGCCGGCGTCTACACCGGGGTGTGGACTGCGGGCGAGACCCTCGGACTGGCGCTCGGACCCGGTGTCTTCGCCGTGGTGCTGGCCATCGGCGGCTACCGCTCCAGCACCTCCGGGCAGGGCGACGTGCTCCAGCCCGACTCGGCGCTCACCGCGATCGTGCTCGGCTTCTCGCTGCTCCCCGCAGCCCTGACCCTGCTCAGCCTCTGGTGGCTGAGCCGCTACTCCCTCGATGCCTCGGAGGTCAACGCATGACGGACGTGCTCCAACGACTCGCCGCGATGCAGGCAGGTGACCTGCCGGTGCACGGCGGCCGCACCCTCGCCTACGTCTACGACTCGGGCCTCGCCGAGGTCGACCGGGTCGGCCGCGAGGCGGTCGCCGCCTACGCCGGCTCCAACGGGCTCGACCCGACCGCGTTCCCCAGCCTGCTGCAGATGGAGAACGACCTCGTGGCGTTCGCCGCACGGCTCCTCGACGCCCCGGACACGGTCGTCGGCTCCGTGACCAGCGGCGGCACCGAGTCGGTGCTGCTCGCGGTGCAGACAGCCCGCGACGCCCGCCCCGAGATCACGACGCCGACGATGGTCATCGCCAGCTCGGCGCACTCGGCGTTCCGCAAGGCCGCCCACTACTTCGGGGTGCGGGCCGTCGTGGTCCCCTGCGGTGACGACCTGCGCGCCGACGCCGACGCCATGGCCGCGGCCATCGACGACACCACGGTGCTCGTGGTCGCCAGCGCACCGTCGTACGCGCACGGGGTCGTGGACCCCGTCGCCGATCTCGCCGCCGCGGCTGCGGCGGCCGGGGTGCGGTGCCACGTCGATGCCTGCATCGGCGGATGGGTGCTGCCCTACGCGTCGCGCATCGGGCGCGACGTGCCGCCGTGGACCTTCGCGGTCGACGGCGTCACGTCGATCTCGGTCGACCTGCACAAGTACGGCTACGCCCCCAAGGGGACCTCTCTCCTGCTGCACCGCACGCCCGCGCTGCGACGCCCGCAGTTCTTCGCCAGCGCCGACTGGCCGGGCTACACGATGCTCAACTCCACGATGCAGTCGACGCGCTCCGGCGGTCCTACGGCCGGCGCGTGGGCGGTCGTGCAGTCGATCGGCGACGCCGGCTACGAGAAGCTCACGCGCGACGTCTTCGAGGCCACCGACCGGATCGTCGCCGGGGTCGGGGAGGTGCCCGGCCTGCGCGTGCTGGTGCAGCCGGACTCCACGCTCGTCACCATCGTCACCGACGGCTCCTGCGACCCCTTCACGGTGTGCGACGAGATGGCCGAGCGCGACTGGTTCGTCCAGCCCCAGCTCACCTACGGCGACCTGCCCGCCAACATCCACCTCTCGCTCAGCGCCGCGACGCTGGGCCACGTCGACGACTTCCTGGCCGCGCTCGCCACCTCCGTCGAGGTCGCCGTCGCGGCCGGACCGGTGCAGGTCGATCCCGGGGTCGCGGCCTACGTCGCGGGCCTGGACCCCGCCTCGATCACCGAGGAGGACTTCGACGGACTGCTCGCCGCCGCCGGGCTCGTGGGCGAGGGCGACCTGGCGCTCCCGACGCGCAAGGCCGACATCAACGCCCTGCTCGACGTGGCCTCGCCGGCGCTGCGCGAGGCCGTGCTGCTGGCCTTCCTCGACCGGCTCTCCCGGCCCTCCGCGAACTTGTGAGGGGTGGCGGGCGTCGGAGGGGACATGACCGTCCGCCGCCCGCATCCCGTCCTGCTCGTCACCCTGCGCACCACCCTGATCACCAGCCTGGTCATGACGACCCTGCTCGGGCTGGTCCTGCCGGCCGCCCCGCCGCCCCCGCCGCCCCCGCGCTCGTCGCCGGGGGTGTCACGGGTCGCGTCGTGTCCGCGGGCGGAGCCCCCCAGGCCGGGCTCGCGGTGCAGCTGCTCGACCTGCGCAACCTGCGCCGCACCGTCACCACCACCACCGGGTCCGACGGGCGGTTCGCCTTCTCCGGCGACCAGCGACCCCAGCTCTTCGCGGTGCTCGTGTGCGAGACGGGCAACCCCTGCCGGGGCGCGCCCCAGGCCCGGCGGACGGTGAAGCGCTACGTCGGCCCGGCCGGCACGGCGTACTCCCTCCCGGCGCTGACGCGCTACTTCGAATCGGCAGGTGCCAGCCCCGCCGTGGCGGTGGGCACCATCACGACGGTGCGACCCGCGAGCGCGGTCGTCGCGGTGCGCAACGGCTCGATCGGCGGGTCCGTGAGCATCTCCGGCCTGACCGCGCCCGTGCGCCAGGGCTCGGCCACCGTGCGCGGGCTCGCACCCGGGCGCCACCTCGCGACGGTGCGCGGTCAGCGCAAGGTCTTCACCGTCGGCGCGGGCCGGACGGCACACGTGACCTTCGGGGTGCGGCTCGCGACCGTGACCGGACGCGTCGTCACCGGCGGCCGGCCCCGCGCCGGTGTCCCCGTGGCACTGGAGGGCGGGAGGGTCGTGCCGCGCACCACCCGGACGGGCAGCGACGGGCGCTACGCCTTCCGCCTGCTGCTCGCCGACCCCCTGCTCACCTACCGCCTGCGGGTCGGGATGTCGGACCAGGCAGTGCTGCAGCCCGGACATCCCAAGGCTTACCGACGCTTCACCCTCTCGCCCGGGCAGGTCAGGCGCGTCGACGTGGTGGCGGGACGCGGCAGCCGCGGTGCCATCGATGTCACCATCGAGGGCGGCGCCACCCCCAAGCGGCCCGCGTACGTGTCGCTGCTGAGCCCCACCGGCTCCTTCATCGCCCGCGCGAGCGTGGAGGACCGGTCGGTCCGCCTCGACGGCCTGGCACCCGGCACCTACCGCGTCTACGCGCAGTGGACGAGCCCGGCCCGCGACCGGCGGGTCAACTCGTGGCGCACCGTGACCGTGCGGCGCGGTGCGGTCACCCCCGCGCTCCTGGCCGGTCGGAGCGGCCCCGGCAGCATCACCGTCACCGCCGATCCCGGCAACGAGGTGACCATCACCTCGCGCGCGCCGGTGATCGACCCTGCGGACCCGGAGGCCGGCGATCTCTACCTGCGCCGCTACCGGACGCTCACCGGGACCGACACCACCACGTTCGACGACCTGCCTGCCGGCACCTACCTCGTGGAGGTGTCCGACGGTGCCGCCCCCGGCGACCAGCCCGAGCCGGTCTCCGTCGTCGTGCGCGACGGCGACGTCGCCGTCGACCTGGACGCCCGCCCCCGTCAAGGCTCCCTGAGCGGCCGGATGGTCGATCCCGCGACGGGCGATCCATGGCCCTGGACCGGCCAGGTCGTGGGCCACCTCAGCTGCAGCGGCTCCTCCGACGGGGGCACCGCGGCCTTCCCCGAGCCCGAGGTCGACCTCGAGGTCCACCTCGTCGACCTCGTCGGCGGTGACTACGCGTGCATCGTGCACCACCTCCGCGACGACCCTGGCACTCCCTACGCGCTGGGCTACGAGCAGTCACTGCCTGTGCAGGGCACCGTCCGGGTCACTCCCGGCCAGGAGACCGTCGTCGACCTCCCGGTGCCGTTCGCCGCCGTCGGCTGAGCGTCAGGCGACGAGGTCGGCGTACGCCGGGTGCTTCTCGATGTAGGTCCTCACGTAGGAGCACGAGGGGGTGACGGCGAGACCGCGCTCGCGGGCGTCGTCGAGGACATGGCTGACGAGGGCGCCGGCGATGCCCTGGCCGGCGAAGTCGTCGCCCACCTCGGTGTGGGTGAGGTCGATGCCGCCGTCGGTCAGCTCGTAGTCGACGAAGCCGGCCTCGGCTCCGTCGGAGGTGATCTCGAAGCGGTGCCGCTCGGCGTTGTCGGTGACCAAGATGTCGCTCATGGCGGCACGGTACCCAGGCTCAGCGCGCGGCAAGCTCCCGGACCGACGCCAAGGTGTAGCTGCCCGCGTCGGTGCCGAGCCCCTGGGCGACCTGGGCGGCGGTGGCGCAGCCCAGCTCCGCGGCGCCACGGGGGTCGAGACCCAGCGAGAGACCACGCAGGAAGCCCGCCGAGAACGCGTCGCCGCAGCCGGTGGTGTCCACCACCTCGATGGGGTACGCCGGCACCTCGAGCACGCCGTCGGCCGTCACGACGAGCGCGCCCCGGGCGCCCTGGGTCACGGCCACGCAGCCGGCGCCGGCCGCCAGCAGCGCCTGCGCACCCTCGGCGAGCGTCGCCGCGCCGGTGAGGCCGAGCACCTGCTCGTCGTTGGGGAGCAGGTAGTCGGTGTGCGGCAGCGCGTCGGCGATCCAGGCGAGCAGGTCGGGGTCGCCCGGTGCGAGGACGTCGAGCGAGGTGGTGGCGCCGAGCGAGCGGGCGTGGGCGAGCAGCTCGCCTGCCGCCTCCCCGCCGAGGAACTCGGGGCCGCCCAGGTGGAGGTGGGTGATGCCGTCGAGGGCGGCGAGGTCCAGGTCGTCGAGGGTGAAGGCACCGTTGGCGCCGATGCAGTGCCAGGCGGGTCGGTCGCCGTCGGGGCGCACCGGGATCACCGAGGCCGAGGTCTGGTGCCCCTCCTTGCGCACCAGGCCACTGGTGTCGACGCCCTCGCGCGCGAGCAGGCCGAGCAGGGTGTCGCCGATGGGGTCGGTGCCGACGGCGCCGAAGCTGGTGACCTCGGCGCCCAGCCGCGCGAGGACCACCGCCGTGCCGCCCGCGGTGCCGGCCGGGGAGAGGCGGATGGTGTCCACCAGCTGACCGTCCGAGCCGGAGGGGATCGACTCGACGCCGATGACGTGGGTGTCGAGGACGTGGACCCCGACGGTGGCGATCTTCATGGGTGCTCTCCTGGGAGGGGGTGGGTGGTGCCGTAGCCGCGGCTCAGCGCGGCGGTGATGACGTCGACCTGTTGGTCCTCGGTGAGCACCCGCGGCGTGCCGAGGGCGCTGGCCCGGTGGTGGAGCGTCGCGAGCCACTCGAGCAGCAGGGCGTGCTCGACGGCCCGGTCCAGCGAGGTGCCGACGGCGACCGAGCCGTGGTTGGCCATCAGGGCCGCCTGGCGACCGGCGAGGGCGTCGCGCACGTGGGTGGCGAGCTCGGTGCTGCCGAAGGTGGCGTAGGGCGCCACGCGGATCGGGCCGCCGAGCGTCAGCTGCTGGTAGTGCAGCACGGGCAGCTCGTCCAGGACGCAGGCGACGGCGGTCGAGTAGGGCGCGTGGGTGTGGACGACCGCCGTCACCGGGGCCTCGGAGGCATAGATGCCCAGGTGCAGGTCGAGCTCGGACGTCGGGCGCAGCCCGCCCTCGACCACGTCGCCCGCCAGCGACACGACCGTCACGTCGTCGGCGCCGCAGTCGCCGAGGACGACCCCGGTCGCCGTGACCGCGACCCGGTCGCCCTCGCGGAGGCTGACGTTGCCGGCGGTGCCGACCAGCAGACCCTCCACGGCGAGGCGTCGGGCGGCCGCGGCCACCTCGGAGCGCAGCCGGTCGCTCATCGGGCCGCTCCCACAGGGGCGGCGTGCTGGGCCAGGTAGGCCGTCACCATCGTGATGCCCTCCTCGATCAGCGCGTCGTCACCGTCGTCGTCGTGCTCGAAGGCCAGCTGGAAGACCCGGTCGCCGACCTCGACGGCGAGCAGCGCCACGACCGGCGAGAGCGTCGGGACGGCGAGGCCCTGCTCGATCGCGACGTCGCGCAGCATCTGGGCGACCCGCGTGTTGTGCTCGCGGCCGAACTGGTGGACCGCGAGGTTGGTCCGCCCGCGCAGGTAGATCTCCACGAAGGCCCGTCGCCGGTGGTAGACCGTCACGAACGCGCCCATGGTGGTGCGCACCAGCGTCTCGAGCGTGAGGTCCCCGACGGCGGCGAGGTCGGCCACGACCTGCGCGTCCATCTCGGCCATGTCCCGCTCGGCGATGGCGAGCAGGACGTCCTCCTTGGCCGCGAAGTACTGGTAGAGGGAGGCCACCGGGACCCCGGCCGCCTCCGCGATGTCGCGCGTCGTCACCGCCTCCAGGCCTCGCTCGACCACCAGGTCGGCAGCGGCGTCGAGCAGGTGCTCGACCTTGAGCCGGCTGCGCGCCTGGGTGGGCACCCGGCGTCGACCGCTGGTGGCGCGCGTGACCGGAGCGGCTCCCGCGTCGTTGAGTGCGGTGACGGCGACCGCGGCCCGTGGGGACGACATGCTCCGGAGTGTAGGCTGCCGAACCAGAACCTGACACATGTTCACGTCTTTGGCCCAGCTTCGTCGAGGAGACCCGATGACCGACCTCCCGCTCACCCGCCGCGGCATCCTGGCGGGCGCTGCGCTCGGCACGGGCGCCTTCGCCGGGCTCACGCCCGCGTCCCACGCCGCGGGGGCCGCCGGTGCGTCCGGGCTCCAGGGCGCGCTCCCCCGCTCGGTCGACGTCGTGGTGGTCGGGGGCGGCATCGCGGGGCTCGTGGCGGCCCGCGAGGTCGCGCGCGCGGGCAGGTCCGTGCTCCTCGTCGAGGCCCGCGACCGGGTCGGGGGCCGGGTGCTCAACCACACCCTCGACAGCGGTGAGGTGATCGAGTCCGGAGGCGCCTTCATCGGCCCCACCCAGGACCACATCGCCGCGCTGGCACGCGAGCTGAAGGTCCCGACGTTCCTCCAGCACAACACCGGCAAGAGCGTCTACATCTCCTCGACGACCGGGCGCCAGGAGTACTCCGGGACGGTCCCGCCGGACCCGACGATCCTCCCCGACGCCGCGATCCTGCTCCAGCTCATCGACTCCTACGCCGCCGAGATCCCCGTCGACGCACCGTGGAGCCACCCGCGCGCTGCCGAGTGGGACTCGATCACGCTGGGCGAGTTCATCCGCCGCAACGCCCTCAACTCTCCCGGCATCGGCAACCTGATCCGCAGCTGGACCCAGCCGGGCTTCGGCGCCGACCCCGACGAGCTCTCCTTCCTCTACACGCTCTGGTACGTCGCGTGCTCGGGCAACGAGCGCAACGTCGGGACCTTCGCCCGCAACTCCGACACCGCCCGGGGCGCCCAGGAGCGGCGCTTCGTCGGCGGCTCCCAGCTCATCCCGCTGCGACTGGCCAAGCAGCTCGGGGACATCGTCGCGCTCAACGCGCCGGTGACGAAGATCGTGCAGCGCGACCACCGCGTCGTCGTGCACACCGGCCGGGGCACCGTGACGGCCGCGCGGGTCGTCGTGGCCGCTCCCCCGCCGCTGGTGCTCGACATCGACTGGTTCCCGCGCCTGCCCACCCGGCGCCTCCAGCTCATGCGTTCCCTCGACATGGGCCAGCTGATGAAGTGCGACGCGGTCTACCGCACGCCGTTCTGGCGTCGGGCGGGTCTCAACGGCTTCGGCATCAACGACTCCGGGGCCGCGCGTGCGGTCTTCGACAACACCCCGCCCTCGGGCGGGCCCGGTGTCCTCCTGGCCTTCGTCGGCGGCGCGACCTGGCGGCGCTACGGCGTGCGCTCGCGGGCGCAGCGTCGCCAGCACGTGCTCGAGGGGTTCGCCCAGATGTTCGGTCCGCGGGCGCTGCGTCCGATCGACTACGTCGAGCACGACTGGACCAAGGAGCGCTGGACCCGCGGCGGCCCGACCGCCATCCACGCCCCCGGGTCCCTGGTGCCGTTCGGGTCCTCGATCCGGCGGCCCTTCGGCCGGGTGCACTGGGCAGGCACCGAGACCTCGACCTACTGGTCGGGCTACATGGACGGCGCCGTCCGCTCGGGCGAGCGCGCCGCGACCGAGGTCCTGGAGCGACGGTGAGGCGACCACGCACGCCCCTGCTGGCCGGTCTCGCCAGCGGCCTGCTCGCCGTCGGGCTGCTGGTGGCCCCGGCACCCGCGACCGCGGCGCCTGCCGCCCCGAGGTGGACCACCCGGGTCTTCGCCTCGGTGCCTTCCCCGGGGTATCCCGCCTACGTCCTCACGCACCGCAACAGCCGCGTCTACGCGGGCACCTACGTCAACAGCTCCAGCCGCCAGCCCTCCAAGGTCTTCGAGTGGACCGCCGGCGGCACCCTGCTGCGGTCCTGGGCCCTGCCCGGCCAGCTCCGCGACGGCAGCCACGGCGTCCAGGTCGCCCACCAGACCCGCGACGGCAAGCTGGTGCTGCTCGAGACCTCCCGCTCCGCCGTGCTGACCCTCGACGTCCGCACGGGCAGGTTCCGCCGGATCGCCAGGCTGCCGGGCGGGGCCGTGCCCAACTACGCCACCTGGGGCCCCGGCGGCGCCCTCTACGTCACCGACTACGCCGAGGGCGTGATCTGGAAGGTGTCGCGGCGCGGCACCGTGACCAGGTGGTTCCGCTCCAGCCACCTGGACGGGATCGAGTTCGGCACCACCGCGATCGTCTACCGTCCGCGCAAGCGCGACTTCCTGATCAGCCAGCAGACCTCGCAGACGGCCGGCCTGCCGACCAACGGGCACCTGTTCCGCCTCGGCACCCGCTCCGGAGGCCGACCCGGCGGCTTGTCGACCCTGTGGACCTCCCAGCCCGGCGAGCTGCCCGACGGCTTCGGGATCGGCCGGTCCGGCCACATCTACATCGCGATGGCCGGGCTCACGGCCCAGCTCGTCGAGCTCTCACCGTCCGGTCGCGAGCTGGACCGTTTCCCCGACACCCCGTTCACCGGGGACAACGGCTCGCGGGTCCCCTTCGACACCCCGTGCAGCGCGACGTTCAGCGGCACCACCGTGCTGGTCGCCAACCAGTCCGCGGTGCAGGGCGACGCCGGCCACCAGGCGATCCTCGCCGTCGAGGTCGGCGAGCGGGGACGGGCGCCCTACGTGCCCCAGGGGGCGCGCTTCCGTTGAGCGCACTCGTCGACCTCGTCGACCGCGGCCTGATGGCACCCGACTGGGCCGAGGCCCTGGCCCCGGTCGAGCACCGCGTCGCCGGGATGGTCGAGCTCCTCCGCGCCGAGGTCGCCGCCGGTCGCGCCTACCTCCCCGAGGGTGACGCCGTCTTCCGGGCCTTCCGACGCCCGCTGGCCGACGTGCGGGTGCTGGTCGTGGGCCAGGACCCCTATCCCACCCCGGGCCACGCGATCGGGCTGAGCTTCGCCGTCGACGCCTCGGTGCGTCCCCTGCCTCGCAGCCTGGCCAACATCTACCGCGAGCTGGCCACCGACGTCGGCGTCGCCCCGCCCGAGCACGGCGACCTCACGGCGTGGGTCGACCAGGGCGTGATGCTCCTCAACCGGGTGCTCACCGTCCGACCGGGCGAGGCCGCCTCGCACCGGGGACGCGGCTGGGAGGAGGTCACCGAGCAGGCGATCCTGGCGCTCGTACGCCGGGTCGAGGACGGCGGCGCTCCCCTTGCCGCGATCCTGTGGGGACGCGACGCCCAGTCGCTCGCGCCACTGCTCGGCACGGTCCCCTGGGTCGGGTCGGCCCATCCCTCTCCGCTCTCGGCGCGCCGAGGGTTCTTCGGGTCCCGTCCGTTCTCCCGGGTCAACGCGTTGCTCCTCGAGCATGGCGGCACGGCCGTGGACTGGGCACTGCCTCCCGGCCCCGCCGACTAGCAGGCAGTTGAATGTTGCACTACCGTGGTGGGCATGTCCCCGCTGCCCGCCCTCTTCCTCGGCCACGGGGCACCGCCGCTGCTCGACGACCGCGTGTGGTCGGCAGAGCTGGCCGCCTGGGCCAGGGACCTGCCGCGTCCCCGGGCGATCCTGATCATCAGCGCCCACTGGGAGTCGGCCCCGATCACGCTCTCGGCCAGCGGTGTGCCCCTGGTCTACGACTTCGGCGGTTTCGACCCCAAGTTCTCCCGGATGACCTACCGCACCCCCGACGCCACCGCGCTCGCCCGCCGGATCACCGCGATGATGCCGCCGACCGAGCCCGTCCACCAGCACGCCTCTCGCGGCCTCGACCACGGTGCCTGGGTGCCGTTGAAGATCATGTATCCCGATGCCGACATCCCCGTGCTGCAGATGTCGATGCCGACCCAGGACCCCGTGCGGCTGATGGCGCTCGGCGAGCGGCTGCGGCCCCTGCGAGACGAGGGGGTGCTGATCATCGGCAGCGGGTTCCTCACCCACGGACTGCCGTTCCTCACCGACTTCCGCGTCGACGCGGCCGTGCCCGGCTGGTCCTCGGACTTCGACGCCTGGGCCGGCGAGGCCCTGGCTCGCGGTGACGTGGACGCGCTGGCCAACTACGCCGAGCTCGCGCCGGGGATGCCCTATGCGCACCCCACCGTCGAGCACTACCTCCCGCTGTTCGTGACCCTGGGCGCGGCGAGCACGCCCGACGAGCCGGCGACCCCCGTGATCGACGGGTTCTGGATGGGCCTGTCCAAGCGCAGCGTGCAGGTCAGCTGACCATCAGGCCGGTCAGGGTCCGGGCCAGGTCGGGACCGAGCTCGCCCATCCCCGGCGCATAGCCGTAGAGCTCACGCAGGGACGTGCGGCTGCGGGTGCCGTCGAGCAGGTCGATGTCCTCGGGCGTGACCAGACCGGGGTGGGCGACCCCGACCGCCCCGCTGACCTTGAGGAGGTCACGGCGCAGCGAGGCGATGTAGTTGGCGGCGCGCACGGCCTTGAGCGCCGGGTCCAGCCCGCGCTGCAGCCAGGCGTTCTGGGTCGCGACCCCGGTCGGGCACGTGTCGGTGTGGCACCGCTGCGCCTGGATGCACCCGATGGCCAGCATCGCCTCGCGGCCGACCTGCACGAGGTCGGCTCCCAGCGCGAAGGCGACCACGGCGTTCTCCGGCAGTCCGAGCTTGCCGGCCCCGATGAACGTGACGTCGTCGGTGAGCCCGGCGGCCGCGAAGCGTCGGTAGACCTCGCTGAAGCCGACGCGGAACGGATAGGCCACCGAGTCGGCGAAGACCATCGGTGCTGCGCCGGTGCCGCCCTCCCCGCCGTCGACGTTGACGAAGTCGACACCGCGCTGCCCGTCGGCCATCGCCGCGACCAGCTCGTCCCAGAAGTCCAGGTTGCCGACCGCCGACTTGATGCCCACCGGGAGCCCCGTCGCGTCGGCCAGCAGCTCGACGAAGTCGAGCATCGAGTCGACGTCCCCGAAGGCCTCGTGCCGGCTCGGCGACGCACAGTCGACCCCGGGCTCGATCCCCCGGATGTCGGCGATCTCGCGACTCACCTTGGCGCCGGGCAGCATCCCGCCGAGGCCGGGCTTGGCACCTTGCGAGAGCTTGATCTCCAACGCCTTCACCGGCGCGCCCGCCACCAGGTCGACCAGTCGACCGAGGTCGAAGCGGCCGGCGGCGTCGCGGCAGCCGAAGTAGGCGGTGCCCACCTGGAAGACCAGGTCGCCGCCCTGTCGGTGGTGCGAGGACAGCCCGCCCTCACCGGTGTTCTGCAGGCAGCCGGCCAGCGCCGCACCGCGGTTGAGCGCCTCGATCGCATTGCCCGACAGCGAGCCGAAGCTCATGCCCGAGATGTTGACGACCGACCCCGGACGGAAGGCGGCGGCCCGGCCGCGCGCCGCCCCGACGACCTTGGCCGCGGGCAGCACCACCGTCTCCTCGGCGTGCGGACTCGTGGCCGCGCCCTCACCGGCGAAGGTGCGGTGCTTGATGATCGGGTAGCCGACGACGTTCTCCATGTCGTTGTCGGTGCCGAAGCCGAAGTAGGAGTTCTCCCGCTTCGAGGAGGCATAGACCCAGCGGCGCTGGTCGCGGCTGAAGGGCCGCTCCTCGTCGTTGGAGGTGACGATGTACTGGCGCAGCTCGGGACCCACCCGCTCGAGGGCGAAGCGCAGGTGCCCCACGATCGGGAAGTTGCGCAGGATCGCGTGCTTGCGCTGGACCACGTCGTGGGTGGCCACCGCACCGAGGGCAGCGGCGCCCACGGCAGCCAGGCGGGAGAGCTTCATGTCCCCAGTCGTACCACCCGCGCACGATCAGCGGATGCCGGTCCTCCGCATCAGCTTCAGGCCGGACAGCATCGACTTCACGTAGGCGTTGTAGTCCTGACCCGGCTGCGCACCCATGACCTGCTTCTTCAGCACCGCGAGGTTCTGCACGTCGGTGTACTTCAGCAGGCCCTGGTCACCGTGCCGCGCCCCCACGCCGGACTGCTTGACCCCGCCCGACGGGGTGCCCTTGGAGGCGAACGCGGTGGCGAGGATGTCGTTGACGTTGACGTTGCCCGCCTGGATCCGGGTGGCGATCGCGCAGGCTCGCTCCAGGTCGGTGCCCCAGACCGAGGCGTTGAGGCCGTAGTCGGTGTCGTTGGCCAGCGCGATCGCCTCGTCGACGGTGCCGTAGCGGTAGAGGCCCACGACCGGCCCGAAGGTCTCGGTCGCGCCCGCGAGCATGTCCTTGGTGACGCCCTCGAGGATGGTCGGCTCGAAGAACGCGGGGCCCAGGTCGGGGCGTGCCCTGCCACCGGTGACGACCGTCGCGCCCTTGGCGACCGCGTCCTCGACGTGCGACTGCACGCGCTCCTTGTGGTCCGGCGAGACGAGGGAGCCCATCTCCGGCCCGAAGTCGTAGGAGGCGCCCACCCTCAGGCTCTCGGCAGCACGGACGAACTTCGCCCGGAACTCCTCGTAGCGCGACTCGGGCAGGTAGATCCGCTCGATGTGCATGCAGATCTGGCCGGTGTTGCCGAAGACGCCGAAGACCGCGCCCTGCACGGCCTCGTCGATGTTGGCGTCGTCGAGGACCACCATCGGGTTCTTGCCCCCGAGCTCGAGGCAGGCGCCGATCAGGTTGCGTCCCGCCCGCTCGCCGATGACCCGGCCGGTGGCGGTGGAGCCGGTGAACATGACGTAGTTGGCGTTGTCGATCAGGGTCGGGCCCACATCGGGGCCCTCCCCGCAGACCACCTGGAAGAGACCCTTGGGCAGACCGGCCTCCTCGAGCATCCGGATGCCGAAGAGGGGTGAGAGCGCCGTCTTGTTGTCGGGCTTCAGCACGACGCCGTTGCCGGCGATCAGGGCCGTGATCGCGTCCGACATCCCCGTCGCGAAGGGGAAGTTCCACGGGGAGATGACGGCGACGACACCCTTGGGCTGCCGGATCTCGGTCGACGTGGTGAGGAACGGGACGGGTCCACCGCGCTTGGTCGGCGAGAGCAGGGACGGCGCCCGCTTGATGTAGTGGCTCATGACCATCGGCGGGTCGCAGCTCTCCTCGATCGCCATCCGCCGGTTCTTGCCCGACTCGACCTGGATCAGGTCGGCGGTCGTCTGGGCGCTCTCCAGGAAGAGCGTGTGCGCCTTCTTGAACACCTTGAGCCGTCGCGACAACGACCACTGCGCCCACTCGCGCTGGGCGGCGCGGGCCGTGACGAAGGCACGCTCGATGTCCCCGGGGGTGCTCTGCGGGAGCTCGACGAGGACCTCGCCGGTGTAGACCTCGGTGAGCTTCCAGGTGCCACCGCTCGTGGAGGGCACCCGGGCCACCAGGGTCGAGAGGAACGCGTCGGTGATCGAGGCCGGTCGCTGCGCGGTCATGCTCAGCCCCTCCCGAGCACGAAGTCGGCGCCGCGCTCGCCGATCATGATGGCGGGGGCGTTGGTGTTGCCTCCGGTGATCGAGGGCATGACCGAGGCGTCGCAGACCCGCAGGCCCTCGATGCCGCGGACCTTGAGGTCGGGCGAGACGACCGCGAGCTCGTCGACACCCATCCGGCAGGTGCCGACTCCGTGGTAGACCGAGGTGGCGCGGTTGAGGATCTCGGTGCGCAGCTCGGTGCCCTTCAGGTGCGCCCCCGGGTGGATCTCCTCCTTGACCGCACCCTTGAAGGCGCCACCGGCCATGATCTCGCGGATCATCTCCGAGCCCTCGGTGAGCACGTCGAGGTCCAGGTCGTCCGCGAGGTACTGCGGGTCGATGAGCGGTGCGGCCGTCGGGTCCGCCGACCCGAGGCGCAGCGTGCCGCGGCTGCGGGGGTAGATGAGCGTGGAGAGGACGGTCAGCGACGTGCGCGGGTCCACGTCGTGCCGGATGGGCGCGTCCTGGTTGGGCGAGACGTAGGACCACGGCAGCAGGTGCAGCTGGAGGTCGGGGACGTCGGTGGCCTGCGAGGTGCGCACGAACGCGACGGACTCGAAGACCGAGTTGGCCAGGAACGTGGTGCCGGGTCGCATCACCTCCTTGGCGACGCCCTTGGCGAAGTACATCGCGTTGCCGCGCATCTTCGACGAGGTCGCGTGGAAGGTCATCGCGTGGAACATGTGGTCGTGCAGGTTGTCGCCCACCGGCAGGTCGGCGACGACCTGGATGCCGTGGTCCTTGAGGTGCTGGGCGTGACCGACGCCCGAGAGCATCAGGATGTGCGCCGAGCCGACGAAGCCGGCCGAGAGGATGACCTCCTTGCCGGCGCGCACGGTGCGGCGGCTGCCGTCCTTGTCGGTGACCTCGACCCCGGTCGCGCGACCGGACTCGATGACGACCCGGGTCACGAGGACCTCGGACTGAAGCTGGAGCGTGGGGACGTCCAGGTTGTGGATGTAGCCACGCGAGGCGCTGTAGCGCAGGCCGTCCGCAGCGTTCTGCTGCATGCGGCTGACCCCCTCCTGCGACTCGCCGTTGTAGTCGTCGAGCACCTCCACACCCAACGCGTCGGAGGTGGCCTGGATGAACTGGAGGGTCCCCTCCTGGGGAGCGTTGTTGCGCGTGACCCGGATCGGACCGCCGGTGCCGCGGTAGTCGTCGGCGCCACCCTCGAAGTCCTCCATGCGGCGGTAGGCGCCGTTGACCGAGTCGGCGTCCCAGCCGGTGTTGCCCTCGGCCGCCCACGAGTCGAAGTTGGCGCGGTTGCCGCGCACGTAGACCATGCCGTTGATCGAGGACGAGCCGCCGACCACCTTGCCGCGCGGGACGGGCAGCTTGCGGTCGTTCACGTGCTTCTGCGGGGTCGTGTAGTAGCCCCAGTCGACGGTCTTCTTGATCTGCGGCACCGCGTGCATCGGGCCGATCATGCCCGGCTTCCTGACCAGGAACTTCTCGTCGGTCTTGCCCGCCTCGAGCACGATGACGCTCGCGCCGGACTGCGCCAGACGGCCCGCGATCGCCGCGCCGGCGCTGCCGGAGCCGACCACGACGTAGTCGGCCTCGTTCTTGTGCGACGTCTTCTTGGCCATGTCTGCTCAACCTCGTATCGGATGCTGGGGGTCTGCTGCGCGGGCCGCCGAGCACACGACGGGCATACCGTCGGCATGTGGCACGGCCCACAAGTGGCATAACTGTAACCCGTTCTAGTTTTCCCGTACAGGTGTTCGCCCGGACATGATGGGAGCGTGAAGATCCTCTCGATCCAGTCGTCGGTCGCCTACGGCCACGTCGGCAACTCCGCCGCCGTCTTCCCGCTGCAGCGCCTCGGCCACGAGGTGTGGCCGGTCAACACCGTCCACTTCTCCAACCACACGGGCTACGGCGCCTGGCGGGGACCGCTGCTGGCTCCCGGCGACGTGGCCGACGTGATCGCCGGGGTCGGCGACCGCGGCGTGCTCGGCGATGCCGACGCGGTGCTCTCCGGCTACCAGGGCGACCCCGCCGTCGGGGCGGTCATCCTCGACGCGGTCGCGGCGGTCAAGGCCGCCAACCCCGCTGCGGTCTACTGCTGCGACCCCGTCATGGGCGACGTCGGCCGCGGCATGTTCGTCAAGCCCGGGATCCCGGAGTTCATGCGCGACACCGTCGTGCCCGCGGCCGACATCCTCACCCCCAACCACTTCGAGCTCGACTTCCTCGCCGGCACGACCAGCACGACGCTGGAGGAGGTCCTGGCCGCGGTCGACGTCGTACGCCGGCGGGGTCCTCGCGACGTGCTCGTGACGAGCGTGCTGCACGCCGACTCCCCCGGCGAGACCCTCGACGTCGTCGCCGTCTCCGACGCCGGAGCCTGGGCGGTCACGACCCCCCTGCTGCCGATCACCCCCAACGGCTGCGGTGACGTGACGGCCGCGCTCTACCTCGCGCACCTGCACGGCACCGGCTCGCCGCAGCAGGCCCTGGAGCGCACGACCGCCTCGATGTTCGCGGTCCTCGAGGCCACGCTCGCCGCGGGCACCCGTGAGATCCAGCTCGTCGCCTCGCAGGAGCAGATCGCGCACCCGCCGGCCCGCTTCGGGGCCCGCCGCCTGCGCTAGCGGGCCAGGCGACGCAGCGAGCGCCAGAGCTGCAGGTCGGCGTGCTCGTCGAGGAACGACTGCGCCTCGGGGCTGAGCGCGCGCTCCTTGGCGGCCACCTCGGCATAGGTCGCATGAGCGGCGGCGAACGCGGCCTCGACCTCGGGTGTCATCTCGAGGTCGAGCCCGCTCAGCACCCGCCTCAGGGCGCGCGCCCCCGCGTCGCCGAAGAAGGACGCGTGCTCCACCACCGCCACCTGGTCGGGTCGCTGCCGCGCGGCCCGCCGGATGCGGGCGTTGTGCTTGTTCCAGAAGTCCACGGCCCTGTGCGCGTCCAGGATCGCCGGCCAGCCCCGGTCCGACACCGTCGTGGCCCGACGGTCCCACGACGCGGCCACCTCCGCGACGTCGCGCACGATGCACACGAACTGCGCCGTCGGGTGCTGCTCCCAGAGCGCCTGCATCCGCGCCACCGTCAGCTTGTCGCCGACGTAGGACGCATCGTCGAACTGCGCGTCCATCCGCTCGTAGTGCACGCGCCAGCGCTCCTCCGAGTCCGGCACGATGTTGGTCAGCCCGTCCGCGAAGTCGAAGAAGCGCTCACGGGTGAGGCACGCCGGCGTGAGCTCGGCGATCCGCGGGCCCCACAGCGCCTTGTAGCGCTCCTGCCCGATCACCACGCGGGGGTGGGAGCTGAGCAGCGAGGCCAGGGTGGTGGTGCCCGAGCGCCCGACCCCGACGACGAAGAGCGGCGTGGGTGTGGTCACGGGTGGATCCTAGGGCGCCCCGCGGGGAGCGGGGACCGGCGGAGCCGCGTGAGAGAATCGAACTCTCGACATTCGCTTTACAAGAGCGATGCTCTGCCATCTGAGCTAACGCGGCGTGCACCTGAGTGCGGGCACACATCGTAGTAGGCGCCGTCCGCGACCCGAGCACCGTGCCGTGCGTGCCAGCCTGGAACACTGCACCAGGTGACCTCGGGACCCCTGACCGCGACCTCCTCGCCCCCTCGGGAGAGCCGTGCGGCGCGTGGCCTGGTGCTGGTCGGGATCGTGGTCCTGGCCTTCAACCTGCGCCCGGCCGCCGTCAGCGTCGGACCGGTGCTCGACGAGATCCGCGGCGGTCTCGGCATGTCGGGCACCGAGGCCGGGATCCTCACGTCGCTGCCGGTGGTCGCGTTCGCGGTCTTCGGCGCCCTGGCGCCACGCGTCGCGCGCCTCGTGGGGACCCACCGGCTCACGCTGCTCGCCCTCGCCGGCGTGGTCCTGGGGCTCTTCGGTCGCAGCCGGGTGGACGGGGTGCTCGCCTTCCTCGTCCTCTCGCTCGTGGCACTCGCCGGCATGGCCACCGCGAACGTGCTGCTGCCCTCGCTGGTCAAGGCACACTTCCCCGACCGCGTCGGGCTGCTGACGGCGCTCTACTCGACCTCCCTGGCCTGCGGCCTGGCCCTCGCGTCGGTGGCGACCGTCCCCATCAGCAGCACCGTCGGCGACTGGCGCGACGGGCTGGCCGCCTGGGCCCTCACGGCCGCGGTCGCGGCCCTGCCGTGGATCCTGCTGGTCCGCCACGACCGCCGCCGCGCGGACGCCGGCCCCGGCCCCTCCCCGATCGGTCTCGCGTCGGTCGCGCGCACCCGGATCGGCATCCTGATGGCGCTCTTCTTCGGGCTGCAGTCGCTCCAGGCCTACGCGATCTTCGGCTGGTTCGCCGCGATCTTCCGCGACGCCGGCCACTCGGCCGCGACGGCGGGCCTGCTCCTCGGCGTCATCACGGGCGTCACCATCCCGCTGTCGTTCGTCATCCCGGCCCTCGCCGCCCGTCGCGAGGACCAGCGCCCGATCGTCTGGGCGGTGGTGCTCTGCTACCCGGTCGGCTACACCGGCATGATCCTCGCGCCCTACGGCGGGGCCTGGGTCTGGGCGGTGCTGATCGGCATCGGCACCACGACGTTCCCGCTGATCCTCACCCAGATCGGGCTGCGGGCGCGCACGGCGGCGGGCACCGCCGCGCTCTCGGGTTTCACCCAGTCGGTGGGCTACCTGCTGGCCGCCGTCGGCCCCTTCGGCATCGGGCTGCTGCACGACCTGACCGACGGGTGGACCGTCCCGCTGCTGGTCCTGATGGGCCTGTGCGTGCCGCTGCTCCTCGTCGGGCTCGCGGTCTCGCGGCCGTCCTACGTCGAGGACCAGCTGGGTCGGCCCGTCCCCGACGGCCGCTGAGACGTCCGGGAGTCAGCTCATGCCGCCGTCGAAGGCCAGGATCGAGCCGGTGATCATCCGGGCGTCCTTCGAGGCGAGGTAGACGATCGCCGAGCCGATCTCGGCCGCGGAGATCGCCCGCCCGGGCAGCATCATCAGCAGCCGGTCGGAGACGCGGGGGTCGAGGTCGGTCGGGAAGTTGCTGGCCACCTGGGTCACGATCGGGGTGTCGACCGTGCCGGGGCAGATCGCGTTGACCCTGATGTTGTCGGGCGACAGCTCGAGGGCGAGCGCCCTGGTCAGCTGGGTCAGGCCGCCCTTGGCCGCGGCGTAGGCCGTCGCGTAGGGCTGGGGCACGTTGCCCGCCACCGAGGAGACGTTGACGATGTTGCCGGTGCACGCCTTGAGGTGGGGCATCGCGGCCTGCATCGTCAGGAAGGGGCCCTTGAGGTCGACGGCCTGGACCCGGTCGTACTCCGCCTCGGTGATCTGCTCGAAGCGGCCGAACTGCACGATGCCGGCGACGTTGGCCAGCACGTCGATGCGCCCGTGCTGCGCGCACTGCTCGATCGCGGCGTCGACCGAGGCCTTGGAGGCGACGTCGCACTCCACGTAGGTGACTCCCTCGGGGACCGACGGGTGGATGTCGAGGCCGAAGACCACGTCGCCCAGGTCCCGGAAGAGCTCGGCGGTCGCGTGGCCGATCCCGGACGCGGCTCCGGTGATCACCACGATGCGCTGGTCGGTGGGGGGCTGCGTCATCGGGGATCTCCTGGTGCGGTCGGTGGAGCGGTGAGGTGGTGGGTGAGCGTGCCTTGACGTCCGATGCCGAAGCGACGCTCGCGGAAGCGCCACCGGCCGGTCCGGTCCTGGTCGAAGGTGTCGAGGTAGGTCCCCGTGACGATCGCCTGCAGCGGCAGCCCGTCCACCGCCTGCAGCACGACGTACGACGAGCGCGCGCGGACCGCGCCGTCCTCCGCGGGCTCGTCGAAGGCGGTGTTGGCCACGACGTGCTGGGTGCCGGGCGTGCCGTCGGCGTGGAGCACCACCAGCCCGGCGTACAGCGCCGTGACCTCGTCGGCCCCCGTGGCGATGACGGAGCCGTCCAGGGTGCACAGCGTGGCGTCCGCCATCAGCCGACCGACCCCGGCGACGTCGCCCGCGTCGACGAGGTGGCAGTAGGTGCCGAGGAGGCTGCGGATCCGGTCTCCGTCAGTGAGGCGCACGCGCGGGACGATACCAGGGAACTAGAACGTGTTCTAGATGCTCGTGCGGCCCGGCGCCCGGAGCACTAGCCTGACGACATGGCGCTCCACATCGTGGCCAACCGGCCCGACCCCGCGCTGCTGGGCCTGCCCTGGTCGACGCCCCTCGACCAGTGGACCGACGACCACGTCGTGCCGCTCCCCCGGGGGCTGTCGCGGCACGTCGTGCGGATCGTCCGCCTCGGCACCCGCACCTACGCCGTCAAGGAGACCGTCGACCAGATCGCCTTCCGCGAGCACCGCCTGCTGCGCGACCTGCAGCGCCTGGGGCTCCCGGCGGTGCTGCCGCAGGGCGTGGTCACCGGTCGCACCGACGCCGCGGGCGAGGAGCTGCCGGCCGCGCTGCTGACCGAGCACCTGAGCTTCTCGCTGCCCTACCGCAGCCTCTTCACCCACGGTCTCAGCGCCGACAGCATGCCCGCGCTCGTGGACGCGCTCGTGGTGCTCCTCGTGCGGCTGCACCTCGCGGACTTCTTCTGGGGCGACGTCTCCCTCTCCAACGTGCTCTTCCGACGCAGCGCGGGCGGCTTCGCGGCCTACCTGGTCGACGCGGAGACCGGTGAGCTGCGCCCGACCCTGTCCGCGCAGATGCGTGACTACGACCTCACCATCGCCACGGAGAACGTCTTCGCCGAGCTGCTGGACCTGCAGGCGAGCGGCTCGCTGGGCGAGGACGTGGAGGCGCACGAGATCGTCGGGCTGATCGACGAGCGCTACCGGCTTCTGTGGGACGAGCTGACCGCCGAGGAGGAGTTCGACGCCGGCGAGATGTGGCGCATCGAGCGTCGCATCGAGCGCCTCAACGACCTCGGCTTCGACGTCGACGAGCTCGACATCGTCACCGACTTCGACGGGGACCGGGTGCGCATCCAGCCCAAGGTCGTCGAGCTCGGGCACCACCGGCGCGAGCTCCAGGGGCTCACCGGCCTGCACGTCGAGGACGCCCAGGCCCGCCGGCTGCTCAACGACCTGGCCTCCTTCACCGCCCACCTCGACCTGGGCCGTGAGGACCGGCCCCTGGTCGCCAACAGGTGGCTCACCGAGATCTACGAGCCGATCATCGCGATGGTGCCGACCGAGGGCCGCGGCAAGCTCGAGCCGGCCGAGATCTTCCACGAGATCCTGGTGCACCGCTGGTACCTCTCCGAGCGCGCCGGCCGCGAGGTCAACATCTTCGACACCGCCACCGACTACCTCGAGACCCAGCTCCCCCACCGACCCGACGAGGCCGTCACCACTCCCCCGACGTGAGACGACGCCGCCACCCCCGAGGGGGCGACGGCGTCGGTGCTCACGAGGTCACGTCACGGCTTGCAGACCCGGCACGCCGTGAGGCCGGGGGTGTCGCCCGCGGGGCGGAGGTCCTCCCGGTGGGCGACCAGCGCGCAGTCACGGCGGTGGATCGTGGTGCCGGTGCCGGCCACGACCGGCAGGGCGGAGACGTCGACGCCGCGCTCGTTGAGCGCAGCCGAGCGTGAGGTGACGTCGGCCAGGACCAGCAGCGTGTCGGCGAGTCGCTTGGCCGACTCCCGGTTGTCCTCGGCGATGCGGGCCAGCCACGCGCCGAAGTAGAGGAACCCACCGCTGAAGGTGAGCGCCAGCCCGAGGAAGCCACCGGAGTAGGAGTAGGCCTCGCGGTCGAAGTCGAAGGCCGCGTTGGCCACGCCGTAGTAGCCGAGCAGGATCACGATGATGCCGGTGGGCATCAGGATCGCGCCGAGCCAGAACAGCACCACCTGCAGCAGCGAGGAGTAGTTGTTCTTCAACGGGGCCGCACCCGATCCTCCGCGCGACCCGGCGCGCGGGAGCTCGGAGGGCAGGGCACCGGTGCGGGCACCGCTCGCGGGGGTGGTGGTCGTGGTGCTCATCTGGTCAGGCCTTTCTCAGGTCGGGCAGGCCGCTGTCGAGGCCGTGGGGACAGGAGGCGCCGCCGCCGAGGGCGAGGGCACCCATCTTGCGCATGTAGGAGCCCAGCACCGTGGCGAGCGCGAGGCCGCCGAAGAGCAGGATGCCCGGGATCGAGAAGAGCTTCGGAAGGCCGGAGGTGAGGGCCGCGTCGAGGGGCAGCGGACCCGCCGTGGGAGCGACCTCGCCGCCGCTGGGGGCGCCGCCGGGAGCACTGGAGGACGGTACGCCGCCACTGGTGCCGGCAGAGCCACCGGAGGTGTTGCCACCGGCAGCACCGGCCCCGTCACCCTCGCCCTCGTCGGTCTCCTCCTCGGTCGGGGGGACCTCGGGAGGCGTGAGGACGATCGGGTCGGACGTCTCGATCGTGGCGTCCGCCACGGCCAGGTTGACCACGACGCGGGAGGCGAGGTTGGCCGCCGAGAGCAGGGCGCTCTTGAGCGGGCCGAGGTCGTCGGGCAGCTCGATGAAGATGTCGGAGAGCGGGAGCTGGGTCAGGACCTTGTTGACGGTCTTGAGGTCGAGCTCGACGGACAGCCCGACGTAGCGGCTGTGCACCTCGTCACCGCTGGTCTCCCGGACCGGCTTGGGCAGCGTGATCGTGATGCCCAGCTCCTTCAGACCCGCGGCGACCTGCTCGGGCAGGTCGGGGGCAGCAGCGCCCTGGCCGGTGGCCTCGAACCCGTCGGGGCCGAGACGGAACTTCTGGCCGGCCACGGTGATGATGCCGATGTTGGCCTGGCCCGAGGCCTTCCTGCCGGCCTTGGAGCCGTCGGAGGAGACCGACGCGTGGGACTGGACCGAGCTGATCTCCACCACCCCGCCGAGGAGGCTGATGTCAGTCGCTGCCGCACGGTTGGAGGAGCGCGCGGTGGTGTCGTCGCTGCTGTTGCGGCTCACCGAGGAGTAGCCGCCGAGGTCGACGACCGCGGCGAGCTGCGCCGGGATCTGGCACTCGACCTCGGGCTCCGCGGCCGCCGTGGCACCGGCCCGTTGCGAGGTGCCGGCCGAGCCGTTGCCCGCGCCGCCGGTCGAGCCCTGGGTGAGACCGCTGAGGCCGCCGGTCAGGCCGCCGAGCAGCGGGATGGGGAGCTCCGGGAGCCCGGGGATGCCGGGAATGCCGCCGCCGCCACCCTTGCCGCCGCCCTCGTCACCGTCGGATCCTGCCTGGCTCGTGCAGTCGCTGGAGTAGCCGATCTCGGCGAAGGTCTGCTCGTCGTTGGCACCCGTGCGCTGGATGGTGCCGGGGAAGGGCTCGTCGGCGACGAACGCCTCGCCCGAGGGGTAGGTGGAGTTGACCTGGAAGGGATAGCCCCGCTCAGCGACCGGGCCAGAGATCTCGGGAGGCAGCCCGAGGTTCTCCACGACCGTCTTCGTGCCCTGGCCCAGGGCGTCGCCGGGCCACAGGTAGCTGGCGAGGCCGGCACCGGTGTCGGTCGTCGCCTTGACCTGGGTGAAGCCGAAGAGGAGCTCGAGCTGCGGGGTGCTCGGGATCGGGATCGACGGCTCGTAGATCTCGATCTCCAGCGGCGTGCCCCACACCTGGGTGCTGTAGCTGAGCGCGCGCTTCTCCCCCTCGGGCGCCGCGCCCGCGCTCGCCGCGGTGGTGACCGGCAGGACCGCACCGACCAGGGCAGCTGCCGCGAGCGGGATGACGAAGGAGCGGGACGAGTGATGTGTACGCCGCTTCATGCGGCACCTCCGAGGATGACGTCTGACATGGTTTCCATGATTTCGTCGGGCTCACCGGACGCCACGATGCGTCCGCCCGACATGACTGCGGCATAGTCCGAGACCCGCAGCGCGGTGCGCGCGAACTGCTCGATGCACAGGATCGAGACCCCGGACTCAGCGATCTGGGCCACGGTGTCGTAGAGCTCGTCGACGATCAGGGGCGCGAGCCCCATCGAGAGCTCGTCGAGCAGGAGCAGTGCGGGGTCCGAGGCCAGCGCACGTGACATGGCGAGCATCTGCTGCTCGCCGCCCGACATCGTCCCGGCCAGCTGGGCCTTGCGCTCGAGCAGTCGCGGGAAGTACGAGAAGGCGGTCTCGAGGACTGCCTCGGCCGACACACCGGCGTAGGACATCAGCGTGAGGTTCTCCTGCACCGTGAGGTTGGGGAAGACCGAGCGTCCCTCCGGGACCGTGCACAGCCCGAGCCGGGCCAGCTCCTCGGGTGAGGCGTTGCGGACGTTGACCCCACCGAGGTGGATGTCACCGCCCGTGGCGCTCTTCTGCCCGCTGATCACCTTGGTGAGCGTCGACTTGCCGGCACCGTTGGGTCCGAGCAGCGCCATCACCGCCCCCTTGGGGACCGAGAGGTCGACGCCGCGGAGGACCTCGATGCGGCCGTAGGCAGCCGTGAGGCCGACGACCTCGAGGATCGGGACGCTCATCGTCCGGCTCCGATCTGGTCGGGTACGACGGGGAGCACCGTCGTGTCGTGGCCGGTGTGACCGGTGTCGGAGGCGGGTCGTGCGCGGTGCCGACCAACGCGGCCGACTCGTCCGGGGCCTCGTCGGAGTAGCCGAGGTAGGCCTTCTGCACCTTGGGGTCGGACCGGATCATGCTCGGCAGGCCGGAGGCGATGACGGAGCCGAAGTCCAGGACGTGGATCTCGTCGCAGACCTTCATGACCAGGTCCATGTCGTGCTCGACCATCAGGATCCCGCAGCCGTCGGCGGCCAGGTCCTTGAGCAGCTCGCCGAAGGCGATGGTCTCGGCCTCGTCCAGGCCCGAGGAGGGCTCGTCGAGCAGCAGCAGCTTGGGGTCGCCGGCCAGGCACCTGGCGAGCTCGAGCAGCCGCGCGGTACCGGTCGGGATCGAGTCGGCACGCTCGGCGGCGTAGGCCGAGATCCCCACCCGCTCGAGCAGGGCGTCGATGTCCGACGCACCCGGCTTGACCAGGCCGATGAGGCCGCGGTGGATGTCGAGCGCGACCCGCACGTTCTCCCGGACCGTCAGGGACCCGAAGGCCTCCAGCCGCTGGAACGTGCGCCCCATCCCTCGCTTGGAGCGGCGGTGGACCGGCATGTTCGTGACGGGCTTGGAGTCGAAGCGGACCTTGCCCTTGGTGGGCTTCTGGAGACCGCTGATCACGTTGAAGCAGGTGGTCTTGCCTGCCCCGTTGGGTCCGATCAGGCCGGTGATCCGGCCAGCCTCGGCCCCGAAGCTCGCGTGGTTCACCGCGGTGACCCCGCCGAACTGGACCACGACGTCATCAACCTCGAGTAGCGACATGTGCCCCCACCTCCTTCTCCTCGACAGGGGCGACCGGACCAGACGGATCGGTCGTGAGCTGGGACAGCGGGACCTCGACACTGCCGTCGCCACCGTCGGCCTTGCGGCGGCCGCCGCGACCGGGCAGGTCGGGGATCCGGTCCATCAGCATCGGCGCCGCCCGGCTCTGGAGGATGTTCCCGACGCGGAAGATCAGGTTGGCCAGGCCGTTGGGGTCACGACCGGCGAAGACCGCACCGAAGCCGATGATCGCGAAGAGCAGACCACCCAGCTGGGGGTCGCCGCTCGAGAGGACGGGCAGGAGCATCAGGCCGGTGCCACCCAGGACCGCACCGGTGATCGAGGTGACCCCGAAGACGACCGCGAGCAGGAGCAGCGGCAGCGAGTTGAAGGACTGGAAGTCGGCGGAGCCGATCGTGCCGCGCAGCCCGGCGAAGAGCGCGCCGGCCAGTCCTGCGATCCCGGCTGACATCCCGAAGAGCCCGACGCGGAACCACCGCATGTCCAGACCCAGGGTGCCGCACGCGGCGGGGCTGTCGCGCATGGCGATGAGCATCCGGCCCACCACCCCGCGCCGCAGGAGGAGCAGTCCCCAGGCGACCAGGACCAGGAAGACCGTCATCACGAAGACGTAGCCGCCGGTGCTGTTGATCGCGGTGCCCAGGATCGAGAGCCGCCCGGCGGTCAAGGTGCCGTTGAAGCCGAAGGCGAAGTCGGCCTGGAAGATCATCTTGTCCATGATCGAGGCGAAGGCGAGCGTCGAGAGCGCGAGGTAGAGGCCGGTCAGGCGCAGCACCGGCAGGGCCACCAGGCCACCGACGGCGGCAGCGACCAGCGCCGACACGATGAGCCCGTAGAGGTTGGGCTGGTCGATCTTGGCGTAGGTGAGTGCACCGACACCGGCGAAGGTGAGCTGGGCCAGCGAGACGTGGCCGCCGTAGCCGGTCAGCAGCACCAGCGAGAGCATCACGATCGCGTAGGTCGCGGCGGTGCCGACCAGCAGCAGGTTGGACTGCGAGCTCGACCCTGCCAGCAGCCCGACGAGGGCGAGCAGCGCGAGACCCCAGCCGACGGCCTTGCCCAGGGACGGCAGCGGCGCGGACACGATGCCCTTGACCTGGCCGATCCGCAGCTGGGCCTGCGGCATCAGGATGATGACGGCGAAGAGGAACAGCGCAGGCACGACGTTGCGCACCGAGTTGAGCAGGCCCTCGGTCGGCAGGTAGGCCGAGGCGTAGGACGTCAGCAGCCCGAGGCCCATGGCGCCCAGGAAGGTCAGCGGCAGGCTCTTGAGACGCCCCAGCATCGCCGCGGCGTAGGCGTTGATGACCAGCAGCGTCAGCGCGTAGTAGTCCAGGCCCACCACGGAGACCAGCAGCACCCCGCCCAGGGCGGCCAGCGAGATGCCGATCGCCCACGAGAGCGAGGCGACCTGCTCGGGCTTGCCGCCGAAGAGCTTGAGGAGGTCGGGGTTGTCGACGCTGGCGCGCATGGCCGTGCCGATGCGGGTGCGGTTGAGCAGCAGGTAGAGCAGCACGGCCACGACGATCGAGGAGAGGATCGTGAGCAGCTGGTGCGCGGTGATGAAGGTCTCGCCGAGCTGGAAGCTCGTCTCGGGGAAGAACGGCGGCACGAAGCGCGCCTCGGGCGGCCAGATCTGCTGCGCCAGGCCGATCAGGCCCACGAAGAGACCCACGGTCACGACGAGTGCGACCGAGACCGGCGCCTCGCCCAGGCCCTTGGTCACGAACCGCGACACGAACCAGCCCATGGCCGGGGCCACGACCAGGAGCACGAGGATCAGTGAGAACCACAGGGGCAGGCCCTGTCGCTCCGAGAAGTCCCAGAACACGAAGGCGAGCACCATGCCGAAGGCACCGTGGGCGATGTTGAAGACGCGCGTGGTGGTGTAGGTCAGCACCAGGCCCGACGCTGCGATGGCGTAGGCGGCCCCCGAGACGAGACCGAAGATGGTGAAGGAGAGGAATGAGCTCATGGGGGGGTCAGCTTCCTACGTTCGACATGGAACCGCACAGGAACTCACCGGGGGACACCTTGGACCAGGCGCCCGCGTTGAGCTGGATGATGGAGGCACAGTTGGCCGTCGACTTGAGGCCGACGTCCTGCGGCACGTGCATGCCGTTGGCCGTGTAGTCGCGCACCTCGGCGAGCGCGGCGAGGAAGGTGGTGCGGGTCAGCCTGCCCCCGAGCTTGGTGGCCTCCTGGGCGAAGAGCCGGGCCGCCGACCAGGCGTAGGCGCCGTAGATGTTGGGCTCGGCGCCCGGGGAGACCTGGTCGAGCCAGGCTCGGTAGAGCTGCATCTCGGGGATCGCCGAGTCGAAGAGGTTGACCTGCGAGTAGACGTAGACGCCGTTGCCCATCTCCCCTGCCTGCTCGACGTAGGCGGCGTCGTAGATCGTCGCGTCCTGGAGGAACACCCGGGGCTCGAAGCCCTGCTGGGCCATGGCCTGCTGGAGCTTGACGGTGAACTGGTAGGGACCGGTGTAGTTGACGAACTCGATGCCGGCGTCCTTCATCTGCTGGACGTAGGGCGCGTAGTTGAACTCGGAGACGTCGATGCCCTGGAAGATGTCGACGTTCCACCCGTTGGCAGTCCACGCCTTGCGGAACGCGGTGGCGTTCTCCGGCGCCGCGCCGGCGTTGACGTAGAGCATGGCGACGTGCTTGACGGCGTCCGGCTCCTTCTTCAGCCAGTACTGGGGCATCGCGTTGGGCACCAGCCCCGGTCGCACCGCGTAGGCGGCGAAGCAGGTCTTGCAGGTGGTGCGGTCGGTGCTCAACGAGTAGGAGCGCAGGTCGGGTAGTCCGCACGACTGAGCGGTGGCCGCGCCACCGAAGTCGAAGGCCGACTGGGAGCCGACGGCGGCGAAGGACTCGTCGCAGGCACGCTGGTAGGCCTGCTGGTCGGCACCGGCATCGGCGCGGCTGTCGAGGCCGAGCACGGCGAGCTTGTGGCCGCAGAGCTTCTCGGTCGAGTTGAAGTAGGCCGCGAAGGCCCTCGTGCCCTGCTGGGCCGACTCGAAGATGCCGGGGACGGGGCCGGAGATGTCCGAAACGTTGGCCAGGGTGATGGTGTCGGCGGTGACCCCGACCTGGTCGTTGTCGAAGCCCTCGCAGCTGCCGGCCTCGGTGCCGCCGGTGGGAGCGTTCTCCTCCGCGCCGGGTCCCGCCTCCGGCGCGCCTGCGGTCCCCCGGGTGTCGCCGGTGCTGCCGGTCGAGGTCGCGCCCCCGGTGTCGCCCGTGGAGGTGCCGGTGCCGCCGTCCACGCCCGGCGCAGCCGGCGCGCCGGGGTCGCCCGGCACCGCGGCGCCGGGCACCGTCGCACCCGCGTCGGTGACCGTGCTGTCACTCGTGCCGGTGCCACCGACGGCTCGGACGTCGCTCGGGTCCAGCTGGGACCCGCAGGCGGCCAGGGCCAGCGCCAGCGTCGCCAGGACCAGCAGGCGGGCGCCTGCGGAGCCGGTGCGGCTGGGACGAGCCATCGGTGCCTCCGGGGTCTGGGTCGGGCGGTGGGGGGCGTTCGGCGGGCTGTGCGGGTGGTGCGGTCAGGGACTCAACGAGCGGGGCGACCGCAGGTGACGTCGGTCACCCGCGGGTTAGACCGGTGCAGGTGTACTTGGTGCCGTCGACCGGGACCCACTTGCCGGCCTTGAGCTGGATGAAGCGCCAGCAGTCGCCGGTCTCCTTGGCCCCGACGCTCTGCGGGGAGTGCAGGCCCTCGGAGGTCCACTTGCCGGTCTTCTTGATCTCGGCGAGCAGGGTGGCGCGGCTCAGCGTGCCACCGAGCTTGGCGGCCAGCTCGACGAAGAGGCGGGCTGCCGACCAGGAGAAGACCCCGAAGAAGTCCGGGTCGGCGCCGGGCTTCACCTGGCCGAGGTAGCTGAGGTAGTTGGTCATCTCCGGGCTGGAGGAGGCCTCCTCGAAGGGCACGAAGTTGGTGAAGATCACGGTGCCCTCGACGGCGTCGCCGCCCGAGGAGACGTAGTCGGGGTTGTAGTCGGTGGGGTCGCGCAGGTAGAGCTTGGGCTCGTAGCTCTGCTGCTCCATGGCCTGCCGGAACCGGACCGACTGCTGGTAGGCGCCCACCCAGAAGACGACCTCGATGTCCTTGTCCTTGAGCTGCTGGACGTAGGGCGCGTAGTTGAACTCCGCGATGTCGATGCCCTGGATGTAGTTGAACTTGAGCCCGCGCTTGCCCCAGGCCGCGGACTGGGCCTTGGCGTTCTCCGTGGCGGCGCCGGCGTTGACGTAGACCATGGCGGCCTTGCCCGCGGAGGCTGCGTAGTTCTTGGTGACGAAGTCGGCCACGGAGTTCTGGATCAGGTTGGTCTGGGTCGACTGGGCACCGAAGCAGACCGAGCACCTGCTGCGGTCGCCGGTCACCGCGGCCGAGCGGAGATCAGGCAGCCCGCAGGACTGGGCCGTGGCCGCGCCGCCGGAGTCGAAGGCCGACATCGACCCGATCATCGCGAAGACCTCGTCGCAGCCGGCGGTGTAGGCCTGCTGGTCGGCGGAGGCGTCGGTGCGGCTGTCGTAGGACTTGAGGGCCAGCTTGCGACCGCAGATGCCGTCGGGGACGGAGGCGTTGAAGTAGGCGACGAAGGCCTTCGTGGCGTCCGCACTGGACTCGAAGAGACCGGGCACCGGACCGGAGATGTCGGAGGCGTTGCCGATCGTGATCGTGTCGTCGGTGATGCCCGTCTGGTTCTTGAAGCCGGCGCAGTCGCCGGTCTCCCCCGCGGCCACCGGCGGCTCCCCGGCTCCCTCGGCGGGCGGGGCGCCACCCGTGGTGCCGCCCGTCGTGCCACCGGTCGTGCCACCGGTCGTGCCACCCGTGGTGCCACCCGTGGTGCCACCGGTCGTGCCACCGGTCGTGCCGCCCGGGAGGCTGCCGTCCGGTGCGGTCCCGGGGACGGACCCGTCGACGACGGTGCCGTCCGCCGCCACCACCTGGCCGTTGATCCCGCCGACCTCGCCCGGCTCGAGGTTGGAGCCGCAGGCGGCGAGGATCAGCGTGAGCCCGAGGACCCCGGAGACTAGGGCGGCTGGCGTGCGACGTAATGCGGACACTGAAGGACACTCCCCGTTGGGTCGAAACTAGAACAAGTACTAGTTTTCTAACGACACCGTGCAGCAAAGGTGACGGAACCCACAACCTGGTCCAGTCGGTGAAACGGAGAGTAGTTCCAGCGACGGTCCCCCGGGGGCGAATCAGCGCAGGAGGTCGCGCCCGATCACCATTCGTTGGATCTGGTTGGTGCCCTCGAAGATCTGGGTGATCTTGGCGTCGCGGAAGAGCCGCTCGACCGGGTAGTCGCGGGTGTAGCCGTTGCCGCCCAGCACCTGGATCGCGTCGGTCGTCACCCGCATCGCTGCGTCCGAGGCCGTCAGCTTGGCGATGCTGGCCTGTCGCGAGAAGGGTCGGCCGGCATCCTTGAGCCGGGCGGCGTGGAGGTAGGACGCCCGGGCCCGCTCGACGTCGGCGGCCATGTCGGCGAGCAGGAACTGCATCCCCTGGAACTCCCCGATCGCCCGGCCGAACTGGGTGCGCTCGCGCGCGTAGGCGACGGCGTGCACCAGCGCCGCCTGGGCGATCCCGGTCGCGACGGCGGCGATGCCGAGGCGGCCTGCGTCGAGGGCGGAGAGCGCGACCTTCATGCCGGCGCCCTCCTGACCGATCCGCTGGGCGGCCGGGACGCGGGCACCGTCGAAGAGCACCTGCGTGGTGACGTCGCAGTGCAGGCCGAGCTTCTTCTCGGGCGTCCCGAAGCTCATCCCGGGGGTGTCGGCCGGCACGATGAAGGCCGACAGCCCACGCTTGGGATCCTCACCGGTGCGGGCGAAGAGGATGTAGTAGTCGGCGCAGGAGCCGTTGCTGACCCACGCCTTGGTGCCGGTCACGACGTAGTCGTCGCCCTCGCGGACCGCCTTGGTCCTGATGCCGCTGACGTCGGACCCGGCCTGGGGCTCGGAGAGGCAGTAGGCGCCCAACCAGTCACCGCCGAGCATCCGGGGCAGCCAGGTGGCGCGCTGCTCCTCGTCGGCGTTGAGGGCGACGACCGAGGCGGTCAGCGAGTGGACGCTGGCGCCCACGCCGACGCTGGGCCACGCCGTCGCGATCTCCTCGATCACCTGGAGGTAGACCTCGTAGGGCTGCGCGCCGCCGCCGAAGGTCTCCTCGAAGGGCAGGCTCAGCAGGCCCGACCTGCCGAGCAGGCGATAGGCGTCGGCGGGGAAGGCCGCCGCCTCCTCCATCGCATCCACCTGCGGCGCGAGCTCGCGCTCGACGATGTCGCGGGTGAGGTCGAGCAACGCCTGGGCGTCCTCGTCGGGCAGGAGTCGGTCCACAGCGGTCGGCACGACCCGGAGTCTAGAGCCAGAAGTGTCACGCAGCAGCGCCGGCGCGGCGCCGCGCCGTCACATCGCAGGTGATCCCGCGGCGGCATGGACCGGGACGTCCACCGGGACCTGCAACATGGCCGACGCCATCGAGATCAGCTCAGCCGTGAAGCGGTCGACGTCGAGCTGACGGCGGATGCCGGGCAGGCCGGCCTGCTCCAGGCCCCGGATGCGCCGGGCGATCGAACCGAACACGAAGGAGGTCATCAGCAGGAGCCGGTGGTCGAGGGTCGCCTCGTCGAGCCCGTCGACCGCGCGCGCGAGGCGACCGTTCAGGGCGGTGTAGGCGTCGTAGTTGCCGCAGCGGACCAGGGCCGCCTCGACCTCGGAGTTGTAGGTCGCGGGGTCCTGCTCCGCGATCTCGGCGACGATCTTGAGGTAGTTGCGTCCGCTGACGCTGGTCTCGGCGAGCTCGACGCAGGCACGCACGATGACCTCGACGACATCGGCCACGTCGTCGTCCGAGCGCTCCAGCGCCACGGCGAGGAGCTCGTTCTGGCGGGTGCTCATGAACTCGGCGTGCTCGTCGATCACCGCAGCGAGCAGGCCCTCGCGCGAGCGGAAGTGGTAGTGCACCGCACCCCGGTTGCGTTGACCGGCTTGACGCGTGATCTCGACGAGCGACGCGGACTGGATGCCGTGGTCGGCGAACCCCTGGCCGGCGGCCTCGATGAGACGCTGTCTGGTGGTGGACATGGCTCCACAGTAGCCCGCGGCCAAGGCATTTTGGCTTCGGGTCAGCAGCAATTAATACTCCCCCCCTCACCTGGGGGCTACACCCGGTCGGGTGAAGGGGTCAGGCGCGTGTCCTGGCGATCGAGTAGAGGGCCACCGATGCTGCGACGCCGGCGTTGAGCGACTCGAGGTTGTTGGCCATCGGGATCGAGACCAGCTGGTCGCAGGTCTCGGCGACCAGGCGTGAGAGCCCGTTGCCCTCCGACCCGATCACGACCACGAGCGGACCGTCGGCCAGGTCGAGGTCGGGCAGGGAGACCTCACCCTCGGACGCCAGGCCGATGACCATGCAGCCGGCGTCCTGGTAGGCCTTGAGCTGGCGCACCAGGTTGACGGTCTGCGCCACGGGGATGCGAGCAGCCGCGCCGGCACTGGTCTTCCAGGCCGAGGCCGTCATGCCCGCGGCACGGCGCTCGGGGATCACCACGCCGTGGGCCCCGAAGCCGGCCGCGCTGCGGATCACGGCGCCGAGGTTGCGGGGGTCGGTGACCGAGTCCAGCGCCACGATCAAGGGCTGCTCGAGGTTGTCCTTGGCCAGGCTGAGCAGGTCGTCGGGGTGCGCGTACTCGTAGGAGGGGATGCGCGCAGCGAGGCCCTGGTGGACCGCGCCCGCGGTCATCCGGTCGAGCTCGCCCTTGCTGACCTCGAGGAGGTTGAGCCCGCGCTCGGCGGCGATCTTGAACGCCTCGCGCAGCCGGGCGTCGCGGTCGGCACCCTCGGCGACGTAGATCGTCGTGACGGGCACACCCTCGCGCAGCGCCTCGAGCACGGAGTTGCGCCCCGCCACCCACTCGGCGTCGGTGGTCTTGCGCCGCGGCCGGGTCGAGGCGGAGCGCTTGGACTTCTGGTCGTCCTTGTAGGCCTGGTGGTAGGGCCGCTCGATCGCCTTCGGCGTCGGGCCCCTGCCCTCGAGACCGCGCTTCACCTTGCCCCCGGAGCCGGCTGTCGGCTTCTTGGTGGTCTTGCGGATCGCGCCCTTGCGTGAAGAATTACCAGCCACGGCAGTGCCTCTTTCGGTGGTTGAGCAGCGAGCGAAGCGAGAGCGTCGAAACTCCAGCCATGGTTCAGCTTCCTGCTTCGAGTGACCACTGGGGCCCCTCGGGGGTGTCGGTGACCAGGATCCCGGCCGCCGTGATCTGGTCGCGGATGGCGTCCGCGCGCGCGAAGTCCTTGTCGGCCCTGGCCTGGGCACGCTGCTGGAGCAGCCCCGCGACCAGCGCGTCGACCGCCGCCGTCAGGCGAGCGTCGTCGCTGCGCCCCCCGCCCCACGCCGGGTCGTCGGGGTGCAGGCCGAGCACGTCGAGCATGGCGCGCACGGCGGAGCTCAGGGCCCCGGCGTCCAGACCGGCCGCGAGCAGTCGGTTGCCCTCGCGCACGTGGTCGAACATGACGGCGACGGCCGCGGGAGTGCCGAGGTCGTCGTCCATGGCGGACGAGAAGTCGGCCGGGACCTCCGGCGCGGTCGCGGCGGGCACCCGCTCGAGGAAGGACTCGACGCGACGGAACCCGACCGCGGCCTCGTCGAGCGCCTCGAAGCTGAACTCGACGTGCGAGCGGTAGTGGGAGGCGAGGAGGTAGAACCGCAGCTCGATGCCGCGCACCCCCTCGAGCACCGCGGGGATGGTGAGGGAGTTGCCCAGCGACTTGCTCATCTTCTCGCCGGCCGTCGTGATCCACGCGTTGTGCATCCAGTACGACGCGAAGGGTCGCCCGGCTGCCCGGGACTGGGCCTGCTCGTTCTCGTGGTGGGGGAAGCGCAGGTCGACGCCGCCGCCGTGGATGTCGAAGGCGGGGCCGAGGTACTTGCCGGCCATCGCGGAGCACTCGATGTGCCACCCGGGGCGACCCGGTCCCCACGGGCTGGGCCAGGCCGCGGTCTCGGGCTCGCTCTCCTTCTTCCACCCCTTCCAGAGGGCGAAGTCGCGCGGGTCGCGCTTGCGCGCGGGCACCGCCGAGCCGGCGGCGTCCTCGGCGGCCTCCATGTCGTCGATCCCCTGGCGCGTCAGCTCACCGTAGGTCGGCCACGAGCGCACGTCGAAGTAGACGTCGCCCGAGCCGTCCGCGGCGGCATAGGCGTGACCCCGGGTGACCAGCTCGGAGATGAGCTCGACCATCTCGGGCACGTGACCGGTCGCTGCCGGCTCGTAGGTCGGCGGGGCGACGTTGAGGGCGGCGTAGGCGCGGTCGAGCTCACGGTGCATCTCGTAGGCGAGGTTGTACCAGGGCCGGCCCTGCTCGGCGGCCTTGGTGAGGATCTTGTCGTCGATGTCGGTGACGTTGCGGATGAAGCTGACGTCGAGCCCGCGGTGGCGCAGCCAACGCTGCAGGACGTCGAAGATGACACCCGAGCGGACGTGACCGACGTGGGGCTCGGACTGCACCGTGAGCCCGCAGAGGTAGAGCCCGGCCTTGCCCTCCTCGAGAGGGACGAAGTCACGGACCTCGCGGGTCGCGGTGTCATAGAGCCTGAACGTCACGCCTCCAGTCTAGGAGCGACGGGGCCTCCCGGCCGCATCGAGCAACCCTGTGACGCATGAGGCACAAGTGACTTATCGTGGGGTGGTGCGCCCTTCCCTCGCCGCCCTGACCCGCCCCCTGCTCCCCTCGCTCCTGACCGCTGGTCTCGTGGCTGCGTTGGCCGCACCCCTGCCGCCGGCCGTGTCGACCAACGTGTCGGGCAACGTGTCGGGCACCGCCGCGCCCGCCGCCGAGCCGCGCCGGATCGCCTACACCCAGTGGGACACCGGCAAGGACTTCCGCGCCGGCACGATGCGCGGGGCGTTCTACCGCGCGGGCGCGCTGCGGGTCGCCAAGGCGCCGACCGCGCGCCGCACCTACGCCCGCCGGTCCTACGAGCTCGGCCGCTGGACCTCACCCTGGGTCGCCCCGCGCTTCGCGCTCACCGAGCTGATCGCGTCGTGGGAGGCCACCACGCCCGGGGACAGCTGGATCGAGGTCCAGGTGCGCGGCAGGGACGCCGCCGGCACCCTCTCGTCGTACGACGTGCTGGGACGCTGGACGTCGGGTGACGGGTTCACCACCCGCCGCACCGTCTCCGGCCAGACCGACGACCTCGGCGCGGTCAGCGTCGACACCTGGCGCACCAGCGGCGTGACCTCGTGGCAGCTGCGGGTCTCGCTGATGCGACGACCGGGCGCACGCACCGCCTCCCCCACGCTCGAGTCCGTCGGCGCCATGGCCTCACGCCTGCCCAGCGGCCCGGTCACGACGTCGGCGCCGGGGGTCGCGGGCGGGATCGTGCTCGACGTGCCGCGCTACTCCCAGATGATCCACCGGGGCCACTACCCCCAGTGGGGCAACGGCGGCGAGGCCTGGTGCTCACCGACCTCGACATCGATGGTGCTGGGCTACTACGACGCGCTCCCGGACCCCTCGACCTACTCCTACGTGCCCTCGGGCCACCCGGACCCGTGGGTCGACCACGCGGCCCGGATGACCTACGACCACGCCTACCGGGGCACGGGCAACTGGCCCTTCAACACCGCCTACGCCGCCCCGCTCGCCGGCAGCGCGTTCGTCACGCGACTGCGCTCCCTGCGCGACGCCGAACAGCTCATCAAGGCCGGCATCCCGGTCATCGCCTCGATCGCCTTCGACCGGGGACAGCTCTCCGGGGCGCCCATCTCCGCGTCCAACGGGCACCTGCTGGTGATCGTCGGCTTCACCAGGAGCGGCGACGTCGTGGTCAACGACCCCGCGGCCACCACCAGTGCCGGGGTCCGTCGTACCTATGACCGCGGCCAGTTCGAGAACGTGTGGCTCCCCCGCTCGGGCGGCACCGTCTTCGTGATCACCGACGACGCGCACCCGCTGCCGGGTCCGAACCGCCACCGCAGCTGGTAGGGCTCAGACGCCGTAGCCGCCGTCGACGTCGAGCTTCTGCCCGGTCACGAAGCCCGCACGGTCGGAGGCGAGGAAGCAGACGGCCTCGGCGATGTCGGTGGCGTCGCCGAAGCGACGCAGGGGGATGTTGCGGCGGGTGGTCGCGAGGGCCTCGTCGTCGAGCTCACCGGAGCTGATCAGCCGCTCGGCCATGCCGTCGGTGAGCATCCCGGGGCCGACGCAGTTGACCCGCACCCCGAAGCGGCCCTCCTCGGCCGCGAGCCCGCGGGCGATCGCCTCGACCGCCGCCTTGGGCGCCGAGGAGAGCCCGTCGCGCACCGGGAAGCGGGTGGTGGCGGCGGTCGTGACGGCGACGACCGAGCCGGAGGTCGCGCGCAGGTGGACCAGCGCCGGTTGCACGACGGAGAAGAAGCCGGCGGCGTCGGCGGCGAGCTGCGCGGTCATGTCGCCCGGCTCGACGGCGGAGAGGTGCCGCATCGGGACGTGCGGCCCGGCGGCGTAGACGAGCGTGTGGAGCCCCCCGAGGTCGGCGGCCGCCTGCGCGACCACGCCCGCACCGGCGGTGTGGTCGCCCAGGTCCAGCTCGTACGCCGGGTGGTCACCGGCGGGGCGTCGCGTGCGGTAGGTCAGGCCCACGGCACACCCGCGGTCGGCCAGCATCGCGACGATGGCCGCACCCAGCCCGCCGCTGCCGCCCACGACGAGGGCGCCGCCGGTGCGGGCGGCGAAGTCTCCGGAGGGGCAGCTCACGCGGAGGCCGTGAAGTCGACGCCGTGCCAGCCGGTCGCGCCGTCGGGCAGCACGTCGGCGATCGCCCCGGTCTGCACCAGGCCGGTCTTGTCGGTGGCCCGGACGCGCACGACGTGGTCGCCCGGCTCGACGTCGACCACGGCCTTCCACTGCACCCAGGTGTCGTCGGTGCCGGGGCTGGAGACCTCGCCCGGTGTCCACTCGCCGCCGTCGACCGCGACCTCGATGGCGGCGATGCCGGTGTGCTGGGCCCAGGCCGTGCCCCCGACGACGACCTCGCCGGCGTCGACCTGCTCACCCGAGCGGGGCACCTCGACGCGCGAGGACATCTTGACGGGCCCGAGCTCGCCCCAGCCCTTGGTCGTCCAGTAGGCGTCGAAGTCGGCGAACCTCGTGACCTCCATGTCGACGACCCACTTGGTCGCCGAGACGTAGCCGTAGAGGCCCGGGACGACCGTGCGCACCGGGAAGCCGTGCTCGATGGGCAGCGGCTTGCCGTTCATCGCCACGGCCAGCATCGCGTTGCGGTCGTCGGTCAGCGCCTCGATCGGGGTGCCGCAGCTCCAGCCGTCCTCGGAGGTCTGCAGCACCGCGTCGGCCTCGGGGTCGACCCCGGCCTCGGCCAGGATGCTGGCCAGCCGCACACCGCTCCACCAGGCGTTGCCGATGAGCGGGCCGCCGACGGGGTTGGACACGCAGCAGAGCGTGATCCAGCCCTCGTCGATCTCGCGGGCCATGAGCTGGTCGTAGGTCAGCACGATCTCCTTCTCGACCATGCCGTGGATGCGGATCGACCAGTCCTTGGGGTCGATGGCCGGCTTCACGAAGGCGGTGTCGATCAGGTAGAAGTCGTCGGCGGGTGTCATCCACGGAGCCACCCCGTCGACGCCGACGAGCGCGGAGCCCGGCACGTCGGGCTCGGTGATCCCGTTGAGGCGCAGCAGGCGCCTGGTCTCCTCCACCCGTCGGCGACCGGCCCCGAGGAAGCGGCCGCCCAGGCTCAGCACGCCGGCGGCGCCCGCGACCAGGCCGGCGCGCAGCACGAAGCCGCGGCGGGTCTGACCCTGCGGGCTGCTCGGCGCCGGCTCGTCGGCGACCGCCGCACGGTTGTCGGCGTTGCGCAACGGCTCGGTGAGCAGCGACAGCACGACCAGCCAGGTGACGAAGCCCAGCACGACGGGGAAGACGTCGGTCGTGGTCGACGCGGCCGGCGCGAGCACCGCGACCGCTGCGCCGACGGCCAGGGTCACGAAGACCAGCGTGGGCGCCCACCAGTTGCGGCGGGCGAGGAGACCGACGTAGGCGAAGAGGACACTGACCGCCGCCAGGATGACCGCGACCAGGACCGGCTTGTCGTTGGTGCCGAGCGTCTGGATGCCCTGCTCCACGGCCGCGCCCGGTGCCAGCCGGACGATGCCCTCGGCGATCGCGACGACCGGCGACTCCCGGATGGAGAGGGCCGCGGCCAGGAAGTAGCTGGTCGCCAGGCCGGCCAGGCCGGCCAGGAGCCCGGCCAGTGCCCAGGCAGATCGCGTCGTCTTCACGCCCTCCAGTGTGGCTCAGGCATGATCAGCACGTGAACCAACAGTCCTTACGGATTGGTGTCGGCACCGACGTCCACCGTCTCGTCCCCGGCACCCCCCTCCACCTCGCCGGGCTGCACTGGCCCGACGAGCCGGCCGGTCTCGAGGGCCACTCCGACGCGGACGTGGCCGCGCACGCCGCCTGCGACGCCCTGCTCTCCGCGGCCGGGCTCGGTGACCTCGGCTCGCACTTCGGCACCGCCGAGCCCCAGTGGGCCGGAGCCTCCGGCGTGGCCCTGCTCGGCGAGACCGCGCGTCGGCTGCGCGAGGCAGGCTTCGAGATCGCCAACGTGGCGGTGCAGGTGATCGGCAACCGACCCAAGATCGGACCCCGTCGCGCGGAGGCCGAGGCCGCCCTGTCGGCCGCGCTGGGCGCCCCCGTGTCGGTCTCGGCCACCACCACCGACGGTCTCGGCCTCACGGGCCGGGGCGAGGGGGTCGCCGCCATCGCGACCGCCCTCGTCCACGGACCCGTGACCTGATCTCAGCCCACCCCGGCGAAGGCGTCCAGGGAGCCCTGCAGGATCGGCGCCCACGACGGGATCGAGGCGTCGAAGTCCTTGGGTGGCGTGTGCTCGATGGCGATCAGCAGCACGACCCCGTCCTGACGAACCGCGGCGAAGATCTTGCCGTAGAGCGGGAAGCTGCCCTGGGAGTCGACCCACAGCGCCTGGTAGTCGATCGAGGCGATCGAGACGAGGGCACCGGACGGCGGCTGCGGCGCGACGTCACCGACCTCCAGCTGGGAGTAGCTGTCACCGCCCGTGAAGTAGCCGAGGTTCTGCTGGAGGACGCTGGAGGCCTCGATGGACGGGTCGTCGACCCCGGTCAGTGCGTAGACCCAGCTGCTCTGCCCGTTGCTCAGGCCCAGGCTGTTGTCCCCCTGGCTGTCGATCTGCCAGTCCGGCGGCACGACCACCTGGACGCCGTTGGACCCGATCACCACCCCGTTGCCGGTGGGCACCGTCGGGACCGCCGGCTCCGAGGGCTCGGTCGGTGGCAGCGGCTCAGCGGGCTCGGTGGGCTCGGCGGGCGCGGTGCTGCCCTGCGGTGCTGTTGGGGCCGATGGGGCCGGTGGGGCCGAGCCGACCGGCTCCGGGTTGAGGATGCCTGACCCCTCACCGCCGGCCCGCACCTCGGTGGAGCCCGGCGAGCCGTCGTCACCGCCTCCCAGGACGGCGGCACCGATGCCACCGAGCGCGCCCACGGCCACGACCCCGGCCACGATCAGCCCGATGGTCTTGCCCTTGCTGGAGCTGTGGTTGCTGCCGGCGGGCGGTCTCGTCTGCTGCCAGGGCGCAGCGGGCGGCGGCCCGGCGGCGTAGGCCTGCTGGGGAGGCGGCGGCGGGTAGGCCTGCTGGGGAGGGTGCGGCGGGTAGGCCTGCTGGGGGGGCACCATCGCGGTGGCAGGTGCGGGCTGCTGGGGCTGGGTCGGGTCGCTCATGCCACACCACCCGTCGGCCCGGTGCCGGGATCGCTCCCGTAGGGCGGTGCACCGTCGGCCGGGGCCGGGTGCGCGGACATGGCTCTGCGGGACTGGTGCGACGTCGAGCGCACGGAGGTGCCGCAGGCGATGCAGAAGTGCGAGCCGGTGAGCAGCATGTTCTCGCACTCGGGACAGAAGGTCTCGACGAAGGTCTCCCGCGAGGAGACGTCGGACTTGGCGGCTGCCTCGACGGCTGCCTCCAGGAGCGCGGCCTGCATCATCACCCGGATCCGGATGACCAGCACCCCGAGGATCACGAAGCCCCAGATCAGGCCGAGAGCCTGGCCGAAGGGAAGGTAGGACAGCAGGCGTACGCCGACCCAGTAGAGGATGTTGGCTCCGGCTGCGAGGGCGAAGTTGCGCCCGTAGGACGCGGTGAACCCGTCGTAACCCTCTCCCTTGCCGGAGAACGCCGCAACGGCGATGCCGGTCGCCGTGCCGTAGATCAGCGACTTGACGACCATCAGGTTGACGACGACCACGACCCAGGTCGCGAGCCCCTGCTCGGTGCGGAACTGTCCGCTGGTGAAGACCGACTGGTAGAGGACGATCGTCTCGAAGGCGGCATAGGCCGTGCCGGCGGCGACCCCGAAGGTCAGCCCGTCGATCATGTCGTCGAACTGCGGGAGCCGCGCCAGGAAGGCTGCCGGCAGGTTCTTCACGACTTCCGCCACGAGCGGGAGGAGCACCGAGAAGATCAGCAGCGCCTTGAAGGACAACCCGTCGATGCCGCCACGCGCGGCGAAGCTGGCGAACTCGGTGTCGAAGGCCCACCGGAAGAACACCAGGGAGACCAGCGCGGCGAGGATCCCCGTGACGAAGAAGAGTCCGATGACGACGGGAGCCGGGGCGTCCTCCCACAGGTTCACGTCGTAGATGTAGACCAGGTAGGTGATCGGGATCAGGAAGGCCGCCGCTGCGATGGCGATCGGCAGCAGGCCCAGCGCGGTCGCGGCGACGATGAGCACCGAGGAGACGATCATCGCCCAGCGGTAGTTGTCGGCCGTCTCCCGGTTGGTGTGCGGCATGATCGTCGAGATCAGCGCGAACTGGTTGACCCCCTCGGACGACTGCACCGCATAGCTGCGCTGCGACGAGGAGTGGGCGTGCTGCGACGTCCCGCAGCGATGGCAGAAGGCCGCCACGTCCGGGTTGCCGGAGGAGCAGGTGGGACACATGACATCTACCTCCCGTTGGAGACGGAATCGGGCGCGCGGCGCGTCGGTCTCGAAGGCATGATGCATCGGTTCCGGCCCTGAGCAAGGACAAGCAGCACGCATTTTCGACCTGGGCTAGACAACCCTCCTGAGAAGTCCATGAGTCCCTTACATTGCACGCACCTGTGCCCCGGAAGGACGTCCATGTCGGCTCTCGCACGCGACTCACGGAGCCGCTCGGCGCGCCGCCTCGGGCCGCCCCTGCTGGCCGTGGTCGCGGCCGTGCTGTCCGCCTGCCAGCACGCGCCGATCGAGACGGACGAGCCGACCCCGTCGAGCCTGACCGCGTCGTCCGCGTGGACCCAGGGCAACCCCGACGAGGCGTCCGGGCGGCTGGCCGACCTGCGCTCGGCCATCGAGAGCCTGCGCACCGAGACCGCCTCGGGGTGGACCGGTCGCCAGGACGAGGTCACCGGCTACCTGACTGACCTCGCCGGCGGCCGTTACGCACCCCAGGACGGTGAGGACATCGACGAGGTGGTCACCGACTTCTTCGACTCCCACGGTCGGCGGCTGTTCGGGATCGGCGCCCCGGAGCTCAGCCTGGGCACCGAGGAGACGCTGCCCGGCACCGACCTCTCCTCGGTGCGCGCGGCGCAGGTGGTCGACGGCGTGGGGGTGCTGGATGCCCAGCTCGTGCTGTCGTTCACCACCGACACCCTGGGGGCACGGCTCAACGCGGTGCGGGGACGCGTGTTTCCCGGGCTCGACGTCTCCACCCAGCCTCAGGTGACCCGGGCCCGCGCCGAGCGCGTCGTACGACGCGAGTCCGGCGGCAGCATCGCCGGCGCCACGTCCCTGGTGGTCCTTCCCGCGGGTGGCGGGACACTCGCCTGGAAGGCGACGGTCGTGGGCAGCGCGTCAGGTGCCACCGGCAGCACGCCGGCCGACGCGGTCTACCTCGTCGATGCCGTGACCGGCGGTGTCGTGTCGGTCCGACCGGCCTCCGGACACTCCGAGATCGCCTACCTCGCCGCGGGTCGCCCCGGCGTCACGATCACCCCGCTCCGCGCCGCCACACCCCCCGCGGAGGGTGACGCGGTGCAGGTCCGTGGCACCAACCCCCTCACCGGGCCCTTGACCACCACCGGGGTGCGGACTCCCAACGGCGTCCAGCTCATCGACCGGACCGTCCCCACCTACGACCCGGCCACGGGTCAGGGAGCCATCGAGACCTACGACGCGACCGGCATCGCGGAGGAGGACCTGCCCGGTCGGCCGGTCCTCGCCGACGGCGACCAGGTCGCCGACGAGGATGCCATCGCGGCTCACGCCTACGCGCGCTACGTCTACGACTTCTACGCCGAGCTGGGTCGTCGCTCCTGGGACGGGGCGGGCGCCACCCTGCGCAGCTCGGTCAACTTCGGGGCCGACGACTTCTGCAACGCGTTCTTCTCCTCCGCGATCAACCAGATGACCTACGGCAACACGTGCACCCGCGAGGGCCGACCCCAAGCGGCTGCTGGTTTCTCCATCGACACGGCCGGGCACGAGATCACCCACGGCGTCACCGACAGCTCCTCCAACCTGATCTACTCCGGTCAGTCCGGAGCGATGAACGAGAGCTTCTCCGACTACCTCGGCAACGTGATCGGCAACCGGTTCACCGGAGACGACAGCGCCGCCTACTCCGAGCACCGCTGCGCCGGGGTCACGCCTGACACCGAGGTCTGCCACCAGAACCCGGACGGCTCGGTGTCGGCGAGGTTCATGCTCAACGGCGCCACCTACGCCGACTACCTGCGGCTGCTCCAGCCGGACATCGGGTCCTACATCAACGACCTGGGGTCCCAGGACAACGCCGGCGTCCACCTCAACTCGGCGGTGTGGAACAACGCCTTGTGGTCGATCCGCACGCGACTCGCCCAGATCGACGGGGTGCCCGGCAACGACTCGGGGCTCGCCCGCACCTTCGACCAGATCATCTACTACACGCTGACCACCCAGCTCAGCCCCACCTCGGGCTTCCTCGACGCCCGGGCTGCGATCGAGCAGGTCACCACCGACTCGGGGGCGGACCCCGTGGTGCTCCGTGTCGCCCGGGAGGTCTTCGACCTCAACCTGCTCTGCGAGGGCTGCGTCGACCTCGGCGCGGTGCCGGGCCAGGCCGTGGCGACCACGTCGAGCGGCGAGTTCTCGCCCATCGTCGCCGGTGACCGCATCGCCTGGATCGAGCCCGGCGGAGCGGACCCGACCTTCTTGGCAGGCACTCCCACGGGGGCGGCCGTCGGGGACGAGCCGTCGCCGCTGGGCTCCTCGTCGGACGTGTACGACATGGCCTTCGCGGGTGACAGCCTCCTCCTGGCCCGGGATGCGGGCGTCACCTTGCGAGGCGCCGACGGGACCAGCACCGACCTCGAGCCGACGACCGACGCCGTCCTCGGTGCAGGGCTCGCCGGGTCACCGCAGGGCGCCGCGTTCGCGACCGCGACCGAGCTGGTCTTCGTCGACCCGGCGGGAGACGAGGTCCGCACCCTCGTGCCGAGGCAGGCGCCCGTGACGGCCCTGGCCACCGAGGGCGGGCAGGTCGTCCTCGGCAACATCGACGGAGAGGTCTACTCGTGGACCCCGGGGTCGGACCCCACGCTGGTCGCCACGGTCGCGGACCAGGTCACGGCGGTGGCGACCAGCAGCGGCCGGACCCTGGTCACCGACGTCACCTTCGCCGCGACGATGATCACCTCGTCGGGGACCACGGAGCTGTCGTCGAGGGCCGTGCCGTTCGGCGTCGCGATGAGTGCCGACTACGCGGTGTGGGCCGAGGGTGTGGACGCCCTGCCGGGCAAGGTCGCCGAGGGCATCTCGCTGCCCGACACCGACCTGCATCTCTACTCCTTCGCCACGGGCACCATCTACAACCTGATGCGGCAGCCCGGCCAGCAGGGCTACCCCGCGCTCTCCGGTGACCGGCTGGTCTGGCAGGACGCCGTCTACGGGGGCAACGACATCCTGACCGCCACGCTGCCCTCCGGCCTCTAGCACCGCACATGAGCTCCCGCGGGCGCACCGTCGCCTCCTGGGTCCCCTCGCTGGTCGTGGTGCCGCTCGCCATGGTGGGCGCCTTCGCCGTGTCCCAGCCCGAGGAGCCCTTCCCCGAGCTGTCTGCGCTCTTTCCCTCCGACCCCGGGACCACGTGGGTCTATGCGGTCTCCGGCGGCGACGGGCCGTCAGGCACCCACACCAAGGTGGTGCGAGGCAGGGTGGGCCTGGTCGACGAGACCGGGTTGGTCGAGGCCGTCCAGGTGTCCAGCGACTACACCGACTACCCCGGCTCGGGCCCCCGGTCCAGCTCGACCTACCTCGGCCCCGTGGGCGACCGGCTCCTGCAGTTCTCGCTGCGCCTCGACGCCCGTGAGACGCGGCTCGACCCTCCGGCCCCGGCCTACGAGCTGCCGGTGGTGGTGGGCACGACCTGGACCTACGACGGGCTCCTCGGCGGCGACCGCTCGATCCACTACGAGGTGACGCTCGAGGAGGTCACCGAGGTCGAGGTCGGCGGACACACGTTCAGCGGCTGTGCGCACTACGTCAACCAGTTCGACCTCACCTTCGCCGACGGCACCGAGATCGACCACGAGGTCAACGAGGAGTGGACCTGCCCGGGTTACGGGACGGTGCGGTCCGTCGCGACCATCGAGGCCCAGGGCTCGGTCGTGGTCGAGGAGCTCGTGGCGTTCCACGGGGTCGACCGCAGCTGGCGCGCCGCCGCCCCACCCGACGTACGAGAGCCGTCCGACCCACCGCTCGGAGCAACGGCCGGGCTCGACGCCGCGAGGAGCAACGCGGTGCCGGACGGGGAGACGTCCTCGCGCCTGGCGTGGAGCGACGCACGGGACCAACGCTTCCTCTTCGGCCCGGTCACCGACGGCGAGGTCATGGTCCTCGGCGACGTCACCGGCGACGTCGCCGCGACGGGGGTGGCCCTCGGTGAGGTGCGGTGGCGGCTCAGCCTGCCCGGGCCGATCGTCGTGCAGCCGGTGATCGTCGGGCCGTTGACGCTGGTGGGCGATGCCGACAAGAACCTCGTGGCGGTCGAGACCGACACCGGTGCCGTGCGCTGGGTCCACCACTTCGACGACGTCGTCTCGGCGCCGCCGACAGCCCTCGGCGACAGTCTTCTGGTCGCCAGCGACGACCGCCGGGTCACGGCCCTGGCCCTGGCCGACGGCGAGGTGCGCTGGAGCGAGCTGCGCTCGGCACCGACGCGCCACGCGCCCGCCCGGGTCGACGACCTCTGGGTGGTCGCCGACGACGGCGGGGAGGTCACGGCCTACGCCGAGGACGGGACGACCCGCTGGTCCGCCGCCCTCGAGGAGGCGCTCGTCGTGGGCCCGGCCGTGGCCTCGGGGCGCGTGGTGCTCTCCGACGACACCGGCATCATCTACGCCTTCGCCGTCAGCGACGGTGACCTCCTGTGGGAGGCCCGTCCGCGCGGCTACCCCAGCGAGGCGTTCGCGGTCCTCGACCAGACCCTGGTCGCGGTCCTGGACGCCACCCGCGTGCAGGCCTTCGACCTCACCGACGGCACGCAGCGGTGGGTCCGGTCGGGCAACGGTTTCGACAGCGCACCGGTGGTGGTCGGCGACCAGGTCGTCCAGATCACCGGACCGGGCGAGGTCATCGTCCGCGACCTCGCCACGGGCGCGGTCGCGGACCGGTGGCAGGTGCCACCGCCCGAGGCGGACAGCCGCATCGACAGCGACATCGACCCCGCCCTGGTGGGAGATGCGCTGGTCTTCGGGGCGGCCGTCTCGGGGGCCGAGAGCACGGCCGTGTCCTGGGCCTACCCCGTCACCGGCGAGCCCGCCGCGGACCACGTGGACGGCGTCGTGCTCACCACCGGCGACGTGCGCACCCTGGGCACCAGTCCGGGTGGCCCACCGGTCGTCATGGGCGAGCGCTTCTTCACCCCGGGCTCGGACTCCGCCCTCTACGCACACGACGGCCCCGGACCGGTGCGCACGGTGCACACGAGCACCGGGGCGCAGCCGGCGGCCGCGGTCGCCGACGACCTGCTCGTGGCCCAGCAGGACGAGAAGTTCGTCGCCTACCCGCTCGTCGGAGGGCAGCCGCTGTGGAGCACGCCTGCGCAACCGGCCACACCCGGGGTGAGCCCCGCCATCGGTGAGGACGCGGTCTTCCTGCCGCAGTATGCCGTGGGGCTGAGCGCCGTCGATCTCGACGGGAGCCCGCGCTGGGACGTCGCGATCAGCAGCGCCTTCGGACCCACCACCCCCCTGCCCCTGCCGGGTGGGGACGTCATCTACGGCTCCGGCGGGATGACCCGCTTCGACGGCCGCACCGGCAAGACCGTCTGGTCGGACCCGGACGCCCAGTCGCCGGGGCAGCTGGCCCTCGCCGACGGGGTCGTCTACGCCGACGTGATCCGCGCCGCGGCACCGAGCGGCCTGGTGGCCTACGACGTGCGGACCGGCGAGCAGCGCTGGACCCACGAGCTGACGGACCCGCTCTTCGGGGGCGGCCCGGCGAGCGAGGACGGGGTCGTGGTCGACGTCGACGCCCAGGGGCACGCGTTCGCCCTGGACGCGGATGACGGCTCAGAGCTCTGGAGCATCCGTCTGGCCACGGCCCCCGGGGGACGCCCGGTCGTCATCGACGGGCGGGTCTACCTCCTGGAGCTCGGGCGGACCGAGGACCTGTTCGCCCGGGACTTCCGGCTCAGCGTCCACGACCTGCGGACCGGACGTTTCCTCGCCTCCTACGAGCCGACGACGACCCCGTTCGTGAGCCTGCCGGTGCTGGCATCAACCCCCGACGGGCGGGTCGTGGTCCCGATCGGGACCGACTTCGGGTCGCTGCTCGTGATGGAGCCCGTGTCATGACCGCGGTCGAGGACGACCGGGCGACCCCCAGGGTCAGCGAGCGGGTCAGCGCCGTCACCCGCCCCCTGTGGGAGACCACGCTGCGTGACCCCGTCCGGGACGGGCACCTCCGGCTCGACGGCCTGACCGGCGTCCAGCGACAGCTCGCCAAGGCTGGCCTGGTCGCGCTGGGGCTGCTGCTCGTCTCGGTGCTCTTCAGCGACCGGTGGCGCCGGGGCGACCTGCTGCACCTGTACTTCGAGCTGAGGCCGACCTTCGTGCCGCTGGGTCTCATGCCCGTCACCCTCGTGACGCTGACCCTGGCCTGGGTCCTCCTGCTGTGGGGTGCCTTGTTGGCCTCGCCGTTGGTCAAGGTCTTCGTCGGCACCCTCTTCGGCCTGACCGGCTCGCTCTTCCTCGCCCCGACCTCGATCGACGTCGGCGACTCCTGGGTGCTCGTGCACGGCGCGAGCGTGGTGCAGACGGGCTACTACACGGTGCTGGGCTCCCTGGCCCTCTCGCTGCTCGTCTCCCTGGGGTCGGCCAGGGGCGGGCCACGGGCACACCGGCTGCACCGCTGGACCCGGCCCGTCCTCCAGGTCCTCACCTCGGCAGCGGTGGCGGCGTTCTTCCTGGGACACCTGTGGATCCACGTCACCTACGTCGCGCAGGGCTTCGACAGCACCGTCCAGTCCCTCATCGGCGGTGCCGTGGACGAGATCGACAACTTCATGTTGCCCCTGGTCTACGTGGCCGCCGTCGCGGTCGTGAAGTTCGGGCTGGACGTGTCGACCAGCCTGGCCACCGGGCTGGGAGAGCTCGGCCGCCGCACTGTGCGGTGGTCGGTGCTGGCACTGCTCCTGGTCAAGCTGTGGTTCGTCCTCGGCGCTCAACGGGACTACTGGTTCACCTACCTCACCAGCCGCCCGGTGTCGGTGGCGCGCACGCTGCTCTCCCTGGCGCTGTTGGCGGTCGCCGTCTGGTGGGTCGCCCACCTCAAGGCCTCCGACGCGTTCACCCCCGCCAGCGAACGACTCATCTACGCCACGAGCGTGGCGCTGGGCCTGCCCTTCCTGGTCACCGTCGTCACGTCCTGCGCCGGCATCGCCGCGCTCACCGTCCTCGGCGCCTCCGACGTGCCGGGCTTCGTCACCTTCTTCACCCGCCCCTGGCTGAGCGACTGGGGCCCGATCGTGGTGGCGGTCGCGGGGCTCGGCGTCGGTCTCTGGCTGCTGGCGCGACGACGGACACCGCTGGGCACCGAGCTGGGCTCCGGGCTGGGCACCGAGCTGGGCTCGGGGCTCGTGGTGGTCACGCTGTGGGCCCTGCCCTCCTACGCGCTCAACCGGCTCGGCCTGGTCCTCGGCTTCCAGGACCAGCTCTTCGACGTCGCGATCACCCTGGTCCTGCTGGTGGTCCTGCTCGCCGGCTGGCGCCGGGTCGAGCAGGCGGGCCTGCTCAGCATCGCGGCGATCGCGGTCTTCGCCTGGCTGGTGATGAGCCGGGGCGACTACATCGCGTTCCTCGGGGCCGCGCTCGGTCTCCCGGCGATCGTGGTGACCGTCTTCGGCATCGCCTACGTCGTCGCGAGCGACGCGGGCTTCACCGCCACCGACAGCCGCCGCCTGCCACAGGGCTCGCGGGTCCTGCTGTTCGTGGGCTACCTGCTCTTCTCCGTCACGATCCTGCACTGGAACGCCGCCAGCCATGCGCAGACGCCCGACGCCGATCTCAACGCGGCCTTCTTCTACCTCGGGATCCCCATCGCCGCCTGGCTGCTCGGGCGTCGACTGGTGCCCCACGCCTTCACCCCAGCCGTCTCCTAGGGTGGGCGCGTGCCTGCTGCCGTCGTGATCCTCGCCGCCGGGTCCGGGACCCGCGTCGGTGCGGGGGTCAACAAGGTCCTCCTGCCCCTCCGCGACCGCCCGGTGCTGGCCTGGTCGGTCCGCGACGCCCTCGCGACCCCCGACGTACGACGGGTGCTGCTGGTCGTGCGCGACGGCGAGCAGGAGGCCGTCGCGGCCGCGCTCGAGCCGTTCCTCGATGACGACGGGGCGACGACGACCGGGCCGAGGTGGGCCTCGTCGTCGGGGGTGCCTCGCGCCACGACTCCGAGTGGGCGGCGCTCCAGGCCCTCGCACCGGCGATCACCTCGGGCGTCGATCGACGTGGTGGCGATCCACGACGGCGCCCGGCCGTTGGCCGGCACGACCCTGCTCGGCTCTGTCCTCGAGGTCGCGGCCCGGCACGGCGGTGCGATCCCGGTGGTGCCCCTGGCCGGCGTCGCCAGCCGGGACGGGTCGCCGCTGCCGACCGGCCGGCCATCAGGTGTGCAGACCCCGCAGGCCTTCGCCGCGCCGGCGTTGCTCAGCGCCTACCAGGAGGCGTCGCGAGCCGGCTTCCGCGGCACCGACACCGCCAGCTGCCTGGAGCGTTTCGGGACCGTCACCATCCACGCGGTCCCCGGCTCGGCGCGCAACCTGAAGATCACCTTCCCCGAGGACGTCGCTGTCGCGGAGGCGCTCACGCAGGACGCGTGAGGGCGGCCAGCAGCGCGAGGTCGTCGAGCGACCCGACGCGACGCGCCTCTGGCGGGGCCTCGACGTACTCGACGGGGAAGCGGGCGGCCAGCGCCGCCACCAGCTCGGGGAAGTCGAGGCTGGGCAGCTCCGTCAGGGCCGCGACCACCCCTGCGGGCAGCACCACCGGGGAGCAGATGGTCAGCAGCCCGTCGCGGTCGACGGTCTCCCCCACGACGCCGTCGACGACACCCTTGACGGTGTCGGTGACCGGGCGGACCCCCACCACCACGGCCGACGTCGCCACCGCGCGCTCGAGGCACTCGGTGAGGAAGGCGGCAGGGGTCATCGGGCACAGGCTGTCGTGCAGCACGAAGGGCTCGTCGGCGTCGACCAGACCGGCCCACTCGGTCCCGAGGTCGACCGGGGTGACCCCGGAGTCGCCGAGCGCCCACACGGCGCACGTCACGAGCGCCTCCCCGTGGATCAGCGCGAACGGGAGGGAGCCCCGGTCCTGCTCGATCACGGCACCGAGGGCCGGGGTGGGCTCGTCGTCGTACGTCGTCATGATGACGCCACTCTAGGCACCCGGCCGCCCGCGGTCACCCCGGGACGACGAAGGCCCCCGGCGTGGTGCCGGGGGCCTTCGTCGATGCGGGTGGAGCGAGTGGATCAGCCGCTCAGGAGGCCAGGACCTCGTCGAGGATGGCCTCGGCCTTGTCCTCGTTGGTCTGCTCGGCCAGGGCCAGCTCGGAGACCAGGATCTGGCGCGCCTTGGCCAGCATCCGCTTCTCGCCGGCCGAGAGGCCGCGGTCGCGCTCACGACGCCACAGGTCACGCACGACCTCGGCGACCTTCATGACGTCGCCGCTGTGCAGCTTCTCCAGGTTGGCCTTGTAGCGGCGCGACCAGTTGGTCGGCTCCTCGACGTGCTCGGCACGCAGGACGTCGAAGACGCGCTCGAGGCCTTCCTTGTCGACCACGTCGCGCACTCCGACGAGGTCCAGGTTGCAGGCCGGGACGCGCACGACCAGGTCCTGCTGGGCAACGATGCGAAGGACCAGGTATTCCCTGTCCTCGCCCTTGATGGTCCGCATCTCGATGTCCTCGATGATGGCGGCCCCGTGATTCGGGTAGACAACCGTTTCGCCGACGGTGAAAGTCATATGTGGTAGACCCCTTCCTAGGTGACCATTCTAACACGGGTTTTGATGGGCCTCGTCGACGTTTGTGCAGGTCAGAGCCCCGTTGTGGGCTTGACAGAATCGATGCTCCTGTGGTGGCGCACCTCCTGCCGGCCCGCCGGCGCGCGCTCCCACCCCACGCCTTCGGCCCGTTTGCCTCGCGCCGGCCACCGCGTGCGGTGATACTGCACGCATGGTGAAGACGCAGCGCTGGAAGCGACGCAGCTCCACCGGGGAGGGTCCGGTCCCGGAGACCGGCAGTGCCACCGAGGAGGTGTCCCGGGGAGGGGACACGATCCTCACCGAGGCAGTGCCGGACGACGAGACCCCGACGCCCCCGGTCGAGGACGACCCCGAGGCGCCGGACAGGGGGCGACTCCGGCTGCGGGACCGGTTGCCGGTCCTGCTGCTCCTCGCGGCCCACCCCCGTCAGGCGGTCCTGACCGCGGCCGGGCTGGCGGCCGCCGCGGCGATCTCCGGTCGCCCCACCCGTGAGGTCGCGGTCGTCTTCGCGGCCGTGCTCGTGGGGCAGGTGGTCCTGGGCTGGCACAACGACCTGGTGGACCGCCGTCGCGACGCCCGTCATGACCTGCCCGGCAAGCCGTTGGCCAGCGGCCGGCTGGACCCCGGCACCGCGTGGTTCGCGCTCACCTGCGCCGTCCTGCTCGTGATCCCGCTGTCCGTCACCTCGGGCATCACCGCCGGCAGCGCCTACCTGCTCTCGCTCGGGGTCGGCCTGATGGGCAACGTCGTGCTGCGCCGGGGCCGGCTCTCGTGGCTGCCCTGGGCGGTCTCCTTCGGCCTCTACCCCGCGTTCCTGTCCTACGGCGGCTGGGGCGGCGCGTTCGAGGGCACTCCCCCCACGTGGCAGATGACGGTCCTCTTCGCGCTGCTGGGCGTCGGCGTCCACGTCCTGCGCGCCCTGTGGGGGCTCGTGGCCGACAACGAGGACGGCTGGACCTACCTGCCGCTCGTCCTCGGGCTGCGCCTCGGCGCGACCCGGTTGCTGGCCCTGGCGGGGGTCTACACCTCGGTCGTGCTGGTGCTGATCGCGTTCGCGGCGACCTACGTCGGGCTGGGCCAGTGACCGCGGGAGCCTGGCGCTAGGCTGAGCCCGTTCATCGCCGCCCCGGCGCCCGTCCGACCCGAAGGCACTGACGATGCATCACCACCGCAGGCTCGCGCTCACGGTAGGCGCGCTGTTGCTGACCGCTCCCGTCCTGACGGGCTGTGGCTTCAACTACGCCACCGACCGCGTCAACACGACCACCAACGCCACGTTCAACCGCGACAAGTCGGTCGACGTCATCGGGGCGCAGATCATCGCCGAGGGACCGGGCTCCGGCTCGCTGCACGCGCGACTGATCAACAACTCCGACGGGGTGACCGAGCTCGTCTCGGTGGCCGGCGCGGGCGACGACGTGTTCACCTCGAGCTCCATCGACGCCGTCGAGATCCTGGTGCGTGAGGCCGTCAACGTCGAGGACATCGGCGAGGGCGTGCGGCTCGACGGCGACTTCGGAGCCGGCGACTTCCTGCCGCTGACGCTGAGCTTCTCCAACGGTGACGACGTCCAGATCGACGTCCCGGTCGTGCGTGCGTGCGACTTCTACGAAGGCCTCGACACCGCCCCGGCAGTCGAGACCGCCGAGGGCGCGGCACCCGCGCCCGAGACGGAGGCCTACTCCTGCGAGGCCCCGGCCGCCCACTCGGAGTGACACGATGACCTACACGCTGGTGCTGCTCCGCCACGGCGAGAGCGACTGGAACGCCAAGAACCTCTTCACCGGGTGGGTCGACGTCGCGTTGACCGAGAAGGGCGTGCGCGAGGCCGTCCGCGGCGGCGAGCTGATGAAGGACGCCGGCATCCTGCCCGACGTCGTCCACACCTCCCTGCAGCGTCGGGCGATCAACACCGCCGCGCTGGCCCTCGACGCCGCCGACCGGCACTGGATCCCCGTCAAGCGCTCGTGGCGCCTCAACGAGCGCCACTACGGAGCCCTCCAGGGCAAGGACAAGAAGCAGACGCTCGACGAGTACGGCGAGGAGCAGTTCATGCTCTGGCGCCGCAGCTTCGACACGCCTCCCCCGCCGCTGGCCGACGACTCCGAGTTCTCCCAGGCCCACCTGCCGCAGTACGCCGACCTCGGCGACGACCTGCCCCGCACGGAGTGCCTCAAGGACGTCATCGAGCGGATGCTGCCCTACTGGGAGTCCGACGTCACCGCCGACCTCGCGACCGGCCAGACGGTCCTCGTCGCCGCCCACGGCAACAGCCTGCGCGGCATCGTCAAGCACCTCGACGACATCAGCGACCAGGACATCGCGGGCCTCAACATCCCCACCGGCATGCCCCTGGTCTACGAGCTCGACGAGGCCTTCCGGCCCACCACCCCCGGCGGCACCTACCTCGACCCCGAGGCCGCCGCCGCAGCAGCCGCCGCCGTCGCCAACCAGGGTCGCTGAGCAGCGCCGAGCGAGGCACGAGCTCGGCGCGTGGGCTCAGCGAGATCGAGCAAGCCCCGCGGTCGAGGGACGAGACCGCGACGGGCGCGTCGAGATCCGGCATGACGGACTCCGGGCGCGTCCGGGCCCGCTGGTCGAGCCCGCCGAGCGCAGCGAGGCGGCGTCGAGATCCGGCATGACGGACTCCGGGCGCGTCCGGGCCCGCTGGTCGAGCCCGCCGAGCGCAGCGAGGCGGCGTCGAGACCCTCCCGCCGAGGGGCGAGGTCGTACGCCTCAGCCGTCGAGCGAGCTCGGGTTGCGTCCGGTGACGACGAAGACGATCCGGTTGGCGACCGAGACGGCGTGGTCCGCGATCCGCTCGTAGTAGCGGCCGAGCAGGGCGATGTCGACGGCGGCCTCGACCCCGTGCGCCCAGTCCTCGGAGAGCAGCTCGGTGAAGCTGAGCCGACGCAGCTGGTCCATGATCTCGTCGTCGCGGCCCAGCGCGATGGCCGCCTCGACGTCGCGACCGGTGATGATCTGGGAGACGCGGCGCACCATGTCCTCCGCCACCGCACCCATGCGGCTGACGGTCGGCTGCACCTCGACGGGCACCGCGATCAGCGGCACCCGGAGCCGCGCGATCTTGGCGACGTGCACCGACAGGTCGCCCATCCGCTCGAGCTCGCTGACCATCCGCAGCGCCGACACGACGGTGCGCAGGTCGCCGGCGACGGGCTGCTGCAGGGAGAGCAGCGAGAACGCCGTCTCCTCGACCTGCTCGCGGGCGCGGTCGATCTCGATGTCGCCGCTGATCACCTGCTCGGCGATCGCGGCGTCACCGGTCATCAGGGCCTGGGTCGCCAGTCCGACGGCGGTCTCGACCTGGCGGCAGATGCCGGCGAGGTCGACGAACATCGCGTCCAGCTGGTCATGGAAGAGCTCTCGCATGAGCAGGAGCCTAGGAGGTCGAGGTGACCAGCCGGGGTGGACTCGTGAACGCGGGGTGAACACTGCGGAGCGGGGCCGCCGTTGGCCGGCGACGCGGCCGTGCGGCCGTACGATTCGACCCGTGGACCCGACGACGCAGGCGTTTCTCGCCGCCCTGGTCGGCGCAGCCGTCGCCGGCAGCGCCGTGCTGGCGTGGGCGATCAGCGAGCGTCAGCAGAGCCGGCGCCCCGCGGTCGAGGAGCCGGTGGTGCCCCCCGGTGTCGCGGCCGTCCTGTCCGTGCTGCGCAGCAGCGCCGTCGTCGTCGACGAGTCGGACGGCGTGCTCAAGGCGTCCGCGCCGGCCTACGCCTTCGGTCTGGTCCGGGGCACCCAGCTGGCGTCCGAGGAGCTGGCCGAGCTGGTGAGCCAGGTGCGCCGCGACGGCCAGATCCGCGAGACCGAGCTGGTCATAGCGCGCACCCTGGGCCCGGCACGGCACGTCACCGCCCGCGTCGCCCCCCTCGGGTCGCGGCTGGTGCTCGCGCTGGTCGAGGACCGTACCCGTGAGCGGCGCGTCGAGGCCGTACGACGCGACTTCGTCGCCAACGTCAGCCACGAGCTCAAGACCCCGGTCGGCGCGATCCGGCTGCTGGCCGAGGCGATGCACGAGGCGGCCGACGACCCGGTGGCCGTCAAGCGCTTCGCCGACCGGATGCTGCACGAGAGCGACCGGCTCTCGCGCCTGGTCCAGCAGGTCATCGAGCTCTCGCGGCTGCAGGGCGACAACCCGCCCGAGTCCCCCGTCGCGGTCGAGCTCGACGACGTCATCGCGGTCGCGGCCGACACCAGCGCCATCGATGCGGGCTCCAAGCGGATCAGCATCGTCTCCAGCGGCACCTCCGGCCTGAGGGTCCTGGGCAGCGACGAGCAGATCACCGCCGCCGTGGCCAACCTGGTCGCCAACGCCGTCGCCTACTCCGAGCCCGACTCGACGGTGCTCGTCACGACCCGGGAGAGCGAGGGCCAGGTGGAGATCTCGGTCGTCGACCAGGGCATCGGCATCCCCAACCAGGAGATCGACCGGATCTTCGAGCGCTTCTACCGCGTCGACCCGGCCCGCCACCGCTCCACCGGCGGCACCGGCCTGGGACTCTCGATCGTCAAGCACGTCGCCGCCACCCACGGGGGCGACATCCGCGTCTGGTCCGCCGAGGGCCAGGGCTCGACGTTCACCCTCACCCTGCCCCAACATTCGTTCGGGGACCCGAGCAGCACCGACCAGGAGGACTGACCGTGACGCGTGTACTCGTCGTCGAGGACGAAGAGAGCTACAGCGACGCGCTCGCCTACATGCTCCGCAAGGAAGGCTTCGAGGTCGCGATCGCGGCCGACGGCCACGCGGCGCTGGTGGAGTTCGATCGCAACGGTGCCGACATCGTGCTGCTCGACCTGATGCTCCCCGGCATCCCCGGCACCGAGGTCTGTCGCACCATCCGCCAGACCTCCAACGTGCCGGTGATCATGGTCAGCGCCAAGGACGACGAGGTCGACAAGGTGGTCGGCCTCGAGCTCGGCGCCGACGACTACGTCACCAAGCCCTACTCGCCGCGCGAGCTGGTCGCCCGGATCCGCGCGGTCCTCCGCCGCGGCGCCGACCCCGACCTCGCCCCCGACACCCTGGAGGCCGGCCCCGTCCGGATGGACGTCGAGCGTCACGTCGTCACCGTCGACGGCACCGAGCAGCGCCTGCCGCTCAAGGAGTTCGAGCTGCTCGAGATGTTCCTCCGCAACCCCGGCCGCGTCCTCACCCGCGGCCAGCTCATCGACCGCGTCTGGGGCTCCGACTACGTCGGCGACACCAAGACCCTCGACGTCCACGTCAAGCGGCTGCGCGCCAAGCTCGAGCCCGAGCCCTCCGAGCCGAAGTTCCTCGTCACCGTGCGCGGGTTGGGGTACAAGCTCGATCTGTGAGACTCCGACAGTTTCACCGGCCGGCCGAGGAAACTGTCGCCTGGACGATGAAACTTCGTACTCCAACCGACAGTTCCACCGGCCGGCCGGTGAAACTGTCCGACCGCCCACCTACGCTGACCCCGTGACCAGTACGCCGACCCCCCGGGCCGCACGCGAGGCCCAGGAGGGCGTTCCGGGATGGATGCCGCTGGGGGCGGTGGCGGTGACGCTGGTGTTCTGGGCGTCGGCGTTCGTGGCGATCAGGCACCTGGGCGACGACTTCTCGGCGGGCGCGTTGTCGCTGGGGCGGTTGCTCGTGGGCGCCGTGGCGCTGGGAGTCTTCGCGGTGTCCAGGGGCCTGCCCCGGGGCGTGCAGCGACCGACCCGCCGCGAGTGGGTGTCGGTCGTGACGATCGGCGTGCTGTGGTTCGGGGTCTACAACGTGGCCCTCAACGAGGGTGAGCAGCGCGTCGACGCGGGCACGGCCGCCATGCTGATCCAGGTGTCGCCGGTGCTGATCGCGCTGCTGGCGGCCGTGTTCCTCTCGGAGCGGTTCACCGTCCACCTCGCGGCCGGCCTGGCGCTGGCCTTCGGAGGGGTCATCCTGATCGGGGTGGCGCAGCAGCGCGGCGATGAGAGCGACGTGCTCGGCGTGGTGCTGTGCCTGGTGGCGGCGGTCGTCTACTCGATCAGCCTGATCCTGCAGAAGCCGCTCGTGGCCCGGTTGCCGGCACTGACCGTCACCTGGCTGGCGTGCACGGTCGGCGCCGTGGCGTGCCTGCCCTTCGTCGGCACGCTGGTCAGCGAGACCCGCGAGGCGCCGACGTCCTCGGTGCTGTGGGTGGTCTACCTCGGGGTCTTCCCCACGGCCATCGCGTTCACGACGTACGCCTTCGCGCTCAAGCACATGTCCGCCTCGACCCTGGGCGTCTCGACCTACCTGGTGCCGCCGATCACGATCGTCATGGGTCTCGTCCTGCTCGGCGAGACCCCGCCGGTCGTGGCCTACCTCGGCGGCGCGCTCGCGCTGGTCGGGGTCGCGGTGGCGCGTCGCAAGCCGCGCACCATCGCCCACGAGCCGGCCCAGACCGCCTGAGCGGCCGCCGACGACTCAGCCGGGCGTCGGGTCGGCGCCCGACTCCAGCCACCCGCGGAAGGCCTCGAGGTTGGCGGTGGGCTCGCCGCGCAGCTTGCGCCACTCCCACTCCTTGCGGATCGAGGTCGCGAAGCCGAGCTCGAGGATCTGGTTGAAGGAGTCGTCGGCGTAGGACAGCACCGAGCCGATCACCCGGTCGAGCTCCTCGTCGGTGACGGCCGTCAGGGGCAGTCGCCCGTCGAGGTAGATGTCGCCGAGCCGGTCCACGGCGAAGGCGACGCCGTACATCCGCAGGTTGCGCTCGAGGAGCCAGCGGTAGACGCGCTCGTGGTTCTCGTCGGGCTTGCGGCACACGAAGGCGTGCACCCCGAGCGCGTGGGCGCCCACGTCGAGGCGCACCGCGACCTGGAGCTTCTTCTCCCCCGGCAGGGACAGCGAGAAGACCCCCTCGCTCGCCTCGTCGAACTCGATCTCGTTGGCGGTCAGGTGGTCACGGACGACGTCGGCTGCGCTCACGCCACCGACTCTCGCATGGCGCTCCTGGCCCGCGCGTAGACGTCGAGCGTCTGGGTCGCGGTCGCCTCCCAGGAGAACTGCCTGGCCTGGGCCCGGGCGCCGTCGCGCAGGCGCTCGAGGAGAGCCGGGTCCGACAGCACCCGGCCGAGCACCCGGGCCCACTCGTCGGCGTCGTGACCGTCGACCAGCAGCCCGCTGTGCCCGTCGCGTACGACGGTCGTGAGGCCGCCGACCGCGGCCGCCACGACGGGGGTCCCCGCCGCCTGGGCCTCGGCCGCGACCAGCCCGAAGGACTCGTTGTAGGAGGGGACGGCGACCAGCGTGGCAGCGGCGTACCAGCGGGCGAGCTCGGGCTGGGAGACCGGCGGCACGAAGCGCACCACGTCGTCGATGCCGAGCTCGGTGGCCAGCGCCGCCAGCGACTCGGGGCGGTCGAGACCGCTGCCGGAGGGCCCGCCCACGACGGGCACCACGACGCGCGAGCGCAGCCCGGGGTCGCGGGCCAGGAGCGCGGCGACCGCGCGCAGCAGCACGTCGGGCGCCTTGAGCGGCTGGATGCGGCCGGCGAAGAGCAGCACGTGGGCGTCGAGGGGCAGCCCGAGCTCGCGGCGCACCTGGTCGCGGTCGATGGGCCGGAAGACCGCCAGGTCGACGCCGGGGTGCACGACCTCGACACGACCGGGGTCGGCGTCGTAGAGGTTGATGAGCTGCTTGGCCTCGAGGTCGGTGTTGGCGATCAGCATGTCGGCCGCCTCGACGACCTGCTCCTCACCGATCGTCCGGGCCACGGGCTCGGGCGTGTCACCGAGCGCGAGCGCGGCGTTCTTGACCTTGGCCATCGTGTGCATGGAGTGCACCAGCGGCACCCCCCAGCGGTCTCGCGCCAGCGCGCCGACCTGGCCGGAGAGCCAGTAGTGCGAGTGGACCGCGTCGTAGTGCCCCAGCGGCTGCGCCGCCTCGGCCCTGAGCACCTCGCGGGCGAAGACGCACAGCTGGCCGGGCAGCTCGTCCTTGGTCAGCCCCTCGAAGGGACCGGCGTGGATGTGCCGGACGTTCACGCCGTCGCAGGCCTCGACGACCGGTGGCAGGCTCGAGGTCGTGGCCCGCGTGAAGATGTCGATCTCGATGCCCTGGCGAGCCAGGCGCTTGGCCAGCTCGATGACGTAGACGTTCATGCCGCCTGCGTCGCCGATGCCGGGCTGGTCCAGGGGGGAGGTGTGCAGGCTGATCATCGCCAGGCGTCGGATCGGCTGCATGTGACTCCTTCGGTCGGATGTTCGCGGACCGCGCACAAGGCGGCCATCCAACGCCAACCACGCGGACGCCCCGGTGATTCCCCCGGTGACTCCCCGGTGATTATCCGGGGGCTCAGGCGGCGTGCGAGCCCGGCTCGTGGGTCCGCCGTGCGCGCACCAGACCGGCCACGCAGACCGCCGCGACCACGACCCCGGCGACGGCGTCGACCACGCGCCCCTCACCCTCGCCGTGGAAGACCTCCACGACCGACCAGACGAGCACCGGCAGGGCCACGGCCACGATCACGCGCAGCCACGTGGCTCCCCTGCCGACGAGCCCGGCCCCGAGTCCGGCCAGGGCCAGGGCGAGCAGCACCAGACCGGGCCAGCGCAGCGCGTCGACCCCGGCGCCGGCGCGGACCAGCAGGCACAGTCCACCGAGCACACCGGCGAGCCGGGCGAGCAGGGCGAGGGAGGTCAGCGACACAGGCACGGGGGGAGTCTGCCACCGGTGCACCCGGGGCGCCCAGACGCGTCACAATGACCCGATGAGCACTCCACGCACCGCCGTCGTCACCGGCGCCAGCAGCGGCATCGGCGCCGCCACCGCCCGCACGCTGGCCGCGCACGGCTTCCACGTCTTCTGCGCGGCCCGCCGGGTCGACCGGATCGAGGCCCTCGCCGCCGAGATCGGGGGTACGCCGGTCGCGTGCGACGTCACCGACGCCGAGGCGGTCGCCGGGCTGGCGGCGCGCGTCGGCGAGCGGCTCGACGTACTGGTCAACAACGCCGGCGGCGCCTTCGGCTCCTCGCCCGTCTCCCAGGCCGACAGCGACGAGTGGCGCCAGATGTTCGAGGTCAACGTCATCGGTCTCATGCAGGTCACCCGCGCGCTGCTGCCGGCGCTGGTGGCCTCCGGGGCGGGTGTCATCCTCAACGTCGGCTCGACGGCCGGCCGGATCGCCTACGAGGGCGGCGCGGGCTACACCGCCGCCAAGCACGGCACCCAGGTCGTCACCGAGACGCTGCGCCTCGAGCTGTGGGACCAGCCGGTGCGGGTCTGCGAGATCGCGCCCGGCATGGTGCGCACCGACGAGTTCGCGCTGGTGCGCTTCGAGGGTGACCAGGAGAAGGCCGACGCCGTCTACGCCGGGGTGGCCGAGCCCCTGACCGCCGAGGACGTCGCCGACGCGATCGGCTGGATGGTCACGCGCCCCGCCCACGTGAACGTGGACGAGCTGGTGCTGCGCCCCCGGGCGCAGGCCGCGCAGCACAAGGTGCACCGGGTCCTGCCCGACGCCCGCTGAGGAGTTTGTTACCCAACCCTGGCCGAACGATGGCCGGTCGGTGGACGTGACGTGGGTCTCGCGTAACGCGTGCCGCCATATCGTTCTGGTTGTCCGCCGAAGAGCACGAGGGAGTCGGCGGAAGACGGGAAGGGCACCGCGGATCTGGGGGGATCGCGGAGTCCGCACCCACCGTTCAGGAGTTGACCCGCTCGACGCGTCGGGAGCCGCGTCCCACGAGCGGGTCCTTCTGCGCGTCGGGGCGCCTCGAGTGGCAGACTGCGCTCCGTGCAGACCATCGGACTCATCGGCGGGATGAGCTGGGAGAGCAGCGCCGCCTACTACGAAGCTCTCAACCTCGGCGTCGAGACACGCCTCGGCGGCCTCAGCTCGGCCCGGACGATCATGGCGTCGGTCGACTTCGCCGAGGTCACGGCCCTCCAGGAGCAGGAGCGCTGGGACGAGGTCGCGACGATCCTCGTCACCGCCGCCCAGGGCCTCGAGCGCGCCGGCGCCGACTTCCTGCTGCTCTGCACGACGACCTTCCACCGCGTCGCCGACCAGGTCGAGGGCGCGGTCGCGATCCCGGTGCTGCACCTGGCCGACGTGGTCGCCGAGGCCGTCAAGGCCCAGGGGCTCGACACGGTGGGCTTCATCGGCACGACGTTCGCGATGTCGCGCACCTTCTTCACCGACCGGCTCGCCAGCCACGGCCTCACGATCCACGTGCCCGACGCGCGCCACCACGCCGCGATCAACAGCGTCATCTACGACGAGCTCGTCCACGGCAAGGTGCTCGACACCTCCCGTCGTACGGTCGTCTCGCTCATCGAGGAGCTGTGGGACGCCGGCGCCGGCGGGCTGATCCTCGGCTGCACCGAGCTCGAGCTCCTGGTCCACCAGGCCGACTCCGAGCTGCCGCTCTTCCCCTGCACCACCCTCCACGTGGCCGCCGCCCTCGACCGGGCTCTCGGCTGACTTGTCGCCCGTCGACGACCGCGACCCGATCCGCGAGGCGCACCAGCAGTGGTTGCGTCACGGCTGGGACGGTGCCGCCGACGGGATGGCGATGGTGACGTCGCTGGTGCGCGTGCAGCAGCTGCTCATGGAGCGCATCGACGCCGTGCTGCGCCCGCTCGACCTCACCTTCGCCCGCTACGAGATCCTGATGCTCCTCTCCTTCACCTCCGCGGGCGCGATGCCGATGACCCGCCTCGGCTCGCTGCTCCAGGTGCACCCCACCTCGGTCACCAGCGCGGTCGACCGCCTGCAGAAGCAGGGCTACGTCGAGCGCGAGCGGTCCGCGACCGACGGACGGGTGGTCCTCGCCGCCATCACGCCGGCCGGTCGCGAGGTCGCCGGACAGGCCACCACCGGGCTCAACACCCGCATCTTCGAGGCCCCCGGCCTCCCGGCCGCCGACGTGGCCGCCCTCACCGCCCTCCTCGGCGCCTACCGCACCGCTGCCGGCGACCGCGTCGACTGAGGGTCGGGGTAGTCCGTGACGTTTTAGCCCCACTTCCGCCCTATGAGGGGCTAAAACGTCACGGACTTTCCGGCCGAGGCCGCCCACCGACCGATTGCGCAACATCCGTGGACGTCCTATCATCAACTAGTAGGACATCCAAGTAACTCTGCTCAGCCCCCACCTGCGAGGTAGTCGATGACGATCCACCAGCCCCAGCACCCGGTCCGTCTCGTGACCGCGTCCAGCCTCTTCGACGGCCACGACGCCTCGATCAACATCATGCGACGGATCTTCCAGAGCCAGGGCTGCGAGGTCATCCACCTCGGGCACAACCGCTCGGTCCAGGAGGTCGTCGACGCGGCGCTCGAGGAGGACGCGCAGGGCGTGGCGGTCTCGTCCTACCAGGGCGGCCACATCGAGTACTTCGAGTACCTCGTGGAGTCGTTGCGCGCCCAGGGCGCCGACCACGTCAAGGTCGTCGGGGGCGGCGGGGGCGTGATCGTGCACGACGAGATCCAGCGCCTGCGCCAGGCCGGCGTCACCATCTTCTCCCCCGAGGACGGCCAGCGGATGGGCCTGGTCGGGATGATCAACTCGGTCGTCAAGGACTGCGACTTCGACCTGTGGAGCACCAAGCAGGTCAGCGCCGAGCAGGTCATCAGCGGCGACCGCTTCGCGATCGCCCGCGCCATCACCGGCGCCGAGCAGGGCCAGCTCGGTGCCGCCACCCTCGAGCAGCTCCGCGCGAGCGCGGCGAAGCACGCCGCCCCCGTCCTCGGCATCACCGGCACCGGCGGCTCCGGCAAGTCGTCGCTCACCGACGAGATCGTGCGCCGCTTCCGCCTCGACCAGCAGGACAAGCTGCGCATCGCCGTCATCGCCGTCGACCCCACCCGCCGCCGCGGCGGTGGCGCGCTGCTCGGCGACCGGATCCGGATGAACTCCCTCGACGGGGACCGCGCGTTCTTCCGCAGCCTCGCGACCCGGGGCGCCCACGAGCTGCCCGAGCACCTCTCCGACGTGATCGACGTCGTCAAGGCGGCCGGCTTCGACCTGGTCATCGTCGAGACGCCCGGCATCGGCCAGGGCGACGCGGCGATCGTGCCGTTCGTCGACACCTCGATGTACGTCATGACGCCGGAGTTCGGCGCCGCCTCGCAGCTGGAGAAGATCGACATGCTCGACTTCGCCGACGTCGTGGCCATCAACAAGTTCGAGCGCCGCGGCGCCAAGGACGCGATGCGCGACGTGGGGCGCCAGCTGGTCCGCAACCGCGAGGCCTTCGGCAAGCAGCCCGCCGACATGCCGGTCTTCGGCACCTCCGCGGCCACGTTCAACGACGACGGCGTGACCGCGCTCTACCAGCACCTGCGCGGCCTCCTGAGCGACAAGGGCCTCTCCTTCGACGACGGCACGCTCCCGGTCGTCGACGTCAAGCACTCCTCCGGCATCCGCCAGGTCGTCCCGACCGACCGGGTCCGCTACCTCGCCGAGATCACCGAGACCGTCCGCGGCTACCACGCCCGCACCGACGAGCTCGCCGACGCCGCCCGCCGTGTGCAGCGCCTCGAGCTCGTGACCGAGGAGCTCGGCGAGAGCGACCACGGCAATGTGCCGCAGCTGCTCGAGAAGGCACGCAAGGCGCTCCCGCACGAGGTCTCCGACCAGCTCGCCGGGTGGCCCGCGGTCGTCGAGTCCTACGCCGGCGACGAGCAGGTCACCCGCGTGCGCGACAAGGAGATCACCACCCAGCTCACCCGCGAGTCCCTCAGCGGCAACAAGATCCCCCGCGTCGCCCTCCCCCGCTTCGCCGACCACGGCGAGCTCGTCCGCTTCTGGCGCCGGGAGAACCTCCCGGGCTACTTCCCCTACACCGCGGGCGTCTTCCCCTTCAAGCGCGACGGCGAGGACCCCGCCCGGATGTTCGCCGGCGAGGGCGACCCCGCGCGCACCAACCGCCGCTTCAAGATCCTCTCCGCCGACGGCGACGCCAAGCGCCTCTCGACCGCGTTCGACTCCGTCACCCTCTACGGCCGCGACCCCGACGAGCGCCCCGACATCTACGGCAAGGTCGGCACGTCGGGTGTCAGCGTCGCGACCCTCGACGACATGAAGGTGCTCTACGACGGCTTCGACCTCGTGGCCCCCTCGACCAGCGTCTCGATGACGATCAACGGCCCGGCGCCGACGGTCCTCGCGTTCTTCCTCAACACCGTGATCGACCAGCAGGTCGACGCCTTCCGCGACAAGGAGGGGCGCGAGCCGTCCGACGAGGAGCGGGCCATCCTCGCGGCGTACGCCGTCGCCACGGTCCGCGGCACGGTGCAGGCCGACATCCTCAAGGAGGACCAGGGGCAGAACACCTGCCTGTTCTCCACCGAGTTCAGCCTGCGGATGATGGCCGACATCCAGGAGTGGTTCATCGAGCACGAGGTGCGCAACTTCTACTCGGTGTCCATCTCCGGCTACCACATCGCCGAGGCCGGGGCCAACCCCATCAGCCAGCTCGCGTTCACCCTCGCCAACGGCTTCACCTATGTCGAGGCCTACCTCGCGCGCGGCATGGACATCGACGACTTCGCGCCCAACCTGTCCTTCTTCTTCTCCAACGGCATGGACCCGGAGTACAGCGTCATCGGACGCGTCGCCCGCCGCATCTGGGCGGTCGCGATGAAGGAGAAGTACGGCGCGAACGACCGCTCCCAGAAGCTGAAGTACCACGTGCAGACGTCGGGTCGCTCGCTGCACGCGCAGGAGATGGACTTCAACGACATCCGCACCACGCTGCAGGCGCTGATCGCGATCTACGACAACGCCAACAGCCTGCACACCAACGCCTACGACGAGGCCGTCACGACGCCCTCCGAGGAGTCGGTGCGTCGCGCCCTGGCGATCCAGCTGATCATCAACCGCGAGTGGGGCCTGGCGATGAACGAGAACCCGCTCCAGGGCTCCTACATCATCGACGAGCTGACCGACCTCGTGGAGGCCGCGGTGCTCGCGGAGTTCGACGCGATCAACGAGCGCGGCGGCGTGCTGGGCGCGATGGAGACCGGCTACCAGCGTGGGCGCATCCAGGACGAGTCGATGCTCTACGAGCACCGCAAGCACGACGGGTCGCTGCCGATCATCGGCGTCAACACCTTCCGCAAGGCCGACTCCGACGGGACACCGGTCCACATCGAGCTGGCGCGCGCCACCGACGAGGAGAAGGAGGGCCAGCTCACCCGGGTCCACGCCTTCCAGGACGACCACTCCAGCGAGGCCACCCAGGCCATCGCGCGTCTCAAGGAGGCGGCCGTCAACGGCGACAACGTCTTCGCCGTGCTGATGGACGCCGCCCGGGTGTGCTCGCTCGGTCAGGTGACCGAGGCGTTCTTCGAGGTCGGTGGCCAGTACCGACGCAACGTCTGACCCCGGTACGGTCGCAGCCGTGAGCCACACCTCCCCCCTGCCCACGGCCGACCAGGTCCGCACCCTCCCAGCGCTCTTCGAGCGGCCCGTCCCCGAGGACGCGATCGACGACAACGGCCACATGAACATCTCGGTCTACTTCCGCGACGGGTCGTGGGCGCCGTGGAACAGGCTGGTCGAGCTCGGGATGGGTGAGGACTACATCGCGGAGCGCGGGCTGTCCTTCTTCACCGTCGAGCACTCGATCCGCTACCTCGGCGAGCTGCGCCTCGGCGAGGACCACTCCGTGCACCCCGGCTTCGCGGGTCGCACGTCAAAGGCCCTGCACGCGGTGTCCTTCGTGCTCGACCGCGCCCGGGACAAGGTCGTGTGCGTGATGGAGGTGATGTACGTCCACGTCTCGATGGAGACCCGACGGGCGTGCGACATCCCCGACGACCTCGCCGCCGCGCTCGACGCCGAGATCGCCGCGCACCCGTGGGTCGCCGACGCCGCCACGGCGCTGAGCCTGCGCCGATGATCCCCGCGGACGACCGGCACGTCGACGACCTCGGCACGGTCTACGCCGGCCCCCGCCCCGTACGCCGGGTGGTCTCGCTGGTCCCGTCCCTCACCGAGGCGCTGGTCTCGGTCGACCGCGAGGCGGTCGTCGGCGCGACCGACTGGTGCACCCACCCGGCCGACCTCGACGTGACGCGGGTGCGCGGCACGAAGAACCCCGACCTGGCCGCCATCAAGGCCCTCTCCCCCGACCTGGTCGTGTGCACCAAGGAGGAGAACCGCGAGCTCGACGTGCGCCGGCTCCGTGAGGCCGGCGTGCACGTCTGGGTCACCGACATCGAGACCGTGCCCGGCGCCGTCGCCTCGATGGAGCGGCTGCTCGACGTGCTCGGCTGGCCGTGGCCCTCATGGCTGGAGCGCTCGCGCGCCCTGTGGTGCGGCCCCCTGCCGCCCGTGACGGCCCGCGTCGCGATGCCGATCTGGCGCGACCCGTGGATGGTCGTGGGCAGCTCGACGTTCACCGGCGACCTGCTGCGCCGCCTCGGCTGGGAGAACGTGTTCGCCGAGCACGCCGACCGCTACCCCTCCGTCGACCTCGCGGCGATCGACGGCGCTGGGGCGGACGTCGTGCTCCTGCCGGACGAGCCCTACGTCTTCACCGCCGAGGACGGCCCCGAGGCGTTCGCGCAGACGCCCACCCGGCTGGTGAGCGGGCGCCTGCTCACCTGGTACGGCCCCTCGCTGGTCGAGGCCGCGACGCTGCGGCTCTAGCCGAGCTTGGCCAGGCGCAGCCAGGTCTCCACGACCGTGTCGGGGTTGAGCGACATCGACTCGATGCCCTGCTCGAGCAGCCACTCGGCCAGGTCGGGGTGGTCGGAGGGGCCCTGCCCGCAGATGCCGACGTACTTGCCCTGCTCCTTGCACGCCTTGATGGCCAGGCTGAGCATGTGCTTGACGGCCGGGTCGCGCTCGTCGAAACCCTCCGCCACCAGCGCCGAGTCGCGGTCGAGGCCGAGGGTCAGCTGGGTCATGTCGTTGGAGCCGATCGAGAAGCCGTCGAAGTGCTCGAGGAACTGCTCGGCGATCACCGCGTTGGAGGGCACCTCGCACATCATCACGACCTTGAGACCGTTCTCCCCGCGGACCAGCCCGTGCTTGGCGAGCAGGTCGATGACGCCGCGTGCCTCGGCGAGCGTGCGCACGAAGGGGATCATCACCCAGACGTTGGTCAGGCCCATCTCGTCGCGCACGTGCCGCAGCGCCTCGCACTCCATCGCGAAGCACTCCGCGAAGTCGGCCGAGAGGTAGCGCGAGGCACCCCGGTAGCCGATCATCGGGTTCTCCTCGTGGGGCTCGTAGGCCTCACCGCCGACGAGGTTGGCGTATTCGTTGGACTTGAAGTCCGACATCCGCACGATCACGGGGTTGGGGGCGAAGGCGGCGGCCAGCATGCTGATGCCCTCGGAGACCCGCTGCACGAAGAACTCGCGCGGCCCGGGGTAGGCCGCGATCGTCTCGGTGATCTGGTCGCGCAGGGCGGGCTCGAGGCTGTCGGGGTCGGCCGCGAGGTCGAGCAGCGCCTTGGGGTGGATGCCGATCTGGCGGTTGATGACGAACTCGAGCCGGGCCAGGCCGACGCCGGCGTTGGGCAGCTGGGCGAAGGAGAACGCCTGCTCGGGCGTGCCGACGTTCATCATGATCTTGACCGGCAGCTCGGGCATCGAGTCGAGCTCGGTGCGCTCGACGCTGAAGTCGAGCAGGCCCTCGTAGACCAGGCCGGTGTCGCCCTCCGCGCACGAGACCGTGACCTCACGACCCTCGGCGAGCTCGCGGGTGCCGGAGCCGCTGCCGACGACGGCGGGGATGCCGAGCTCGCGGGCGATGATCGCGGCGTGGCAGGTGCGGCCGCCCCGGTTGGTCACGATCGCCGAGGCGCGCTTCATGATCGGCTCCCAGTCGGGGTCGGTCATGTCGGCGACCAGGACCTCGCCGGTCTGGAAGAGGTGCATGTCCTCGATCGACGTCATGACGCGCACCGCACCGGCACCGATCTTCTGCCCGATCGCGCGGCCCTCCACGAGGACGGGTCCGGAGTCGTTCATCCGGTAGCGCTCGAGGGCACCCGTACGACGCGACTCGACCGTCTCCGGCCGCGCCTGCAGCACGTAGAGCTGTCCGTCGACCCCGTCCTTGCCCCACTCGATGTCCATCGGGCGGCCGTAGTGCTCCTCGATGACCAGCGCGTGCCGCGCGAGCTCCTCGACCTCGTCGTCGGTGAGGCTGAGCAACCGGCTCTGGGCCGGGTCGACGTCGACGAACTCGGTCGTGCGGCCCACCGTGGTGTCGGAGGTGTAGACCATCTTGGTCGCCTTGCCGCCCACGCCGCGCTTGAGCACCGCGGGGCGCCCCGCGCGCAGGGCCGGCTTGTAGACGTACCACTCGTCGGGGTTGACCGCACCCTGCACGACGCCCTCCCCGAGGCCGAAGGCCGAGGTGATGAACACGGCGTCCTGGAAGCCCGACTCGGTGTCCATCGTGAACATCACGCCCGACGAGCCGATGTCGGAGCGCACCATCCGCTGCACGCCCGCCGAGAGACCCACGTCGGCGTGGGCGAAGCCGTGGTGCACGCGGTAGGCGATCGCGCGGTCGTTGTAGAGCGAGGCGAAGACCTCGCGGATCGAGAGCAGCACCGCGTCGATGCCGCGCACGTTGAGGAAGGTCTCCTGCTGCCCGGCGAAGGACGCGTCCGGGAGGTCCTCGGCCGTGGCGGACGAGCGCACCGCGAAGGAGGCCTCCTCCCCGCCGCTCTCGGCGGCGAGCTTGTCGTAGGCGGCCCGCACCTCGGCCTCGAGGTCCTCGGGGAAGGGCTGGGCCACGACGGCCTCGCGGATCTCGCGCCCGACCTCGGCCAGTCGGCGTACGTCGTCGGTGTCGAGGTCGTCGAGCAGCCCGGCGATGCGCTCGGCCAGCCCGCTCCTGCCGTCGAGCTCTGCGGCGATGAAGCGGTGGAAGGCCTCGGACGTCGTCGCGAAGCCGTCGGGGACGCGGACGCCGAGGTCGGTGAGGTGCGAGACCATCTCGCCGAGGGAGGCGTTCTTGCCGCCCACCTGGTCGAGGTCGGACAGGCCGAGCTCGGAGAACCATCGGACGTTGCGGCTCTGCTGGGGCTCGGTGGTCATGGTTGCTCACTTCCGTGGTTGGCGCGGGCCTTCGACCGCTGGCGGCTGGGAACGCCGCCGTTCTTCTTGAGGGTCTGCAGGATCAGCGTCGAGATCTCCTCGACGGACTTGGCCGACGAGTCGATCACAGGCACCCGGTGGGCGGCGAAGAGCTCCGTCGCCCGGCGCAGCTCCCACCGGCACTGCTCGGCGGTGCTGTAGCGCGAGCCGGGGCGGCGCTCGTTGCGCACCCGGGCCAGCCGCTCGACGGTGGTGGTGATCCCGAAGCACTTGTCGGCCAGGTGCCTGACGGGGCGCGGCAGCTCGGAGGACTCGAGGTCCTCGTCGACGAGCGGGTAGTTGGCGACGAACAGCCCGTGCTGGAGCGCGAGGTACATGCTCGTCGGCGTCTTGCCGCAGCGCGACGGCGCCAGCAGGATCACGTCGGCCTTGTCCATCGCCCGCAGGCTCTGCCCGTCGTCGTGCTCGATGGTGAACTCGACGGCCGCCATGCGGGTGTTGTAGCGCTGGATGTCGCCGACGCCGTGCAGCTGGGCTGCCTGGCGGATGCCCTGCTCGCCGAGGATGCCCTCCACCCGGCTCATGTGCATGTCGAAGAAGTCGATCAGGGGCGCGGTCGTCTTCGACAGCTCCTCGCGGATCTCGTCCTTGGCCGCGGTGGTGAAGGCCAGCGGGGTGACCGCCCCGGACATCGCCTCGTCGAGCACCGCGACCACGCGGCGGGCGTCCTCGACGGTCGAGATGAAGGGGATGACGGTGCGCTCGAAGACCTTGTCGGGAAACTGCAGGAGCAACGCGTTGCCCATCGTCTCCGCGCTGATCCCGGTGCTGTCGGAGAGGAAGAAGACCGGCACCACGACGTCGCCCACGGGCTCGCTCGAGGTCACCACCTCCCCGTCCCCGGACTGACGCATGAGGGCATCGTCGCACGAGCCGGCCATGCTGCCGTTGCCGTCCGTTCGGTGGTCCTCACGCCAGCGCGGGAGCGCGCAGCACCGGCACCCTCCGCGCGAGCCACGAGACCAGCGGCCCGAGCAGCACGATGACGAGGACCGTGCCGGGCCCGATGTCTGCTCCGCACAGCCAGCCGATGACCGCACCCCCGCCCTGGACCAGGCTGTAGCTCCAGCGGAACGGCACGGGCGGGTCCAGCGCGAGGGCGGCCGCCTCGGTCGGTCCGGCCCCGGCGTCCTGCGCGAGGTAGCCCGCGACCCCGATCGCCAGCACCGGCAGGGAGATGGCCAGCATCACCGCACGCAGCCACAGGTCGTCGGGCTCCTCGAGCACCGCCAGGACCCCCGACACGACGGCACCGACCACGAGCGGCTGCAGCACGGTCCCCAACCCCGGCCTCAGGCCGCGCGCCCAGGCGAGGCCAACGAGCACCACCCCCACGACGAGGTTGACGACGAAGAAGTCGACCTCGAGGGCGAGCGCGAGCCCGTTGATCATCGTGGAGTAGCCGTCCGAGCCCAGCGCGGCGCGCAGCAGCAGCCCGACGCCGATCCCGAGGACGGTGCAGGACACCACGAGGCGTACGACGACGGCAGGCACGGCGCGATCCTCTCAGGACGAGCCGACTCCCCGGCCTCCCCCGTGCTCGACACCGGAGAGATCGTCATGACTGCGGACTGGCTCGCTGTGAGCGGGCAGGAGTAGGTGGCCACCGACAGGGACCTCCGCCCGCCCTACCTGCTCGAGGTGCGGGCAGTCGAGGGCCCCTCGCCCTACCCAGTGGCCGACCTCGCGGCGCAGGAAGCTCATGCGGACGGGCGCGCGGGGCCTTGTCGAGAGGGGCGCCCTGCGGTGGTCGAGCCGGCCCTTCTTGGTGGTCGAGCCGGTCGAGCCGCTAGGCGAGGCCGCGTCGAGACCGGGTGAGTCGGGAAGCGGCCTTGGGGACGTCACTGGGGTCTCGACGCCGGCTCGCTGACGCTCGCCGGGCTCGACCAAGCGACACCGCGTCGTTGACGGTGGTCGAGCCGACCACACAGGTCGTTCGGTGGTCGAGCCGGTCGAGCCGCTAGGCGAGGCCGCGTCGAGACCGGCGTGAGCCGGGAAGCGGCCTGGGGACGTCACGAGGGTCTCGACACCGACTCGCTGGCGCTCGCCGGGCTCGACCAACAACCATCAGGCATCGGCGGTCGAGCCGGCCCCTTCGGTGGTCGAGCCGGTCGAGCCGCTAGGCGAGGCCGCGTCGAGACCGGCGTGAGCCGGGAAGCGGCCGTGGGGACGTCACGAGGGTCTCGACACCGGCTCGCTGACGCTCGCCGGGCTCGACCAACGAATCGATCGGTGGTCGAGCGGCCCTTCGGTGGTCGAGCCGGTCGAGCCGCTAGGCGAGGCCGCGTCGAGACCGCGTGAGCCGGGGAGCGGCCGCAGGGACGTCACCGAGGGTCTCGACACCGACTCGCTGGCGCTCGCCGGGCGCTCGACCACCGAAAGAGACGGAGCTCGACCAACGAGCCTCCGCCGAGCGTGAAACGGTGGAGAAGTGCTTGCCACTCGAACGGGTCTTCGACTACACTAGATGCATGGCCACCGACGTCATCGACCCCCACCAGGTCGACGACGACGCGCCCACCCCCACCGACCTCATCACCCGCCTCCGCGCCCGCCGGGCAGCAGCAGAAGCCGCCGAGCTCGACGTGCTGCTCCTGGCCATCGAGTGGGCCCACGCCCACCCCGCCCTGCCCGGCGACCAGTCCTGGAAAGCACCACGGGCGACCTACGTCCCCGGACCCGGTGGCGGCCTCGACGACGGCGCACCGACCTCCGGGGACCTCGAGGTCGTCGAGTGGTTCGGCATCCCACCCATCACCTGGTCCGCCGCCGCACCCTTCGCCGCCGCCAACAACATGACCACCACCGCCGGACGCGCCTACCTCCGCGACGCCCTCGTCATCCGCCACCGGATGCCCCGCCTCCACGCGAAGGTCTGCTCCGGGAAGGTCCCCGTGTGGCGGGCCCGCCGGATCGCGCAGAAGGTCCTCGGCGCCCCCCGCGACGTCACCGAGCACCTCGACACCCTCGTGGCCCCCATCGCCGCCACCGCGGGCCCGATCACCCTCGACCGCCTCATGGGCGAGGCGATGCTCCTGCTCCACGCCGACCTCGTCGAGATCGAATCCCTCGAAGCCCTCGAGCGACGCCACGTCACCCTCGACGAACGCACCCTGTCCCACACCGGGATCGCCGACCTCACCATCCGCGCAGACTGGGCCGACCTCGTCGACTTCGACACCACCGTGTCCCGCGTCGCCGACGCCCTCAAACGCGACGGGTCACTGGAGTCCCACGACGTACGCCGCTCACAAGCCGTCGGGATCCTCGCCGACCCCACCCGAGCCCTCGCCCTCCTCAACGACACCGAGCCCACCGGCCCCGTCGAAGAGCATCGTGGCCTACCTCCACCTGACACCAGGACACCCTCGAGGGCCGAGGGCTCCTCGCCCGCGACGAGCACGGCCACACCCTCCTCGCCACCACCGTCCGGGAGTGGCTCGCCCGCACCGATCGCCACGTCACCATCCGCCCCGTCATCAACCTCAACGACCACTGCCCCGGCGGCATGGGCGCCGGCCACGACGGCGACAGACCCCTACGCCCCCGCGTTCACCACCGCCGAGAAGGTCCGCCTCCGCAACCCGGTCTGCGTCTTCCCCCACTGCACCAAGAGATCAAGGTCCTGCGACCTCGACCACCTCGACCCCCACGCACGATCCGGCATCACGTGCGAGTGCAACCTCGCCCCACTCTGCCGACATCACCACCAGCTCAAGACCCACGCCGGCTGGCGATACCAACAACTCACCCCCGGCACCTTCCTCTGGCACGAACCCCACGGCCAGACCCACCTCACCACCCCCACCGGCACCACCGACCTCACCGACCCCTGAGGTCAGCCGCGCCGCCACTCCTCCTCGAGCAGGGCATAGCCCACCTCGTCGACCCAGCCGAGCTCCTGGTGCCACAACGCCTTGACCGAGAGGCGCTCGCGGCGCATCCCGGCCCGCTCGAGCACCGTCACGGAGGCGGGGTTGTCGGCAAAGGCAGCGGCGGTGACCCGACGTAGCCCGAGTCCGTCGAAGGCGGCGCGCAGCAGTGCCTTGGCCGTCGCGGTGCCGACGCCCTGACCGGCGGCCCGGGGGTCGACGATGTAGCCGATCAAGCCGTCCGTCTCGGTGGGGCGCCCCGGCTGACCGGGCCCGTCGACCACGTCGAGGAACCCCAGGGCCACCACCTGTCCCTCGCGCTCGACGACGCAGGAGTAGTCGGTCGCGCTCTCCGGGACGGCGAGCAGCTCGCGCCGCAGGTCGTCCGCGTCCACGTGGGTCCGCACCATGAAGCGATTGACCTCCGGGACGTTGCGGAAGGCCTGCACCGCCTCGAGGTCCGACTCGGCGGCGTCGCGGAAGACCAGTCCGTCGGCCTGCGCCGGCCACGGACTCGCGCGTCGTTCGGCGGGTCGGGGAGACACCAGCAAGCAGAACGGATGACCCTCCGGGTCGGCGAGGACGAAGAGGGGTTCGCCCTCCTCCGCCGTCCGGTCGAGCAGCAGCGTGGCGCCGAGATCCTGGGCGCGTCGACGGTGCCGCACGAGCTCCTCGACGGAGTCGACGCGGAGGTCGAGGTGCAGCTGCATCGGTACGTCGGGCGAGGGCCAGGTCGAGCGGGCCAGGGTGGCGACCTCCTGGATCGCGAGCACCCGGCGGTCGTCGGCATCGAGCAGGACCAGCCAGTCCGCATCGTCGACGGCACCGCCTGACGGGGGCTCGTCGCCCGGCCGGTAGCGCAGCCCCAGGAGCTCTCGGTAGAACTCCGCGAGCCCGCGGCAGTCCACCGCGTCGAGCGCCGTGTGCATCACGACCGGGAGGCTCACGGCAGCACCAGGTCGGCCACGCGGCGCAGGTCGTCGGTGAGGTCCTGCTCGCACAGGGTGGCGCGGTCGCCGCACAGGTCGAAGTCGTAGACGAAGCGGTCGGGCTGGGGCGCGCTCCCGGTCACCCGCGCCAGGTCGATGCGCTCGACGAGGTCGCGCAGCTCACCGGCGCGCGGGTCGGCGGCGAGGTCGACATGGGCCTGGGTGGTGAGGCCTGCGAAACCGCCCGTGCGTCGTACGGCGACCCGGTCGGCCTCGACCAGCAGGTCGGCCGCCGGGGCCGCGGACCTCGCGGACGACGCGTCGGAGGCAGCGGGCGTGACCCCCACCCCCGCCCAGGCGTCCTCGACGGCGGCGACGTCGACGTCGCCGAGCTCGACGGCGGCGGCGATCGTCGCGGCGGCGAAGTCGGCGAAGTCCGAGCGAGACGTGACCCGACGCCCGGTGAGCGCGGCCCACCAGACGCGACCGGCGCCCTCCCAGCTCGAGCCGCCGATGGCGACCGCGGCGAGGTGGAAGGCGCGGTTGGGGATGCCGGAGTTGAGGTGCACGCCGCCGTGGTCGTCGGTGGTGTCGACGAAGTCGTCCAGGTGACCCGGCTGCGGGTCCTTGCCCAGCGCGGGGTCGTCGTAGGCCGAGCCGGGGTGGGCCATGTCGCGCAGCCCCCGCGCCTGGACCCCGGGCAGGAAGAGGCCCTCGCCGATGAGCCAGTCGGCCGCGAGGGCCGTCTGGCCGAGGAGGCGCTGCTTGAGGCAGCTGGCGAAGACGTCGGACACCGACTCGTTGAGCGCCCCCGGCTGCCCCTCGTAGACGAAGCCGGACGTGTGCTCGGTGACGGCGTGGGTCAGCTCGTGGGCCAGCACGTCGACGGGCTTGGTGAACCGGTCGAAGACCTTCCCGTCGCCGTCGCCGAAGACCAGCTGCGTGCCGTCCCAGAAGGCGTTGACGTAGTCCTGGCCGTAGTGGACGGTCACCGACACCGTGGCTCCGGCGCCGTCGTAGGAGCTGCGTCCGTAGACCTCCTCGAAGAGCGCCAGCGTGCCGCTGATCCCCAGCGCCGCCTCCTCGACCGCGACGTCCTCCGAGGGCGGGTCGCCGGCCCGGCGCGCCACCTCCCCCGGCAGGTCGGTGCCGTTGCCGGCCGTGTGGACGACCCACGCGGGCCGGGCAGCGCCGGCCGCAGCCCCCGCCCCCCGCCACGCCCCGTCGTACGCCGACAGCGGAGCGCCTGAGCCGCACGTCGTCGTCGAGGGCCAACAGCCGGGAGAGGCGCTCCGCCTCCTCGGGCACGGTGAGCGCGAGGTGCCGGAGCAGGTAGGGCGGGACGAAGCAGTGCGTGGTCCGAGACATGCCTCCAGCGAACCCGATGCCACCGACACCCGGCAAGGCCCCCACACCTGCGAAATGCCTGGTTGACTCGTGGCCATGAGCCGTGAGCACCGACCCACCCACCTCCGCGAGACCGCGAGCGGCGTCGATGCGGACCGGTTGGCCGGGCTGCGGCGGTGGAACGTCGCCCTCGCGGTGCTGCACGCCGCCCAGGCCGTCGCCGTCCTCGTGCTCGCCACCGACTTCGCGATCACGCTGGTCAACTCGTTCCCCACCGGTCCCCCGGGCTCCGAGATCGCTGACTCGACGTCGGCCCTCGACCTGCCCATCGGTGCCGCGATCGCGGTCTTCCTCGCGCTCGCCGCGATCGACCACGGCCTGACCGGGACCGTGCTGCGCGAGCGCTACGAGGACGACCTGCGGGCCGGCATCAACCGCTTCCGCTGGGTGGAGTACTCCGTCAGCGCGACGATCATGATCGTGCTGATCGCCCTCTACGCCGGCGTCACCCAGCTCACCGCCGTCATCGCGATCATCGGCGCCAACGTCTCGATGATCCTCTTCGGCTGGCTGCAGGAGGCCATGAACCCGCCGGGTCGCGAGCGCACCACGATGCTGCCGTTCTGGTTCGGCGTCGTGGCCGGGGCTGCCCCCTGGGCGGTCATCGGGCTCAACATCTTCGGCGCCGAGACCGTGCCCGGCTTCGTCCTCGGCATCTTCGCGTCGCTCTTCGTCTTCTTCATGAGCTTCGCGCTCAACCAGTGGCTGCAGTACCGCGAGATCGGCCCGTGGCGCAGCTACGCCTACGGCGAGAAGGTCTACCTGGTGCTCAGCCTGGGCGCGAAGTCGGCGCTCGCGTGGCAGATCTTCGCGGGGTCGCTGGTCGGCTAGTGACCCCCATCTCACCCGGGTGGTGACCCGGGCGGTGAATCGTGGGATCGGTGGGGTCGCGACTAGACTTCTGCAGGCTTTCGGGCCTCGTGACCTTGTTTCGCACCTCCATCGGAAGAGTCCTCGTAGCCCATGTCTGAGATCAAGAGCGCCAACCTGCGCAACGTCGCGATCGTCGCGCACGTCGACCACGGCAAGACCACCCTCGTGGACGCCATGCTGCGCCAGGCAGGGGCCTTCACCGCCCACGAGGCCGAGAGCGTGGCCGAGCGCGTCATGGACTCCGGTGACCTCGAGCGCGAGAAGGGCATCACGATCCTCGCGAAGAACACCGCGATCCACTACAACGGACCGTCGGCCCCCGAGGGCATGACCATCAACATCATCGACACCCCCGGCCACGCCGACTTCGGTGGCGAGGTCGAGCGCGGCCTGTCGATGGTCGACGGCATCGTGCTCCTCGTCGACGCCTCCGAGGGCCCCCTGCCCCAGACCCGCTTCGTGCTGCGCAAGGCGCTCAACGCCGACATGCCCGTCGTGCTCGTCGTCAACAAGGTCGACCGCCCCGACGCCCGCATCGAGGAGGTCGTGGACGAGACCTACGAGCTCTTCATGGACCTGCTCGACGAGTCGCACAGCCAGGACGCGCTCGACTTCCCGGTCGTCTACGCCTCCGGCAAGGCCGGCATCGCGGCCATCGCGCAGCCCGCCAACGGCACGCTGCCCGACGCGAAGGACCTCGAGCCGCTCTTCAAGACGATCATCGACACCATCCCGGCCCCCCGCTACACCGAGGGCGCTCCGCTCCAGGCCCACGTCACCAACCTCGACGCCTCGCCGTTCCTCGGCCGCCTCGCGCTGGTCCGCATCCACGAGGGTCACCTCAAGAAGGGCCAGAACGTGGCCTGGATGCGTCGCAACGGTGAGGTCAAGACCGTCAAGATCACCGAGCTCCTCGTCACCGAGGGCCTCGAGCGCAAGCCCGGCCCCGAGGCCGGCCCCGGCGACATCGTCGCCATCGCCGGCATCCCGGAGATCACCATCGGCGAGACGCTGGCCGACCCGGAGAACCCGGTCGCCCTGCCGCTCATCCACGTCGACGAGCCCGCCATCTCCATGACCATCGGCACCAACACCTCGCCCCTGGTCGGTCGCACCAAGGGCGGCAAGGTCACCGCTCGCCTGGTCAAGGACCGCCTCGACCAGGAGCTGGTCGGCAACGTGTCCCTCAAGATCCTCACCACCGAGCGTCCCGACGCGTGGGAGGTCCAGGGCCGAGGCGAGCTCGCCCTGGCGATCCTCGTCGAGCAGATGCGTCGTGAGGGCTTCGAGCTCACCGTCGGCAAGCCGCAGGTGGTCACCAAGGACATCGACGGCAAGGTCCACGAGCCCGTCGAGCGTCTGACGATCGACGCCCCGGAGGAGTACCTCGGCACCATCACCGAGCTGCTCGCCACCCGCAAGGGCCGCATGGAGTCGATGACCAACCACGGCACCGGCTGGGTCCGCATGGAGTTCCTCGTGCCCGCCCGCGGCCTGATCGGCTTCCGCACCGAGTTCCTCACCGACACCCGCGGCACCGGCATCGCCCACCACATCTTCGAGAAGTACGAGCCGTGGGCCGGCGAGATCCGCTCGCGCAACAACGGCTCGCTGGTCGCCGACCGCAAGGGTGCCGCGACGGCGTACGCCATGACCTCGCTGCAGGAGCGCGGCGTGATGTTCGTCGAGCCCGCCACCGAGGTCTACGAGGGCATGATCATCGGCGAGAACTCCCGCGCCGACGACATGGACGTCAACATCACCAAGGAGAAGCAGCAGACCAACATCCGGTCCGCCACCTCCGACAACTTCGAGAAGCTCATCCCGCCGAAGAAGCTCTCCCTCGAGCAGTGCCTGGAGTTCTGCCGCGAGGACGAGTGCGTCGAGGTCACGCCCGAGTCGGTCCGCATCCGCAAGCTGATCCTCGACGCCAACGAGCGCGCCAAGATCGCCTCGCGCGCCCGCAAGAGCAAGTAGCCATCGCTCGGCTCCAGCTCCTCACGCTGGTGCTGCTGACCGCCGTCACGGCGGTGGTCAGCAGCCTCGGCGCCCCGCTGATCCCCGCGATCGCGGTCCAGCACGACCTCGCGGTGACCGACGCCCAGTGGGTGCTGAGCGCCACGATGCTCGCCGGCGCGGTCGCCACGCCGATCCTCGGCCGGCTCGGCAGCGGTCGCCTACGACGACCCGTCATCCTCGGCGGGCTCGTCCTGGTCTGCGCCGGGTCGGTGCTGGCCGCGGTGCCGTGGGGCTTCGCAGCGCTCGTCACCGGTCGGTCGCTGCAGGGCATCGGGCTCGCGCTCGTGCCCCTGGCGCTCGCGGTCGCCCGCGACGTCGTACCCCTGGAGCGACGGGCGTCGGCCATCGCGCTCCTCTCGGTCAGCATGGTCGCCGGCGCCGGCCTGGGCTATCCGCTGACGGCGCTGGTCGCGGAGGTCGGCGGGCTGAGCGCCGCCTACGGCCTGGGCGCCGTGCTGACGGCCGCGACCCTGGCGATGGCCTGGCGGTTCGTGCCCGGCAGCGACGGCGAGCACCCCGCCCGTGTCGACTGGGTGGGCGCGGCGCTGCTCTCGGCCGGCATGGTCGGCGTGCTCCTCGCGGTCACCCGCGGCGCCACGTGGGGCTGGCTCTCGCTGCTCACCGGCGGCCTCGGCACGGTCGGCTTCCTGCTGCTCGCGGCCTGGGTGGCCTGGACCCTGCGCCACGCGCACCCGCTCGTGGACCTGCGCCTCGCCGTCCGCCCCGGGCTGCTGGTGCCCAACCTGACCGCGCTGCTGGCCGGCATCGGGATGTATGGCCTGCTCACCCTGGTGGTCGTGCTCGTCCAGAGCGACGGCTGGGGGCTCGGGCAGCCGATCACGGTGGCCGGGCTGATGCTGGTCCCCTACTCGCTCGCCAGCATCTTCGGCAGCCGTCTCGCCCTCCTGGTGGGCCGCCGTCTCGGGACCGGTGCGCTGCTGCCGGTCGGGTGCCTGATGTTCTTCGCCGCGTCCGCGACGCTGGCCCTCCGGCACGACCACCTGTGGCAGGCCGCGCTCTGCATGGCCCTCGCCGGCCTCGGCAGCGGGCTCACCTTCTCCTCGCTGGCCGTCCTGATGGTCCCCCACGTGCCGCGCGCCGAGACCGGCAGCGCGATGGCCTTCAACCAGGTCCTGCGCTACCTCGGCTTCGCCACCGGCGCCTCGCTCAGCGTCACGCTGATGGGCGTCTTCGGCGGCGGCGAGCACGGCTTCCGGACCAGCCTGCTGATCCTGTCCTCCACCTCGCTCCTCGCCGCCGCCGTCGCCCACGGCGTCGGTCGGCGCTCGGTGGTCGCTGTGGGCTCGCAGGCACCCGCGTGACCAACGTCCCACCCCCAAAACGGTTGCCCTCGACAACTATCCGCCTACGATGGCCGCCGTGACCACCACCGTCTCCACCTCCGACCACCTCGCCCCGGGCGACGGGCCCGACCGCGCGAGCCGGGCCGGGCTGTCGACCGCGGTGCTGTGCTTCGGTGGGCTCAGCGCGGCGCTGACCCAGACGCTGGTGATCCCGCTCCAGGGCGACCTGCCGGTCCTGCTCAGCACGTCGTCGGCCAACGCGTCGTGGGTCGTGACGGCCACGCTGCTCGGTGGCGCCGTCGCGATGCCGATCGCGGGCAGCCTCGGCGACCTCTTCGGCAAGCAGCGGGTGCTGCTGGCCAGCTCGCTGATCCTGCTGCTGGGCTCGCTGATCAGCGCGCTGTCCGACTCCGTGGTCCCGATGCTCGCCGGGCGCACCCTGCAGGGCCTGTCGATGGGCTTCATCCCGGTCGGCATCAGCCTGCTGCGCGACATCACCCCGCCCGCACGGCTCGGCACGGCGATCGCCGCGATGAGCGGCACGCTCGGCGTGGGCGGCGCGATCGGCCTGCCGCTGGCGGCGTACGTCGCCGACGGTCACGACTGGCACGCCCTCTTCTGGCTCAGCGGGGCGCTCGCTGCGCTGACCGCCCTCGCGGTGGTGATGGTCGTGCCGCACGTGCCCTCGCTCAAGAAGGGCCGCCTCGACGTCGTCGGCGCGCTCGGTCTCGCGGTCGGGCTGGTCCTGACGCTCGTCGGCGTCACCAAGGGCGGCGACTGGGGCTGGGACACCGCCCGGCCGTGGGTGAGCGTCCTGCTCGGTGTCGTCGTGCTGCTCGCCTGGGGGCGCTACGAGCTGCGCCACCCGGCCCCCCTCTGCGACCTGCGGGTCACCGCACGTCGTCCCGTGCTGCTGACCAACCTCGCGGCCGTCGCGATCGGCTTCGGCATGATGGCGCAGGCGATCGTCGTGCCGCAGCTCCTCCAGCTGCCCGAGGCGCTCGGCTACGGCCTGGGCCAGTCGCTGCTCGCGGCCGGTCTCTGGATGGCGCCCGGCGGGCTGGTGATGCTGGCCTTCGCACCCGTCTCCAGCCGCCTGATGACCGCCTTCGGCCCCCGCGTCACGCTCGCGATCGGCGCCGCGGTGCTCGGCCTCGGCTATCTCGTCGGCGTCGTCTTCATGGACGCCGCCTGGCAGCTGCTGATCGTCTCCGCGATCAGCTCGGCCGGTGTCGGCATCGGCTATGCCGCGATGCCCGCCCTGATCATGGCCTCCGTGCCGCTGTCCGAGGCCGGTGCGGCCGTGGGCTTCAACGGGCTGATGCGCTCGGTCGGCACCACGACCGCGGCCGCCGTCATGGCCGCCGTGCTCGCCGCCTCGACGATCGACTTCGGCGGCTTCCCGCTGCCGACCGAGGGCGCCTTCCGCGCCTGCTTCGTGATCGGCGCCGGCGCGGCGTTCCTCGGGGTCGTGCTCACGCTGATGATCCCTCAGGCTCGCAGCAGCAACGTCACCACCTCGTAGTGCCGGGTGTGGGGGAACATGTCGAGCAGCCGCGCCTCGACGGGCCGCCACGAGCCCATCGCGGCGAGGTCCACCGCGAGCGACGCCGCGTTGCAGCTGGAGTAGATCACCGCCCGCGCAGGTGACGCGTCGAGCCGGGCCGCGAGCTCCGGTCCGATCCCGCGCCGCGGCGGGTTGACGACGACCAGGTCGGCGTCGACCGGCCACGCCGTCGCGTCGCCGGCGACGAACTCCGCGTCCAGCCCCGCCTCGCGCGCGGTCGCCCGCGCGCCGGCCACGGCCTCCGCGCTGGTCTCGACGCCGACCACCTGCCGCCCCGGCGCGGCCAGGTGGAGCGCGAAGCCACCGACGCCGCAGTAGAGGTCCAGCACCGAGGTCGGCGCCACCGTGTCGGCCCACGCCGCGGCCTGTCGGTAGAGCGCGGCGGCCAGGGGCGTGTTGGTCTGGAAGAAGCTGCGCGGTGGCAGGTGCAGGGTCAGCCCGTTGACCCGCATCGGCAGCGTGCCACGCATCGTCAGCACCTCCTCGTGCTCCCCCTCGAGCACGGCCTTGTGCTCGGGCTGCAGGTTGACCGACACGACGGCCAGCGCGGGCACGACGGCCAGCAGCCCCGGCAGGTGCTTGCGGATCCGCAGCACCGACTCCGAGGTCCGCAGCACGAAGCGCACCAGGAACTCACCGTCGGGCGACTCCGTGACCAGCAGGTGCTTGAGCTCGCCGCGTCGCGCCGCCACGTCGTAGGGCGTGAGGCCGGCGGTGCCGACGAAGTCGGCGAGCAGCGGCAGCAGCGCGTGCACGGCCGGTGAGTAGAGCGGGCACGACTGCAGGTCCACGCCGGCGCCGGTCGGGTCGAGGATCCCCAGCGTGGGCTCGGCTGCGGTCCCCGCGACGACCATCTTGGCCTTGTTGCGGAAGCCCGCCTCGGCGCTCGTCACCGTCGGCAACCACGTCAGCGTGTCGAAGGCGGCGAGGTGGGCGCGGCACTCGTCCTCCTTGGCGCGCACCTGCACGTCGTACGCCGTGTCCAGCAGGCTGCACGAGCGGCACCGGCCTGCGTCGAAGTAGGAGCACTGCACGGGGATCAGGCTACGGTCGCCCCATGTCCGTCGATGCCGCAGGCAGCACCCCCGCGCGCAGGGGGCGCCCCGGCTACGACCAGGAGACGGTGCTGCGCCGCGCGATCGAGCTCTTCAACACCCAGGGCTACGACGCGACCAGCATCGGCGACCTGGCCCGCGACCTCGGGCTCACCAAGTCGGCGATCTACCACCACGTGCCCAGCAAGGAGGCGCTGCTCGCCTCCGCGCTCGACGAGGCGCTGGACCTGCTCAGCGCCGCCGTCGAGGAGGCGGCGACCGCGAGCGGCACGGCCACCGTGCGGCTGCGCAGCGCCCTGGAGTCCTCGGTGCTGATCCTGAGCGAGCACCTGCCGGCGGTGACGCTCCTGCTGCGCGTGCGCGGCAACAGCGAGGTCGAGCTCGCGGCGCTCGAGCGGCGCCGTCTGATCGACGTGCGCCTCGCCGGGCTGGTGCGCGAGGCCGTCGCCGAGGGCGGCCTGCGCGACGACCTCGATCCCGACGTCGTCAGCCGGCTGCTCTTCGGGATGGTCAACTCGCTGGTCGAGTGGTTCCGCCCCGGTGGCCCGGTCGATGCCGACGTCCTGGCCCACACCGTCGCGGGCGTGGCCTTCGACGGGCTCAGGCGTCGAAGTCGACCGTGACCTCGTCACTCACCGGGTGGGTCTGGCAGGTCAGCACGTAGCCGCGCTCGACCTCGTCGGCGTCCAACGCGTAGTTGCGGCGCAGGTCGACCTCGCCCGCGGTCACCTTCGCCCGGCAGGTGCCGCACACCCCGCCCTTGCAGGCGAACGGCAGGTCGTGGCGGGTCAGGGCCGCGCCGTCGAGGATGCTCTGCCCGCGCTGCATCGCCGACGTCGTACGCCGTCCGTCGAGCACGACGCTCACCTCGCTGACGTCGCCCGCCACGACCTCGACCGGCCGGTGGAGCTCGGGCGGCGGCTCGTCGACGTAGAAGAGCTCGGCGTGCACCCGCTCCGACGGGACCCCGAGCTCGGCGAGCACGGCACGCGCGTCGGTGATCATCCCGAAGGGACCGCACAGCCACGCGTGGTCGAGGGCGGCGACCGGCACCAGGGTGGTGAGCAGGCGGCGCAACCGGTCGGCGTCGAGGCGGCCGGAGAAGAGCTCGACGTCGCGCGGCTCGCGGGAGAGCACGTGCACCAGGTCGAGCCGGGCACCGTGGCGGTTCTTGAGGTCGGCGAGCTCCTCGGCGAACATCACGGTGCCGGTCGTGCGGTTGCCGTAGAGCAGCGTCACCTGCGCGTCCGGGTGGCTGAGCACGGTCGCGGCGATCGAGAGCATGGGGGTGATCCCGGACCCCGCCGCGACGACGAGGTGCCGCCCGCCCTCGCCCGCGTCGGCGCGCAGGCTGCCGGTGGGCGTCTGCACCTCGATCGTGTCCCCCGCCCGCACCTCGTGGACCAGCCAGGAGGAGAAGAGCCCGTCGGGCACCTCCCGGACGCCGACGCGGGGGCGGGCGCCGACCGGCGCGCAGATCGAGTAGGACCGGCGGTGCTCCACCCCGTCCACGACACGGCGCAGCGTCAACGACTGCCCGGCCAGGAAGGCGTAGTCGTCGGCCAGGTCGTCGGGCACCGCGAAGGTGACCGCGACCGCGTCGTCGGTGAGCCGCTCCACGCCGGCCACGGTGAGCTCGTGGAAGCGCGCGCGCGGCGGCCTCGTCGTGACGGTCATCGCTCAGATCTCCTTCACGTGGTCGAAGTGCTCCAGGCACGCCGTGCAGCGATAGATCGCCTTGCAGGCGGTCGCGCCGAACTCCGAGACCACGTCCACGTACGACGAGCCGCAGCGCGGGCAGGTGAGCTCGCGCCGGGTGGGGGTGAGGGTGAGCGCGACCGGCCCCGACCGGTGGGGCGCCGGTCCGGGCGCGGAGATCCCGTGCTCGCGCAGGGCGTCGCGGCCGCGCGGGGAGATCCAGTCGGTCGACCAGGCCGGGTGCAGGCTGACCCGCACCTCCACCTCGGCCCACCCGGCCCCCTGCAGGGCCCGCACGAGGTCGTCGCGCATCGTCGCCATGGCCGGGCAGCCGGAGTAGGTCGGGGTGATGGTCACGACCACGTGGTCGTCGGCGACGTCGACGTCGCGGAGCACGCCGAGGTCGGCCAGGGTCAGCATCGGCATCTCGGGGTCGGTCACGGCGGCCGCGACGTCGTAGGCGCTCACCGCCGTCCTGGTCACCGCCGTCCTGGTCACCACAGGCCCTCGGGGTGTGCGCGGGCGACGACCTGCATCTCGGCGAGCAGCCGCCCCATCACCTCGGTGTGCCGGCCGTCGCGGCCCGTGCCGCCGCTCACGGGGCCGGTGGACGCGACCTCAGGCAGGTCGACCCCGCTGGCGTCGAGCACCTGGGCGAGCACCGCGTCGACCTCGTCGGTGACCGTCGCGGGGTCGACGCCGACGCCCTGCTCGGCGGCCCGCGCCTCGATCGGATGGGTGCGCGTGAGCTCGGCTCGCAACGGCCAGACCAGGGCCAGCCCGGCCAGCAGCCGGCGCCGCGACTCCTCGGTGCCGCGGGCGAGGGTGAGGAACCAGCGGCCGGCGTAGTCGCGGTGGTAGGTCAGCTCCTTGACCCCCTTGACCGCGATCGCCGACAGCACGGCGTCGTCGCTGGTCGCCAGGTGCTGCAGGAGCGCGAGGCGGTGCGACGAGGCGACGAGCAGCCGCACGACGGTGACCGCGAAGTCGCCGTTGTCGCCCTCGACGAGCCGCACGTTGCGGAAGGCGTGCTCGTCGCGGAAGAACGCGAGGGCGTCCTCGGCCGGCACGGGCGACCCAGCGGGCAGCGCCGGCACCAGCGCCGGGTCGGCCGCCGCCGCCCGGGCCAGCAGCAGCCGGGCCTGGCCGAGCAGGTCGAGCGCGATGTTGGCGAGCGCGATGTCGTCCTCGAGGTCGGGCGCGTTGCTGGTCCACTGCGAGAGCCGGTGGGAGTGGATCAGCGCGTCGTCGCCGAGCATCAGGCAGTAGGCGCCCAGGGTTTGGGCGTCGACGCCCGCCGGGATCGTCGTGTCCACCCCGGCCAGCGGGTCCTCGAACGACGTGCCGAAGGCCCAGCCCTCGGCGTCGCCGAGGAGCCCGTCGTAGACGCTCTCGTGGTCGGTCATCGCGGCCTCAGATGTGGGGGACGTCGGAGGGGATGGAGTAGAACGTCGGGTGCCGGTAGACCTTGTCGCCGGCGGGCGCGAAGAGCGGGTCCTTCTCGTCGGGGCTCGACGCGACCACGGCGTCGGCGCGCACCGCCCAGATGCTGACGCCCTCGTTGCGGCGGGTGTAGACGTCGCGCGCGTGCCGCAGCGCCATCTGGTCGTCGGCGGCGTGCAGCGACCCGACGTGCACGTGGTTGAGCCCCCGCCTGCCGCGCACGAAGATCTCGTAGAGGGGCCACTCGGCCTGGACGCCGTCCCCTGGCTGGCTCGATCGGCTGGGTCATCGGCTGGCCTCCGCGAACGCCGTGGCCGCCTCGCGCACCCACGCGCCGTCCTCCCAGGCCCGGCGCCGGTGCGCGATCCGCTGGGCGTTGCAGGGGCCACCGCCCTTCACGACCGTCATGAACTCCTCCCAGTCGGGCTGGCCGAAGTCGTGGTGCCCCCGCGCCTCGTTCCACCGCAGGTCCGGGTCGGGCAGGGTCACGCCGAGCGCCTCGGCCTGCGGCACGGACATGTCGACGAACTTCTGGCGCAGGTCGTCGTTGGTGTCGCGCTTGATCCCCCAGGCCATCGACTGGGCGGTGTTGGGCGAGTCGGCGTCGGGCGGGCCGAACATCATCAGCGCCGGCCACCAGAAGCGGTCGACCGACTCCTGCACCATCGCGCGCTGCTCGTCGGTGCCACGCATCATCGTCGCGAGGAGCTCGTAGCCCTGCCGCTGGTGGAAGGACTCCTCCTTGCAGACCCGGATCATCGCGCGACCGTAGGGCCCGTAGGAGGTGCGGCACAGCGGCACCTGGTTGCAGATCGCGGCGCCGTCGACGAGCCAGCCGATCGTGCCGACGTCGGCGTAGGAGAGCGTGGGGTAGTTGAAGATGGAGGAGTACTTCTGCCGACCGTCGATCAGCCGCTCGGTCAGCTCGCCCCGGGAGACGCCGAGGGTCTCGCAGGCAGCGTAGAGGTAGAGCCCGTGGCCCGCCTCGTCCTGCACCTTCGCGAGCAGGATCGCCTTGCGGCGCAGGCTCGGCGCGCGGGTGATCCAGTTGCCCTCCGGCTGCATGCCGATGATCTCGGAGTGCGCGTGCTGGGCGACCTGGCGCACCACGGTGGCGCGGTAGCGCTCGGGCATCCAGTCGCGCGGCTCGATGCGGTCGTGCCGGGCGATGGTCTGCTCGAAGTCCGCCAGCAGCGCGTCCTCGTCGTACGCCGGAGCGGTCGTGGTCGTCGGGCTCGCCGTCATGCTTCCTCCACCTTTACAGACCGATCGGTCAGTAACTCACTGTGCCACGCCGACCGGCGATCGGCAACGCCCCGCTACCGTGACGACATGTCACGCGAGCCGAGCCACCAGGACGTCGAGTTCACCGGGGCGGGCGGCGACACCCTCCACGGGACGCTCGACCTGCCCGCCGGCGAGGTGCGCGCCACCGCGCTCTTCGCCCACTGCTTCACCTGCAGCCGCGAGTCGCACGCGGCGACCCGCATCTCCGCGGCGCTGGCCGAGCGCGGGATCGCCGTCCTGCGCTTCGACTTCACCGGCCTCGGCTCGTCGGGGGGCGACTTCGCGGACACCACGTTCACCAGCAACCTCGCCGACCTCGAGTCGGCCGCCGCCTACCTCGCCGAGCACCTCGACCGCCCCGAGGGCGGCCCCGACCTGCTGGTCGGCCACTCGCTGGGCGGCGCCGCCGTGCTGGCGGTCGCCGAGCGGCTCCCCAGCGTGAAGGCGGTCGCCGTCGTCGGCGCGCCGGCCAGCCCCAGCCACGTCGAGCACCTGCTGGAGTCGGCGACCGACACCGACGACGGCCACCTCGAGGTCTCGATCGGCGGTCGCACGATCCACATCGGCAAGGAGCTCGCCGACGACCTCGCCGACCAGCCCCAGCAGGAGCGGATCGCGGGCCTGCGCCGCCCGCTGCTGATCCTGCACGCCCCGCTCGACGAGGTGGTCGCGGTCGACGAGGCCAGGCGGATCTTCGAGACCGCGCGGCACCCCAAGTCCTTCGTCGCCCTCGACGGCGCCGACCACCTGCTCAGCAGGCGCGCCGACTCCGACTACGCCGCCAGCGTCATCGCCGCCTGGTCGTCGCGCTACCTCGCGTCCGGTGCTCCCGAGACGCCCGCGCCAGCCGACGCGCCCGCCGAGGCGGCCGGCGTACGCGTCCAGGAGGTCTCCGCCGAGGGCGGCTTCGCCCACGACGTGAGCGGCGGCGGCCACCGGTGGCGGCTCGACGAGCCCGCCTCGGTGGGCGGCGAGGACACCGGTCCCAACCCCTACGACACGCTGCTCTCCGCGCTCGGCGCCTGCACGTCGATGACGATGCGGATGTATGCACGGCGCAAGGGCTGGGACTACGGCACCAGCACCGTCACGGTGACCCACGAGCGCATCCACGCCCGCGACTGCGAGGAGTGCGAGACCACCGAGGGCCAGCTCGACCGGCTGCACCGCGTGATCACCCTCGACGCGGCCCTGTCCGACGAGCAGCGCGAGGCCCTGCTGCGGATCGCCGACAAGTGCCCGGTGCACCGCACCCTGACCCACGAGGTCAGCATCACCACCGACGTCACGACCGACACCGCCGGCGCATGACCGTCGCGATCCTCACCGGCGCCCTGGCCGGCATCGCGCTGGGCTTCGTGCTGCAGCGCGGGCAGCTCTGCTTCCACTCCGCCATCAGGACCGCGTTGGAGCGACGCTTCCTCCTCGCCCGCGGCTGGGCGCTCGGCGTGGCGATCGCAGCGGTCGGACTCTCACTGCTGTTCCTGCTCCCGGGCACCGAGGACCTCAACCGGGGCCTGGCCTTCCGTCCGGTGGCCAACATCACCGGCGGCCTGCTGATCGGCGTGGGCATGGTCGTCGCGCAGTCGTGCGTCTCCGGGCTGTTCTACAAGCTCGGCTCCGGGATGCTCGGCGCGCTGGTCGGTATCGGTGGCTGGGCGGTCGGCGAGCTGGCTGCGCGCGACCTGTCGCTCCCCGGCCCGACCGTGCTCTCCGGCGGCGAGGACGCGACGCTGCCCGGCATCCTCGGGCTCCCCCGTCTGCTGGTCGCGGCGGTCCTGCTCGCGGTCGTCGCCACGGCGCTGCTGCGCACGCACCACCGTGACGACCGGGCGTCCGGCACGTGGGGCTGGCAGCGCCTCGGGCTCGGGCTCGGCGCGGTGGTCACGCTCGGCTGGGCGCTCGCGGCGCTCGGCGACAGCACCTTCGGGCCCAGCACGGTCGGCGCCGTGGCGAGCCTCGCCGACGGCAGCCCGGCGTACTGGCTGGTGTCGTTCCTGCTCGGCATCGTCGTCGGCGGCACCATCGGCGCCCGCACTGCGAGTGCCGAGGCAGGCGGCTTCTGGGTGCGCGGCGAGCAGCGCGTGCGCTACCTCCAGCTCGCGGCCGGCGGGGTGCTGCTGGGCGCGGGCGGCTGGATCGCCGGCGGCTGCAACGTCGGCCACGGCCTCTCGGGCGTCGCCCAGCTCAACGTCTCGTCGCTCGTCGTCGTCGCCGCGATGGTGACGGGCGTCGCCGGGGCGACGACCGTCTCGCGGGCGAGGATCCTCAGGCCAGCGCCAGGAACAGCTTCTCCATCTTCTTGATGTCGACGCCGTCGAGGCCGTCGCCGTCCTCGAGGCAGGTCTGGAGGCCGGTGGCGACGATCGCGTAGCCGGCGCGCGAGAGCGCCTTGTTGACCGCAGCCAGCTGGGTCAGCACGTCCTCGCAGGACGAGCCCTCCTCCATCATCCGGATCACGCTGGCCAGGTGGCCGTTGGCACGCTTCATCCGGGTGATGATCGGCTTGATGTCGGTGGGCTCGAGGTCCATCACGCGCTCGTTTCCAGGGCTGCGACCGCGGCCAGGGCATTCAACAGCCGGGCGCGCGCGTCCTCGGAGACCGTGCGCAGCGCCTCGGAGTCCTGGGCGAAGGAGGTCATCACGGCCGGGTCGAAGGCCTCGACGACGGTCGTCGACTCGCCGACGGAGCGCACCACGACGTTGCAGGGCAGCAGGGCGGCGATGGAGGGCTCGGCCTGGAGCGCCTGGTGCGCGAGCTCGGGACGGCAGGCGCCGAGGATGATCTGCGGCGCGACATCCACGTCGAGCTTCTTCTTCAGCGTCGCGCGCAGGTCGATCTCGGTCAGCACGCCGAAGCCGGCCTCCGCGAGCTGGTCGCGCACGGCGGCGACGGTCTCCTCGTAGGGGAGCTCCGCGGTGATCGAAAGGGTGTAGTCGGCCATCGTCGTTCCTTCCATAGTGGGGTGGGAGAGCATCTCCAGGCTCCCTGTCCCCTCAACTGTACAACCCCCCGGGGGGTTCTGCTAATGTCGAACGCATAACCCTCCCGGGGGTTCCTCCCACCGGGTCCACCAGGCCACAGCGCCAGGAAGGAACGACGACATGCGAGAGATCGACATCGACCAGACCGCCGCCGCCCTCGAGAGCGGAGGTGCCCTCGTCGACGTGCGAGAGGCCAGCGAGTACGCCGAGGGTCGTGTGCCGGGCGCCGTCAACCTCCCGATGGGCGTCCTCACCTCGCGGCTCCACGAGCTCGACCGCACCGCCCCGGTGCACGTCATCTGCGCCTCCGGCAACCGCAGCTCGGCCATGGTCGACGTGCTCGTCGCGCAGGGCTTCGACGCCGTCAACGTGCGCGGTGGGACCCAGGCCTGGATCAGCTCCGGCCGCCCCGTCGAGACGGGAGCCGCCCGATGAACGACCTGACGATCCACCCGATCGAGACCAAGACCCTGGGTGACCGCAGCTATCTCGTGCACGACGGCGAGCACGCCTTCGTCATCGACCCGCAGCGCGACATCGACCGCGTGCTGGCGCTGCTCGAGGAGCACGAGGTCCGCCTCACCCACGTCCTCGAGACCCACATCCACAACGACTACGTCACCGGCGGGCTCGCGCTCGCCGAGGCCACCGGGGCGGCCTACGTCGTCAACGGCGCCGACGAGGTCTCCTTCGACCGCACGCCGGTGAGCGACGGCGACGTGATCGAGATCGGCGAGCGCATGCGTCTCACCGTGCTCGCCACGCCGGGCCACACGTTCAACCACCTCTCCTACGCCCTGCGCGACACCGGCGCCGGCGCCGGCGAGGGCGAGGGAGGCGGTCAGGGAGGCAGGGACCTCGGCGTCTTCTCCGGCGGCTCGCTGCTCTTCGGAGCCACCGGTCGCCCCGACCTCCTGGGCGACGAGCACAAGGAGGCCCTCGCGCGCCACCAGCACGCGTCGGCGCACCGGATGGCCGACCTGCTCCCGGACACCGCCGAGGTCTTCCCGACCCACGGCTTCGGCTCGTTCTGCGCGGCGACCCAGTCGGACGCCACCGAGTCGACCATCGGGCAGGAGAAGAAGTCCAACCCGGTCCTCACCCAGGACGAGGAGACCTACGTCCGCGAGCTGCTCGACGGCCTGGGCGCCTGGCCGACCTACTACGCCCACATGTCGCCGGCCAACGCCGCCGGCCCGTCGGCGCCCGACCTGAGCGAGCCCGCGCTGGCCGACGCCGACGAGCTGCGCAAGCGCATCGAGGCCGGCGAGTGGGTCATCGACCTGCGCAACCGCACCGCCTTCGCCGCGGGCCACGCCCCCGGCACGCTCAACTTCGGGCTCGACGGCGGCTTCGCGACGTACGTCGGCTGGCTGATCCCCTGGGGCACCGCCGTCACCCTGCTCGGCGAGTCCGCCGACGACGTGGCCGAGGCCCAGCGCGAGCTGGTGCGCATCGGCATCGACCGTCCCGCCGCACACGCCACCGGCACGCCGTCCGACTGGTCGAGCGACGGGCTCTCGAGCTTCGAGACCGCGACCTTCGCCGACCTCGAGCAGGTCCGGCACCACCGCGAGGTCGTGATCCTCGACGTACGCCGCGCCGACGAGCACGACTCCGCCGCCATCAGGAGCGCCGTCAACATCCCGCTGCACGAGCTGTGGAGCCGTCTCGACGAGGTCCCCTCGGGCGAGGTCTGGGTGCACTGCGCCGGTGGCTACCGCGCGTCGGTGGCCGCCTCGATGCTGGACATCCACGGCCGCACCCTGGTCGCGATCGACGACTCGTTCGACAACGCCGAGAAGGTGGGGCTACACCTGGTGGGGCCCGACGCGTGACGCTCGTCCTCGCGCTCGTCGCCGGAGCGCTCATCGGGCTCAGCCTCGGTGCTCTCGGCGGCGGCGGGTCGATCCTCGCGGTCCCGGTGCTGGTCTACCTGCTGGACCAGTCCCCCTCCCAGGCGACGACCGGCTCGCTGGTCGTGGTCGGCACCACCTCGCTGATCGGCGCGATCGCTGCCCACCGCGGCGGCAACGTGCTGCTGGCGCGGGGTGCCACCTTCGGGATCGTGGCGATCGGCGGGGCGGTGGCCGGCGCCAAGGCATCGGCCCTCGTCTCCGAGGACGTCCTGCTCGCGGCGTTCGCCGCCCTGATGCTGCTGGTCGGAGCGGTGATGGCGTGGCGTCTGCTGCGCGGGCGCCGCTCCGAGCCGCAGCCGGACCACCGGCCGACCTTGGACGACCCGATCATCACCTTCAGCCCGACCTTCGCCTGCCGGTGCCCCCAGGCACTCAAGGTGCTCGTCACGGCCACGGTGGTGGGCCTGCTGACGGGATTCCTGGGGGTGGGCGGCGGATTCCTCGTCGTACCCGCGCTCCTGCTCGCCCTGGCCCTCCCGATGGAATATGCCGTCGGCACCTCGCTGGTGGTCATCACCATCACCAGCGCTGCTGCCCTCGCCACCCGGGCCGGCGTCGGCACGGCGCCCGACTGGGGCCTCGTCCTCACGCTCACCATCGCCTCGGCGCTCGCCGCCGTCGTGGGCGCTCGTCTCGCCGACCGGGTCGACACCCGTCACCTCTCGGCAGCCTTCACCGTCCTCGTGCTGGGCGTCGCCGGCTACACCGCCGTGCGCGCGCTGCCGGCTCTCTTCTGACTCCTCACCTTCCACACCGAACGGACTCCCTCCATGAGCACCATCACCGAGAGCCGCCCTCGCAGGGCGGCCGAACCCGACTACACGCCGGGCTTCAGCCCGGGACCGCTCGGACGCCTCGGCGTCTGGGTCACCGACCACGCCAAGCTCGTCACCGGCGTGTGGCTGCTGCTGATCATCGGGCTGGGCGCCTTCGCCCCCCAGGTCGAGCAGAACCTCTCCGGAGCGGGCTGGCAGGCCGACGGCTCCGAGTCCGTCTCCGCGCGTGAGCTGGCCCAGGAGAGCTTCGGCGGCAACGCGTCCTCGGCGATCCAGGTCGTCGTGCACTCCACCGACGGAGCGATCACCGACGCCAACGCCGCCCTGGTCATCGGGCAGGTCACCCGGATGCTGGAGGCCGAGCCCCGCATCGCGGACGTGATCGCGCCGATGCCCGGCGCGACCATCAGTGAGGACGGCAGCACGGCGATCATCCTCGCCGGTGCCGGCGCCGACACCAACGAGATGGTGCGCGTCGCGACAGACCTCAAGGAGGACCTGCAGGACATCTCGGTGGAGGGGGTCCAGGTCAACCCGACCGGCTCCTCGCTGCTCTGGTCCGACTTCAACGAGGCCAACCTCGAGGCCATGCTCAAGTCCGAGATGGTCTCGTGGCCGGTCACCATGGCGATCCTGGTCCTGGCCTTCGGCGCCCTGGTCGCCGCCGGTCTCCCCCTGCTGCTGACCCTCGCCGGCCTGATCGCCTCGGCCGGCTCCCTGGTGCTGATCAACGAGCTCGTCCCGGTCTCCATCTGGGCGATGAACTTCGCCATGATGTTCGCCCTGGCGCTCGGCATCGACTATGCGCTGTTCCTCGTGGTCCGCTATCGCGCGTCGCGGATGGGCGCCGGCAACTCCGCCCGTCAAGCGGTCGCCGAGACCATGGACACCGCAGGCAAGGCGGTGCTGCTCTCGGGTGCCACCGTGCTGATCTCGCTGTCGGCCGTGATGCTCGTCCCCTCGCCGTCCTTCCGCTCGATGGCCGGCGGGATCATGCTGTCCGTCGTCTTCGTCCTGGCCGCCACGCTCACCCTGCTACCGCTCGTGCTCTTCAAGCTGGACCACAAGATCAACAAGCTCTCGCTGCCGTGGGCCAAGTCGGGCGAGCACCGCTCCCCCAAGTTCGCCGCCTGGGGCGAGCGCCTCTGGAAGCGCCCCGTCGTCTGGGGCCTGGGCTCGCTGATCGTGCTGCTGGCCCTGGCAGCGCCCATCATCGGCCTCAAGACCGCCATGCCCTCGATCAAGGTCCTGCCCGAGGAGTCCAGCGCCCGCGTCGGTTACGACCTGGTCCAGGAGTCCTTCGGTGAAGGTGCCCCCGGCACCCTGCAGATCGTGATGAAGAAGTCGGACGCCGACGCCGCGACGAGCGTGCTCTCCGCCGACGAGGGCATCGCCGGCGCCATGCAGCCGATGCCCGCGAGCGACGACAGCGGCCTGGTCCTGATCCAGGCGGTCCCGACCGTCGACCCGTCCGACCCGACGTTGGGCGACACCGTCGACCGGCTCCGCGCCGACCTGCCCGCGAGTGCGCTCGTCGGTGGCGCCGCCGTGGAGAACCTCGACCTCAAGACACAGCTCGACGACTCCACCCCGTTGGTGATCGGCGTCGTGCTGGTGCTCGGCTTCCTGCTGCTGCTCGTCGCGCTGCAGGCGCCGCTGATCTCGCTGCTCGGCACCCTGGCCAGCCTGCTCTCGACCGCGGCGGCGTTCGGTGTCGCCCGCCTGGTCTTCCAGGAGGGCATCGGCTCCGACCTGCTCGGCTTCGAGAGCCAGGGCTTCCTGGACGCCTGGGCGCCGGTGTTCTTCTTCGCGATGATCTTCGCGATCGCGATGGACTACACGGTCTTCCTGCTGGCCTCGGCCAAGGAGCACTACGAGCACTCGGGAGACCCCAAGGAGGCCATGGTCGGCTCGCTGGCCCACTCCGGCCGGGTGATCTTCGCTGCCGGCGCGGTCATGGTCGCGGTGTTCTTCACCTTCGCCCTGTCCGGCCCGCTGCCTCCCAAGGAGATGGGTGTCGTCCTCGGTGTCGCCGTGCTGCTCGACGCCTTCCTGGTGCGACTCGTCCTGCTGCCCGTCATGCTGCGCCTCACCGGCAAGGCGGCCTGGTGGTCCCCCGCATGGCTGCGCAAGGTCCTGCCGACGATCACCTTCTCGCACGGCTGAAAACCCCTACCCGAACGGAGCTCCATCATGTGTCGAGCAGTCACCTGCAAGCAGTGCGGCAAGACCACCTGGGCCGGCTGCGGTCAGCACGTCGACCAGGTCCTGGCCGGCGTACCCCGCGCCGACCGTTGCCCCGGCCACGCCCGCGAGGAGGGGTCCGGCTTCTTCAGCCGCCTCTTCGGGCGGAAGTCGTGAACCTGGACCGCGCGGTCATGCTCATGGCCGGGCAGCGCCGGACGTCCTGAAGGCTGACGACCACTCCACCGGCAGAACGCCGCAGTCCGACGCTTCTGCCGGTGGATCGTCCCTCCGCACCACACGTACCGTTGAATTCTTTACTTTCTGGTCCGTGACCCTCGGCGCGCCGGGTGCGTTGGGCAGGTCATGGTGCCGGTCCGCTGGATCGTCACCGGTGGCGTCGTCACCTCTGCCGCTCGGGGGACAGCAGAGGTGGCGACGCCCCGCTGTCCACGCACTACGGTGCGACCATGGCCGTCGACGTAGTGACCTCGCTCGAGATCAATGCCCCCTTGGGGGTCGTGGCCGACTTCGCGTCCGACCCGGACAACACCCCCCGGTGGTATGCCAACATCTCCTCGATCACCTGGGAGACGACCCCGCCGGTGGCCGTCGGCTCCCGCATGGCGTTCGTCGCCCACTTCCTGGGTCGCCGGCTCTCCTACACCTACGAGGTGCGCGAGCTGGTCCCCCACGAGCGTCTCGTCATGAGCACCAGCCAGGGCCCCTTCCCGATGCAGACCACCTACACCTGGACCGCCCTCGACGACCGCCGCACCCTGATGACGCTGCGCAACCAGGGCGAGCCCTCCGGCCTCGGCCACATCGCCGCCCCCCTCATGGCCGCCGCCATGAAGCGCGCCACCACCAAGGACCTCCTCGCCCTCCAGGCGATCCTCGAGAGTCCGTGACGTCTGGCCGGGAAAGTCCGTGACGTTTTAGCCCTCCTGAACGCCCGATGAGGTCGAAAACGTCACGGACTTTCCCGACGCTGGTCGAACCGGGCGAGCGCCACCCCTCGCGGGTCGAGCCGGGCGAGCGCCAGCGAGCCCGCGTCGAGACCAAGTACGCCGAGAAAGAGGTCTGCATAGACAGGACCTTCCGGAGGTGCTCTCCTGCCTCACGGGTCTCGACGCGACCTCGCCGGGGCTCGGTCGGCTCGACCACCGAACAGGGTTGGTGGTCGAGCGTCAGCCACTTTCGTTGGTCGAGCCGGGCGAGCGTCAGCGAGCCCGTGTCGAGACCGCCGCTCACTCGCGTTTGGTGAAGGAGACCTTCCGGCCCGGGTGGTGGGTGGTGTCGTAGTCGGGGTGGTGGGCGAGGTGGTGATGTCGCGAGCACAGCAACCGGCCACGGTCGACCGACGTGCCGCCACCCTTCGACCACGGCACCTCGTGGTGGGCCTCGCACCACGCCGCGGGTCGGTCGCAGCCGAGGGTGGTGCACCCCCGGTCGCGGGTGACCAGCGCGATGCGCTGGGTCTCGGAGTGGAACCGGCGTTTGCGGCCCACGTCGAGGACCTGGGAGTCACCGCCGAGGACGACGGGGATGATCCCGGCCTGGCACGCGAGTCGCCTGGCGAGGCTGGGGCTGATCAGGGTCCCGGTGTCGAGCTGTGCTGCCTTCAGCCCACCCAGGAGGGTCGTGTAGTCCATGGTGACCACGACGGTCGCGCACAGGCCGCCGGCGTCGGGGAGCCGGTCGACCGGGTAGCGCTGGAGGTAGTCACCGAACGCGGTCCCCATCCCTTCCGGGGTCGCGCCACTGTTGCCGCGCCTGGGTGAGGCCAACGCGTGGAGGGCTGTGCGGAGCAGGTCGGCCTGCCAGGTCGGGAGGGTGAACCTCCCGTAGGTCTTGCCGTGCCCGTCGTCGGTCATCGTCAACCGCGCCGCCTTCTCGGCTGCGCGTTCTTCGGCTTCGAGCTGGGCGGCGAGCTGGGCCTCACCGACCTCGGGTGCGACCACGTCGAGGACCCGTTTGCCCAGCACCCGCAACGCTTTCGCGTCGTGGTGTCCCGCCGCGTCCAGGAGGTGCACCCGTGCCTGGTCCCGCACCTGCGGGTCGACGTCATCGGGCAACGCGTCCACGGCGTCGACCACGACCCGGGCCTGGTCGGGGCGCAGGCCACCGGCCGACAGCGCCGCACCCACTGAGGTGTGGCGGGCATCGACCGCAACCGCGTGCTTGACCAGGCGGTGCGCCTCCACCGCCGTCATCCGGGTCTCGTGCGCCAACCACGCGCCCACCGACGTCGCGCCGACGGAGTCGACGGCACCTGAGTGGTGGGCGTGCGCCAGGACCTGGACCTCGAGGCCGGCCAGCGTCGACTTCAGCTCCGCCAGCTCGAGCAGGGCGTCGCGGGTCGTGGCCCCCGACATCCGCCACGCCGGCACGTCCTGGACCTCCACGATCGTGGCCCGAGCCCGCGTGATCGCAGCGAGGATCGGGTCGTGCCGATCGCCGTGCTGGTCGCGGTTGCCCATAGGTCCATTGGATCAGGGACCACCGACAGTCAGACCCCTTATCGACGGCCGAATTCCCCCATCTGGGTGAAACAACCGAATAAAGTTTCGGACTGTATCGCGAGCGATTCGGGGAGCCTTGGTGATGGTGGGGTCAGCGGCGCGGAAGCACCAGCACGAGACCTCTCGCGGCGGCAAGGTCGCCGCTCATGCGGCCACCGACCGCGTCGACCACGGCCCCGGCGCGCTCGAGCGGACCGCCGCTCTCGGACGACCGGCCCTCCGCACCCTCGACCGCACCCTCCACCGTGACCGTGCACCGCACGTGCCGCTCGGAGCCGTCGACGACGAGGGAGGCCCGGCTGCCTTGGCAGGAGAGGACGGCGAGCAGCAGCTCCTCGAAGATCTGCTCCAGGGGGCCTGGCGTGACCTGGACGCTGGCGTCGCCGAGCAGCTCCACCTGGAGGGCGACCTCGGCCAGCGACAGCGTGTTCGCCCAGCGCTGGGCCAGCGCCGGCACGACCAGGGACAGCGGCAGCTGCGCCGCCGCGACGACCGGGTGGCGCCGGGTCTCCTCCAGCACCTCACCGACGGCACGGTCGAGACGCTCGACGTGCCGGGCGGCCAGCTCGGCCGCAGCGACGAGGTCCGGGGGCGCGTCGTCCCGGTCGGTCAGGTCGTGCAGAGCCAGGCTCAGGCTGGTCAGCGGCGTACGCAGCTCGTGCGAGGCACGCAGGGCGAGGTCGCGCTCGCGGCGCAGCGAGTCGCGCAGCTGTGCGGCTCCACCCTCGAGCGCGACGGCGATGGCCCGGGCCTCGGCGATCCGGCTGCGCGGCAGCTGGAGGTCGGTCCGGCCCCGGGCCAGGGCGTCGGCGGCGCCCGCGAGCTCGACGAAGGGCTTGGACATGCGGATGGCCACCAGTGCCCCCGCCAGCACCGCGAAGGTGATCAACGCCAGGCCCAGGGCCAGCAACGAGGGCAGGGCTGCTGCGGCGGTCTCGTCGACCTCGGTCCAGGGCGCGCGCACGATGACGGTCACCTCACCCATGACGGCGGATGCGGAGACTGCCCCGTTCTCGTTCCCGGCCTCCCAACGGTCCCCCTCGACGAGCGAGGTGCCGCGATCTCCCACGGTGACGACGATCTGCCGGTCGGGCATCGCGAAGGGCGCGAGCCCTTCCGGCGACGGGACGTCGGCACCGGGCTCCAGCCCCTCTCCGAGCAGTGTGGCCAGCACCATCGCCTCGCGCTGCACCTGGCGCGACACCTGGTCCTCGGAGAGGTCGGTGATGCTGACGACACGGAAGGCCACGAACGAGGCGACCACCAGCGTGGCGAGCAGGCCGAAGGCGAGGGTCAGTCGGAAGCGCACGGAGACCCACCTCCGGGCGGGACGCTAGACACCCGGGGCACCGGGGGCACCCGGAGCACCGTCCTCGAGCCGGAAGCCGACGCCGCGGACGGTGACGACCTCGACCGCGGACCCGGCTTCGTCGAGCTTGGCGCGGAGCCGGCCCATGGTCACGTCGAGGGTCTTGGTCGAGCCGAACCAGTTCTCGTCCCACACCTCCGACATCAGCCGCTCGCGGGTGATGACCGCTCCGCGGTCGGAGTCGAGGAGCGCGAGCACGTCGAACTCCTTGGTCGTGAGCGTCAGCTCCTGCGTGCCGACGAAGACGCGGCGGGCAGCGGTGTTGACCCGAAGCGCGCCGGGGGCATCCGGGCCGTCGTCCCGGGCCGGCTGGCCATCGACAGATCCAGGGACCGGCCCAGCGGGCGATCCAGCGGCAGATCCAGCGACTGGGGCATGGGTGTCGTCGGCAGCCCCGCGCATGCGCTCCGCGCGCCGGGCCAGGGCGCGGACCCGCGCCTGCATCTCCGCGATCGGGAAGGGCTTGGCGAGGTAGTCGTCGGCCCCGTAGTCCAGACCGACCACCCGGTCGAGCTCGTCGGAGCGGGCGGTCAGGATCATGATGCCGCCCTCAAAGCCTGAGTCGCGGGCCTGCTGGCACACGTCGAGACCGTCCATGTCGGGCAGGCCCAGGTCGAGCAGCACCACATGGGGATTCTCACGGATCGCGTCGAGGCCCTTCTGGCCCGTGTCGGCCCAGGTGACGTCATAACCCTGGCGCTGCAGCATCCGCTGGAGCGTGAGGGCGATGTCGACGTCGTCTTCCACGATCAGCACGGTGGTCACCTGCGCAGCCTAGGACCGGGGCGCCCGGGACGCTGACTCACAGGTCCTTGTCGGTGGTGCCGGTCTCGGTGACCGGGGTCGTCGAGGAGGCGGCGCCACCGGTGCTCTTGACGGTGGCGGACGGCGTCCACTGCATCGCACCGGTGTTGGAGGCGGTCCGCAGGTCGCCGGAGGTGCTCGTCCCCAGGACGACCGTGATGATCGTGGTCGTCTGGCCTCCGGAGCTGCCGCTGGTGGCGGTCATGGTGGCCGAGATCGCCACGGACTTGTTGGCCTTGATGTAGTTCTGGGCGAAGAGCACGGTGCCCAGCGGGACGCTGAAGGTGGCCCGGTCCGTGGCGGTGGCGGTGGACACGGCCTTGTCGACGAGGTTCATGGTGATGGGTGTGCTGGCGCCGGTCCAACCAGCCTGGAGGGTGGTGAGGTTGACCGCGCCGAGGTAGGTGAAGGTCAGCACGTCGCCCGCGCCGGCCTTGCCCGACGTGCCGCCGTTGGTGGCCTGGATGTCGAGTGCCCGCAGCGGGTTGTTGTCGATCGTCACCGTGACCACGGGCGAGACGGCGGTCAGCGTGACGTTGTAGGTCATCGTGGCGCGCAGCTCCCAGGTGCCGGAGGCCAGCGAGGACGTCGCCCAGTCACAGGTGTACGGCGCGGTGCTGTCGGTGCAGATCGTGGTGAAGGTGCCACCGGCCAGCCTGGCATCGATCCTGACGGTGCTGGCAGCCGTGCCCAGCGGAGTGGAGAAGTCGGTGGTGATCGTCTTGGTGCCGGTCACCCGGTCCCCGGTCAGGGGCGAGGTGATGGTGATCGAGGCGATCCCGTTGTTGACGGTGCGCGTGATGATCGCCGCGACCGAGGTGTTGCCGGCGATGTCGGTGGCGATGGCACGCAGCTCGTAGGTGCCCAGGTTGACCAGGGTGGTCGTGTTGAGCGCGCAGCGGTAGGGGTCGGTGGTGACGGTGCAGAGCGCGGTGTAGCTCGCGGCGCCCTGCAGCCGGTAGGACAGGTCGACCGTGGCGATGCCGGAGTCGTCGTCGAGGGGCGTGGCCACGACCTGGACCGTGCCGCTCATCGGTGACGGCGCGGTGAGGCTGACGGTGGGGGCGAGGTTGTCCACGGTGACGTCGGGCTGCTCGTCGGTGACGGTGGTCGCGGCCGCACCGGAGCCCAGGGTGCTCAGCACCCGGACGTCGTAGAGGTCGGCCAGGGAGCCGGTGGCCCACGAGCAGGTCGGGGTGCTGCCGGTGACGGCCGAGCACCCGGTGATGGTGGTCCAACTGGCGGTGCCAGACAAGCGGAGCTGGAAGGCGCTGGAGACGGTGCGCCCGGCAGCCCCGGTGATGCTGGCGCTCAGCGGGACGGTGCCGCGCACGACGTCGGGGATCGTCGCCAAGGTCACGGCGGCCGGGTTGGCGACCTTGGTCGCCACCACGGCGGAGGTGGCGCTCGTGCCGACCTTGTCGGTGGCGATCGCGCGCAGCTGGTAGTCGCCGTCGGCGACGCTCGCGGTGTCCCAGCTGCAGGAGTACGGCGACGTGGTGTCCGTGCACAGGCTCGTCCAGGTGGTCGAGCCGGCGGCGGCGTACTGGATGACGACCTGGGCGACGCCGCTGCCGGTGTCGCTGGCGGTGGCGCTGATCGCGACGACGCCGTTGATCGTCGCGCCCGGGCTGGTGATCGCGACCCTCGGCGGGTAGTAGTCGTCGGCGGCGCGGACGGTGGCCGACGTGCTCGACCCCGAGGTGAAGCTCGCCCCGGAGAACAGGGTGGTCCCGGCAGTGACCAGCAGCGCGATCAGCACGACCAGCAGTCGGCGCGAGGGGCGGCCGATCATGCGGGCCCGCTGGGCGGCGCGGTGCTGGGACATCGGGAGCTCGTTTCCTGGGGAGGGGTGGTCAAAGTGTGTCGGACGCGAGGTCTCGCGCACCCCACAACAAGGTCACCGCCGTACCAAGAATCGGCAACGGCGGTGGGCTTGGGTGGCAGGTCGGGTCAGACGAGGACGAGCTCGCGCGGCTCGACGGCCGGCGGTACGACGTCCCCGTGCTGCTCGGGCTGCTCGGGCTGCTCGGGCTGCTCGTCGTCGCGGCGGGACGGGCGCACGGCCCGGGCCAGCTCGGCGAGGCTCCACAGCGCGATCAGGACGGCCGGGATGCCGATGACGGCCATCCGGGTGCCGCGGTCGGCGAGGGCCATGAAGGCGAAACCGACGTAGGGGACGTGGGCGACGGCGCGCGGCTGGGTGTCGGTGTTCAGCTGGAAGGTCCAGGGGTCGACCGCGGCGTTCGCATCGCCCTTGGTGCGGTAGGTGCCGCTGTCGATCTCGACGAGGCGGTGGGTGACCAGGGTGGTGATGCCGGACTCGGCGGGCGGGACGTAGGTGATGACGTCGCCGACCTGCAGCTCCGAGACCGGGACGACCTCCTCGAAGACCACGGACCCGAGGCCGTAGGTGCCCTCCATCGAGCCGCCCATGATGACGTAGCGCTGGAAGCCCAGGAAGCTGGGCAGCAGGAAGGCGAGGGCGGCGAGGAAGGCGAGGCCCAGGGCGAGGTTCACCAGGAGCCCGCGGAGGCGAGATCCCCGGGTCCGCGACTTGTGGGACGCGGTGGGGGTGGTGCTGATGATCGTCATCTCGCCTGGCCTCTCGGTCTGGTGCTGCGGTGCTGGTGGGTGGAGCTCTGGAGGGTGTCGGCCCGCCCGGTGCCGTGGGCGGGCCGACCCTCCTCAGGGTGCTGGGTGCTGCGGGTGCTGCGGGTGCTGCTAGGTCAGTTGCCGACGATCGGCAGCGAGCTCAGGAAGGAGAGCGGCTCGCCGGCCTGCTGGGTCGAGACCCACTGGAAGCTCTGCGCGGCGGACTTGCCCTCGTTGGTGTTGTCGGTGGTCTCGTCCAGGGTCACGGTGAAGACGACCGTGGTGGAGCCGCCGACCGGCAGGGCGCCGAGGGGCAGCTTCGCGCCGTCGACCAGGCCGCCGAAGGTGCCGTTGTAGAGCTCGGTGGTGCCCTGGGTGAGCTTGAGCTTCAGGTCGCTGCCGATGAAGTTGTTGGTGCCGCCGGCCGTCTCGGCGAGGGTCAGCGTCGAGGGCAGGGTGCCGGAGTTGGTGATGGTCACCGAGCCGGTGATGACGTCGTCGTCCTTGATGTTGCCGATCGTCAGGTTGCTGACGTTGTTGGAGTGGGTGACCGAGCCGGAGGACACGGCGGTGGTCGAGGCGGTCGTCGAGGTGAAGCTCGCACCGGAGCCGACGGCGACGGCGCCGGCGACGACGAGGGTGGCGAGCGGGACGAGGACCTTGCGGCGGGTGGCAGCCATGATGTTGCTCCTGGGGAGGTGATGGACCCGCTCGGTGCGGATCCGGTTGATAGGTAGAACTCTGGTCGACCGGGGGCCACGCCCAGGTCTCGTCAACCCCACCCCGACACCACGTCTTGGCAACATCCGCCACCGGGTGCCGCCCATCCCCACAGCAAAGCAACATCGCGCCGACTCAGCCGTGCCGGGTCGACGCGATGGTGCAGGACGGTGCAGGTCAGCGCGCGAGCAGCTGGCGCGCCATCACGACGCGCTGCACCTGGTTGGTGCCTTCGTAGATCTGGGTGATCTTCGCGTCGCGCATCATCCGCTCGACCGGGAAGTCGGTGGTGTAGCCGGCGCCACCGAGCAGCTGGACGGCGTCGGTGGTGACCTGCATGGCGACGTCGGAGGCGTAGCACTTGGCAGCAGCGCCGAAGAACGGCAGGTCGGCGTCACCTGCGCTCGGACTTGGCGGCGGCGACGTAGACCATCTGGCGGGCGGCCTCGAGGTTCATCGCCATGTCGGCGAGCATGAACTGGATGCCCTGGAAGTCGGCGATCCGCTTGCCGAACTGCTGGCGCTCCTTGACGTAGCCCAGCGCGAAGTCCAGGGCGCCCTGGGCGATGCCGACGGCCTGGGCGCCGATGGTGACGCGGGTGTGGTCCAGCGTCTTGCAGCGCCAGGGCCAGACCGGTGCCGGGCGCGCCGATCATCCGGTCGCCGGGGATCCGCACGTCGTCGAAGAGCAGCTCACGGGTGGGCGAGCCCTTGATGCCGAGCTTGCGCTCCTTCTCGCCGAAGGTGAAGCCCTCGTCGGACTTCTCGACGACGAAGGCGCTGATGCCCTTGCCGCGGCCGGCCTCGGGATCGGTGACGGCGAGGACGGTGTAGTAGTCCGAGAAGCCGGCGTTGGTGATCCACGACTTCTGGCCCGAGAGGATGAAGTCGTCGCCGTCGGCCTTGGCGCGGGTCTTCATCGCGGCGGTGTCGCTGCCGGCGTCGCGCTCGGAGAGACCGTAGGAGAAGCCGGCCGCACCGCTGGCCAGCGCGGGGAGGTAGCGGCGCTTGAGCTCCTCGGAGCCGCCGAGGATCAGCGGCAGCGAGCCGAGCTTGTTGACCGCGGGGATGAGCGAGGACGACGCGCACGCGCGGGCGACCTCCTCGATGACGATGCAGGTGGCGAGCGCGTCGGCGCCCACGCCGTCGTACTCCTCCGGCACGTGCGGGGCGTGGAAGTCGGAGGCCACGAGGGCGTCGTACGCCGCCTGGGGGAACTCGCTCTTGTCGTCGACCTCGGCGGCGTAGGGCGCGATCTTGTTGTCGGCCACGTTGCGTACGGCGGCGCGCAGCTCCTCGTGGTCCTCGCTGGTGCGGAACAGGTCGAAGTCGGCGTTGCTCATGGCGTGTCTCCTCGGATCACTTGTCGTAGGTGTAGAAGCCGCGGCCGGTCTTGCGCCCGAGCAGGCCGGCGTCGACCATGCGGTTGAGCAGCGGCGGGGCGGCGTAGAGCGGCTCCTTGAACTCCTCGTAGAGCGACTCGGCCACCGCCTTGGTCGTGTCGAGGCCGATCAGGTCGGCCAGCGCGAGGGGGCCCTGCGGGTGGGCGGCGCCGAGCACGAGGCCCGCGGTCGATGTCGGCGGCGGTGGCGAAGCCCGACTCGAGCATCCGGATCGCGGAGAGCACGAAGGGGATCAGCAGTGCGTTGACGACGAAGCCGGCGCGGTCCTGGCAGTCGATGGCCTGCTTGCCCAGCGTCTCCTCGACGAACGAGCGGGCGCGGTCGGTGGTCTCCGTCGGCGGTGAGCAGGCTCGGCACGAGCTCGACGAGCTGACAGCACCGGCACGGGGTTGAAGAAGTGGATGCCGATGACCTGCTGCGGGCGGCCGGTGACCGACGGCCAGCTTCATGATCGGGATCGAGGAGGTGTTGGAGGCCAGGATCGCGTCGGGCGAGGTGACGATCTCGTCGAGGCGACGGAAGAGCGCGACCTTGGCGTCCTCGTCCTCGACGATCGCCTCGATCACGAGGTCGCGGTCGGCGAGGTCCTCGAGCGCGGTGACGACCCGGATCCGGGCGAGCACGTCGGCGGCCGAGTCGATCTTGCCCTTCGCCTCCGCCCGCTGCAGCGAGCCCTCCAGGCGCTTGCGCCCGGCCTGCGCGGCCGCGTCGCTCGACTCGGCGACCACGACGTCCAGCCCGGCCCGGGCGCACGACCTCGGCGATGCCGGCGCCCATCAGGCCGCAGCCCACGACTCCTACGTTGCGCATGTCGTGCTCCCTTGCCGAATGACGTTGTTGATACTGGATACCGTGACTATGGTACTCAGTACCACTGTAGTCGTCCTCGACCAGGAGTGCACATGTCGCAGATCACCACGCCCGCATCCGGCTCGAGCCGCGAGCGGATGATCCGCGCCGCCTACGAGCTCTTCGAGCAGCGCGGCTTCGAGAAGACGACCGTCGACGACATCGCGGCCCGCGCGGGCGTCGGGCGCACGACGTTCTTCCGCGCCTTCGCGACCAAGGAGGACGTGATCTTCCCCGACCACGACACCCTGGTCGCCTCCGTGCGCGAGCGCCTGGCCGCCGCCACCCCCTCGGCCGCACTGGTCGCCGTCGCCGAGGCCGCGCGGCTCGTGCTGCTGCACTACCTCGCCGAGGGCGACCTGGCCCGCAGCCGCTACCGACTCACCAGCAACGTGCCGGCGCTGCGGGCGCGCGAGATCAGCGGCCAGCGGCAATACCAACGCACCTTCCTCGCCTTCATCCGCACCTGGATGCACGACGAGCTGGGCGATGACCCGGGCGCCCCGCTCCGCGCCGAGCTGATGGCCGACGCCGTCGTCACCGCCCACAACCACGTGCTGCGCCAGTGGCTCCGAGGCCGTACGACGACCCCCGAGGCCGACTTCGACACCGCCATGCAGGCGGTGGTCGAGCTCTTCGCTCGGCGCAGCTCCCCCAGCGCCGGTGAGACCCAGGTCCTGGTGCTGCGCACCCAGCGCGACCTGGACGACGTACTGCCCGAGCTGCAGCGGGTGCTGGAGGACGGTGGGTCACGGTGAGCTGCGTCGAGTGACGCCGTTGACAGGTTTCAGACCCCCCAAAACCTGCCATTGGCGTCACTCGACGCCACCCACCCGTCACCACCAAAAACTGGAACTTGTTCTAGAAATAGCGTGACGGCGGGCGCCCCAGTCCCCTACCGTCGATCCCGTGCTCCTCGACCTGCAGCTCGACGCCCGCCCCGACCACGCCGCCGACCGGGCCAGGGAGCTGACCGCGACCGGGATCGCCGGCCTCTTCACCTTCGAGGGGCCGCACGACGTGTTCCTCCCCCTCGCGAGCGCGGCGGGCGCGGTCGAGACCGACCTGATGACCAACGTCGCCATCGCGATGCCGCGCAGCCCGATGCACCTGGCCAACACCGCCTACGACCTGCAGCTGCTCAGCAAGGGCCGCTTCCGCCTCGGGCTGGGCAGCCAGATCAAGCCGCACATCGAGAAGCGCTACGGCGCGACGTGGAGCCCGCCGGCAGCGCGGATGCGCGAGATCGTGCTGGCGGTCAAGGCGATCCTCGGCTCGTGGCAGGACGGGACGCCGCTCGACTTCCGCGGCGAGTTCACCCAGCACACCCTGATGCCGCCGACGTTCGTCCCCGGCCCCAACCCGCACGGCGTCCCCCCGATCCTGCTCGGCGCGCTCGGCCCGGTCATGACCCGCACCGCCGCCGAGGTCGCCGACGGGCTGCTCGTGATGCCCTTCCACAGCCACCGTCACTTCCTCGAGCGCACGCTGCCGGCCGTCGCGGAGGGCCTCGAGCGCTCGGGGCGTCGCCGTGAGGACTTCGACGTCTACCCCCAGGCGATCCTGGCGATGGGCCGCACCCCCGCGGAGCAGGAGACCGCGGCGATGGCCGCGCGCGGGCTGCTCGCGTTCTACGGCTCCACCCCCGCCTACGTGCCCGTCCTCGAGGTCGAGGGCTGGGCCGACGTGCAACCCCAGCTCAACGCGCTCTCCAAGGTCGGCGACATCGCCGCGATGATGGCGCTGATCACCGACGAGATGCTCGAGACGCTGGCCGTGCGCGGCACGCCCGGAGGAGTGCGCCGCCGAGATCGAGCGGCGCTTCGGCGACCACGCCGAGCGGGTCTGCGCCTACTTCCCCGGCTACGAACCCGCGATGGACCAGATCGCGGACCTCGCGACCGCCCTGGCCTGACGCCGCTCCGCATTGGGTAGGTTCCTCCTGTGACCACCTCCCAGCCGTCCTACGAGCAGGTTGCCGCACTTCCGGCCTACTGCCAGCAGTCCATCCCCGTCGCCTTCGAGGACTTCAACGGGCACCTCAACGTGCGCCACTACCTCGGCATCGCGAGCGAGGGCCTGGACGAGTCCCTGGTGGAGGTCGGCATCCCGATGAACTGGCCCGCCGCGGCCGGCCAGGCGATCTTCTCCGCCGAGCACCACCTGACCTACCTCTCCGAGCTGCGCACCGGCGACAAGATCTCCGTGCGCGTGCGCATCGTGGGTCGCAACGCCCGCGCCGCGCACGTGGTCGTCTACCTGCTCGACGACACCAACTCCCAGGTCAGCTATGTCATGGAGGAGGTCTTCCTCCACATGGACATGGAGACCCGCAAGACCTCCGACTGGCCCGAGGACGTCGCCGGCGCCATCGACGCGCGCATCACCGAGGAGAAGTCCCTCGGCTGGGACGCCCCGCTCAACGGCTCGATCGGCCTGCGCTGAGTCAGCGCCCGTTCGGTGGTTGAGCCGCCTGCTCGGTGGTCGAGCCACCGCATCGTTCGGTGGTTGAGCCGGCCGAGCGCCAGCGAGGCCGCGTCGAAACCACGCCCTACGACAGCAGCGCGGCGACCCGCTCGACCTGAGCCACGTCGGAGCCGGTGGGGATCAGGTGCACCTCGTCGGTGCCGGCGTCCTCGAAGCGCGCCAGCACGTCCTTGAGCTCGGCCGTCGTCCCGGCGAACCCTGTCGCCGGCGCCATCGCGTCGACGTACGCCGCCGGGATCCAGTTCATGTAGTGCCGCAGGTGCCGGTGCACCTGCGCGCGCGCCGACCCGTCCCCGTCGTCGAGGGCAAACCAGAACGACGTGGTCAGCCGCGGCGCCGGCTTGTCCGCCTCGGCCCACGCAGCCACGGCGAGGTCGAAGAGGCGTCGTACGTCGCTCACGTCGAGGTCCAGCGTCACCCCGGCGAGGCCGTCGGCCCAGGCCGCGGCGCTGCGGATCGTCCTGGGCCCCATCGTGCCCACGAGCAGCGACGGCCCGCCGGGCTGCACGGGCGGCGGCCCGACCGGGAGCGTCGCGCCGGTGACGTCCTCACCGGCCCACACCCGCTTCATGATCGCCACCCGTGAGGCCATCTCGCCCATCGTCTGCCCCGCGAGGTCGGCGCCGGCCGCGCGGTAGTCCTCCTCGCGCCCACCCACCCCGAACCCCACGGTGAGCCGCCCGCCGCTGAGCTGGTCACCGGTGGCGAGCGCCTTGGCGAGCATCACCGGGTCGTGCAGCTGCGGCACGATCACGGTCGTCACCAGCCGCACGCGCTGCGTCCACGCCGCCACCGCGCCGAGCAGCGTCAACGTCTCGGGGTTGTCGAAGGCCATCCGCTCGCCGAAGCAGAGCGACGAGAAGGGCCCCTCGTCGATCGCCCGGGCCCACGCCTCGAGCGTCGTGGCGCCCTCGGCCCACAGGTCCGGCTCCATGACCGGCATCGTCATCCCCACGTGCATGGCGACACTGTGGCAGAG